>CAMNSZ010000006.1 GCA_946557105.1 uncultured Lachnospiraceae bacterium | reverse complement strand
TTCTCTGGACCTCGCGAGCGAGGTCTTTCCGCGGTAATCTTCTTTATTTCAGCAGCGCCGCGCTGATTACCATTCTCTGGACCTCGCGAGCGAGGTCTTTCCGCGGTAATCTTCTTTATTTCAGCAGTGCCGCGCTGATTACCATTCTCTGGACCTCGCTTGTGCCCTCATAAATCTCGGTAATCTTAGCGTCACGCATCATACGCTCAACCTCGTATTCTCTGGTGTAGCCATAACCGCCATGAAGCTGAACTGCCTTTGTGGTAACTTCCATAGCCATCTCTGCCGCGTACAGCTTAGCCATTGCCGCCTCAACATTATAAGAGGTCTTATGATCCTTAGTGTACTGATCCTTGGTGCATGCAGCCTTGTAAACCATAAACTGTGCAGCCTGTGCCTTTGTCGCCATGTCAGCCAGCTGGAATTGTGTGTTCTGGAATGCGCCGATGGCACGGCCGAACTGCTTTCTTTCCTTAACATATTCTATGGTTCTCTCCAGAGCGCCCTCGCCGATACCCAGCGCCTGAGCCGCAATACCGATACGTCCGCCATCCAACGTATGCATAGCGATACCAAAGCCCTTACCCTGCTGTCCAAGCATATTTTCCTTGGGAATACGACAGTCGGTAAAAATCAACTCATAAGTAGAAGAACCGCGGATACCCATCTTCTTCTCCTTTGTACCGAAGGTGAAGCCGGGAGTTCCCTTCTCAACGATAAATGCGGAAATCTCCTTGATCATCTTGCCTCGCTTCTCAATTACGCCTGTTACGGCAAAAATTACATATATGTCGGCTTCCTTACCGTTTGTGATGAAAATCTTGGAGCCGTTTAATACCCACTCGTCTCCGTCCAGCACAGCCTTGGTCTGCTGACCCTGCGCGTCGGTACCTGCGCCCGGCTCGGTAAGACCGAATGCGCCAAGCTTCCTGCCCTGTGCCAAATCGGGAAGATATTTCTGCTTCTGCTCTTCCGTACCATAAGTAAGAATGGGGTCACAACAAAGTGACGTATGTGCCGAAACGATAACGCCTGTGGTGCCGCAGACCTTAGAAAGCTCCTCCACACAGATAGCATAGGTCAGAACGTCGCAGCCCTGTCCGCCGTACTCCTTTGGAATGGGAATACCCAGAAAGCCTGCCTTAGCCATTTTTTCCACTGTAGCGCGAGGGAATTCTTCCGTCTCGTCCACCTCAACCGCCAAGGGCTTTACTTCTTTTTCAGCGAACTCTTTAAAAAGAGTGCGCGCCATTTCATGTTCTTTTTTCAAAGTGAAATCCATGATAATATTTCCTCCATATATAATTAAATAATTTACATAATCTTTTATCGCCCGAAACACAGACAAGTATGCCCTATGCTGCATCGGACGGCATGCTCAGGCCCGGTGCGAATTACTTAGAGTAGTCATAGAAGCCCTTGCCCGTCTTCTTACCAAGCTTGCCTGCGCGAACCATCTTTCTGAGAAGGGGATGAGGACGGTATTTGGGATCGCCGGTCTCGTTCTGTAATACCTCCATGATTGCAAGCACGATATCAAGACCCACCAAATCGCCCAAGGCCAGAGGCCCCATGGGATGAGACGCACCTAACTTCATTGCCTCGTCAATGTCTGCAACGCTTGCGATACCGTCCGCATAGATACCGATTGCCTCGTTAATCATAGGAATTAAAATTCTGTTTACCACAAAGCCGGGAGCTTCCTTAACCTCTACGGGAGTCTTGCCGATTTCTGCGGCAATGCCCTTAATCTTCTCAACCAGCTCCACAGGAGTGTTCTCGCCTGCGATAACCTCAACCAGCTTCATTCTGTCCGCAGGGTTGAAGAAGTGCATACCTATCATAGGTCTGTCCAGACCTGCGCCAATCTCGGTAATGGAAAGGGAGGATGTGTTGGTCGCAAAAATACAGTCAGGCTTTACAATATCCTGTAATTCCTTGAAGGTAGTCTTCTTAATCTGCATATTCTCGGGGGCAACCTCAATTACAAGGTCACAATCCGTACAGATGTCCTTAAGTCCCGTTACAATCTTAGCTGCGATAGCGTCAGCCTTCTCCTGACTGATTTTCTCCTTGCCTACTAAGAAATTCAGATTCTTTAAGATTCTTGCCTTACCGCCGTCGGCAAACTCCTGCTTAATATCACATAAGCACACCTCATAGCCCTCGGTCATAGCAAAAGCCTGTGCAATTCCGGCACCCATGGTACCTGCACCAATAATACCTACTTTCATGGAAAGTTCCTCCTTGATATTTAAAATATTTTGATTACTTATTACTCGGATTCATCCGCTCATAACAAAATGTTTATTAACCTGTTTTAACAAATCACTTAATGAATTACTTATTTAAGAAAGCTTCTACCTTTCTCTTCTCCAAAAATGCAGCCATTCCTTCCTTCTGGTCATAGCTCTCGAAGCAGTCTCCAAAAAGCTTTTCTTCAATCACGATTGCCGCATCCATATCTACGTCAAGCCCCTCGTTTATAGCCCTCTTGCAGTTACGCACTGCAATAGGAGCGTTCTTTGCGATACCTGCCGCCATCTTCTCCGCTGCGGGAAGCAGCTCCTCCTGCGTATACACGGCATTCACCAGACCGATTCTGTAAGCCTCGTCAGCCTTAATATTGCGTGCGGTGTAAATCATCTGCTTTGCCATTCCTGCCCCCACCAAACGCGCAAGCCTCTGGGTTCCGCCAAAGCCGGGAGTAATGCCCAGACCCACCTCGGGCTGACCGAAAACGGCGTTATCGGAACAAATCCTGATATCGCAGCTCATGGAAATCTCACAGCCGCCGCCAAGGGCAAAACCGTTTACAGCCGCAATTACGGGAATCGGGAATGTCTCCAGCTTACGGAACACATCGTTGCCCTTCTTTCCGAAGGCTTCGCCCTCCGCCTTTGTAAGAGTGCTCATCTCCCCTATATCCGCGCCGGCTACAAAAGACTTCTGTCCTGCGCCGGTAAGAATCAAGGCTCTCACCTCGTCAAGGTTCACCTCGTCGAGAGTCTTGTCCAGCTCCTCCAAAACTGTAGAATTCAGCGCATTCAAAGCCTTCTCGCGATTGATGGTAATAATTGCATAATTGCCCTTCTGTTCATACAAAATATACTCCATGGTTATCCTCCATAATATATAATAACAGGCTCTAAGGCCATGCCCCATAACTGCATAACACCCTGCTGCAACAGCATGCTTGTGCTGCCGGAAAAGCCAAATCAATACTTACCCCATACAGACACGGCATTAAAGCAAATACCCCGCGGCAAGCTGCACATCACGCTTGCAATGCAGCCGGGCTGCGGGGTATCGACCTTCGCCTGCGTGTAGCTTAGTCTTCGATTTTAACGATAGTTGAACAGCCCATACCACCGCCGATACACAAGGTTGCAAGACCGGTCTTTGCACCCTTTGCCTGCATCTCATGAAGCAGGGTAACCAGAATACGGCAGCCTGAAGCTCCTACGGGATGACCCAATGCGATAGCGCCTCCGTTAGGATTCAGCTGCTTATCAACATCAATACCCAAATCCTTGCCGACTGCTACTGACTGAGCCGCAAACGCCTCATTTGCCTCTATAATATCGAAATCTTCAATCTTCATGCCTGTCTTAGCCATTACCTTCTTGGTAGAAGCTACGGGACCGATACCCATTACCTCGGGGCGGACTCCTGCGAGCGCGCCGGCAACAAAGGTAGCCATGGGCTTAACACCAAGCTCTTTAGCCTTCTCCTCGCTCATCACAACGATTGCTGCCGCACCGTCGTTGATGCCGGAAGCGTTGCCTGCGGTAACAAATCCATCGGGATTGATGGAGCGAAGCTTTGCAAGACCCTCGATAGTGGAGCCGGCGCGGGGACCCTCATCTACCTTAAACTCTACCATTTCCTTTTTCTTCTTTACCATAACAGGTACGATTTCCGCGTCGAATGCACCGGACTTCTGTGCTGCCTCGGCCTTCTGCTGACTCTTTAATGCAAACTCATCCAGCTCCTCACGGGTGAGCCCCCACTCACGACAGATGTTGTCTGCGGTGGTAATCATATGATAATCGTTAAATGCATCCCAAAGCGCATCCTTAATCATGGTATCTACCAAGGTACCGTTGTTCATTCTATATCCGTAACGAGCCTGAGGAATTGCATAGGGAGCCATGGACATGTTCTCCATTCCGCCTGCCACTACGATATCGGCGTCTCCTGCCATAATCATCTGAGCCGCCTGATTTACACAGTTAAGTCCGGAACCGCATACCACGTTCATGGTAACTGCGGGCACTTCAATGGGAAGACCTGCTTTGATGGATGCCTGACGGGCAACGTTCTGACCCTGTCCTGCCTGAATAACACAGCCCATGTAAACCTGATCAACCTGCTCGGGTGCAACGCCCGCTCTGTTCAATGCTTCCTTGATCACAATGGCACCGAGCTCCGCAGCGGGAGTAGTGCTGAGTGAACCGCCCATTGTACCGATAGCGGTACGGCAAGCGCCTGCCAATACAACTTTTTTTGCCATTTGTTTTTCCTCCAATTCTATCATTGCGTTGTGATTGTTATTTTTTTGTCATTACAACTATTCACATTTTAACATAGGGCACTTTCTTTTGCAACGACTTTTGACAAATTACCGGGTCTGTTTATTTTTCTCCACCTCGGGATCCCTAATATTAGTGGTTCGTACCCATTCCTTGGTTCCCTCCACCTTTTCCACGGGTTGTGTGTGCTTCGCCAAAAATCTGGTGAGGGGGTAAACATCAATCCAGATTTCGCTGTCGCACTCCTTCTGCGACTCATCAAAAATCAGCTGCAGTCCCCAGTGAAGGTGGGTCACTTCAATATTATTTACATTTTCCTTGGTGCTATAGCCCGTATGCCCCATATAGCCGATTACGTCTCCTGCGGTGACAATGCTGCCCTCCTCCAGATTTTCGGCAAAGGGGTAATTCTGCCTAAGATGCGCATAGTAGTAGTAGCGCTTACCGTCAAAGCTCCGGATTCCCACCCTCCAGCCTCCGTACTGATTCCAGCCAAGCGCCTCCACATAGCCGGATTCCACAGCTATTATAGGCACTCCCACAAGCCCCATCATGTCATGCCCCAAATGACGTCTCTTATAGCCGTAACTCCTCCCCACACCAAAATCATCATAATGCGCATAATCGAATCCCCTTGCCAGCGGAAAATACCCTTTTAAGCCATAGACGGTTTTATACTGCTTACGACCGTTTTCATCCTCCGCTTCCGCCTCATACTCTCCTACCAGACCTCCCAGTGCCGCTGTGTATGCCTCGTAATAATAGGAATAATATTTCATATCCTTCGTAAGCTCTTCCATAGTGGTCTCTCCCTCGGACAGCTTTTCTGCCGTATCCTCCATAAGCGCCATTGCCTTTTTATTAAAATCGGCGCCGCTTCTGGCAGCCGTATAGGCAAGCAGCTCTATCCAATGCACCTCATGCTCCGTGCCATGAGTATCCACATCCCACTCATACGCCTTACACAACGCCTCGTAGGACACCGTAAAATCTACCCACTTTATGTAATCTCCTTTTGCGGCACCGGCGGTCATGCCCACAGTGTCCGTCCTTTGCAGGACTATCGCCGCAAGCGCCGTAACCGACACGGCGCCGATCAGAACAAGCCTTTTTATCCTCTGTAAATAAGTATTTGTTCTTCTATTATTATAAACTCCCAAAAAACCTTCCTGCCGTTTTGCTCTTCTTTTATGAAAGCATATGAAAAAAGAGTGTGCGGTATCACTCCGCACACCCTTAAAATCTTTATAACACCACAGCCATATACCCTGCGGTATTTTAAACCTCCGGCTCTATCAGCCCGTAGGTATCACCCTTCCTCTTATATACCACGTTTACCTGCTCCGTCTCCGCATTATAAAATACGAAGAAATTATGTCCCAACAGCTCCATTTGGATACATGCATCCTCAGGATACATAGGCTTAATATCAAATCGCTTGGTACGAACGATTTTAATCTCTTCGTCGTCCATATAATCGTTTTCCACATACTGCTTACTGAACGAACCGGCCGCCTGATGTCTGTCCACAATCTTGTTCTTATATTTCTTCAGCTGCCGCTCGATAATTTCTTCTACAAGGTCAATCGATACATACATATCGTTGCTGACCTGCTCGGAACGTATGATATTCCCCTTCACCGGTATCGTCACTTCGATTTTCTGACGCTCCTTCTCTACGCTCAGAGTTACATGTACTTCTGTATCGGGATTGAAATACTTGTCCAGCTTGCCGATTTTTTCCTCCACTGCTGCCTTTAATCCTGGTGTTACGTCAATGTTTCTTCCTACAATAATAAATCTCATGCTAATCATCCCTTTCAGTTCTTTATTGTATAAGCATTATAACATGTTTTTAAATCATTTTGCAACAATTTCAATAATTTTTTACTTGTTTTTGACATTCCCCCTGTCAATCAAAATCTCGACATTTTTTCATAAAAAACTATTTTTATTAGAACTTCACAAAACATCCGTTCTCAAAAAGCCAAAGTCCCGACTGCCCTAATTGACATAAAAACATGTGGATAATGTGTATAACTTGGTGTATAAATGACTTTTATTCCATTTTTCGGTTTCATCAATGTGGATAACGCATTGTCTGAAAATAGTTTTGTTTCAATTGTCTTTCAGTATATATTGTAAAATTTGTATAACTTGTACATTTCGCATGAAGCAAAAGTCTTTTATGAAGGTTTTAATATTTCGACAAATTAACCTGCTGTATTATTTACATCTCAAATACCTTCGCTTTCTCCTTTAAAATTGCCGCAACTTCGTTCACGGATTTCATATTATCCGTCATTGCCTCCACAATAGTTGCCAGCACTCTTGTATCATTGTAAAACATGGTGACATCATAGCCGGCATTTTGCTTAACCGAATCAACCAGCTGAGCTGCGGCGGAGACATTGAATCCGCCGTCCTTCAAAGATTTCCGGCTTCGTCTATGCTGTATCCACCCTCAATATTTTTATCAAACGATTCCCTGAGCGTGATTGCCGTCGCCTTCATGCCGATACGCGCCCGCCTCGTAACGTTATTGTTGAATAAGATAAGTGAGAAAAAAACTGCCATACCTTCAATAAAAAGTATGACAGTTTTTATTATAATTGACTTGTTCAGGATAACTAGAAAATTCTCCTTATTGCCAAAATTTTCTTATAGTCTGCCTTCGATACGATAATACCGGTCTTGCTCGTGGACGCATGCACTATCTGACCGTTGCCGATATATAGCGCTACATGACCCGAATAGCAGATTAAGTCGCCGGGCTGCGCATTGCTTAAACCGTCTACAGCAGAACCCTGCTTACGGTCCGCCGATGAAGAATGAGGCAGGCTGACGCCGAAATTAGCATATACGCTCATTACAAATCCCGAACAATCGGCCCCTTCCGTAAGACTTGTTCCTCCATATACATAAGGATTCCCCACAAACTGCAGTGCATATTCAGCTACAGCAGCGCCCATCTCACTTCCGCCTTCAACAGTAACGGGAGCCGTCTGCTGTGTGGAATTGTTTGCTGCGCTTTGCTGCTTTGCAGCCTTGGCTGCCGCCGCTTCTCTCGCCTTACGTCTCTCCTCAGCTTCCTTGGCAAGCCGCTTTTCTTCCTCTTCCTTTGATTCCGCCTGAACAAACTCTGTATGGAGATCCACGTAATCGGTGGACACCCAGCCGATACCCTCCTCCACGTCGACCTTTACCCAGCCTTCCGTCTCGTCGGAAACCACCAGCTCGTCGTCAATGGGAACCAGACCCAGTACGGACGCCTCCAATCCGGGCTCCGTGCGCACCTTTAGGGTTGTGGTATTAACCTTTGCAATTCTTGTGCCCACCTGCTTGGCAAGTTCTATCGCCGCCTCACCGGTAACACAATACTCCGCCTTTACATAGCCTGTTACGGAGCCCGACTGAATCTGGTACCAGCCGTTCTCCTCCGCAAGAAAGGTTCCTACGGAATCGTCATAAAGCTTTCCGATTATCTCTCCGTCCTCACCGGGCATGCTTCGTACATTTACATAATCGTTGACCTGCGCTATAACCAGATTGCGGAAAATATCCTCCTCCGTGGGCTGGGCAGGCTCCTGCTCCGCCATAGGCACATTCTCTATAATCGTCTCAAACTTAATCGAATTGTCGTTTGCTATATTCTCAAGCTTAACTCCCTTTGCAATGGTCAGATCAACGCCGCCGCTGGGTAACACCGAAGCCGCGTCCGCCGTTATTCCCAATGCCTGAAAGGAAAGGGCTGCCGTCAAAGCACAGACTGTAATTTTTGCTGTCTTCCGGAACATAATAGCCTCCTAAAGTCTTATCTCCATGAAACATTTGTTACAAATTTGTTAAATTTCACTTATAAAGATAACACCTTCTTAACTATTTGTCAACTATGGGAATAATTTGGAGGCTACCGGGAAACCCCAGTATTTATGGCGTTTTGCAGCAATACACAAAAAAATTTCAATTTTTTTCCTTTATTTTTTGTAAATATTTTTTTCATGTATATTTCGGAAATCTTAAGAATTATACAAAAGTCGGCAATAATTTCCCGCGCTGACCGCTGCGTTGGCGCCGTCTGCAACTGCCGTCACAATTTGTCGCAGGGGCTTTTTACGGATGTCTCCTGCCGCAAAAATACCCGGAACAAGCGTTGCGCAGTCCTCTCCCGCTATAATGTAGCCTCCCTCGTCGCACTCCGTAAGCTCTTTCAGAAGTCCTGTGTCAGGATGAATCCCCACGGCGATAAATACTCCAGACAGTAAAAGCGTACTCTCCTCATTGTTTTTCAAATTTTTTATCTTCACCGACTCCACCATATCCTCGCCCTGAATACAAGTCACCACATGACTGTAAAGTATTTCCACATTAGAGAGAGCCTTAAGCTCCTCCTGTAAAACTGCTGCGCCTCTCAGTTCGTCTCTCCTGTGAATCAGATAAACCTTCTCGCAAGTGCGCGCAAGATAAATGGCGTCCTCCAACGCCACGTCTCCTCCGCCCACCACGGCGACGGTTTTGTTGCGGAAAAACGCTCCATCACAGGTGGCACAGTAAGAAACACCCATACCGGACAGCTCCTCCTCCCCCGGTACCCCTAAATGAGCATGCTCCGCCCCTGTGGCAAGAATGACGGTTCTCGCCTCAAAATCTTCTTTTTTCGTACGCACTGTTTTGCTTGCGCCGTTATCGATGATGGAAAGCGCCTGCGCCTCCTTAAAGACAACTCCCAGCTTATCCGCATGCTTCCTGAATTCCATACCCATATCAAAGCCGTTAAAGCCGGGCAGGCCCAAATAATTATCCACCTCGTAGGTGTTAAGCACCTGCCCTCCGCTCATGGGATTTTTCTCCAGTACCAAAAGGTCCAGCCCCGCCCTCTTTCCGTAGACGGCCGCCGAAAGACCGGCCGGACCGGAACCGATAATAATCAAATCGTACATATTATACCCTCATTTCTGCGCTGCTTCTTATACTCCGCCCCTTTAGGACCGCTCCTGTAACAGGTTTGCGGATACAGCGCGCACACAAACCCCAAATTTCCTACTGTTATTCTATACTATATTATAAAAATAATCCTGCCGTGGGTATATTAAAGTGTAACAGTTTTAGGGTGGAAAAGCAAGGCGTCCAATGATATACTGTTTATAAATTTACCGTTCAAAAGGAGTATCTTGTTATGTTTGACGAGCTTTCATCCAAAACCGCTCTAATAACGGGCGCTTCCCGGGGCATCGGCATGGCCACGGCTTATGCCTTTGCCAAAGCCGGCTGCCGCCTGATTTTAACCTGTCACGGCTCTGCCCCAAAGCTTCGGCAATTGTCGGCGACACTCTCCGCCGCCTATCATATTGAATGCAACGCCATACCGACGGATATGGGCGACCCCAAGCAGGTAGAGCGGCTTTTTTCGCAAATTGCCGATTTAGATATCCTGATAAATAACGCAGGAATCTCCCATGTAGGGCTTCTATCCGATATGTCAGCAAAGGAATGGCGTCTGGTGATGAGCACCAACCTTGACTCCTGCTTTTATACCTGCAAATACGCCATTCCTCTTATGCTGAAAAAGCGTTCCGGCAAAATCATCAACATTTCCTCCGTGTGGGGAAGCACCGGCGCTTCCATGGAGGTCGCCTACTCCGCCTCCAAGGGCGGCGTAAACGCGTTTACCAAAGCCCTTGCCAAGGAGCTTGCCCCCAGCAATATTCAGGTAAACGCTATTGCCTGCGGCGTGATTGACACCGCCATGAATTCCTGCTTTTCCCCGGAAGATATGAAAGCTTTAGCGTCTGAAATTCCCGCCGACCGCATAGGCAGACCGGAGGAAGTCGCCGCTCTTGTGCTTCAGACGGCAATGGCTCCCGATTACATGACCGGACAAATCATAACAATAGACGGAGGCTGGTGTTAATCAGCCTCCGCCCGATAAATGTCCGCCTGCTTAAAACATACTGTCTCTTCCCGTATCATCTCCCGAAAGCAGTCTGTCCACATCTCCGTATTTTGCCAGAGAGTCCACAATTCTCTGCATTTCCGATTTGGAGCGAGCATCCTTGCAGCGGAGAATCAAATGCTCCTTTTCCGTCTCGGTAAGACCCGCATACCTGCTCATGGCAGGCTCGTTCATTGCCAGAGCCATTCCGAGACCCAGCGGCAGCTGCGTAAAGGCAAGCCCGTCATCAGGTGTTCCGTTTATATTCATAGCACACTCTCCTTTTTTACTGATACATTTACAGTACAAGGTTAGAATATGCATTTTCCGCCGCATTATGCCATATACAGCCGCTTATATACGGAAAGCGCCGCCTATCTTTTCAAAAATTTTTCAGCTGCCTCCAAATCCTTATAGCCGTACATGCGCGCGCTGTTCTCCATAATATCATAAGCAAGATTTTTATTTGCCCTTGCATAATCCACCACATACCTGCCGTAAAACTCCAGCATCTTGTCGGAGTAAGTGCTGATTTCTCCCCGCAGATAAGTTTCATAGGAGGTGTTGTACAGATTATCGTCATAGCTGTGCACGCTTCTTGCGTTGTCCGCCAGACAGGGATATTCCGCGGCAAACTCCTCCATCCACGCCACCTGCATATGCACAATCTGCTCAATGATTGCTTTCTTTTCCTCGGAGAGCTCCGGAAAATACTTTTTCATTTTTTCATATTCCTCCGGCGCCGTACTCTCCATCATGCGCCCGTATTTTTCTTCTATTAAATTATGCCCCCTGTAATATTCTCTCGAAAAATCATACAGATATTGCAAGAGCATAGTGTGATTCCATGTCAAATACTGGCTCCTTCGCATAATGGAAAAGGTAGTCCAGTCATTCTGGCACTCGGCGCGCCCGCCCGCATTGCGAACCTTGTCAAACGCCTCAAACTCCAGCTTGGCTATCTCCAAGGCAAGCTCCTCGCGGCTCTTCCCCGCTATGGAAGCCTTGTAAACCAACTCCTTGGCATGGGCGCCCAAATAATTATCCGTGTCGCTTATAAAGCCCTTCTCATAAAGCTCCTTTATCAAAAAGGCAGCCGTCTCTTCCACGACGGAAATCGTCCTCTCGCAGGAAGCCTCCTGCCCTGACGGCATTTGACACAAAACGGCAGATAAGCCTTCTCCACAAGCCTGCGTTTCTTCCCTGTAAGACCGCATATCTTCACCTGCGGTCTGATTCAGCTTTCTTAGCAAAACGCTCAGCGTCCTTCCGCCCTCCGTCTCAAGCATACTGCGATGAAACCATTTGTCGTGGGGCGGATATGTTCCCTCTATATAATGCTGCAGCCTCATAGCCTCCTTAATACAGTCTGCCAACATAAGTCCTGCCGTCAGCATGTCGCCCCGCCTGTACATTCTCTCAAAATTATACTGCCCGTCCTGAGAAAATCTCGCCGCGGCGTCCGCTATTTTCAGAAAACGCACCTGCAGGGGATAGCCCTCCTTCAGCTTCTCCCGCATTGCCGTGAAAACACCCTCCCCGTCGCAAAAAATCTGGCCGTTTACGGCTGCTGCCAAAGCGCTGTCCTCTACCTGCCGCCAGTTTATTTCCTCCCACTTATCCGTCTTCAGGAATCTTCTATAGAAATCGGGAATCCGCACAACGCCCCGTCTTCCCTTGCCCTGCTCCGTCACCGTGCGCTTATAGCCCTCAAACTCCTCCGGCAGCTTGGCATATGCCTTCTCCAATGCCTCTCCTATTTCTTCATAGGTTTCCTCCGTCACCCACAGACAAAAATCCGGCCCGTAATCGTGATCTGCCGAAAGCTCGTCGTCATAACCAAAGCAGTCCGAACCCTCTCCCGCAAGACCCGCTGCAATTTTACCCGAATAATCCGAAAACTGCCGCTCAAGCATGGGTCTTCCCCATGCCTCGAAATAGCGCCTGCTCAAGCCTAAGCCCACTCCCTCTTTTAGAGCCTGCGCCCCTTCGTTTCCTGACGCTTTTGCTGCCTGCTGCGTTTTCTCGTTTCCTACTGTTTTTGCTTCTGCCTGCTCTTCTTCGCTTCCTGCCGGCTTTGCTTCCTTTGATTTCTGCGCGCGCCTGCACGCCTCCAGCCTTTCCTTCAGGCGATAGTAATAATCCGTCCTCGCAGGGTTCTGCTCCATAATGGCAAGCGCTCTTTCAAGCACCTTACCTCCCTGCTCATACTGCCCCTTACTCTGATAATAGGTTCCCAACGCGGATAATGCCGCGCAGTAATGGGTGTCCGCCACCTGCAGCGCCTCGAAGCCCTTGATTGCCTTTAGCGCATAGCCGTGCGCCTCCTCCTCTTCCCCAAGCTGCATACAGGTACCCGCAAGATTGGTATAGGTGACTGCCACCTCAAAATCGGCTTCCTTTGCCTCCACAATAGGCAGCGCCTTCAAAAGCGCCTCCTTCGCCCTTGCAAAATCTCCCATCTCCTGATACAAAAGACTTAAATTGTTCTCAAAGCTGGCTATCAGCATATTATCCTTGGACAGAGCTTTGTCGTACACCTTGCGAACCTGCAGATATAACGCAAGCGAATCCTCAAGCCTTCCGCCCGCCCTATAGGCGTTGGCTGCATTTAACAGAGTGGTGGCATAGGGAACGGAATCCATAAGCCCCATTCTCTCCGCCAACGAAATAGCCTGTTTGGCAATCCGATAGGAATTCTCCACCTGACTTGTCTCCCGGTAATAGCCCATCAGCTCGTTGAGCAGCTGCAAAAGGCATGCGTCATCCTGCTCCTTGACCGCCTGCGCTATCCCCTCCTGCATCACCTGCTCCGCCTCGGGCCCTCTATTTTCCTCATACAAGGTATCCACCCGCTCCAAAATTGCATGTAAATCCATAACCTTCACAGCCCTCTTTCTTCTACGTTTTTTTCTTCCAATATAATACTCCCGTCACATCGGCAAGAAGCCAGCCTATGGGGATTGCCCACCAGACGCCCCGCACCCCCACCGCGGGAACAGGCGCCAGCAAATACGCCAAAAGAACTCTCGTTCCCAACGATATTACCGTAAGCGCCAGCGACATCTCCGGTCTGTTAATCCCTCTGTAATATCCATATAGCAAAAACAATAGCCCGATTCCGCAGTAAAAAGCGCCCTCCACTCTGAGATACTCTGCGCCTATACGGATAATCTCCGTCTCCTTTGGTTTCACAAAAATCATCATAAAATACCTTGCAAACACAAATACCAGCGCCGACACGAGAATACAAAAAATCATAGAAACCTTCACGGCGCTCCGAATCCCCTTATGTACCCTGTCCTTTTTCTCCGCGCCGAAATTCTGGGAGATAAACAGAGAAAAAGCATTACCGAATTCCTGCGCCGGCATATAAGCAAAGGAATCTATTTTTACCGCCGCCGCAAACGCCGCCATGACCCCTTCGCCGAAGCTGTTTACCAGCCCCTGAATCATCAGTATTCCGAAATTCATCACAGACTGCTGTATCGAGGCGGCAAAGGAAAAGCGAAGCACCTCCGCCACCGCCCCCCGCTTTCCTGTAGATACTCCCCCAAAAAATCTTAACTCCGGCTCCCTAATCCATGTATAAACAGCTATCCCCACTCCCGAGACCGCCTGCGCCGCCACGGTTGCCGTCGCCGCTCCTCCAATGCCCCAGCCCAAAACAGGCACAAACAACAAATCCAGCGCTATATTCAATATAGCCGTTCCGCCAAGAAAGTATAAGGGCGTAACGGAATTTCCCACCGCCCGCAGCGCAAATGCAAAATAATTGTACAAAAATACAAAAAAGATACCGAGTAATATAATCAGCACATATTCCCCCATAGGTTCAAAAACCTTATCCGGCACCTGTAAAAGCTCCAGTATCTGCCGCAGGAAAATAATTGCCGCCACGCTTATAAGTACGGACAGGCCTCCAATGAAAAGAAAGGAAATCCTCATACCGGATTTCATGCTCTCCCTGTCGCCCCTGCCAAAATAATAAGAGAACAGAGCTCCGCTGCCCATACACAAGCCAATCAATATGGAATTCAAAAATGTCATCAATGTATAAGCGCTTCCCACCGCCGCCAATGCGTCCGGACCCAGAAAGCGCCCTACAATCAAGGTATCGGCAATATTGTAAAACTGCTGCAGCAGATTTCCCAATATCATAGGACCCGCAAACAACAGCATGGTTCTTGTCACATTGCCTTGCGTCAAATCCTTTTTCATAGGCGTACTCCTTCCGCCTTTACAAACGTCATAAAATCACTTCCAAACCGCACATTTCAGCCCATAACCCAATCTCATGCGTTACGCGCTCCGGCTCATAACACTTTTTCAGTAAACCGCCCGCTTCAGAGCCCATCCCGTGACCACCGCCGTGACTGCCTCCGCCGTCACGAAGGAAAGCCATACTCCCCGAAAGCCCAAGAGATAAGAAAGCAAGAAGGAACATCCCACAATCGCCGCCACCCCTCTCATAACGGAGGTTGCAAACGCGCTTTTGGAATGCTCCGTAGCGCTCAAAAAACCTGCTCCCACAATATTAAAGCCCGCAAAGACAAAGCCTGCAAAGTAAAGTCTCATGCCCTCCCATGCATATACGGCAAGCGCCTGCGAATTCTCGCTGTTAAACAGCGATACCAGTCTGTCCGTAAACAAAAATACCACGGCATAAGTCAAAACCGCAATCACAAGGGCAGTACCCAGACCAAGACGCAGCAGCTTCCCCGCCGAGGGCTTGTCTCCCTTTCCGTAATACCTGCTCACAAGAGGCTGGGAGCCCTGTGCCACACCGTTGAAAACAGCCGTTGCTATCAACGAGAAATTTGCCACCACACCGTAGGCGGCAACCCCTATATTTCCGGCAATTCCCAAAATCAGATAATTAAATACCGTCGTTGTCACCCCCGAGGACATTTCCCCGATAAACGCCGGAACTCCCAGCTTACAGGACTGCTTTAAAAGTACGAAGGACGGCTTTCGCAGCAAAAATCGCACCGTATTTTTCTTGGCAAAAAAATGACTCCCGCAAATCAACATACTGATAACAGGCGACGCCGCCGTTGCAAGCGCCGCTCCCGCCAGCCCCATGCCCATGGGAAACATAAAAAGATAATCCAACACAATATTGGACAGGCTTCCCGCAACCGTTCCCATCATGGCGAGGGCGGGCGCATTATCGTTTCGCACAAAAGCGCTGACAATATAATTCAACATAAAAAAGGGAGTAAACAACAAAAAGATACGGGTATACTCCTCCCCCAGCCGCATAATTTCCTCATCCGCGCCCATAACGGCCAGAATCTTATCCGGCACAAGCGCGCCCGCCATAATAAATACAATGCTAATCAGGCACACACTAAAGACCGCATTAGAGAAAAAATGCTCCGCCTGCTCCTCCTTCTGTGCCCTCAAAATGGCAAATCTTGTAGCCGCTCCCACTCCAATCATAGAACCGATGGCAAAAATCAGGTTGTACACAGGCAGCGCCAGATTCAGCACCGTAATGCCCTTTGCCCCAGCCGCCTTCGCTATAAAAAAGGTATCCGCTATAATATAACAGGAAATCCCCAGCATCCCAAATATATTTTGCGACACATATTTTATAAATTGCTTTGTAACATTCATTTATTGTATATTTACCTCTGCGGGAAACGGAAGGATTTTCCTAAAAAATTCCAGAAATCCATCTCTTACTGCTCCGTGTGTCTTTTCCTCTTCCTCCAAATCATAAAAATATTTGCCTGTCTTTATATCAATGGAGAGACTGTCCAAAGGAAATCCCTTTTTTCTCAGCTTATGGGGCTTATTCGTAATAATAAAGGGAACGCTCGCCATGCTCTCCTCCATTGCCTTATAAACATGCTCCCTGTCCGCCACCAGACAAATTGCATTCCAATACCTTGCGGTCAAGTCTCCGTACTCGGCAGCTAAAGCGGCGTAATATTCTATCATTTCATCATCCGTAAGACACTTTCCTCCCACGTTCCTCACATGCACTCCCGGCTGCTTCTCATCAGGAATACCTTCTATGTATAAGCCCGAATCACAGGAAAATACCGGTATCCCAAACGCCTCATAATAACCCAGCGCCTTCTTTTCAGCGTTTTCAAGAGGAGTAGCTCCGTCCTCCGCAATATCAGGTATTGCCTTTCCTACGTCATTCAAACCTATAACCTCAATATTCAACGACTGCAGCCGTCTCCTCATAGATTCAAGCTTCGCCGGATTACCTGTTCCGTATAAAATTTTCACTGCTTCTTTCATAATTTTTCTCCTTTTCAAAAAACGAATGCTAACACGCTTCTTTATTTGGCGTAACTTGTGTAACACACCTACAAATAGGAATTTACCGTTTGCAACATTTGTTCCATTCTTCCATAAAAATGTCAAAGATATCATTCAATCTCTTGATTATACTTTCATTTACCGGAATCGTTTTATCAAGAAATTGCATACCTCTTTCCCCCATGAAATCCACACAAAAAATTAAGCAATAGAATACGAACGCTTTGTACTCTATCATGCTTGGATGAATCTCATCTAATAGATAATCAACATATTTAGTATCCAAATCCATATTGAGCAATGCAACCTTCGTCATAGCAACAAAGGTAAACATATCACCCAAACCTATCCAATCAATATCTATTATCCCGGATAATTTACCATCATAAATCAACAGGTTTTTTGTACTAATATCATCTAGATATGGTATTGGTCTAACCTTATCCAAATATTCTTGTATTTCTGTTTGCAGTTTTTTTATGATATTGATTTTGTTCACATCAAAATAATGATTTCTTTTTATTCTCTCCTCTGCTCGATTCAGTGTTTCATCAACAAACCGATTCCATGTCCACCCCTCATCCGTCGAGATATCAATCCTTGATATCTTCCGCTGTATCCTAACCACTTCTTGGGCAATTTGTTTTTTCTCGCTGTCGTTTAATTTACAATACACATTTCCAATATCGTCGCCATGGATATATGAGAGAATTAAATATGAATAATCCTTATATTTTCCTTCCAATAAGACAACAGGTATTGGAATTTCACATACAGACAACTTGTTGAGCCAAAAAACGGTATCTTTATATGCATCCACAATCTTACTGCATCTGAGAGTAAACTTTTCGGTTGCGGTGGAGACAATAAAAACATAGTTCGCAATACCGACGCTGCAACGTTCTATTTGAACAACACTTGTTTTGGTGCTGCTTTCAAATATGATAATTGCTTCTTTACAATCCATGGGGCTTTTGTCCTCCATTCTCTACAGACTGATGAAAAAATCCCGATTTGTAAGTATAATTAAAAGCTATGTTTCGCAGATACGCAATTTACTTTTCTTCTTATTTTTGAGCCATTATAATATATAAACTTTGCTTTACACATTCTTAAGTTCTCTCTATTTGTAATTCAATTCCAAAGTAATTATATTTATTCGAGATAGACTTGACTCAATACATAAGAGCTAATTAACGTCTAAAATACATTAACTAGCTCTTATCAGTTAGACAAAACTCAAACCGCTCAAACAATTTCATCATTTTATTTTAAAATATCATAATTTTAAATGTTTTTTTATAACTTTAATAATACAAGTACTAAAGTTCAGAATCCTTTTCCATACTTCTCCTCCTTTCAAGTTTAACTTGAATAAGATGAACAAAATTGCCATACCAAAAATTATAATAGTCAAATAAATTATGAGTTGGGCTCATAAGTTCTATGTATGAGAAGTATTTTATTCTAAATCAATTATGGTTTGTCATAAATAGATTTTTCCATTTATTCGCATGCTATATTTCTTTCAATATATCTATGGCAATTGTTACATCATCAATTTTTTCTACATTATATCTACCAGTTGTCGTATCTTTTATTTCTCCAAAAAATTGCTTAACTATACTTTTTGAATTGATATTTATTCCTTCAATCTCATGTCCTTTATATTTTCGCCTTGTGACACTCAAAGAATTTTTGTCCTTGTTGTTTGTAAATCTCAATCCTAACTTCACAACCTGATTTCCCTTCTTCGCTTGTAAAACATTAACCCACTCATATGAATAAATGTTTTCTATTAATTCACACGCTCCTGGGTTCAATGCAATTCTTCCTTGTCCGATACTCGCAAATGCTTCACCGCTCCTCCTTGAAATTTGTTTTACATCTACCTTCTCCCACACTAAATTGCTCATTTCAATTTTCTCCCTTCTATACATTTATAAGATTCTGAAATCGCTAAAATGCTAGAATCTTTAATTACAAATTAATAACTTTTCCTCAAAATTTACATTTTTAATATCTAATAGCTTTTATAAGTGTAGCATTAATAATATTTTCATACATAGAATTTTTAAAGATTCCTGTTGATTTTATACTTTCCTCTCACAGCATCTAATATTTTTAAGATTTGTAATAATCTTGTCTTATATTATACACATTAAATTTTCTGTAGTCAATAAATTTTAAATATTCATTATTTTTGTATTATTTGAATTTAATTATTTCAACTTGGTATTTCCATTTTGGTTGTAGATTGATATAGATTTCCCTCGCAGCATGAATCATACATTTTGAAGTATTCCATTCCTTCGCTCTTTACTAATAAGGCATCGTTGTGCATCTACCTAAGATATTCCCTTTATGGTATTCTCAGTATAAATTGCAATATTTTCACCATAGTGCATATGAATGTTGGATAGTGCGGAGGGGTGACAAACAAATACAAATAAGAAAGGGACTTCCTCAATCCTTAAAAGGCTATGACAGTAACGGTTATAGTCTTTTTTCATGCGGTAATTACCGTATGAAATGTACTTCTGTTTCCCCAAGCGGATAAATGCCCGTCAACAATATTCCGCAATCCAATTTTCCCACAATAAACGGAAGAAAACCATATATCAGCACCGAAACCAATCAATCCATATCACAGGAGGGCAAAGATTATGAATAAAAAGCAGGAACAGCAGATTTTAGACTATTACAGCACCACCGACAAATATATCCAAAGTAAGACATACTCCAATGCACATCAGAGTGTATTTACCAAAGAAAGCGATAAATACCAGTGGCTTGTGTTGGAGCAGAAAAGCCAGTGTGAAGTCGAGGTAAGGCAGACCGACAGTCATGGAACAATCACAGCGAGGGATAATTACGAACTGACAAGAAATCTCCCTAAGTGCGTGGGCGTGGAGCGTTTATGTGAGGGCGCAAATTTTCAGATACCTTTTAACGCTGATGAAATCAACTTAATCTATCAGTTTGGGGAACAGGGCAAACAACAAAACAAGACTAAGCGGAGAGAGGAAGAAATTTAATGGAAATATGAGTGTGATTGTGGTATGATTTAAGTCAGACAGTTTTAATGGAGGTTTATGTCATGGGAGAGAATAACTTAAAAATCAGTCATGCTTTAATATGGGTAGTTGCATATTTTGGAATTATGCTTTTTTATACATTTTTAAATGTAGCAGTTTGGAGAAAGGCATTTCCAAATTATTCAGAGTGGATAAATATTATAGTTATAATGATATGTGCGATTGGATTTATTTGTTTACTCAAAAGCAAGTATAAAATAAATCTATTATCTAATGTCACGCTGACAGGTATTATTTTGGCTATATTTTGTTCTATTTTGTTTTTCCTGCTTTTAGATAAATGCTTAGACCCTATATTTGAAAGCATTTTTCCTCAAAGTGAACAGGATTATCAAGAAACAATTCAAAGTTTAATTAAGTCACCTGTCACAAGTTTATTGCAAGTATGTATTGTTGCGCCCATTATAGAAGAAATTTTAATGAGAGGGTTTGTATTGGGGGGATTGAAAAATTCTTACGGTGTCGTGGGGGCATTGTTTATTTCTGCTTTATTTTTTGCAATCCTGCATTTTAATATGGTGCAAACTTTGTCAGCATTTGTATGCGGTATTATATTGGGATTGCTTTATATAAAAACCAATTCAATACCTTGTTGCATCATTGCACATTGCGGATATAATTTAATATCTTACATTACAATGATTTATCCATATAAAAATAAGTAAAATTGTTAATCTAAATATCTCTCAAGAATTATACTGTATTTTGTGAATAGAATATTGCCACAATCACAACAAAATAGTCACACAGCGTCAGAGCGTATAGAACACAATCTATGCGCTCTATTTTCATGTAAAGGAGCGGATTTATGAGCAAAGACAGCAATACACAGCAAAGAGCCACCCGACAGCACCCACCCACAAAAATTATCGTGGAAAGGCACTATGTAGGCACTGAAAAAATGGAAACGGTATTCAAGCGGATAGCCGAGGAACAGATAACAAAAAAGGTTAAGGAGATAGCGGAAAACAACGCAAATTAGCACTGGAAACGGAAAAGGGAATATAGTATAATAGGAGTTGAGGAAGTCCCTTTTCATTAAGGAGGACGACATGAAAAGGGCAAAACTGAATAACGACAAAATCACTGCTTTATATTGCAGGCTTTCCAAAGACGACGGCACGAACAACGAGAGCATGAGTATCAGCACACAGAAAACCATGCTGAAAGATTATGCAAAGCGCAACGGTTTTCTGAACTGCCAGTTCTACGTTGATGACGGTTACAGCGGTACAAACTACGACCGCCCCGCTTTCCGACAGCTTATCGAGGACATACAGGACGGGGAAGTGTCAACGCTCATCACAAAAGACCTGTCACGGTTGGGGAGGAATTATCTTGAAACAGGTACTTATATCGAGGTATTTTTCCCTAACCATAACGTGCGGTACATTGCAATCAATGACGGGGTGGACTCCATAGACAACGCACAAATGGATATTACACCATTCCGCAACATCATCAATGAAATGTACGCAAAGGACACATCAAGGAAAATCAAGAGCGCACTCCACGCAAGGAGAATGCAGGGCAAGTATATGGCTACTACCGCCCCATTCGGTTATCAGAAAGACGAGAAAGACCATAACCACCTTGTCATTGATGAAGTGACCGCCCCCGTTGTGGAACTGATTTTCTCAATCGCCGAGGAGGGCGTGGGGCTTCACACTATCTGTAACCGCTTGCGAAAGGCAAAGGTCATAAAGCCGAGTTTCTACAAAAAGGAAATGTTTGAGAGGTACACTGACGAGGAAAAAATGTATGACTGGGATACCGCCTATGTCAGCAAGATTTTACGCAACCCCGTCTATGCAGGAAACCTTACCGTAGCGGAAAGACCGACTAAGACCATGCGTTCCAAGAAAAGGCAGTATATCCCGTATGCGGAGCGTGAAATCATCTATGGCACACATGAGCCAATTATCGAACAGAACCGTTGGAACACCGTACAGAAGATTTTGGACGGCAGACCGCCCGTTATAGGGGAAAGTTCAAGCGGATATGACAACATCTTCCGAGGGGTTATCAAGTGTGCTGATTGTGGGAGTGCCATGCTTGCCAAAGTCGAGCAGAAAAGAAAGCGGAACAATGTATTAGACAAGACTTTCTACTGCTGTACCAAATACCGCAAGTTTGGGAAAGAGGGTTGTTCGGCACACACCATTGAGGCGAGGACGGTTCACGAAGTTGTGCTTGCAGACATTCAGAAACACGCAGGACGGGCATTGACGGACAGGAAAACAATGGTAACAGATATTGCCGAGCGTCTTAATCTCCAAATGTCAGCGGACAGGGAACAGCAGAAAAAGGAACTAAAGCAATGTAAACAGCGTGTGTCGGAGATTGAAAACCTGTATGCCAAACTGTACGAGGACTTGACAAGGGAACTGCTGACCGAAAAGCGTTTTCAGATGTTGTCGGCAAGGTATGACAGCGAGCAGGAAGAACTGACAGCCAAGATAAAGGAACTTGAAAAAAGTGCCATAGCGGACAAGGAGCAGTTATCTTCCATAGAGCAGTTTGCGGAGCAGATAAGCGGTTATGCAGGAATAACGGAACTCAATTTTAAGATAATCAATCAACTTATAGAAAAAATTCTTGTTTCTGAACCCGTAGAAGTTGACGGGCAGAAAATTCAACGACTTACTATCCATTACAAGTTCATAGGGGCATTGGAAACCCTTGAATAATGGATATTTTCTAAGTCACCTATTCCAACTATCCAACAGAAAAGAAACACACAAGCTACCATTACCATGAACTCTTGTAACCTCTTAGATTCACAATACTTTTATTCATTTTCAGGCAATTCAACGGGTTTACTTGCTTATATCCATACTTGTACACTAGTACTAAAATCATTCATTTTATTGTGCTTTACCTTCCTTATCTAAATTTGCTTATACAAAGCCTGTGCAAGAAATAATGTAGTAACAACACTATCTAAAATAACTTCACAAAAAATCATTAATTAATACAAACTATAGCTCAAATTTAGTACCATATCAAACCTCAACTCTGTTCCTTCCCTTTTCCTTCGCGCGGTACAAAGCATGGTCTGCGGCGTCTACTGTCGTTTTAAATGTCTCGCCATCATAAGCGGCAATACCGACGGAAATGGTAACAGGGCACACTCCGTTGTCCGACGCCTCCACATTCCTTCTAAGCTCCTCCGCCAGCCTGCGTATCTCGCCCACTTCTTTGTCCGGAAAAATCACAATAAACTCCTCCCCTCCCCAGCGAATCATGCAATCTCTCTCACCAAGCAGAGAGCGAATAACCTCGACTAGCTTTTTTAACACCACATCTCCCTTCACATGCCCATATGTATCGTTTACCTGCTTAAAATAATCAATATCAAATATGATTACACATATGTTTTTTCCCAAAGAGGCTTTAAAGCCTCCCGTATCCGGGTCTATCAGACTGCTTAAAATATTTCTGTTATATACCCCCGTCAGTAAATCATAATATGAAATATACTCCAGCTTTTGCGCCGTCTGATAATGGGATACATAAAGACTCTGCATAAAATAATGCGACGCACAGATTGCCAGCACGCAGGGAATGCCCAGCGACAGCATAATTTCCAAATTCGCATAATGGTTGAACAAATTCGATAATAAAATATTGACGATTACCAGCGCATGAGCCACCGTGGAATAATGAAACGGCGCGCAAAAGCCCATCGCAAAAAACATCAAATGCATAATGATAAAGCCCTCGCTGGCATGTGATTTGTCAGGCAGATAATAAATTGCCCAAATAGTATTCCACATGATCAGATGAAAAATCAAATATGTAATCGGCACCATAAGCTGATAGGACTTCACCCTACGCTGAATAAACAAATATAAAAGCATCGGCGCCAGAATAATCGTTCTGGGAAGAAGGGTTTCTATCGCAAATCTGCCAAACAACTGGCAGTCCGACACAAAAAAAGTGGTACTGGAGAGACATGCAAAAACTACTACCCAGAAAGAGAAGGTCTTATAATAATCGTATTTAGATTGAAAAAATTCTACTCTGTTAATTTCCTTTGGCAACATATCGGATTCTCTCTTCTAAAACTATTATTTTGGTACAACGCCATTTTATACCGGCTATTAATTATATAATATATCCGAATGTCATGTCAATGAAGATATATATAGACATATACTTAGAATGGTGACGTCGCGCTTAATTTTATAGGCGCCTGTTTTCCGGTTTCAATCGGTTCTTGTCAGCTTCGGAATATACAATATTTGTCGCAATCGGCATTTTAAAGAGCCCTTCATGTTCCTCCCTTGTATAAATGTATCAAAAATATCCCGTACAGAAACATTCAGATGTCAAACAAAAAATATCATTTTTTTCATCCTTTGATTTTTCAATATTTTAATACTTCAATATTTTTCATTTATTATATTGACATTTTTACTATATTTGCATATAATATAGCTATACAAATAATAAAGGAGTGTTTTATATGACATTTAATTCAAATGCAGAAGAAATACGCCACTACATGAGAGAATTGCTGAACCAAGGCGGCGAGTACACGGTAGAACAGATTAAAACCTACGTCCATGAGAAATCCGGCAAGGATTTTTCCAACGGCACCTACGCCGGAGCCATGCGCGACTTAATTGACCGCGACCCCAACTATCATATTCCCAGACGGGGCATATATGCGGCAAAAAATCAACACCCTTCCTCAGACGGGGATATATTTACGGAAATCATACGCCAGACCCTGCGTGAGGTTGACGAGGCCTGCAAGGTGGATATATCAAAGTACACTGTTTCGGAGCTTCAAACGCTTCAGGTTCGTTCCGCCAAAATTAAGGAAGCGTTAAACGCTTTACTCAACCAGCAATAGCGCCAAAGCTTTACACTATTAGCCAAAGCCACAGCTACTGCGCCAATGCCCAAAGGCAGATCTCCTGCCGTGCAAAACGTGGCTGCCGCATTAACGCGACAGCCACGTTTAATATCTTTCACACTTAAAATACCATTTAACCCGGCTCCTCATGCAGAAACGTTATCTGCGAGGGCGCCGCACAAATTTTTGTGCGCCTTGACACAAATTAAGCTCCCACTCCTATTTATAGCTGAAAATTAAGCGGTCGAGATGATTTTTCAGTCTATCCACTGAATAAACGCCGTTTTATCCTTACTGTTATACCCGGCATTTTCATAAAACCTCAATGTACTGTCACCTTTGGAGCCTGTAAGCAGCATAAGCTTATAACAGTTTTCCTTCATGGCCAGCTCCTTCGCATAATTTAAGCATGCCGTAGCCAGTCCTTTTTGGCGATATGCCTCGTCCGTGATCACATTTTCCACAAACGCATACGGTCTCTGATTATGAGTGAGATTGGGAATTATAACGCAAACACAGGAAGAAACTATTCTGCCCTCCTCTTCTGCCACAATAATATGATGTGTCCTATCGTCCAATATACTCAGCCACAGCTTATGTAAATCCTCCGTCTCCTCCGGCATGGGATTAGCATGCAGCTGCGTATATAGACTAAGTAAGCCTTGTAAATCATCTGGTGTGATTTCTCTGATCATTGTCTTCCTCCTTCTTTAATGACTTTACCTCTCGTTCTTTTATTTTGTCCTTTTCCGTAACTCTTCCGCATAACAAGGGCGACGCAAGGTCATACCGGCTGCAATTTTGCATTATGTGCTCGATGCCATCATTTGCATAGCAGTATTTGCAGTCATTTTTACAGGTATTGTAGGCGCCTATGTCCACGCTCTCCATACACCCGCATTCCCGCCTTTGATTCTTATCCTTTCCCCCGATTATTTTACAACCGATAATATCTTCTATCAGCCTCTTGTCAATACAACAATTATGCTCTATACCGCATTGCGCCAAATCTATACTCTCCGCGCAGCTTCCAACCCTCATTCCGCAGGCAGCCGCCGTTTCACTGATTTTAGCTGCAAATTCCACAAGCGCATTCTCCCCAAGCTCATAAGCTCCCAGCAATTTCATACTTTTGCTGTTTTTCACATAGGAATCTACAAAGCTGATAATACTCTTTTCCGTATAACCTGTCAGCGCCTTTGCTATTTGCCCGAATGCCCTCAAATGATATTCCGGCGTATATACCTTCGTAAAGATAATCGGGTCATACCTCCAAATCACTCTTTTACTCCCTATTCTCTCTGAAAGCGTCCTAAACACCGGTATCATTGTATCCCTTTTATGAGGAACATTGCGCTCCACGTCTCTTCCGTACCCTGTCAGTGTAAATTGGAAATAATATTGATATGCCTCCAGCTCGTCCAATCTCTCCAGCATCGGCTTCGGGTTTTTTGTCCAAAAGACAATACAGTCCACTACATCCGGCAATAAGTCTATCCTGCTAATCTGATGAATATTCATTGGATTACGCACATATATATATCCCTCTTTAATCCTATTATAAAACCATTCCGAATAATAATTGGGAATATCCGTCCTGCGGCTTGCGCTTAAAATCATCCCAGCCTCCGTTCCTGTATACTAATTTTAATTGATTATATACACTATACCTTATACAGCCGCTCACATTTCTTCACACAGTAAATAGCATCTTCTCATAAACGCTGCAATATTTTCATTATATACATATACACACTAGCTAATTTGAAATTGGCCTGTTCATCATTCGGATTAGGAATAAATTATTGTGCATTTGTACAAGCTCTTTTTATCCTGTCTACTCTCATTAGAAGTATTTATTTCTAAACGCACAAAGCTCTCTCCAGATACCGAATTGTATGTATCTGTATAGTCTTTTCCTGTATTTTATAACATCTTCTGTATTCATTGATTACCCCAACAGGTTTGAAATCTTATCTCCCTCTTTAATTTTTTCTACAAATTCGTCAACGGCATATGTAACAATATCCAAATTATCTTTATACTTGTACCACTCCGCTATCTGCTTTGTATCTTCATGAATTGTAGGCGCAACAAAAACAGAAAACGTCTTTTGCTGATTCCTTTTCTCCTCGAGTAAATGTCTTCTTATAGGTACAATTTCATTATTAACCTGATCTTGTCTGCCACACATCAGGGTAACTTCTACCAAACTCTGATATTCTTTGTCAAAACACACTATATCTGCTTTTCCACCTGAGGCTGTATTAGTCGGTAAGCCTTCATCATCTATCGCATAATTCGGCGTGACATCCAAATTTTCAAAGTTCTGTACCATAGCTATACTGGTTAAGAACTCCAGACGCACAGGCCCGGGCAAAAGCTTTAGCATATAATCGGTACTTGCGGTTTTACTACATACCTTATGCAGCTCCATGTATATTGTTTCTTTTGAATATTCTGTTGCAAACCTTTGCAATGCCGATTTTCTTAAATCCGTTGTATCAGCCGGAATGGCGCTTTCCATACTTATAACAATGGGGTCGACTGTACCGATATATTTGAAATAATCCTCCTTGGATTCAAAAATTTTATATTCAGAGTATTTTTCCAGTATGTAATTAATTTTGTCAATTTCCCACTCATTATAATCTATGAATCGACCGTTGCCTCTTAAAGATATAATACCGGTCGTACGCATTTTACGAATATATTCGTCTACTGCTTCGCCACATATTTGCGAGAGCTTAAACCTATTACGTTGTTCATCCGATGCTCCCAGTAATTTCAAACAGATTTCATACATATATTCGTCACTATAAGAATAACCCGCTTTACTTCTAATCTGCTTAATTTTATTATATAAGGCTTCTGCATTATTATCTGGCCAACATATAAACAGACTTAGCTCTTGCCGAAAAACCCCTGCTCCGTTTTCCTGTGTATCTTCCTTTAACATCTTTAGTACTTGTAATAATAAAATTAAGGGAACGTTAGAATTTGCATTTTTTCTATACGGATTATTACTCTGATATTTCATCATTGAGTTCAAAAATACCTTTTGTATTTTTTCTTCGTTCGGTTCTTCTTCATTTAATGCATCTATCAGCATATGGCCCGTTGCAGATATTTTTATAGGCTCATCCATTGCATATTTTACAAATCCAAACTCCATAGGAAGCTTAAATATTGTATCAAATCTGGAATTCCAGCCATATTCAAACCCGGCTTCCTTATGTTTCTGCGGGCTCATCTCAATAATAAATTCTATTTGTTTATCAGAGTATTTCTCCTCCTCACTTTTCAAAATGTAAGACAAAGCCGGCGTTCTGTTCACTATTACAGGCGTATATAGCTTTTCCTTAATCGCATTGTGTATTACCTTCATAATTACTTCATGAGTTAAAATTTGATTTTCGTACGGCAATAAACAATTTAAAAAGCTTACAATTCTGTTGGGGTTTCTCATAGTTGTGGAAAAAGAAAGCGGTTTCCTTTCAGCCTTTCTACTACGCATAGTTTGTAACAAACACCTCCTGTGAATCAGCCTTAATCGTATTGTCGTTAAAACTAATATAATTACTCTTTATATCATACGCACAATACTTTTTAGACCAATCTAAAAACCTATGATTTACTTTTCCTTTATGAGTAATCAAATTCGTTATACCAAACTTGATTCCTCTGTCATTTAACGAATCTAAATATTCGCACAATTCATCCTCTCTTTTATCATTCCACAACTTATTGTATTCGCTCATAGAAATCAAATACGGGGGATCCAAAAATACATATGAGCTCTTTCCAAATTTAATCTTCTCCATGAAAGAAATATAATCCATATTAAAAAATTCTATTTCATGTTCACCGACAAACTCTAAATAATTATTCAATGCCTGATATACATTATTATTAAAATCCACATTGCCGACAGGGAGATTAAAATCCCCTCTTCCATTAAATCGAATCATATGATTAAAACCATATATCAGCAACAAATACAACTTAAGATAATCATTTTTTTTATTATTGAAATCCTGCCTCATACGGATATATGCTTCTTTATTATATTTTGAATAATAGGTTTTTACATATTTCTTTTTTATTTCCTCCGGTACGCAAATACCACGATATGAGCAGGATAACCCATAAAAATCAATAATTTCAAATAACTCTTTAAATAATTTTTTAGAATTTCCAACATAACGCCCTATTTGTTTATGTAATTCTACAACATATGAATCTACATCATTCAGCATATAGGATGTACCCTTTGAATTCAAAAAAGAGCTTCCCCCCCCCACAAACGGCTCAATATACTGTTCTATATTCTTAGGCATTAATTGCCTAAGCTGCGGCATAAGCTTATACTTATCTCCTACATAGAAAAAAGGGGATCTTATCGGTTTTTTACTTTCCATTTTTCGCTCCTACCTTTGTTATAAATACAAATTCTTTATGATCATTAAATTCTGTTTTCCCTGCATTAAAACATGGGTGCTTCTTTTCATAAATTGTAGTCTGGCCCTTTGAGGATAATATCTTTGTTATCTCCTCCAAGGTAATTTTATTTTTAGAGGAACTGCTTTTGGAGTTATATGTGTTGTTATATGTAACAACAATATATTTTACTTGAATGTTCTTTATTAGATCTGCAAAAACTTCAGGAGCACGGCTCCTACAATATTCACTCATATTCTCCGCTTCCGGTTTTAATGCCGTTCCTTCCAGTCTGGGCTTTTTCCATTGAACAATATTCTCTAATACATGATAAAACCTACTGTATTGACGGCTGTTATACGGCGGGTCTATAAACGCAATATCCGCTTTCACTTTTTTAACCAATTTATTTGCGTCCATTCTATAGATAGTAAATTTATCCGATGCGTTTTCCGGATTAATTAACTCATAAACAAATCTATCCTCAATATTGCCAATTTTTCTGTATGCGTCATAATGACCTACCGTATTGGAAATCTTATCCATGGAATACACTAATGAAGCCAGCAAAATACAATATTCTCTGTCCGATATTACTCTCTTTAATTTTTGAATTTCCTCTCTTATTTTTCCAATCAACCTTGCATCATTTTTGGAAAAATACTTATCCCCAAAATTTACGGAAAAATAATTATCCTTGATCTTATTGGAAGGAATATTTTGAAATTGCTTTCTATACTTTTCTATAACATGAACATCATATTTGTCATTGCCAAAAAAAGCTTTATAAATTATCTCGTTGGAAAACAAAAAATCATTCATAATAACACTATTATAATGTTTACTCATCCGGGCGCTTACAACTCCCGTACCTGCAAACACATCAAAAAAACTCTCCCCTTCACAATTTTCCAATATCAATTCTTCTATCCAATCAAGCAACTTGTATTTACTTCCTGTATATCTTCTATTACTTATGTTATACATATGTAATATCCTCTTTCTTTACATTTCTTCTTTTATCCGCCGGCTTTTCTGCATCTTCAGGAATAAGCCATGTTTTCCCCTTCTTAATTACACCTTCTATACGCTCTTGTTCACACAATAGAGCAATCCTTCTTGAGGATATTCCCCATATCTCTGACATTTCTATCGTTGTCACATAACCCATATTGAGCCTCCTTATCTATACACAATTATATTCATTTATCTGAACATTAGCAAGTATTTTTTGCAAACATTTGTTCTTTGCATATTGTTTACTGGGGATTATTTTCTACAGACAATGTTTTTATATTTTGCTTTGGTATAATTTAAATCTCACTTCCTCCAAAGCAATAGATATGACCCTGATACGTTTTGGGCAAATATTGCAGCCTGTCCACCCACTTCGCCGTGCTGTAGCGCGAGTGGTTTTCTTTTTTCCTATTTTACCCTCTTTACTTTTCAATTCAAAAATCGCGCCACAATTATTACATTTCATATCCGCGACAGGTTCATTATTCTTTAATGCAAATATATGTGAATTACCACAACAAGGACAAAACATATTTTTTGCAGCCCAGCTTTCGCTTATTGCCCTTATTTTTTGAGCTTTACTGTTATATCTTTCACCTAATATCAAAGTGTAAATTCATCAAAATTTCGTCTCCCTCTTACAAGCCAATATCTGTACTAACACACAAACACTTTTTCATGCATACAGGTTCAAAACATAAAGAGAAGTTATCCCACAAAGAAATAATGACTTCTACTTATTTTATCACAACATCTCCTCCCTGTATATTACGAGGATTTCATAGACTGTCAACAAAACTAGGCTTTTTTAAATGTCCGGCAAAAAAATACCAATTATTCCTCTGTGGTATTTTGATATAGAACTCCAGAGTATGCTATTTTAGAGCAAAACAAAAGACAACAATCTGTTATTATCCCTTCCTATACAATTCTTATTCTGTTTTTATTACCGACAAAGCTTAAGCGCCCGCTGTCATTCCTGCATAGCGGCTAGTTTATCAAAAGACTGCTATACAAAAAAACCCTTGAAAATACCGCACTTTCAAGGGTTTCATAAAATCTCTTATTCTGTTTGTGATTATCTCTTGGAGAACTGAGGCGCACGGCGCGCTGCCTTCAAGCCGTACTTCTTTCTTTCCTTCATACGAGGGTCTCTGGTTAAATAACCGGCTTTTTTAAGTACAGGTCTGTAATCCGTATCTACTGTCAACAAGGCTCTTGCGATACCATGTCTGATTGCGCCGGCCTGACCGGTATATCCGCCGCCATGTACGTTTACAATAACATCAAACTTATCGGTGTTCTCTGTTGCTGCCAAGGGCTGACGAACAATAACCTTTAAGGTCTCCAGTCCAAAATACTCATCCATGCTTCTTTTATTAATAGTCACATCGCCCTTTCCGGGTACTAAATATACTCTGGCGATGGATTTCTTTCTTCTACCTGTTCCGTAATATCTTTCTGTCTTAGCCATGATTTATTCTCCTCCTTTCAGTTCCTTAGAATGTCAATACTTCAGGCTTCTGAGCCTGATGCTTATGCTCAGGTCCTGCGTATACATATAATTTGGTATACATCTGTCTTCCTAAAGGTCCCTTGGGAAGCATGCCCTTAACCGCGAGCTCAATAACCTGCTCAGGCTTCTTGCTCATTTTCTCCCGTAAGGTGGTTTCCTTCATACCGCCAACATAATCGGAATGATGATAGTAAATCTTCTGATCCAGCTTCTTACCGGTTACTTTAACCTTCTCGGCATTGATAACGATTACATTGTCGCCTGTGTCGATGTGAGGGGTAAAAATAGGCTTATTCTTTCCTCTTAAAATCTTAGCAACTTCAGAAGCCAAGCGTCCTAAAGTCATATCAGTAGCGTCTACTACATACCATTTTCTATCGATTGTAGCCGGACTAGCCATAAATGTTTTCATTATGTTACCTCCATATTGCTTATCCATGACCTTCTATAAACCATGGGATTATCTTGTCCTGTCACTATAATAAACCGCAGATGTCCGGCTACGGCTTAATATGCTTCAGAACGGCTTTTTTACTATATCTCAAATGCTTCGTCGGGGCTATGACTAGGCATCTTGAAACACTGTCACAGTTGTATATTATATGATATGAAACGCTGCCTGTCAATACTTAATTTCCGATAAACAGGAAATTTTGCATTATAAAATTTTAATTTACTTCTTGCAGCGTTTTATAGTTCTGTAATATATCTTAATACTCCCATTTAGAGCTCAGGCTTAATCACTATAACGCCGGAAATTCTACCATATGCAACCGTAATAATCAATTATATATAATCAAATTCTGGCTTCTTGTATTACACCAATGGTTATGATATTATTAAAAGGACAAATTTATTTTCACACGAAACTTACGGAACATCCTGTTCCGGGAACCTGACAATTTACATAAAGTGCATTCAGCATCGAACAATAAGGAGCAAACATGGCAGATACGACGGGTGAAATCAGTGTAATTGTATACGTACATAATGAAAAGGAACAGCTCTATAGAACCGTTCTCAGTATTTTACGGCAAAAAAGCGTGAACTTGGAAATTGTCATAGTAGATGACGCATCCGAAGACGGTTGCGCGGAATTTATGCAGGATAAGCTGGCGGATTACGAAAACATCATTTATATCGTAAACGATGCATATCAGGGGCTTGCCTCTTCCATTAACAGCGGTGTGTGCGCCGCCTCTAGTCCTCTGCTTGCATTTGCCGTGGCAGGAACACTCTGGAGACCGGAAAAGCTTAAGACGCAGCGGGCCGCTTTAACCGACAATGATTTAAGCTGGTGCTATTGTACAGCCCAGTACAAGGATCAGAAAGAGAATCTGTTTATCCCGCCGGCGTCATGGCCTCAATATAAGACCGCCGGAAATGTACTCCCCGATTTATTAATGAATATATTTATCAATATGAATACGGTTCTTATGAATAGGGATGTTTTTCATGAAATCGGAGGGCTGGATCCTGATTTACCGGAGCTTTGCGAATATGAATTTTTGCTTCGGCTTGCCGCGTCCGGAAAAGCTGCTTTTCGCAAGAATGTTTTAGCGGAGGTGAACGGCACCGATAAGAATCCGGATGGCGTTATTATTGCAGAGTGTTATATTCTCGGGGAATTCTCCAAGGAATTAAGTCAGTATGGCCTGAAAAAGGAAAAGACCTTACAGGTTATTGAAATGTCCGAAAAACATACCAGACTGCCTTTGTTTTGGGAATACGCCGAATACCTGGGCGAAGACACGGAATACAACGTTATATTGGAGGAATATAAAAACAAGCTGAATCCTGTGAGGGTTATCAAGCGCTCCACAAGGGAAGACGTCAGCGGCGTGTGTAATTGTATCGGCTGCGCAAACTGTGTGGAGGCATGTCCGGTGGGTGCGGTCAGCATGAAGGAAAGCGCGGACGGATTTTTATACCCCTCTATTGACGAAGACAAATGCATACATTGTGGAAAATGTCTGTCAAAATGCCCTACTCAACTGGATTTACCCTGCACCGCTAACCCGCGGACATGCTATGCCGTTCAGCTGGGGGAGGCAGCTCGTGCGGGCAGCTCGTCGGGCGGAGTATTCCCGGCGCTTGCCTATGCCGTTTTAAATCAGGGGGGGTATGTGGCCGGCGCAGTGTTTGACTCCGACTGGAAAGTAAAACATATTGTAAGCAACAGACCGGAAGATATTGAAGAGATGCGCTCTTCAAAATATGTACAAAGCGATATTTCGGGAGTCTATCCTGAGATAGAAAAGCTTTTAAAGCAGGAAAAGACCGTTTTGTTTACCGGCTGTACCTGCCAAACCGCCGCTTTAAGTGCATTTCTCGGGAAGGAATACGATAATCTGTATTTATTGGACGTAGTATGTCACGGCGTGCCCTCTCCCAAGATCTTCCGGGAGTATTTGCAGGAATTCACTTCAAAATACGGTAAAATTGAGGAAATTAAGTTCCGCAATAAGCAAATCTTCGGATGGCAGCCGGGTTTATATATAAAATTTGCGGACGGACGGGAATATGCCGGGAAAAACACCGATATGTTCCTATATGGCTTTTTATGCAACTGGTATTTAAGAGAGAACTGTTATGAGTGTGAATTCAAAAGCAGTAAATACAGCGATATTACAATCGGTGACTTTTGGGGAGTCCAGAACGTTCTTCCCGGAGTGGAGGATGGAAACGGCACCTCTTTTATGACCATAAATACAAAAAAAGGCGTACTGCTGTATCAGATGATAAAGGATGAAATTTACAGGATAGAATCCTGCCTTACGGATAGCGCAGTTCCTTATAATCCATGTATTGTCCGCCCTTCCCTAAAAAACAAGGACCGGGAGCTTTTCTTCCAAAACACAAAAGGGAAAACCTTGACAGAAAAGATTTTTAACACTTATGCAAGCATTCATTTCGACATTGGCCTTGTTTTGTGGTGGTCCCCGAATTACGGAAACGCCCTGACTAATTTTGCGCTGTATAAAACGCTTTCCAAGAAGTATAATGTACTTGCCTTTGACAACGAATACCTTTATCCGCCGGGACGTTTTAAAAGATTTGCAAAGGATTATTATAATTTAAGCTCCGACTACTTCCTGACCGGTTCAACGCATTTACTGCAAAACAGCTGCGATACCTTTATCGTGGGCTCCGATCAGGCTTGGAACGTCTTTTTTGAGCGACAGTTTGATTGCGGTAAATATTATCAGCTGGATTTTGTAGAGGATAAAAAGAGGAAGCTTTCATACGGAGCCTCCTTCGGCATGAGAGGCGCGGAGCCGCCTGTGGATTACGCTGCGGATTATAAGCGTTTTCATCGTATATCGGTGAGGGAGGCGTTTGGCGTAGATATCTGCCGCGAACAATACGGCGTGGACGCCGAACATGTACTTGACCCTGTTTTCCTTTTAAATGCCGAAGAATACGGAGCCGTTGCCGACAATTCCAAATTGCAGGAGGACGAACCCTTTATCATGGCCTACCTGCTCAATCCGACTCCCGAAAAGCGGACTGCCTGCAAAAAAATAAAAGAGCTTTTGGGCGGAATAAAAATAATTAATGTATCGGAGAATTCTTCGGAGACAAGAGACCTCTACCGCCACGTTCTGGAATTTGATAACGTTCAGGGAGATATTGAGGTTGAAGACTGGCTTTATTATATGAAAAACTGTCAATATGTTATTACCGATTCCTTCCACGGAACATGCTTTTCGGTTATTTTTCAAAAGCCCTATATTGCCTTTGTAAACCGTCAGCCCGACAGATTTCAGGTGTTTGATAAGTTTTCCGGCGCAAGCGACAGAATTTTTAAACCGGGAGAAGAAATTGATTATGAGAAAATGACAGAAAACTTGGATTATCAGACAATCGGCAGCCAGCTGGAACAAGAAAAACAAAAGTCCCTTGCATGGCTTGAGGAGGCAGTCAATTGTCCAATAGAATAACGGACAGATCAATACAAATACCGACAAACATAAAACCCGCCGTGAAACCTATTTAAAGGTTCGGCGGGTTTTAAATTATTTAACAGCCGTTCTTCATTACCTTCTTACACAGCTCCTTCATAATCGGGTATGACTTTGCCGCTTCAGCAAGCTTCTGAATAAAAAGACGATCATTCTGCCCCTTTACCGCATTCGCCTGAAGGATGTACCACCCAAAGCGATAAGGCGCCGGTATGGCGCTCATAAGCTCTCCGGTAAAGACATCCTCCCTATAAAGGGATGCTCCGCAGGATATCCAGTACTGTGCCGCTTCGTACAGCTTTTCCCATATCTCCCCCGCGTCCGTTAGCTTCTCTTCAGCCGCCAGAAGCTGTTTCTCCTTCCACAATGCACTGATATAGACAAACCTGATGTCCTCCTCCCCCAACCCCTTTGTAAGGCAGGAATACACAGTTTTGCAGTCCTCCAAGTCCAGATGCTTCCAAAGGTTCTCCGCCATCCGCATCCAGTCATAGGCGCTTATGCCAATATACGGGTTAAGATCCATATCCAACCGCTCCAATGCCGCCCAGTAACGCCTGTCCTCCGGAAAGAAGTTATAATTTTTATTCCTCATAGTCTCCAGCGCAAATCCTGCGGCGCATTCATCCATCCGGTTGCCCGCGTGGATTACATGGTAACGGCACAATGTGGCGTCCTCAGGGGCAAGCAGGAAATAATACTCCATAAGCTTATCATAAGCTTCACCTTCGGCTTTATTTGTTTCGGCATATAACTGCTCCTTTAATCCGGCAACTTCATCTATTACCTCCAATGCCTCCACAAAGCTTTGGTTGAAGCCGGCGCGGATTATAACGGACAATACGTCCTTTGGTGTGGCGACCAGCAGCTTCAGCTTTTCGTTTCGCCAGTCCACGGAAAGAAGCGCCTTCTCCGCCTCCTCCCATTCCTCCCGCAGCACATGGATATGGAGCTTTAACAGAGCAAGCCTTCCCAGCTCCTTCGGACCCATAAAGGAATTGGCAACGGCGAACAAATCCATATCCTTTTTTTTAGGATACTCCTCCCATTGCTTAAGGCTTACCTCATACTTATCCATATAACAAATAGCTTCATCATATTTATCCAGATAAAAGCAAAACAAAGCCATATGATAAAGGACGCTGCATCTTGCCAGAACGGAAAGCCCCTCATCCTCAAGGAGCTCCTTTCCTGCCTCATATCCGTCCCCATGACGCTGCTGATTGCCGTATGCCTCCATCTCCGATATCACGGCATAGGTGGTATAGGGCATATCATACCCCTTCCAACTGCCGGCTTTTTTTCTCTGCTCCTTCGCCAGCTCTATCGCCGCAAAAAATTCTTTTGCACCCATATATTCCTGAATCAGCTGGCCTGTTACATGACTGTTATCGGGATTCTCCTTGCGCATCTGCAGCAGAGGAGCGATATTCCTCCACAGATGCTCTATCTTCTTTTTTTCGGAATCAAACACATAGCCGTAATGATGTACATAGTCGTTCAGATAATAAGTGGGCGAATTCAGAGGGGTAAAATGCTCATGGATTTTTCCGTAAAAGCGGGTGTTCTTTTCCCTCTCCACCATCCTAAGAGCAGGGAAATCCTCCCAATTGCTTCCTGACTTATCCCTATAGTTCCTCTGAATGTATGACGCCGAATGATACGACCGGTAGGCGCCCGACAGGAAAAAGTCCTCCAGCTCCTGCGTGCTTTCAAACCATTCGTCATCATCAATAATCATCACCCATTTTCCTCTAGCCTTACTTACCCCCGCATTCCTTGCCGCTGCAAAGTCACCGCACCAGACAAATTTCTCTATCTTATCCGTATACTGTCTTACAATATCCATACATGTCTGGTTTCCCGCCGTGTCCACCACAATCAGCTCGGAGGGTACCGTGTCCGTCAGATGCTTCAATGATTTCATGCACTTTTCAATGGTGTCTTCCCTGTCGCTCACCAACATGGTGATAGTCAATAATATATCCTGCGCCATATCTTCCTCCTCTTTCCCGGCTATTTTCTGTAGGACCCTTTAAAAAAGTTATCTATATTTTCTTGGATGTTTGTAATGTTACGAAAAAAAGGAGCAGCCATTATGACCGCTCCCTTATTTACAAGCTTATTAGCCAAGTAAAGATAATACACCCTGATTAGCCTGATTAGCCTGAGCCAACATAGCCTGACCTGCCTGAGCAAGGATGTTGTTGTTGGAGTACTTAACCATCTCTGTAGCCATATCGGTATCACGAATCTTGCTCTCAGCGCTTGTAGTATTCTCAACTACGTTGTCTAAGTTGTTGATGGTGTGCTCCAATCTGTTCTGGATAGCACCAAGTGCGGAACGCTGAGTAGAAACCTTCTGGATTGCAGCCTTGATAGTGTCAATCGCAGCTGTAGCGGAATCCTCTGTATCTACCTTCAAGCCGTTAACGCCGATACCCTTAGCGCTCATGCTCTCGATATCAAGGGAAATCTTGTTTGCCTTGTCGGAATCTGCGCCTACATGAAGGGATAATGTCAACGCGCCAGTAACGGTTTCTGTCTTTGTTGTTTCAGCTACCTCTTCCTGACCGGGAGTAACGTTGATGAAGTCCTTAACCTGCTCTGCACCAATCTGCTTCCAGTTGTTTTTGGTTATAGATGCGTCATATGCATAGATAGGAGCCTTTAAAGTACCATCGGTATTGAACAAATCAGCCAAATCCTTTGCTTCAACTAAAGCCGTACCGTCATTAGCTGTAGATACCTTTGTGGTAACCTTGATCAGTGCGGTTGTAACTAATGTCTGAGCAGTTGTCTGTGCACCAAATGCAGTGGTAACGGCTGCCTTGTCAAAGTACTCAACACCGTCCTTCAATACAAAGTTTCCAGCATCGTCAAGTTCAATATTCTTAAGAATCTCATCAGCCGTTGCTGCTGTCTTAGAGCCTTTTGCATAAACAGCTGCGCCAAAAAGATCCTTTGCTGACTTACCAGCAGCCAACTGGATAGCGCCGTCTCCGCCCTTGCCCTCAGCATAAGCTGCCTCTAAATCCTTAGCGGGAGTACCGGGAACGGTAATAGTAACATCCTTTGACTTGGAAGCGTCACCCTTCAACAGATAAGTCTCGTTGAACTTTGTGGTCTCGGCAACACGGTCGATTTCTTCAAGAAGCTGATCGATCTCATCCTGAATGTACTGTCTGTCATCCTGACTGTTAGTGCCGTTTGCAGACTTAACTGCCAGCTCGTTCATTCTCTGAAGCATATCATGAACTTCGGTCAATGCACCTTCAGCAGTCTGTACTGCGGAAATACCGTCCTGAGCATTCAGGGAAGCCTGTGTCAGACCACGGATCTGCTTTCTCATTTTCTCACTAATGGAAAGACCTGCTGCATCATCAGCCGCACGGTTTACCTTGTAACCGGAAGATAATCTCTCAGTGGACTTAGCCTGTGTCTTTGTGGTGATGCCTAACATTCTGTTAGAGTTCATTGCTGTTAAGTTGTGTTGTACTACCATAAATTTGTACCTCCATTTACTTTTAATTATGCTTCAAATCCTTTTGAAGCTATTTTTTATTTTTATATTTAGTTGTATGTAAAAAGGGTGCCCCTAGGATAGCTGACCCATAATTACCTGAATGAATAAAAAACATTTACAAGCAAATACTAACATTGCAACCTTATTTACTATAATGTTGCATATCACACACAGGAGGTGCTTAAGATGAGTACTACGCAGCCGATTAAGGACAAGGAACAGTTACAGGAATTTAAGAGCTATTACAAAAATGTAAAAAAGAACCCGAGAAATCATATGCTGATTATTATAGGCTTGAATTCGGCGCTTCGTATATCCGACCTGCTAAATTTAACCTTTGGGGATTTTTATGACTTTGATAAGGGGCGCTGGAAGACGCATATAGTAGTAAAGGAAAAAAAGACGGGTAAAATAAACCGTATTTATGTAAACGGAGAAATTTCTAAAATTATAAACGAATATATTGATATAATACAGAAGAAAGCCGACGACTGGATTTTTGAAAGCCATAGAAGCACTCCGCGCCCTCTAAGCCGCTATCAGGCGTTCCGTATAGTAAAGGAAGCGGCGGACTATGTGGGGCTGAGTCCGGAAGTCAGCTGCCATTCTCTTCGCAAAACCTTTGGTTACTATGCATGGAAGCAGGGAACGCCGCCGGCTCTGTTAATGAATCTTTACAATCACTCCACTTATCAGATTACAAAGCGTTATCTTTGTATTGATCAGGATGATAAAGACTCTGTATACAAAAAAATAGATATTTAAAATATAATGAAATATATTTATCTGCCATAAGCAGACGTTTTTGTGAAAATTAATTTTACAAAACGGCGAATATTATTACCTATGCGGTATATTATCCTGAAAAGAAGAAAGTGTATGGGGAAGAAAAGCGATATGAATCGACAAAATACGGAACGATATGACGGACTTTGGCGAGACTTTGCAAGTCATATCCGAATTGTGGAAGGCCACAATGATTTAGAAAAGACGGAGATTTATGGTTCAATGGCACGGATTGCCAAAAACGTGAATAAACGGGGAACGACGGATGAAGCGGGTATGTTTTGGCAGGCTGATTGGAACTGTAAAATAAATTTTAAAATTTTTTCAAAATAGCTCTAAAGTATTTCAAAATCACTCCGATAATATAATCAAGAAACAACAAAACAAATACAACACAATAGTAAATAATGTTGCATTTGCCGGTTGTTCCTTCGTAAAGCATAGGAGCTATCCTAGGGGTTCCCCGCTTTACGCAAAACTGAATAACGCTGCAAATTAAATAGCTTCAAAAGGATTTGAAGCATAATCAAAAGTAAACGGAGGTACAGATTTATGGTAGTACAACACAACTTAACGGCAATGAACTCTAACAGAATGTTAGGGTTGACAACAGCGTCACAGGCAAAATCCACCGAAAAATTATCGTCAGGTTACAAAATCAACCGTGCGGCCGATGATGCGGCCGGTTTGGCAATTTCCGAGAAAATGAGGAAACAAATCAGAGGACTTACACAGGCTTCCCTGAACGCTCAGGACGGTATTTCCGCAGTACAGACTGCTGAAGGCGCGTTGACCGAAGTTCATGATATGCTTCAGAGAATGAACGAATTAGCAGTCAAGGCGGGAAACGGTACTATGTCCGAGTCGGATAGGCAGAGTATCCAAGACGAAATCGACCAGCTGATTACCGAGATTGATCGCGTATCCGAGACTACAAAGTTTAACGAGACATATTTACTGAAGGGCTCGGGAAAAAGCAGCAATGCAGGCGAAGTAAGCGCAAAGGTTGACGGCAAAACCCAAGACGCCGCAATCATGAATGCAACGGGCAATATTTTCAGCGCAACCTTCGACATGGCGGACGCCACTAAGCTGGACGCCAAAACAGAGGACACCGCTACCATCGAATATCTTGATGCGGAAGGAAATAAAAGAACCAGAGACGTGGTTTTCCAGACAGGAAAAGACGCGGCGCAAACCGCTGAAAACCTCGCCGAGGCAATTGGCAAGGACGACGAGTTAAAGCACATATTTAAGGCTTATGCGGACGCTTCCGGTAAAATCAGCGTGGAATCCAGACTGGACGGCAGTAAGACTGATAATACAAAAAACGCAGTGCAGGAGGTAACATTCAAGTCTGCTTCAAACAGCGGTGCAACAAGACTTAATAAATTTACCGCCGCAGGAGCCACGAAAACTGCCGCAACCGGGGAATCCTATGCATTCGCCATAGGCGGCGCTGCCGCTGCCAGCACTGCGGGAACCAGTCCAACATTAGATACCGGTGCAGGAAAAGGCATTTTGCAGGACGGAGAATCCATCACCATCAACGGCAAGACCTTCACCTATGACGCAAATAAAAATGCCGCCTCTGCAGCCAACTCTTTCAAGACGTTGGATGATCTGAATAAGCTGCTTGAGGCAGAGGGCTTTGAGGCAAATATAGTATTAACGGCTACTCAGATTAATAAAACACAGGATACCTCAACCCCTCCTGTAATAACAAATACAGAAAAACTGGATTTTACAGAGTCTATATTAGCAGCAAAGACCGGTTCAACAGCGTTAGGCGCCATTGCAATGTCAGACTTTAAGGCCGACGTCTTAAAGGGCAGCGCTGCCCCTGCTGCCGGAACGGCAGGTACTGCGACAAACTATGAAAACATCAAGGTTCAGCTTCTCATTTCAGAAAAGGCCTCTGTAGAAAAGCCCTCCGATGTACTGAATTTCAGCCTTCAGGTTGGCGCAGACACCACTGCCGAGAACAAGATCAGTGTGGGTATTCAGTCCATGAGCGCCAAGAGCCTTGGCATTGACAAGGTAAGCGTAACCGGCTCCGACTCTACTAACGCAGACAAGGCCGTAAACACCATTGCAGATGCTATCGCTCAAGTTTCCAAGCAGCGCTCTGCGCTTGGCGCCGTTCAGAACAGGCTGGAGCACACCATCAACAATCTGGATAATGTAGTCGAGAATACTACAAGCGCCGAAAGCCAGATTCGTGATACCGATATGGCCTCCGAAATGGTTAAGTACTCCAACAATAATATTCTTGCTCAGGCAGGTCAGGCCATGTTGGCTCAGGCTAATCAGGCTAATCAGGGAGTTCTTTCCTTACTTGGCTGATTTTAAAGCTCAAAAAATATTAAACGGGATAAACAATATAGCTTAAACAGGGGTGTGTCTGCCGACACACCCCTTCCCTACTGCCTTATATTTATCCTATTACTGCTTTCCGTTCTTCTTACCGCTCACGTACTTTCTCTCAAAGCAGCCCCGGGTCATAGGGCGGTCAAAATAGTAGCCCTGTATATATTTCACCTTCATCCCCTGAAGAACCTCGTATTGATTAGGGGTTTCAATTCCTTCCACACAAATACTGACGCCGATAGTCTCCGCCAGCTCCGCTACCATCTTGATAAAGGACTGGGAGTAAGCGTCATCCGCCAAATCCTTGACAAAGCTTTGATCCACCTTAATGATATCAAAGGGAATCTCGCGAATGTGATTCAATGAGGAATAACCCGTTCCGAAATCATCCAGTGCCAGCCGCACCCCCAATGCCTTAATTCCGTTTAAGATTACCTTCATGCGCTCCATATCATTGATGGCAAGACTCTCCGTTACCTCCAGAGTAAGATTCTGTGGTTTCAAACCGCTCTCCTTTAAGGTGCGCTCCACGATTTCCACAATATCCGGATGCAGAAGCTGTACTACGGACAGATTCACATTTACCTTATAATCAGTATATCCTTTTTCGTTCCATTCCCTGCAATGCTTACATGCCTCCTTCAAGACATAATTGCCGATGGGGTTGATAAGCCCCAGATATTCTGCCAAGGGAATAAATTCTGTCGGAGGAATAAAACCCAGCTTGACGCTGTTCCAACGGATAAGCGCCTCCGCTCCCGCACAATGAACCTTTTCGTCCTGTATGTCGATAATAGGCTGATAATACACCTCAAATTCACCGTAGCCATCCACCGTGGCGTCGCGCATATTTTTTTCCATGTCAAGGCGTCTGCCGGAGGTAGAATCAATATTGTCACTATAGCGCGCCAAACGGTTCTTTCCGCTCTTTTTCGCCTCATACATGGCAATATCCGCCTTTTTAATCAGATCGGGCACAGAGTCACCCGAATCCGGGAAGGTTACGATACCCATGCTCATAGTACAATAATAGTCCGCATCCTTCAAAAACCACGGCTTGCTGAAGATTTCCTTGATATCCTCCACGATTTTCTCGAATTTTTTATAGACGCTTGGAGGAATCACGATTACAAATTCGTCGCCGCCCATTCTGTAGCAGGTATTCTGTATTCCGTCAATTCTCTGAAGGGCATGGGATATTGCCTTTAACAGCACGTCTCCGTATTGATGCCCCAAGCCGTCGTTTATATGCTTGAAATCATCCAAGTCCAGATACAGCAGCGCGCCTGTCTGATTCATTTTCTTTGCTTCGTCTATCTGTCTCGCCAAATCACGCTCGCAGCACATGCGGTTATAAAGCCCGGTTAAAAAATCGGTATATGCCTGCTGCTCAATTTTTCTTTGATAAAGCTTCTTGTCGGTAATATCGTATAAGGAATGAAGAATGGCGCTCTTTCCGTCAACCCACGAAATCTCCTTATAAATCAAATCATACCAGCGTTCTCTTTCCCTATGGCAGATTTCGCATGCTCCGCTCTCCTTGCCTTCCTCCATTACCTGTTCGATTAATTTATAGAAGGTATTTTCCTTCAGCTCCTTTGCAAAAATATTCTGCAGTCTATGATTGACAAACAAAACCTCCTTTGTATTTTTATCCGTTACGTATATCGAACAGCCCACGTTATCTAAAACCGCCTCCAGCGCCGCATGGGAGCCGGCCAAAGAGGTCTTCTGGATTCTTCTTGTCCATATGCTCTGCAAAATCTTAACTGCGTCCGCTGCAAACTTAATCTCGGACATGTTCCATATCCTTGCCCTTCTCTGATTGAGGGCCAAAATCTTATTATTGCCGTTCTCCTGAAGGATGATTGGAAAAAGCATAATGGCTCTCAGCCCAACCTCCGCCATATCGTCCCTGAACATCTCGTCAATATTATCCGTGGACACAACAATAGGCTTCTCCGTATACAAAAAGTCCTGCGCCTTAACCTGAGAGGTTTTGTCAAAAAACGACAGCACGCCATGATTGCACCATTCACAAAGAACATCCATCATTCTTTTGTCAGTACATAACCTGAAAATCTGAGCGCTGTCCACCTGCAGATGCCGTCCTATAATACTCAGCCACTTATCCGTAACCTGCTCAACCGGCTCATTGCTGTCAAGCAGCTGCACGATTTCCGTTGTCGCCTCAAACGTATGCAGATTATAGCTCATCTCCTGCTCTGCAAAGCGGCTCCTTCTGCTCTCCGCCTCGGCGTTTAAATAATTCATCCTGCTGCCCGCATATGCGCCGCTGGCACTGCGCAGCAAATCCACAATCCTGTAAAAATGTCCGTCGGAATGTCTGTTCTCTGAATTTAGGTCAAAAACAATCCAATAAAATACCACCCTGCCGTTGCCTCTGACAGCAATCGCAGCTATTCTTCCCGCCCCGTCTTCCAGCTCCTCCACAACCTGCTCTTCCAATGAACCGTCTTCCACACGTTCTAAAACAGCTTGGATTTGAGGCATATCGGCATAGCGCTGTGCCTGCGCCATTCTTCCGGCTTCACCCGAAATCCGCGTGATTTTTTCCTTATTTTCATCAAGGCAATATGCCCAAATTCCCGTTACGTCACAAAATGTATCCTGTAACTGCTGTAATTCGTTTCCCTCTATCATTTCTTGAAAAGACATACGCTTACTATTTATACTCCTGTTTTTTTACAGTACCCTTTATAAGCGTATCACAATTTGCAAGAATTGTACACATTTTTATACAATTTTTGCGAGAGTAAAATAAGCAGATATAGACCGGACGAACCATTTAATACCTTAATTTAAATTCACTCGCTTTAATTACTCGTCCACACTATAGTTAGGAGCTTCCTTTGTGATATGTATGTCATGAGGGTGGCTTTCCTTTAAAGACGCGGCGGAAATCTTGACGAATTTACCGTTCTCCTTCAATTCTTCAATGCTTGCCGCACCGCAATAGCCCATACCGGAACGAAGTCCGCCCATAAGCTGGAACACAGTATCCTCCACGCTTCCCTTATAAGCAACCCGTCCTTCCACTCCCTCGGGAACCAGCTTCTTTGCATTTGTCTGGAAGTAACGGTCCTTGCTTCCGTTCTCCATAGCCGAAATAGAGCCCATACCACGGTAAACCTTGTATTTTCTTCCCTGAAACAGCTCGTACTCTCCGGGGCTTTCCTCGCAGCCCGCAAACATGCTTCCCAGCATACATACGTTGCCGCCTGCCGCAATCGCCTTGGTAATGTCGCCCGAATATTTGATACCGCCGTCCGCAATAATGGGAATGCCGTATTCCTTTGCCACACTGTAGCAGTCCATGATAGCGCTGATTTGGGGTACGCCTATACCGGCAACCACACGGGTGGTACAGATAGAGCCGGGGCCGATACCTACCTTCACGGCGTCGGCTCCGCTTTCAATCAATGCCTTTGTAGCCGCTCCCGTCGCAACATTACCTGCAATAACCTGCAGCTCGGGATATTTCTCCTTAATCATTTTCAGACAGTTTAAGACATTCTGAGAATGTCCGTGAGCGGAATCCAATACCACCACATCCACCTTGGCGTCCACCAAAGCCGCCACACGGTCAAGTACGTTCGCTGTAATGCCTACGCCCGCACCGCAAAGCAGCCTTCCCTGTTCATCCTTCGCTGCAAGGGGATATTTAATCGTCTTTTCAATATCCTTAATGGTAATAAGACCCTTTAGATTATAGTCCTTATCTACAATAGGAAGCTTTTCCTTTCTCGCCTTGGCAAGAATCTTCTTTGCCTCCTCCAGCGTAATTCCCTCGGGCGCGGTAATCAAGCCCTCGCTGGTCATGGATTCTTTAATCTTCTTGGTAAAATCGGTCTCGAATTTTAAGTCGCGGTTAGTAATGATACCGACTAATTTGCGTCCTTCCGTGACGGGCACTCCGGAAATACGGAATTTTGCCATCAAAGCGTCCGCGTCTGCCAATGTATGCTCCGGGGTCAATGAAAATGGGTCGGTGATAACTCCGTTTTCCGAACGCTTTACCTTGTCCACCTCTTCTGCCTGTGCCTCGATAGACATATTTTTGTGGATAATGCCGATACCGCCCTGTCTTGCCATGGCAATTGCCATACGATGCTCGGTAACGGTATCCATTCCTGCGCTCATCATAGGAATGTTAAGCTTAATCCTGTTGGTAAGCCATGTAGTCAGATCCACCTGATTGGGAATCACCTGTGAATATGCAGGCACTAATAAAACATCATCAAAAGTAATGCCTTCGCCTATAATCTGTCCCATTTTCTTTCCTCCTGTATATTTTCCGAAATATTATGATATAATGATTTTCAAATGAGTGTAACAAAATTTATATCCACTGTCAACCTGAAAATTTAATCCGAAAATACCTTTCTGGGAGCCGCGTTTTTCATCGCCTTCACCATCTCGGGGGAGGGATTGAGCAGTATCTTCTCGCCGCCTTCATAATACATGGCATAGCGCAAATCGGGCTTTAGCTCTTCGCCCACGCTGTAATCCTTTACCTTGACCTGACGGTTTTTATAATTATCCAGACGGTAAGACTTGACAGGCGCCATAATTTCCATTCTGCTAAGGGTGTACGCCCCTATCCTCTTTCTCCTGCTCTTAGCCATAACCTTGTCCACCACAAGCTCCTTGTCCAGATAGAGGTACTCGTACTCCAAATCCGTATTCAACTTAAGAAAATATGCTCCCACACCCGTTATCGCCGTCAATATCAGGCCGATATAGCTCAAAATCAGCATGGAAAAAAAGAAGAGCACCGTCAACACAATCATAAGCCCGTATAAAAACTTGAATATCCCTCGTTGCTTTGCTTTCACCAGACATTCTACATAAGTATCGCTCATCGTTATTACCAATCCTTTTCAAAATATAAGCGCCCCAAAGGAGCATTTCTTTATATATTTACTGTTTACATGATATAACATCTTCCTGTAAGTTGCAAGGCTGCCCCCATAAGAATTTATCCTTTTTTTATATTCAGGTAAGAAGCGCTTCATTGACTTTCTAAAAGGAATAACATATTATTAATTTATTGATATAGGAAAGGTGGTAAGCTTATGCCGGTAATGGACGAATTTCAAAATGAAAGAAAGGCTCTGCTTAAAAACGGAACGACTAAGGACAAGTTTTCTTATTTCTGGTGTTATTATAAATGGCATGTGATATTGACAATTATAATTATTGCGGCAGTCGTCTCTCTGATTCATACCTATGTTACAAGAAAGGACGTAGGCTTTTATGCCGTTATGCTCAACGGCAGGGCAAACGAAAGCGCCGAAGCCTATTCGCTTGAGGTAGCCGACGCGCTTGGAATCGACTCTGAGAAGTCCGAGGTTCTTTTTGACACCACCATGTATGTGGATTTTAATAGAATGGATGACGCAACCATCTCCTCTTCCCAGAAAATGATGGTATATATTGCTGCGGCGGAATTTGACGTCATTGTGACCGATACCGCATCCTTAGAGCATTACGCCTACACCGACGTCTTATATGATTTGCGCGATTTGTTAAGCGCCGAACAGATTGAAAAATATGAACCGTATTTCTACTATATTGATAAGAAGGTTCTCGACGAAAAGATGGCTGCGTCGGACGCTTTAGACTCCTCCTATGTACCCGTGTATCCGGCGGCTCCTTCCAAGCCCGAAACCATGGCCGAACCTGTTCCCGTGGGCATATATGTAAAAAACTGTAAGGATCTTACGGATAATTTCTCATTTATGGCCGACGATATTGTATTCAGCGTCGTAGTCAGCACTACCAGACCGGAGATGTCAATTCAATATTTGGATTATATATTTAAAAAATGAAAAAGTGTTGCATCAAAAAACGGCATAGCCTTTGCGGTTATACCGTTTTTTCTTCTTTAGTTTTGTCTCAAGTATTTTGTTTTACTTCAGTCTAAGCTTTAAAAATCCTATGAACATCCGCTGCGGCACTCTTAGCCGCATCACAAACGGCAATGCCCATAAGCATACAAGCAGCTCCCTTCCATTCAAATCCCGTCGATAATCCCCCGCATCTCTTCCGCTACCTGCTCAATGCTTTTCCCATCCGTGTCAATCACAAAATCCCCCTGCTGCGGCTCTATCCGCAGCCATTGTAAATCCGCTTCCCCCAGCTCGCCCCGCTTTTCATGCCGTTTTTGCAAGGTCTCCTCCGAGCATTTCAGGGTGAAAGGGATAGTGATAAATTCCCGCTCTGTCGTGATGTTTTCCAAGATCTTCCTCCGAGTATCCTCACCAATCGTCGCCACAGAAGGGAAAATCACATAATCATACCCTGAGTTCAAATGGGTAGAAAGCGCAAAAGACATAATTTTGTCTCCCTTGTGCAGCTTGGGTCCTATAGAAAAAGGATGAATACACCAAGCCCAGTCCCCGTCAAAAAAGGCACAGTTGTCATAGGATTCCAAAAGTCTGTTTCCCACCGCCGATTTCCCCACACAAGGCGACCCGGTGATGAGGATAAGTTTCTGTTTCATAGATAAGAACCTCCTTTCGCCTTCATTCCCAACCGTCCATGGGTCAGTCACATTTCCAACACCGCAAATCGTTCCTCATTGGTTTTGCTGACCGCTTCCGATGGTTTTCAATTTGAAGGCCGTCTTGTATCTCTGTCGTTATAGTTTCATCGTTTAACAGATTAGGCTGCGGCAGCTTCCTGCATTCGGCTACGCATACGCATTGCTAACAGCAGGGTCAAAAACGCCTTATTGAGCAGTGCTCCTTGCAATACTATCTTATTTTACTCCATGCTTTCTTACAAAAGCTCCTTTAACAGCTTATTCACACTTGCAGGGTCCGCCTTACCCTTCATCGCCTTCATGGTCTGGCCCACGAGGAAACCGATTGCCTTTTCTTTGCCGTTCCTATAATCCTCCACGGACTGGGGATTTACAGCAATGACCTCCTCGACGGTCTTTTTCAGGGCGCCCTCGTCGTTTACCGTCTTAAGCCCCTTTTCCTCCACATACCTCTCCGGGTCTATATCCCGGTCGAACATTTCCTCAAACACTTCCTTAGCCACCGTGGAATTAATCACCCTTTGCTCGGTAAGCCCAATCAGCTTCGCCAGATTTCCCGGTGAAAAACGGATATCCTCCGGGTCCAGCTCCTTCTCCTTTAGCAGGCGTAAGGTTTCCACCATAAGCCAGTTGGACACCTTCTTAGGCTGACTGCCCAGAGCCACGGTTGCCTCAAAGATATCCGCCATATGCTTTGTTCCCGTAATAATCTCAATATCATAATCGGGAATATCATACTCTTCCTTATAGCGCTTCATTTTCTCGGTGCGAAGCTCCGGCTGTCTGCTTCTCACACTCTCTAACCATTCGTCGCTTATATACACGGGAGCCAAATCCGGGTCCGGAAAATAGCGGTAATCCTGAGCGTCCTCCTTGGAGCGCATCGCATAGGAGTATTCCTTGCCGTCATCCCAACGCCTTGTCTCCTGTATGACGGGCTTCCCCGCCTCCAGCAGCTCTATCTGGCGATTTCTCTCTCCCTCGATTGCCCTCGCGATTGCCCTGAAGGAATTCAAATTTTTCATCTCGGTACGGGTTCCGAATTTCTCACAGCCTGCCTCCCGCACGGAAAGATTCACGTCAGCCCTCATGGAGCCCTCCTGAAGCTTGCAGTCGCTGGCTCCCAGATATTGAATAATAAGCCGCAGCTTATCCAGATACGCAATCACTTCGTCGGCGCTCCTCATATCCGGCTCCGACACAATCTCAATCAAGGGAACGCCGGAACGGTTAAAGTCCACTAAGGAGCAATCCTCCCACTCGTCATGTATGAGCTTTCCCGCATCCTCCTCCATATGAATCTCGTGAATTCCCACCTTCTTTGTTCCCTCCGGCGTGTCTATCTCCACATAGCCGTCTCGGCAGATAGGAAGATACAGCTGGGAAATCTGGTAGTTCTGAGGATTATCGGGATAAAAATAATTTTTGCGGTCAAATTTACAGTACTGGGTAATGGTACAGTTGGTGGCAAGGCCCACGGCAAGGGCATACTCCACCACTTGCTTATTCAGCACGGGCAGGGAACCGGGCATACCGGTACAAACCGGACAGGTATGCGTGTTGGGAGCGCCGCCAAACTCCGTGGAACAACCGCAAAAAATCTTGGTTTTAGTGGCAAGCTCCACATGTACCTCCAGACCGATAACCGTTTCATATTGTTTTGCCATATCATTTTCCCTCCTTACATTGCTCATAGGTATAGGCTGCCCGAATCAGCTTTTTCTCCTGAAAGCTGTCGCCGATAAGCTGCAGCCCTATGGGCAGACCGTTCTTATCCTCTCCGCAGGGCACGCTAATCCCCGGCAGTCCGGCAAGATTAATGGATATGGTATAAATATCGCCTAAGTACATCTTAATGGGATCCGATAGACTCTCTCCCAGCTTAGGCGCGGTGGTGGGAGCCACCGGTCCTAAAATCATGTCATACTTTGTAAAAGCATCGTCAAACGCTCTTTTAATCAAAGCCTTCACCTTTAACGCCTTTAAATAATAAGCGTCGTAATAGCCCGAGCTAAGTACAAAGGAGCCCAGCATAATACGCCTCTTTACCTCCGGGCCAAAGCCCTCTGAGCGCGTGCGCTTATACATAGGATGTAAATCCTCCACGCCCTTTGCACGGTAGCCGTACTTCACGCCGTCAAAGCGCTCCAGATTGGAGCTTGCCTCCGCCGCCGCAATGGTATAATACGTGGGAATAGCATACTCCACCAGACTTAAATCAAATTCCTCCACAAGGGCGCCCTGTGACTTAAGAACATCTGCCGCCTTCAGCACGGCGTCCTTTACCTGCGGGTCAAGCCCCTCTCCGAAATAATCTCTGGGGATACCGATACGCATTCCCTTCACGTCCGCCACAAGCGCGGCGGTAAAATCCGTATCCTCACGTTCCATGGAGGTGGAATCCTTCAAATCATGGGAAGCGATTGCCGTAAGCACTGCCGCACAGTCCGCGACGTCCTTTGTCAACGGGCCTATCTGATCCAGAGAGGAGCCGTAAGCAATCAGGCCGTAGCGTGAAACCGTTCCGTAGGTAGGCTTCAGGCCTACCACCCCGCAATAGGACGCCGGCTGACGGATGGAGCCTCCCGTATCGGAGCCCAGCGCGGCAAAGCATTCCTTTGCCGCTACGGCGGCGGCAGAGCCCCCCGAGGAACCGCCCGGCACATGCTCTGGGTTCTTGGGATTTCTGGTGACTCCATAATAGGAAGTCTCCGTAGTGCTTCCCATGGCAAATTCGTCCATGTTAGTCTTCCCGATAATCACTGCTCCCGCCGCCTCCAGTCGAAGCACTGCCTCCGCGCTGAAGGTAGGCACGAAATTGCTCAGAATCTTAGAGGAACAGGTTGTAAGCGTTCCCTTCGTGCACATATTGTCCTTGACGGCAAAGGGCACGCCCGCCAAAGGACCGGTAAGCTCTTTTCTATCAATCTTTTCCTGTATGGCAGCCGCCTGCCTGAAAGCCTTTTCCTTTTCCAGCGTCACATAGCAGTTTAAGCTCTCCTCGGTCTTGTCAATCTGTTCAAAAACAGCCTCCACCGCCTCCGCTACCTTGACCTCTCCCTGCTTTATCTTTTCTGACAGCTGTACTGCCGTATAATCTAAAATATTCATGGAACCTCCTCTATTCAACGGTTCTGGGCACCTTAAACATACTGTCCTTACTGCCGGGTGCGTTTGCTAAAATATTTTCACTGTCGTCTTTGTTAGTGACTACATCCTCACGAAACACATTCTGTACGGGAAAGACATGGGACATAGGCTCCACGCCTGACGTGTCCAGCTCCCCCAGCTTGTCGATATAGTCCAGCATACTGCCCATATCCTTTTTCGCCTGCTCCTTTTCCTCGTCGGAGAGCGCAAGCTTCGCCAGAATGCCCACATATTCGATTGTTGCGTCGTCTATCATATTTGCCATATTAATCCTCCATGTCGATACTAAAATCAATCCCGTACCTTGATATGAACCTCTCTAAGCTGCTGCTCGGTCACATCCCCCGGGGCGCCGCACATCAAATCCTGAGCGGAACCGCTCATAGGGAAGGCAATAACCTCCCTGATATTCTCCTCATTGCGAAGCAGCATAATCATTCTGTCCACACCGGGAGCCATACCCGCATGAGGGGGCGCCCCAAACTGAAATGCCTGATACAGCGCTCCGAATTTATTTTTTAAGGTTTCCTCGTCATAGCCCGCAATGGCAAACGCCTTCTTCATAATCTCCAAATCATGGTTTCTCACCGCCCCGGAGGAAAGCTCCACACCGTTGCAGACAATATCATATTGATAAGCAAGAATGTCAAGCGGATTCTCGTTCTCCAGCGCCTCTAAGCCGCCCTGCGGCATGGAAAAGGGATTATGTGTAAAGCCAATCTGCTTTGTCTCCTCATCCAGCTCAAACATGGGGAAATCGTTCACATAGCAGAAGCGGTACGCATTTTTCTCGCAAAGCTCAAGCTTATTTCCCAGCTCGACGCGCAGCTGCCCTGCGTAGTAGTTGGCGCGCTCCTCCTTATCCGCAATAAAGAATAAGGTATCTCCCACGCTCAGACGGGCAAGCTCCATCAGCTCTCCCTTATACTCCTGCGGGATAAATTTATCGATAGGACCCTTATAGGAATTGTCCTCCATTACCTCAAGATAGCCCAAGCCTCCCATGCCCAGAGAGGTTGCAAAGCCAAGGAGCTTTTCATGGAAGCCCTTCGACATCTCGGCATGAACCTTGATTGCCCTGACCGTCTTTCCCACAAAGGGCTTAAAGGTACATTTCTGGAAAAACTCCGTCACGTCTATGATACGCAGAGGATTTCGCAAATCCGGCTTATCCGTACCAAACTCAAGCATTGCCTGCCTGTAGCTGATAACGGGATAGGGCGCCTGCGTTACCTGATAGCCCTCGGGCGCAAATTTTTCAAAGGCGGCGGATAGAACCTCCTCGCCCGCCTTAAATACCTCCTCCTGCGTGGCGAAGCTCATCTCGAAATCCAGCTGATAGAACTCTCCCGGAGAACGGTCCGCCCTTGCGTCTTCGTCTCTAAAACAAGGGGCTATCTGAAAATATTTGTCAAAGCCGGACACCATCAGAAGCTGTTTATACTGCTGGGGCGCCTGAGGCAGCGCATAAAATTTTCCCTTATATTTTCTGGAGGGCACAATATAATCCCTTGCCCCCTCGGGAGAAGAAGCGCACAGAATAGGGGTCTGAATCTCTAAAAAGCCCATTTCATTCATCTTCTGGCGTAAAAAGCCGATAACCTGCGAGCGGAAAATAATATTGTCGCGAACCTTATTATTCCTCAAATCCAGATAACGATATTTCAGACGCACATCCTCCCTGATTTCCTTGGAGGTCTGGATTTCAAAGGGAAGCTGGTGATACACCCTGCCCAGCACTTCGATGTTTAAAGCCTCCAGTTCAATGGTACCGGTGGGAATCTTAGGATTGTAGGTCTCCTCGTCTCTCTTTTCCACAGGTCCTTCGATAGAAAGACACATTTCCTTGGTAATGCCCTTTAAAAGCTCGGTCTTGCGGATTACTACCTGAAGCACTCCGTACATATCGCGCAAATCAATAAAGGACACTCCTCCGTGGTCGCGGATATTTTCCACCCAGCCCGCAACCTTAAGCGTCTGTCCGATATGCTGTTCTCCGATTTGGTTCATAGTCATGTCTCTGTACATGTTGTTTCTCCATTTCTACAATATAAAATTTACTGTTTAAGCTTTACTGGCGGCTTTCCCGCCTCCGATTTCCTACGGGCGGCTCTCCCCCATTGGGCTCCCTGCTGCCGGCGGCTTTCCCGTCTGCCACGGTCTTGGGTGGTCTTGATTTTCCTGCGTGAAGCGCAAAAAAATCCCGGAACACAGCCTTTCCTGTATTCCGGGACGGATAATCGTTTACCCGCGGTACCACCCGCATTGATAAGCCCCTTACACGGCTCATCCTCTCTTACACTTAACGCGTGCAACGTGCTGCCCTAGCGCACTGTGACGTGCGGTTCAAACAGCCTGCTCCGGAGTGTTCCCTTTATCGCTTCCACAAACGACGCTCTCAGTCGGTGGCGCCGTATTCCTGTTGCTTCCCTGAGAAGAGTCTCCTTCCCTGCATTTTCCTGTCTGCTATGTTTCTAATCATAGGATATTCCTGATGAAAAGTCAAGTAAAAAGATTGCAGTACATTAGTATAACGTCTCCCCTGCAAATTATTCCCTTTCCGTATAAAATCCATTCCGTTTCATGAACTCTGCCCACTGAAACAACGCTTTGCGTATCGTATCCAAGCTCCGCTACACCCTTCGCAAATTGCTTGACCGCCAACTACATAATTTTTATTTCCGCAGGTAAATACTGGCTTGCAATTCTGTTTTCCGGCTTTTCGTCAAACAGATACAGTATTATCAAAAAAAACCACTCCAACGGCTTCATTATTACATAAACAACATCCGCCGCCCACGCGCTCCTTATATGCTTTGAAACGGGATAACCATAGGTGTCATAAAAACTGCGGATTTTCCTATGCAGAGTGGGCGTTCTCTCCATAATAAGCTGTTCAAACGCATTGGCTATGCAAAGCTGGCGGTTCACCACAATCCGCCGCCCACGGCGGATTCCGTACCGGATAGGGCGCACCAGTCCTTTATGCCCTCTCAGCGACACGGTACACAGATAATGGACATCGTACTCCACCGGAGGCGGGGCAATCTCCTGAGACAACGCCCAATCGCTTGTCTCCGTAAACGCCTTGATAATACTGTCCGGCTGCTGCCCGAACAGACACAAAATCATGATAAGCAACGCCATGACCGGCAGCATGACAGGCAAAGCGGCATAAAATATATTTGCTCCCTTAAGAAAAATACGGTTTATGCCCCGTAAAACCGGATTCTTATATTCCCTCTCCTCCTGCTCTTTCGCCTTCTCCTTCACAAGCCTGACCATCAGCTCCGTCACATGAACGATAAATATAAAGGGAACGCTGCATAGACTTAAGGCGCTCATCCAGTCGTATTCACTCATGCTCAAGCCCTGCGGCTTTGCTCCCAACGCTAATTGTATGATTACCGCGGCACACACAACCACTCCGGCATACATACCGCCAAGCAGAAAGACCTCCGCCAAAGGAGGCAGCTTTTTCTTCACAAATTTCCGTATAAAATAACAGACAAAGCCCGCCAGCGCAAACATAAGCAAAGTCAATAGATGCCTGCTGCCAAAAGGCTCATGCACATTTTCAAACCCGTAGATATTCAGGGCTTCCTCATATCCGGGTAAATCCCATACCCAATATGCAAGAGCCATATAGACGCCTCCCGTAATGAACGCAATCAATTCAAAAACAGGGCGTGCCTTTTTCTTCGTATAATTTATGATATCCATAACAACCAAAAAGACAGGCAAAATTATCATAACATAAACAATACCTATGTATAACAAACCATCCATAAATATACTATTCTCCATTCCACCGCTTTCGTTTGGCGGCGCAAGCTTGGTGATTTCCCCGCCCTGCGTCCTCTGCCACGCCGGAATATTTTCAGCTCTGCAATATAACCGAAACAGACTATTCTATTACCTTTAGAACCTTATCATTCTGGTCCTTAATCCGGGTAGGCACCAGCTCCACTGTCAGGGGTATTGTTCCCAGCGGATAAACTCCCGCATGGGGCTGTAAAACACTACACAGTTCTTTGAGCGCCCCATCGTCCAACACCGCCACAGCAAAATCGTTTTCCAATCCAAACCGCCCTGCCTCTCCCGGTTCAAAGCCTATTCCCATGTCCGGACCCTGCAAATATAGCTTACGTCCTTTTCCCACACGGGCGCTCAGCATCGTGGCGAGTATATGCGTATGCCCTGCTCCAAGACGCAGCCTTCCCCTGCCGTCTTTTAAGCTGGCGCCCACCTCGTCCATATAGAGAAAGCCTGTAGACGAACCGTCCTTGTCCACTCCTGCCTTCCATGCATCGTAAAATTCTTTTTGCCCCATGAGGGAGTGACGCTCCAAATCCGTTATTCCAAAGGGTATCTTCTGAAATAACAGCCCTAAGAATTTTTCACCGCTCCAGCACATATGCGCTTCTATCTCATCATTTGTAATCGCCACCGCCTGCAAAAAGGTAACATGACCGTTGGGAGTGTCCATCTCTCCAAGCTCGGGGTCAATACAAAAGCCCAACGCAGTAAGAAGCGTTCCCGTTTCCAATGCCACCGGCCCGTTACAGCTCATATGATGCCCGTTTCCAAACACATTTCCCGTGGAAAATACATACCTTGCCAGATTCTGCAGCAGATTCATAGGCCACGCCGGCGGCGTCTCCTCCTCTCCCCTGCGCAGCCTGAACGTCAGCTCAAAGCCATATCCGCTCACATCAGGGTCGTCGCTTTCCTTTTCATACAGCTCCGAAAATCCGTAAGTCACATAATGCCAGTGAGGCATCCCCTTTTCGCTTTTCCATACGCCCAAACCGTCCAGCGGGTCCTTTCCTCCCAAGGAATACGGCAAAAGCGTACCGTAATGAAACTCCTGCTGCTGGGGATACAGCGCCTGCATCCTGTCTGCAATAGCATCAAAGCCAACGCTTGTCACTTCTTCGCTCATAATGACCTCCATTCTGCCAACTACCCGCATGCTTGGGCGTCGGCGCCAAAATGATTTTTTACTTCCTCGTCCGCTCTTAAAGCTCCACCTTCTCCACTACGGCAGCATATGCTTTAACCGAAGACCGACTTGTCTCTTCGCCGACATCCGCCTGCGCCTTCACTGATGGATATTTTTTGCCCTTATCAAGGGGGCCGTCTTTGCTTTTATTGTGCGCTTACTGGAAAAATAATTGCCGCTATGTTATGATATCTGAAACGAAACCATTCGGGAGGTATTTCAAGCCATGAACGACAAGCAACGCAATTACATTGCCATACCCGCATTTCTAAAGGTGGAAGGCGGCGCCCTCGGCAAAATAGGAACCTATTTACGGGAAAACAATATACAAAAGACAGTTATCTATTTCGGCAACGGACTAATCGATATGTTCGGCAGCACCGTTATGGAATCTCTGCAGAACGCAGACGTTGAGGTATTGGAATACCGGGAAATAGATTCCGTTCAATTAGATGATATCACAAATCTTGCATTTAATCTACCCAATAAAACGCAAGCCGTTATCGGTCTGGGGGGAGGAAAGGTGATTGACGCGGCAAAATATGTCGGTTTTTTACAGAAGCTGCCATTTATCAGCGTTCCCACCTCCTCCTCAAGCGACGGCTTTTCCAGCGCCAGCGCGTCTCTTCTGATAAACGCAAGACGCTGCTCGGTTCCCGCCAAAATTGCCTACGGCATTATCGTGGACACTGAGGTTATCAAAAGCGCCCCCGACCGCTTCCTGTACTCGGGAATCGGCGATATGATTTCCAAAATCACCGCCCTTTATGACTGGCAGTTTGAGGAGGACCACGGCTATACCACCGTAAATGATTTCGCTATGATGATAGCAAAAAAGGCGGTCAACAGCTTTGTGCGGACGCCCTACTCCCACATTAAGGACAACCTCTTTTTAAAGGAGCTTTTGGATTCTCTTGCCATGAGCGGCATTGCCAACGAAATAGCGGGAAGCAGCACCCCCACCAGCGGCAGCGAGCATCTGATTTCCCACGCCCTCGATAAAATACTGGATACCCCGCAGCTTCACGGGGTACAGGTTGGCGTTGCCACCTATCTGATGAGTCTGGTGCACGATCACAGATATAAACGCGTCCACACCGTTTTGACGGACACCGGATTTTTTGATTATGTGGAAACCCTGAACCTGAATGTCGCGGACTATGCGAAAGCAATCGACCTTGCCCCCTCCGTCAAGCCCTTCCGCCACACTTATCTGCACGAGGAAAGGTATCGAGAGCTTGCCAAAAAGCTGCTTACTACCGACGAGACCTTGCGCCGGATTTTTCATTTATAAACGCTTACAATAAAGCAGGAAGCACTCTTCTCGTCTTCCTGCTTTATTGCTTCCTATTCTTCCAATCCGCTCGTCAGCTCCTGCAGAGCGCTTGACGACCGGACGCATCCCTTAATATCCTTTCCCGTCAGCTTAGCTGCTTCCTCCAACAAAATTCTCCAGCCGTAAGGCAATTATAAATTCATTACAAAAAACTTTCGTTGGCAAATAACTTTTTGTATGCTAGAATTTTATTAATAAAAAGGCTCAATCTCCGCTTTTCTGCATAGTGGCACAATCGATGTGAAATAGAGGATTGAGAGGCGAAATTTTAGAACGGAGGATAACAATATGGCGCAAAAAGCAAAAATAACCGTACACCCTTCATTTTCCATCGGAGAAATTTCCCCAAGGCTTTTTAGTACCTTTTTGGAGCCTATCGGTACCATGGTAAACGGAACAATGTACAACCCCAAGCATCCCACCGCAGATGAGCAGGGCTTTCGTCAGGACTTTATCAAAGGCTTACGAGACGCGGATATTACGGCGGTCCGGCTGCCCGGAGGCAACTTTGTATCCTGCTGGGATTGGAAGGATTCCATTGGTCCTAAGGAAAATCGGAAAACCCATCTGGATATGGCATGGCATCAGTACATAACAAACGACGTAGGTCACGACGAATATCTGCAATGGGCACAGAAAGTGGGCGCCGAGCCTATGTACACCGTAAATCTGGGCACGGGCAGCATCCGCGACGCCATCGATATCGTAGAATATACCAACCATGAGGGCGGCAGCTGGTGGTCGGACCTCCGCCGCAAATACGGTCACGAAAAGCCTTACGGCGTAAAGACATGGTATCTGGGAAATGAGATGGACGGTCCATGGCAGCTGGGCTCATGGGATAAGAATCCCACGGGCTACGGCATCACCTGCAATGAAGCGTCCAAGGCAATGAAATGGGTGGATGAAACCATCGAAACAGTGGTTTGCGCTTCCTCCGCACCCTTTATGGCACATTATCCTCAGTGGGAGGAGGATGTTCTCACCCAGTGCTACGAGACAGTGGATTACATATCCCTACACCATTATCACATAGCCCCTCCCGGCGATTTTAAGGCATTATTAGGCGGCTCCGTCTTTTATGAAGACTTTATCAAAACGGAAATAGCCATGTGCGATTTGGTTCAGGCCAAAATGCGCTCCCCAAAAAAGATTATGATATCCTTTGACGAATACGGAACTATGGCAATTCCCAACGCTCAGCTTCATCCGGGCTACGGCCCCCACAATATGGCGGCGGCGCATTACCGCTTTGACCCCACCAGAAAATACGTGCTGCATGATCCGGACAACATGAAGGAACGCGAATTCCCCGGCGGAGATATGCTCCATGCCCTGACGTTAGCTTCCACGCAGCTTGCCTTTTTACATCACGCAGACCGGGTCAAAATAGGCTGCATGACCAGCGGCCTGAGCGCTCTTTGCGCTTCCAACCACGACCACGTATGGAAATCGGCTTCCCACTACGTTCTCACGCAGCTTATGCAATATGCCAAAGGCATTTCCCTACAGACCGCAGTGGAATGCGAAACCTTTGATATTCCCGGCTACGCCATTAATGACACCTCGGAGTATCCCGACAAAGAGGGTATCAACTGGATTGACTCCGCAAGCGCATGGGATGAGGGAAACGGCACTCTTAATATTTTTGCCATCAACAAGAATCCCGATACGGAATATTCTCTGGACGTCAACATTTCCGCCTTTAAGGATTATAAATTTGAAAAGCATTTAGAGCTGTACAGTGAAAATTTTGAAGCCAAAAACAGCTATGAGATGCCAGACCTTATATGTCCTAAGGAAAACACCTTATCCTCCTGCACGGACGGCATATTGAACGCCTCACTCAAGCCGCTTTCATGGAATCTCTTCTGTTTTAAATGTGAAAAATAAAAATTTCCGTTAATCCCTCCCATATGGATAGGAAAGCTTTCATTCCCCGCGCAGCCAATCAATCCGCCGCGCGGGGAATAACCTCCAACAAAAAGGGGCCTATCAATATGATAATAGCCCCCTTTAATGTGTTACTTATTCCAAAATAGTACTTATCCGGAAATCTCTCCTTGGAATTCTCTACAAAAAGATCCGCACCTACGCCCTCGGCAATAGGAAAAAATTACACAAACAGCTTCGGCAGAAATTCCTTGGCGCAATGCCGCCAGAAGGTCCAGTCATGATAGCCGTATGCCTCAAATACATGGATGGGCACCTTATGCTCCAACACTGTCTCCACATTTTTCCTTGTCTTTTCATAGAAGCCGTCCTGCTTTCCGCATGCTACAAAGAGCAGCTTAAATCTCTCTGCAAATTTCTCCGGCTGCAAAAGCACATCGCTGTAATCCTTCTCTTCGTCCTTGATGGAAAGTCCGCCCGAGAAAATACCTGCCCACGCAAACATCTCGGGATAATCAAATACAATCCGCTGCGTCTGCATTCCTCCCATGGAAAGTCCCGCCATGGCACGATGCTCCTTGTCCGCAACCGTGCGGTAATGACTGTCTATATAGGGAACCGTTTCCGTGGGAAGCGTGCGCACAAATGCCGAGAGTGAGGGATGGCACCCCTCCTCCGGAAACGCATAACCGCTGGTCATCACAATAAGCATTTCCTGCATTTTCCCCTTCGCCAACAAATTGTCCGCAATATTGGCAATCTTACCCTGCCAAATCCACCCCGTTTCATCCTCTCCTCCGCCGTGCTGCAGATAAAGCACGGGATAACGTTTTTCTGGATTTTTTACATACGCAGGAGGAGTATACACATAACAAATATTTGTCCTTTTCGTTATATCCGATTTGTAATAATTCATATGGATTGTTCCGTGGGGAACCTGACGTATACGGTATTCCTCAAAATCCCTTTCCGGCATCTCAAAATAGTTGATTGCGCGGAATCCGCCATATCCCACAGGAGCATCCGTACTGACAATCTGGGTACCGTTTATAAGATACCCATGATAATGGAAACCGGGCTCTATATCGGACACGGTTGCCGTCCATAATCCGTTCTCTCCCTCGGCGCCATCCGCCTTCACCAGAGGGAAGCGGCCCATTCCCCATATATCCGCCTCCACGGTATTTGCTCCCGCCGCCTGTACCCAGAATCGTACCTTGCCGTCCTCCACTGGCTCCACACCGGGATGCACATCCTTATATTTACCGGCAGGCCTTCCCTTCTCATCCACGGCATGAATCAATCCCTTATAAATAGGGTCGCCAAACAGCATATGCTCCGCATAGGTCTGCCCGTCCAACTGACATACGTCAATATCCGTATGGTCAGGCGTAAACACAGGCTCTGTATCAGCCGTATTTCCCGTCTCCAAGGCCTTCTTAAAAATAATCTGCGCAAAATCCCGCACGCTCTCCCTCCACACATGCCACTCGTGAAAACCGGGATAGCTGCGCTGCTCGGCAGAAATTCCCACACCCTCAAAACGCTCCACAAATTCCTCCTGTGCTTTGTCAAGCCCTCTTTCGCCTACACCGCAGGTCAACAGGATATAGCTCATAGGATATCGGGAATTCTGTTCCATGATTTTTTCAAACATATCGTCACGCACTCCGGAAAATACCCCGAGATATGCGAACAAATCCTGATGCTTTGCAACGCCTAAAGCCGCCTGCGCCGAGCCGAGAGACAAACCCGCAAGGGCGCGGTTCTCCCTTCCCTTTTTTACCTTGAACGCTGATTCTATGTAAGAAAGACAATCATGGGTCAGCTCCCTGTCGAAATCTCCCGGATAAAATACGGGATCCTCCTCAGGCAAAAATGCGTAACCGCTGCACATAACCACCAACATTTCCTCGCATTTCCCATCAGCAATCAGATTGTCCATAATAAAGTTAAGCTTGCCGTTCCAGATCCAACCCGTCTCATTCTCGCCCACCCCATGCTGAAGATAAAGCACCGGATACTTCCTATCGGGCTCCTTACCATAGGTAGGCGGAGTATACACATAGCAATTCTTTACATGCTTATTTACGCCGGAATAATACTTGTGAAGCTGCACCTCCCCGTGAGGCACGTCCTTGATAAAATAGAAGTCCTTTCCCTTCTCAGGAACCTCAAAAAAATTGGTCGCCCCAAAACACCCGTAGCAAAAAGGGGCGGCAGGATTCATGACCTTAACGCCGTCCACAAACCAATTGTGATAATGGAATCCCGGATTCAAACCCGAAGCCGTGACGCTAAAATATCCGTCTTTCCCCTTCTGCAAAGCTATTTTGTCATTGCTGAAGCTGCCGCTGATACCCGCCACCTCGACACTCTTAGCCTCCGGGGCGTACATAGTAAAGGTAACATCTCCCGCCTCACTGACAAAAACGCCTGCCTTGTCCTCTACATAACCGATTGAGTCTTTTCCGTTTTCTCTGGTTATATGCGCCTTTTTATAGATAGGGTCAAAAAAAAGCGGATATAACTCCAATGCCTGATTTCTTTGATTTTGCATTCCCAATACCTGTCCTTTCTTTTACAATACCTTTTATAATTATTTTACCAATTTCAGGTGGGAAATACAATAAAAACCTGCCATAGGCCTAAGCGCTTTAAACGCGGAGCATCTCATTACACTAGTGCGCCGACATATAAGTCGGCACGAATCATCCGCCTTTAACGCATTCTTACTTTACCCTTAAATCATTTGGCGCCAAATACCTCCTCCGCCCACACGGACGCCACGTCATTCTCGTCATAGTCGCTTGAAATTATCTCGTGATCCGCCTGTCTGGAATAAAATCCTGCAAACTTTCCGTTATACAAAAACATACCCGTAAGATTGCTATATTTCTTAAAAACAGGAGTTTCTTTACGAAAGTCGATGTTCCAAGAACGGTACGGCATAACAAATTCCTGCATGATATAGTCGGCATTTTTATGCTCCTCAACCACCTTCTCCCACTCCTCTTGCCTGAAATTTACCCCCGCATAAATCCCCCTTGCACCGTAGGAATCCTTGGGTTTAATAATCCAGCCCTCTCGTTTCTCTAAAACATCGCTACCTGCAATCCTTTCGTCTGTGAGCTCTGCGGTGAAGGGAATATGCTCCGCCAAAAACCCTTTTTCCTTCTCCGTCAAAAACGCATGGGTTCGCCGGTGATTCAGTAGATAAAAAAGCGTCTTATCATGAATAATCTGGGTGCAAAAATCTCCGATCAGGCATACTCGATTGGCCCTAACGGCGTCCATAAAGGCCGTAATCTCTTCCCTGTGCTTCATAATATCCGAGGTTACAGCCCTGCGATATATTGCGTCGATCACCATACCATCCGGCGCATAGAGATGTTCCCCGTCAAAGGTCAGCTGCCTTATCTCACACACCTGCGCCCGCATCCCCGCTCTCCTGAAGCTCTCGGCAAACTGCCCGAATTCCTCCATAGAGCACCCAAGCTCCAAAAAATCCACGATTGCCACATTGGGATACTCCTTATCATAGCCGCCGCTTCGGTAAATCTCCAAAAACGCTTCCGCCCACGAATCAAACAACTCAAAGGAATGTAGCTCGTACTTCTTCTCCAAATCCTTATACGCCTTCGTCAGCTTCAGAGCTATGTTCAACTCCCTGTCCTCATTCATGGAACTGCAGCCGTCCGCATTAAACTCACAAAATTTGAAACTACCGTTTTCCTCATTATAGAAAATATCAAGACGGCAGATAGGCAGCAGATTTTCATACCGGGGCGTACGGAGAATCAGCTCCTCCAGCTCCTTTGAAAAACCAAAGTGCTTTCTGTAATCCGGCTGTGTCAAATACTCCCGAATCACCTTCCTCAAAATACCATACATCATTTCGGCGCTTTTTTTCAGATAATCCTTCACCTTCTCGGGAAATACCTGCGCCATATAGAGGGAATAGATGGGCTTACCCTTGTATTTTGCCGTGGAATTGTTCAAATACTCCAACGATTCCCCTGCCGTCTTTACATTTTCCTCCATATTTTCCTCTATCAGCTTTTTATAATATTCATTTATAAATTTCATTTTTATTTAACCTTGCTCCCAAGCCTTTCCCGCAGGCTGCTTAAATATTTCCTTTCATCGTCCTCCAATACCGACTCTGCCAGAACAAACAATTCATCTGCTGCCTCCGAAACACTTTTCCCTTGAATTGCCCTTTCTCCTTCCCGTTCCAAAAGCCTGTCCGTCAAGTCGTCGGACGCCTCAACAGTATTAAGTCCCATTTTTTCCAGCCAATGAACGGTCTTGTCCAAGGACGCAAACAGTCCCTTGACCAAAGCCGCGTAGCCCAGCGCCTCCTCAATGGGAAGGCTGTCCGCCCCTCTAAGCTCCAAAACCTTTTTTAACCGCACACATGGGAAAACCATAGACAATGCATTTTCAATTTCCTCTTCATTCATAAGCCTGTCGGCGTATAGCTCCCTTGCCGCTTGGGAGGTAGGAATTTCCCTGCTCCCAAGCTTACCCACAATCAAAGGAGTGTCATAAACAAATTCCGCATACGAACGAAAGCTCAGCTTTCTTCCCTTTAGATAACAAAATACATTTGTTCTTTGCCTGTCCACCTCCCGCCAGATTTTTGTGCGTATCAGCTTATTAAAGTTTAACTCGTCCTCAAACACCGGCGTATTGGCTGTAATCCATGAAAAAAGAGGAGTCAGCTTATAAGCCGCCTCATATTTGCGGATAAAGTCCTCCTCGTCACAATAGTCCACAGAAACCTGCGTAGCCGCAGTTCCTCTCATCATACAACAGCCATACCTGCCTATTCCGGCAAAATATTCATTCATATACTGGTACCTCTTTTTTGGTATCAGCTCCTGCTGTTTTGCCATACCCTTCGGAAGATATCCCTTTTCCACCAGCCTGCAGCCCCACGGCGCCAAAACGGCGTCCGCCTCCTTCCTAAAACGCATATAGGCTTCCCAAATCTTCTCTATATCTCTTTGGGGTGAAATACTTATCTCCAGCTGACCTGCCGGCTCGATGCTGACGGCGGCGTCCTCTCTGCTCAATGCGATAAGGCGCCCCTGCGAGTAGTATTTTTCCCGATATCTGCCACTCAACTCATGAAGCAGTCTCTCGATTCCCATATTGCCGCTATAGGGGAGCAGCATATTTTTGTCGTTTACCGCAAAGTGTTCCAGCTCCAATCCCAAAAAGGAAGCGCTTTTACAGCCCTTCCGAAAGTAATCTACAATATTATTAAGGTTTTTTTCCTGTATGCTATCCATAATTTACACTAAAAAATCCCGGTTTTAATCCGGTAGTCTCCCCTTTATAGCATCAACGGCCAAATTACATCTGCCGATTATTTTTCATCTGTACCTGAAACCTGCTTTCAATCAAATCAAGCGCCATGGCATACTGCTGCATTTCCTTGCTGACCTTATCCTTGTCATCATACTCCCTCTTGTAACAGATACGATGCTCCATGCTCGCCCAAAAGTCCATCGAAAGTGTGCGGAACTGAATTTCCACGGGATAATACTCCATAGCGTCCAGACAATGGATTGGAACTCCAAACACTATATGAAAACTGCGGTAGCCGCTTTTTTTCGGATTTTTTATATAATCCTTCTCCTTGATAACAATTAAGTCATTCTGCCTTTTGAGACATTGGACCAAATCATAAATCTCCTCGGGAAAATAGCATATTACACGGATACCGGCAATATCCATCAGGTGATCCTTTGCATTCATCACACTGTCGGTCAAATCAAGACGCTCCAACTTCTCCTCAATGCTTTTTTTTCCCTTAACTCTGTTCTGGATATGATGGATGGGCTTACCCGTATCTTTATTATAAATGCTATGATTTAATATCTCCAATTTCGTCAGCATAATACGGCTGACATCTTCATACGGTCTGATTAATTCGTAATATTGCTCGTTTGTCATTCGTCTTCCTCTATACAGCTTGTTTGCGGCCGGCGGGCTTTTCGTTTCCCACCGCTCCATATGTAACAGTTCGGCCATCCACAAAATTTGCCTTTGTTTCCGTATGACTGAACCGTTACCTCCATGTTATTAAGTATAACCAAGAAATATGAACATCCTGTGAGCAGTTTCTAAAATACAGCTTATCTTTTTATTAATTCTTCTTAATATCTCAAAGCGCCATTGCTTTAATCCTGTCTATTGCCTCCACGGTACTTTCATAGCTTCCGAACGCAGTGAGACGGAAATAATACTCGCCGCTTGGTCCGAAGCCCGAGCCCGGAGTTCCTACTACATTCGCGTTCTCAAGAAGATAATCAAAAAATTCCCAGCTCGTCATATTGTGGGGCGTTTTCAACCAAATATACGGCGCATTCACTCCACCGGAAACAGTATAGCCCGCCTCCTTTAAGCCGTTATAGATATAACGGGCATTATTCATATAATAGGCAACCTGCGCCCTTAGCTGTTCTTTGCCCGCCTCAGAATATACTGCCTCGCCTGCGCGCTGGATAATATATGGCGCGCCGTTGTATTTGGTTCCGTGACGTCTCGCCCAAAGCGCATGGAGACTCACATCCCCTGCCTTAAGCTCCTTGGGAATTACGGTAAAGCCCAGACGAACACCGGTAAAGCCCGCATTTTTGGAGAAGGAACGCATTTCTATGGCACATGTCCTTGCACCGTCACATTCATAAATACTATGAGGAACGTCCTCTTCGGAAATATAGGCCTCGTAGGCTGCGTCATATAGAATGACGGCGCCCACCTTATTGGCATAATCCACCCACTCCTGCAGCTGTGCCCTATGGATAGTAGCGCCTGTGGGATTATTGGGAAAACATAAATAAATCAAATCCGGCGTCTCCTTAGGAAGCTGCGGCACAAAATTATTATCTGCCGTACAAGGCATATATATTACATCACTCCAAATTTCCGCATTCTTGTCATAGGCGCCCGTTCTCCCCGCCATAACATTAGAATCCACATAAACGGGATAGACGGGGTCGCATACCGCAATCCTATTGTCCAAACTGAAAATCTCCTGAATATTTGAACAGTCACATTTTGCTCCGTCAGATACAAAAATTTCATCCGCACCAATATCACAGCCTCTTGCTTTATAATCGTTTTCCGCAATGGCATTCCTTAAAAATTCATAGCCTAAGTCGGGAGCGTAGCCACGAAAGGTTTCCGCATTTCCCATCTCGTCCACCGCACTGTGCAGCGCCTGTAAAATCACCGGCGCCAAAGGCTGCGTCACATCTCCTATACTCAGACGAATCACCTTTTTATCCGGATGCGCAGCCTGATATTCACGCTGTTTTCTCCCAACCGTGGAAAACAGATAGCTTCCCTGAAGCTTCAAATAATTATCATTTACCTTAAACATCTCTTTTTTCTCCTTTGGTGATTCTGATTTCTCCCTCAAATACGGTGACGGCAGGACCGGTCATAAACACAATATTCCGCTCCCTGTCCCACTCGATTAATAGTTCACCACCTAATAGTTTAACAGTTATTTTGTTATCCGTCAAATCATTCAGTACGCAAGCGACCGCAGTAGCACAGCAGCCCGTTCCACAGGCGAGAGTTTCTCCCGTTCCCCTCTCCCAAACGCGCATATAAACGTTTTTTCTGTCTATAATTTCCACAAATTCCGTATTGACACGTCTTGGAAAACGTTGATGATTTTCAAATTTAGGACCAAGACTTTCCAAATCAAGCCCCTTTACGTCATCCATAAAAATAACCGCATGAGGATTTCCCATGGACACACAGGTCATATGGTATTCCTGCTCCTCTACAATAATCGGAGCATCCACCGCCCGGTCTCCCTGTGCCTCCACCGGAATCAGCTCCGGTTCAAGCACAGGGCTCCCCATATTTACTCTGACCAGACCCACGGTTCCTCTGTCGGAAGAATTTTCTTTCTCCACCGTCAAATCCAGATATTTAATTTGACCGGCACTGACAATACTGATATGTACTTTGTCTGTGAGCCCTTTATCATACACATATTTTGCCACGCAGCGAATACCGTTCCCGCACATCTCCGAACGGCTGCCGTCCGCATTGTACATTTCCATCTCAAAATCAGCCATAGGGCTTGGATTGATAAAAATCACCCCATCGCCTCCGATGCCGAAATGGCGGTCGCTTAATTTTCTTACAAGCTCCGGCTTTTCCTCATCGCTTATGATTTCCGTAAAACCATTTACATAAATATAATCATTCCCACAACCCTGCATCTTTGTAAATCTCATAATAATCTCCATTTCACATCGTCATTATTTTTCACTCTAATCCTTCATACTGCCAATACGCGATAATTTTCAAGCTATATCTTCATCATGGACAACACCATCTGCGCCGTCTCTACCATATTTGTACCACTGTCCATACTACATTTCTGCAAATATTTATGAGCCTCGTCCTCCGTCATATGATTGCGCGCCATTAAGGTTTCCTTTGCCGTCCTTATCGCCGTCTCCTCCTCGACGGTTCTTTGCTTCGGCTGCTGCCTCAGCTTGCGTCTGCGACGTTCAATGCCCTCTGCCATCATGCCCACCGTCTCTATCAAATCATTCGCCCTTAAAGGCAATGACAAACATACGATGCCATTTCCATAGCACTCGTTTATCAACTTTTGAGACGCCATAAGCAGCAATTCAAAACCGTAAGGAAGACACTCTGACAGTTCCGAGTACACCATATCTGGAAGCTTATAGCTGCATATAACAATACCGTCATGCAGCCCGTCCGCCTGACTGATTGCCTGCGCGCCCGTGGTACACACGCCTGTAACACGAAATCCGCCGCGCACCAGCACATTCTTAATATTTTTTGCATCCTCCTGCTTCGGCAACACTATAATAATATTTGTCAAAGGCACACCTCCTTTACCGAAGCCACACCCTTGCAGCCTCGCCGGCCCACTGCATACGGGAGTAAATCTAAAGCAGGTCCTGCAATTTAATATTTATATAAGTATTCCTCAATCTCCCAATTGGATACCCGAGAGCGGTATCTGTTCCACTCCTCCTTTTTTGCGGCGATATAGCGCCGGGTTATATGTTCTCCCAGCACATCGCAGATAAATGTGTCCTTTTCAAGCTCCTCCAAAGCTTCCGGCAAATTAGCCGGAAGGCTGTCGATTTTATTTTCTTTCCTCTCCTTGTCGGTCATGGCAAAAATATTTCCTCCCACGCACGCCGGCGGTTCAATCTTATTCACAATACCATCCAAGCCGGCGCTTAAGCATACCGCCAGCGTAAGGTATGGATTCGCCGCCGAATCAGGGCTTCTCAGCTCGATACGGGTTCTCTCTCCGCCGTCGGAGGGAATTCGTATCAACGGGCTTCTGTTGGTTGCGCTCCATGCTATATAAACTGGCGCCTCAAAACCGGGAATCAGTCTTTTGTAAGAATTTACCAAGGGATTTGTAATTGCAGCCATTCCTTTAATATGCTTTATCAGACCTCCCACAAAATAGTATGCTTCTCTGCTCAAGCCCAGCGTATCCTGCTTATCCTCGAAAATATTCCTTCCTTTTTTGTCCTTCAGATTCATGTGTATATGCATACCCGAACCGTTCACATCACTTTTCGGCTTAGGCATAAAGGTGGCATGCAGCCCATGGCGTTTTGCGATTGTACGCACAGCGAGCTTAAAGGTCATGATATTGTCTGCCGTCTGAAGCGCCTCGTCATGCCTAAAGTCTATTTCGTGCTGCGCAGGCGCCATCTCATGGTGGGAAGACTCAATTACAAAGCCCATATCCTCCAAGGTCATTACAATTTCACGCCTTGCGTTTTCTCCGAAATCCAACGGCCCTATATCAAAATATCCCGCCTGCTCATGGGTCGCCGTAGTAGGCATTGTATTTTCATCAGTATCAAACAAAAAAAATTCACACTCGGGACCCACCTCAAATATATATCCCATATCCGCCGCTTTTTTAATTGCCTTCTTCAACACATATCTGGGATCTCCCTCAAAAGGCTCCCCGTTCGGACGATACACGTCGCATATCATTCTCGCCACCTTTCCCTGCTGAGGCCTCCATGGGAATATTTCCAGCGTGGAATAATCGGGATACAAATACATATCCGACTCCTCAATCCTCACAAAGCCGTCTATAGCCGAACCGTCAAACTTACACTTATTATTCAACGCCCTCTCAAGCTGGCTCGCCGTAATGGCCAAATTTTTCAGATTACCGAACATATCCGTAAATTGCAGTCGGATAAATTCCACATCCTCTTCCTGCGCCACCCTAATTACATCTTCCCTTGTATAATTCTTCATGCTAACCTCCGTTTCTGCATCGCTTTTTACACACAGGCAACCGCTGCGCCCTATCCGGCGCAAGCCTTAAAGCCGGATTCGTTGTTTCTTAATAAAAACTCTGTTTTATTTACAAAAAGGCGCTCTTACCCTATCCGTAAGAACACCTTTGTCCTGTTATTCATAATAACAATCGTTACCATACTTTGTCAATGCATAACTTTTCGGGCGGGTGCATATTCTTTACAAAGACCCAAGGAGAATACGGATGAGCGCAAAAACCAAAATAGTTGTACTTCACATGAAGGAATTAATTTATACAGGCATTTTTGCCGCTTTGGGAATACTTTTTATCGTGCTGCTAATCGTGATGTTCCTGCCTGACAAGGAGGATGCTCCTTCACCGGACACATCCACGGAAGAATCCGCTGATGACAGCACCGCCACCGCAGCCTCCGGCTCCATATACATACCGGGCATTTATACCACAGAGCTTGTTCTTGGCGGGCAAAGCGTTGATGTAGAGGTTATTGTAAACAAAAGCAGCATCTCCTCTATCCAGCTGGTAAATCTAAACGATGCCGTTACCACCATGTACCCATTGCTTCAGCCTACCTTTGATTCCATCTGTGCGCAGGTATATGAGACACAATCGTTGGAGCAGGTTACCTATACCGCCGAAAGCAAATATACTTCACTTGTGCTTTTACAGGCAATCAAAAATTCTTTGGATAAAGCGTCTGCGGAAAACCAACCCGCAGAATCGAAAAACTCTGATTCGGATGTATCCCCTACCAAAATTACCGACTAACCCCTATGCAGCCGGCTTACACCGCCATACATAATAGTCCAAGAGGCAGCCGGCGCCATAACGGGAAAGCACTTTTACAGTAAAAAACAGCACTCCTGTTCCTTAAATCCAAAGGAACGAGAGTGCTGTTTTTTCAAACATTAGCCTCTTTCGTCCAAGTACAGCCGGACGCGGCAATATCCTCCGGCAGTCCGGAAATGAAATCCTCCCAATGAATCTTGTTTTTTTAATAAAGGGGGGCAAATCCAATAAGTATCCGCTGCGGACATAGTTTTCCGTCCTTCCCGATACTTCCACAATATCCGGGCCGTCCTTTGAGGCAAGATAAGCATAGAACTGCCCCTCCTGCTCCGGAAATTCAAAGCCCTGTAATGACAGCTCATAATTCTTGTGCCGCCGGTTAAAGCTCACTACGCCGCTCTGGAGGTTTTGAGAATCAAAGGCTGCGAAGGTCAGCCGCGTTTTCGGCATTTCCCCCTCGCCTCCTCTGCCTGCTTTACCTGAGAGCGCAGCCAGACAAAACGAATTATGGGGTTTTCTTCTTCATTCTTATTTTTTCTCTACCGAAGCCCTTCCAGCTCGTCCAGCCAAACGGCGGCGCTGGCGTCCGAGGGCATACGTAAATCCCCTCTGGGGGATACCGCAACGCTTCCCACCTTCGGTCCGTCCGGCAGGCAGGAACGCTTAAACTGCTGGCTGAAAAATCTTCTGTAAAAGGTCTTCAGCCATTTGAGAATCACCTCGTCTCCATACAAACCCTTGAACGCTTCCTTTGCCACACGATATACCTTTTTCGGCGGGTAGCCGCAGCGCAGCATATAGTACAGGAAAAAATCATGCAGCTCGTAAGGGCCTACCAAATCCTCCGTCTTCTGGGCAATAACGCCCCCCACCGGCGGAAGCAGCTCCGGGCTCACCGGCGTATCCAAAACATCCGTAAGAACCTCCGTAAGCTCCCTGTTCCCACAGGTATCCGCATAATATTTTACCAGATGGCGCACTAAGGTCTTGGGAACTCCCACGTTGACCCCATACATGGACATATGGTCTCCATTGTAGGTTGCCCAGCCAAGGGCAAGCTCCGACATATCGCCCGTTCCGATAACAAGCCCGTTCACCCGATTTGCAATATCCATTAGCACCTGCGTGCGCTCTCTTGCCTGTCCGTTTTCATAGGTCACGTCATGCTTGTCCATGTCCTGCCCAATGTCCTTAAAATGAACCGTCACCGCCTCCTTGATATCTACCTCCGTTAAGGTAGCCGAAAGAGTCTGCGCCAGCTTGCAGGCATTGTCATAGGTTCTGTCCGTGGTTCCGAAGCAGGGCATAGTGACCGCAATAATGCCTTTTCTGTCCAGCTTTAACATATCGAAGGTACGCACTGTCACAAGGAGCGCCAGCGTGGAGTCCAAGCCTCCCGATATGCCCAGCACGGCAGTCTTTAAGCCCGTATGCTCGTATCTTTTTTTCAGCCCATAGGATTGTATGGACAAAATCTCCTCGCAACGCCTGCCTCGCGCCTCTTCATCGCCCGGCACAAAGGGCATACAGCCAAAGGTTCGATTCAGCTTAGTCTCCGTCACCTCAAGGGCAAAAGGAACCTTCACATAGGGCAGGCTCTTTTCCTTTCCAAAGGTTCCCATCCTGCGCCGCTCCGCTACAATGCGCTGCACATCCACGTCGGCGTAAACCGTCTCTCCCATAAAGCGCTTTGACTGCTCCAAAATAACGCCGTTCTCCGCAATCAGGTTATGTCCGCCGAACACTAAATCCTGAGTGGATTCACCCTCCCCTGCGGAAGCGTAAATATAGGCGCCCAGCAGTCTTGCGCTGGCGGACTTCACCAGCAGCTCCCTGTATGCGTCCTTGCCCACCGTCTCATTGGAGGCGGACAGATTGGCTATCACCGTGGCGCCCATCAGCGCATGGTCCGTTGCAGGCGGATTTGCCACCCACAAATCCTCACAAATTTCACATCCCACCACCAGCTCGGACACATTGGTACAGGCAAAGAGAAGATTCGTACCAAAGGGAATCTCCTTTCCCTCCAGATAAAAGCAGACCGCCTGCTTGTTGCCCTCCGCAAAATGCCTGCCCTCGTAAAACTCCGCATAGGTAGGGATATTCGCCTTTGGTATCATCCCCAAAATATTACCGTTTTGCAGCACCGCCGCCACATTATAAAGTCTGCTGTCTCTCTCTATGGGCAGACCCACCATCACCAGCGCGTCCCAGCCGACGGTAGCGTCAACAATTTTAAGAAGCGCCTGCTTCGCCTGCGCAAGCAGCTTTTCCTGAAAAAATAAATCCCCGCAGGTATATCCCGTCACACAAAGCTCCGGAAATACGATAAGCTTCGCTCCCCGCTCATAGACCTCCTGCAGATTTTCACAGATAACCTGCGCATTATACTTTGGGTCCGCCACCTTGATTTTAGGGGTGACGGCAGCCACCTTGATAAAACCCTGCTCCATGTATAACCTCTTTTCCTATATGCGTTTCCGCCCCGCGCCATATCAGCGCTTTGCTCTCCTATACAGCTCTTTTAACTCTTCTACGTCGAATTTATATTTTGTATTGCAGAAATGACAGTTGACCTCTATTTCCTCGCCGTCCGCTATCATATCCTGCAGCTCCTTTTTCCCGATACTGATTAACGCCTTTTCCACCCTTGTCTTGTCGCAGCCGCAATAAAAGGCGGCGGGAATCGTGTCCGTAATCTCCGGCTTTAAGCCCTCCAGCAAAATATCAAGTATCTGCTCCGGACTGTTCCCCTCATCCAAAAGGGCGGTGACGGAGCCCACCTTCGCCAGATTCTTCTCCAGCCTGTCAATTACCTCGTCTCCGGCAAAGGGCATAAGCTGTACGATAAAGCCTCCTGCCCGTCTGACCGTATTATTTCTCTCCATGAGCACTCCCAGCCCTACGCAGGAGGGCACCTGCTCCGATGCGGCAAAATAATAGGTTAAATCCTCCGCAATTTCACTTGTCTGTAATGCAGTCTGTCCAACATAGGGCTCCTTTAACCCCATGTCCTTTATAACATTTAAGATACCTGCGCCCACGGCTCCCGCCACGTCAAGCTTCCCCGCTGCATTTGCAGGTAAAATCACATCCTGCACATTTGCATAGCCCTTCACGTTTCCTTTTGAATCCGCCGTGACGGTCATGCCCTGCATGGGACCGTCGGCCTTTATCTGCAAGGTCAGTAAATCCTTATCTCCCTTAAGCATACTTCCCATCATTGCTCCCGCGCTAAGAAGCCTGCCCAGAGCAGCCGTGACTACCGGACTGGTATTATGCGCCCTTCTCGCCTGCTCCACCAGCTCTCTTGAAGTACAGGCAAATGCCCTTATTTGTGCGTCCGCAGCCGTTGCCCGGACAATATAATCATTCATAGCTATACTCCCTTATCCTTTTTCCCTGCTCCCTCGCCACAATATAGACACGCTCGCTGCGCTTTGTCACTGCTTCTAACGTTTCAGCGTCCAACGCCTCCACCACGCTCATTCCGGCCCTCTCCACCAGCGCCTTCATTTGCTCCACACGATAGCCTCGCTGAAAATGAGTCTCCGTAAACCGTCTAAAACGTCCGTCCTGCTCCTTTACGAAAACAGTGAGGTCGTATTCGTTCATCTCCTCTTCTGGGTCATAAAAATTCTCCCAGATAAAGCTGCAGTCCTCCCTGTTTTCCGCTATCGTAGTGTCGCCGATTACCTCTCTATACTTATATTCCGTGTTAAAATCAAAGATAAAAATCCCTCCCGGATACAGATAATTATTTACCAGAGAAAAAACCTCCAAAAGCTCCTGCTCCTCCAAGATATAATTCAGAGAATCGCATACGCTCACCACGGTTCCCACAGTGCTGTACAATTCAAGCTCCCTCATATCCTGTAAAAGATAAAGAATTTCCGAGCCGCTCTTTTCCTTTTTTTCCATCGCTACGGCAAGCATGGACTCCGAGCAATCCACGCCAATCATATCATAACCCTTCCCATATAAAAGCTCCGCCAGCGTTCCCGTGCCGCAGCCCAAGTCCACTACCAGATTGCGCTCCGAGGCTAGCAAATCCTCCGAATCACGCTCCGGTCTTGACACGCCGTATTTCTCTATCAAATTCTCAATCCTCTCGCACCATTCCCGATAGGGCGTATTGTCCATCAGCTCGTCATATACATATGCAAAGTCCTGATATGCCTCCATATTCCTCTACCTCCAAGGCGCTTGCCGATTCTATTCACCCAGCTTCATTGCCACGATAAAGCCTGCTGCCAACGCCACAACTCCGGTCAAAATACTAAATACGGTTATCACCGTAAAGTTACCCATCGCCACAATTGCAACGGGAGAGGCCACTATCAGTCCGATAATCGCCCAATAGGCATAAAGAGGGAACCTCTCAAAGATAATCTCAATCAGCTTGGCAATGGCAAACATACCTGCCACCACTCCAATACCAAAAGGAACCAGAATACCGCAACCTTGTAAGATGCCGTCCACGTCAAATGCCGTCAGGGCACGGATAAAGTCATTGATTGCAGTCAAAATAGGATTGTAATACCCCATCAGCAAGAGAATCATGGAGCCGCTTACCCCCGGAATCACCATAGTAGCGGAAGCAATCACGCCCACCCCAAAAAGCTTGAGCACGTTCATAACATTAAAGGTTAAATCCGCTGCGTTCCCTTCCTTCTCACCCAAAACCGCCAAGCCTGCAACCAGCGCAAAAAATCCAAGGAAAGCAAGAATATGTCCCGGCTTGACACTACAGCTCTTCACTTTTTTCCACACGGCCGGAAGACCGCCTAAAATCAAACCCACAAACAAAAGATTGGTCTGTACCGGGAAATTTTCAAAAAGATACTCCAAGCCAAAGGAGCTTGCCACAATTGCAACCGCCATCCCAATCGCAATGGGGAATAAAAAAGCAACGCTTTTCCTAAATTCGCTGAATAAATGAGTAATGCAGTGAATCAGCTTATCATAGATGCCCATTGCCACCATCATAGTGCCTCCGCTGACGCCGGGAATAATATTTGCAATACCGATTACCATGCCTTTTAAAATACTTTTTATCATGAAACGCTTCTCCATTCTTTCCTATTTATTTCATTTTCATTCCGTAAAATTTACCCAATGAGGAAATGCAAATTTACTTGTTTTCTATATATTTTCTCAAAAAATCAATCAGACAATCCATCTGTTCATCCGTTCCCACGGTAATGCGAAGGCTGTTATTGATTCTCGGCTTATCCCAGTAACGCACATAAATATCCGCTTCCCTGAGTGCTTTAAATATTTCTTTTGCAGGAATCGACCTGTGGGAGGCAAAGAGGAAATTTGCCTTGGAATCGGGAAAGGTAAAGCCAAGCTCCGAAAGCTCCTTCTTTATCCGTTCTCTGGTGCTTTGTATCTTATGTGTCGTCTCCTTAAAATAGGCGTCATCCTTCACCGCCTCCACTCCCAATACCTGAGAGGGAAGATTCATTGTGTAGGAATTAAAGGAAAATTTTACGTCGCTCAGATAGTGAACCAGCTTTTCATTGCCGATACAAAAGCCTATGCGCAGCCCTGCCATGGCACGGGATTTAGAAAAGGTCTGAACCACTAACAGGTTTTCATATTTTTTAAGAAGAGACAGCGCGCTCTCTCCTCCAAAGTCAATATATGCCTCATCCACAATCACCACCACATCCTGATTTGCCCGCACAATCTCCTCCACCGTGTCAAGGCTTTCCAAAAGTCCTGTGGGCGCGTTGGGATTGGGGAAAATCACTCCTCCGTTCTGCCGCTTATAATCCTGTGGTCTGATATGCCAGTTTTCGTCTAACGGACATGTCTCATAAGGGATACGATATAAGTCCGCCCATACGTCATAAAAGGAATATGTCACGTCAGGGAACAAAATAGGCTTGCTGCCGTTAAAAAAAGTCATAAACGCCATGGACAGCACATCGTCGGAGCCGACTCCCACAAATACCTGAGAAGGCTTCACATGATAATATTCCGCAAGCGCTTCCACTAAAGGCGTCACATCCGCATTCGGATACAGGCGCAGCGCCTCATAATCCAATGTTTTGGCTGCGCTCTCCACTCCCGGTGCGGGCGGATACGGGCACTCGTTTGTATTCAGCTTTATCATATTCGGTTTATTAGGCTGCTCTCCGGCCACATAGGGAACCGCCTTCCGTATATTTTCTTCCCATTTCATCATTGTATTGTCCTTTCTATATAGAACCGCTGCCTAAGCGCTTCCGTTCGCAGCGTTGTGCCATACTCGTTATTTTTCATACTCTTGACTAAAGCGTGCCATACCTCTCCATACATATCATTTCCTGCCGCCCTGTGTGCGGACTCTCTTTCACACACTGTTTTCCGCCGCATAACATAAGTTCTCACGGTACATTGCATCAGGCTTCTGCCTGCGCACCGTTACCCGTTTGTTTTTGTGTGAAGCTTCTCCCTGTACACAGCCGCCTGCTCCTCCAGCCCCAACTCCTCATAGCACCGCGCAAGCCCCTCCAAGGCAAGCTCTTCCCCTGATTTAATGCTGAGGATGGGCACTGTCTCATATGCCGCGTTATAGTACCATATGACAGCTTCGTCATAATCATGCAGCTCTTCGTAAAAGCGTCCCAGCTCACAGCAGATTTCGGAACAGCCCTCGTCCGCTATGACCTTGGAAGCATATTTGAAAAAGGCAACCGTATCCCCCGCAAGCCTCGCAGCTCTTGCCGCCACGCTGCATGCCTCCGCAATCTCCTCACCGTCGCGCCCGCTATCCGCCGCCGACTCTTGGAAGAAATCTCTGGCATTTGCAAAATCCTGCGGCTCCCCCGCCAGAAAGAGCTCCCTTGCATACATGTTATGTAAACGCTTGGACAGACGCTCCCCCGACTGCACCTGTCTGCAGAAATTATCCAAATCCCGCTTGGCGTGACTTTTCTCCGGAAGATGTGTAATCACGATATCGCTGTCAAAAACTACCGGCTCCAAACGAACCGTCTCATGGACGGCTCCCTCCCATATAAATTCCCTCTTCCGTTTAAAAAGCTTAGGACGATACTCTTCATCAAAATTATACACAGAACCGAACTGCAGCTGATTGGCATACTTCATCTGTACCAGCTCTACCTCGGGAAGCATAGACTGCTTTAATATACGGTATTTTTCTCTGTTTTCCTCCGATAGCACCTCGTCGGCGTCCGCAGAATAGATATACTCCATGGAAGCCTTGGAAAAAGCAAAATTCCGCGCCGCGCTAAAATCGTCAATCCATGTGAAATCATAAATGTTATCCGTATAACGAGAAGCTATTTCTTTTGTGGAATCGGTAGAGCCCGTGTCCACAATAATGATTTCATCCACTAGGTCAGCCACGCTGTCAAGACATCGCGCCAACACTCTCTCTTCATTTTTTACAATCATACACAAAGAAATCGTTATCATACTAACCACCCATACCGGAGCATTGTCTGCGCAGACATCGCGCATTAAGCACTAAATTTTAGATTTCACGCCGCGATTCAAATTTGTGACGTTTCGGTACAAATTATCGCAGTATTCATTATACGCAACAGTTCATAGCCCGCGCTTGCGTGCAAGCCCCCACGCGCAATCTATGAATTATTGCATGGCTGAACTGTTACCATTATACAGATACCGCGCTGTCCCACACCTACAATACTTTGGACAAAAACTCCTTAAGTCTGGGGCTTTGGGGATTGGCAAAAAATTCCTGAGGGGTGTTTTCCTCAATGATATTACCCTCATCCATAAAAAGCACCTTTGTTCCCACCTCTCTTGCAAAGCCCATCTCATGAGTAACCACCACCATGGTCATTCCGCTCTCCGCAAGCTCCTTCATAACCTCCAAAACCTCGCCTACCATCTCGGGGTCCAGAGCGGAAGTCGGCTCGTCAAACAGCATAAGCTTGGGACTCATGGCAAGGGAACGCACAATCGCAATTCTCTGCTTCTGGCCGCCGCTTAAAGAGCCGGGATATGCATCCGCTTTCTCGGCAAGCCCCACCCTGTTTAACAGCTTAAGGGCATTTTCCTTTGCCTCCTCCTCCGCCATAAGCTTAAGCTTAACGGGCGCAAGAGTAATATTTTCCATAATGGTAAGATTATTGAACAGGTTGAAATGCTGGAACACCATTCCCATATGCTGTCTCACCTTGTTAATATTTATCTTAGGGTCGGTAATCAACTGACCGTCAAACCATATCTCCCCGCTTGTAGGTATCTCCAAAAGATTCAGACAGCGAAGAAAGGTACTCTTTCCCGAGCCGGAAGGTCCCACTACAACGATTTTTTCTCCCTGATGAATGTGGTAATCCACGCCGCGCAATACATGATTGCCTCCAAATTTTTTGTGTAAATCCTTAACGATTATCACTCTTACGCAGCCTCCTTTCTAATTTTGCCAACAACACAGTCAATATTTTAATAATGGTAAAATAAACGATGGCGGAACCAATGAGCGGCATAAACGCCTCGTAAAGCTTTGAGGTCATCTGGTTTGCCACTCGGGTAAGATCGCTTAATCCCACATATCCCACAATAGCCGTCTCCTTAATCAGCACGATAAATTCATTGCCCAAGGGCGGCAGCGCATTTTTAAACGCCTGAGGGATTACGATATATCGCATGGTCTGGAAATGGCTCAGTCCCAAGGACCTGCCCGCCTCTGTCTGCCCCTTGTCCACCGCCAGAATGCCCGCCCTCATAATCTCCGACACATAAGCGCCGGAATTGATACCGAAGGTAATACAGGCAACCAATACGCCGTTCTTGCAATCCTTCATCACAATAACCCACATAATTAAAAGCTGCAGCACGGAAGGCGTGCCCCTGATAATATCAATGTAAATATTTGCTATACGGGCAAATATCGTAGGTTTTCCGTTCCTCTTGGTGGAAAGCTTCATAAACGCTACAATCGTACCCAAAACAATACCAATCAAAGCGGCAAACACAGCCACCTCCATGGTAATTCCCAATCCCTTTAAATAGAGCCGCCAGCGGTCCTTTTCGACAAATGCCGCGTTCGCTTTTTCCAAAACGGAATTTAACCAGTCCATTTACGTGTTCCTCAACTTTCTGTATTTTGACTAAAAACATTACCTTTACATAATACCAAAAAGAGGATAACGGCACAAGCCATTATCCTCCAAAATTAATAAATAAATGTAAGCCTTTGACCCTCGCGGCATTCGTCAAGCCATGTTCCATGGCTTTATGCTCGTGCAGGCACGGCACTTGGCTCATTGCTCGCGGAAATAAATCACAAACGATATTAAACAACTACTTTATTCTTCACCAATGTATTCTGCCACCAGCGCATCGAAGGTTCCGTCCTCTTTCACTTCGGCAAGCGCCTTATTAACCTCTTTCACCAGCTCGCTGTCCTTAGGACATGCAATCGCATAATACTCAGGCTCAAACTCAAACTGGGCTCCGTCGATTGCCTTTACGTCGTCGGGGAACTTGCTCACAAATACTTCAGCGGGATTCTTGTCAATAATCACTGCGTCTACTCTTCCGTTAATCAAGTCATTTACCGCGTCTACCGCTTTATTGTAGGTGGTAACGGTAGTTCCCGCAATATCCTCTGCCTTAAACATACCTGTAGTGCCAAGCTGGGCGCCAATTGTCTTATTCTCCAAATCCGCAATCGTTGCAATCTCAGAATCAATAGGAACAATCACATACTGGACAGCCTCATAATAGTTATCGGAGAAATCAACGGACTTAGCCCTGTCAGGGTCAACGGTCATACCTGCAATCGCCAAATCAATCTTACTTCCGATAGAGGCAACCAGAGAATCAAACTCCATATTCTCAACCTGTACCTCCTTGCCCATTTTCTCGCCGATTGCCTTAATCAAAGCGATATCGAAGCCGTCAGGCTGTCCGTCGTCTCCCACATACTCAAAGGGAGGGAACTCCGCGTTCGTACCCACAATAAGAACCTCCTTATTCTGAGAGGTCTTTTGGGCGTCGTTACCACAGCCTGCAAGGACTGTCATACATAATACGGCAGTCAAAAACATTGCAATTATCTTTTTCATAAACATATCCTCCTGTAAAAATTCGCTTATTTAATTATTAAGCTTACTTGTTTTTGAAGCTTGATAAATAATAGCATTTTTCAGAAGGAAAATCAACTGTTTACTTACCAGAAATTCCTGCATTTCTTCCATACCCCCGGACAGATAATAAAAAACATCCAAAAAAATAACAAATACCACGACAACGCTTACCAAATTTACCGGAAGCAAATCCATATTTATCATCTTTTCCAGCGTATGAACGCTAAAAAGGAGGAAACGCTCATTAAAGGAAAGAGGAGCACATATGCCGTTCCAAGCTCTTTAACTATCGCTTTTCTCAAAACCCTCTCGCCAAAGCCCATCTTTCGCATAATCAGACATCGCTCCTTTTCCTCAAAGGCATCATTGTATAATAAACCTAATTCGGACCGCCCTCCTACAGCAGACTTCAAGTTAACATTTAAGCAAGACGTCCTTCATATTAACATATTCTCTCTGCCTTCTGATTAAAATGCCATTTATCGTCTGTATTCTAAGATAATTATAATGATTTTTATAAAAGAATTACCATACAAATTTGTAATGCTTTACCCTCTTTTTCCGCAAAACAGATACATATGCTTCTCAAGCCCGAACAAATCACCTGCCGGCCTGTCAAGCAATGAATTTTGTTCCCTTCTGTTAATATAAATTTGAATGCGCCGATAAATATATAATCAAAATTTATTAAATTATGCTTTGTGTCCGGGCTGTCAAAGGCAGGGCAGAAACGAGATGTAAATGAAAAAATATTTATCATGGTACGCATTGATATGTATATTGTTATGTCTTTTATTATTTCCCTCCTGTAATACAAGGAGTTCTGCAAAACAGCAGTCATACATACAAGCATACACTGATTTTCTGCTCAACACTTCAATAGACGCCGGACATGACTTCCCAATACATGGATACTATCTCTTTGATTTAAATTTCGATGATATTCCGGAGCTTGGCGTGTTCCATGATTCCGGCGGCTCCATGGGCGGATATTTTACCTATTATTGTTTTGACGGCAAAAAAGTAACGCCTGTTTTGGACAATATGGGCAGCCACGCCAGAACCTCCAATTATACCCAAATATTGTCAGACACAAAAAATAGAAAAGTATACTTTTTAAAAGAAATGTATCTTCTTAAGGGAAATATAAACGGTACCTATGGTTACTTAAGGGAACTCCGAGATAAAAACGGCATTCCCTACGTTTCCGATATCTTAAATCTAGAGGTGGACCAAAACGCTGATCCGGAAGTCCACTACCATAAAAATTATTATTGCGAAGACGATTATTTATCGGATTTTGAACTTGATACCTGCCTGATAACAGAACAATATTATGAAGGAAAATGGAAAAAAATTTCATCGGCTAAGTATCTGGAAATTAAAAGAAAGATGATTCCCGAAAATCATACCTTTGCGGATTTAAGAGACACGGGTGTATCTGTTTTGCTCTATGATACAATTGACGAAATAATGAACGGAAGCGGACAATACGATGAAATTTCAATTACGGACAAAGAAGTGGAAATGCTATTTGACAAGTGGCTTACCTATATAAAATCAGAAGGAGGTAATCATTTCCACCGCTGACCTGCCACAATGGTAATAACTGTCCACATATTATCCCTTATACTTCCCAAAATAATACCGTAACTATATTTATGGAATTATTCGAGGAGGTATTTTATGAGTAATCAGGACTATTGCCGCTGCGGCGGCGAAACTCTCGCCATGGCGTCCTTTCCCTTACAAAAATGGTGCGAGCCTTATCAGTGGAATACCGCTTTGGCAAACGGAACTGTATTTCCCTGCCTAAATATGGAATTCTACTTGTCAGAGAAGTTCCCCTGTCCTGTATGCGATAATCCAAACGCATCCGAACAGGAAAAAAAATTATATGAAATAAGCGTTGTCAGCTTTGCCATAAATGACCTAACCCTATACCTTGATACCCATCCAAAGTGCGAAAACGGTCTAAAGCATTTTAAAGAGCTTATGAAAATTCGTACAGAGCTTTTAAATGATTACGCAAAGAAATTCAATCCTCTCACTCAATTTTCTATGCAGACAGGTACCCCTGACACGGAAATATATGGTTGGGCCGAAGGACCTATTCCTTGGGAAGGAGGACATGTATAAATGTGGAATTATGAAAAAAGATTACAGTTTCCTGTAAAAATTACAAAAACCTGCCCAAAAACCGCCCAGTTGATCATCAGCCAATACGGCGGACCCGATGGAGAGCTTTCCGCCTCCATGCGCTATCTGGCGCAGCGCTATTCCATGCCGGTAAAAAAAGTTGGCGGACTGCTGACAGACATTGGTACGGAGGAAATCAATCACATGGAAATCATTTGCGCCATGGTTTACCAGCTTACTAAAAATCTGACTCCGGAGCAGGCCAAAACCGCCGGCTTTGACGCCTACTATATCGACCACACTGCAGGCTTATGGCCTCAGGCTGCCGCAGGCGTTCCCTTTAATGCCTGCGAATTTCAGTCAAAGGGAGATGCGATGGCAGACTTGTTCGAGGATCTTGCAGCAGAGCAAAAAGCTCGTACCGTTTATGAAAATCTTCTCCGTATGATAGACGATTCCGAGGTGCGTGCTCCTCTTAAATTCTTGCGTGCCAGAGAAATAGTACACTTCCAGCGTTTTGGCGAAGCCGTAGAAATGACTAAGGAAAAACTAGATTCCAAGAACTTTTACTATTTCAATCCGGAATTTGATAAGGAAATGTTCAAAAAGAACCTGTAGCCGCATCTTTTCCACTGCTTATTTCTGCTTTGTCTCATAAAATCATTGAGCCAAAGCAGAAATAAGCTTAAAACAGAGTTCTTTTTGAGAAAAAATGCTTTTTATGATGAGCATTCCCCACAAGGAAACCGTTATATACGGCATAAACGCTACGGGCCTCTTAAGATTGCCTTTGGAATTAATGTTTCGTTTAAATGCCTGTGCCACGAATAATAACCCGAAGGCTGCTGCCATTATAAGCAAATACTCCTTCATATCACCGCCAAAGCTGCAAAGCAACAAAGCTCCCGCACAAAATGCATGACAATCGGCTTTTCCATAAAACCTTTCAAAAAACACCTCCTGAAACAAGCAAAATATCAGCAGCTCCTCTAAATGCAGCTTACGCAGCCTTTCCCCTAACTCCAAACAGGAACTACAGGTAGGCATAATATTCCTTACCTCTGAAAATATTATCCGAAGCAGCAGACTTAAACCCGCTGTCCACGCAATCCACCACACAAATTTATACACATTACATATCACAACATCCGTCACCGTCGCCATAAGAAAGCTTGCTGCGATTACACATAAAACAAACAGCTTCCACTTATCATCCCCCCTGAACCTTAGCGTTACGCTCACACAAATCCCCATGAATATACTTAGCACCGGCAGGCTGAAATTTTTCCGATGCTTTTTTACTCTCTTTTTAGCATTTTTTGTTTCGTTTCCATCAGCATCCGCCTGCCGAACTATGTTCGACACCCATGCACATTCCCACTCCTTGTCCAGACTGACGGCAGCCTTCAGCTCTACCCGCAAAATAGCATAAATTAACAAACTGCAATATATGATCATCTGACTACTCCATATCCTTTGTTTCCTACAAAGCCTGACAAAACCTAATCTGTTTAACGTAATCGGGTACGCAGCTCGTCTATTATACTGCCCTCAACCGAAATCGTTCCAAGCGCGGGATGCTCCTCCAGCTTCGCTTCTCCCTTATAAGCCCGCACTGTAATGGTGTACTTTTCATTTGGGGGAGTATACAGCGGAATCATGAACTGCAATTCCTCTTCCTGCTTAAACAGGGAATCCAAGTTATAGTAGTAGGTTTTATTAAGATCAGGATTTAGAGCAAGCATTTCCTCAGGAAATTCCACCTCCACATAATCCGCATACCCCCATGTAGTAATATGTAGCAACCCGCTTTCACCACCCTTGAACAGAGGTTCATGAGGCTCCAAAATTCTGGAAACACTGGCTGAAAGAGAAAATTCTGTTGCTCCATAGCTTAATTCACGAATATTTCCCACTTGGTCAACAGCCCTTATATTAACTACAAAAGTACCGCTAAAGACAGGCAGTTCCTCTGTCAAATGAATATAAATATGCCCGTCCGCATCCGGAGCATAGGTTTTGTTCATATGGTTATCCGTATTATGAATGGATACCTCAAAATCCTTTACCCCACTTAAATTGTCCTCCGCATATAAATCGAGATATATCGGCGTGCTTTCACGGTCAATTAATGTCAAGTCTTCCAATTGTTTGGTTCCATGCACTATTGGAGCCTCTCCGTCGGCAATCAGAATAATAGCATTTTTAACATCCCTTTCCCAATCCGAATAATAAATATCTTTTTCATAAGCAATACCTGCAACAGGCGTCACCACTATGGTCTCTCCTGACAAGCTTGCAGGAACGGTAAATGTCTGATAGAAATTATTGTCCTTCGCATTATTTGTTCTGTATGCCCCGGTATTCATGGCATCCGTAAGAATTTTGGTTCCCTTCTCTTGTCTGACAAATTCCGTGACGGGAAGCTCTTCTTCGGAAGAAAGCGGAACACTGTGCGGAAGCTGTGTAATATACCTTTGCTGCCTGTCAAGCTTCGTGGTGCGGGAGTCAAATATCTGAAGATTCACCTGATAATCATCTCTTGCTTCACCGCCAAGATTAGAATGAAAGGACAAACTAAAGGAACCTTCCCCGTCCGCACGCACATAATAACTTCCCTTTCCGTCAGGATAAACCGTTTTGCATGCCCTCCCTCCGATGACATCCGATATCTGTATCTTATCCGTTGCAACGGACCACCTTTGGTCAGCCCTGTCTATCCTGATATCCGTGGTTACTCCTACATTTCCCGCCATGTCCACGGCTGCTATATGCAAGTATTGTAAGGCATAGTCCGTATTGCAGACAAGCGCATTTGTAGTAAGGATATCTCCTCTGTTACAGGCATTGGCAGCTGTAACAAAACGGCTTCCATGAGTAGGAATCGTATCTAAAATATAGTAGTAGCCCGCCGTTCCCGTGGTAAGAGTATTGGTCGTGATATTAGAGGTGCACAACAGCGCTTCCGTTCCTTCCTTATAAGACTCCGCCTTCCACCAATACTGCGTGCCATTATCCTTCGGCCTGTCAAAGGAAACCTGTATTACTTCCATGCTTAAGGGCTTAAACCTTACGCTGTCTGCAGAAACGGCATCCGGAGCCGCAAGGTCGGGAGCCGCCACACCATTCATCGTATGCGCATCCGTATATCCTACTGTATTTGCCTCAACAATCGCCATGCCGTTTCCCAAACGGTCGCCTGCGTTGAATCTGAAGGACATGGCATAGCTTTCATTCACATAGCTGCTCCCGCCGTATGCCGGCTTGGCAGAAAGCACTTGATCCTGCTTATATCCGCACATCGTATTTCCCTGTACCTGCTGACCCGAAGCATAGCGTGAATAACTACATGACAGAGAATACTCAATAGAGTCTATACTGCTTGAACAGCTGCCGCCGTCAAGCCCGGTTGTTTTGCACCTGTCACACTTATATACCACATCATGATGCCAACAGGGCGCCGGACTGCCGCATCTTGGACATACTGCCAACTGTACGCCGTTCATATTAGTGGCGTCATAATCGCTCGTATAAAAATACTTTCTGTCTCCGCCGCATTCCTTGACAATCACCTGCCTGTTCCCGTAGCATCCTCCTCCCAAACAGGTATTTCCTGTGTGCACGTGAAAGCAGTCGCTCACATGAGAATGAATAATTTCCTCTCCCCCGTTTCCTCCTACATATCCGGCGCCTCCTCCTGCCTGCCCGGCTGCACCACTGCCCTTCTTGTCAACCCTAAGGCTTGTAGACATACCTCCGTCGCCGCCGCTGCCGAAAGGAGACGCCCCGCCTCCCCCGCCGGCAATCAACAGACATCCCTTCAGGTTGGAGCTTATGGTAGTGGCTCCCCCGCCACTGCCGAATCTTTCTGCATATCCTCCGCCATTATAGCCCCCCTGACCTCCTACGGTAACGGTAAGCCTTTCCCCTTCCTTTAAGTAAAATCTGGCTGTTACACCACCGCCTGCGCCGCCTTTGTTGCCTCCGTAGGCGCCTCCCTGTGCGCCGCCTGCCGTCAACGTATAAAAGCCGCCATAGGGTACGGTGTAAACCTCCGGTATGCTTTTATAGGAGAATCTTTGCTTTGTGGCCCTTTCACCTATGTCTTCATTCGCACCGTAAAGCAAGGCAAAATTACTTCCATTCCCCGAACGGTACAGCTTGTAAGCTTTTTTCCGCTCGTCAGGCTGCGTCCATTTCAGATTGACAGCCCCTTTCCCTCCGTTATCTGTATAATTATCGTAGGAGCATAATACAAGCTCCACCCAGTTGGCATACAAGGTGGCGTCCTTTTTTGGCACATACTCGTCGCCGCCAAAGCCCACGGGCTTCTTCCCTTCCTTATCCTCACTCCAGCCTCCGAAGGAATGCCCCGGCTTATGGGGTGTGGGCAAAATTATAGGAAGCATATTATAAGTCGCCGTCAAAGTGTCGATATCACCCGTTTCTCCTTCAAAATAATATGTATTGTCGCCAAAATATCCGTGAAAGGGCTGACTCATTTTCCAACTGCAAAATGACATTGCCGCCTTTATGGATTCCAAAGCGGTTCCGCCGTCAGCGTCAAAGGAAACCGTATAGCCGTCAGGCGCCGTCACCTTCATTGTTTCCACAAAATAGGCAGTTCCGTACCCCTGCACGATTTCCGTAATACCTCTCTTTCCTCCGAAGCTTCCCCCCGCCGGATCTATGCGCAGAATACTCTCCGTCTCTTTCCACTGGGCATACAAGGTCACCGTGCCCCGCTGGGGGTCATCCTCCACATTATATACGCTTAAGTTAAAAATTGTGTCTCCGTCCGCATAAGGCCTGCCCGAGCCATCCGGCTCGGTATTCCATCCTGCAAAAGTATAACCCTCACAAGTGTAGACATTCTTTGTCAGCCTTGTGATTGGGGTTACGGGCTCACCCCGATACCTATTCTCATTGTTATACATATGATAACTGGCATTCATCTCGCCGTTGACAAAATCTCCGTTCCGCTCATATGTTACACTATATTTGTTAAAGGAAATGGCTTTACAATCATGTGTACCGGCATCTCCGGTCACTTCCACATGCCCGTTAGCAGGGCACTGGTAATAATACCCAAGCCTTACATCCAACGAGGTGATGGACGACGCCGCTTCTTTTGACATATAAACAAGCGCAGAAGTGATGCGCCCTCCACAGTCCGCACAATAGGCAAACCAACCGGAATAATAGGCATTATGACATGCCTCCGAATTGTTCGGAACACCGTGCCACATATCTGCAGTACAATTATGTATACACCTTCCATGACTCCATGCCACCTGCCAATACCCTACAGGGGTCTCCCCCATTCTGTCATAGCCGTAATAATGTTCCCCTTCCCTCAAATCCCGCAGGGTGGATTCGGTTCCCGTGTCAAGAATGCTTCCCTGCATATACCAATACTCCGGATACTGCCCCGATAATAAATAATTTCTATAGTTGTCCGTATATGGCAAAGACTCCTGCGTAGTCCATGCATACCCGTCAGGGGAAAGCCTCACGTAAGCGCTCTCATAAAGAGTGCCCGCTTCTGCTGCCAGCTCTGGCACTGCCGAAAATGACATGACGCCGCACAATATCAGCAGAAATCTACTTATTTTCATCATCTTCATTTGTCTGTCACTCTTCCTTCTTTTCATGATTTATAATAAATAAACTGCTATTCATTGAATCAGGCTTTTCTTTATTGCAGATAGAGCATATCGTTTTCGTCACTTCCTTATGAGCATGACATCCTTTATCATATATCTGTTCTGTTTTTGTTACCCAATTATGTTCCTCTCTATGAGCGTCATAGTCATACTCTCTCGGTTGGTGGATATCGCAAATCTGGCACACCTTCTCGGTAACTCTTGGCATATAACAGTCTCCCTCCTGCACCACAGTCTCTTCACAATCATGCGGCAGCTTTGCAAGAGTTTCATAATCCTTCTGCCGTCCACAGTGCTTGCACTGTAAATAGCCATATCCGTCCATGGCGCAGGTAGGCGTAGAATATATTACCTTTTCCCATTCATGCTCCAGTGCACTGCCCTCCTTACGCGTTTGAGACACTTCCCCGCAGAAGCTGCACTTAGTGGTAATAGTTGCGGCGTCCGTACAGGTAGCTGCCACAGTCTCCTCCATATAAATGTGCGTATGGGCATGAGAATATGTATGGTGATAACCCTGAAACGGTGTTGCAGTCTGCTCGGGAATTGGCTCCGAGGCAGCCGTCAACCTACTGCCATTCCCGGCATCTTCATTTACCACCGACCTTTTTTGTATACCCTGAAGGGTAGCTGCGGCTTCTTGTCTTGATGATAACGTCTCAGACAATCCGCTGCATTCCTGAGATATATTGCTCCCACACCCGGCTAGAATCAAGCCTGCTATAGATATTACCGCCAATAATCTTTTCATTTACATTCCTCCCCTATTTTTATAAAGGTTTCCCTATGCAGTTATCAAGGTTCCCGAATGCAATCGCATAGACTTTCCATATTTACATAATACCATTTAAAGTCCTTGGAATTATTCATTATAGTTGTCGTCTGCAATTTCACTGTCATATTATTCACATATTTTTACTACACGGAGCGTTCCCGCAGAAAGCTGCGAATAGAACTCCTCCACATTTGACTTATCCAGATATACATTAATCCTTTGCGCCGCCGTAAAAGCGTCGCCGCTCTCAATAATGTTTCCTGCGCCGTCAAAGACCTGATGCACAAACACATCGGACCACACCAGCACTGTCTTATCCTCTTCATCTGCGCGGTAAATATGAATTCTGTCGCCGGTACGCAGCGTTCCGCCTGCCACCTGATACAAATCCTCCGCCTTAAAGCCGGCCACCACAGGTTCCTTCATATCTTTTATTATTTCTTCTTCTGTCTTAAACATTCCGCCGGTCAAAAGAACCCCTTCCTCAATATCAAATACCGCCGTCAAATTTTGTACCTGCTCCTCATTGCTGATTGCCGTCTGCGGAATACAGCTTTTATCTAATTGCTTTATTTCAAGAAAATCCTGCAGGTTTTCCTTTGTCACAAGCTGTCCCTTGGGAATTACTTTTGCTGCCACATAAATTTCGCCTTTCTCATATTGCGTCAAAATACTTTTCTCCAGCCAAAGCATTACTGCAAACATCACTATCGCCGCCACCAATGCTGCTAAAACGCCGCCTGTCCAAAGCTTGGCGGTTGAGTGTTCCCTCTTTTCTTTTTTAGTTTTAACTGTCTTCAATGATTTACACTCCTCCAATCCGTTATAATATACTTGCCACAATATCTACCAGCTTTCCTTTATGCGCCTTTACTTCCATGCCGAACAGCCCCTTTACCGCAAAACTGATTTCACTATAAATAGATGTAGATTCAATAAGAATGCCGTTAGGCGCCCTCACACCCCCAAGCTCTCCCTTGCCGCTGCTTATCTGTCCGTTTTCGTCTATGGAATATATTGTTACCGCCCCCTCCTGTACATTATAAACGGTATAATTTACTATACTTACCGCTCCCGAGACAAGCTGCTTATTTGTACATTCCCACTCCTCATTCAGATTTAAATTGCCCTTCACCGCAGAACAATACCTGATATATGCCTGATTTGGCTCGCTTATCAAAATTTCATGAGATATTCCGTATTCCTCCAAATCCACTACGGCCGACGCAAGATTGGAAGCTGCAAGGGTATCCTCTAAGTAAATACTTGTCATGTGATACCGCAAAAGCTGTAGCAAAAAACATAATAATATGCCAAGAAACAACAGAAAAAACAACCCCACCGTCCACTGAATCTGTCCTTTTTGTTTGCAGAGCCATAGAGGAAGCAATTCTCTCCTCGTATACTTAATGCTTGGCCGTAGACACTCTCTTCTCCTCAAACTCGTACTCTCCCCTCAACTTACCCTTGATTCGTAAGGTAATCGCCTCACCATAGCTTGCCATATTCAGGGTACTTCCGCTAAAATCTATATCCGTTACCCCCATTTCCGAAAGCTCGCCGTCCAACCACATTTTTTCCGAAGCGCTCAGGCATCCTACAGTCTCCATTTTAAGAATATACTTTCGCGCCAGCTGTCCAACCTGAAGCTTTTGATGGATTAGCTCCACGCAGTCAAGAAAGGCAAAAAGAATTATGCTCATAGTCAAAATACAAATGACAGTAGCTAAGATATCGCCAACGCTTCCCCGCTGTTTTCTCATCCCTGCACTCCCGTCAAAATAATTTTTGCTTCCCGTTCAAGCGCGGCTACGATGTTTTCTATAAATTTTTGCAGGCTTTCCTTCATTACCACGCACAAAAGCAGCGCAATAATACACAACCCTACCGTCACCAGTATGCCGTCAATCCCCGGCTCCTTTTTTATTCCGGAATTTAAAAATTCCCATACCTTCATTGATATTAAATTTTTCATTTTATTGATACCTTTCATATTCTGCACCAAGCCCCAATCATAACCTTTATATTTTCATTCGAGGCACAAACTTAAAATGCGAAAGAGATGTTTGTATATATTCCTTTCTTTATTTTTTCTTCCGCCCTATTTTTATTTCCTATCCCCTTTTCCCCTTTGTCTTAAACGCGAAAAAGTGAAAATTAAATCTAAAAAGCCCGGTAACTTATAAGTGAACGGCCGCAGTAAACATTTGCGTTATACAGGCATACAAAACCACTCCCAGAACTGCCGCCAAAATTCCCAGCTGATAAAAGGTGATACTCCTGTCCAGAGCTCCTTTTTTTCTTTCCAATACCGTAAGCTCCATATCCTTTATCTGCTCGGAAATATCCGTTAAAAGCTCCACCGCCTGCCCTGATTCCAGCGCCTGCAAAACGGTAATACAGAGAGTATCAAGATATCGGTTGTCAAACTTTTCCTGAAAGCGCTCCAGACTCTCATAGATATCTGCCTTCAACACAATATCGCCTGCCAGCTCCATAAAAGCACGCTTTAACCTTTTTTCCTGAACACAGCCATAGCACTCCGCCAGAGCGTCCGCCACATGTACTCCTGCACGAACCTGTATTTCCAACGCATGATATACCAGCCGCAGCTCGGACAGCATCCTTTCATTATCCCTGCCGTTTAAATAATGCAAAAGCCATCCCGGCAGAGCATATAGGAAACAGGACAGAAGCAGGCCCAGCAGGGGCGAATAACCAATTCCCATCATCATCCCGCAAAATGCCGACACAAGCTTTAATGACAGAAACCACATGGGATTTATCCACTCCCCCAGATGAAACGCCGCCCCCTTTTTTTTCAGCCAGCTCTGCTTTCTCTGATACCATGGAAGCTCCCTTCCCCTAGCCTTTAAAAGCCCGTAAAATTCTTCGCATCCCTCTAAAATCATGTGCCGAGGATGATATTCCTTAATAAGCGCTATAAAGAAAAAAAATAATAGCGCCGATGCTGCCGCGGGCAGTATGATTAGAGCCGTTAAAATATTTTCCTCCTGCATTCTCGTATCCACCGTCCTTTCCGAAGCAATGAAGGTAAATCTTTATGCCGCGGTATAAACCGAATCTTTTTCATCTGTTAATCTTGTATATTTGCCTGACGAAAAGTAAAAAAATACCCCCGACCACCGACAGCGCAAGCTTTCCGGGGATTGTTCCCCACAATAACTCCCATACGGAGGCCTCTATAAGCTTATCCACCACTAGCAGCACTACCAGCGACATGCCGCACAGCAAAAGCATATTGATGACCGCTTCCCTTAACATACACTTCCTTTCCTCTCCCATGCGAAGGTATTCCCGCACTGATCTGCGGCTTGCTTTCACCAGCACCGTAAAATCCGCACAATATCTCGTACTTACTTCAATATTTCTCACAATTTCCTTAAATTTGGGATGTTCTACTTTTTCTGCCATAGACAACAGCGCCATTCCCACATCGCCCGTGGTCTGCGCCTCATAACAGCACTCGTCCAATACGCTCTGCAGCGGCTCCTCCATATATCTGCTCACCTGCCCGAGCACGCTTGTGACCTCTGGGGCAGTCAGGCTATAATTCCCCAGAAAATCCAAAAATTTCAGCAGATTGCCATTTACGGCCTTTAACATTTTCGCCTTTCCTGCCTCTATAAGCAGCCATTCGCCTCCCCAAAGGCATAACACACCCAAAATAGCGCCCGTGAAGCCCGACGTTAAAACCGCCATTATCAAAAATATTGCCGCCGAGGCAATCACTTGAAAAAGCAGCCAGCACTCCACCGTCAACCAGCCAAAAAAACGCTTCCAACCGCTATAATCAAGCTCCCTGTCCAAATAGAACCAAAAGGAGTAATCCTTTTGCAGCTGCTGCAGACGGCTTCTGTTCAGCAAGAGCCGCTGCCTTGCAGACTCCTCCATCCCGCTTTTCGTCTGCCTTAACAAATTTTCCAGCAGCCTCAGCCTTCCAATTTTATAAAACAGCAGCAAAAATCCGGTAAACAAACAAATAAATATTGCAGCTCTTATCATTCATAAAATCCTCTTATAATTCAAATTTTTTATCTCTTCATTCCAGCCTTCGCAGGAGTAAATCTGTTTAACCTTATAATGCTCCATAAAAATCAAGGTCTTGAAGCAATCCAGCATCCTCATCAGCTCCTCCTTGGAATAACGGCTTTCATACATGGCGTAATCCGCCAGCTTATCCGGCGCCCTGTCCGCCGACGGCGCATGAATGGTAGCCGCGCATAGCTGTCCCGTATACGCCGCATTCAATAGATAAAGAGCTTCCGCTCCCTTCACCTCCCCGATTATAAAAAAATCCACATCCATAGTCAGTCCGGCTATACTGATATCCTTTAAATCATAAGTCACCTTGCTTTCCGCCGTTCCCTGCAAAGAGTGCAGAAACATCATATCCGGGTGAAATCTGGTCGTCAGCTCATCCGCCTGCTGCGTCACCAAGACGGCCATATTATCCGGAAGCGTTTCCTTCAAGGCGTTTAACAGAGTGGTCTTTCCCGAGGAGTTCCCTCCGCAGATTAGCGTGGACCCCTGCCTGAACCGTTGTATCAACAATTCCGCCGTCTCCCGGTCGAGCATATTTTTTTCAATCAATTCTTTTATCTGGGGAAATAACTTGGGAACCTTGCGAATGCACAGATATGGTTCGTGATAGGTGTTGACCAACGGCATGGACAGCGTAAACCTCAGAATAAAGTCGGCATGACTTTCGGTATCCGTAAACCTTTGAATGGCATTAAGATTGGAAATATTGACTTGATTTTTGGTGGCGACATATTCGATAAACTGACGATATTCCTTCTCGGAGGAAAACATCACCCCCGCATCCATGCGCCGTCCCTCCTTCTTAATCCTGATATTGTCGTAACTGATGACGCGAATATCCGATATCCTACTGTCGTCAATCAGCACAGATAGTCTGGAATATCCGTAAATATACTGCTCAAACCTTTTCAAGAGCTCTGCTTCTTCCCCCGAGGACAGCCCGTAATAGTGACTGATATGGCCCTGCACCTCGGAAAGAAATTCTTCCTTTCCGAGGATTCCTCTTTTCATCTGCATAAGAACCGGCTGCTTCTGAGTAATATAGTCGTTTACAAGCTCCTGCAGCCTATCTCCTTTTGTATCGCCACCTGCCGCAGCGGTTCTAACCGTAATTATACTATTAGAATCCATCATCCCTCCCGTTATTCTGGCTTCTTTTTGCGCTTTACGGACGGCGCCTATCCAAAAAGAGTACAAAAAAGAAAGCTCTGTTAAAAAATAAAATTGGTAACTTTGGCTGAATCAGCCGGAAAAAAGATCCTTAGCGATTTGTTGAAATTTACTAAGTGATTGTACTTTACACTGTATTTATAAATATGTCAAGGACAAAATAAAATTTTTTAAATAAGCTGCCGGAATAAACGTTTATCCGACAGCTTATTTCGTTCCGGTCTGCATTTAAATCCGCAGGCTCTGACATCTATCTGCTTTTTACCTTAAAATAAATCTGATAAGGCTCATATCCTATTTCGTTTAATTTCCTGAAGTTTATACCAGGATCCTGATTCTCCGTGCGGTAGAAGGTACGGAATTCCCCCCACTGCCGTTCGGTATCTGCGGTAAGCTCCTCCTCCGGCCGTTCGCTCTCCAAATATAAAATTCTCTCCTGCCCGGTGATTCCCGCAAGCACGTCGGCGCCATAGCGGAATGCTCCCATTGTGTCGTCATCCGGCAACGTGACAAACGCAAGCCCGATAGGAAAAGTTACTGCAATCCTATCCTCGCTGCTCCACACTCTGTCCAGAACCACAAACTTGTCGGTTTCCTTTGTTGAACGTACCAGCTCGTCGTTGACAAAAATCTTCGCCTCTCCTTGAATCCAGTCAGGAATCCGCATATGGATACTAAACTCTGCACTGCCTTCTCCATGTATGGTAAAAATATACTTCCTGAAATCGGGTCTGTTGGCAAAAGCGCTTGTCGTCTCATTTATAGTCTGCTTTGCATTATTCTCCGAGGAGCTCATCAAACTGCCGTTCATATAATCCTGTCTCTGAGACAGCTTAAACATCTTGCCCGCCACCTCAAAATCCACCTCGGAATTAGCATACTGGGTAATGTACAGCTCGCTTCCCTCCTGATAGTAAAGACGGTGGTTCCATGCGGCGTTTGCCTGTACCATGGTTCCGTGGCAGCAGAAGAAGCTGTCCATCTCTCCCGCCCAATCCTTTCTACTGCCCGCCTTCATAGGCAGGAAATAAGTCAGCAGTCCTCTGCCCGGACTGTTATTGTAAGGCATTCCCTGCCAGTAGGTCTGCGCCATAATACCGTTTTGCACATTATACTCTATGTAATGCATATACTCAGGATCCTTCGTCTGACGGAACAAAAATTCAGCCAGACGTATCATATTATAAACCGTACAATGCTCCTGATTTTTATCTCCCAGTCTCGCTTTAAGCTTACGCATGGGAGTCCAGATTTCTCCTTGGGTCTGTCCGCCCGTCACAAAGCTGCCCCTGTCCGTGACCGCACATTTCCAGTATGCAAAAACAATTTTCAGCCACTTTTCTTCTCCCGTAACCTCATAGGCTCTCGCACAGCCTAACGCCTCGGGAATCGTGGTATTCGCATGCATATTGGTAAGCACGTCCCTGCCCTCCAGCAGCGGGTCGAACAGCCTCCCTCTATAGTAACGCTCCAAGAGTGTTTGATACTTTGTATCCTGCGTTATCTCCAAAAGGTCTGCCCACACCTCCAGCATCCCCCCTGTTTCAATATCCAGAATATTATCAAATTCCCCTGCGGTGTAGCTTCCGCTCCAACGATAAAACCAATCTGCCAGCTTATCCGCTATGTTTAGCGCATTCTGAAGCCCCATAAGTCGATATACGTCCACAAGTCCCATAAAAAGCTTATGAATATTATATTGAGGCGCCCAGACGCCTTTTCCTTTTCCAATCCAATGGAGATATTTCTCGGGAATGGGGCAGACCCACTCTCCCCCGTTTTCCTGCTGGCACAGCGTCAGCTCCTCCAGAATTACCTCTGTCTTCGCCTTTAATTCCTTGTCGCCGTTTTCCTGATAACGAAGCGCCGCCGCAGACAGCCAGTGACCCAAAAAATGTCCCCTCAGCTGGCAGCTGGGATCCTCCCAGCCTCCCATTGCCTCTGCGTCCATGCCTCTGCCGGAATATCTTCCCGCCTCTAGCTGATAGTTGCGCAGCAGATGCTGGGTTTTCAGCTTCATCAGATATTGTCTGTTGCTCTCCTCTCTGCGCAGCAGCTCTCCTTCATGCAATTTTACCGCTTTTCCTGTTAATTCCTGCATCCTTTTCCTCCCGAATACTTTGATAGACCTATTGTAACATTTACTTCTTACAGTATCCTCTTTTTCCCCGTTGTTTTCAATGATACATTATCAGAAAAAATTGATATATTGTCTTTATTCGGATTCTTCCGCCGGAAACCTTAAGCATCCCTTTATGCTCTCCCGATTCCGCACACTGCGGCGCAAGTGCGTCCGACGTCACAATCACAGCTTCCCCGCCGCGAATACAACCCCTTTTGCCATAAACATGACCGCCATTATAACTGCCGATAAAACCTTCCGACAATATAATATGCCATATCTTAATCTATACGACATTGTATTTTAACTGTCAGTTATACTAAATTTATTAGCAGCTTTCTTCTTACGTACAGATGCCATGCGCAGCTTTTATATTCCTTCATTATCCGGCGGCCGAAAGAATTTGAAAATTTTATGAAAAGGAATTGCTTTGTAAATACTACTTGATATATAATGAGACTGTAACTAGAATTGGTGAAGTATTTTACATTTTCATCAACAGGGCTTAAAGCGCTCACAATACGGCGCAGAAACGAGGACAGATATGTTTATTGTATTAGGCGGCGGTTTATTAATTATTATTATTGCCGTGATTGTGGCAGTGGTTTCCTCCGTTGTTTCCGCAGTAGCTGCGGATCAGGACATTGAAGAATAGGGAGAACGGTTATTCCGCCGACTCTCCCTTTTCAATTCTTGCGGCCAGCTCCTCCAGATACATCCAGCGATTCATTTTTTCTTCCAAAAGCTGCTCTGACTTTTCTTTTTCAACCGCCAGCTCATTCAACCGTATAAAATCGGTTCCGCAGGCAATATATTCTTTTTCGAGCCTTTCCAGCTTTTTCTCTAAATCCGCAATTTCTCCCTCGATGCTCTCATAATCCTTTTGCTCCTGATAGGTAAACTTAAGCTTTTTCTTCTGCCCGCTCTTCCAGTTTTTTGTATTGTTTTTTTCTGTATCCCCAACCCTTTTATCCGACGAGGGCATACTCACACTATCCTTTCCCTCCTGCCCTTCCTGCTCAGCCATACGATTGACATAGTCCGTGTAACCGCCCTCGTATTGACGCAGTATCCCATCCCCTTCTATGGCGAATATCCGTCTCACCGTTCTGTCCAGAAAATACCTGTCGTGAGATACCACTATGACAATCCCGCAGAAGCAATCCAGATAATCCTCCAAAATTCGCAGGGTTGCTATGTCCAAATCATTTGTGGGCTCATCCAGTACCAGCACATTGGGCGCACCCATAAGCACCTTGCACATATACAGGCGCCTGCGCTCTCCGCCGGAGAGTTTTCCCAACATCCCATACTGATCCTCACCGGCAAAGAGGAAACGCTCCAACAGCGCCGAAGCGCTTACTTTTCCCTCGGCGGTCTCCACAAACTCCGCCACGTTCCTGATATAATCAATCACTCTCTGCTTGGGATTCATCATGGTATCATCCAGCTCCTGAGCATAGTAACCGATTTTCACAGTCTGTCCTATGACCACCTCACCGCTGTCAGGAGCGATTTCCCCTATAATTATTTTCATCAAGGTTGATTTTCCGCTGCCGTTGCCGCCGACAAATCCCACTCTGTCATCCTTCAAAAACCAATAAGAGAAATCCCTGATAAGCCTCTTGTCTCCATATGATTTAGTGATATTATGCAGCTCTATTGTCGTTCTCCCCAAACGGGAGCTGACCGAGGAGAGCGCTACCTGCATATCACCTACAGGCGCCTGTATATTTTTTAATTCCTCATACCGCTCAAGACGTGCTTTCTGCTTAGTGGAACGTGCCCTTGCCCCCCGCTGCACCCATGCAAGCTCATTTCTCAGAATACTGATACGTTTGCGCTCGCTTGCCTGTTCCATCTCCTCCCTCTGCGCCTTCAGCTCTAAATAACCGGAATAATTTGTCTCATATGAGTAAAGTCTCCCCCTGTCCAGTTCCACTATTCTTCTCGCAACGCCGTCCAAAAAATAGCGATCATGCGTTACCATGACCACCGCGCCTTTCCGCTTTTTCAGCATCTCCTCCAACCAGTCCGACATTTCATTGTCCAAATGGTTGGTAGGCTCGTCCAGCACCAGAATCTCTGCCCTTGAAAGCAGCGCCGAAACAAGCTTAAGCCGCTTCTTTTGTCCGCCGGACAGCTGTCCGCAGGGCTGCAAGAACTCTGTCACGCCAAGCCTTGTCAGCATGCTTTTTGCCTCTACAGCCAGTCCTTCGTCCAACGACGCCTGCTGCGACCGACGGTTACCGATGGCGGCCGCTTCCCAAAGCACGGCCTCGAGAACCGTTTCTTTATCCGGAAATTTAGGATCCTGCGAAAGATATTTTACAAGATAGCCGTTTGCCCGGGTCACCGTTCCCTCGTCGGGCTCCTCCAGACCGGCGATTATTTTTAAAAGCGTGGATTTTCCGGTTCCGTTAATTCCCAGTATTCCCACCTTTTCTCCCTCCGCCAGATAAAAATTGGCTTTATCAAAAAGCCTCCGCTCCCCATATGCCTTTGTAATACCGTCAGCCGATAAAACGTTCATATTAATCCTCCATGCCGGAGCGTTTTTTGCGCAGGCACGCGAGCCCAATATCAGATTTAGCTCTGCGATTCAAATTTGTGGCTCCGTCACAAATTTGTGTGTGAAAAATAAACTTAATAGCTTATTTTTACACTGCCTTCCTCGTTTGCACTTCTATTTTATGGTCTTTGGTATGCGGGCAAAATACAGCCCCATGTCCAAGCGCGGGATTATCTTACGCTTACAGCTCCTCCAAACCTCCGTAAATTGCCATTCGCAGTTTTCTTACCACCGGCATCATTCCCATGCCGGCTCTTTGGATAAAATAAATAAATATCAGATCCTCCACAGGGTCAATCGTAACATAATTTCCTGTCCAACCGTCCCAGCCGAACTCTCCCGCGGAGGCATTTAACATTGCTCCGCCTTGATTTGTCATTACCCGCATCAGGCAGCCATATCCGCAGCCCAACACGCTATCCCATGTATAGTCGGCCTTTTGCTCTTCGCTCAGATGGTCCTGTGTCATAAATTCCACCGTTTTTCTGCCAAGAATCCTCTTATCCTTGTACCTCCCTTTGTGCAAAAGCATACTTGCAAAATGGCTGTAATCGTCAATGGTTGAGGTAAGCCCCGCCCCACCGGATTCAAAGGCGACATCCTCCCCATAATATTCGCCAAGGTGACTGCCCGTAAGCGGTAGAAGCGTACCTGACTCGTCCTCCCATTGATATGCCTGCGCAAAGCGCTCTCTCTTCTCCCTTGGCACAAAAAATCCCGTATCCTCCATCTCAAGCGGCGCAAACAGCTCTCTGCGGAGGAACTCCCCATAGGTTACGCCTGAGACCTTCTCCACTACCGCCCCCAATACGTCTGCCGACAGCCCATACATCCACTTTTTCCCCGGTGAAAAGCAAAGAGGTACCCTCGCAATATGCTCCATGTACTCCTGTGTAGCCACTCTTTCCCCTCGCTCGCGACGTGCAATCAACTCCTTAAAAATCCCGTCCATCTGTCTTCCCGGCTCATGATTCAAATCAGGGTAAGGGATACCCGACGTCATGTTTAATAAATCCCACAAAGTAATTTCACGCCTTGGAGGAATAAGCTTGCCCTCCTGCCAGACCTTCTGGTCTGTAAACGCAGGCAGATGCTTGGATAAGGAGTCCTTTAAATCAATTTCTCCCCGCTCCGCCAATATCATAACGGCGGCAGCCGTTATGGGCTTTGACATGGAATAAAGACGTATTATAGTTTCTCTCCCCATGGGAATTTTCTTTTCTCTATCGGCATATCCGCAGGCATGAAAATAAACCTCCTCATCCCTGTGGAGAATCAGGGCGCTCGCACCCGCAACACGCCCTGCCCTTACTTCCCTGTCTATAAGCTTATTTAATGCTTCTCTGCAATGAAACATGGATATTACCTCCCTTTATCCTTCCCTCTTCACTCTCAGGCAGCCAAACTACCGCCTGCCTAGTACAAATTATATTCCCAAAATATGCTTTACCGCAACACTTTTCATCAGCCGGGCTATATTTTCGGAATATCAGCCGAATAAATTATAAAAACCGCAGGGGGAATAACGCCGCTGCGGTTTTTATCTATCTTACATATATTTTCAAATTACTCTTCCACTTCCACCTCAAGATGAAGCACGCTGCATGCAGGAATGGTAAAGGCCAGCTTATTTCCTGAAATAACAATCTTATCAAACTCCTTTGCATGTACCGTGTCGGGAGCGTCAAAGGTGTTATGCGCAGTCATCTCTCCCGTGAGTACGGTTCCCTTCACGGATTTCACTGCAGTCTCGGCAAAAATACTCTCAATCTCATAAGCTTCGTCCAAAGAAAGATTCGTCAAAGTCACATGAAGCTTCCCGTCTGCAGCCTTGGACACGGATTCCGTCAGGTTCGGCACCTTAGACTTTTCGGTTCCTATAGTCTTTGTCTCAATGGAAGACTCCACCAGCTCATTGTCCTGATGTGCCTTATACATATTAAATACATGCCATGTAGGGGTCTTCACCATCTTCTCGCCTTCAGTCAAAATCACCGATTGAAGCACATTTACCATCTGGGCAATATTTGCCATCTTCACACGGTCACAGTTCTTATTGAACAGGTTCAGATTGATGCCTGCGACTACCGCATCTCTCATGGAATTCTGCTGATATAAAAATCCCGGATTTGTTCCCGGCTCCACGTCGCACCAGATTCCCCACTCGTCAATTACCATGCCAATCTTCTTATCAGGGTCATATTGATCCATAATCGCTCCATGACGCTTAATCAGAGTCTCCATAAACAAAGTACCCTTCAGAGTAGCATACCAGCCCTCCTCGTCAAATTCCGTTGCGGAGCCCTTCTTCCCCCAATCGCCGGTGGGAATGGTATAATAATGTAAGGACAAACCGTTCATAGAGACAACGCTATGGTCGGTAATCGTCTCAAGCACCTTATCCGTCCAGTGATAGTCTTCCGCATTGGCGCCGCACGCAATTTTAGCGATAGGCTTCTTAGAGTCGTAATTGCGGATATAAGTCTGATATCTGCGGTACAAATCCCCATAATACTCCGGTCTCATATTTCCTCCGCAGCCCCAGTTTTCATTGCCCACGCCGAAATAATCAACCGTCCATGGCTCCTCATGTCCGTTCTCCTTTCGCATATCAGCCATAGGAGACACACCGTTAAAGGTCATATATTCCACCCACTCACTCATCTCCTGCACGGTGCCGCTTCCCACGTTGCCGTTTATGTAGGTCTTACAGCCCAGCTGACGACACAACTCCATAAACTCATGAGTGCCAAAGCTGTTATCCTCTACCACGCCGCCCCAATGAGTGTTAATCATTTTCTTCCGGCTTTCCTTCGGACCGATACCGTCCTTCCAATGATATTCATCCGCAAAACATCCTCCCGGCCAGCGAAGCACCGGCACCTTAATCTCCTTAAGCGCCTCCACTACATCCTTGCGCATACCGTTTTCATTAGGAATATGGGAATCTTCCCCCACATAAAGTCCCTCATAAATGCAGCGCCCTAAATGCTCGGAAAAGTGCCCCTGTAATTCGGGATTAATATGCCCCTTCTTTACCTTCGAGTTTACATACAATTTTGTCATAGGTTATTTTCTCCTTTTATTTAACTTTATATTTAAATAATAAAAATATCCAACTTATAGTATAAGTCTATTATACCCGCTTTAAAATGTCAAATAAATTAGTAGTATCAATTTATACAAATATATTTTCAAAATCTGTACAAATTTCTTAAAGTTTTATTTATTTAATTATGTACTTTAATAAATTAAAAATTTATGGTATCATAATTTTGCCGGAGCCATCTTAAAATCGCTTACCCGGCGCATTAAGCCGGCGTTCCATGATAGGAAAAATAAACACCCGTTCTGAGGCGCCATCCTTTCTGCGCCCACGGTATTAAGTTCACAAGGAGTAAAAAGTATGCTGCATTTATCCTCTTTAGACGAAGCCGAAAAGGTAATCAAGGCATTGAGCGCCCCCATGAGAATAGAAATCATGAAATTGATTTATCATACCCCGAACTTAAGCATGAATGATCTTGCGCAGACTTTAGGACTTACCAACAGCGCCATCTCCATGCATGTGGGCAAGCTGGCTGACGCCGGTCTGGTACACATTCAGAATACCTCAGGCAGACGCGGCACCATGAAGCTTATAAGCCCCAGCCATGACAGACTGATAATTGATATGGTTCCCGCTGCGGAAACGACACAGTATTATCAGGACGACATTAAAATCGGGTACTTTACCGCCTGCAGCGTTACGCCTACCTGTGGTCTTTCCACACACGAAAAGCTTATCGGATCCTTGGATGACGTCAAGGCATTTACCTTTCCCGAACATTTTGATGCAGAAATTTTATGGTTTTCCAGCGGTTATCTGGAATATGGTCTGCCCAATCATCTTCTTCCCTGCCAAAAATTAAAGGAGCTGCACATTTCCTTTGAAATATCTTCGGAATGTCCGGGCTTTAACGAGAATTATCCCTCCGACATCCATTTTTCCTTGAATAATCAGGCTCTGGGAGTATGGACCAGCCCCGGCGACTATGGCGACCGCAGAGGCTATATATCTCCCTCATGGTGGCCTGCAAGTTTAAATCAGTACGGACTTCTCAAAACTCTAAGCATCAATCAGAAAGGCGCCTTTATGGACGACCAAAAGCTGTCCGAAACTACTATCGACAGTCTGAAGCTCAACTACAGCAGCCAGCTCACCTTCCGTATCGAGGTTCCCCGCGGCGCAAAAAACTGCGGCGGCTGTACATTGTTCGGTGAGCAGTTCGGAGATTATAATCAGGCTATCCGCGTAAAAGCCTTTTATGAATAGTTTAGACGCTTTTTCAACACCCTGCTTACATGGAAATACGCCGGTATCAGAAAAGCGTCTGCAAATATCCATACGATTGGCTCTCCTAAGCACGCGCCTGCAAAACCCATAAACGGAACCAGAATAACACCCGACAACGCCCTTGCCACCATTTCAAAAACGCCTGCCAATATGGCAAATTTGGGAAATCCCATTCCCTGTATCAGAAAACGCACGATATTTACCAATGCCAACGGAAAACAAAATATAGTGTTTAAAATCAGATAAAGCTGCACATCGCCGATAATAGAAGCTTCATCTGCTTTCACGAACAGCCCTGCAAGGGACTTTCCCAAAGCTATACTAACCAGCAGCGCAATTACCGCATATCCTGCGCCCAAAATAACGCAGGATTTCAGCCCCGTACCGATTCGCTCAAGTCTTCCTGCTCCTATGTTCTGCCCTCCGTAGGTTGCCATGGTAGACCCCATGGCGTCAATGGGGCAGGCAAGAAATCCCGTTATCCTTCCGCCTGCCGCTGCCGCCTGAGCAATTACCGTTGCCCATGCGGCGTCCTGCTGTCTCCCAGCGCCCTTATAATTCCCGATACCATATTATATAAATAAGTAACCGGTATTCCTAAAAAAATAATCCAAATATAGCCGTAGGCCCCTCCAGAATATCCTTGGGGGGCAGCATCAATACTAATATCTGCCTGCAAAAAAGGTGGTAAGCACATTAATCGTACAGAGTATAATCTTATGGAATCAAAAGTACAATGTTTTATTTTGTAAATAAATGAATTTTCTTGGTAAAGTTAAAAAGGCGAAGCACTTCTGCTCCGCCTTTTTCATTCTAAAATTTATATATCCTGTTCCTATAAAGATATCCCGGCTTATGCCCAAGGATTCTCTGTGGGATAAGGTACGCTCTTGGGCTGATTGTAGTTCAAATCCTCTACAGGTACGCCGATATACTTGAATACTTCATACAGAGCCTTTCCAAAGTGACCAAATGCAACCGCGCCATGATGAGGATAATTCTTCTCAATCAAAACATGACGATAGAAACGGCCCATTTCAGGAATCGCAAACACACCGATAGAACCGAAGGACTTGGTCGCTACAGGAAGAACCTCACCCTGTGCAATGTAAGCACGGAGCTTGCAATCTGCAGTTGACTGCAGACGATAGAAGGTGATTTCGCCGGGAGCAATATCTCCCTCCAAGGTACCGTTGGTAACCTCTACAGGAAGGCTTCTAGCCATAATCTTCTGATTCTTCATCTCACAGAAGGCAAGCTTTGAAGAGCAGGTGTTTCCACAGTGGAAGCCCATAAAGGTATCCTTATGTGTATAGTCAAATTTACCCTCGATAGCTTCCTTGTACATATCTGCAGGTACGGAATTGTTGATATCAAGCAGAGTAACGGCGTCCTCGCTTACGCAGGTACCGATGAACTCGCTCAAGCAGCCGTAAATATCTACCTCGCAAGATACGGGAATACCCATACCTGTCAGACGGCTGTTTACATAGCAGGGAACAAAACCAAACTGTGTCTGGAATGCAGGCCAGCACTTACCGGCAATTGCAACATACTTTCTGTAGCCTCTGTGCGCCTCAACCCAGTCAAGAAGAGTCAACTCATACTGAGCAAGCTTCTCTAATACCTCCGGCTTCTTATTGCCTGCGCCCAGCTCCTGTGCCATCTCCTGCACCTTTGCGGGAATTCTCTCATCGCCTGCATGCTTATTGAATGCTTCAAACAAGTCTAACTCGGAGTTCTCCTCGATTTCAACCCCAAGATTGTAAAGCTGCTTAATAGGAGCGTTACAAGCAAGGAAGTTAAGAGGTCTGGGACCAAAGGAGATAATCTTTAAGTCGGAAAGTCCAACAATAGCTCTCGCAATAGGAACAAACTCCTGAATCATATCAGCACATTCCTCGGCAGTACCTACGGGATACTCGGGAATATATGCTTTTATATTGCGCAGCTTTAAGTTGTAGCTTGCGTTTAACATACCGCAGTATGCATCGCCACGTCCGTCGGACAAGTCATTCTGGCTTTCCTCTGCCGCTGCGATAAACATTGAAGGACCGTCAAAATGCTTTGCAAGAAGGGTCTCGGAAATTTCGGGACCAAAGTTTCCAAGGTAAACGCAAAGTGCGTTACAGCCTGCCTTCTTAATATCCTCCAACGCCTGAACCATATGGATTTCACTTTCAACGATACAAATAGGGCACTCGTAAATACTGTCCATGCCGTACTTGTCGGCATAAGCCTTAACCAATGCCTTTCTTCTGTTTACAGATAAGCTCTCCGGAAAGCAGTCACGGCTTACTGCAACAATACCAATTTTTACCTGAGGTAAATTGTTCATTTTTAAATCCTCCTTAGACTCATGTATAAAATGTGTTGTAGCCTTATAGGGAATCCCCCTTCGGCATATCTATGCACACAAATCGCTCACACACGACTTGCAGCTTGCTATTTACACCCATATCCTTGCTTTTCACCGTAAGCAGCCGACAATGTGCCTGCCAAACCGTGAAAAACACAAACCAATTCCATATTATTCGTTAATATTCAGGTTCTTTCCCTTAAGACCGATAAAAGAGCCCTCGTCCAGTCCGCCCTCTGCATGACCAATCAGCCACTTGTTTACGGCGGTAATCAAAGCGTCCTCACTGGGAGCCTTGCCGTCCGAAACAACAGCATGCTTTGTATTCAGAGGATAATTGGTTCCTCTTGGAAGCACGATTGCCACCTGAAAGCCCTTTCCGTCCACACCGCAGGGAGCATAGTGCAGGGTCGTGGCATAGACCTCCACGGCAGTTCCTGCCGGCACAAAGAACGCCTCCACCTTCGCGGTGTCATAAGTAAAATCAGCCTCCACATCCTGCAGGCAGCCAAGCATCAAAATTGCGTCCGTTGCCGCAACGTTAATCTCGGAATCCCTGTGATACTCAAGAGCATTCAGCATAGCGTTGTGTCCGTTGCAGTAACCAATCTGAATCGGCATCTCGCCATATGCCACATCGGAAATTTCCTTCATTACGGGAAGCGCTTCAAGCTGGGAAACGCTGGGCTCATATGCCACGCCTTCAGGCACCGGAGTCTTCTTCAGTTCTTCTACCAAGGCGGTGAAATCAACATTAGTGATCACACGTCCATACTTGCCGAAAGCGGCGTCGTTTACAGATAAAATTTTCATAGTACAAACCGTTCCTTTCATAAAATATTTTGCATATGCCTGTCTTAGAACAAAACATAATAAATTTTGTAAAAAAGAATAGCTAGCGGCATTTCCTACACCACAGAAGATATTTCACTGCCACTCATGCCGCTCTTACTGTGATACCTCATAAGACTGCATGCTCGAACCGCCTTTGTTCATTTGCATGTTATGGCGTAATTCTCACGGTTATTTCGTAATGATATCGTACAGAGGCTTGCATGCAGGATAAATCTCCTTAAACTGCGCATAGCGCTCGTCGTACTTGGCAACCAGCTCAGGATCGGGCTCAACGGTATCTACTACCTTTACAATCTTCGCCGCAATCTCCTCAACGGATTTATACTCGCCGCATGCAACCGCCGCCAGCATAGCGCCGCCCAAAGCAGGCCCTTCCTCGCTCTCAATCACGTCAACCTTCAGATTAAGGATGTTTGCAATCATTTTCTTCCAAAGCGGGCTCTTTGCCCCGCCGCCGCAAATCTTGGTACGGGTCAGATGAATGCCCAAAGATTTTGCGACCTCCAACGAATCACGAAGCGCAAAAGCAACGCCCTCCAAAACAGCCTGCGTCATATCGGCTCTTGTGGTATCCATTGTCATACCGATAAAGGTTGCTCTCGCATTAGGGTTATTATGAGGAGAACGCTCTCCCATCAGATAAGGCAGGAAATACACATGATTCTCGCCAAGCTTCCCGATTGCCTTCTGCTCCGCGGCATAGTCCTTGGTTCCGATGATTTCATCCATCCACCACTTATTGCAGGAAGCTGCGCTGAGCATACAGCCCATCAAATGATATTTGCCGTCCGCATGGGCAAAGGAATGCAGAGCGTTATACTTATCCACGCCAAAGTTCTTGGAGGAAATAAACACCGTTCCGCTGGTTCCTAAAGAGATATTGCACATATTGTCGCCTACGGTACCCGTTCCCACTGCCGCCGCCGCATTGTCGCCTGCGCCTGCAGCCACCACTACATCATGCGGAATTTCCAGCTCGTCCGCAACTGCGGGAAGTACCTTGCCCACCGCCTCATAACTCTCGTAGCAGGCTGCAAGCTGACTCGTCCTTATACCGCAGATATCACACATTTCCTGAGACCATTTACGGTTTTTCACATCAAACAAGAGCATGCCGGAAGCGTCCGAAACATCGGTGCAATGTACGCCGGTGAGCTTATATGCTATATAATCCTTGGGAAGCATAATTTTCTCAATCTTTGCAAAATTCTCAGGCTCCTTATTCTTTACCCAAAGAATTTTAGGTGCCGTAAAACCGGTGAAGGATATGTTCGCCGTATATTCGGAAAGCTTCTCCTTTCCGATCACATTGTTCAGGTAATCGCACTCCTCGTAGGTTCTTCCGTCATTCCACAAAATGGCAGGACGGATAACGTTATCGTCCTTATCCAGAATAACCAAACCATGCATCTGACCGCCGAAGCTGATACCTGCCACCTGACTCTTATCCGCATCCTTGATAAGCTCCTTGATACCGTCTACGGTCTGTTCATACCAATCCTCGGGCTTCTGCTCGGACCAGCCCGGATGAGGGAAGTACAAAGGATACTCTCTGGATACGATATTCTGAATCTTACCCTCGCTGTCCATTAAGAGCAGCTTCACCGCCGATGTACCTAAATCGACACCAATATATAACATATAACTCCTCCTTCTGATATGTAATACCTATTCTTTTATACGCTTACAAGCGTTACTTTAATAATACTTGTTAAGCCCTAAAAAATCAAGTGGCAAATGACAATAAGAGGATAAACGGTTCATAAACTGTCCGGATGCTTATCATCCCACAAATATGTACTCATAATTTTTCATTGTGTCAAGCTTGGAATCACGATATATTTCCGTTATCTCTCCAAACTCATCATACCGATACTCTTCTTGATAAGAACTGCTTTTCCCTTTTGAGGCCATACCCGTTTTTCTTCCATCAGAATCATAGGTGTATTGAGTCTCACTGAACAATTCGCCGTAACTATAATATTTTTGTGAAGTACAATTTCCTCTGTCGTCATAGGTAGAATAAGACTCCCAATAATAGCCATTTGTATCATCATAATATACTTCAGAGGTGCAATTTCCCATATCATCATAGGTGTAATTCTCTCCCGACAAATATCCGTTGTAATCCTGACTGCTTTTCGTTATTAAATTCGAGCCTTCATAATTATATACACTTTCGGCGCCGCCCATAATATTTCCAAAATCATCATAAGAATACCAGATATAACGGCTTGGCTTATCTTTCGCAATATAAGCGCTCTCCTGATGATAAATCACTCTTCCCTCATTATTATATACTATGTCTTCCGTCAGATTGCCATCCGAATCATAAGTATAAATCTCTTCTCTCTTGGTTCCGTCCTTAAAATAGGTCAATTCCTTTAGACAGTTACCGTTCCCGTCGTAGGTATACTCGCTTCCGCTTTTGGCTCCATCCGCCCCGGTTACCCAATAACTGGTAACATGGCCGTTTTCGTCAAGGATCCATTCCTGCGTTTCCATATCGTCTGCTTTTTCGTATTCATCCCCCCAACCGGACACTTCCCAAAAACAACTGGTGGGCCAGTATAAGAATTCTTCGTCTCCCCAAGTCAGATTTATACTTTTTGTTACCACATATTTTTCCACATTTCCATCAACGCCGTAAATATAATCCGCCGTATAGTAAACATCTCCGGCAGGCCCTATACCGTCCAGATGCGTAACCTCTCCGGCGCTGTTTCTGGTATGTTTCTCGGTAATCCACGGATTTCCGTTCTCGCCATAATAAACTGCCTGATCCTTAGTCACCTGATATCTGATAGCATTTTCATTATAATAAGAGATCTCTGTATTACCGTCGTTCTGATAAGATATATTGCCGCTCTCATCATAATCCGTGTACCTGATCAACCTGCCATCCTTATCATATTCCCGATCAATGGATAATTTCCTTGACTGCTCGTCACAGCCGCTATAGCACTGTTCTCTTATAATATTGCCGTCCTCGTCATATTCACGATGATAAGAGGCCCCCCCGCTATAGTAATATTCATCCTCGCTGCCTGCCACAGAGTTATCAATAATGTATTGCTTCCTCTCGCTAAGCTGCACGGCAGATGTTGCTGCAATTCCTTCATCCAACAAAGCAACTGCCTGTTTTACCTCGCCTCTCTGAAGATAAATATCCGACTCTCCCCTATAGATTTCCTCTCGGAGGGCATCCTGCGCACGCGCCGCCTCATAATAATCGAAGGCTTCATCATACTGCCCTGTCTCATAACACTCCTTTCCAAGAGCAATATTGATTTCTGGAAGCCGTGAGATTGCCTCCTCATTATACGGGTCCGTCTCCAATACCTTTTGAAAAGCGTCATACGCCAGCTTATACTCGCCGCCCTCATATTTTTGCTTTCCCAAAGCCAGATAACTCTGTGACCTTCCCGCTTGGGCATTCTCGTTCTTCGACTCTTGTAAAACCAAATCATAGTATTCAATAGACTCCTCATAGCGACCATCCGTATAACACTTTTCCGCCAGCTTTAAATAAGTCTTAAGTACGCCCTTCTGAGCCTCCCTTGAATCCTCCCTCCAGACTAACGCCTCATTATAAAAAGTCAATGCGTCGTCATATTCTTCTTCTGCAAAATGCTGTTTTGCACTCTTTAACGCCTTATCATACTTATATTCAGGCGAGCCGGTAAACAGGAAAAACCCGATTCCCGCCGCTGCCGCCACAACCGCCACAACCAAAATCACAATTATAACAACAAGCTTCTTACCTTTCTTTTTTGCCTCGGGCGCCGCCGGTCCGATCTTGGCAGGAGCTTCTGACGACGCCGATAACGGCTCCGGCTGTGCGGGCGCCGATACCTGTGGTTCTGCCGCAGTCGCTTTCGCGGCGCTTTCCTCTTTTGACACTGCCGACTCTTCTTTGTCCGCCTCTACGGTTGCTGACGGCTCTTGGTTTACGACCGGTTCTTCAGACTCTTGGTTTGCGACTGACTCCGCAGGCGCCGCAGACTCTTGGATTACAGACGTCTCTATGGGCGCTGACGGCTTCTCGGTTGCGGGTCTCTCTACGGGCGCACCGCAATTTCTACAGAATTTTGCACCTTCATTCACTTCATTTCCACATTTGTTACAAATCATTTTTAGCCTCCTTGCTGCGACTGTTTTTAAGAAAATCTAACGGCTCAAGCCTTGGCGCAGCGCAAAGCCTGTCCTTTAAAGATTCTATTTTTCTGGTTTTCTCCTATATTGACTTGTCAAGTTTTACTTTCCCAAACTTCCTCTAATAATTAGACGATGCAAAAGATACTCAATTCCAAACAAAACGATAATATAAATAACCATTTGACACACAAAAGTAACATTATGTAAGGCATTCAGATAATAGAACGGCGGCAAAAGATACTTTACGGGTCGCAGCACGCGCACATTTAGAAAGACCGGACACAATACCAGCATCACCAGTATTACCGGAGGAATGCAGACTGCCAAGCGCTGCATTTTCCTACAAAGCATTCTTATCAGATTACAGAATAAGATGCTCGCCAAAGTCAACAGAAGCAGCAGCGGCGCCTCATTCCAAAAAGTGGTGAATATGCCTGACAGCTTTAACGCAAGGAGCATAACTAACGCCGCGTCGCCTATCACCACAAAATAATATCCGTAAGTCAGCCATATTTCCTTTCTTATAGGAACCCATGAAAATACGCCTGTCTCCTTGTCCTGAATAAAATACAGGGACGCCGCCATACCGCACAAAATCAGCCACAGAGACAAAAGCCCCCTAAGCGGAAGCAGCAAATAATTCTCTTCTTCCTCATTTTCCCCGGCTTCCTCAGAATTTACATAAGTCCGCTGAAACAAGCTTCCCTCCACTCTTGTCTCTTCATAATCCGCCCGCAGCTCTTCGTCTGTCACTTGCTTTCCCTGTATCAGCTTCACACGAATATAGTTATCATAAATGGCATAGGAAATATATGGATACAACACGCCGCATAGCTTTTCCCTTGCCAACTGAAGAGCCACGTTATCCTCCCGCTCCACAATTGTGATAACGGAATTTTCAAAAGAATGCTGCGCTGCAAATTCGTCCACCTTTTCCCCCATATTACCCGGAAAAATCCATGCCGCATCCACGCTTCCGTTTTTGACCGCTTCGTATGCTTCCTCCTTAGTTTTACAGGTTAGAAACTGTAGAACCCCTTTATCTTCGATTAAATTCTGTATCACCCTTGCCGAAAGCTCGTCGGAGGCCTCCTCGCATAACGCAATCTTTAACATTCCGCTTTCCTGACGAGCTGTCTGCCTCATTCCCAGCACAAGCAACGGAACCATACATAATATTAATATAAAAGTGTACTTTTTTAACAACCGTTTGTTGAGCAGGAGATACCACCAAAAAATCTGTCTTATTTTCATCCTTTATCCCCACCCTTAAGCCTTCGGTTCCTTATCAACACTGATAAACCGATAAATATCGTAAAATATAGCAGCAATAGCATCGTCTCCCCTGCTGCATGCCTTTTAAGCAACGTCTTGTCCGCATAAGAAAGCGCCGCTCCCGTAGGAAGCACCGCAGCCAGTCTCTGTATGCTTTCCGGAAAAAAATTCAAGGGATACAGACAGCCTGACAAATACCCCAGACAGACGGCGGACAAAAATTGTAATATAACCGCTCCCACAATCCCGTCAGACCATTCATACAAAAAGAATTGAAACGCGGAAATCGCCAGCGCTACCGGAATCTGCTTCAGGATAAAAATAACGATCTCACTGAGCTTTGCTTTTTCCCATTCCGGAACGGTAAAGCCTGTAAGACACACCGCTAAAACCAATACGACCGCCACACATACAAGACTAAGCAGCATTAGCAGTAAATATGCCAAATATTCGCCGAACACCTGCACATCCGCCCCCGTCCCTTTTGAGGCAAGAAGCTTAGACAGCGACTTGTCCTTTTTGGCAAATAAGGTACAACCGCTAATCCCCCATAAAAGAAAAAATAAAATAAACACTCCGCATAAATAATAGCCTGCCATGGAAAGATCCTTGGAAATCCCCACAGTCTCCAGCCGGTATAAATCCGTTCTGTTCAAAATAAAATCTATATAGCGTATATTTAATTCGTCCGTCGCTTCCCAAAAATCCGCTTCCGTCTCGTTATCCAGCATAAATTTCTGCATTCCGTAAATAGCGTTTTGAGACTCGGTAATAAGGCCGGAAATGGTATCCACCAACTCATTCATTATAACGGCGCCAACGCCCGTCTGCCCGTTGGAAACCACATATGTGAGCGGTTTATTCTCGCCGTTTACCACCGAATCCACAAAGCCGTCTGGTATGCGCACATATGCGGAAAGCTCTCCCGACTCCATCCTGCTTCTCGCTTCTTCCTCAGACATATTGTGAAAGTCAATCGCAAACCGGGAGGAATCCAAGTGCTGTAGGGCATAAATCCCAAAGCCCAAATAGGAATCCGAAATATCGCCCACTACGCCTATCTGCATTTTCTGTTTATTTTCTTTTGATGCGTCCGTCTCCAAAAACAACCCCAACACAAGACACACACTTCCACACAACAAAAACGTAGCAAAGATAACCGCCGGACATACCTTTAAAGCTCTCTTTACCTGCGTCTGAAAATATATTCTAAATGTTTTCATTCTCATTGTCTTACAGCTGCCCTACCAGACGATGCACATTTCCGTCGTATTCATAGGGTCTAAGCTGTCCATCCTTTAAAATATACCATACATCGCACAAATCCAATTCCTGCACATCATGAGTTGCCAGAAGAATTATCCCGCCCTCCTGTTTGAAATTTTTCAGATAATTGTAAATTCGCTCCTTACATACTAAATCCAATGCCGCGGAAGGCTCGTCTAACAGCAGAATTTTAGGCGGCGTTGCAACTGCACAGCCAATGGACAGCCTTTTTTTCATACCTCCGGACATTTTATTGACGGGTACCTTTATAAAATCCCCAACGCCCAGCATACCGAGAACTCCGTCCGACAGCTCCCTTTGCAGGCTCTTTGCGTCATACCACAGCATTAAATTATCCCGTGCGGTCAATTCCTCAATCAACGGATTCCCCTGCGGCACATACGCCACTGTCCGGGAGCGGAGCGCCGCATCCCCAAACAAATCCTTGTCACAATACAAAAACTGCCCTTCGTCTCTCTCCTGTACTCCGGCAAGAATGGAAAGCAATGTGGATTTTCCGCTGCCGTTGCCGCCTAAAATACCCACACAGCTTCCCTCATGTACCTGCAAGGAGATATCCGTCAACACTCTTTTCTTTTTAAAATATTTTTTAATGTTTTTGATTTCCACACTCATAAACCAACCGCATTTTACCCGTTTAATAACTTGATGACTCAACAACTTAATAACTTAATAATTTAATAATAATAATCCATCATATCCAGCGCATCCTCCAGATAATCAATTATCTCGGAAGGAAGCTCTGTCTTCTCAAGCTTGGAAATGAATTTATCCCAATCGATAGTCTCATACCAATCCATGGCGTCTTCCTCATCTTCTGCCATGATTACATTCTTCTGCTTGGGAATACTTGCTTTCTTTCCCTTTCCCGTCTCTATATCCACATGCAGGGTTCCCAAATCTTCATCATCATAAATTGCCTGCAGACCTAAACCAAATTTATTTTTATCGGATTCCAGATCGATTCCCAAACTCACCTTACCCATTCTGGAGGTTACGGAAGTAAAATCCGCCATGGAAATCAATGACATAAGCTGGGAGGAGGGTTGTACGTTAAAGCTGCCGTTTATGTAGCCCTCTCTTGCCTTCTTTGTATTGTAACCGTCTACCTCAATGTCCATAATTCCGGCGCCGTTATACTTAAACTGGAAATCTCCGCTTATTTTGTCACCCGAACGCTTCCCGGTTCCTTCCAGACTGACATTGGTACCATCGGCATTTGCCAGCAGCCTATAGCCGAAATTTTTTCCTTTTTGGGGCATACGCGCCTCTACGGTAAACTTATCGTAGCCGTCATCAATCTCAATACTTCTTCCTCTCACTTCCCCTTTTCCGTCCAGCCAAACAATCATCTTGATTTTCATATCGGTATCAACGGAAATATATCTTAAGCTTTCATCCAGCTCCTCCTGAAATTCTTTATAAACCTCTTCCGGATCTAAATATTCGTCTAAATCGGCAATACTGCAAATCAGCTTCTCTAAATCTTCGTCCTCCTTTGCCTGTTCAAGAACAGCCTCAATAATATCACTTAAAGTATCGTCGTCAATAGTTGCGGTCAGCTTTGTACACTTTTGGGAAACTCCCTCCGCCTTTAAAATCACATCCTTATTGATATCTACATCATCAATACACTCGAGCGCCAGCTTACCATATCTGTTTAAAAGCTTTTCCACCGTCTTCCTGTCGGGAAGCTTATCGCGCAGTTCTTCCATCATAGCCGTAACATCTTCTTCGGCTTCACCCGGCAGCATCATATCATAGGAATACATTCCGTAAAATGTTCCATAATATGGATTCATTTTGTGAAGCTCCATGCCCAAATATTTGTCAGTCAGCTCAGGAATCTGAAAATATGCCGTCTCTCCCTCTACATCCACTATTGAGTTGACGGATATCAGCTTGTCGCCGCTTAAATAGGCCTCCATTTCATTGCTCCAAAGGTTCTGCTTATTAGAAGTGTTTATAACAAGCTTCACCGTATCCAGCCATGACAGGTCAAATCCTGCCAAACCTGCAAGGCTAATCAGATCCTGCCCTTCTTCGCCAAGCTCAAGCTCAATCTCACCGCTGATACTCATATCATTCACATTTATGCTTTGTTTCACACGGTTATTATATATAGCCGCCGCCGAAGCAGCATACTCCTCCAATTGCCCCTTTTCCACATACTGATAATATTCTTCAGGAGAATAGAAGGTTTTCCTCATAAAATTGCCTAACGCAGCATGATTGACTGCCAAAATAATCAGTACCAGCGCCGCCACTGCAGCGACAATAAAAAGCGGAGCCTTCGGAGGCAGCTTTTTTGTCTTTCCGCCTTCCGTTCCGGCTGTATTCCCCGCCATATCCGGCATTGTCCTTGCAGTCTCTGCTGTGGACATCGCGTTGGGCGCCGTCTGCTGCTCTGCCGCGCCTTCAGTCTTGGCGACATTCCCGCCTGTCTCGCCTGCGCCCTCAGTTTTTACAGCCGTCTCCTCGGTTGCAGCCGCATTATCCTGCTTTTTCTCCGCATCGGGATTCTTCCAGCCGCACTTAGTACAAAACTTATCGGTTTCCTTTAATACAGTACCACAATTTTCACAAAACATATTCTTACCTCCCTTACCCTCTTTAACGGGCGTTCACCAAAATTCGGAGGCCCTTCTCCGAATCTTTTCTTACGTCATATTTCATCACCCTATTGCAATAATCCTTCCTGTCAAAGCATTATTTGTACAGGCGCTCCGAACGAAATTCGTGATGGGCAATAATCCGCCGGGCGTATTTTTTGTCTACTCCTGCTTGGTTCCGCAATTGGAACAGAACATGGCATCCTTATCCAGCTCACAGCCGCAGTTTACACACTTTTTGGAATCCGCAGCCGGAGCCTCTTCCTCTTTGACCGCTTCCAGCTTCACCCCGCACTTATTGCAAAAGGCACTGTCCAAAACCAATATATTTCCGCACTTTTCACATCGCCTGAGACCTTGAAGCGCAAGCTTACGCCTGTCAAGCTCCTGCATTCCTCTCTCAATATTACCCAACTCGCACACATCCGACTCATACGGCGTTCCCGCAACCTTATCCGAACCGTTCTCCTTCACATACAGCTCTCCGATATGAGTATAAATAGCTTGCTTTCTTTGCGCCAGCTCTGCCATCCTCCTGTCGCATTCCACAATTTCCGGCGATACAGCCGGCTCCTTTTTTGAGTCAAACAACTTCATAATCGCATGCTCTCCTTTAATATCATAAAATCAACGGATATTTTAGCAAATCAAAAATAAATTGCCAGTTAAAAATAAATATATTCTTTTTGTCACATATTGTCAATATTTTAATATGGGAATTATTGGATTATGGTAATAATTCGGTTATTCGGATTTTGTTTTCTTGATTTTTATTACATGATATTGCTCCAAAACAAAAATGATTACCGGAAAATTTAATAGAAAACAGTATTTGATTTTGTAGTCCGTTCATCTTGACCGTTGACAAAGACGGGTTGGCTCTGCTGCTTCTTACAATACAGAATACAATACAGGACTATAACGAAAATCTTAATAAAGCCGTACCTTGCCGCCAAGAAGATAGGCAAGCCCCCCCCAAAAGCGGACAGCTACAGACGGATAACGAAAACGTATGCGTTGGAATTGCCGACGACTGCGTAATCCCATTTATTGCTATTATTCCTATTGACATATAGGTAACTTGTTGCTATAATTAAAAGCGTAACAAGTTGCCTATAAGGAGGATTACATGAATTTAGATGAGTTGACTAAAAAATATTCAAGTTCTACAGAGAACCAAAGAAAGGCTATTTTCAGTACATTGTTTATCGCCGGAAACAAGCTGCAAACGCTTTTCGATAACCATATTCCAGAGGTATCGTTAAAGCAATTTATGTTATTGTCAATAGTCAGACAGTCAAAGGAACAGCTCACATTTACTCAATTAGGAAATTTGTTGGGCTGTTCGAGACAAAACATCAAAAAATTAGCTGATGTTTTGATGAAAAAAGGGTTTATTACCATTCAGCAAAGCCCACATGATACAAGAGCTATGTGTATCTGCCCCACAGAAAAAGTAAATGACTTTTATACAAACGACTTTTCTGAATACCAAGAGAAATTGAAATATCTTTTTGAAATTTATACGGACAAAGAGATTGAAACTCTTTTTACCCTTTTATCAAGATTGTATGCCGGAATAGAAAATTTGGAAAAGAGGGCTGCCAATGAAAAAAAGTAAAAAGGCGCTGCTAATCACATTCTTTGTTGCTTTATTTTTGCTTATTGCAGGAAAAATCATAATTGGAAATATGGTTAGGAACGCTCAGAATATTTCTGTATCTATGCCCGACTTACAGAATGTTCAAGACGGAAATTATACAGGTGAATATTCGATTGTTCCCGTCCATGTGAAAGTTGAGGTATCAGTTAGCAATCATCAGATAACCAATATTTCAATTTTACAACACGATAATGGACTGGGGAGTACGGCAGAAAGTATAATCAATGATGTAATGGAAGAACAGTCATTAGATGTAGACGCAGTATCGGGAGCTACAGTAAGTAGTAAATGTATCTTAAAAGCGGTTGAAAATGCAATAGAAAATTAAAGAGGGAGATTTAAGAAGATGAAAACAATCGTAATCTACAATTCACAAACAGGGTTTACAATGCGTTATGCTGAATGGATAGCGCAAGCAACGGGGGCTGATTGCCTTGAATTATCAGCCGCAAAAAAGAAAGATTTGGCTGCATATGAAGCAATTATTTTTGGAGGCTGGGCTTGTGCAGGCAGTATCAGTAAAATTAGTTGGTTTAAGGGAAATATAGATAAATGGGAAGATAAAAAGCTGATTGCATTTTGCGTTGGGGCAAGCCCGATAGATAACCCGGAAATTGATATAGCTCTTAAACGGAATTTCAGCGAGCCGGAGCAGAAAAAAATAAAAACATTTTACTGTCCGGGAGGGTTGAATTATGAAAAAATGTCTGCTCCGTCCAAACTTATGATGAAAATGTTTGTAAAAACGCTCAAAGCAAAAAAAGATAAAACCGAAGAAGAACAGGTAATGATAAAAATGCTTTCTTCGTCCTATGATATTTCAGACAAAAAATATATTGAGCCAATTTTGCAATGTCTGAAAAAATAAATGGGGAGCTTGTCGCCCCGTTATCCCTGCCGGATAAAAACCGGGAAATCGGAGAAATGAATATATAATAACAACGACAAAGCGATAAAAAATTTCCTTAGGAGTTCAGGCTGCGCCCAATGTAAGAGCACAGCCTGAACTCTCTTCAGCACTTATATGCTATCGCAGCAATTTATCCATACACTCATTTCTCCCTCTCCGCGGTTGCTCCACGCATAATAAGGGATAAGGGTCAGAGTGGTTTCCTTTTCTTTACAGGGCACATAATCCCCATATAAAGCTCCCTCCTCATGCACCACCGGCTCCGTTCTTCTGCCGGGGATTTTTAAAATACGCATTTCGTGACCCAGCGCATCGCTTGTTTCCACCCGGATTCCCTTTTTATCCTCACCTATACGACGCACATCAACCCTGCACAGATGAAGACTGCCGCCGTTGTCCGCTTCCTCCATACAATAGCAGACAGGTCCTCTGGTAAATGCAATCTTACCCGTATTCTCACGCACTCTGTAATCCGCCGTCACACAACGAACCTCCATAGGGAAATCAAGACATATGACATCTCCATCCTGCCACGCCGCCGTAAGGTATAAATAACCCTTTTCCAGCGCCATATCCACATTACGTCCGGAGTCCTTTTCGCCGCCGCATACGATTTTCCCTCCCTCAATTTGCATCGTGCATAAGGCTCCACGCAGTGAATTGCGTTCGCTACAGTCCTTCTCCTCCTGTTTACCTTGCAATACGCCTTCCACGCCCACATATGCCCTTTTGCACCATCCCGGAATCCGGAAAGCAAGGGTACACGTGATTTCCTTGTCCATGTGAAGCGCTGCCTTAACCTTTCCCTCCCACGGAAAGCTGCCGTCAAGCTTCATATCCAGAACATCGGCGCCCACTTTCTTTTGTATCCTGCTGCCCACATACAGATGGGTGAACAGGGTAGTTTCGTTCTGCGTATATATATAAGCGCCCAGAGAGCCGACCATTCTTGCAATATTGGGCGGACAGCAGGCGCAGCCAAACCACTTCTGTCTCACCGGCTTTACATGCGCCTTGCGCTCGTCTCGCTTACAGCCCTCCGGCACTACCTCCAGAGGATTTACATAAAAAAAGCTTTTGCCGTCCAACGCCATGCCTGCAAGCACCGTATTGTATAACGCCTGCTCCATCACGTCCCCGTACCGGTTATCCGCCTTTATCTCAAGCATTCTACGGGCAAAAAATACCAACCCGATGGCTGCGCAGGTCTCGGAATACGCCGTATCATTAGGCAAATCATAAGGGAAGGAAAAAGCTTCTCCTATATGAGTGCCTCCAATCCCACCCGTAATATATAGCTTTTCTTTTACGATACTGTTCCAAAGCCGCTCGCATGCCTGATACAAGGTCTCGTCCATAGTCAGTCTTGCCACGTCCGCCATGCCGCTGTAGAGATAAACTCCTCTCACCGCATGTCCTACCGCCTCCGTCTGCTCCCTGACAGGCTTGTGCGCCTGATGATATGTATCTTGTTCTCCCCCTGCCCTGACACCGCTCTCACGCCCTTCATATGCGGCGCGCTCTTCTTCTTCCAAATCAAAGTAATAGGGCTTTGTACCCCGCATGTCCAGAAAAAATCTGCTCAGTTCAAGATACTTTTGCTCTCCCGTCACCTCATATAGCTTCGCCAAAGCCATTTCCGCTATTTCGTGACCGGGATAGCCCTTGCACTTTCCCTCTTCCCTTCCAAAATAAGAAGCAATAAAATCACCGTAGCGCATTGCCGCCCGCAGAAGCTTATCCTTTCCCGTTGCCTGATAATAGGCTATGGCCCCCTCCGTCAAGTGACCAAAACAATAAAGCTCATGATGGTCTCTGAGATTTGTAAAAATTCTGTCCATACCGTTGATAATATAATAAGTATCCAGATAACCGTTGTCCGCCTGAGCCGCACACACTATATCAATGGCCTCGTCCGCCGTTTTTTCCAGTTCGGCGTCGGGATGAACAGTGAGCGAATATCCGACGGCCTCAATCCATTTCGCAAAATCACTGTCCTGAAAAACAAAGCCGTAAAATTTATCGTCCTCCAGCCCCTTTGTCTCGTCGGGCAGGGCGTTAAAGCCCCTAAAGGAATATTTAGGAGGCACAAAATCCTTTTTCTCCCGCTTCTCCCTCATCATTCTGCCCGCCACCTTAAAATTACGCATACAAAAGCTGGGCGCGGCGCCCTCCACTCTGTCGTTCAACGCATCCCACTGATAAGGAATGACCTCCCTGCGCACCAGCTCCTGCTCCCGCCCCCAAAAATCATCAAAAATCTGTATGTCGTGTAAATCCAATGGCCTGCTGAATTCATTCTCCTTCATCCTGCATTTCCTCCTTGCATTGTTTTTATAATATATAGTATACTCCTAATATATTCCTTTGGAATGTTATATATTTGCCCAAACATGTAATATATTCTCAAAACGCTATGCTCACGGAGGTAAAACGCCCATGCCCCATCAGATTATGTTGAACATGCAAAATCTTCCCCAGCTTCAGACCATATCCTTTTTACAAGTGGCAAAACCTTTTATCCATGCCGACCGCGTTCTTGGCGTACATGACATGGTTTACCTTGTAAAGGGGCAGATGCAGATTATCGAGGACGACACGGAATACATCCTCTCTTCCGGCAGCCTTATTTTCCTTAAGGCAGGAGTCCATCATTGGGGCACAAAGAGCTGCGCCCCCAACACGGCATGGTACTACATTCACTTTTACCTTTCCCAAAAAGAGAACTTACCGGTTTTACCCGCCGAAGACTATGTCAAAAAAATACCTCCCCTCTCCTCCTTGCAGCTTACCCCTGAAGATTACCGCTATGGGATTCACCTTCCGAAGCTTCTGCATGAGGTCAATAGCATATTTTTTGAAAAAAAATTGCAGGAGCTGACGGCGCTTTTTTATGGCACCGACCCTTTAAGGCTTGCCTTGGGAAATGTGAAGCTGTATGAGCTTCTTTTAGCCTGTGCCGGACTGTCGCTCACCGCTCCCGGCGCCACCCTTGCGCAGACAAGGATAAACAGACTCACGGAATATATTGAAGCGCATCTTATGGAAACTCTTGATACCGCCGCCCTGTCGGATTATATGCATTTAAGCTATAAGCGCCTTGGCTCCTTTTTTAAGGAGCAAACCGGACATACCCTGTTGGAATACCATACCTCGCTTCGTATGCAGGAGGCTGCAAAGCTGCTGCGGGAAACGGACCTGCAGGTCTGTCAGATTGCCGAAAAGCTAGGCTTTCCCGACGCCTTTTACTTCAGTAACGTATTTAAAAAGGTTTATCACATAAGCCCAAGAGAATACCGCCGGCACATCCCGCATGCCCTATAACAAAGTGCCGCAAGCGGCACTTTTATAAGAATGCTTCGCATTCTTTTTTCACTGGCGAACTTCCCTTTATCTAAGAATGCTTCGCATTCTTTTTTCACTGGCGAACTTCTCTTTATCATCAAAGTGCTTTGCTTTCTTTTTTCACTGGCGAAATGGTCGGAGGGTATTACAAAATAAAAAAAATCTTAAAATTACGCTGACATCATTGTCATTTACAAGATATAGTGGTATTATAAAAATGTTTACTACGAGATATAGCAGGTTGCTTTCGACACGCTCACGAGGGGAGTGAGGATTTGAGCCATGAATCAATCCGATTTACATAGAAATGCTTTTATGCTGCGTGGTTCCCTAGCCCAAAAGGGTTATATGCGATTTTGGCATTCCTTTACGGGAACGGCTCCCGTAACGGGAGAATCCCGCACTTTTTTTGTGGAGTATTTTATCATAAACCCTGCGCTGGGCGGAGAACAACCCGTTTTAGGACAGCATCCTTATTTTAAGAAGCGAGGCATGAAGCCTTCTTATGTAATGATTAAAGCAGGTGTATTCCCTGCCGCAAACTGTCGAGGGGATTTCAATGATACAAATGCTGACAGCGAAACGGCCCCCCATGCCTCTTTGACCGAATACGCCTATACGCATATTCAGGAACAGGGCAGACAGCTTCACGCCTTTTACCCCATTTCCTCTCTTAAGGTGGCGCAGGATCCTCTCTATATTCAAGTGGAGGACTGTATTTACAGTGAAAACCGCATTACCGGTTTTGTGGAAATAACCGAGTCGGAGGCAAGGCATCGCTCCTTTATGACGGATGCAGGTTATATGGAATGGGATTTGGAGGTGCATAAATCTATCGCCTGCCATACAGGCGCAATTGCCAATCCCTTTTTCTGCGCACTGAACGCCTTAGACAGCTTCTGGCACGGCGAAGGTATCCGCACCGCTTACAGCGGTACCGTTATTTTGGACGATATAACCTATGAGATTACTCCCGAAGGCTCTTACGGATATGCGGACAAGCACTGGGGAAGAAGCTTCAACCACCCCTGGCTGCAATTAGCCTCCTGCAAACTCAAAAGCCAGCGCACCGGCAAAGAATTAAAATATTCCGCTCTTGCCGTGGATGGCTGCCGCCCCAGATTCTTATGCTTCCCCTTAAGGCCCCGGCTTATGCTGCAGCTTACTTACACCGGCGAGGATTTCACCTTCGGAATACCGGGACACTTTTCCCGCAGCAAATGGAGAGCCAAGGAAACCACCCGACGCTTTATCTGGCATATTAAGGCACAGAATAAAAATTCGCTTGTCAAAATATCCATGAGCAGCCAAAAGGAGCTGCTGTTTCCCATAGATTATGAAGCTCCCGATGCAACCAAGCCCAAATCACCACTCTACGTCGGGGCGGGCGCCGTGGGAACCGTGGAATTATACCGTATAATTCCCGAAGGACGACAATGGATAGATACTTTGACAATTGAAAACGGGTTTTGCGAATATCAAAACAGCTGACTTAAAGTACTACTAAACATATTTTTTACCGCCGCGGAAACAGGTAAAGCCATCCACAGTCTCTTATATATTTCAGCCGCTTCCTGTTTCGGCGCTTTCTCCGCTCTAAATTGCATTAAAACCTGTTCAGCCCCTTCTTCTAAATGCATTGCGTTATTTTGTATGTAACTGTAATGTTTTTATATTTCATATTTTGCAAATTATCAATCAGCTTTAAACATAAACAGAAATACCCAAAGCACATTAGCTTTTCCTCTCATTCGTTTTGTAAAATTTCTGCTCACTCACTGGCAGTTAAGCCTTCCCAACCGTTACCGATAAGAAAAAGCAAGAAATAATGCACATCAATTCACTATATGAAGCTTAAAAAGCCTTGAAGCGCTTAAAGCATCAGAAAAATGCAATTCTTATTCGGAAATATCCCATTTCTTGCTGTTCCCTAAAAACATAAGCAAGAATTGTTAAGACACCGTGGCGCTGCCATGCTATATTCATGTTGTAGCAGCTACAAGGTCAACGAGGAGGAGGTGAATGTTGAAAAACTTTTCTCAAATAAGCGATGCCTTAAAATATATAGATGAGCATTTGGATGAATCCCTGACCCTTGAAATTCTGTCAAAGAAATTTTTTCTTTCCACTTTTTATTTCCATAAAATGTTTTCCATGATTGTCGGAAAATCATTGGCGGCTTATATACGGGATAGGCGGGTTCTCTATGCATGTAAGATGCTTTGTAATACCCAAAAAACTATTTTGGATATTGCTCTGGACTGCGGCTTTAATTCGCCGCAGGCTTTTTCAAGGACGTTTAAAGAAATACAGGGAGTGTCTCCGAGCGAATACAGATCGCAGGGATATCAGCCGGTAATAATAACCGTAGATGAATTAATTATGAAATTTACCAACAGATTGAGAGGAGGAATTTTCTTGAATCCCAATATTATTAAACGTGACGCAATGATAATTGCCGGCACCCATGGTGACGGCGCCCAAACACAGGATGTGTGGAATACCTTTGCAAAATTATGCAGTGAAAAGCCTCTCCATAACGCTTTGTCCGCGAACGGATATGAAATAAGAGTATGCGAAGGCAATAAATGTACTGTGTATGTAGGCCATTGTGTTTCAAGTAAGGACAATATTGACCCCGCATATTCCGTATTTGAATTGCCCGCATCAAAATACGCTTCTTTTGACGTATATGTATCCAACGGATATGAGAGTGAAAATAGCGCTATGGACGAGTGGCTGAAAACAAATAACGAAGGTTATTCCGAAAGACTCATAAATCAAAATGCACATTATTGCGTGGAATATTATGATGAACGTTTTGACGGAAATGAGGTAAATTCAATCGTTGAAATTTGGATTCCTATTGAAAAGGGCTAACGGCGTTGAGACGCCGTACCGATAGTTAGGAGGGGCGGACGAAAAGCTTAGGAAATCAGTTTTTCGTTTGCCCCACACTATATATCGGTTTCTATAGATGAGCTTTTTATTTCTATCTGGCCATACCGGCTTGATTTAAATAATTCATAAATTTATTCTTTGCGTCTATTATAAATTGTTCGCTTGTATCCTCAAGGACTTCTTCATCTATCAGTTTCAATTCAAATGCATCTATCATATTGATAAGCTTTTGAGCGCTTTCACCAGACACGCCAACTAAAATACCCTTAATTTCCTTACTATTCATTTGACTTAATGCAGATTTTACTGTTTCATTACACTGTAAATCATTTATCGATATTTCTGTATTTGCAGAAAACGGCTCTTTGTTCAGATATTTTTTTTCTATCGGCTGCATACTATAACCGTCATTTTTCAAGACATTATCCACTTCATGAAGGAATTTGTCTTTGCCCTTTATCCCAATAATAGATGCCAATAATTCTATAAGATAAGCAATACTCTGCCCGTCAAAAATACACAACAGACCGTTTACAATTAATTTATGTATCCTCTTGTCTTCAAAATCGTCACCATAATTCTGCAAAATCTCATATATTTGGCTTACATGAATGTTTTTATTCAACAAATCAAATACCATATTTGTCATCCATCTTAATTCGTCAAATTCAAATTCAAATTGCCGAAGCGCCAAAAGTCCTCTTTCTTGTGACCGCTTATACGCCTTAACAATATCGATTGCAACACAAATTTCTTTTTCCATATTGATTCCTCCTGCATTCATGATAACACCTGTTCCTTTCTGCGCTCCATCAGGTCTGCCAATGTAACCGTGTCCACCACCTTGTTGATGGCATCATACAACTCCCTCCAAACCCCAACGGTCTCACAGGCGTCCATACGCCCGCACAAGTCCGCGCCTTCCTCCAGACAGGCCACAGGGGCGAGCGATCCTTCCGTCAGCCGTAGAATCATTCCGACGGTATAATATTCCGGCTCCTTTACAAGACGATAGCCGCCCTGCGCTCCTCTGGCGCTTCTCACATATCCAGCCTTATTAAGCACGGAAATAATCTGCTCCAGATATTTCTCGGAGACGTCCTGCCTTGCAGCAATCTCCTTCACCTTAATACATTCTCCTTTATCGTTCAAAGCCAAATCCAACATAACACGTACTGCATATCTGCCCTTCGTAGAAATCTTCATAGGATATTTCCCTCCTTATTCCTCTGCAAACATAGGTGTGGAAAGATATCTGTCTCCCGAATCCGGCAAAAGCGCCACAATGGTCTTCCCTACACTTTCCGGACGCCTTGCCAGTCTGACCGCCGCACTGAGCGCCGCTCCGGAGGTAATACCCACCAAAACCCCCTCCTTGCGCGCCATAAGGCGCGCGGCATAGAATGCCTCGTCTGTAGTCACCGTAATAATTTCATCATAGACCAATGTGTTCAATATTGACGGCACAAAGCCTGCGCCGATACCCTGCAGCTTGTGAGGACCCGGCTCCCCTCCTGATAAAACAGGCGAATCGGCAGGCTCCACCGCAATAACCTTGATTGCAGGATTCTTTGATTTTAAGTACGCGCCAATACCTGTGATGGTTCCCCCCGTTCCCACTCCTGCAACAAAAATATCCACCTTCCCGTCCGTGTCCTCCCAAATTTCGGGCCCGGTGGTCGCCGCATGTATCGCAGGATTTGCCGCATTATCAAACTGTCCTAGAATCACTGCTCCCGGGATGCTCTTCTCCAGCTCCTCCGCCTTCTCAATAGCGCCCTTCATGCCCTTTGCCCCTTCCGTAAGCACCAACTGCGCCCCGTATGCTTTTAACAAATTCCTGCGTTCAACGCTCATTGTATCGGGCAGCGTCAGAATTGTCCGATAGCCCTTTGCCGCCGCCACGCTCGCCAATCCGATTCCCGTATTGCCGGAGGTCGGCTCAATTATTGCCGCACCCGGCTTTAAAATACCCTTTTTCTCTGCGTCCTCTATCATAGAGAGCGCCACTCTATCCTTTACGCTTCCCGCCGGATTTAAATACTCCAGCTTCGCAAGCAGCTCCGCTCCCTCAATATTTTCCTCCCTCATGTAATTTCCCACCCTGAGCAAGGGGGTATGTCCTATTAGCTGTGTGGCTTTCGTAAAATAACTTCCCATGTCCGCTCCTCCTTCCGGGAATATGTATCATGTATATGTCTCCGTTTTATTTCATAGTAATTTAATGGGATTAATATGTCAAGAAAAATAAACGCTGCCTCTGTATTAAATACAGAAGACAGCGTATGCTACCGATTATTTTACTTGTTTTCGCTTTCCAGATGATGCACCTTCTTGACGGCATACATAGACTGATCCGCCTGACGCAGGGCGCCTTCCAAATCAAGCTCTCTGCCCGACTCCAGCTTACAGTAGCCGATACTCAAATTAAGCTCAAAGGTAATCTTTCGTTTTTGTACCTCCATGGCAAGATTCTTCAAAATGCTATCCCGCATTTCCTCCAAATCCATTCCTTCCTTCAGCTTTCCCCCTACAAAAAACTCATCCCCGCCGAATCTGGATATAATCCAGTCTGAGGGCAGCTGGGCCTTTAAAACCGCCGCCACGGTGCGCAGCGCCAAATCACCGTTGGCATGACCGTATTTATCATTGATCGTCTTCATTCTGTCAATGTCCGCTATCATAACCGCTCCGGTTTCCCCCGCGCCATGCCATTCCGACAGCATAGGATAAGCTATCTTCTCACAACCTGCCCGGTTATACACTCCGGTAAGCACATCTGTCACGGAAAGCTCTGTAAGCTTTCTCGTCAAGTCGGCTATAGTAATGTTGCGCCTCACCTGCTCCAGATACTGATTCATATGTCTGGTCCAAATATATAGATAATTATCCTCTATAATATCAATATCTCTGGCTAACATGGCAAAACCGTAGCTTCTGTTTTCATTGTACAGCGGCACAAAAATATATACCTCAGGCTCCGGATTTTCATCCGAAGCGCGGAACATTGCTTCCCTGCGCGCCATAACCTGATGCGGTCTCGGCACACCGTTTGAGAGGGAGCAAATCACATCCATATTATCACTGTAGCCCTGCATACGCAGGTTCTCATCCCTCACCTCAATATTAAAAAACTCCTGATCCAGACAAAGCATAAGGTTTTTACCCTCCATCCAGCAATCATTCCGGAAGAGCTCGTCCAGACTCCTATTCAAATCACCTGCATCCTCAGCCTTTCTGACCGCAAGATATATATGCCTGAAATGCGAATCGCAAAGGAAGCCGTCAATCTTATGGGCATTATGACCTCTTGCCCTGCTTACGCTGCAGCCGCAGCTTGCGCCGGGAACAAATCTATTCCTCATAATAATGGTATCGTCGCCGCTCCTGCCTTCCATTTGCTCTATCAGCATCCTCAACGCCTTTTCTCCCATTTTGCCCCATTCATGACTGACCGAGGCTATGGAAGGGGTATATTCCTGACCCAGCTTAAGACAGTCATAGCCGGTAATCAACACATCCTCCGGTACCATGTAACCTAATTCCGTCACAAGCTCGCAGACAGCCATAGCCATAATATCATTGGCGCAGATAAAAGCATCCGGCAGACCGTCATGCCCATCCAACCACTCTCTGACCAGCCTTTGGGACATATTCTTCGCCCAGTCTCCGTATAAAATATCTTCTTCCCGCAGTGAAAAACCGTTTTCAACCGCCACATCCTTCACCGCCTGCAGCCTGATATTGCTCTCCAAATGCTCGCTGGGGCCTCCCATATACACAATCCTCTCGGCGCCGTGCTCCTGTATCACATGCTTTGCAAGGTCGTACATTCCATCATAATTGTCGGTGTTGATGGTTACTATTCCTTCAAAATCATACTCTATGCTGACGGCCGGAATCCCCGCCTCCTTCACTGTACGATACACGTAATCTATTTCCTCTTGCATATTGAATGAATTTGCCATGAGAACCACACCGTCAAAATCCTTCAGTTCGGGAAGCCGGAATATATTACATTCACTGCTGTTAATTTTTCCCTGCTCGGAAAAGCTGGAAAAGTCCACGAAAGTGAATATGTCCACATTCTCGTCCTTGGCGACGCCGTAAATTCCGTTGACCACTTCCATTAAATATTCCGTTCCCCATCCGTTTGCAAAAACCGCTATCCTTTTTTTCATCTATCGCTCTCTATACTTTCTTCGGTCAAACAATTAAAGCTACAATGCATTTCTGCCTCGTCCTTCATAAACGTTTTATTAATTGTATCACAATTTCCCTGATTATACAAATTCTAAATTTGTTTTAGACACGTATAAATTTGTTTTTCCGTTTATGATTGACGATATGACTATACTCCAAAGCTTCGGTCAGTCAGCCCGGACTCATTTTACCTCCAAGGCCCACGCTGCCGCATTGAAGTTTTACGTCCGGCATGCTATAATAAGCCCGACAATGCCCCTTTTACAAAACGTATTACCGACATTTACAAAGCCGAGTGCCCGTCCTATGCCGTCCGTGCCGGATAGTGCCCCGGCTGTTAACAGTCTATGGCAGACAATACGGGGCGAAGAAAAAAAGAGAGGGAAAACATGCAAAATATAATAGCCGCCAATCATGCGAAATCCAAAACGAAATTTACGGAAACCTACAGGGTTCCCTGTGTTTATACCCGCCTGTTCGGATACGGCGCCAACTCCGGCTGCCTCACGCAGGCTTCCGCCTTTGCCCGCCCCACCGCAAGGGCTGCGGCTGAAAATCCTCTGACGGTGAGTGTTCCCGGCTCTAAGAGCATTACCAACCGCGCGCTTCTTCTGGCAACTCTTGCAAACGGAACATCCACGCTGCGAAACACTCTTTTCAGCGACGACTCCAGACATTTTTTAAAATGCGTGCAGGCCTTGGGTTTTGCGACTACTATAGATGAAGAAAATCAAATTGTCACCGTCACCGGCTGCGGCGGAGAGGTTCCCTTGAAGGAATCGGCTCTATATGTGGGCAGCGCAGGAACTGCCGCCCGCTTTCTCACAGCATATTTGGGCGTATCCCACGGCGTTTACCACATGGATGCCTCCGAGCAAATGCGCAGACGCCCCATGGCTCCTCTTCTTTCCTGCCTGCAGGAGCTTGGCTGCGAAATCCTTTATGACTCTCCCGGCAGTAAAGGATATTTTCCGTTTACTCTGAAAAGCCACGGCTTTTCACAAAATCAAATAACCGTTGACATTGAACACAGCAGCCAGTTTTTAAGCGCCCTACTAATCGCCTCCTGCCTGTCCGAAAAGAATTTTACCGTTCGGGTGGAAGGAACCCACGGCATGGCTTACATAGAAATGACCCGCAAAATGATGGAACAGTTTGGGGTATGTACCAATCGGACGGCTTCCGACTGCTTTTTTACCGAAGCAGGGCAACGCTACCGTGCCATAGATTACCGGATTGAGCCCGATGTGTCGGCCGCCTGTTATTTTTACGCGATGGCTCCCCTTCTTAACCTTCCCGTGCTGGTAAAGAACGTACATTTTTCTTCCATGCAGGGAGATGTGGAATTTTTAAGAATTTTAAAAAGGTTGGGCTGTCGGGTTATCGACAGGCAGGACGGTATTCTGGCTCTTCCCCCTGAAAACGGAAGCTATCAGGGAATTACCGTGGATATGTCAGCCTGCTCCGATCAGGCGATTACGCTTGCCGCCATTGCTCCCTTTGCCCAGACTCCCACCACCATAACAGGAATTGGGCATATCCGCTTTCAGGAGAGCAACCGGATTTCGGCAATCGTGACGGAGCTTTCCAAAATGGGCGTCCGCTGTGAAGAAACGGAAGGTTCCGTTACCATATACCCCGGGCATCCCAAGCCCTCTCTCGTGGAAACCTACGACGACCACCGGATGGCAATGGGCTTTTCCCTGATTGGACTTCGCAGCGAAGGCATCGTGATTGCCAATCCCTCCTGCTGCCGCAAAACCTTTGAAAACTATTTTCAGGTACTGGAAAATGCTATACACAGTATTTAATTTATGCTATACTTACAGCATATCCGAATGGAGCGCCGCCCGTATCAGCCACCGTTTTATCGAAAGAATACAAGACAGATAAAACACGTCGCCGTGGCGGCTAAGCCCAAAGCAGATGAAGCATGTCACCATGGCGGCAAAATTCAAAGCAGATGGAAATCTCCACTTGGACAGCAATAGAAAATTGAAGATGCCGCTTTGCCGGCAGAATGAGAGGTTTTTATGAGTAAGAAAAAAGTTGTTGTCTCCCTTGGACATGATGCGCTGGGCTATACCACCATGGAGCAATGGGACGCAGTAAAAATAACGGCAAAAGCCCTTGCCGATTTGGTGGAGGAGGATTATCAGCTCACCATCACCCACAGCAACGGTCCTCAGGTCAGCATGATACACAAGGCTATGACCGAGCTGCGCCGTGTATACATTGATTATACCCCCGCTCCCATGTGCGTTTGCTCCGCAATGAGTCAGGGCTATGTGGGCTATGATATCCAGAATTCCTTGAGAGCCGAGCTTCTCGACCGCGGCATTTCCAAGCCCGTCAGCACCATCCTCACACAAGTTACGGTGGACCCCTATGACGAAGCATTCTACGAGCCTACCAAGGTCATCGGACGCCATATGTCCAAGGAGGACGCCGAGACCGAGATAAAGAAGGGGAATTATGTAAAGGAAGAGACGGGCAAGGGCTTCCGCCGTGTAGTCGCGGCCCCAAAGCCTATCGATATCGTAGAGATAGAGGCTATCCGTACCCTTGCGGACGCAGACCAAGTGGTTATTGCCTGCGGAGGAGGCGGTATCCCTGTAATCGAGCAGAAGCATGCCCTAAAGGGCGCCTCCGCCGTTATTGAAAAGGACGCCATCGCCGGAAAGCTTGCCGCCGATTTAAAGACGGATGAGCTAATTATCTTGACCGGCGTAGATTGTGTTTATAAGAATTTCGGCACAGAAAGCCAGACGCCCATTGCCTCCATGACTCTTGCCGAGGCAAAAGCCGCCATTGAGGCAGGCGAATTTGAGGCGGGCACCATGCTTCCCAAGATAGAGGCGGCAGTCACCTATCTGGAAAAGGTTCCCGGCGGCAAAGTTCTGATTACCTCCATGAAATGCGTAAAGGATGCGATTAAAGGGAAGACGGGTACGGTGATTACGGTGTAAAGATAATACCAGTATCTTCCACCGTGCAAGAAACAACAATACAGTGCCAGCCCGATGATATTGCGGGCAAGCAGGATCGTTACAACAAAAAGGGGCAGCCTGTATGTGCAATATTTATTGCGACAGCCCCTTTTTAACGTACCTCCTGCGCCAGCGCCCGGTTAATCCTGTCCACATCTTTTTTGGTAATTCGATATCCCGCATAGGACATAATCACATAAGTTCCGGCAAAGCCAGCCAGCGTGGAAATCAGTGCCTGCGGGTACCTTTGAAGCTGCCATACCAGTATCACAATAGGTATCCATACAACGCTTGTCACAAGAAAATAAATAAAGTTCTGCCATATATAGCCCAGTCTCTCCTGCTCGTACACATATGCCGCAGCCGCAAATACCGCGCCGATTACGCCGTACAGCAGAATGTTGACCTCCATTGCTATTGTTTTAGACGGAAAAAACGCCACAAACTCCGGCGCAAGCGGCACAAAGCCCTCATCCCCTGTGGCGAAACGCACCCCTATTTCAATCAACAGATTTACTAAAAGCCCGCATATGGCGGAAATTCCAAAGCTCTGTCCGCATCTTTTCATCAATAATTTCATTATCCTGTCCAACCTCCCTACCGGCAGCGACACACAAATCCCAACGGTTTACCACTCCGTTCATAACCTCCCACCGGCTTTCTACAGGTTTTCAATTGCTTTTTTGCTGCGATTTCCCATTCAGCCGGCTCCCTGTTACTGAATCCCCAGCGCCTTTTTCAGCCGGGGAATATTGCGTCTTGAGGTATAGGTGCAAGTACCGTCGCAGAGAATTACCTTAATCGTGCCGGCAAGCTTCATATCCAACCGCCGTATCTTGCGAAGATTCACTATTTCCGATTTGGAGATTCGTAAGAATTGTCCGGCGTCCAAAAGCTCTTCCAGCTCATAAAGCTTTTGATGAATGGAGTAGGTTCCCCTTTCGTCCTGTGCCAGCACCTTTTGATTCTCTGCAAAAAAACGGATAATCTCGCTTGTCGAAAGCACCCTCACCCCATCCTTGTCCACGCCCGTAATGGTATCGTTTACCACACGAAAAATCCGGGCGGCAACCTCTTCCACCTGACGATTCATTTCATGATTACAAATGTGTACCTCGATTTCCCGATAGGCATCGCTTATCCTAGTCTCAACCCGCATAATAAATTCCGCTAACCATACCTTTCCCTCTGCTAAAAGTCCTCTTATCGGCAAAAACCGACGCCTTCAACCGCCTCACCACACATGGCATCCCCTTAGAGGGCGCCCTAAGCCTACTTAATCTCCGCCCTGCAAAACAACTTCCATGAGAGCAGCCCCATAAGCCCTGCAAATACAACGCTCACGGCAACGGCAAGCAGCATATCCCCATAGGAGCCGCCGATTCCCAGTGTTTCCATATTGTAACGATAGGGCGTAAGCTTATAGATATTATCTAATATTTCCACCTTGGACGCAAGAGTTGCAAGAAGCGCCGAAAGCATTCCGAGGAAAAAACCGAAAGCAGTGACTGCCGCCGGCTTTTTCAGCTTCACGGCTGCAGGAATACAAATGCTGAGCTGCCCCACATAGACCATAGCATAAGACAAATAGGACAATATCAATTTCCCTGCAGAGGCTCCCTTTGTATAAATAAGCACATTTCCCAAGTAAACGGAAATCGCCGCCTGCTCCGCCCCCGTCATATCAATTCCGGCAAAAATACACGCGAGGGAGCCTATGGTGTAAGGCAATGCCAACAGCGCTACAAGCACTGCAAACACCGCCACATAGTTTCCGATAATTTTCTTTCTGCCAAAGCAGATGGCGCCGTGTATGGTCTTGTTCTCGAAATCCGAACCCACCAAAAGTCCTATCACTAAAGAACCGCTCAGCCAGATAATCATGGCGTCTCCCAGACCGCTGACACTGCCGGCCTGCTCTACGCCAAGCTTCCCCACTGCCACCATACGCGCCAGCACAAAATAAAGAATTGCTGCCACATAAGTAATAAGAAACGCTATTCTTGTTCCCGTGGATTTCCACATTCTATATAAGGTTGCACAAAACAATCTTTTCATCTCTATCCTATCTGCGCGTTACGGCGCGCCCTCCAATCAATACCCCCGCTGCAGGCACGTCTACTTGACTCGTCGCCCGCAGGAATCAACCGTTGAATACGCATTTTTATTCAACCCTGCTCCTCGTTATTTTGCTTCTCCTTCGCCAATCACCGAAAGGAAGTATTCCTCCAGACTTTCATGCCTCTCACGTTCCAGCTCCTCTTGGGAGATTTCCTTTTTCACAACACCCTTATCGATAATAATATAATCCGTAGCCGTCTGATACAGCTCCGGCAAATTATGGCTGGAAATAAGAAAGGTCATTCCTTCCTTCTCAGAAAGCTTCTTAATCAGCTTCCTGATTTCCACCACGCCGATGGGGTCAAGCCCGTTTACCGGCTCGTCCAGCATTACAAACTCCGGCTTGGTAAGCAGCGCCACTGCAATCCCTAATCTCTGGCGCATCCCCAAAGAATAATCCTTTACCCTTCTCCTCTTAATATCCGAGAGCCCTACCAGCGTAAGCAGCTCCTCATCCGTGTCATAGCACCCTTTTTTTTTCGACAGCATTCTGTAAAACCGAAGATTTTCCTTTGCGGTCATACTGCCGTTTAGGCTGGGAGCTTCAATCAGCGTTCCTATTTTTCCGCTTTCGCCGCTGCCGGCATCCTTCCCGAACAGCTCTACTTGCCCGCTGTCAGGCAGGCTCAGGCCTGCAATCATCCTCATAATAGTGGTCTTACCGGCTCCGTTCTTCCCTACCAGCCCGTATATTTTTCCTCTCTCCAGCGTAAGGCTGCATTCCCTTACAGCAGTGCAATCACGATATTTCTTAGTAATATTCCGTAAATGAATAATAGCCTCTGCCATACCGCTTCTCCTCTCTGTTTTCCTCTCAGTCACAGCCAATCCTGACTAACAGCTTTATCCGCGCTCCTGATAAAAGCATATCAGCTTCTGCCGTATATGAAAACAAACTTTAGATGAACGGTACGCACAAGGCTATAAACGGTTCTATTTATCTTTTCACTTTTTTGACCTTATGATCAATTCAATCATTCTCCTTAACGCCACAAAAACAAGCGCCGCCACCGGCCATACAATCCATGCGGATTTCCAGCTGTTATTATAAAAGCCGATACCAAGAAACAAAGCCGTGGTAAGCGTCCAATAAATTCCCGGAAAAAATGACGTCTTCCGCTGCATATATTTATTTTCTTCCGTCCAATCCCCTTCCTGCAACAGCTTCTGAAAGCTTCCGTTAATGGTTCCCGACCATACAAGCAGATTCACCCCCACCGCAATCATAATAAGCATCACAGGCACACAGCAGATTATCCAAAACTCCTCCGCCCCGAATCCTACCGACAGCATAAGCGGCGCCACGCTTATGATGCAGCAAATAACGCCTACCACAATGCAGATCCTGTAAGTGTTGGCAAACGCCTCTTTCTTCATGCGGGCAATGCCTTCCACCCCATATTGCAAGGTAATATTTTCCTCCCCCATATACTTATACCTGTCAAGCTTCATTCCATTCAAAATAAGAATCCCTGCGCCGACGGCGACAAATCCCAAAAGAACGCACACGCCAAGCCCTCCCGCCATATCCTCCGTCATACCGATTTTTCCGTATTCCTGTAATCCCGCCAGCAAAATAAGAAAGACAGGGGAGAAAATACAAATACTGACTCCCAGAGCAATCTGCTTCGCCACTTGTCTCGTCAAATCCATAAAAGTATTCGCCTCCTCCAGAGAGACGCTTTTCATGGTTCCATCCTTATTTTCTTCCTCGTCCGCTTCCGAATATACGATTTCCTCCAGCTCATCCTTCAATAAATAGTCTGTGCTCACCCCAAACAATCCGCTCAGCTTAATAATCTTATCTAAATCGGGAATGGAGCCTCCGCTCTCCCATTTGGAAACGGATTGTCTGGAAATATTTAATTTCTCCGCAAGCTCCTCCTGAGACCAACCGTTCTTTTTTCTGAGTGCGCTAATCTTTTCCGCTAAAATCATGTCAGTTACCAACCTTCCTTTACTTTTTGAATCTCTTTGCAGGTAACAGTTTAGCAAATCCTTTAGTTGACAACTACCAAGCGCGCTGGGAAATTTGTCACCTGACAGTTGCATTTTAGCTGTTTGGCATATGCTTTTTGCACTCTTTCCCGTTCTGTCCTCATTGCCACACGTTTAACAAGAAATAAACCGCAAACGCTGCAGCCCATGCTATAACGCATTGACCTACCGCGACTATGACCGCCCACCTTCTTCCAAGCTCCCGCCTGATGGAAGCCACTGCCGCCACACAAGGAGCATACAGCAGACAGAAGATAAGCAATGACGCCGCGCCCGCCGTAGTAAGAACCCCTAAAAGCGCCTCGGTTGAGCCAAAGAGCACCGTCAGCGTGGAGACCACACTCTCCTTCGCCATAAAACCGGTAATCAGCGCCGTAGATATCCTCCAGTCTCCAAAGCCCAACGGAGAAAATATAGGGGCCAGCACGCCCGCAACAGAGGCAAGAATGCTGTCCTTGGAATCTGCCACCACATTCAGCCTCACATCAAAATTCTGTAAAAACCAAATGATAATCGTTGCCAGAAAAATGACCGTAAACGCCCTCTGCAAAAAATCCTTTGCCTTTTCCCACAATAACTGCCCCACATTCCTTGCTCCCGGCATACGATAATTAGGCAGCTCCATTACAAAGGGAACCGGCTCGCCCTTAAATTTTGTGGCTTTCAGAAAAAGCGCCGTCAAAATTCCCGCCATGATTCCGAAGAAATATAGCGCTATCATGACCCCCGCGCCATGCCCCGGAAAAAACGCCGCCGTAAAAAAGGCATAGATGGGAAGCTTAGCGGAACAGCTCATAAAGGGCGTGAGTAAAATCGTCATTTTCCTGTCCCTCTCCGAGGACAGGGTCCGGCTGGCCATGACCCCCGGAACCGTGCAGCCGAAGCCAATCAGCATCGGAACGATACTGCGCCCCGACAATCCGATCTTACGAAGCAGCTTATCCATAATAAAGGCGACGCGCGCCATATATCCGCTGTCCTCCAACATGGACAGGAAGAAAAACAGGGTAACGATAATGGGCAGAAAACTTAAAACGCTTCCCACTCCTGTAAAAATACCGTCCATCACCAGAGAATGCAGCACGGCATTTACATGAGCCGCCGTAAGCATACTGTCCGTAAGCTGCGCCAAAGCGCCTATTCCTCTGTCAAGCAAATCTGCAAGAAACGCGCCTATCACATTAAAGGTCAGCCAGAACACCAGCCCCATAATCAATACAAAGGAAGGAATTGCAGTATATTTGCCTGTTAAAAGCCTGTCAAGCTTCTGACTTCTGATACGCTCCCTACTCTCCCTCGGCTTTACCACCGTCGTGCTGCAGACCCTTTGAATATAACCAAACCGCATGTCGGCTATTGCAGACGCGCTGTCCAAGCCGCGCTCCTCCTCCATCTGTAATATGATATGCTCCAGCATTTCTTTCTCGTTTTGACAAAGAAACAGTCTGTCCAAAATCAGCTTGTCTCCCTCCGCCAGCTTACATGCCGCAAAGCGCACGGGAATCTGCGCCTTTACCGCATGATCCTCTATCAAGTGCATGATAGCGTGAATACACCTGTGTACGGCGCTGGAATCATCCTCCGCACTACAAAAATCTACCCTGCCCGGACATTCCTGATATTTTGCAACATGCACCGCATGGTCCACCACCTCGTTTATTCCTTCGCCCTTTGCCGCCGAAATGGGAATAACCGGCACTCCAAGCAGCTCCTCCATCTCGTTTACTAAAATGGCTCCGCCGTTCTCCCTCACCTCATCCATCATATTCAGAGCCACCACCATAGGCATATTCAGCTCCATAAGCTGCATTGTGAGATACAGATTTCTCTCTATATTAGTGGCGTCCACAATATTGATAATTCCCTTAGGTCTTCCCTGCAGCAAAAATTCTCTGGTAACAACCTCCTCATTACTGTAGGGCGACATGGAATAAATACCCGGCAAATCGGTAATAAGGGTATTTTTCGTTCCCTTAATCACGCCGTCCTTACGGTCCACCGTAACTCCCGGAAAATTACCCACATGCTGGTTAGAACCGGTCAATTGGTTGAATAATGTAGTCTTTCCGCAATTCTGATTTCCCACCAGCGCAAAGGTCAACGTCTCCCCCTCCGGAAGAGGCTTCTCCTGCGCCTTCACATGGTATTTTCCTCCCTCGCCATAGCCCGGATGTTCCTTTCTCCTGCCGCTGCCCTTTATTACCGCCCCGTTTTCCCATCCAGCGCCGGCCCTTGCGCCATGCTCCTGACTGATTTCTATTTTCTCCGCGTCTTCAAGCCGAATTGTCAGCTCATAGCCCCGAATTTGTAATTCGATAGGGTCTCCCATAGGCGCGTATTTAACCACCATAACCTCCGCGCCCTGAATCAGCCCCATATCCAGAAAGTGCTGTCTCAAAGCTCCGCCTCCGCCCACGGAAAGAATTGTCGCGGTTTTTCCGATGCCCAATTCGTTCAGAGTCATTTGTATCTCTCCTTCTTACACTATTTTTCATGTTTTTATTCGTAAATATTATAGGCTTTTTTTAATGTATATGCAAGCGCGCCAAAAAAACGGCTGGAAAAACGCCCCTCTATTTCAGGAGCAGCTTTCCCAGCCTGTCTATTTTCGCATTACTCGCTTACCTTCGACTATAATTACTTATCCTTGTCTTTTCCTGAGTGCTTTTGCCCGCTTTGGTCAACCTGCTATCGAGGCTTATCCTTCAATAGCGATATATCTTTTCTCTTCCACCGTGCCGGCTGCCTCCTTCTTTGGAACCGTAAGCTTCAAAATGCCGTTCTCAAATCTCGCTTTGATATCCTCCTGTCTTACGTCCTCACCTACATAGAAGCTGCGGGTACAGGAGCCGCTGTAACGCTCTCTGCGGATAAATCTGCCTTCCTTATCCTTCTCGTCATTATCATGGGAAGTGCTTGCGCTGATAACAAGATAACCGTCCTTAAGCTCACCCTTGACGTCCTCCTTGCTAAAGCCCGGAAGGTTCATGGTCACCTCATAGCCTTTATCCGTCTCCTCAACGTCGGTCTGCATCAAACCGTTTACACTGCTTCCCTTTCCGAAAAAGTCACCTGAAAGGTTAAAGAAATCATCCAACAAATTCTCTCCGAAAATACGATTAAAAGTATTTGTACTAGGCATCAACATAAGTCATCTCTCCTTTCAAAACTTTTACAGTGATGTCTTCTCATTCTATGGAACTCAGAGGTAACAGATTGACAAGCTGCCTTGTTTTCTCTGCCTCTATTGTTCTATATGTAATATAACATCTAAAATAAAAATTGTAAATAGGAGAAAGATTATACTATTATAAATTAAAAATAAAACAATTATAAAGTCAGCGTATAACCGACTATTCAAACAACGGAGTGGAAAAATACCGCTCCGCCGTGTCGGGAAGCACCGTTACCACCGTCTTGCCCTTTCCCAGCTTGCTTGCAAGCCTGAGCGCCGCCGCCACATTGGTTCCGCTGGAAATCCCGCACATAATCCCTTCCCTTGAGGCAAGCTCTTTAGATGTTCTGATTGCTTCCTCATCCTTTACAATGCAGATGTCATTATAAATATCACGGTTCAAAATAGCAGGAATTACGCCGTCTCCAATTCCCATCTGGACATGGGTTCCTATGGACCCCCCCGATAATATGGCTGCATGCTCCGGCTCCACCGCCCAAATTTCCATATCGGGGTTTTTCTCCTTAAGCGCCTCGCCGATTCCTGTGATTGTTCCTCCCGTTCCGATACCCGAACAGAAGCCGTGTATAGGTCCGTCCACCTGCTTTAGGATCTCCACAGCGGTCTGATGTCGCTGTATATAAGGGTTTGCAGGATTTTCAAACTGCTGGGGTACAAATACGTCAGGATTCTCCCTTTGCATTTTCAGTGCAAGCGTCAGACATTCCTCAATACATTCACCGATATTTCCTGCGTCATGAACCAAAATTACTTCCGCGCCATAATGCTCTACCAGCTTCCTTCGCTCCTCGCTGACAGAGTCCGGCATAATGATTTTGGTTTGATACCCCCGCACTGCGCCCACAAGCGCAAGTCCGATACCCTGATTGCCGCTGGTGGGCTCTACAATAACCGTATTTTCATGGATAAGCCCCTGCTTCTCCGCCTCCCTTATCATATTATATGCCGTCCGTGTTTTGATAGAGCCCCCCACGTTCAAGCCCTCAAATTTCACCAGTATTTGGGCTCCCTCAGGGTCGCCCATATGAGACAGCCTTATCATGGGCGTGTTGCCCATCGCCTCCAAAATATTATTATAAACCATTTCAGTAACCATGCCTTTCAACCATTTGCTTCCAATTTAAGATTATAACAAATAATTGAAGACAATGCACCTTTTTTCTTAACTCTCCTTAAAAATTCCATTTTCATCCAAATGCCTAAACTGTACCGCCCAAAACGTTCAATCGCAGTCCGGCTTTGGACCGTTCTTACAGCTTTCTTCCGATTTTACATCCGCATATGGAGTAGGATATCCTATTGAATCACCGGTCCTGCATTCTTTAACAAAAATTCTAGCAGATATTTATTCATATAAAAGAGAAGCGTCGGTTTATCTTTCATGCATTTTCCTCATGAAAGTAATAATCACCTTACAAAATAACAGTAGTCCAATATAACATTCCCCTTCTCATCCGGTGTTGTAAAACGAGGACATAAACCGTTTTCAAAGGACATCTCGACTCCGTTTTCATCAACGCCTATTTCCATACCTGCATTCTGAACAGCTTTCCAACAATTACCTATAATACCGTGTACTTCATCTTCCTTGCCATAAATCCAACAGATTCCCAAACTTGAATTCGGGAAATCAATATACTCAAACCCTTCCGGGGCTTCCGTACCTTGGGGCGTAAACATTCCAATCCAATATTCGAGAAGCTCACCGCCTTTACGGCATTCTAATCCCACATATCCCCCGCCGTTCTTCCAAAGGTCTATTATCTTAGCGGTTCCCCCCATACTGTTTTCTACTATATCAAACCAGCCGTTTGCAAACCATTCGCCCCATCCGTTATAATCGTGATATTTCTTTCCGATAAATCTCATAGCCGGGATTTCTTCCTTAAACACTTTCATAATTTCTGCCATAATTTTTCTCCTTTTTGTTATAATCTTATATTCTTCATTTCTCTTTTACATGAATAAATATCTGCTCCGAAAATTCTCTGCTGTTTTCCTTGTATGTTTCAAAATCACAATCACCAAGATTTACATACTCGCTCTGACAAGTCCATTCTCCATATATGTAATCCCATGTCTTGCGTATGGCATTTACAAATGTATACTTGTCCGCTTTAGGAGTATCAAATATCGCATACAAACCGCCTTCTACCTTTAACTGCAAGGTTCCTGATAAGTCTCCTTTAGCATACTCAGTCAAAATTCCTATGTAGTAATCAAGCTTGTTTTTCTCAAAATTCCATATAGAAACCCCATAATCCAGCCGCGCCTCTCCACCGGATAATTTACCGGAAAATCCTCCGCAATTATATTTATTCCAAAACCTTGTAGGGTCCTCCTCGTCGCTTTTATATACCGTTACGCTAAATGGTTTCAATTCTATAATCTTTGGCTCTAATACGAAGGCTGCTCCTTCCGGTTTGTTCCGGCAAAGCAATTTCAGGCTGTTATCAGCCATCCTGTAATCAGAAGGAAGTATATGATGCTCCGATTTAAATGCCCTTGTAAAATTTTCTTTGGAATTAAACCCATGCTTATAACCTATCTGGGATATTGACTCTCCGGTATCTGCAATATCTCTGACGCTTTCCGTAATCCTTCTCCTGCGCACATATTCTGACGGCGTCATATAAAATACTTCCTTAAATACGCGCAAAAAATGATATTTTGAATATCCTGCAATGAAAGCCAGCCTATTTAGCTCTATCTCCTCATACAAATTTTCTTCAATATAATCCAAGACCTTTTGAAACGGTTCCGCATATTTCATAATTCAACTCCTCAAGATAAGTATACTATATTAAATAACAAACTCGTTGATATAAATTGCGGTTTTCTTTCCCTTCAGCTCTGCAATAACTGAAAAACTGCATTTCATTCCAATATTTCCGATACCAAGCATATCATATTCCATAGCCTGCCTTAAAAATCCGATTGGAATTTGATAATTTTAAGAAAACCTCCTGATTTTCTCAATATCAAAATTGTAAATTTCATTATATTATATTGAGACTTAAAAACGACACAGCCGGCTGTTCATTTTTCAATCATAGCTTTTTTCAATAGAATAAGAGGATGATAACGAGCCCGCATAATATCTTCATTTCCCCTTCGTCAAATCATAGCTCTCCCCAATCATCCGCTTAATTTCGTTTTTTGGAACCGTACCGTCCAATATAATGGAATTCCAGTGCTTTTTATTCAAATGATATGCCGGAATCACGGCTGCATAAGCGCTTCTCCACAGCTCCCTCCACTGTGGGTCGCACTTCACATTCACCCACATATATCCGTCCTTGTGAAATATCCACGCAAAAATCTTTTTATTCCTCCTGTGCCTGATAACACACCAGTTAGGGTCGTGAAAGGGATAGTCCTCATAAACATCCTGATAAGTCAGACAATGAGCAATGATTTCTTTTTTTTCGGTCATGGCTTGCACACTCCTGTCCTATATTATTAAATAAAAATGCATCTTAAAATATTATACATGAAATTTATTTCATGTCCAACATTCAAGATGCATAATAGCACATATATGTAACCCTCTGAATTGCTTCAGAGGCCGGCCCGATCTGTTACGCTTCAACAGAGAGGCTTATCGGGAACGATTACTATAGTTTATTTCATTATGAATTAATTTATTCTCAACACTTCTCTCCAGTTATCCGAAAAACCATAATAGCTTAGTCTGACAAAAGGGTATTTCTTCATAATACCTTCAAAACGCTCCATAAATGTATCCCATATTGCCAAATCCAACACCATTTTTTTCATTACAAACAGATATACAAACAACTGCTTTGGAGCTTTATTTAACAACAAACCACTTTCCTTAAAATACTTCTTATCCTTATCACTTAATTTTAAGCCAAATGGAATTAACCTATTATAAATTCTACCTCTATGAGCACATATATTACGCAAAATAGTCAGACCTTGCAGCCAATTTTCAATGTACACTTCGCTGATTAGTCCATAGTTATTCCTGCATATTTCTTCTTTTATTTCATCCGTCAGATTTTTAAACAATCTGGATAAACTGCCAAAAGACAGTAACTCAACCAATACCCAAATGGGAAACCTTCCACCATATAGTCCATATGATGCCTCACAAAGGCTTCCTTATCCCCGTACTCTTCTATTGCATTATTATAATCCTTTTCAAACCTCTCATATCGCTCTTCACTCCCAAAGTTTTCACTTTTTAAATAACCTAGCGGTCCGTATTTCTTTCCATGATAATATCCAATAAAAGTTCTCATAGACACTTCTATGCTTTCAAGCAAATACATAAGCATAGCTCTAAGCTCCATATCAAAGCTATATATCTGCATCACATCAGAAAAATGCACGCCCGAATAAAACTTGTCGTTTTTTCTGAGCGTCAAAGTGTACGCACTCAGTCTATAGTAATTTAAATTGAGAAGTAATCGTTTCGCCTGCTCCCCATCATCAATCAACAATCCCCTCTCTTTTAATATAGCTACCTGTTGCTCAAGCGTTTTGAACGGCTTAATTCCCTTTAACATTTATCCTCCTAATATTACACTTTCCCCATAACACAAAAGGCCCGCCATGTTACGCTTGCAGCTAACGCTACCTAGGCTTGGCGGGAACGATTACTTATAATATACCCGACACCCCGTCTAATGTCAATCATTTTTTACATTCTTTTCTCCCTACAGCCCCTTCCACAACAGCTTGCAATTATCAAAAAACGCTTCCAGCCTGCCGCAATCCTTCAGCCATGAAAGATAAGAGCGCACCGTACTTCCCACCAGCGCATACTGTTCAAAATTCATCGTCAAACCGTAATCTGCAAAAAGCCTTTGCAAAATATCCTCAAAGCCCTTTGGCTCCTTACAGATTCCTGTAATTTTGTCTGCAATTTCATATACCTTATCTATGTTATACTGTGCCAACGGCGCAATATCCTCCGTAACCGCCGCGTGCGCCGGAACAAACAGCGCTGCTTCCATTTCTTTTACCTGCCCAAGCGTCTCCAGATAAGCGGCGACGTCATAGACAAAGCCTATCTGATATTTATCCAAGGTTTCTTTACTTGATAGGCAATCCGCCAGAAAAACCACGTCGTCCCCTGTCCGAAAGCCTGCCATATCAAAAAAGTGCCCCTTTAGGGGAACCGCCTTCATGCCCTCCGGGAGCTTTTCCTCCGTAAGATATTCCGCCTCGCTCTCCTGCGCCAACAAAAATTTATGTCTTAAATCGCTTGGCGGGAATCCTCCATACAAAAAAGCAGGCTCTAAGATAGGGTGTCTGGTAAAATCACATTCTATTCCCGGAGCATAGATTTTACAGCCTGTCTGACTCTGTAAATACTTGTTTCCCCCGATATGGTCCGCGTTGGAGTGGGTGTTATAAATTGCAATCGGCCGCCACCCCATCTTATCCAATACCTGACGGATCTTTCGCCCCGCATCCTTATCGCTTCCGCTGTCAATCAGACACACCTGTTCGTCGTTTATTTTATAGATTCCGATTTTAGCCGGACTCTGTATGTAATAAGTATTTTTTCCTACTTGATTTAATTCGTACATGATAATCCTCCATTCTATGCTGCTTTTATGCATCAGTGTTTTTTACGAAACCGCAACGCAAATTTTAAATTCATACTTTTGTGCGTTTCTTAGCTCGTTTGCAGGTTCGTTTTCTTCAGTTACACAAACAATACAGTCCTTATACTTTGCTAAAGCTGTAATTGCATCCCCACAAGAATCAAGTCAGGATTTTCACCTATTATACCTTTGTTGGTTTCATACACTCTGCTCCAGTACATTCCGTTGCCCAGCTCGTTTTGGGCAATACTCCAAAGGCAGTCTCCTTCTTTGACTATATATGCGATATTGCCCTGTGGGTCTTCGGAATTTTCAAGATAAGAAGACGTCTGCTCCGTTAACTCGCCACTCAACTTTGTAATCCACTCCCAAATTTCCGGATTGTCCGCTAAAATGTCATTTAACTTGGCATTCATCTCATTCATAAGCTCAACTACTTCATCAGATGTTACAATCCTCAACACTTCTTCAGACAAGTCAGAGGAAACATCCTCCTGCAATATAACCAGCCGGTTGTCCTCTGTCTCCTTCACCATTACAGTATCCGCGCCCGGAAGCCCAACGTCTATCCCCTCAAAAAACGCATCATACGCCACGGTTGCGAGATAGGCATTTTTCTCCTGCAATGCATATACTTTTATGGCAATATTGTCATATTTATTAAATCCGCTTGCAAAAAGAACCTTGCACCGGGCAATATAATTACGGCTCCGGGAACCGTCCAGCTTCTCCTGTATACTTTCGATAGTTTCCTTTGTGTGCGCCTTATAAAAATTCCCGATAAATGTCTCCACGTCTTCCTCATGTCCCTCTTCCGTCACGGCTGCTTTGGAAGCATGAACCATAATATTCTGCAGGTAAATCAGCATTGCGCTTATGACAAAAAGCATTACTGTTCGTTTTATATAATTCGATTTCATAGGGCGTCTCCAAGCTTTCCTAAACAATTATTATCATCCTCAAATTACATTTTAACACTTTTTCCAAATATGGTAAATCTTGAAATCCATAACAGACAATGACAGGGGAACGTTTCCCTGCGCTCCGAAATCACCAAAGGTAGAGAAGGCTTTTTACAAAAAATCATAAACCTTCACGCTTCCCCCCACAAAATGCTCCACAATCAACCTCTGTGCCTCTTCCTTATAATACAAATCCTCATAAACCGTTCCCGCCTGACCGATTCGCTCTCCCAGCTCCAAGCCGTGACGGCTCCCTTCCTCCGTAACTACCTTGCGCCATCTGCCGTCCATATATTTCTCGTCCGCGTACCCAAGACCTTGAACATAAGCAAAGACCGCCTTTCCCGTAAGCTTCTTTACCTCGCTTGTATCTGTCAGACTGCTTAAATTGGCCGCAAGCTCTGCGGCAAGATATCTTTCCCTATATACAAATTGCATCGCCTGCTGCCTTGTCAAAATAAATTCCGATTTCGTCTTCTTTTTTCCGGTCTTTCCTGTCCGTCTGCCGGAGGAACCAGAAAGTGCCTCCGGCCTGTCGCCGAAATAACATTTTTCCTTCCTGCCGCCTGTAAAGCCGTTTATTTCCTGAAGGAACCTTTCCCCGTACTTGTGGTATTTGTTCTGCCCCACGCCGTTTACGTTCAGCATATCCTCTTCACTAAGAGGCGTTTTTATACACATATCCAACAGGGTTCTGTCACTGAAAATAATGTACGGCGGCATTCCCTCTTCTCTGGCTATCTGGGTGCGCAGGCTGCGCAACGCCTCGAACAAATCGAGCCCTCTGGAATTTAAGATATCCGAAATCCGCTTACGGCTTCCTGCATTCCCTGCCCATGCCTGACCCTCTCTCTCTTCATACGCCGGCCCTTCTTCACCGCCAAAGCCCGGCAATTCCTTTACGGTTCTTATCATAATGGGAGAAACGCCGCCCGCCCCAGCCTCGGATATGCCGCCTGCTTCCCGCCAAAATTCCATACCGAAAGCGGTGACCTTTACCAGAGAATATTTATCTGTAGTAAGTCTCAGCATATCCTCCAAAAGCAGCTCATTGATAATCTGTTTTAGCTTTTCTTCACCATATTGCTTAAGCCTGCCGTAGGCTCTACAGCGCTGTGCGCCATACTCCCGCAGCCTTGCGTTGTTTCTGCCCTGAAGGGTTCCGACTACCACATTAACGCCGAACCGCTGCCTAAGCTCCAGCACACAGTTTATAATTTCATAGGCTGCAGCCGTCACGTCCTCCTCCTCATACTCCCTCAGGCAGTTGGAGCAGTTCCCGCAGGGCGCGGCGTCCGTTTCCCCAAAATACCGGAGAATATATTCCCTTAAGCATTTCGTAGTAGTGCAATAGGTTGTCATCACACGAAGCCTTATCTCATCTCTCTCCCTGACTAAATCGGCTTCCTCCGGCGACAGCTGCCTGCTAAGCTCCTTACCCTCCAACAGAAAGCGGTTTATCACAATGTCCTGAGGCGAATACAGCAGAACGCACTCCGCAGCCTCTTGGTCGCGCCCCGCCCTTCCCGCCTCCTGATAATAGTTCTCCAGATTCTGGGGCATATTGTAATGAACCACATAGCGCACATTGGATTTGTCAATTCCCATGCCAAAGGCATTGGTAGCTATCATAACAGGCTTCCTGTCGTAAATAAAATCCTCCTGATTCTCCCTGCGGCTTTCGCTGCTCAAGCCCGCATGATACTCCGTCACCAAAAAGCCCTCTTCCCTTAAAAGCTCGTACAGCCTGTCCACGTTTTTCCTGGTGGCACAATAAATAATACCGCTCTCCTCCCTGTGTTCCTCTAGATAAGCCTTAAGAAAGCCTTCCTTATGTGCGGGGCGCTCCACCGAGAAAAAAAGATTCTTCCTGTCAAAGCCCGTCACCAGCAGCTTGGGATTTTGGAGCCCCAGCGCACAGAGAATATCTTCCCTGACTTCCTTTGTAGCCGTCGCCGTAAAGGCGCTGACGATTGGTCTTTTTCTTATGCTGCGGATAAAATCAATAATTTTTAAGTAGCTGGGGCGGAAATCCTGCCCCCACTGGGAAATACAATGCGCCTCGTCCACCGTCACCATGGAAATATCCCCGTATCTCACAAACTGCATAAATTCATAGGCGCTTAACCGCTCCGGAGCCACATAGATAATTTTGTACTTTCCCTGCGCCGCATATTGCAGGGCCTTAGACACCTGCATATCCGTCAGGGTGCTGTTGATATAGGCGGCATGAACCCCCGCTTCATTCAAAGCGCGCACCTGATCGTTCATCAGGGAAATAAGGGGCGATACCACCACGCTAATGCCGGGAAGCATAAGCGCCGGCACCTGATAGCACAGAGATTTGCCCGCGCCTGTGGGCATAATCCCAAGCACATCCCCGCCGCCTAAAATCGTATCAATAATAAACTCCTGTCCTTCCCGAAAGGAATCGTAGCCAAAGTATTGCTTTAATATCCGGTACTTATCCATCACTTTCCCCTTCTGTATTTTTCTTTCATCCTGCCTTATACTCCGAAGCATTCCTGTCCCTGTCCGCCGATTTATCCAATCTCACGATTGCGCAAAAAACCTTTTAATGCCTAACCGAAAAATAATTCATCAATATTTCCTTGATGTGATTATAACGTCTTGCATAGGAATTTTCCACCCGTATAATCTGCAGATTATGGGCGCGGCAAATTTCGTTTTTCTTCCGGTCTCGGTTCTTTACTATCTCGTCCTCAAAATGCTCCTTGCCGTCTAACTCTATTGCCAGCACCGGGATATCGGCCTGCCCCTGCCGTTCATACACCACAAAGTCAAAGCGCCCCGAGTAAAACAAATCATGATATCCTATATTTTCCTGAAATACCTGAGCAATCGCCACTTCCTTCTGTACGCTGTAACGGCTCTGAGACATCCAAATGTTTTCCAACGCGTGGTTTAGGTTCTTTAAAAAGGCTTCCTCTGTGGCCGTGCTGAAGGGCTTTACTCCCAAAGCTCTGGAATTGGCACGCTTTTGGCTCACCTGAGACTGCCCGTTCTTTCTCACATATTCCACCAGCTCAAATAAATCATCCTCCCCATCCTTCTGATGAAGTCTGGCCAGATTCTTGGAATCCGAAAGCACAATAAGCTTCTCCCTTGCCCTTGAGGTCGCCACATTGATAAGCTCCTTATTGTTTTTCAGCCACTCATAGGTTCCCGCCTGCGTCTGGTCGGTTATCGCCGTAGAAAACAGCACCACATCCTTCTCGTCTCCCTGAAAAGCGTGAACCGTTCCGCAGACAACATTTTGAAGATTTTCACGCCTTAAGGCCTCCTCTATCAGCTTCTTCTGGTTTACAAAGGGAGTGATTACGCCGATGCTCTTATCCTTGTTCAGACACGCATACCGAACGATTTCCTCCACCTCCTGATACGCCGTGTTTTTCACATCGCTTCGCTCACTTTTTATGTCCATATACACAAGAGGCTGCTGTTCCTTGCTGTCCGAGCAGATTTTTAGTCTGGAATTGTAATACTTTTTGTTATTAAATTCAATAATCTTACGATTACACCGATAATGATTATGTAAAAGAACCTCGTCGCTCACTGCGTCGCAGGCGAGAAAGGTCTTATAAATAGAATTTTTCCTATAGTCATATTCGTCCGCCACATTATATCTTTTCCGCAGCTTTTGATTTGCCATCTCATCCAACAGAATCACCGGATTTAACTGCTGAGGGTCGCCTACCAGCATAAGATTTTCTCCCCTGATAATCGGCACAAGGGAAACCGCCGTATTACATTGGCTCGCCTCGTCGATAATCACCATGTCAAACAAAGGCTTGGGCTCTCCCAGCTTATGAGCGGATATGCATGTGGTAATCATAATGGGAAAAATCTTTTGCAGATTTTTCATATTCTCCGATTCGCTTAGGTATTTGCCAAAGCTATTTACCTGTGTCTCCTCATTCTCTTCAAATAAGATATCGCGCAAATCCTTATATTTTGAATCCTCCAGCCTTTTTATATATCGGGCGGAGGTGTAAAAGAGGTATTTATACAGCTCGTCCAAATCGTTCTCCAAAAGTGCCATTGCCTCACTGTCAGTCACTTCCCCCACTGTTCCCAGCTTTTTTTGAACCTGATTTAACTGCCTTCCCTGCAAATCCGCCTGAAAGGGAACCATTTCCAGAGATGCTTTTCTTTTGCTCTGATATTCCACCATTCTGTTTAATGTTTCCTGCCGCTCCTTTAAATCCAACACATCCTCGTATTTCTTCAGCAGACTTGACAGCTTCTTGGCCCGCTCGATACGGTCATCCTTCTTTTTATCTAATGTGGACTCAAACACAGTGATTGCCTGCGCCTGCCTGTATACGTTTTTAATATGCGTTATTGCCTCCTTCATTTTGTCCACATTTCCCAGCCGCAGTACAGGAAACAGGATTTTCCGCCCTCTGTATTCCATGTTAAGCAGCTTTTCAAACACGCCGTTAATGGGATGATTGTTATAAGAGGCGAACAAAACCGTCCTCTCGTTGAAAAAAGCTGTCACTATAGTATTGATTATTGTGTTTGTCTTCCCCGTACCGGGAGGACCTTGAATGTATGCCACAGGATATTTCATGGCATTGTTAATTGCCAAAAGCTGGTCCAGATTAATTTTCCTGTCAATCAGGGTAATGGGATAATCCTTGATTCGTCTGGGTCGGCTCAAAAGGTCGCCAAAAAATGCCTTTATGGGAACCGTTGCCTTCTCCTCATGATACATATCCGCAATCGCCTGATACTCCTTGTGCAAATCAAGCACAACCTCCATGCCCAGCCCGATTACATAAGGCATATCATCCACTCCCATAACTTGTCCGGCATGCTTTGTCACACAGTCCTTTATCTTCTCCTGATTCGCCTCAAAGTCCTTTAAAAGCTCATATTCCTCCGCATCCAAATACCTGCGTATGTTTTCCTTTGTCTCACCTACAGTAAATTCCGTACATATGGTAATCTCATCCTCCGGACGCAAAATTTTATTTTTTACGTCAAGCTGCAGCCTCCTATAGGCGAGCAAATACAATCCCTTCCCGGTATGGATGCTCAACACATTCATGGCAAGCTGCTGCATCACAAGCTTTCCGTCCTTGCGCGCCTTTTCGCCCATTTTCTGCTGAAAGCTCTTCACAATCGTCTGAAACTGCTCCTGACTCAGCTGATAACTCTCCCCGCCAAAGCTGTCTAAATCCAAAAAACGGACCAACTCAAAATCCGAAAAATAGGGCGTAGTATCCATACGGTTACACATCTCCAGATAGCTTAGAATCTTTAAGTTGGCTGTATTATCAAACAAAGACTTATATTTGTGGGGATTCAAATAAATATCCCTCACAAGAGCGTCATTGACAGGGCAATAAGAACCCTCCACAATCTGCGTGGACAAAATGGAATCTATATGGATAACGTCATAAAAATCCGTTGTATACTTGCCTAAATGCAGTCCGTCCACGGAAAGGGTGCGCTTTACCGCATTTAAATTGCGTATGCCTATCCAATACTTTGTGATCTGCCCGTCCTTATTACGATATTCTATTTTCAGCCATTTTCCCTCATGAATTGCCCTAAAAATATCATGGTATATATGATTCATGTCCGCTCCACCCGTCCGATTTTACAAACATTAAAACATTAAATTGAAAAATAAACCGTAATGCCTGTTTTCAATTTGTTCCCAGCTTAACCTTTACCAAACTTATCGTTAAGCCAAGCCGGCAGCGAGCTCAATCTTTCACCCAATTCCTTAATCTTCTCCACCGCATCGTTCAAATTCTTCAAGGTCTCGCTAAGCTCTTTTGTGTCCAAGCCTTCAATTGCCGAATTGATGGCGTCCACATCAAGCTTCCCGAGAGAATCCGCCACCTGTTCCCAGTCCACCCTTTCCAAGGTGGCGTTCACATGATTAAGGGTGTCGTTAAAGCTTTTCATATCTATATCCGATATCTTTTCCACAGCAGGCTCGCATATTTCTGATAATTCCCGAACCCTGCCATACAAAATAACCCCGCCAAGCAACAGGCACAGGGTCAGCACGGAAGAAATCATACAGATAATGCGGGTAAATTTTAACTCCCTTAAAAGCCCGTCGGTTTTATTGTCAGATAAATTCTTATTCATTTCTATTTAACCTTGCTCCCGTCTGTGCGCTTCAACGTTCCCTTACGCTTAAATCCGTCTTAGGTCCGCCCTATATTGCTTCTTGGAAGCTTCCTTTCATAAACCACTACATTTATCATAATAACCTAATATCCCCTACAAATCAATATTACATAACTATTATTTCTGGATTTTGGACACCAATTATACAAAACGAACGCCGATTATGAACCGATTTGAAGGCTGCCGCCAAATACAAGGCTGCCGCACCAAGCCCTGAGCCGATGCGGCAGCCTTTATTTTTCAGTAATGATATTCCCGGGTCTGATAAAGAAAGGTCTGCATTTTGCTGTCTCGTCCATAGGTGGTCGTACAGCAATACACGGCACCCTCCGCTGTCTCCTTTAAGCTTTTTTCCAAAATTTCTGCAAATAACCCTTGATCGTTTTTCTTTTTGGAAACAGTGACGGGAACATGCTGTTCGTCTCGCCTTGTCCTGCCGGTATCGGGAACTGCCATCACTGAAGTCACCATGAAAATGCTTGAAAGTCCGTTTGCTGCGTTAATCCCTCCTTGGATGCATATTTTGACAGTGCATTCTTATTTTCATTATATATTTCGTGCGATTTATCAGAAAATATTAGAGTTATTACGAATATTTTTGAAAATTTATTAAATATTTCCCAATTCACAAAAGTAACAGCAAGCCTGCCAAATTTATTCCTCCATCCGTTCCCCATGTAATTCGTAGTAAAATATGTATTGCTGCAGCGCACCCTGACATCCCTTGTACCGCCTCATGGGAAAGCCCCGCCTGTAATGCTTCTGCAATGCCTGATTTATATGCGTGTCCACCGGAAATGCCTCCAAATGGTGCAATGCAAAAAGACAGATACAATCCGCCACCTTCTCACCCACACCATACAATTTTAACAATTCTGTTTTCGCCCCTTTATAGGATAGGCGCCGGAGAGCCTCCAAATCACATTCTCCGCTTACCACGCTTTTTGCGGCGCGCACCACATACTTGCTGCGATATCCAAGATTACACTCCAGCAGCGCATTGTCTTCCAGACCTGCAAGCGCTTCAGGCGCAGGGAATCCGTAATATTCCTCGCCCCAAGCGTTCACCAGCCTTTTGCCGTAGACTTCGCAAATGTTTCCAATACACCTGCGAATCCTTGTAATATTGTTTTGCTGGGAAATCAAAAAGGAAACTATCATTTCCCACAAATCCTGCCGCAAAATTCTGATACCACAGCCCATTCTCGCCGCATTTTTCAGATAAACGTCCTCCGGAGAAATCCTCCCTATAATGGCGGCATAATTCTCCTCCAAATCAAAATAGGCCCTCCAGAAATTATCAAATTCCGCCTCATCACAATAGAAAGTACATTCCTGCCCCTGCTGCTCCAGCTCCAGATAGCGGTTCCCTGCAATTACGCTATAAAGCATTTTTGACTTTTCGCTCATGCGAAAGCACTGCCCTGATTGACATATTTGCGCCAAATTAAAATTTTCTGTCTTAAGTCTTATCATATGAAAATCAACCTATCTTTTCTTTCTCCTGCCAAATATCATCCAGCCGATCAACCCCAAAAAAGCAGCCGCCACCATCATCCAGAGAATAAAATATATCATTCCCTTATCGTAAAACATATCATAATAACCCTTCAGATAAATTCCCACCACAATAAACGGCAGTACAAAGGTCATATACCACTTAAGCCTTTTGGGAAAACCCATTCCTTTACCGCTGTTTGCTTCCCGTATAAAATTCTCCCAGCCCCAGCCGTTTTTGGTGGTGCAAAAGGTCAGATAAACCAGACAGCCCAGCGGAAGAAGATTATTTGACACAAGAAAATCCTCCAAATCCATAATACCGCTTCCCGGCCCTAAAGGCTGAACGCCCGCCAACACATTAAAGCCTAAAATACACGGCAGGGACAGTATAATAACAGCTACAATGTTTATTGCAACCGCCTTTTTCCGCTTCCAGCCCCACAAATCAATGGCAAAGGAGATAATGTTTTCAAATACCGCAATTACCGTGGATAACGCCGCAAAGGACAAAAACAGGAAAAACAGGGTTCCCCAGACACGTCCTCCCGCCATCCTGTTAAAAATATTGGGCAGAGTGATAAAAATAAGGGGCGGCCCCGCCTCCGGCTCGATTCCGAAGGAAAAGCATGCCGGAATAATAATCAGCCCCGCCATCAACGCAACAAAGGTATCCAACAGTGTAATGCTCACCGTCTCGCCCGTGAGAGAACGGCTTTTATCCAAATAACTCCCGAAAATTGCCATGGAACCCACGCCGATGCTTAACGTAAAAAACGCCTGCGACATGGCGCCAAACACCACATTCCCAATTCCCTTTTCCGCCATCCCCTTAAAATCGGGAAGCAGATAAAATTTCACCCCCTCCATAGCTCCCGGCAGCGTCAGGGAATGAACCGCCAGAACGGCTATAAGAACAAGGAGACACACCATCATCACCTTGGTGATTTTCTCCACGCCCTTCTGAACGCCCAGAGAACAAATACTGAACGCCAAAACAATGGCAAGCACCGTCCAGAGCGTCATTATCCCCGCCGAACCCGTCATCTCTTCAAATTTAGCCGCAACAGCGTCGGTATCCAATACCGTATCCGAGAATTCACCCCTCAGGCAACGGTAACAATAATACATCATCCAACCCGCCACCATAGTATAAAACATCATAAGCAAGTAATTTCCCGCCATACCGAAATATCCGAAATGATGCCATCCGGTTCCCTCCGGCTCCAGCTCCCGGAAAGATGTGGCGCAGCTCTTCTGGCTCCCCCTGCCCACCGAAAACTCGCACACCATAATAGGAAATCCTAAAATGGCAAGAAACACCAGATATATTAAAATAAACGCGGCTCCGCCGCACTGCCCGCACATATAGGGAAATTTCCACACATTCCCAAGCCCTACCGCACAGCCTGCGGAAACCAATATAAATCCAAGCCTTGAACCGAACTTTTCTCTTTTACCCATCTAACGTAACCTCTGTTCCTTAATCAGTCTATCGCTTACAACGCCGATAGAACCATGTATTTCACATATTGCCGCGCCCTTTTGCCATAACCAAGGCCGCCGGTTAAATCTTTTTTATATCAATTCCCCTGACATAAAATAAAGATACACTAAAAAACCTTTTCTGACAACCTTTTAATTATGCCGCTCACGGCTCTCTTATCTGTTGAGCCACCAGATTCCGAGATTTAGGTAAGCCGCAAATACTACCCACAAAAGGTAGGGAACATTTAACAGTGCCGCAGCCTTTGAAATAGGGTAAAATTTTTTTATCATTCTCACAATTAGAAATCCCAACAACAAAATCCAAAAAAAGGAAAACAAATACCACTTAAAGTCAAAGAAAAAAATGGGCCAGAGAAAATTTACCAACAGCTGATAAAAATATATTGAGAGCGCATCCGTTATACTCTCCTTACTTGCATCCGCCATACAGATTAAATAAGAGGATATTCCCATAAGCGCATACAAAATTGTCCAGACGACAGGAAACAGCCACCCCGGCGGCGACAAGGGAGGTTTTTCCAATGCCATAAACGTCTTCATTCCTCCACCCGACAAAATCCCCGCAATGCCTCCCACAAGCAGAGGAATCGCCAAGCATTTCACAAATGCCCACTTTTTTGCGTCCATTTTTATATTCATTTATATATCCATGCCTTTCCCACACAGATTCTTCCATAAAAAATATGCCTTTTCCAAAACACATATTACTTAAAATTCCTTTCATAAATCCTGCTCTTTTGGACAAAATAAATTAAAACCGGCAACCCGGGCAATACAATATAGTTTAAACTTAGCGATACTGCGTCTTATGCCGGGCTTTAAGGAATGGAGGAATTTATATATATGGAAAACAAGGATACAATATGCTTATTAAAGGAATGCGACTCTGGAACAAAGATGGCGGTAAGCTCTATTGACGAGGTTCTGGACAAGGTTCAAGCCGCCCCTATGAAACAGCTGCTCACCGAGAGCAGGGAGCATCACGAAAAGCTGGGAAACGAGATTCATTCTCTTCTCCTAAAACACCAGAGCGATGAAAAGGAACCGACTGTCATGGCAAAGGGAATGTCATGGTTAAAGACCAACATGAAAATGACCATGGACGGAAGTGATTCCACCGTAGCCGACTTAATAACGGACGGCTGCAACATGGGAGTGAAATCTCTCCATAAATACTTGAATCAATACTCCGATGCCGACAACACCTCCAAATCCATCTGTAACCGTCTGGTTAAAATAGAGGAGGAGCTGTGTAAGGATTTGAGAGCTTATTTATAATCGTGTTTTAACAATTATGTTTTATTTTACAAAACCGGGAAACAGGGATATCCTCTGCTTCCCGGTTTTTACATTTTATCTCGCTATTACAGCCACGCTAATAAAACGCTGCCATTTAGATAAGCACGCACGGCGGCTCCGTGACGCAGAGTCTTATTCGGCAAGCGCAATCGACGTTCCGATAAACTCCAATGCACGGTCTCATCTTTGCATCGGGCTGTCAAGACTTATTTTTATATTTTATTCTTGACAATACTGTGTAATACACTATATAATACTTTTAACACTATTGGAATGCTCCACGGCAGCCCCAATACGTTAAAGAATATTTTACTTTTCTTTCAACGTGTTCGTTTTACTTATTGCCGGCGGAAATATAAGGAGGTGCACAGTTGGAAAAGGATTTATTGGAAGGCCTGCTGTCCGAGCTGCGCCGGGGAACCTTGGTTCTCTGCGTATTAAGCCAATTAAGGGAAGCCCGCTATGGCTATTCCCTGATACAAAGTCTGGAGGGAAAAGGGGTGTCTATTGACGCCAACACGCTATACCCCCTTTTGCGCCGTCTGGAGCAGCAGGGGCTTTTATGCAGCGAATGGAACACAGAAGAAGCCAAACCCCGGAAATATTATAAGCGAACCGTCTACGGCGACAATATTTTTGCGGAGCTGGTCAAGCAATGGAACTGCTTATCTGCAAGCATGTCAGAATTATTGGGAGGTATGGAAAATTGAACGACAAGGATATGATAGAACGTTATATTTATGAGGTAATAAAAAGAGTTCCCCAAGAAGGAACAAATACCCGGAAAAAGAAATCCGGGAATACAAATCAGACTTCGGAGATAAGAGAGGAAATCCGTCTGGAGCTTGCTTCATTGATTGAAGACATGTGCGATGCCGAGGACTGCTCCGTTGAGGAAGCGCTGGAAAAGCTGGGCGCGCCTTATGAATTTGCTAAACGCTACAGGGGAGACAATTGCTATTTAATCGGTCCGGAATATTACGACAATTATCTCTGGGTCTTAAAAATCGCTCTGGTGGGAATCGGAATCTCTTCCCTTATTTCCGCCATAGTACAGGGAATTGTTGGCTTCGGGAATTACATTGACTTTTTCATAGACTTTTTTACCGAGCTCCTTGTCACTTTTACAAGCGGCATATGCAGTATTATGACCATCGTCACAATTATTTTTGCCGTCTTGGAGAGACAAAAGGTTAAGGTGTCCATAAAGCCGGAAGGAAAATGGACGGTTAATGATTTGACCAAAAACATTCCCGCCGTAAAGCCATGGAGTCCTCTTGCCCTGCCGCCCGTACCCGACAAGCGCGCAATTATCAAGCGCGGCGACAGCGTAGTATCCATTATCTTTATAACCGTATTTATGGCGTTACTGCTGTTTGCCCCGCAGCTCTTCGGGTATTTTTCTTATGACGGGCAACGGTTGCAAAGCATTGCCTGTGTCTTCAACCTTACGGAATGGAGCACTATAGCCCCCGTCTTTTGTCTCTTCCTCTTTATCGGGCTGACGGATGAAATTATCCGCCTCGTGACAGGCTATTACTGCAAGCCTGTAATGTACAGCAATATTATCTGTAACATACTTCAGATCGCAGGCGCCGTCATTCTATTTAAGTTTATGCCCTTATGGAATACCGAATTTGCCACACAGCTGCTGAATAATACGGGTATCAGGGAATTTTCCTCCGGCGACATACTTCGCTTTTGGGGAAGTAATGTGTTCGACAACATCCTTCTGGCCGGTATTTGTGCCATTTCCTTTATTGAGACAGGCATAACCATATATAAAACCCTAAAGTATACCTAAGGCGCCCTGTAAGCGCATCAGCGCGATGTGGAGACGAAACCGCGCATTGGAGCTCGTCGGAACGTCTATCGATCTGCCGAACAAAGCATCTGCGTCATAGGGCGGTCTTCACCTTGCACTTATCTAAATGACATTGGAGCTGTAAGCTCCAATGTCATCGATAAAGTACATAGTCCTGCATTTCTCTTATAAATCCTGCACCTTCAAAGGCCTGTTTCGCCATATCAGGATATTCCTTCACTACAATTCGTTTCATTACAGGGAAAAGTCTTCCTTTTTTGTATTCCTCCGCAAAAAGCTTAAGACATTCCTCCTGATACTTTTCCTCGAACACGCGCAGCACCTTACCCTGACGCTCCAGCACTGCCACGGGAATTCCGCCAAAACATGCCACAACACTTCCCTGAACATTTAAAAAGCTTCTGCCCTCTTTGTGAGGCAGCGTCTTGCCCCAGCACTGCGCCGGGTCAGCGGCATTCACCCACGCCATCCTTTTCTCCGGTCTTTGCAGCAGACGCACTACGCTGGCATAATCCTTCTCCCTGATAAATTGCGCTCCTGACATTCCTTCCACAAAATATCCTCTTCTTGCGCGCCCGGTGTACTCCCATATACGCAGTACTGCCAACGCGTCCTGCCAAGAAAGCCCCCATTGTGCCGCTGTCTGATTACATACAATCAGGCTTCTGTCAAAACAGTCCTCCAGCCTCTCTTCCATGGACTGCTCCCTGATTGGGCGCACCACGTCCCACCGTCCTGCTTTCAGTGCCTTTACCCTCATGTTCACCCGCTGTCTTGGCGTCATTCTTTTCGATTTCTCCCCGTCCAGCCACTGCCGCACGGGAACAAAGCTGTCCGCGCACACCAAGCCTTTTTCCAGCAGAGACAATAACGTATCGTAAGCGGATTCTCCGGGAAGCAGACTGTTTAAAGCCTGCATAAAGCTTGCTCCTCTTTTCAAAAGCGCTTCATAAATAATCTGCTCCTTTTCGTCAAGTCCCTCCAACCGCCGACCCATATCCTGCTCCCAATCAATTTCCTCCTGACGTTCAAACCGCAATCCGCCGTTTTCTTCCATATGCCAGAACAGCTCCCCTTCGGCTAAAAAGGCGTCCAGCATAGACTCTCTATAACCCCTGACCCTCTTTGGCAAAAAAATCCCTTCCCAATATGACGCCGGAAATGCCGCTCCCGCATATCTCGTCAATGTATTTTTCAGGCATTCCTCACCGGGAGCGCTTGATTCTGTACCAGAAAGCAGAAGCGCCGCATACGCTTCTCCCGGACAAGTCCTAATCTCTTCCCGCCGGTTTTGTATGGTTCTCGCTCTGGCACGTCGGTACAGCGCCGCATGAAAATACCTGTCATCCTGCCAAACCGCCTCTTCCCTGTGGCACAGCTCCTCCAAAATTTCCTCCGCCGCACGGCTGCTCCACCCATAACGCTCCGCCGTCTGCCGGACGTCCGCCGCTCCCCTATAGCGGAGCATACGCCTGACAATATGAAGACGTTCTTCCAATCCCTGCTCCTTACGCTGCCCTTCGCCGTTTTCCCCATTATTTTCATCCCGCCCGCAGCAGTCTTCTTTCTCCGACCTGCCACAGTTTTCATCGTTTCCCTGCCCCGGGCGCCCGTCATTTACACCGCTATGCATTCCTACAGGCTCCTGCAACGCTGTCATTTCTCCCAAGGCCGCCGCGTACTCCTGCTCCTGCTCTGCGGCAATCCACAGACCCTGCTCCAGATACAACACCCTGCCGTCCTGCGCCAGACTCTGCAGCCACTCTGCCGGAATATCCAGCTCTCCCGCCGCAAGGTCGCCCTCCGTCATCAGAAGAGAATGGAGCTGTTCTGCGTCTTTCGGAAGCCTCTGCCTTTCCTGTACCTGCATAAGCTCCTGATTCCCCGGTCGCACCAGCTCCTTCTCCTTCTTTAATTCCTCCTGTACAGCGCCATGAATTCCTCCCGGAGTGGGCGCGTAATCATACATTACCGCCGCTTCCTGACTCCATTGCAGCGGAAGTGACATCGGAGAGGGCACATCCGTATAAACCTCTCTAATCTCCACGGCGCCGCTGCGAATATGGCACAAAAGCTCATAAACGCCCTCCGCGTCCCACAGCTCCCGCATACATTCCCGTCTTGTCTCCCGTATCATGGGATGCTCCTTTTCCCTCACCACCTGCTCTAACATCTCAGCGCTCCTTAACCGCTGCAGCCATAAAGGAGTTCGCCCGTTCTTTTTGATTCCCATCATCAACGCACGCCCGCTGTTATACCGGAAGGCCATGTTAAAGAGAGGGGTTGCCGGCAGCAGGATTTCCAACAGCCTGATGCAGCTGTCAGGCTCCACCCATTGCAGGATTCCTTCCGGCAAAGCCCCGTTTCCGTAGGAATACAGTAAAAAGCCGTCCTCCTCATCCACGCTTCCAATCTCCATATCAATCCGCTCCCTCGCCGCATTTAACGCAAGGAGCGCCAAGGGTGCGTTAATCCTTCTTCCGAATACGGAATGTACCATCAGCTGACTGTTTCCCGTCGAATCCTTAAAATGCTCCACAATAATCGTCTTGTGGTCGGGCAGACTGCCCACGGCATGAATCTGCCTCTCCAAATATCCAAGGGAAAGACTCGCCGCCGACTCATCCAGCCCCATTTCTCTCAAAGCTTCCAAAAGCCTTCCGTCCTCGTGCGCCCTTTGCAGGGAACAAAACATCCGCCCGAACGCTTCCCCCGTCCGTTTGTTCCGCCCCTTTATCTCTCCCTTCCAAAAGGGAAGTCTTGCCCCCTCCGCAGGCACCTGAGTTACCGTCACCGTATCTCGGCTGATATTCAGCACTCTCCATGCAAAGGAACCGAGAATAAACCGGTCTCCCTTTCTTGTTTCATAGACGAACTCCTCGTCCACCTCCCCCAGCTTCACCCCTTCCTCCGTCTTTACGGCGTAAAGCCCCTTATCAGGGATTGTTCCCCCTGCGGAAACGGCGAGCATCCTGCTGTAGCCGTCTCCCTCCACTCTTTCATGTATCCTGTCATACAAAATTCTGGGGCGTGCGGGGACATCTCTGTCATGCTCATAATCCCCGGCAAGCATACAAAGAACCGCTTTCACATCCTCTCTGTTCAGATTGCGAAAGGACCACGCCCTCGGCAGAATTTCCATCACTTCATCCAAATCATAACTGCGAAACGCCGCCATAGAAACCAAATGCTGGGCAAGCACATCCAAGCATTCCGAGGGAGGATTCAAATGCTCCACACCGCCCTGTCTGGCAAGCTGCGCCGTCATTCCGCAGGACACACATTCCGCCGCGGTTCTGGGGAAAAAATACATAATGCTGGTGCGCCCCGGATTATGTCCGGCGCGCCCCAGCCTCTGCATTGTTCCCGAAATTGTCCGCGGACAGCCGACCTGCAGCACTTGGTCAATCTCCCCCACGTCAATCCCCAGCTCCATGGAGGAGGTGGCGCACAAAAGCCTCAACCGTCCGTTCCGCAGGGCAAGCTCCGTCTCCATGCGCTGCTCCTTGGACAGACTCCCATGATGTACCCTTGCGAAGCCCTCCCCTCCTATAAGGTTTACATAATAGGCAAGCTTCTCCGCATACCTTCTCCCCTCCACAAACGCAATCACACTACGGCTTCCCTGACAATACCGATATACCAGCGCCCCTACTTCCTCCCATATGGGATCCTTTCTCTTTCCCTTTGTGATATCCGCAAAGGGTCCGAGCACCTCCAGCCGTAGCGCCTTCTTCATTACGGGCGCTGCAATCCCTACCTCCTCCGGAGCCAGATACTCTGCCGCCATGTCGAGCGGCTCAATGGTCGCCGACAAACCGATTCGCTGCAGAGGCCGTCCGCACAAAAAATCCAATCTTGCAAGAGAAAGCATCAGATGGGCTCCTCTCTTTGTGTCTATCAAGGCATGCAGCTCGTCCAATATGACGGCCCTCGCCGTTGCCAAGACATTCTGCCCGGTCTTACTTGTCAACATCAAATATAAGGATTCCGGCGTTATTATCAGAATATGGGGCGGCTTTCTCACCATTCTTTGTCGCTCTCCCGAAGGTGTATCGCCGGTTCTGATTCCCACTGTAATCTCCTCTCCTGCGCCAATTCCTTCCAAGGGACGCCGAAGATTCTCCCGTATGTCCGCGGCAAGGGATTTAAGAGGCGAAACATAAATTAACTGCAATTCCTCTTTTAACGTTCCCTCTCCCGCCTGCTTTTTCATCCGGTCTAAAAACACAAGAAATGCCGAAAGTGTTTTACCCGTTCCCGTGGGCGCCGACACAAGCGCATGCCTGCCGGCGGCAATTATCCGCCACGCTTCCTTTTGCACCAAAGTGGGCTCCCCCAGCGTATTCCTAAACCATTCTGCCGTCTCCTCACGAAACAGACTTAACACGTCCTCCATTTCTTTTGCCTCCCTTTCCGTAAAGCCTTACATTACATCCACACCCATGACAAAGCCGCAGTATCTATAGACTTTCGTCTGTCAGCCGGCTCAGACATTCGCCGTAGAGACTCTGCGTTTGAAGCAGGATCTCTTCCGGAACCTTATCGAACCCAAATTCGCCGTTTACCTTATTATTCTGAAGCCAGTCGCGCAATAATTGCTTATCAAAGGATTTAGGCGAAACCCCGACCTTATAATCCGCAGCATCCCAAAATCTGCTTGAATCCGGCGTGAAAATTTCATCCGCCAATACCAATGCTCCCTGCTTGTTTTCACCAAACTCAAACTTTGCGTCGGCTATAATCAAGCCCCTTGACAAAGCATGCCTGCTGCATTTTTCATAAAGCTTAAAACAGACTTCCACAATTCGGTTTGTCAACGCCTCTCCCAATTCGGCTTCTACACTTTTTATGTCTACATATTCGTCATGCCCGCTATCGCGCTTGATGGAAGGTGTGAAAACAGGCTGCCTTAATCTTTGAGCCTGCTTATAGCCGCCCGGCAACTTTATACCGCAAAAACTTTCTTTTCTTTCATAAGCTTTCCACATGCTGCCGAATATGTATCCGCGAACCACAAATTCAAAGGGAAGCATTTTAAGCTTTTCCACCATCACCGTTCGGTCTCTGAAGTATTCATTTCTGAAATAAGAGGGCATGTTTTCAACATTATCGTCAATTATGTGGTTAGGCACGATATTTTTCGTTTTCTCAAACCAAAAATTCGATAACTTGTTAAGGACTATTCCTTTATTTTTTATGGGGAAGGGCAGTATACTGTCAAAAGCAGATACTCTGTCCGTTGTGACAATAACCAACTGTTTATCCGAAACATCATAAATTTCCCTTACCTTTCCGCTGTAAATCGGTTCCATATTCCTCATCACCTCTATCCTTCCACCTTTTGCGCAATCAATGTATCCATACAATGCTTATGGGGCGTACCTGAGCTGTTGCAATCAAATATCTCTTCCTTACAGGTATGAAACAGCCAGTCATAGTAATACCCAAACAATTCGCCCGAACGCCAGAGGTATCTTTTTTGTTCATCCCTTGACCCGTCCTTCGCACGGGTTATAAAAGGCTTCTCCACAAACACATTCAAAGCGTTAATACCGTTGCATGCGGTATGTGCCCTCAGGCTGTCGCTAAGCTCCCTCCTCTGGGTCTGAGGCACAAAGTGAAGCACCCCGCTGCTGAAAATAATGTCATACTCCGTGTCGGGCCGGTAATCATAAATATCAGCCTTAAAAAAAGTAACCTCAACCTTATTGTGTTCCGCAAGCTTTTTCGCCTTTTCAATCCCTCTCTCGGATATATCAAACGCCGTCACCTCATAACCGCACTTGGCAAAGAAAACCGCATCCTTACCCTCGCCGCACCCCATGTCCAGTACTCGATAGGGCTTTACGGGAGGAAGGATTTTCATGATATCATAGCAAATGCGGTTCGGCGTAAGCCCCCAGTAATATTCCTCGGTAGTATATCTTCTGTCATAATCCGTTGTCACGCTGCTGTAGCCAAGCAGCGCGTCGACAGTTGTGTGAAGCGCCGCCGCCAGCTTAGGAAGCGTCTCAATATCGGGATAAGCCGTACCGTTTTCCCACTTTGATATGGCTTGGAACGATATATTGAGCAAGCCTGCAAGCTGATTTTGGGTGAGCCCCAGCTCCCTTCGCCTTTTGCCGATCACTTCTCCTGTTTTCAGATGGTTCATCCTCGTTCTTTCTCCTTTCTAATCCTGCGTGCCAAAGCATGATTTTCATAGACGCGCCACAAAACCCAATACTGCTTTGACTGTTTAGTGTTGACTTCATATTAATATAATCAAACAAGCGCCACAATAACGCGCGGAGAGAATAGGATACAGCAATTCAACCACTGGTTGAATAAACGCATAGCTAACTCTTTCGTTTCATAACTCCAAAGGAACGGATGCTTTTCAAATTCCTTCACTCCCGTTTTACATATGCGAATATTATAACACATGAAAGATGATAAGCAGAATAAAATTCTTTCAAAAAGGAGATTCCTCTTAAAATATGTGATTATCGGTCCGCCTCCGAAAATGTTATGCTATTTTAGGTAATGAGTTATGGGAGAAAAACGCTTATGCAACAAGGCATACCTCATTTCTTCCGAAACTAAAAAACGCCTGTCAGGAATAATTTTCCCTGACAAGCGTGGAGCAGACTTACGTCTCCTATCGAAAATATGGTATCAGACATCCCACAGGAGGCCAATCTGCAATTTGTTCCATTTACGCAATTACTTTATAGCCATTACATATACCTGACAGGGGTTTGCTTCATCCCACAACCCCTCCATGCACTCCAGCTCCTTGAATCCGACCTTTCTGTAAAAAGCATTTGTCACATCATAGCTTGGATACATTCCCTCCCTGACTGTCTTCACCGAAATAAACTCATATCCTTTTTCCTTTGCATATAAATAAAAGGAATTGAACAGTCCTCCGCCGATTCCCAGCCTGTGATATTCTTTTTTTACACCCATCACACAGACCTCTACCGTATATCGGCTGGTTTCCTTCATGGCAATAAAGCCTCTTGCAGCATTGCCCTCCACATCAGCCCAAAAAGGAATTTCTCTGCATATTTGCGCATAAGAGGCTCTGCTTTCGGGAATTTCAAACCATTCCGGTAACGCTTCCAGAATTTCTAAGCAAATTTGTTCCTTTGCTTCTTTGTCTTGAACTTGAGTAATCATGATTTTGCTCCTGCCGCTTAACTCTTTGATTTCAGGTATCCGATAAAATCCATCACTGTACTTACCCTTTGGGGCGACAGCTCCAAGGTTGTATTGACTAAATCGGCAACCGTATAAGTAGTAGTGAGACGTCTGCTCAGTATGCCGGGTGCAAAGCGGTGTTCTGTTCTTCCCAAGAGAAAATCCGTAGTTACTCCAAAGAAATCCGCTATTTTACCTGTCGTAATTAAGTCGGGAGAATGAACGCCCTTTTCATAGTTAGAAATTGTTCCTACTGAGAGATTCAGAAAAGCTGCCAGCTCTTTTTGACAAATTCCCCGTTCCTTGCGCAGTCTCTTAATATTTTGACCGACACTCACCGTATGCCCCCCCTTCCCTTTTTCCAATTTATGTTTCATAAAATACATTTTAATTGGTTTTAGAATATAGGGAATAGATTTTTAGATAGTACATAAAAAAAGTAGTTATACCTATTCAATATTTTACTATTACTAAAATAGCATGGAAGTATACATAAGATTTAGAACAACATTGCATATGTGCTTCGGATTAATACCCCTCTTTCCGAAGCCGACGTCTCTCCGACCGGATTGTTCAAGAGGTAAAATGGATGATTAAGCGAAAATATGATATACTATTTTTGATAAATGACAAGTGTAAATTAGGTGCAAAGCATTAAACAAACACACAAACGATCCGTCTTTTGATTCATTCCATAAAAACCCATTGACTTTTGTAAAAAATGGTTTAAGAGCGGCAATCTACTAAAAATCCCCCTGCGTAACCTATTGCTTGTGACGCTGCGTAATGTTGTAAAACAGCAGTGTAAGGAGGTGAAAAGCTATGTCAAAATATACAACAGGAGAAATCGCAAGGCTCTGTGGCGTATCCGTCAGAACCGTCCAGTATTATGACTCCCGGAATATCCTCGTGCCCAGTGAACTCACCGAGGGCGGCAGACGACTTTATTCGGAGGACGACTTGAAGCGAATGAAAATTATCTGTTTTCTGCGAGAGCTTGACCTGCCAATAAACAGCATAGGGGAGTTACTCTCGGAAAAACATCCCGAAAATGTTATTTCACTTTTGCTTGACGAACAGGAAAAAGCCCTCCATGCAGAAATTCAGGAACGGCAAAGAAGACTGGATAAGCTGGAGGAGTTAAAGCAGACCCTCCAAAGAGTGGAGCATTTTTCCATAGAATCCATCGGAGACATAGCACACATTATGGAAAGTAAAAAAAAGCTGCGCAAGGTTCGTTTCATCATGATTATAGCGGGTATCCTTATGGATATTATAGAAATGGGAACTCTGATTCTATGGGTCTTAACGGGTATCTGGCTTCCCTTTGCCGCAGGCATGTGCGCCGTGATAGCAATGGGCGTTTGGATTTCTTCTTTTTATTTTAGGAGCGTCGCTTACATCTGTCCAAAATGCCATGTCGCATTTAAACCCGCCTTTAAACAAGCCTTTTGGGCAGGGCACACGCCAAACACAAGAAAATTAACCTGTACCGCATGCGGTCATCGAGGCTTCTGTGTGGAAATCTATGGAAGGGAGGCTTAAAAATGAGTCGTATTACGGAATTTCTTCCTTTTTTGGTTCCTCTTGCCATCGCAGAGTTGGCGCTTCTCGGCTATACACTGTACCATATTTTAACCCATAAACAATATAAGCGGGGAAACCGCGCTCTCTGGCTGGCTGTAACGATTATCGGGATGCAGTTTATCGGCCCTATCCTATACTTCCTTTTCGGAAAGGAGGACTCCTAGAATTACTATGGATATACTGACAATAACCGATTTGAAAAAAAGCTTCGGAGATAAAAAGGTGTTGCGCGGTCTTAACCTGTCCGTACCGAAGCATAGTGTATTTGGATTCATCGGCAGGAACGGGGCCGGAAAAACAACCGCAATGAAAGCGGCGCTCGGTCTGTTAAAACCCGATGGCGGAGAAATTTATTGCTCGGGAGAGAAGGTAACCTACGGACAGACGAAAACAAACCGCTATATCGGTTATCTTCCCGATGTACCGGAATTCTATCCTTATATGACGTCTCTTGAATACTTAAGGCTCTGCGGCGAAGCTTGCGGCATGAGTAAGTCGGATATAAACTTAAGAAGCCATGAACTGCTTAGCCTTGTGGGTCTCAAAGACGAAAAGCATCGCATCAGGGGCTTTTCAAGGGGCATGAAGCAGCGTCTTGGTATCGCTTCGGCACTGTTAAACAGTCCGCTGCTTTTAATCTGCGACGAGCCTACTTCCGCCCTCGACCCGGTAGGAAGAAAGGAAATTTTGGATATTCTTCTCTCTGTCAGAGAGCGGACTACCGTGCTCTTTTCCACCCATATCCTTTCTGATGTGGAGCGCATCTGCACCCACGTCGCTTTTTTGAATGAAGGAAAAATAGCCGTACAGGGCGATGTTTCCAAGCTAAAAAGCATGCGCCCCTCCGAAGAATTCATCGTCGAGGTAGAAAGGCCGGAGGATACGCAAAAGCTTTTGCAGGCATTTAAGTCCTCCGTTTGGACCGGAGGAAACGTACTTACCTTCAGCGGAAGAAAGGACAGGATATTTGCCGTACTGAAATATATAACCGAGCATCAAATACCCATACAGAAGGTGGAACGAATGGAACCCACTCTGGAATCTCTGTTTTTGGAGGTGGCCAAATCATGAAATCCTTTATTGCCTTTATGAAAAAAGAATGGCTTGAGGCCGCGAGAAGCGGAAAATTAATTATTTTGGCAATCCTGTTTTTACTATTCGGCATTATGAATCCGGCAATTGCCAAGCTGACCCCATGGATATTTGAGCTGATGGCAGCTTCTCTTGCCGAGACGGGCATGGTCATTACCGAGGTTTCGGTCAATGCGCTTACCTCGTGGACACAATTTTTTAAGAATATTCCCATAGGGCTTATCGCTTTCATTTTGCTTTACAGCAATACCTTTACAAAGGAATATCAGTCAGGAACTCTGATACTTATACTGACAAAGGGCTTGGCGCGTTATAAGGTAGCGCTGGCTAAATCCGCTGTGATGTTGTCGCTTTGGAGTGCATGTTACCTGCTCTGTTTCGCCGTCACCTATTTCTATAATTCTTATTTTTGGGATAACGATATTGTTCCCTGTCTGCTTCCCGCCGTCGTCCATTGGTGGCTGTTCGGTGTGTGGACGATAAGCCTGATAGTCCTTTTCTCCGTGCTTTTGGGGAGCAATACCGGCGTCCTTTTAGGAACGGGCACAGCGGTTCTTGCAGCATATTTTGCCGGTCTGTTCCCAAGGATATCCGAATATATGCCTGTCATGCTAATGAACGCCGGTTCCCTGCTGTCCGGAGCAACGGACTCCAAGATATACACAGGCGCCGTCGTGGTTACAATAGTTTTGTCCTGTGGGAACATTGCCATAGGGATAGCTGCCATGAATAAAAGACAGCTATAGAGGCGTTCTGCCCTTACCCTGATTTCCTGCCCTAGTGTGCTGACACGTTCATTTTCAGCTAAATGACACAGAATGAATTTTCAGTCTGCAAGGCGGTCAAACGAGGCGATGCGGTGGCATCGTTAAGTGAAGCCGCCCTTTATTCCAGCAGCCTATAAAATTTCGCCCTGAGCCTTACCCTGTTTTTCCCTATAAAGAAAATGAAGCCTGTATACAAAAATTTTTATTTCGTCAATTACCTCTTTATCGTCTCTATCTTCCGATACATCCAACCTATAAACCGTTTCCACAAGCTTATCTATTTTTTCCAAGAGTTCTTCTATGCCCATGCCGCCGGACTGGAACCAGTAGGTATTTTCATCATACAGCAGCACCAGCTGATACACCACCCGCAATAATATTCGGGAAAACCTTGAATCGTAATGCTCCGCTTTCTTTTCCAAAAAAACACCTAATACCTCCAATGCCTTCTCCAAAGAATCTATGTCGGCAAACGTCTCCTGTGTAAAGGAATATGCTCCGTTTAAAGTAAAGTACCTCTCAAATAACGGCAGCGTATTGTCGGCCGTGTCAGCCGCCTCATTGAGCATCCCTTCCACGCCCTTCCAGAATTTACAAATCTCCAAGGCAAGGCGGATACTGCGAAACTTCTCTTCAAAGTCAACTCCGGAGGCTTCATACTCCGCTTTTTTCAATTCATTCTCTATACTATGATAATATGCTTCGATATTTAACAGATTATTTGTTCCGCTATGTAACCCTGCAAATCTTTGTCTTTGGTCAAGCATCAATAACATTTTATAAAACTTATCAACATCCATGACGTCAAGTTTTTGCCACGCTCTTTCTAGCCTTTCAGTTTTAAAAAAGAAATACAGCACATCCTTAAAGTCACGGGCATTATTCAGCAGGGCTTTGCGCACAATCTTTTCCCCTTCACTGACACAGATACCCTTTTGTCCTTCCGTCAATCCGCTTTTCATTAACGCGTCTGTCAACCTTTTGGAAAGCTCTAAAAATTCCTGTGCATCCGCTCTAGGAAACAAGGAAATGTCTGAAAGGCTTTTCATAATTGTTCTGATAAAGGTCTCCCTATCGGTTTCACTCTTATCCTTCCTTGCGCCATATACTTTTAGGATTTCCTCATAATCCCCATAGGACTCTGCATATTGCACATAATCGTTGATATGATGAAATTGCGCATTCTCTCCCCGCAGTTCGTTCAGATATTTCTCCTTTTGGGTCTTAATCTCCGAAAAATCAATAATATCCAGCCTATAGATGATATAATTTAGTATTTCTTTTTTCTTATCCGAATAAAGTACATCAGAAGCCCCCACGCCTGATATCCTCTGGAGCGTGTATTCTGTATCCTTTTTAAAAAACGCATATATATCCGTGCACGCCTGAATATCCTGAAATCTTTCCGGCAAAATATATTTTATAAATTCAACCCCCACCACCGGGCTTATCCAATCCTCCTTCAAATACTCGGGGCTGCATTGCTCTATCCCGTCGCTAAGCTTAACCAGACTTCTTTTCACGCCCTTAAAATAATTTTTTACCTTTCTGGAATTAGTGATATTCTTTTGTATCTCCGAAATTGTCTCTTCAATATCCTTTAACTTATTCTGCCTTAGCTCTTTTGCCCTTTCATTTTCCGTTTTCCCCCTGCCGTTCCTTGCTGTCTTTTCAGCCTCATCCTTTAAAATCTCTAATATATTCGCAGGGAACTGACCTATCAGGTTCCTGACGGCTTCCCCGCTCCTGCCGTCCAAAAGGACCTCGTTTATTCCCTCAACGACCTCATCATTAAAAATATCCCGGATAAAATAATCCGCAATCTCCTCATATTTTACCGTACACAAATCCAATGTATAATTGACATATTTTTCAATATAACCCACATTACAGCTCTCTGTAAGAAACATTGCTTTATCTACCAAGAAAATTGTCTTACAGTTGGTAAGAGCCGTGCTTTCCCTTATCACCCGAAACATTTTCAGCTGATAGTCCTCGTCGCATCTGTCCAAGTCGTCTATAATTAAATAAATTGTTTTGTCCAGATTTTTTAATTTACCGTTGATATAGCTTTGACTCCTCGCCCCTTTGCCGCCATCGGCGCCCAGCATATGCGATATTTTCCCCCAAAATCCCAGTCCCGCTTCGTCAAGCAGACCCGAGAAGGCAAGAAAGTATCTTTCTATAAAACCTTCGCTCTCTATAAAGACATTATTTTCCCGCAGTATTTTCAATATCTGCTCGGAGATTTCCAGCATAATTTCCGAGACGGTCTTCTCGCTCCCTGCCTTTACCCATACAAAGCAATCCTCCGGCATCCGGTCCTCCAACGCCTTAACAAAGCTGCTTTTTCCCACTCCCCATTCGCCCGAAATCATAACGGCATAGGGCTCGTCCTTCTGCTGTTTTAATATAGGTATAAATCTCTCCAGCTGTCTTTTTCGGGTATCAAGCAAATCTTTATTGGAATAATCAGATTCTTTCGTATGCTCTTCTTCTTTTTTCTCCTGCTCCTTCCTCCGTTTTTCAGATAGCAGGAATAGGATTTCCATACAGACAACCGCCGCCATACCCACGATTCCTTCTGCTAATTCCAAACGCTGCGTCACTGCCAGCAGAAACAATTCAAAAAACAGAATATATCGAACATACCTGCAAAGCTGCAGCATAGGCTCCTTAATTTTCAAAAAAACAACGCCCTGTATTATTCCGTATAAAAGGACAAAGCCCACCGCCCCTATAAAAAGCATGGCGTTAAAATAACGATATTCTATTTGAAGCGCCAGACCCGACAAGCTTAAGCATTCCCCGATGCAGACAATCCCGATTACATACAAAGCTTTATGCAGCAGCTTATTTATGACGTACCTGCGTTTTTCCTTCAGCGAGACCATTCCGTATATTATCACAATCAAAAAAGCCGCGCCGCAAACCCCGAATACGCCGTTCCTGCAAGCGTAAAATTTGTCTATTACACACTCCAATCCCCTTACAATTCCCTGCATAATCTCTTTCTCCTTTTACACCTGACGTCACGCGCCAATGGCGCAGAGTGCTATGCGCGCCTTGGTAAATTTCCTGCCGTATTTCTGCGCCGCCTCTCCATACTGCTTCATAAATACTTCCATTTTGGCGTCGTCAATCTGGTAGTATTCATAATACGCTTCAAAAACCAGCGTATAAATATAAATATTCAAAAGGGGCATATCCGTATCCGGGTAGTTTGGAAGCTCCCTGTCCATATATAGGGCGCTGTCCTTGTAATAGATTTCCGCATATCTGGCCATGATTGGGTTCCCTTTCGTTACATTTTTATGGTTCTTCATCGTTTTCAGCTTTTTACATCACTAAGGCTTTGTTCCTATACCCTGATTCCTGTATTTGACAGCCACGCAGAATAAAAGCGGCGTATTTTTGTTATGCATATGCTCGAACCGCCTAAAATCAACATTCTCTTTAAAGTTCATTTTCTTGGCTGCGCAAAAGCCATTCTGCATAAGGACCAATTTAAAGTAGAGGCCTTCACCTTATCGGCAATATCCCACAGATTATCAACAAGACGTATTTCGACGTTTCGCTTTATCAATTCCGAAAACAAATCGGTAAGCTCATATTTTGCAATAGGTATCTGCTTTGTTTTTGCAACATAATATCCGGCCACATTATCCTGCAGAACAAAATCCTCCGTATCAAATTCATAGAGATATAATTTGGTTGACTTCATGGCGTCAAACCACTTGTTTTCAATCACTATTCCATATGTCATACCTGCAGAGGTAAAAAACTTCGCCTTATCGGCAGCCTCGGTGCTCTCCCCCACATGATATGCAACGCGCGGACAATTTCTGGGCGTTAAGAAATTAGGCAGACGAAATTCGTCTATTGCCCACACCAATCCCACACTTTTATCCAAATCGTTTCTGTCCGGAATTCTGGGTTCAAATTCCATAATATCATTTTGTTCACTGACATGAAAAAGCCTCATACCATACTCCTCCTCTTCTTCTATACCTTCACCGGCTCTCCCTTCGGCCTTACCGCTTCACATTTACTCCCCTTTATCCGCTCCCTTTTTAGCAGCTTTCTCCTTCTCCTCCTCATAAAACTTCAAAAACTCTTCTCGCTTTTTATCAAAAAGCGCTTCCAACTCATAGGATAATATGTAAGGGTCATATTCGCTGAAAACATTGGGTATGTACTGATAAAGCCTGTCCGCTATTTTTTCAACATGCTTTACGTCGGCCCCATCCACATAAAAGGTCTTCCTCTCCGTAAATACCAACAGACGTACTATAAAAGAAGAGGAACCCTTATGACCAACCTGCGCGCATATCCAATAAATTTTATCACGGGGAATTACTATGATACGCCCCATACCGTTAAAGAGTAGCAAATAAGAAGGCAGCAGGATAATTCTCTCTCCATGCGGCTTTTTCCCTTCGGGGAACGCATCAATATATTCATCGACCTGAACACTTCCCTCCGCTACTTCCCTGTCAATAATTTCTCCCACTCCCTCTCTTGTATGTTCTTTAAAAGGAAGCAGCAGGCTTTTGGTGCCGTCCGCAGCCGCCCTAGCGGAAATAAATAGGCCCAACACCACTGAAACCAACATAATTCCCGAAAAAATACATAAATAGACAAGCAGCTTTCTGGTGTTATAATCGCTCAAATCCACAAAATCCCTTATTACAAAACCAATGACAGTAATAAGACCGATAAATACAAACAGCAGGGTTAAAAACAGCTTCCTGTTTTTCTTATTCGCCTGCTTTGCTTCCTGTTGTAAAAATCCTTGTTCCATATGTGTTCTCCTGTCTGCTTTTTAATAAACATTTACTACTTTCCTATTATAATACTTTTCGTTGCAATTGACGAGCTCTTTCAAGGATTCCGCTATAAATACATTGTTCTCGTCGTATCCGACTACCGGAACATAATGCAGCCATTTCTTATCCGCTCTGGTTCGTATCATGACAATAACCGGATTTCCCTTGCTGACTTCGTTTTTCAGGGAATTTAAATTTCCTCTACAGTATTTTATATGGAATCCATATTTGTCAAACAGGCGGAGAATCCCCTTTGGATAAACGCAGCCGTCCTTCAGCTTATCGGTTATTATGTTATATATTTCGCTTCCCTCTGCCTCCAGCCCCAAATGCCGCATAACATAGGCGGATGCATAAGCGGCGCACTCATTATCGGATTGAAATGAAATAGTATTGCCCTTCATGATAATAAATCTATTTATCTTAAATATCCTTCTTATAGCAACCAAACTCTTACAATCTCATCCAGCTGTCTTCTAACCTCAACAAAATCACAGTCCAGATCCAGTGTCCTTACATTTATCCTGTTTCCATCCATAAGGTATTCTTTATCTGGGTTTTTTCCATCTGTATTCGCGTAAAGTAACATTCCGCTTACATTGCCACTATGTTTTGTATCTTTGTTTTTAACATATGTAAATATCTGGTACAAATTATGCGAATGTACAGTTTGGTTACCGTATCTATTATTCTTGTGCATAGCCGAAGCATAATATTTTGCATCTATAATCAAAGTTTTTCCCATATACTCCATCATAATATCTGATCTCATGCACGGCAAAAGCTCTATCATGCCATCGTCTGTATTCCATGGAATATGCGACTGCGTCACCTTCAAAGCCGGAAAGTGTTTTTTATAATATGCCAATATAAATTTCTCATACAATACGTGCATATGTTGATCGTCAATAAATCTGTTTAGCTTCAAATTACCTTCTTTTTCTGATATAAGCATACCATTAACGATAAGATAACAAATATTCATAAGCATTTTATAGGATGCATTATTGTAGTTATACTGAAGCCTACGCCAATCTATAGTTCTACAATTAATCGTATCCACATTAGAAAAAAACAACAGTACTTTCTTTAGCTGTTTCTTATTCTCCTTCCCTACATCCTTTGAATGAAGTAATAATAGCGATGTCGATTTTAATATCTGATTCATATATGTATTTTCAACCAATTCATCCAATTCACACCATATACCATTCTTATGAATGGCTCTCCTCTTCAAGGTTTCAGACACACTAATTCGTCCCCTAGGAGACTCCAGTTCCTCTGCATGATACATATATTCCTTACCTAGTCCTCGCTTAACCTGTTTTGCAATTCCTTTTGCCAAAATAACTGTAAACAACTCGTCTATGAACTCAAAGTTTTCAAACGAAAACCTCCTCGCTTCTGATTCATTTAAAGCGCGAAAGGCATAAGCCAGCATATAATAAATGTTTTGTATTTTAATCATTTTCAACACCGCGTAATTTTGCAGACCACTCGTCCACTTTATCTCTATCATCAAACCAATATTCATTAATCAATGGTATTATTTCAAACTCTACTATGGATTTAATCCACTTTCTATCTACCTGTATATCAGGGGCTGTACAGAAATAACTATGTCCAATTTCAAAGCCACTTCCCAATGAATCATCATTCCTTATATCATTATTGAGCATTTTTATACAGGAAATCAGTCTTTTCAATGTCTCACTCTCTCTTTTTTCCATCATTTCAATAAACATGTCATTGTTAAATGCTGGTCTCACATCATAAAATGCGAATCTACGCCTTAATGCATAGTCTATAATTGCCAAACTTCTATCCGCTGTATTCATCATCCCAATAATATGAACATTTTCAGGCACTGAAAATTCTTCTTTTGTATATAACAGTTTCAAATGTTCACTTCTTTTATCACTTTCAATCAGCATAAGAAGCTCGCCAAAAATTTTGCTTACATTTCCTCGATTAATTTCATCAATAATAAAAAAGTGCGGTTTATCATCCTTTTCAGCTTGCTTACAAAATTTATAAAATGGTCCGTATTCCAATTCAAATCCTGCTCCAGCAGGTCTATACCCCACTATAAAATCTTCATAGCTATAGCTCTGATGGAATTGTACCATCTGCACGCGTTTTTTATCTTCATAGCCTAAAATTGAATAAGCTAATCTTTTTGCCATAAATGTTTTTCCCACCCCGGGCGCTCCCTGTAAGATAATGTTCTTTTTAATTATCAGAAGTTCAGATAGCAACTCATATTCTTCTCTCTTCATAAATACTTCGCCTAAGAAATCCTCTTTTGTATACTTATTAAAAGTCTCTTCCTCAAGCTCATCATGTACGGTTTCTTTTTCCGTTGTCTTCATCTTTACCTCTTGCTTATTAGATGTTTTTTCTCGTACAAACATATCATAATACATTTTGTACACATTAATGAATTCTTTTAAATCGTCTATTAGCTTTTTATCATTTGGTAAATTTTCTAAATTGTACGATCTACTGTATATGCATCCAGCATCATATAAAGAGGAACCACATTTAATGCCATCCGTAGGTATTATATTAAGCTGTTTACATATATAAGCAGCACTTTTTCTTAGCTGTTTTTCTGTTTCTGTATTTTTAATTTTAGCTATTGATGTAAAAGTAGATGTATCTTCCGACCCTAAAATTATATTTTGCGCTACAGCCGTTACCCCTTGATTCAGTGTCAAAAAAAGTTCTTTTGTGTCTTTATTAAATAAATATACAATATACACACCGTTCCTCGCCGAAGCTGTGATTCTTTCATCAAAAATTGCAACCCATGGCGCACATCTGTCCAGCGGCCCTTTCCAAAGCTTCCAATTGCCTTATACGGCGGCATAAGCCTACACAGATTCGCTATTAATTGGGGAATATCCCCGCTTATTTTATTTCTAAATTCATGTTGAAAATTTTTGGTTGCTTTAACCTCATTTAGTATCTCTCCATATTCAGACATTACACTTTTAAATAAATAATGTAACTGATTATTTTCATCATTTACTATCTTCTCTGATTCCATATAATATTTAACTCCTTTTCGCTGAATTCAACCGCCTACATTTGCGTTCCACTGCCTTTTAAATACTTTCTTATTGATAACATTTATAACGGCAACATATGGTTCACATAAAAGTTCATTAATACTATGTAAAATCACTGGGAACCCGTCCATCTCAACATCTATCTTCTTCATAAATGCTCTTCATGTCTTTTGCATTCCGTCCTTCAAATGTCATAATCTACTTATGCATAGTCTTTGCGATACCACCATCGCTTTTTTATAATTAATTTAGCAATATCTAATTTCCTCATAAATCCACCATTTCTATTAATAAATCTACATATATTTTCCAATATTAAATATACATTTTTTTATATAACAAATCAACAACAACTATATTTATTTGCTCTCAAAAAATTATATTTTAAAAAGGCGCCATAGGCACCTTTTATCTTACATCTCTTGATTTTCTCTTCATCCTCCTACAGGTCATAACGAAAACAGCATCCGCTCATAATCTTTAACATAATATCTGACATTCTTCCTACCCTTTTGGATAATTGTATGCCCTTCCTTTTCAAGCATATCCTTTTGCGCTTCTATGCCGCCGGGATATTTTGCATTGAGTTCTCCATTCGCCTTCAGCGTTCTCCAATAGGGCGTTTTATCATCTGCTCTCTGAAAGCTCGCCCACGCGACAATCGATACAAATATCCCTGCCGTAATCGGCTCTGTAAAATCGGCTCCGTTTTGTTTTGCAAAGTATTCTCTTATAATACCTACCGTAAGCAGCTTTCCAAACGGCACAAGCCGCATCACCTTGTCATAATCAATCGGCGGCGCAAAATACATTCTGTCTCCGCCATACTTCTCTATGCTTTTTTCATCCGTAATCGTCTGAAGCTTAGGCATATCCTTGCTGTCGTTCAGCATCGCATTAAAATCCTTTTTGTTTTCATTCGCCATAAATAAGCACCTCCTGCGCATAAGCATAAACCAAAGAAAAATAATATGCAATGAGACAGTTTGAAAAAATTTATTGTCTTTTTCCATGGTTCTGTTAAATCGCAACCATAAATTTCAACAATGCATCGTCAATCGTATCACAAAGTTCACTTCTACCATATCACATATGCCTGAAAAAATGCTTCCGTTACAGTTTGCCTATGTTCAGCTATTATTCTTGCAGTCTCAGTATTCATCATATCTTTAAGTAACAACAGCTTTTCATAAAAGTGAGCGATAATTCACTGCCTTTTTCTAAAATTTTCCATACCCCACAAAGTGTAACCCACACTTTTTCATAACATTTCCCGAAGCAAGATTAGGCTCACAATGAGAAGAAACAAATTTTCGCGCGCCAAAGTTTATGTGGGCATAGTTCATCATTGCTTTTACCGCTTCTGTGGCATATTCCATACCCCAACAGTCATATCGGAAATTATAGCCAAAGCTCCAGCAACCCTTTGAGGAATTAAATCCGATATCCCCGCTGCCGATTAACTTACCGTCTGAAATACGTTCATCACTGACCCATTCAAACACATCCTCTGCGTCGGCAATTTTAAGAGGGCGCAGCAATAAGCGCTCCGTATTTATTTGAATATCATGCATTATATATCCTCCCTCCTTATGGTTTGTTCCCTTCAATCCGAAAATAATCACCAATAGGCATTCTTTCTCTGCATTTTAATATAAAATTACTGATTTCCCATCTGTGCTTCACGTTTCTTCCGGCCTACTGATTTTCTATTGCCAAAGTGTTACCAATACCACTATGCAAATAGTCCGGAAGAATCGCAATAGCTTCACGGTCAGCCCCTCAACAAAAAGCTGCGAGAAATTGAGCTTTATAAAAACAAATATATACACATTATTTTCTCTTCTTTCTTTGGCAAATAAATACGAATCCACCAACCACGCACATCACACCAATCATAACTCCCGCTATAATCATTATCCTCCGGTTCCTCTCATTTTCCACCCATTCCGCTATAATACTCTTGTTATTCTCTCCCTGATTTGCAGTATTACTTCCCTCTGCGTCAGATGTTTCTGTCTGTAAACCGTTTTCCTCCGACTGCAGCTGAAGCAGGAACGCTGCTATTCTATCTTCCTTTTCCCGTATTTCCTTCGGTCACAGATGCATCGTTCTGATGGAGCCCGCTTCCTCTCCGGCGGGCGGCTCTATCTCCGGCAAATCCAAATAATACAAGTGCGTGTCACTCAACGGTAAATACAGTTCCTTATACCATATCGCAACCCCAAGTATTCCAAAAAAACTCATCGAAGTCCGTCTTTTGATATTCTTTCACAAGGCACGAAACACCATCGTTCCTACTTATTAGCTCATTGTAAATATCGCAATTATTTTCTAGAAAATCAAAAAAATCATTCACTTCATTAAAAGCTGTGAGCAGCCACAAATACGGATAATCCATCATTAATTTAACTACTTCTTCCGTCGCAAGGCTATGAAGCAGTTCTTCCGGCGGATTTAGTATATCCAATGCATCCTCAAACTCATACTTCATCCACTCATCACTTTCCGGATTCATAGGATAGTAATGAGTATCGTACCACAATTCTTTTAAATCCTCCTTCTCAATAATTGCTTCCCGACATTCCAATATGCATAGGTCATAATATGAATTCATCCTCTATATCCATTCCCCCAAATCTGCCCTGCCATAAATATACCAGTTCTTTCAAATCAAAGAATAATATTTTTCATATTATATTGACAAATACTGTAATAATCAACTTATTTTTGTCACTTAATGTTCTTAATTCTTCAATTTGAAAAATGAACCGTTCCGGAAACTCTTTTTTCATTTCTGTTTTTACTTATCTTCATAAGGTTTCCTTGCCAACTCCAAATCCATTGTGTAGTATACCGTTATAATGCCGCCATGCTTTTTGATTGCAGAATGAATCCCCTCAAAAAGCATTTTTCTGTCGGCTTCTTCGACCTTCATATGATCGGGATATGTCCGTAATGAATATCGATAATTTCAAAGCCCTGACCAATATACATTGAAGCAGAACCACCAAGGTCATCTATAGTAAATTCTCCTTTGACGGGATACCCCTCTACATAATCACATTCATTTACAGCCTGCCGGCTATTTGGATAACTTTCTCTGCTCAACCTGCAATATTGTCTTTTACTTTCTGGCATTAAACTAGATTCATGCTCCTGCTATTCTGTCCAATGATACCAGACACAATAACGTCCTCTTTAAATTTTCTATCTTGATTATACTGTTTTCACTCTCCATTTACCACCATAAAATGTTTGGCATCGCAACCGCCCCCCACATTCCCTCTACATATTCAAAAATTGCCTTGCGGCTAAAAGAATACTTTATTCCCCTCTTGATTGTCTGATTCCACGCCCAATCTGTCATGACTTCTGGGCTCCTTCACGTCGCCGGCTTCTTTTGCTTTCTCTATATAGAGAAAAAGCGTCCTTTTACTCTTGCAACCTCCATTTGAGTAAAAGGACACTTTTTTTACTTTATTCTGTCACATGGACGTCAATCCAATCTGAATACAGAGCTTCATATTTTGCCCTAATACGGTAGGTTCCCACTGCGATAACCGCCATATTGTTGCAAAGAATCATGATTTTGTCTCCGCAGGCCGGGTCTGCTTCCCAGATTACCGGAACAACAATCTCTCTGTCCGCTTCGTCATATACATGGACATTCAGCGTATTCAAGGTCTCAAGATTTGTAACGGTATTGTTCTTGACATTAACGCTTCCGTCTACCAAAATCTTTCCCTGAAGCTTTGTGTCATGGATTACAATTTTGATAAATACTGTCTTGATACTCTCATTCGTGGCAGGAGCGCCATTCTGATATGTGTAATAATTATCAGGAATCATGTATTTAGCATAGACCGTACCCGCTGCATTTCCTTGAATGTAAGGCACATTGGTAAGCGGCTGCTTGTAGATGCCTGCCACCGAGTCATCCGATAACGGTTGACCTGCTTTATCCACCAGAATCCATACTCCTTTCTTGGTGTCAAACCCATAAAACGGAACATTATCTACATCATATCCCGCCACTGTCCAGTTGTTCGGATACAAAATATCGCCGGTTCCCATATCATACATTTCTCTGCCGGTAACCTCCTCCAAGGTAGTCAGCGGATATAACGGTATGGGATTCTCTATTATAGTCTGCAGATTTTTTGCTTTTTCGGTCAATGATGCCCCCGTCGGCGACATGGGTCTGTTTTCCGTCAACCATTTTATTAATTCTTTCGGTTCCTTTGTTTCTATTACTTGTGCTTCACTCTCATCCGTGCCTTCCCTTTCTATTTTACACCCTGTAGAGGCTGCAGGCTGACTCTCAATCTTCCTCCAGTCCAAATAATTTGCAATATCCTTTCCATCGTCATTTGTTAAGATTGTAACGCCATGCGCTTTATCATATCCTTCCACAGCTAAGGATTGCGTGTATCTCATGTACAGGTTTTCCGAGCCGTCTTCACCTGCATCGCCCGCCTCTGAAGGCTGAAACATAGTAATAAAAGAACGCTGCTCGTAACCCGCAGTACTGAGCGTATGCACTGCTAAATTATCATCATAACAGGTTCCGCACATAGAGAATACCGCCACGTCAAATTGCACCATAACCGGACAGTCGTATTTTAATTTCATGATTGCGCCGGTGTCCTTTTGTCTTACTACGATTGTCGTATGGGGCGGAATCGTTACGGTTACGCTGGAACTGTTTGTCTTTGTTTTGGAAACGGACTTTTCTTCCGTGTAGGCTGTGCTGATTACTTCCCCTGTCGTAAACTGCATCTCTGCAGTCATTTCCATAGTGTCTAAAATATCCCCGATAGTATAAGACATGCCTATCATTTCCGTAAAGCTGTACTCTTCCGCATTTGTAATCGAATTAGATTCCGACACGCTTTCCTCATCGGTTATAGTCTCCGTTTTAATTATTTCACCGACTGTTTTATTATCTGTCTGATATAAATAAGTGGGTTCGCCGTTTACGTTCGTATACTCAAATCCGGGAATGTTACCTTTTGCAGCCGCTTCTTTTACCGTAAGTTCCCCTATTGCCGTATTATAAGGAGTGCCATCCGAAACTACTTTAAGCCTAAAGTTGTAGAAGGCAAGACCAAAAGCATTGTACCCGTACTGGCAGGTACCGCCATACTTATCGCAATGCGCTGCCGCCGTATAATATACCGTCTGCGTTGCCTCATTTGTATGGAGCGGTTCTACACCGCATTTATCCGTAAAATCCTTAGCCTTCAGTTTCCTGCCAATCAGCTTCTCTATCAGCTTGGCTGTCGCCGTTTCCACTTCATTCAGTGAGTTTGCCAGCGCTAACCCTGTGCTCATGTGAGGATCGTCATCTGTTCCTACCGTCTTGTCATACTTGTGGCAAAGGCAGTCAATCAAATCCATATAGTTAGGATTTTTCCCCCAGTTCTCCTCCCATGATTTTTTACTGTGGTTCCACCAGCTGTTAGGCTCACTCTTGTAAATCTGATAGGCAAGCTGCACCCACTGAACAAGTAAATCCTGATTCACCAGCGCATTCTGTAGAAAAATTTCTTTGTTTTCTGTATCCTGTCTCTCTTCAGGAACATTCTGATAAATATCATAACATTTCCTTGCAGGCAGACTTTTTGTCTCAGGCAGATTAACAGGCTTTACCGGTCCATAACATACATAATTACTCATACTAACACCAATCCTTTCATTTTTATTTCCCTATAGGGGAAGATCTTCCTCTGGATTCATAATACGATATTATGTTGTATGGCACTTGCAGTAAAAATGGCTTCTTCCGCCATTT
>CAMNSZ010000005.1 GCA_946557105.1 uncultured Lachnospiraceae bacterium | reverse complement strand
ATTCATAAATCTTATATCAGTTTTTTGAGTTTACACAAAACTTGAAACGGTCTCGATATTTGTGGTATACATGATACGCCGGATATCATCAGAAAACTGGAAGAAGGAGCTGACATCCTCCCAGTTATTTTCCCAGTTACTGACTGCATAGGGATATTTCCGCCCCCATTTTTCTTTAACCTTTTCCAGCTCTGACAGTGCGGATACTTCATTCGGGGCATGATATACCGCCTTAAAATCAGAAGAAAACTTCTTCAGGTCGCTGTAATTGACATATTTGAAAGAATTGCGCAGCATATGGATAACACATCTCTGAATCTGCGCATCAGGATAAACCGCACTGATTGCTTCCTTAAATCCTGCAAGCCCATCCACACAGAAGAACAGCACATCCTGTACCCCGCGGTTTTTCAGGTCATTTAACATCCCCAGCCAGAACTTGCTGGTTTCATTGGCACCCACTGTGATACTCAGGATATCTTTATAGCCGTCTGCGGTGATGCCGAGCACAATGTAGGCAGCGCGGCTTAGGATGCGTCCGTCCTCCCTGACTTTATAATGGATACAGTCCATGAATACAAAGGGATAGACTGGATTTAATGGACGTGACTGCCACTCTTTGATTTCCGGAAGTACCCTGTCCGTGATCTTACTGACCATTTCAGCAGACAGTTCCATCCCGTAAAGTTCCTTTATCTGGTCATGGATATCCCTTGTGCTCATGCCTCTCGCATAAAGGGAGATTACTTTTTCTTCAATGCCGGATACATCCCTCTGATATTTGGGGATGAGTTTTGGCTCAAATTCCCCTTCCCGGTCTCTCGGAACATCAATTTGGAATTCCCCATACTGGCTCTTTAGGGTTTTGGGAGAATGCCCGTTACGCTTATTGGATGTGTCAGCACCGCCCTTCTGGTTCTTTTCATAACCAAGGGAGGCATCCAGTTCTGCCTCCATAAGCTCCTGAAGGATATCTTTGAAGCTGTCCCTTAGAAGGCTGTAGACATCAGCCACGCTGTTTAGGTTGTTATCTGCAATAATCTGTCGTATTTGTTGTTTTGCTGCTGGCATAAAAATCCTCCTTTTCGATAAGAATTGTCATATCTTGATTCTTACCAAAAAAGAGGTATTTTTTTCCAAAGACACAAACTATTTTACACTACCGAAAATCCGGCTCTGCCCACAACAACGAAATACCCATCCGCCGTTACTTTGCTACCACTCCCTCTTAAGCTCCATATTCCAGTCTATGGAAAAGGGGCCGTTGACCTGAGATTCCATGCTTTGAATTAACGCCGCGCGCTCAGCGGCACTGCTTGCCGAATCGTCTGGAGACTCTTCCGACCAATAGGAATAGCCATAGAGATAGCTCTTGTTAAAATCTTCCCAAGAGTCAAAAAGCTCCTGAGATTTTTCTGCCGCTTCTAATATTTTGTCCATAGCCTCTTCATAGGTGCAGTAACCGGACACATAGCCAAAGCTCATAATGGTTCCTACCCGGCTTAAATCCCATGCGGCGATAGCTGCGTCTTCATAAGCGGACCATGCATCATAAGCCGCCAAAAGACTGATATATGTTCCCTCGTCCAGATTTTGTTCTTTTAGTTTAGCGTCAAAAGAATCACGGTTTACTTCATTGCCTGTGTTGTATTGACTCAGAAACTCTAAAGCGTTCTGATTATGCCCTTCATTTATCAGCCAGTCTGCCATTTCCATCAGGTCAGCGGCATTCTCCACATTCCAGCTGCTTGACAAGCTCTGTTGCGCCTGAGATGCTAAAGTCTCAAGCAGGCTTTCGTCCGAATCCATATCCGACAATGTCTTATAGGTTTCCCTGATATTGGCTCCGTTCACGGAATCCAAAACTGCTGTCATATTGTTGATAAAGTCCGTGGTTTTCCCTTGTTGCGACGCTACGTCCAGAATCTCCAAAGTAATAATTTGTTTGGCATCTTCTACGTCATCGTCGTTTCCGATTATAACCACCGAAAAATAGCTGTCTGCAGACTCCACATAATATCCGTAGGCCTGCCCTCTGCTTGCTCCGCTTTTTGCGACGCCTTCTCTGGCAAGACACTGTTCTGCGCCCTTAGCGGTGGGAGCGGTCGTATCTTCCCAGCTCACCGTCACACCGGAACCATCTAGGATCATATCGGTTATATAATCCGCATAGTCCTCCAGACTTTTCATGTCGCCGGGATTTCCCGGAACATTTGATTTGGAGCTTCCCAGAGAAACACAGGAAAAGCCTGTCCGCTTAGTTCCTCCATCCAATGCCATCATGGTGGCTCCTGCCTGCAGCTGCATGTCTGTCTGTGTAAGTTCCTCGGGCAAAATGACCTTATAGGCGCCGTCTGAGGAAACATATTCCTGCGAGGCCGGAAGCTTCTCCGATTCTTTGGATGTCTCCTGTTTTACGTCCTTTTCAGTACTGTCCGCCGTTTCTTTGGAATGTCCGCAAGCGGTAAGCATTAGCCCGATGGTCGCCGCCAGCAATAATACGCCTCTTTTTTTCATACATTTCTCGCTCCTTTTTAAGTATATTTGGGAAATTTTGTTTTTGCAGGATAAGAATTTTCCAATCCATAATTATAGCATGTTCTGTGTTGCATTTCTACATGATTTTTATAAGTTCAACGGAGGGAAAGTAAAACTATCCGCACTGCATATATTCATTTTGAAATGCAGCTGCGTACAAAAAGGATTTTATAGAGTTTCGTAGAACAATTACGGTTTCCCGTAACCTCTACAAGGCTAGGGGTCTTCGCAGATTTTGCACTAAAATTTGTGGCGCTGACATAATCGGGCGGGGAGGGCTGTGAGCAGCGGACAGCCTGCCGGGATAAAGTGGATTGGGGGAAGAATTGACTTATTTCAAAAGGAGAAATTGTAGATTTTTTCAGCAGGTCATAGTATAATAATATAGATTATACTATGTTATGAAAGGCCGGTGTTTAATATGTATACAGATCGGATTTCTTCTCAAGACGCTGAGTTTGCTATGCTGGAAGATTCGGAATATATGAAAGAGCAACAGCAGGAGCTTTTTCTTGGGAAGGAAGAAGGACTGGATGTGTCGCTTTATTCCAATCCGGAGTTCAATTGGCTGCAGATGGAGCAAATCCGTATGGGGATTAAGGATAAGGTTGACGTGTCCAAATATGCGGATCCCTCATACAGCTATGAAACAATGAAACAAATCCGGCTTTCTTTTTATTCCTCCAACGATCTCACCCCCTATCTGGAAAGAGGGTTTGTGGATGACGAACTGGAGCAGATTCGGCTTGCGATGGAGGACGGGCTGCCGATTGACCTTTGGCTTACCGACGATATGTATGTGCAGCAGATTTATGAAATCAGGATAGGCTTGTACGAGGAGCTGGATGTCTCGGTCTATGCCAATGCCCAGTACAACTGGATGCAGATGAGAGAAATCCGCCTTGGGCTGGAGAAGAAGCTTAAAGTGTCCTGTTATACAAATTGCCTGTTCAGTCACTGGCAGATGAAGGAAATCCGTCTGGGTCTGGAGGCAGGATTGGACGTGGAACCTTATGCCAAGTTGATTTTTTCCGGTACGGATATGAAGGAAAAGCGAGAGAAGCTTTTGAGTGAAAAAACCAAGAAATATACAACCGCCGATAAGCTGGGTATAGATATCAAAGCCCTCACCAAGAAAGAATTCAGTATTTTTGTGGAGGACAACGGAAATAAAGCCTTTGCGTTTATCCCTTGGATTCCGGGCAATATAGTCGCTCAGGAGGATATCTATGACGCGTTGGAGGAGAGAGGAATTGTTACCGGAATCAAGAAAGAAGCAATTGCGGAAATGATTAAAAAGCGGAGAATGAACGAAAAGGTATTGATTGCGGAAGGAACGCCCGCCGAACCCGGAGAGAACGGTTGGTATGAATTTTTTGTCCGGCTCGATTTGCCCCGTATCCCGGCGCCGCTTCCCGATGGAGGCGTTGATTATGCCAATATAGAAGCCTTTGAGATGGTGGATGAGGGAGAAAAAATCGCTGTTTATCATCCTGCCCAAAAGGGAACGGACGGTGAAAATGTTTTTGGAGAGGTGCTGCATGCCAATAAGGGAACAGAAAAAAAGCCGTTAAAGGGGAAGGGTTTTACGATTGCTCCGGATGGAGTGACCTATGTCTCTAAGATGAACGGTAAATTTGAGTATCTCAACGGCAGGATTATAATTTCAAACATGATTACCGTACGTGAAGATGTAACGGCTGTCACAGGAAAGCTGGAGGTTGACGGCTCTGTGTATGTTATTGGAAGCGTTTATTCAGGGGGATATATAAAGGCAACGGGCGATATTATAGTGGAGCATAATGTAGAGGCGGCAAGGCTTATTTCCGGCGGGAATGTTACGATAAAAAAAGGAAGCTGTTCCAAGAATGGCTGCTTTATTGAGGCGAAGGGAGAGGTTTCGGGAAGCTTTTTTGAAACTGCCAATATTAATGCGGAAGGCAATGTGAAGGCAAACTATATTATGAACAGTAATATTAATACGCTGGGCAAAGTTATAGTGTCCGGCAGCAAGGGCGTGCTTCTGGGTGGAAGGATTTGTGCGGTAAAGGGCGTGGACACTTACAATCTTGGAAATAAATCCCATATACGGACGTATTTGGATGTGGGAAGAAATGCCCTATATGCGCAGAAACAGAATAAGCTTGCAGAGAACAGAGAGCAGCTTTTAAATGAATTAGCGCTGCTTGAAGAGAAATGGAATAAGATTTTGCAGGAGCTTCCGCCCGATAAGGAGGTGGCGGTGCTGCTCATTAAGAAATTGAACGCTGCGATAGTGGAAAAGGATCAGGAGCTTGCCGAATTAGACGCAGAGGTATCTAAGCTTGCCAATATAACAAATCAGGACATGAAGGCCGTAATTGTCAGGGGGAATGCGTTTGAGGGGAGTGTTATTGAGATAAGCACAATAAAATATATGCTTCCGGCGAATGTGAGCAGGGTGATTTTTAAACTTAGGAACAAAAATGTTGCAATGGTTAAGCTATAAAAGTATAAAAGAGGCGGGAGAGGAAAATGTTACGTGATAAAATCTTAATTCTTGAAAATGACAATGCCAGCCGTGCTAAATTAGCTAAAATATTTCAGAACAAATATGAAATTCTGGAAGCCTCGAGTGAAAAAGAAGGAATAGAAATATTAAGGAAATATGTATCTTCTCTTGCGGCGGTTCTTGTGAATCTAGAGATACCGGCGGCGGATGATTTTAAGGTGCTTCAGCGTTTAAGCGAAAAGAAATTTGTCAATCGCATACCGTTTATTATGATAACAAGCGAAAACACTGCGGAATATGAGAACAAAGGGTATGAGTATGGCATTGTAAGCTATATAAAAAAACCGTTTCATCCCGGTGTTACAAAGCAATTGGTGGACAATGTAGTCGAGGTGTTTCAATATAAAATGCAGCTCGAGGTTACGGTGAAAAGTCAGACGGAGAAGCTTAAGAAGCAAAATGCCATGTTGACGCTGATGGCGGAAAAACAAAAGCATATGAATGACATTTTGATTGATTCTCTGAGTAATATTGTCGAATTCAGAAATCTGGAATCGGAGCAGCATATAAAGAGAATCCGTGAATTTACCCTCTGCCTTGGAACAAGTGTGATGAAGCTGTATCCGGAATATGAGCTTACGCAGGAAAAGATTGAAGTTATAGGAAGGGCGGCGTCATTACATGATATCGGAAAAATTGTGATTCCTGACAATATTATATTAAAGGCAGGAAAATTAACTGCGGATGAGTATGATGTTATAAAGTCCCATACGACAAAGGGTGCGGAAATAATACAAAAGGTAGTTCATATAGACAGTAAAGCATTTTGCGACTATGCTTATGATATAGCCAGACATCATCATGAAAAATATGACGGGAGCGGCTATCCGGACGGGTTAAAGGGAGAAGAAATTAGTATTGCGGCGCAGATTGTATCTTTGGTGGACATATATGACGCGCTAACCACGAAGCGGGTTTATAAGGCGGCATATGAAACGGATAAGGCATTCCAGATGATTGTAAACGGTCAGAGCGGTACGTTTTCGTCTAAATTGTTAAAGGCTTTCACCGAGGTGAGAGAAGAATTTGAGACTATTGTCAAAAAATATTGCGACGATTAGAAATAGTTATAGCCGACAGGATTAGCAATCCTGTCGGCTATATTGATTATTCTGTGTATAATTATGCCAATAAAATTAATAAGAAAAATACGATACCGCTCAGGCATATACCCACGGTGGAAGTAATGACTCCCGCTAATGCAAGACCGGAATTCCGTTTGGTTTTTGCCAGACTTACAATACCCATAATAAGCCCTATCAGACATAATATTACTGCAACAATGAATGACCAGAAAAATAGCATTCCCAAAACGCCGACAATCAAAGAAGTTGTGGGAAGCATGTCTTTTTTATGAGCAAGTTCATCAATAACAATAGGCTGCTGGTATGCCGAAGGCTGAATAAACGGATCTGCCTGATAGGAATTACCCGCGTTACCGTTTTGATTGAGATTTTGATTATCCATAAGCTGTTTTCCTCAATGATATGTATACTAAAAGGGATGCGTGGAATGTCCGGCAGCGCAGGCGTTTACGGTAAAGGAGCCAAAAGAAGCGCGACGCCGATTCCTAATGCAACCTGTAAAATGCTTGCAATTACAAAAGTAATAATAACGGGGGTGAGAGATTTTTTCTTTAGATAGAGATTAAAGTACAAAATACCTAAAAGGACACCGATACATGCGCCAATCCAGCCGTTCATCAGAAAACCAAGAACCACGCTGATTCCTGTAAATATGGTAACGGCGACAGGAATGTTGGAAATGGGTTCATAGGGTTTTCCGCTATCCACATAAGTACCGTTGACTGCCAAATCCACTCTGTTGCCGATGACAACGAGACGACAGGTGACATCACCGAAATTGATGGCGTAATCAACTAATTGAATGAACCAGTTGGCGCTTTTCAGCTTATACTGTTGTCCGTCAACGAAAAGTTTCCTGCCCTTGTACACAATTTGATGGTCAACACCGTTAGATTTGACCGTCCATGTTTTATTCATGATAGAGTACCTCCTTAAAAATTTACATGTATTTATTATCTCATTAAACAGCAAAAATTGCAAGAATTTTAAATAATACAATGCGCGAGGCAGTTTGTGCCGCGGTAGGGGAAAACCTGCTTTGACAGGGGAGATGCGAAGCGCTCTTTGAAGTGACGGAAGCGGTACTTTTTTGTAGACAAATATGCGTATAACTGATATTATTAAAATATATATTCATTGAAAGAAAATACATAGCAATTGTCGTGTGGTGATGTGAAATTATGAGTTTGGTATTTATAGGACTTGAAATTTTGGGTATCGGCAGTATTCTGATTGCATTATTCCTATTGTCCAAAGGGGACGGCTCCAGAGAGCAGAAGCTGATGCAATATTTTTTGATGGGCACGCTGATACAGAATGCAGGATATCTTTTGGAGCTGACGGCGCCGACTTTGGAGGCGGCTGTCGTAGCCATCAAGGCGCAGTATTTAGGCTCGCTGTCGGTTCCAATCAGTTATTGCTATTTTGTGTTCAGTTATTGCTACGAAAAAACGCCGATAAAAATTTTAAGATTTCTTAAGCTTGTGGATATCCTGATATTGGGCCTTGTGTTCACATGCGATTTACATAGTGTTTATTACCGCCGGATGGAGTGGCTGCAGACTACCGACGGGCACGGCTACCTGAGTCTGGAATACGGCCCGGGCTACTGGCTGTTTATGCTGTGCGGCACAATTGTGCCTTACGCCCTGTCCCTGTATGCTTTGATTCGAGCCTGTATCAAAAAGCCGGAGTATGCGGCGGACAGAAAATATAAGCTGATTCTGGGGCTGTCCCTCCTGCCTGTGATAGCTCTCTGTTCTTATGCCATGAAGCTGACATATGTGTATGATCCTACACCGTTTGTTCTTGGGATGATTCTTTCAAGCGTGGTAATTCTGATATGGATTAAGAAGGTGTATGATTTCAACAGTCTGGCTGCGGGGATTTTGCTTGACAGTATGAGTGACGGCGTAATCGCATTGGATGGGCAGAGGCGGATTGTCAGCTTTAATCCGGCTGCCGCTGATATTTTTGCAGAGTTAACCCCCCGTATGATAGGAAAGAAAATCGAGGACCTGAAAGATTTTCCGCAAAATACGCTGGGGGAGGATTCAAAAGAGGACTTCTGTCTTGGCGACAGCTTTTATCAGGGGCATGTGAGGCAGATTCCAGATAAAGCCGGTAAAAGTAAAGGCTATGTGGTTTTGATCTGGGATGTAACAGAAACCAGAAACTATATAGAAGAGATTAAGAGAGTTCGTGAACAAGCGGAACAGGCAAATATTGCGAAGAGCGCGTTTCTTGCAAATATGTCTCATGAGATAAGGACTCCTATGAATGCGATTGTGGGGCTTAGCGATATTATCATGGAGGAAAGCAGAGGGCGGAAGGTATATGAGTATGCCTGCGATATTAAGTCTTCTTCCCGGAACCTTTTGGCGCTTATCAATGATATTCTTGATTTGTCCAAGGTGGAAGCGGGGAAGATGGAGCTGGCGCCGACGGAATATCATGTAAAAACTCTTGTCAACGAGGTACTGAACATGATGGATGTGGTAGCCTCTAAGCATGGTCTTTTGCTGAAAAGCGAGTATGACATGTCTATTCCCTGCCGGTATTTGGGCGATGAAGGCAGGATAAAGCAGATATTGATAAATATTCTGAATAATGCGGTGAAGTTTACCAAGGAAGGGTATGTTAAAATTTCTGTCGCGGGCGAGCCGGGAGACGGGGAGAATACGGAGCGTTTGTCTTTTAAAATAGAGGATACCGGGTGCGGTATCCGCAAAGAAGATATGGAAGGAATATTTGAGAATTTCAGACAGATTGACTCTAAGAGAAACAGAAGCGTGGAGGGAACGGGTCTCGGGTTGTCCATCACCAAGCATTTGGTTGAGTTGATGCAGGGTACGATAAAGGTCGAGAGCGTGTATGGGGAAGGAACTACCTTTATTGTGGAAATTCCTCAGAAAATTGCGGATCACAGTTCCCTGTCCGAGATTCCGGAGGCGGGCGCTCAAAAAGAAGAAAAATTGGAACCTTTTTTGGTTGAGGATTTCAATATATTAGTGGTTGACGATAATGAGGTCAACAGAAAAGTCGCAAGAATTTTTTTGCAATCTTATGGATTGGAGATAGCCGAGGCGGGCAGCGGGGCAGAGGCGATAGAGCTTGTCCGAAAAAAGCGTTATGATATAATTTTTATGGATCATATGATGCCCGGCATGGATGGGATAGAAACGGTACAAATTATCAGGAAGGAATGTGGTGAAAACGGCAGTCTGCCGGTGATTATTGCATTGACTGCCAACGCTATGGAAGGCGTCAGGGAATGTTTTCTGGCGAACGGGTTTCAGGATTTTCTTACGAAGCCCTTGGAACGAAGGACTCTGCATGAAATGCTGATGAAATGGATTCCAAAAGAAAAAAGAACGGCGAGTCAGGTATGGATACATAGTTGGCAGCCTGACGATAACAGGAATAAGGAGTTCCAAAATATACTGATTGAGGGAATCGACACAGATGAAGTAGTCCGGCGTTATTCGGGAAGCGTTGACGAATATGAGGAGCTTTTGAGTCTGTATTGTCTGGACGGGAAACGCAAGCTCACTGTTTTAAGAGAGCTTTGGGAAAAGTGCGACTACAAAACATATGGAATAGAGGTGCACGCTTTAAAGAGCGCATCTGCCAATGTGGGCGCCATGAAGCTTTCGAGCAGCGCCAGAGAGCAGGAGAAGGCAGTGAAAAGAGGGGATGAGACATTTGTGGATCGTCATGTTTTCCAACTGTTGGCGGATTATGAAGAGCAGATAGAACATATACAAGGCTTTCTGGAGAGAGATAAAAGGGGGGATAATGCGGAGGAGAAGGATAGTGGGATCGAAAAGGCGGATTTGCTAAGGGAAATCCGGGCGGCGTTGGACAGCCTCGAAAACTTCCGCGCCAAGGATTGCGCCCATAAGATAGAGGATATCCTGCAATACCGGCTGGATATCGAAACAAAAGGCAGATTAAAAAAGATACGGGAGCAGCTCATGCTGTACGAGGACGACGCCGCCGAACAATTGCTGCAAGAGCTGATTGAATATATTGGGAAGGAGAATTGATGAAATATGAATAACAAACCGCAAATATTAGCAGTGGACGATAACAGTATTAGTCTTGCCACTATTGAACAGGTCTTAAAAGGGAAGTACGAGGTAATACCCTTGAATTCAGGTATTCGTGCTTTGCATTATTTAAAACGGGAAAAACCGGATTTGATTCTTTTGGATATTCAGATGGCACTGAAGGATGGAATAGAAACATTGAAGGAAATACGCAAGATGGAGGAATGCCGGGATATTCCCGTCATTATGCTCACGTCGAACAGAGATAAGGAAACCATTGTGGAGAGCTCTAAGCTGGGAGTGTATGATTATGTTCTCAAGCCTTTTAATGCCGAGGATTTGAAGGAAAGAATTGAACGCATTCTGAGAAAAGCATAGTCAGGCAGCCGGTATGGTAGTCTGGGGAAAATAAATTGTGTCGAGTGAAAAATTTCATGAAACAAATGAAACGATTATAGATGACAAGGAGATGAAACAAATGAGTAAGACGTTGAGCAAGGAGGTTTTAAGTGCACTGGAAGATATCTATTATCATGAGCGGACAGGTCGCGGCAAGGAGGCTTTTGCCCTTTTGGAAAAGGCTTCCGACGCAGGCGATGGTGACGCCAGCTGCATATTGGCAAGGTGTCTGTGCGGGTACCAGTATGTATGGGCCGGTCACGGTTTCCCGGAGGATGACGACCGAGCGACGCAGTTGTTACATAAATCGGTGGAGCAGGGCAGCGCGTTGGGAGTGTTGGTGGCTTTGCGCAGCGGCGAGCTTAAGCCTGCGGTGAAGAAGACAATGCCCTTTGCCAATTTACAGGAGGCTTTTGACGAGGTTTTGCAGTTGGCTGAGGAGGGAAATGCTTTCTGTCAGTATGTCATTGGAAATTCTTATTTTTGGTGGGATTTCTTAAAGATTCAAAACAAGAAGAAAAGCTCCTTTCCCAATCAGGTGGCATATAAGGAATATCTGAAAGAGAATATTTCCAAGTGCGAGGATTGGTTCTGGAAGGCATTGCGTGGCGGAATGTATTTTGCCGCCAATAATTTAAACCGTTATTATAAAGAGGGGGACGAGGATATTATCGCTCCCAGACCGGAAATGGCAAAGGATCTTTTTAAAATCGGCGCGGAGTACGGTTATCCCATTCATCAGCTTATTTATGCGGAGGCTTTGGAGAAGGAAGGGCGTAAGGAGGAAGCTCTTCATTGGTTTAAGGAAGCAGCCGAGGGTGGGCAGCCGGACACATGGACTGAAGTGGGGCGCCGCTATTGGGATGGTACCGGCACTACAAAGGATGAAGCTTATGCCGTTCAATGCTTTGAGAAGGATATCCCTTCCGGCAATGTCAAAAGCTATAACCTGCTGGGCAGGGCATACTATACAGGGCGCGGAACCTCTTTGGATTACGACAAGGCCTTTTCCCTTTTTTCCCATGCCTATGAAAAAGGAAGCAAATGGGGTGTATATTATCTTGCAGAGTGCTGCTTTAACGGCAGGGGTACGCCTAAGGATTATGCAAGGGCTCTTGCGTTTCTGGATGAGGTGTATTGGGAGTATTGGGAGGCAGACTATATGCGCGGCGTGATTTACGGACAGGGTCTGGGCGTTACGCAGGATATACCAAAGGCGGTGGCTTACCTGCAGAAGGCGGGAAACCATGCGGAGGCAAAAGAGGAGCTTAAGCATTATAAAAAGACGCTCTTTGGCTTTGGGCAGTGGGTTCGTAAATAATTAAGGGGAGTATATAGGAGTATATAGGAGTATATAAATGAAAAAACTATTGAATATTGCAATAACATTATGTATGCTTGCCGCGGGAGCCGGCCTTTTACTGTTGGCAGGTCCGGCGTTTATAAATATGTTGTCCGGAGCAAAGCCGCTTGAAAAAGGAGAGGAGCTCAGTCAGGCTGAAGGAAGATACATATCGTATGAGGCGGCTTATCCGGTTGCCTCCTGCGTGGAGGAATATTACTCTGGTGACCCGGACCGCGTCAGGACGGAAGGATATGTGGTGTATGATGAGGAGCGGCAGGCATTTATTTATGTTGTGGTTGAGGAGAGAAGCTCCGGAGAATTCAGAGCCTTAATGAGGAAAATGAGTCTGACGGCGCAGATGAGAGATGAGAAGATGGTGCTGGCAATGGCGCCTATTTACGTGGAAGGCTCTTTGGAGCCCATGGAGAAAAGTGATGTGGAGCGCGCCGCTTCTTGCCTACAGGAAAGTGATGTGGTTGAAATTTATGCCGATTACGCCAATGATGACAGCAATGCCGAAATTTATGATGCCTATTTTGGCGATAAATACGGTAAGGTATTGGAAGCCATGTGCATGAAGCTGGAGAGCGGCGGTCAGGGTATGGATTGGTACTATTTAGAGCGAGGAGCCGTTAACGGCATGGCTAAGCATGAAATATGGATTTCGGTTTTGGCGGCGGTACTCAGTCTTCTGATTTTCGTGTACCGTGTAATTCACGCTATTTCCAAAGGGAAGAAGCCTGTTTATGGGGCGGCGTCCGGCACCGGAAATGCTGTGCAAAGGTTGTTGGATGCACAGCGGGGCTGGGTGGAAAAATGGTGTGAGTTCAGTCTGAATCGTGCGCGCCGTCTCGCGTATCTTTCGGCGGCGGGGGGTGCGGTGATACTTACGGCCATTGGCATAGCGGTAGGGCAGGATTTACAGGGGATTCTTGCATTTCACTTTCCCTTGGGTCTGCTTTTGGGAGAAACTGCGGCGGTACTGCTGTGGGTTTCCCAAAAGAAACAGTCAAAGCCGGATAAAATTATCGAGAGACTGGAAAAGAACATAGAAAGAGAGATGCCGACATCTGCAGAACGGGAAAGCTTTGCCGAGGATATAACAAACGCGGATCAAAGCTGGGTATTTCAGGAGAAGACAAAGGATACCATGCTTTATGGTATTGTAGGAGAACATTATTGGGTTTTGTTCTCCGGGATAGGACAGGTAACAGTCGTTGATTCCCGGCGTCTGAAAAAGATTAAGACGGAGGTTATATCGGGGTCGGTTCGTGTCAATAAAGTGCGGACCTATTACAAGAGTTATGCAGCCGGATTTTATTATGAAAATGCATCCCCGAAGAAAGGCAGTGATAAAGCCTTTGGATTTAATACGGAAGATGCGATTGGATTTTTTATGGTACTTGTCAGGAAGCGACTTGGCGACAGTATAGAAATCACGGCAGAGTAAAGGGCAGACAGCCGGACGGCATTATTTGTTATCGCTGAGAAGGAGGACCTGTCGGAACGCCGGCGCGGTTTAAGGAGAGTTAAGGAACATGATAACGAAACTGACAGCAAGGACTTGGTTAAGTACAGGAATAGTTCTTTTGATGTGTTTTGGATTGGCGGCGCCAATACTTTGGAAATATGGGCCTGCTGCGGCGGAGGCCTTAAGCGGTTCGGTTCCGGAGCTTGCTAAGACAGAGCCCATGAGTAATATATACGGTGTTTCAGGAATCGGATTGGTATTTGTGCTGTTTGGATTATTTATATTTGTAAAGCAGCTTAGAGATTCGGTGGGAAAAAGGGTGAAAAAGTATCTGGCCGAAAATCGGGATGTTACGCTGGAACAACTTGACTGTGATTTTGCCGCAGCGGAGGCAATCGGAAACGTATGGATTGGCAGACGGTGGACGTTCAGCCATGCGCTGCCCTGCATTTTGGTTGAAAATGCCGCAATTGTCTGGATGTTCAGCGAGACGGAGCATGTAAAAAGCAAGGTTAATCATTACCTTTGTCTTGCTCTTGCGGACGGAACGGTGGAAAAGGCACGCGTTTCTGACAAGAACCTTTCCCGGCTGAAGGAGGTATATGGGGCATTTCCTCATATTCTGGTAGGTAATAATCCTGAATACGGATATTTGTTTAAAAACGACAGGGATGCGTTATTGGATATGAAATATCGTCGGAATGCATAGCGATAGATTGGGCAGGGTTCTGTCAGACCTAAATTTGGATGAGCGCATTGGGCATGGACAAAAAGCATCGGGCTGCAGAGTCTGATGCTTTTATACTATATTTGAAGTACCGCTTGCAACGCCTTTTTATTTGAGTCATGTACTTTGCTTTGGTATAGTGGACGTAACAATCCTAAATATTGACATAGATTGATATGCTTGTTAGAATAGCGGTATAGGCATGATTTTAATTAGGTAAATAATTCGAGGGTAGAGAGAGGAAACAGGTATGTACCATTGTCATATTCATTTTTATTTGGTGGGTCATCAGTGCAGGGTATTTGATATTATAAAAGAGATGTCGCCGCTTGAATGTTTTACACAGGAATTTTCCGAAAGTGACACGCCTGTGGATATGTTAGCGGCTAATGCCGATGTGATTGTGGCTAATTTACAGGACATGAATGTGAGAGAAGCTTTGCAGGCTTTGATAACGGGTAAGAGCAGCGGAGCGGAAATTATTTTACTCGCAGATAAAGACCAGATTATGCTTATAGTAGATGATATGGTGGAAATTACCGATATATGGACAATGCCTATGTCGGACGAGGAGATACGATTCCGTTATGGCAGGTGGCGGCAGACCTATAAAACGGGCAAGGATTTTTGGGAGACGAGTCATTTTCTTGAAGCCACCATTAACAATATTCCTAACCTTATCTGGTATAAGGATAAGGAGGGCATCCACGAGAAGGTAAACGACAGCTTCTGTAAAACCGTAAATAAAACCAAGCAGCAGGTAGAAGGGAGAGGGCATGCCTATATTTGGGATGTCGAGCAGGATGATCCCGCGTGTATAGAGTCGGAGAATGAGGTCATGTCCAAGCGGCAGACTTGCGTATCCGAGGAGACAATCAAGGCCGGCGAGGGTATGAGGACTTTGACGACCTATAAATCCCCATTGTATAATTTAGACGGCAATGTGATGGGAACCGTGGGCGTGGCTATTGATGTGACGCAGGAGCGTGCCTATGAAAAGGAGATAATAGAGAAAAACAGGACTCTGGAGACGATTTTTACCACAATTGACTGCGGGGTGATACGCCACACGCTGGATGGCGAACAGGTGCTGAGCATCAACAGGGCGGCGCTCAAGATTCTGGGATATGAATCGCAAGGCGAGCTGGTGGCAGATGGATTTAATATGATTGCGGCCTCTGTAATAGACGAGGATAAAGATAAGCTTCAGGAGAGTATTAAGACGTTGACAAAGGAGGGCGACAGCGTAAGCGTAGAGTACCGCGTAAGGCACAAGGATGGTGAAGTATTACACGTTATGGGTAATATCAAGCTGTTGGAGGAAAACGGGGAACTAATCTGTCAGCGATTTCTATTGGATTGCACCGCGCAGAAGCAGAAGGAAAAAAAGAAGGAGCGGCGTCAGATGGAGCTGGTTCACGCCCTGAGTATAGATTATAATCTTGTTTGTTCCTTCGACCTTGACACGGGCTTGGGAACACCGATTCAAAATAACAGTGAAAGCGAGTATATGTTTGATGCTGCTTTCAAGGGAGAAATATCGCTGGAAGACAGCATGGAAAGCTACATACAGAGTTTTGTATATGAGGAAGACAAAGAAATGCTCAGGCAGGCTTCTTCCTGTGACAAGCTAAAAAAGGAGCTGGCGGAGAAAAATCAATATTATGTAAATTACCGAACCTTTATAAATCAAGAGATGAAATATTTCCAGATGAAGGTGGTTCGCGCCGGAATTTGGGATGAAAGCCACGACATTGTGTTGGGCTTTCGCAGTGTAGATGAAGAAACGCGCAATGAGATGGAGCAGAAAAGTCTGTTGGAAAGTGCGCTTTTGCAGGCCAACAGGGCAAGTAAGGCGAAAAGTGTTTTTCTTTCCAATATGTCTCATGACATCCGCACTCCGATGAATGCGATTGTAGGCTTTACAAATCTGGCAGTGACTCATATTGACAACAGGGAGCTGGTGGAGGAGTATCTAAAGAAGATAATGACTTCAGGAAATCATTTGCTGAGTCTTATAAACGATGTCTTGGATATGAGCCATATCGAGAGCGGCAAGATACATTTGGAGGAAAAGCAATGCAGCCTTCCGGATATACTGCATGGGCTGCGCAATATTTTGCAGGCAGATATTCACGCAAAACAGCTGGAACTGCAAATTGATACGGTGGACGTACTGGACGAGGATATTTACTGCGATAAGCTCAGGCTGAATCAGGTGCTTTTGAATTTGCTGAGTAATTCCGTTAAATATACGGGCGCGGGAGGAATAGTCAGCATGCGGATCACCGAAAAAGCCGGAGCGCCGAAGGGCTATGCGAATTATGAATTTCTTATCAAAGATACCGGTATCGGTATGAGTCAGGAATTTGTAGAGCATATTTTTGAACCGTTTGAGAGGGAAAAAAATACTACGCTTAGCGGCGTACAGGGAACCGGTCTTGGAATGGCAATCACCAAAAATATAGTAGACATGATGAACGGCTCCATTAAGGTGAAAAGCGAGCAGGGCGTAGGTACGGAATTTACGGTTTCCTTTACGTTCCGTCTATATTCCGATATGAAGGAGCCGCAGCACATACCCGAATTGAAAAACTGCAGAGCGTTGGTGGTGGATGATGATTTCAATACCTGCGACAGTGTGTCATATATGCTGGGGCAGCTCGGAATGCGTGCAGAGTGGACATTGTCGGGGAAAGAAGCCGTGCTTCGCACGCATCAGGCGGTTATGCGAGGGGATGATTATTTTGTATATATTGTCGATTGGCTTATGCCCGACATGAACGGTGTTGAAGTGGCGCGAAGAATCCGGCAGGAGACAGGCGGAAATGTACCGGTTATTGTCTTGACTGCATATGATTGGTCCGATATTGAGGAAGAGGCAAGGGATGCCGGCGTTACGGCATTCTGCAGTAAGCCGTTGTTTTTGTCGGAGCTGAGGAATTGTCTTTGTTCTGTTATAAAGCAGGAGGAGTCCGATAACAAGAATGTTGCAAAGAAGGCGGCGGAGCATCATACAGGGCGTATATTGCTGGTGGAGGATAATGACATGAATCAGGAGATTGCCGCGGCAATCTTAGAAGGTTCGGGATTTACCACGCAGATAGCGGGGAACGGACAGATTGCCGTAGATATGCTGAAAAAATCGGAACCGGGATATTATCAGTTAGTTCTGATGGATGTTCAGATGCCTGTTATGAACGGCTACGAAGCGACTAAGGAGATTCGTAAGCTGGAAAATAAAGATTTGGCGTCTATACCAATCATCGCAATGACTGCAAATGCCTTTGAGGAAGACAGACAGGAGGCGTTAAAGTGCGGGATGAACGGCCATATTGCCAAACCCATTGATATCAAAAAGCTGTTTGATACTTTGGATAAAATATTGAGTTGAAATAACAGATAGATTTACAATTGTTGAGCAACAGATGTTTTTAATGATGATTTTAGTCTACGGTTTTAACCGGCAGGAAATGATTTCTGCCGGTTTTTTTTTAAATTTCATTATTTTGTATTGACAACTCCGCATTAGTTAGTTTATACTAACTAATGCGGAAACGGTAAATTATATCAATTATTGCGACAGGAAGGAGGAGAAAATGCCATTGACAATTGTAAAGGAAGGACAACTTAATATAATCAAAAGGGTTGGCGGAAAGGAGGAAATTCGTAAATTTCTGGAAAGCCTTGGATTTGTTGCAGGAAGCGCCGTGACAGTGATTTCTCAGGCCGGCGGGAACCTTATAGTGAATATCAAGGAGTCCAGAGTTGCCATAGGAAAGGATATGGCGAGTAAGATTATAGTTTGAAGCCGTAAGCGAGGAAGCTGACAAGGCGCCGCATAAGCAGCGGCATGGAGGATGGATATGAAGACATTGAAGGAGATTGCCTGTGGGCAGACGGTAAAGGTAAAAAAGCTGACGGGAGAAGGACCGGTTAAAAGACGTATTATGGATATGGGAATTACAAAGGACGTTCTGGTGTTTGTAAGAAAGACGGCGCCCTTGGGCGATCCCATAGAGGTGACGGTGAGAGGCTATGAATTGTCTCTTAGGAAGTCCGATGCGGAGACGATAGAGGTAGAATAATTTTTTTTACATATGTGTTAGTTAAAACTAATCAACGATAGTTAGAACAAACATGCTGTGGATAGTGACGGTAAATTTGTGACGGGGCGTCGTAAGTTTAGACCGCAACCACGAAATTTCAGATATTATGCGAAGCGTCCACGTAAATAACGCTTGGAGACGGAGGTTAATATGTCTATTAAAATTGCATTGGCAGGTAATCCAAACTGCGGTAAAACAACATTATTTAACATGCTGACAGGTTCAAATCAGTTTGTAGGAAATTGGCCGGGCGTAACTGTCGAAAAGAAAGAGGGCAGGCTAAAGGGGCATAAGGATGTTATTATTATAGATCTTCCCGGTATTTATTCGCTGTCACCTTATACTCTGGAGGAGGTTGTGACGAGAAATTATCTTATTAACGAAAGTCCCGATGTAATCATTGATATTGTGGACGGCACCAACATAGAGAGGAATCTGTATCTTTCCACTCAGCTTTTGGAGCTGGGCATACCGGTGGTAATGGCGGTGAATATGATTGACCTTGTGGAAAAAGCGGGGGATAAAATCCATATAGATAAGCTTAGCGGAAAGCTGGGGTGCGAGACAGTGGCGGTTTCCGCTCTTAAAGGAACGGGAATAAGGGAGGCAGTTGAAAAAGCCATTGTTGCGGCACAGGCTAAAGCAGTGCAGACGCATGTCCATACGTTTACCCGGAATGTGGAGACAGAAATCAAAGCGGTAGAAGAAAAGCTTGGCGATAATGTGGAGAGAAGACAGAAGCGTTTCTTTGCAATAAAATTACTCGAAAAGGATAATAAAATTGCAGAAGGTATAAAGTATCCTCCGAATGTATCCTTTGAAATCAAGGCGTTGGAGGAAGCCTTTGATGACGATGCGGAGAGCGTCATTACCAACGAGAGATACGTATATATTTCTTCTGTTATCGGAGAATGTGTCACTAAGTGTCGTAAAGAGAAGCTTACGGCATCCGATAAAATTGACCGCATTGTAACAAACAGATGGCTTGCTCTTCCTATCTTTGCGGCCGTAATGTTTATGGTATATTATTTCTCTATGACGACGGTAGGGGTATGGGCAAGCGATTGGGCAAATAACGGTCTGTTCGGTGAGGGCTGGTATCTTTTTGGTATATGGGTTCCCGGTATTCCCGTATTGTTGGAAAATATGCTGAATGCCGTCGGCTGCATAGAGTGGCTGAAGAGCCTTATCGTGGACGGTATAGTGGCTGGCGTGGGCTCTGTGCTGGGATTTGTGCCGCAGATGCTGGTATTGTTTATTTTTCTTGGATTTCTGGAAACATGCGGCTATATGGCAAGGGTTGCCTTTATTATGGACAGAATCTTCCGTAAATTCGGGCTTTCCGGAAAATCCTTTATTCCTATGCTGATAGGAACGGGCTGCGGCGTTCCCGGCGTCATGGCGTCTAGAACTATTGAGAATGACAGAGACCGTAAGATGACAATTATGACTACAACATTTATTCCCTGTGGCGCCAAAATGCCTATTATTGCATTGATATCGGCAGCCATGTTCCACAATGCGGGCTGGGTTGCTCCCGTCGCCTATTTTATCGGAGTGGCAGCCATCGTTCTCTCCGGTATTGTTTTAAAGAAGACAAGGATGTTTGCCGGAGACCCCGCTCCCTTTGTGATGGAGCTTCCCCCTTATCGCATGCCCACTGTGGGTAATGTGTTCAGGAGTATGTGGGAGCGAGGCTGTTCCTTTGTCAAGAAGGCGGGAACCATTATTCTCCTTGCGTCTATAGTAATATGGGCGGGTTCTCATTTTGGAATGGGAAAGGACGGCTTTGGATTTGCCATGGAAATGGAGCTTGAGGATAGTGCGCTGGGTATGGTCGGAAAGGCTATAGGCTGGATTTTTGCACCTTTGGGATTTGGCAGCATCAAGACAACTATTGCTACAATGATGGGACTGGCTGCAAAGGAAGAGGTTGTGGGCGTATTCGGAGTGCTTGATTTCCAAAGCATGTCCGGGCCTGCGGCATTCTCTTTCATGGTGTTTAATCTTCTGTGCGCGCCATGCTTTGCCGCAATCGGCGCTATTAGAAGAGAGATGAATAATGCCAAATGGTTTTGGTTCGCAATCGGTTATCAGACCGGATTTGCATATTTTGTATCACTTTGTATTTACCAGCTCGGAGGATTGTTTGCCGGTTTTGGATTTGGATTCGGAGCATTAGCGGCGCTGTTTTTATGTATAGTTTTTTTGTATCTGTTATTCAGACCCTATAAGGAAAACAGCCCTTTAAGGCTGGATAGGAAAAGGATTGCCAAAGCGAAATAAGCGCTTTTGTCAAGGAGCTATTTTGGGCGGGCGCCTGCTATTCACTTTTTGCACCGGATATGATATTATGTATTTATATATTTGTATACTGGAATATTTGTTATTTGATGTGAGTCCGGTTAGAAAGGTGTGAAAACGATGGAAATCGATATAGAAAAGAACGCCCGCGCACAGCAGGCAATGGCGAATTTTAAAGAAGGCTACAATTGTTCACAGGCGGTTTTACTGGCTTTTGCCGATAGGATTAATATGGATAAAAGTACGGCGCTTAAGCTTAGCTCCTCCTTTGGCGGAGGTATGGGGAGGCTTCGGGAGGTGTGCGGAGCGGTCTCGGGTATGTTTATGGTGGCGGGGCTTTTGTACGGATACGACGAACCGAGGGATTTGCAGGGAAAGACAGAGCATTATGCCAGAATACAGGAGCTTGCAGAAGAATTTCGCATAAGAAACGGCTCCATAGTGTGTAAGGAGCTTCTTGGCTTAAAGGAAAAGGAAAGCAGCCCGATTCCCGAAAAGCGCACGGAGGAGTACTATAAAAAGCGCCCCTGCGTGCAGCTCATCGGTATGGCGGCGGCAATTATGGAGCAATATATGGATGAACATTAATGCCGTTTACCATGACGCCCCCGTCTAAAGCAATCACAAGGCATTCTCTGCCATTGATATTTTTTGTCTCAATCAAATCGGTGCGCTCGGGATTGACCTTTATGACAACATCGGGGGTTTTGACCTCAAAGGTGCGCGTGTTGACGACGTTGCTTACATAGAGCGAAGTGTCCTCCCCGGCGGTGGCGTCGTAGTACCGGTCGAATTCTTCCAGCTTTTCATTCGCAACGCCGCTGCTTGCAAACAGGGTTTTTACTTCATTTTTATCAAGCACAAGGGGGGCGGGTTCTTCCTTGTGTTCTTCGATCATTTCGCTTAATTTTCCGTGAATATTTTTTACTACTTCCATATCGCAGGTTTCTCCCAGAGTCTCCTCTATCAGGGCCTGAAAGCTTTCTTTTTGGCTGCCTGCGGAAAGGGGGAGGGGGCAGCCAAAAAGCCGGTCTACAAAATTCTCCCTTAGCTCCTCGGAGTCCTTAGCGTAATATAAGACGCTATGGAGATCTGCGCTTCTGTCGTTAAATGCGGGAAAGAGGAAGCCCGTTTCAGGCGGGCCTACCACCCAGTCGCGCACACGATTTCGGAAGGTGTTTTCCGCTGCGTCATAGCTTAGTCCGGGCTTGGACAGATTAACGGGGCAGATACAGGTTAATATGTATTCGTACACCTCGTCGGAGGCGTCCTCCATTGTTATGCCGTCTCTGGTTCTGCCGGGAACATCATACACGTCATGAACGGTGAGGATTAGGTAATTGCCCACGAACTCATATGTCTCGATGATTTTATCATAGAATTCTTCCAACAGGGCGTCGTCCTTAAGCTTACTGTCGCGCAGCCTTAAGAGAAACTCCTGAGCGCCTCCCTCATATTCCGCATTTAAAGGAAATTCTAAGGTAAGAAGGTTCTTTCCCAAAGTACCGGATAAGCTTTTGCGGAGTATTTCAAAATATTTGAACATTTCCTCCTCGGGAAGGGCCAGAAAGGCATTTTTCAGCTCCGTTTTTTTATTTTTTTCGCCATCCACATAGCAGCCGCAAATGCGAGTGATGGAGCAATTATTTTGGGTAAAAAGCTTTTTTATTTCACTGATTTCCTGTTTTGTCATTTTGTGTCCTTTCTGTTGTCTGCATTTTGTGTATATTTGTATATTCGGTCAAGCATATTTAGTATATATCAAAGTGGGAAAAACTACAAGGGAGAGAAAGACTGCTAAAACCTTGTGAGCAAACAGAATACCGGTGTTGATAAAAAGCATTGGCTATTGTGCAATTAGTATGTATAATACAATTATAAGCGGAAAAATTAGTTTGTCAGGCTCTAGAGGCGGCGGAACAAGAGGGAATATGGTTATATTGTGTGGAAAAAGTGTATCAGATGATATTTGTATAGGCAGGCTTGTCTTTTACCATAGAGAAGAACGTCGGGTAGAGAGAACTCAAGCGGCGGATAAGGAGCGGGAGCTGCAGAGATTTGAGCGGGCGAGGGAGGAGGCGGCAAAGCAGCTTCATATGCTGTATGAGAAGGCGGTTCAAACAGTGGGAGCCGCCGAGGCGGCTATTTTTGAAGCTCATGGGTTAATGCTCGAGGATACGGAATTTGTGGGCGGCGTGCGCAATATGATTAACGAGCAAAGCGTAAATGCGGAATACGCGGTGAAAACTGCAGGGAACAATATTGCGCAGCGGCTGCTCGCTATAGAGGATTCTTATATAAGGGAGCGCGCGCAGGATGTACAGTCTGTGGCGGGGTATATTTTGCAGGCGCTAACGGGAGAAAAAGCGTCGGAAGCAGTTTGGGAAGAGCCATGCATAGTGGCAGCAGATGATTTAACGCCCAAAGAGACGGTATGTCTGCCCCCGGATAAGGTGCTGGGTTTTGTCATAAGAAAGGGCAGTGTTTATTCACATACGGCGATTTTTGCCAGAGGGCTGGGCATTCCTGCGGTGATGGAAATCGGGGAGGAGCTGTCAGAGGAGTATGACGGCTTACCTGCCGTTATTGACGGCTTTACGGGAACCGTTTATATAGAGCCGGACGTACCGACCCTGCTTACCATGCAGGAAAAGAAAAGACAATGTATGCTCCGCAGAGAAAGGCTGTATTCTCTGAAGGGAAAGGGGGATATTACCGGAGACGGCAGAAGCGTCAGGGTATTTGCCAACGCGGGAAGCCTTGCGGAGGTGGACGCCGCGTGTGATAATGATGCGGGGGGAATCGGGTTGTTCCGCAGTGAGCTTTTGTATTTAGGGCGGGAAAGCGCGCCTGATGAGGAGGAACAGTTTTTGGTTTACAGGCAGATTCTGGAGAAAATGCGGGGCAGAGAGGTAGTCATCCGCACCATGGATATCGGTGCGGACAAGCAGGTAAGCTACCTTGGGCTTGGCAGGGAGGACAATCCGGCGCTGGGGCTTCGCGCTATCCGCATAGGGCTGCAAAATCCGGAGCTTTTAAAGACACAGCTTCGAGCGCTTTACCGGGCGGGCCGCTACGGCAGGCTGAGTGTTATGTATCCCATGATTACGTCCGTAGAGGAAATCGACAGGCTTCGGGAATTGGAGAGACAGGCAAGGGAGGAGCTTTTGCGGCAGAGAATTCCCTTCGAGGGAAAGCTTCCTACAGGCATTATGATAGAGACGCCGGCGGCGGCGCTTATCAGCGACGAGCTTGCAAAAAAGGTGGATTTTTTTAGCGTGGGAACCAATGACCTGACTCAGTATACGCTGGCGGTCGACAGGCAGAACGCCGCGCTTTGCGAGTTTAGGAATCCCCATCACAGGGCGGTGCTAAAGATGATTGAGATGACGGCGGAGAACGCGCATGCTGCCGGTATCCGGATAGGGATCTGCGGTGAGCTTGCGGGTGATTTTTCCATGACGGAGGACTTTATACGCATGGGGATTGACGAGCTGAGCGTACCGGCGGGGATGATTCTTCCTTTAAGGGAAAGAATCAGGGAGATATGTTAAAAGATTGCTCCGTATTCTTTCCTTGCAAAGACGAAATTTCCCATATGATAAAAAAGCTCCTAAAGGTCTTACCCCTTGGGAGCTTTATTTATCCCCATTAATCAATTCCTGTAGGACAATCTGATTTTATCGGCAATCAGTGCAATAAACTCCGAGTTGGTGGGCTTGCCCTTGCCGGTGTCTATAGTATAGCCGAACAGGGAGTCCAACGTCTCCATTCTTCCCCGGCTCCATGCCACTTCAATGGCATGACGGATAGCGCGCTCCACGCGGCTTGGCGTAGTCTGGAAACGCTTTGCTATAGTCGGGTAGAGTATCTTGGTGATTGAGCTGATCATAGAGGAATCCTCCACCGACATCATAATCGCCTCCCTCAAATACTGATACCCCTTAATATGTGCGGGTACGCCGATTTCATGTATCATATTGGTGACGTCCTGCTCTAAATCACGAACCACCGCCTCCTGCTTCTGTCCTTTATTTACTGTATTCTTCGCTTCATTCCCTTTTGTGGAGGGTACTGTAATCATAATCTGGAATTCTTTATCTGCGTTTAATAAGTCCCCCAAAATTTTGTACACCTTGTCGTTATCCTTCGTAGTAGTAATGTTTAGCTGTTCCATGAAACGACCTCCAATATCAAATTTCGTACTCCTCCATTATAAATTGATAACCTTTTCTCCTTCAACTGCAACTCATCGCAAAATCCGCTTTTGTCCAACAAAAAGCGGGGCGAAAACAGCTTATGCCGCCGATTTATCTGTTTTTCTATCTTTTTTTACCTAAATTTTATTCTCCGTGTCAGGGCGTCCGGCTTATTTTTTGTCATATAGGAAAATTCGTCTTTGGAAGAAAAGAATGGGGAGCATAAAAATATTGGTAATAGTTGGAACAGGTGTTATAATAGACATATAGAATGATTGATAAGGAGATGCCGATCAAGATGGAAAGCAGCGATAAAACGAAAAAGTATCCCTATTTGTATGAGACGCATCTGCATACCGGACAGAGCAGCAGGTGCGCAAGAAGCAGCGGAAGACAGATGGCGGAGGCGGCAAAAAAGGCCGGCTATGCCGGAATTTTTGTGACGGATCACAACTGGTACGGCAACAATAATATAGATCCCGCGCTTCCGTGGAGGGATTGGGTCCAAGCATTTTGCAGAGGCTATGAGGATGCCAGAGAGTGGGGAGATAAAAATAATTTTTCGGTGTTTTTCGGTTATGAGGCAGGCTATCAGGGAACGGAATTCCTGATATATGGCGTGGACGGGGAATGGCTTATCGCCCATCCGGAGATTAAGGACGCCACGGTGGAGGAGCAATACAGATTAATACATGAGGCGGGCGGTATGGTTATTCATGCGCATCCCTTCAGGGAGGAGTGGTATATTCCGAAGGTACGTCTGTTTCCGGAGGCGGTGGACGGTGTGGAGGGTATCAATGCCACCCACTCCAATCCGTTAAGCATAAGCCACAACAATCCCGAATACGATACGCTTGCGGTTGCTTATGCCAAGAAGCACAGACTTCCCATAACGGCAGGCTCTGATATCCATGACAGCAGGCTCTTTGGGGGAGGAGTGGCCTTTGCCCGGAAAATAACGTCGGCCAAGGATTATTGCCGGGCGGTTTTAGGCGGAGAGGATTATCTGCTGACCAACGGCGTAAGCTGGTTCGATAAAAACGGAAACTCAGTATAATACCTCTTTGCACATCAGAGAATATCGTGTATAATGTACTATATAATTTCAGATACGGAAAGCATGTGTTTATACTTGGCAGAAAATTTTTGAATTGAAAGCAAATCAAGCGCCTGCAAAGCAGGGTATGCTATAATGTGGAGGGTTTCAAATGAAAAAAATTTTGTTTGTTGCATCAGAGGGAGTTCCTTTTATCAAGACGGGAGGCTTGGCGGACGTAGTGGGTTCTTTGCCGAAATGTATTGACAAAGAATATTTTGACGTGCGCGTGTTTCTTCCCAAGTACACCTGCATGAAGCAGGAGATGAAGGATAAGCTTCAGTATGTAACCCATTTTTACATGGATTTTAATTGGAAGAATGTATATGTGGGCGTGCTGGAGGCTGTCGTGGACGGCGTGCATTATTACTTTATTGATAACGAGAGCTACTTCGGCGGTTTCAAGCCCTACGGGGACGACGTATGCTATGAAATCGAGAAATACGCTTATTTTTCAAAGGCAGTGCTGTCTGCGCTTCCGCTGGTTAATTTTCAGCCAGATATCGTACATTGCCATGACTGGCAGACGGGTTTGATACCCGTTTATATGAAGGAACGCTTCCGGGGAGATTTGTTCTTTACCGGTATGAAATCCATCATGACGATTCATAACCTGAAGTTCCAAGGGAAGTGGGATGTCAAGACGGTAAAAAGTATTACCGGGCTTCCCGATTATTATTTTACCTCCGATAAGCTTGAGGCATATAAGGACGCCAATCTCTTAAAGGGAGGAATCGTGTTTGCGGACGCGGTGACAACGGTGAGCGAGACATATGCGGAGGAGATTAAGACGGCTTTTTACGGTGAAGGACTGGATGGACTGCTGCGCGCGCGCAGCGGCGACCTGAGGGGAATCGTCAACGGTATTGATTACACGGATTTTAATCCCGAGACGGACGCGCATATTGTAAAGCCCTACAATGCAGTGAATTTCCGTAAGGAAAAGGTGAAAAACAAACATGCCCTGCAGGAGGAGCTGGGTTTAAGGCAGGATGATAAAAAGATGATGATCGGTCTGATTTCCCGGCTTACGGATCAGAAGGGTCTGGATTTGATTGCATATATTATGGACGAATTATGTCAGGACGATATTCAGTTTGTCGTGTTGGGAACCGGTGAAGAGAGATATGAGAATATGTTCCGCCACTTTGATTGGAAATACAGCGATAAGGTTTCCGCAAATATTTATTATTCGGATGCGCTGTCACATCGGATTTATGCATCCTGCGATGCGTTTCTGATGCCTTCGCTGTTTGAGCCCTGTGGGTTGAGCCAGCTTATGTCGCTTCGTTATGGTACGATTCCTATCGTGAGGGAGACAGGCGGGCTTAAGGATACGGTGCAGGCCTATAATGAATATGAAAGCACGGGTACGGGCTTTAGCTTTTCAAATTATAATGCTCACGAAATGTTGAATACTATCCGGTATGCGGAGCATATTTATTATGATAAGAAGCGCGAGTGGAACAAGATTGTAGACCGTGCTATGGCGGCTGATTTTTCATGGAAGGTGTCAGCCGGAAAATATCAGGAAATGTATGATTGGCTGGTAGGATAGAAAAATGTCAGGCAAAGATAATAGCAAAAAAGGCAATTTCATAGTACAGGCTGGTATTCTTGCCGCGGCGGGTATCATCAGCAGAATTATAGGGCTTCTTTACAGAAGCCCTTTAAATGCTATTATCGGAGAGCTTGGCATGGGCTATTATCAGGCGGCATTCGGGTTTTATACCATTGTGCTTTTGATATCCTCCTACAGCATTCCTTCGGCTATCTCCAAGGTTATTGCGGCGAAGCTTGCCGTGAAGGAATACAGAAATGCCCATAGGATATTTCTTTGCGCTCTAGGATATATTTTGGTGGTGGGCGGCGCCGCAAGCCTGTTTCTATTTTTTGGAGCAGGGCTTTTTGTGGAGGAGGCGGCAGTGCCGGTGCTGCGCACCTTTGCTCCCACAATATTTATTTACGGCATTTTGGGGGTTCTCAGAGGATATTTCCAAGCGCATAAAAGCATGGCCCAGACCTCCGTTTCCCAAATCTTGGAGCAGATAATAAACGCGGCGGTGAGCGTTGGTGCGGCATATCTGCTGATAGACGGTTTTATGGGAACCATGGAGGTGCCTGCCGACAAGGAAGGTCAGGTGGCGCGCGCTACCTATGGAGCTATCGGAAGCGCTCTCGGAACGGGAGCGGGAGTGTTTGCCGGACTTTTGTTAATGCTCGGAATATATGCCTTAAACCGCAGGCTGATTCATAACAGAATTGACCATGACAGACATATGGAGCAGGATTCCTACGGCGCTATATTAAAAAACATTACTATGGTGGTCACTCCCTTTATTTTAAGTACGGCGGTATATAATCTGAGCGGAGCGGTGAACAATGGGATTTACACGAAGATTCTGCCGGAAATAAAAAACCTTGACAGTGTGGAACGTTATACGAATTGGGGAATTTTTACGGGACAGTCCCTTACGGTGTCCAATATTCCCATTGCCTTCGCCACGGCAATGGCTTCGGCAATTATTCCGTCGGTGGCGCAATTGGTTGCGGCAAGGGATGCGCAGGGCGCCAGAGACAAAATCGGGCTGGCTGTCAAGAGTACCATGGTCATTTCCATTCCCTCGGCGGTAGGTCTGTTGGTGCTGGCAAAGCCGGTGATTTATTTCCTCTTTCCCAGACCGGACGAGGTGGTAAGCCTTGCTGCAAAGCTTCTGATGATGCTCTCCGTGTCGGTGGTATTTTATGCGTTGTCTACCTTGAACGGCTCTATTCTACAGGGTCTTGGTAAGGTAAATACGCCGATTTTCAATGCGGGAATAGCTTTGGTTATACAGACTGCGGTAGCTCTGGCGCTGCTTTTTTACACGGATTTGGATTTATACAGTATGGCGATTGCCAACACTCTGTACTCGGGTATTATGTGTCTGCTTAATCAGATTTCGGTGCGCAATGCAGTGGGCTATAGGCAGGAGATGGTGAAAACCTTCCTGATACCCCTTGTTTCGTCAGGCTTCATGGGAGCTGCCGCCTGGGCAGTGTATGAGGGAATGTTGATGCTGACCGCATCCATGCGGATTTCTTTAATTCCCGCAGTGCTCGTAGGCGTCTGTGTCTATTTTGCCATGATGATTATTATGAGAGGCTTGAGCGAGCAGGAGCTGAAGGGATTTCCGAAGGGGCATCTGCTGGTGAAGGCGGCAAAGAAATGCCGTCTGATGAGATAGTCTGCAATATCATGAGATGGATACATGCTTATAAAGCTTGTCCGGCAGCATAAAACGGTAGACTTTTTCTAAAGCCTTGCGCACAAATTCCGTGTCGGGGAACGCGTCTGTATTTCCGGAAAACGTATCTGGAGGATTGTGCGTAGGTAAAAAGTAAATAGAGTAAGAGACTCCGAAAACGGCGCTGGAAACATTGGTTTTACCGGCGCCGTTTTTTTCGTAAAAGGCGTTGCGGCGCTCCCTTAAAATTTTTTCCTCAGCGGAGGATGCGGCAGATACGGCTTCTGTCTCTAAGAGGATACCGCAGACGTTTTGATAGCGTGCTTTGATTTCCCGCAAAAAAATACCGCCTAAGCCCAGACAGCGATATTCCTCCAAGATTGCATAAAAATCAAGTAGCATAACAGGGAAATCCGGAACGCGAATAAATAGGGCATAGCCTAAAAGCTGCCGGGGCTTAGAGCATTCGTAAAGACCTAAGCCCTCATAGCCGTCTCTGGAAAACAGGTTTTCCAGATTCTCGAGGGGGCGGAGCTCGTCAGGAGGGAAATGAAGGGGCGCAAGGTTGGTATAGAGGGCGAGGATTTGAGCTTTGGATAACGGGATGGCGCGATAGGATGGAATGGGCATGATTTGTCTCCTTATGGGGTGGTTTAGTATAGGTTTATTCATTTAGCTTTTCGATACCCGTGATATCGCAGTCAATCATCAGGGAGTAATTGGTGTAGTATACCACGAAGCCGGGTTTGGAGCCAGCAGGCTTTTTAACATGCTTTTTTTGGATGTAATCGATTTCAACCTTATCCTGTCCGCGGGCTTTGGAGTAGTAAGCGGCAAGGCGTCCTGCTTCCTCGAAGGTTCGGTCGGGAAGCTCCCCGGCGCCTTCGGTCTTTACAATAACATGGGAGCCGGGCATGTCCTTGGCATGAAACCACCAGTCGTTGCCTGTAGCAAGCTTAAAGGTGAGCTCATCGTTCTGGTAATTATTCTTTCCCACATAAATGTGGAAGCCGTCGCTGCTAAGGTAATGGAAGGGCTTGCTGGTAATTTTTGCTTTCTTTCCGCCTCCCTTTCTGCGGATGTAGCCGCTGTCCGTAAGCTCCTCCTTGATTTGGGCTAAATCTTCCTCTCTGAGAGCGATATCCAGTGAAGCGCTGACGGATTCCAAATGGCCAATTTCCGACTTCACTTCCTCCGTTAGCTTTGAAAGAGCCTCATAGGTACGTTTCAGCTTGTTATATTTGTCAAAATATTTTTGGGCGTTTTCCGTAGTGGTAAGAGTAGGATCTAAGGGAATGGTAACGGTTTCGCCGGTATAATAATTCAATGCCTCCAAAGACTTGGCTCCAAGGGCGGCGCCATAGCCGTAGGTGTTTAACAATTCCCCGTAAATGCGGTAGTTTTCCCTTTTTTCGGTGTCCTTCATCTGACGCAGCTGTAAATCATATTTCTTGATATTTCTTTCAAGAGCAGTTTGTACAATCCGTCTTAAATCGGCTGACTTCTGGCGAATACGGGTAATCGTATTCTTTTCCGCATAGTAAGTCTCCAAAAGGGAAGACATGGAGGGGCAGGAAACGGTTTTATCCGTACCGGAGACATACATGGTCAAGGGAACAGCGGCAAATTCTACGGGCTGCTTTCCTGTGTACGCTATATTTGGTATAAAACGATTTTCTTTTATGGCAATAACCATGCGCTCAAATACCTGATAGAGCGCCTTATAAGCGTCCGCATCGAAAGCTGCCGTAGGCTGTTCCCCGTCCAACCCCGCCTGATAACAAAGCTCCTGAGCGAGCACAGGAGAAATTCCTGTAAAGCTGCCGTAAAGGGCCTTGAACAAAGGCTGGGGCTTCGCGCCGACGGCGCTGCGGAAGGTATCGTAACCGACGCTTAGGGCATCCAGCTTGTCTTGTGTGTCCGCAACAAAATAAGGCTTGCCGGGCAAAACCTCCCGCACGCTGCTCACCGCTGCGGAGACATGTTTAATGCTGTCTATAATTATATTTTCCTCATTGCAAAAAATAATATTGCTGTGCTTTCCCATAATTTCCACGATTAAGGTTTTGCGGCAGAGGTCGCCCATCTCGTTCAGATGCTCAATATGAATACGGACGATACGCTCAAGCCCCGGCTGGGTGATTTCGGTAATGCGTCCGTTCTGCAGGTGCTTGCGCAAAAGCATACAGAAGTTGGGAGCCGTAAGCGGGCTTTGCTTGTTGCTTTTTGTCAGATAAATCAGGGGAAGGGAAGCGTCTGCGGAAATAAAAAGACGTTTTTGTCCTTCGGAGGTTTTCACGGTGAGCAAAAGCTCGTCGTTCTCCGGCTGGGCAATTTTATATAGCCGCCCGCCTGCAAGCTCCTTATTTAATTCGTAAACTACATTTGCTATGGTAACGCCGTCAAAAGCCATGATAGATTCCTCGCTTGTTCTTAAATATACAATTGAAATACGCGGGCAAAAAGGGAAAACCTACGGTGTTTTCCTTCCGGATTTCATTGCTGTTATAGATTGTAGCAGATTTCTGCTGGAAAAGAAACCATTATGAGTCCGACTGATGCGAAAAAATAGAATAGACTAAGCCTTGACGTGTCTGGAAACTTATTCTATAATGGATTGAAGTATATGGAGATATAGTTTGATTAAGCAGATTGGAGCCCCCATGATAAAGAGTATGACAGGCTTTGGCAGATCGGAGACTGCCGAGAATAACCGGAAATTTGCAGTGGAAATGAAATCTGTCAATCACCGCTATTTGGATGTAAATATAAAGCTGCCCAAGAAGCTGAATTTTTTTGAGTCGGCAATCCGCGGTGAACTGAAAAATTATATTTCCCGAGGCAAGATTGATGTTTTTATTACCTACGAGGACTTTACAGAGAATAATTCCAACGTGCGCTACAATAAGGAGCTGGCGGCGGAATATTTAAAATACCTGCGTCTCATAGCCGAGGATTTCGGATTGGAAGACGATATTTGCGTGTCCGCCCTGTCCAGATACCCTGAGGTTCTGACCATGGAGGAGCACAATATTGATGAGGAAGAGCTTTGGAAGGAGCTTCAAAGGACGGTGGCGGCCGCTGCCGAAATGTTTGTGCAAAGCCGCATCGTTGAGGGTGAACACCTAAGAGACGATTTAACAGAAAAGCTGGACGGTATGCTGAAGCTGGTTGCTTTTGTGGAGGAGCGTTCTCCACGGATTGTCAGTGAATACAAGCAGAAGCTTGAGGAGAAGGTAAGGGAGCTTTTAGGCGATACTGCCGTTGATGAGAGCAGGCTGCTTACCGAGGTTACTATTTTTGCAGACAAGGCTTGTGTGGACGAAGAAATCGTACGTCTGCGCAGCCATATAGAAACCACAAAAAGGACTCTTTTGGAAGGCGGAAGTATAGGGCGTAAGCTTGATTTCATTGCACAGGAGATGAACAGGGAAGCAAATACCATTCTCTCCAAGGCAAACGACCTTGAGGTTTCCAATTGCGCAATTGAGCTGAAGACGGAGATTGAGAAGGTCAGGGAACAAATTCAGAATATTGAGTAGGGTATCAATGAATAAACTAATTCATATAGGTTTTGGAAATATTGTAAATACTGAAAAGATTATTGCCATCGTAAGTCCGGATGCAGCGCCTATCAAGCGTCTGGTACAGAAGGCGAAAGAGACAGGTACGGCAATAGACGCGACTCAGGGGAGAAAGACCAAGTCGGTTCTGGTAATGGAAAACAGTCAGGTGGTGCTTTCGGCGCTTCTTCCCGAAACCATTGCAGGACGTGCGCAGGCATGTTCTGACGAGCCTGCAGATAGCGACGGTGTACAGGACGTCGTATAAATCATATTTGGAGGGTGGCAAAAGAGAATGAAGGAAAAAGGAATTTTAATTGTAATATCCGGTTTTTCGGGAGCGGGTAAGGGTACTTTGATGAAAAGACTTTTGCAGACCTATGATAATTATGCACTGTCCATATCCATGACGACCAGAAGCCCCAGAGAGGGAGAGCGTGACGGAGTAGAATACTTTTTTGTAAGTAAGAGGGAGTTTGAGGAAAGAATCAAGGAGGACGGCCTTATCGAATATGCCTCCTACTGTGACAATTACTACGGAACTCCCAAGGATTATGTGGAAGAGCAGCTGGACGCGGGTAAGGATGTTATTTTGGAGATTGAAATACAGGGAGCTTTGCAGGTTAAGAAAAAGTTTCCCGAAAGTCTTCTTATGTTTGTAACGCCTCCTAACGTTAAGGAGTTAGAGCGCAGGCTGGTGGGAAGAGGAACGGAGAGCGCAGAGGTGATCAGAAAACGTCTGGTCCGCGCAAGCGAGGAATCAGAAGGCATAGAGGCCTATGATTATATTGTGGTAAATGATAATCTGGACGTTTGTGTGGAGGAGCTTCACCGGCTGGTGGACGCTTCGCGCAGGGCGCCTGTTCGCAGAGAAGCATTTATAAAGGAAATCAGGAAAGAACTCAAAGAGTTTCAGGAAGGAGCAAAATAATGTTACATCCGTCTTATTCAGATTTGATGAAGGTAGTAAACAGTGAGGTAGAGCCGGGAGAAGCGCCTGTGGTAAACAGCCGTTATTCTATTGTTATGGCCACGTCTAAGAGGGCAAGGCAGATTATCGGCGGAGACGAGCCTCTGGTAGAGGGGAAGGATAAAAAGCCGCTGTCCGTTGCCGTGGAGGAATTAAATCAGGGCAAGATTAAGATTTTGGGCGACGAGGAATAAGGAGTAATGATAGCTGGCGCTTTTTGCCCAGCTATTCTTTGGTTTTGGAAAGGTTTCTATGAAAATACTATTAATATCTTTAGGCTGTGACAAAAACTTGGTGGATTCCGAGATGATGCTGGGAACGCTGCAGGAAAAGGGATATACTTTTACAGATGACGAGACCGAGGCGGAAGCGGCAGTGGTGAATACCTGCTGTTTTATCGGTGATGCAAAGGAAGAAAGCATCAATGTCCTTTTGGAGATGGCACAGCGAAGGGAGAACGGACAGCTGAAGGCGCTGATTGCAGCAGGCTGCCTTGCCCAGCGCTATAGGGAGGAGATTCAGACCGAAATCCCTCAGGTAGACGCCATTATAGGAACCACAGCTGTTTTAGAGATTGCGGAGGCATTGGAGGAGACGCTTGAGGGCAAATGTCGTAACCATTATCAGGATATCAATGCAGCGCCGGTTACGGGACAAAAGCGGGTAGTGACTACAGGCGGGCATTTTGCCTATCTGAAAATAGCCGAGGGCTGTGACAAGCATTGTACTTATTGTATTATCCCCAAAGTGAGAGGAGGTTTTCGTAGCGTACCCATGGAAAAGCTGCTTGCGGAAGCCGCAGGACTTGCGGAAAGCGGTGTGAAGGAGCTTATTTTGGTGGCGCAGGAGACCACCCTCTATGGGGTGGATATATACGGGAAAAAGAGTCTGCCCCGGCTTTTGCGCGAATTGGCAAAAATAAGCGGTATCAGCTGGATTCGTATTTTATATTGTTATCCCGAGGAGATTACGGATGAGCTGATAGACACGATTGCCACAGAGCCAAAGATTTGTCATTATTTGGATATGCCCATCCAGCATGCTTCGGACAATGTTTTAAGGCGTATGGGCAGGCGGACTACGGAAACGGAGCTTCGCAGCATGATTGGAAGGCTTCGTGAGAGGATTCCCGATATCTGTCTGAGGACTACTTTGATTAGCGGTTTTCCTGGAGAGAGTCAGACGGATTTTGAACGGTTATATAATTTTGTAGATGAACTGGAATTTGATCGTCTCGGCGTGTTTACTTATTCTCAGGAGGAGGATACGCCCGCTGCGGAAATGCCGGAACAAATTGCCGAGGAAGTAAAGGCGGCGAGAAGAGATGAGCTTATGGAGCTACAGCAGGAAATTGCCTTTGAAAAAGCCAATGACATGGTGGGCAGAGTGCTTATTGTTATGATTGAGGGCAAGGTTGCCGACGAGGAGGTCTATGTGGGAAGAACTTACAGGGACGCTCCCAATGTGGACGGATATATATTTGTCAATACTACGGCGGCTTTGCTTACGGGGGATTTTGTGCAGGTTAAGGTTACCGGCGCCAATGATTATGATTTGATTGGAGAAATTTATCATGAGTAAAATGAATTTGCCGAACAAGCTGACGATTTTTAGAATTATTTTAATTATACCGTTTGTGCTGCTTTTATTGGGAGGATTTCATGGTTGGGAGTGGTTTACTGGAATTTTCGGCGGTATTATGGAGTATGTGGATTACATAGCGCTGGCAATTTTTGTGGTTGCCAGCCTGACGGATCTGGCGGATGGGAAGATTGCAAGAAAATATAATATGGTGACAAATTTCGGTAAATTTATGGATCCGTTGGCAGATAAGCTTTTGGTTTGTGCGGCGTTGATTGCCTTGACTGAAATGGGAAGAATCCCTTCATGGGTGGTGATTGTAATAATCAGCAGAGAGTTTATAATCAGTGGCTTCAGGTTGATTGCCGCGGATAATAACGTCGTGATTGCGGCAAGCTATTGGGGAAAGTTTAAGACCACCTTTCAGATGGTGATGATTTGCCTGATGATAGTCAACAACGGACATTTTCTTAAAAATAACCTGCGGGAGTTAAGGTTTATAACCGACATAGTCATGTGGATTGCATTGGCTCTGACGGTGATTTCGCTTATTGATTACATTATCAAAAACAAAAATGTGATGAAGGATACAAGATAATAATCAGAATGCGGCAGCCCTATGTATATCTATCCTGCTGTTCCATGAAAAATATAGGGCTTCAGCTATACGCAAATGTAAAATTTTCCGAACAGCGCCTGTGCAAACAACGCTTTGGCATGGAGGATTGCTGCGGTAATTATAAGGTTAGCTTAAAAGGCTTAGAAAGGCTTGGTAAGAATTTATGACAGTTGAATTGATTTGTGTGGGAACAGAGCTGCTGTTGGGAAATATTGTTAACACAAATGCCGCTTATCTGGCGGAAAAGTGTGCTCAGATGGGGTTTTCCTGTTACTTTCAGACAGTGGTGGGAGACAATTTCGAGAGGCTTACTCAGGTTCTGGACTGTGCGGTAAAAAGGTCGGATATAGTGATTCTTTGCGGAGGACTTGGTCCTACGGAGGATGATTTGACCAAAGAAGCGGCGGCGAAATACTGTGGTAAGGAGCTTAAGGCAGACGACCATAGCATGGAGCGCATTGCTGGATATTTCGCAGGGCGTAATATTAAGCCTACGGAAAATAATTGGAAGCAGGCGATGATACCGGAGGGCGCTTTTGTATTTGACAATTATAATGGTACGGCTCCGGGAGTGGCAATGGAGTTCGGAAATGTCAGAATTATTTTGCTGCCGGGTCCGCCCAACGAACTTATCCCTATGTTTGAGGAGAGCGTAACGCCCTATTTGAATAAGCTTACGCCGGGAGTTATTTTTTCTCAAACCGTGAAAATCTGCGGCGTGTCGGAAAGCAAGGCGGAGACAATGGTAAAGGATTTGATTGACGGACAGTCAAACCCTACCATTGCCACCTATGCAAAGACGGGTGAGGTGCATATTCGCGTGACGGCGAAGGCAGACGATAAAAAGGCGGCAAATAAGCTGATAAAGCCTGTAGTGAAGGAGCTGAAGGCACGTTTTGGCTATGATATTTACAGCACGGAGGAAGCCACGACGCTGGAGAAGTCTGTAGTCGACCTTCTGTTGGCGAATGAACTGACCTTGACCTGCGCCGAATCATGTACTGGAGGAATGCTGTCTGCAAGGCTGACAAATGTGCCGGGAGTATCCGAGGTTTATAAAGCGGGCTATGTGACCTATTCCAATAAGGCAAAGAAAAAGCTGTTGGGAGTAAAAAAGTCAACTTTGCAGAAATACGGCGCTGTCAGCAAACAGACGGCAGAGGAAATGGTTAAGGGGATGGCGTTTACTTCCAAGTCGGACGTGGCGGTAGCCGTAACAGGGATAGCAGGACCTGACGGGGGAACGAAGGAAAAGCCGGTGGGGCTTGTATATATTGCCTGCAATGTGAAAGGGAACATTACGGTAAAGGAGTTTCGTTTTAACGGCAATCGCACGAAGGTCCGGGAATCTGCGGTAATGTCTGCGCTTATGCTCCTTAGGAGCTGTGTGCTGGAATATTACAGTAAGGTGACGTTCGGAAAGAAATAACGGAGTATTGTACAGGCGCAAGCCTATACAGACGTTTTATAAAGAAGACATGCAGGGAAGCCGCTATTTAGATAAAAAGAGGCAGCTGCATTTAACAATGGTGTCTTTAAATGCAGCTGCCCCTTTTTCATAATGTATGACAGTATATGTCTATATAACCGCCATATATTACAATTCCCCTTTGAGATGAGAATAACATAATAAATGTTATTTTACCAGTAGTTGCTTAGAAATATTTTGTCTTTTATAAAAAATTACATGATTTTATAGAAATAAGAAGACCAAGATTGGCATATTCTCTTCTAATTTTTCTTTTTTGCATATAATTGCTAAGAAATATTGCATTACGATGGCAAAATCTCAATTGATGAATAGCAAAAGCAGTCAAAAGATGAACGACAGGTATTTTGATTTTCTGAGGCAGATTTTAAGAGGGGATATTGTTGCGGCTATGGTATTATGCATATTTTTGCAAGGTTAGTTTTGCTGCTTCTTTTAAAAGAAGCAGCAAAAGGCAACAGACTTTTGGACATTGCGAATAACTGTATATAATATTTACTCAAAATCAAAATTGCAAACAATTGTTTGTAAACAAATTAAGTTCATGGATTAAGGAAGCGATATTTTGCAAATTGTATTCTGAAACGAAGAGTTTCAGACTCAATAGTATTGATATGTACTGTTTTGATAAACGTATAATATGAGCATTATATAATTTAGATATAGTGAAGCATGGCTTGTAAATCAAGTGTATTGTATATAGGGTATGGCTAAACGTATTATTTAACGCTTGCCTGAGTGAGAGAAATATGGTACATTTTTTATATCTGATACTTCTTCTATTTTCCGGCATTTCGCCACAGGTTTCAGAAGGATAATATATTAAAGGAGGGATGCCTTTGAGGGAGTTTTAAGGTACACGAAAAGGTTTACTATTCATTTTGTCAAAAACATTTAACAAAAATGTCAACGGTAAGGTGTATGACATAAAATTTTTGTTGACAAATACGAACAAATGTTTTAATCTAAAAATACAGAACATCTGTTCTTTGAAGAAAAGGAGATATGTAATGGAAAGAGACGAAAAGCTGAAAGCATTGGATGCCGCCATAGGTCAGATTGAGAAGCAATACGGCAAGGGCGCCGTTATGAAATTGGGTGATCCTACCGCGCAGATGAACGTGGAGACGATACCTACGGGCTCTTTAAGTTTGGATGTGGCTTTGGGGCTGGGAGGCATTCCAAAGGGCAGGATTATCGAAATATACGGACCGGAATCCAGCGGTAAGACTACGGTCACGCTTCATATGATTGCGGAGGTACAGAAGAGGGGCGGTATTGCAGGCTTTATTGATGCGGAGCATGCGCTGGACCCCGTATATGCCAAGAATATTGGAGTGGACATTGATAATTTATACATTTCGCAGCCGGATAACGGAGAGCAGGCGATGGAGATAACAGAGACGATGGTGCGCTCCGGTGCGATGGATATAGTGGTGGTGGATTCTGTAGCGGCGCTGGTTCCCAAGGCGGAGATTGACGGAGATATGGGTGACAGCCATGTGGGTCTTCAGGCGCGCCTGATGTCTCAGGCACTGCGGAAGCTGACGGCAATTATCAGTAAGTCCAATTGTACGGTGGTATTCATCAATCAGCTTCGAGAGAAGATAGGCGTTATGTTCGGCAATCCCGAGACGACTACGGGCGGCCGCGCTCTGAAGTTCTATGCCTCGGTGAGGCTTGACGTCAGGAGAGTGGAATCCCTAAAGCAGGGAGGAGAGGTCATCGGTAACCGGACCAGAGTTAAGGTAGTGAAGAATAAGATAGCGCCGCCTTTTAAGGAGGCGGAGTTTGACATTATGTTCGGCGAGGGCATCTCCATGGTAGGCGATATTTTGGATTTGGCAGCAGGCATTGACGTAGTGAATAAGTCCGGCGCATGGTATGCATACAACGGAGAAAAAATAGGACAGGGGCGTGAAAATGCAAAGCAGTATTTAAAGGATAACCCTGCTGTCTGCGAGGCGATTACCAAAAAGGTGCGCGAGCATTTCGGGCTTGAAGGAGCCGGGAAGGAGACGGAGGAGGACGCTTTGAAAGCGACGGATACCAAGAAAGCCGGCGCGGCAAAGGCCGGGAAATAGAAGGCTTTTAACCGTGCGTTTGATATGCCTGTGCGGTAAGGAGAGGTACATAGTGTCGGATTTGTCAAGATACGGTAAAGGATTCCGAGGTGGACATGAAGGTAACACAGATAGTAGAATTATCCAAAACCCGTAGTAAAATATATATAGAGCAGGAGTTCGCCTTTGTGTTGTACAAGGGCGAATTGCGTCTCTATCATATACGGGAGGGGCAGGAAATATCGAGAGAGGATTATCGTACAATTATGGAGGTTGTGCTTCCCAAACGGGCGAAACTGCGAGCCATGAATTTGTTAAAGGGCAGGGAATATACCACAACGCAACTTCGCGTCAAGCTGGAGCAGGGGGGATATCCTGCGGCGGTAGCAAAAGAGGCATTGGATTATGTGGCATCATTTCATTATATTGACGACCTGCGATATGCGGTGAGCTTTATTACCTATAACGAAAATAGTAAAAGCCGCCGCAGGATAGAACAGGATTTGCAGGAAAAGGGAATTTCCAGAGAGCTGATTGAAAAAGCATGGAAGAAATGGGAAGAAGAGGGAGGGAGCCAGAATGAGTCGGCAATGATTCAAAGACTCTTGGAGAAGCGGCATTATGATGCGGAGCATGCCGATTACAGGGAACGTCAAAAAACCTACGCCTTTTTGGTCAGGAAGGGTTTTTCGTGTGAGTTGGTTAGGAAAGCAATGAAAGAGGTCGATTTAGGGTTAGAATCGTTATAAATGCACAAATATTGTCTGAATATGCAATGCATTTTGGAAGATATTGTGACTACCACTTGACATAATAGCTATTTCAGTTTAAAATCTAACTGTTGTGAATTGCTTGTTAGAATTTACATTCTATTATAAACTGTAAAATGGAATACTGTTTTGCAGGCAAAATGTACAATGAGAATTGAATAAGGAGGTGCTCCTGTAGTATGCCGATGGATACTATTGTGACAGTTATCGTTGCACTCGTTTGCATTGTCGTGACTGCTATAATTACGGCGCTTGCAACTTCCGCATATCAGAAAAAGGTAGCGGCAGCTACTGTTGGTAATGCAGAGGATAAAGCAAGAGAAATTATCGATGAGGCTTTAAAAACTGCGGAGACTAAAAAACGTGAATCGTTGCTTGAGGTTAAGGAAGAGTCTATTCGTACCAAGAACGAATTGGACAAGGAAATTAAGGAGCGAAGAGCGGAGGCGCAGCGTTATGAGCGCAGAGTCCAGCAGAAGGAAGAGAACATTGATAAAAAAGCGGATGCGATTGAGAAGCGGGAAGCTAACTTGGCGGCAAAAGAAGAATCCCTCAATAAAATGAAGGAGGAGGTTTCCAAGTTAAACGAGCAGCGCGTACAGGAACTGGAACGAATTTCAGGTTTAACCTCTGAACAAGCAAAAGACTACTTATTGAAAATTGTTGAAGATGAAGTAAAACATGAAACGGCTGTGATGATCAAGGAAATGGAGAGTCGCGCCAAGGAAGAAGCTGACAAAAAAGCAAAGGAATATGTAGTTTCTGCAATACAGAGATGTGCAGCAGACCATGTCTCGGAGACTACTATTTCGGTAGTACAGCTGCCTAATGACGAGATGAAGGGAAGAATTATCGGACGTGAGGGTAGAAACATCCGAACCCTTGAGACAATGACCGGAGTAGATTTGATTATTGACGATACTCCGGAAGCAGTTATTTTGTCCGGATTTGATCCGATTCGCCGTGAGGTAGCAAGAATTGCCCTTGAGAAATTAATCGTTGATGGACGTATTCATCCTGCCAGAATTGAAGAAATGGTAGAAAAGGCGCAAAAAGAAGTAGAAGTGATGATTAAAGAGGAAGGCGAAGCCGCTACTCTTGAGGTTGGCGTACATGGTATTCATCCAGAGCTTGTAAAGTTACTTGGAAAGATGAAGTTTAGAACCAGTTATGGGCAGAATGCTTTGAAGCATTCTATCGAGGTTGCTCAGCTATCGGGCTTGCTTGCGGCCGAGATGGGGTTGGATGTAAGGCTTGCCAAGAGAGCCGGGTTGTTACATGACATTGGTAAAGCGGTTGACCATGAAATGGAAGGTTCCCATATCCAGCTTGGTGTTGAGCTTTGTAGAAAATACAAGGAGAATGCCGTGGTTATCAATGCGGTAGAATCTCACCATGGCGATGTAGAGCCTACTTCCCTAATTGCATGTATTGTACAAGCTGCTGATACAATCTCTGCTGCAAGACCGGGAGCTAGAAGGGAAACATTAGAAACCTATACTAGCAGATTAAAACAATTAGAAGACATAACAAACAATTTCAAAGGTGTAGATAAATCTTTTGCTATTCAGGCAGGTCGAGAAGTTCGTGTTATGGTAGTGCCTGAGCAGATTACGGATGCCGATATGGTTCTTTTGGCACGTGATATTTCCAAACAGATTGAGGCTGAGTTGGAATATCCGGGTCAGATAAAGGTCAACGTAATTCGCGAAAGCCGCGTAATTGATTATGCTAAATAATCGCCATAAGACAGTTAAAAATTGAAAATTTAATAAGAGTGGGAGCTGTCGTTTTCAGGCTGTAAATCAGACGGAAGACGGCAGCTTTTTTATTGTTTTAATTTTGCTTTTGTTTGAGAAATAATTGTTCGGTTTGAAGTTAAACGAAAATTTTTGGAAAATTTAAATTTCCTCTTGTTAAATGCCGGATGATATAGTATTATAATTCGGAGTGTATGATTGTATACGATTATCCAATGCCAAAAAGCCGGTTGTTGACTGTGGGGAAAAGCATTGGTTATCGCTTGACATTGCAGGGAAACAGGGGAAGGGTGAAAGAAAAAATAAAGAAAGGTAAAGCATGCAAACATCTTTTCACCCTTTGTGTTTGCGATTCAATTGAGGTTTGGTGCAAATTATGAAAGCATATCAGGAGTTAAGTAAGGAAGAATTATTATCGTTGAAGTCTGAACTGGAAGCGGCATATAAGGATGCAAAGGGAAAGAACCTGAAGCTGGATATGTCCAGAGGGAAGCCGGCAGAGAGTCAGCTTGATATAAGTATGGGCATAATGGATATACTGAATTCCGAAAGTAATATGAAATCGGAGTCCGGTTTGGATGTACGCAATTATGGTCTGTTGGACGGTATACCGGAGGCAAAGCAGCTTATGGCAGATATTATGGGAGTAAGAGCCTCCAATGTTATAATCTGCGGCAATGCCAGCTTAAGCATTATGTATGATACGGTTTCGCGCTCCATGACCCATGGGGTTATGGGAAGCACACCGTGGTGCAAGCTGGACAAGGTTAAGTTTTTGTGTCCTGCTCCGGGGTACGACAGGCATTTTGCGATTACCGAGCATTTCGGCATTGAAATGATAACGGTGCCCATGTCTTCAACGGGCCCGGATATGGATATGGTGGAGAAGCTTGTCGCAGGGGATGACAGTATAAAGGGCATTTGGTGTGTTCCAAAATACTCCAATCCTCAGGGATATACCTATTCGGACGAAACCGTGAAAAGATTTGCTGCTTTGAAGCCTGCGGCGAAGGATTTCCGTATCTTTTGGGATAACGCCTATGCGATTCATCATCTTTACGAGGACAGACAAGATGAGATTTTGGAGCTTTTGAGCGAGTGTGAGAAGGCCGGGAATCCTGATATGGTTTATGAATTTTGCTCTACCTCCAAGGTAAGCTTTGCAGGCGCAGGGATTGCGGCAGTGGCTGCTTCACAGGCAAATTTGGATTTTATGAGAAAATCCATGACAATACAGACAATCGGATATGACAAGGTAAATCAGCTTAGGCATGTGCGTTATTATAGGAATATTGACGGTTTAAAGGAACACATGAAAAAGCATGCAGGGTTAATGCGCCCGAAGTTTGAAGCAGTGTTGAATATGCTGGATTCACAGCTGGGAGGCTTGGGTATCGGAGAGTGGACGAAGCCCAACGGAGGATATTTTATATCCTTTGAGTCTCTGGAGGGCTGCGCAAAGGCTATTGTGGCAAAATGTAAGGAGGCAGGGGTGGTATTGACCGGCGCAGGAGCGTCATACCCTTATGGGATAGATCCCAAGGATACAAATATTCGTATTGCGCCGTCTTTCCCGACGCCGGACGAAATGGCTATGGCAACGGATTTGTTTGTATTGTGTGTAAAGCTGGTAAGTGTTGAAAAGCTGTTGGAACGCATGTAAGCTGAGTGTGTGCCGTAGTGAGCGGATAGGAGCGGGCATGGGAGAGTATAAGAGAATTAAGCGGGAATTGGTGGCAAAAGGAGCAATAATAGATTATTATCAGGACACCATGCAGGTTTTGGACAAAAAATTAGCCAAGTGGGATTACATTGACCACAAGGGGGCCGCCGCGGTAGTAGCGGTATGTGAGGACGGTAGGCTTCTGATGGTACGCCAGTATAGAAATGCCCTTGAGCGAGAGACTTTGGAGCTGCCGGCGGGCGGCCTGAACGGCCGAGAGGAGCCAACTGCGGAGGCGGCGGCGAGAGAGCTTTCGGAAGAGACGGGATATACCTGTAGGGATTTGGAGCTTCTTACCTCCATTTACACAACGGTGGCGTTTTGCAACGAAAAGATAGATATCTATCTGGCAAGGAACCTGCAGCCGGGTGAGCAGCATCTGGATGAGGACGAGTATATTAATGTGGAGGTTTATACTGTGGAAGAGCTTAAGCAGATGATATTTGACTGTAAAATTCAGGATGCTAAAACCATTTGCGGTATTCTTGCTTATGCCGCAAAATATTGTCAGTAAGTATAAATATGTAAATACGTAAAGAAATGGAACCCAATATGTTCTCAGGCACATGCCGGTTTTTAGAAAACGGCATGTGCTTTGTTTTTCCTGCATATAATGGGGAAGAGGTGAGGATATGAGGCTTGGACGATTTCATATACAAATAGAAAAGCTTCCGTTTTTGCAGATTTTTCTTGTGGGACTTTTGGCGGGTATTTTGGGCATGAGCTTTGGAAGGGGTATTTTGCTGGAAAATACGAGTCTGCTGGACGAATATACATTATATAATATGAAATATATGAGCGTGGACGGAAGAGCGCTGTTCTATTATGTGCTGCGTGAGCGGCTCGGTCTGGTGATAATGCTGGCAGTGCTTGCAACTACTTATCTGGGCCTTTTTTTATGTGTGGGAACGGCGTTTTGGTATGGGATGGCAGCCGGAGCTTTCTTTGCGGCGGCGGTGATTCGCTATGGATTGAAAGGAGTGTTGCTTGCGGCGGTAAGTGTATTTCCCCAGTATCTGATATATGTTCCGGTGCTGTTTCATCTGCTGATATGGTGTGAAATGCTATGTAGAGGAATTTATTTTCAAAAAAATATCCGTCCGGAAAAAGGGAATATGCTGCTGAAATCTAAGTATATCATGCAGCTTGTGGTTATGTTGATTTTAATGATATTGGGATGCGTGCTGGAAAGCTTTGTCAATCCGCATTTATTGTCAGGTTTATTAAAAATATTTTGATGTTTTTGCCATATGTTGAGTTTACATAAGTTTGGTGCTCTAAATATTGTGGGTGCGTTTATAATCACAGAAAAACGCCTTAAAAATAGGCAAAATGTGCATTGCGTTTCTTGAACTTTGTCATTATAATAAAAATCTATGGCGTTTAAGGAATGCCGCTTAAGGTTAGGAAGGGTGCAGGCGCATGGAGAAAGCAATCGATGCATTTATAGAATATTTGCGAGATGTGATGAAAAAGTCAGAAAACACACAGCTATCATATCGTCGTGATTTGATGAAGCTGCGTTCCTATTTGGAAGACAGGGGGATTCAAGAAATAGATAGCGTGGAGGAAGAGCATCTAAAGGAATTTGTAAATGCGCTGGAGGCGAAGAAGCTTAAAACTGCCACCATATCCAGAAATATAGCGTCTATAAAAGCCTTCTATCACTATATGAATAAGGAAGGGATAGTGAGTGAGGACATATCTGAGAGGCTTAAGGCGCCTAAGATAGAGAAGAGGATTCCCGGAATAATAAGCATGGAGGAGGTCTCATGTCTGTTGTCGCAGCCGTCTGGTAATACTCCAAAGGAGCTTAGGGATAAGGCTATGCTTGAACTTCTTTATGCGACCGGTATTCGTGTAACGGAGCTCATTACACTTAAGGTTTCGGATTTAAATATTAAGCTTGGACAGCTTGTCTGTTGCGACGGGAGCAAAAAGAGAATAATCCCTTTCGGACAGAAGGCGGGGAGAGCCCTTGTACAGTATTTGCAGAACGGCAGGCCGGCATTGATTAGAAATGAGGATACGGGGATATTGTTTGTTAATTGTACGGGGAACACCATGAGCAGACAGGGATTTTGGAAGTTAATCAAAGGATATGCCCAAAAGGCGGGAATTCAGGAAGAAATAACGCCTCATACGCTTAGACATTCGTTTGCGGCGCATTTGGTGGAAAACGGTGCGGATTTAAAGAGCGTACAGGAAATGTTGGGACATTCGGATATTTCTACCACTCAGATTTATGCGTCAATGAATCGGAACCGTTTGCGGGGCGTATATGCCAAGACACACCCGCGCGCGTAATCCGGTCGGACAGACCGGATTTGCGTCATAAATCAGTTTATAAGCAAATCAAAAGAAAGCTCCCGATTTTTGATAAACCGGAAGCTTTCTTTTTGCATAGTTTGCATAGTTTATATAGATTTTATATAGAGCCTGCGGCCCTTTTATTTAACCCCTATGTCTATTCGTATTCCGCAATGTCATAGATAAGCTTTTCCGAAGCCTCCCAGCCAAGACAGGGATCTGTGATTGATTTGCCATAGATGCCGCCGCCTACCTTCTGACAGCCTTCTTCAATATAACTTTCAATCATAACGCCCTTCACCAGACTGTGGATTTCGGAATTGAGCTTACGGCTGTGCATAACCTCCTTGACAATACGAATCTGCTGCTCAAATTGTTTATTGGAGTTGGAGTGGTTGGAATCGATAACGCAAGCATGATTTTTCAAATTCATGCTTTGGTACATCTCCATAAGGCGTCTTAAATCTTCATAATGATAATTTGGAACATTATGCCCATATTTGTTTGTAGCGCCGCGAAGAATAGTATGTGCCAGCTCGTTCCCGGTAGTATTGACCTCCCATCCTCTGTAGATAAAGGAGTGGGGGTGTTGAGCCGCATATACGGAATTAAGCATAACGGAAAAATCGCCGCTGGTAGGATTTTTCATGCCTGCCGCCACATCAAAGCCGCTAACGGTAAGACGGTGCTGCTGATCCTCAACGGAGCGGGCGCCGATTGCTACATAAGATAAAAGGTCGGAGACATACCGCCAGTTTTCAGGATAAAGCATTTCGTCCGCGGCGGTAAGTCCGGTTTCTGCAATCGCGCGAATATGCATTTTCCTGATGGCAACCAGACCGGCTAAGAAATCAGGCTTCTTCTCAGGATCCGGCTGATGTACCATACCCTTATAGCCCTCGCCGGTAGTGCGGGGCTTGTTAGTGTAGATTCTTGGAATCAGAATCAGTTTGTCTTTTACTTTTTCGTTTACCTTGGCAAGCCGGTTGACATAGTCGCATACGGAATCCTCATTATCTGCGGAGCAGGGCCCGATGATAACAAGAAATTTATTGCTTTTGCCTGTAATGACGTCGCTGATTTCGGCGTCGCGGGCTTCCTTGATCTTTGCCAGTTGGGGAGGAAGCGCATATTCTTCCTTGATTTCTGCCGGAGTAGGCAGTTTTTTGATAAATTCAAAGCTCATTGTATTCACCATGCCCTGAGGGCAAATCCTTTCTTTATAAATCGTTATCATTATAGTATAACTTTAAGTATCATGCAAGAGAATTTAGCAGTTTAAAGTGATAAATAACAAGATAATACATTTTTTTATTAAAATAATCCATTCCTTTTTATGTTATCGGATTGTATATTACATGTAAGTTTTAAATAACTAAACCTCCCCTTTTTGAGACGCCATCCAACTACCCAAGGATGGTGTCGTTTTTTTATATTCTTCTGACAGGCGGAGCCGTAATAAAGCGAATACGCTGCAATGAATGGCTTATCAAATATTTTTTGCAGGTTATTTGGATAAAAAACATTGACAATCCGGTAAACTAGGGCTATACTTGCTATAGAATTCAAGATGGTTACTAGAGTAAGAGTGGACGTGTGCCACTCTTTCTTGTTTGTGTTTATACCAAATAAGGCATCGGGAAGCTTTGATGTATGCAAAAGCAGCGTAAAAGGGCGGTAAAATTTATGAGAAGACGGAGGAGATAAATGTCGAAAAGGGAAGTATATGAGACTAGGGCGGAAGCGCTCCTTTTGCCCATTGCCGAAGCAAATGGCGTTGAGATTTATGATGTGGAATATGTAAGGGAAGGCAGTCAGTATTATCTGCGCGCCTATATTGACAAGAAGGACGGAGTGAACATTACCGATTGTGAGAACGTGAGCCGAGCCCTTTCGGATGCGTTAGACAAGGAGGATTTTATTCCCGATGCCTATATTTTGGAGGTTAGCAGCCCGGGGCTTGGAAGGACATTGAAGAAGGATAAGCACCTGCAAAAAAGTCTGGGCATGGAGGTAGAGCTCAAGCTTTTTAAGCCTATGGACAAACGAAAGGAATTTTCAGGGGTTCTGGACAGCTTTGACACCGAAAATATTACCATTATGGAGGAGAATATATCCAGAACCTTTAAGCGGGCGGATGTGGCACTTATAAGATTAGCATTGGATTTTTAGGAAAACGACAGGGCGAAAAGCCGGAACGGAGGAAATGATGAACAAGGAATTGATGGAGGCATTGGATATTCTGGAAAAGGAGAAGGAAATCAGCAAGGAAACGCTGTTTGAAGCGATTGAAAATTCTTTGATGACGGCATGTAAAAATCATTTTGGTAAGGCAGATAACGTTAAAGTTGAAATCAATCGTGAAACCTGTGACTTTCTGGTATATGCCGAGAAAGAGGTCGTTGCCACAGCCGATGATGTGGAGGACGACTGCCTGCAGATTGCGCTGGATGACGCGAAGGAGCTGTCGCAAAAGGCTCAGGTGGGAGATATATTAAACGTTGAAATCAAATCCAAGGAATTTGGCCGTATTGCCACACAAAATGCTAAAAACGTGATTTTGCAGAAGATTCGCGAGGAGGAGAGAAGCGTAATTTATAATCAGTATTATGAGAAAGAGAAGGATGTGGTAACCGGTGTGGTTCAGCGCTATATCGGAAAGAACATTAGCATTAATCTGGGTAAAGCGGATGCCATGCTGAGCGAAAGCGAACAGGTAAAGGGCGAAGCATTCAGGCCTACCGAGCGTATTAAGGTGTATATTCTTGAAGTAAAGAGTACGCCTAAGGGTCCAAGAATAAATGTGAGCCGTACGCATCCCGAGCTGGTCAAGAGATTGTTTGAGTCGGAGGTAACGGAGATTAAGGACGGTACCGTAGAAATCAAGAGCATTGCAAGAGAAGCAGGAAGCCGTACCAAGATTGCAGTCTGGAGCAGAAACCCAAATGTAGACGCGGTGGGAGCATGCGTAGGTATGAACGGGGCAAGAGTAAACGCCATTGTGGAGGAGCTTCGCGGTGAGAAGATAGATATTGTGAACTGGGATGAAAATCCCGGAAATCTGATTCAGAACGCATTGTCCCCGGCAAAGATTGTAGCGGTATTTGCAGATCCCGACGAGAAGACGGCAAAGGTAGTTGTGCCTGATTATCAGCTGTCTCTGGCGATTGGTAAGGAGGGGCAGAATGCAAGACTGGCGGCAAGACTTACAGGATATAAGATTGATATTAAGTCCGAGACGCAGGCTAAGGACGCCCCCGGTTTCCGTTATGAGGATTACATGGATGATGACTATGAGGACGAGGAATACGAGGAAGAATAAATTTTAAAGGAGCAGGGTTGCGTATGGCGAAAAAGATTCCTTTGAGGCAGTGTGTGGGCTGCGGTGAAATGAAGGGCAAAAAGGAAATGCTGCGTGTCATAAAAACCGCAGAAGGCGACATCTGTTTGGATATAACAGGCAAAAAGAACGGAAGAGGCGCATATGTTTGTAAAAGCAAGGAATGTTTACGGGAAGCTCATCGGAACAAAGGGTTGGAGCGTTCCTTCAAAATGAATATTCCGCAAGAGGTATATGATACCCTAGAAAGGGAGTTTGAAAAGCTTGAAGCAGAATAAGGTGTTATCACTCTTGGGTCTGGCAATGAGAGGGCATTATCTGGTGAGCGGAGAGCAGCAGACTGAAGAGGCCGTAAAAAACGGAACTGCGTGTCTGGCGATTGTAGCGGAGGATGCCTCAGCCAACACAAAGAAATTGTTTATGAATAAATGTTCTTTTTATAATATTCCGGTATATGAATATGGAACAAAGGAAGATTTGGGTCGGGCAATCGGAAAGGACCTGCGGTCTTCTCTGGGTGTATGTGACGCAGGTTTGGCGGCTGCGCTCATCAAACAACTGGAAATCAAGTAGAATGCCGCAGGAGGCGGAAATGGAGGAAAGCATGGCGAAAATAAAGGTACATGAACTCGCAAAAGAATTGGAAATGCAAAGTAAAGATATATTGAGTTTTTTGCAGGAAAAGGGGATTGAGGCAAAAGCAGCACAAAGCTCTGTAGATGAGGAGGCAGCGAAACTGGTAAGAGGAACATTTGGCAGCTTCAGCACCTCGGCCAAGGAAAAAGAAGCGGCAAAGGAATCCGTTAAGGAGTCAGCTCCCGTGACGGGAGAGGCCGGAGCGGAGAAGCTTGGAACGCAGACCGTAAATGCAGATGCGTCCAAGAAGGACGTTGCTAAAACAGACGCCACTAAAGTGGACGCCACTAAAGTGGACGCCACTAAAGTGGCGGAGAAAAAGGCAGAAGTTTCCGATGAGGCTCCCAAGAAGAAAAAGAAAATAATTTTTGTAAGTAATCCGCAGAATTCAAAAATGTCGGGTCAGCGCTCCGACCGTGGTCAGAGCCAGAATAGAAACGGCGGAGGAAATAATAAACCTCAGAGCGGTCATAATAACAGGGTGCAGGCTCAGGCGCCGGTCCGTCCTATTAAGCCTTTGACGCCGCCCTCGCCCACTCCCAGCGTGCAGATGGTGCCCAATAATCAAAATCAGCAGCCCAAAAGACCGCTGAGGGAGGACACAGTCGTACAGAAGCCGGACGGGATACAGGGTGACAAAATTCAGACAGACAGATCACAAAGTGACAGAGTCCAGACAGACAGACCACAAAGTGACAGGGTCCAGACAGACAGACCGCAAAGTGACAGAGTCCAGACAGACAGACTGCAAGGCGACAGGGTGCGTGCGGAAAAAACACAGACTACAGGCGGTATGCAGACGGATAGACCCGTCCGTGAGCATCGCAGTCAGGACAATAACCGTACATCAGGAAACAGACAGCAGGGTGAACGTATGGGAAATCGTGCCGACCGTGGACAGAATCAGGGTAGAAATAACAGGGATAACCGTGATGGTCGGGACAATAGAGACAATAGGGAAAACAGGGGAGCCGCAGGAAATGCCAGACCGCAGGGAGACAGGCAGGGAGGCTTTAACAGACCGGCAAGACCCGGCGGACGTGACGGACGGGATGTAAGACCCGGCAATCGTGACGGCAGGGGAGCCGGACAGGGAACAGGATTCCGTGACCGCGATAATAAGCAGCAGTCAAAGGGATTTGCAGGCGAAACGCCCACCAAGGACTTAGAGAAGAAGCGTGAGGAAGATAAGAGACGTTTCAGTCAGGAAAAGGATAAGCGTTCTAAAAAGGATCTGATCTATGAGGAGGAGGAGACCTTAAAGAATAAGCCGGGCAGGTTTATTAAGCCTGAAAAGAAAAAAGGAGAGGCCGTAGAAGAGGTTATCAAGGTTATCACTCTTCCCGAGATGATTACGATTAAGGATCTTGCGGAGAAGATGAAGCTACAGCCGTCTGCCATTGTAAAGAAGCTGTTTTTGGAGGGCAAGATTGTAACCGTTAACCAAGAGATTTCCTATGAGGATGCAGAAAATATCGCTATGGAATACGATATTTTGTGTGAGAAGGAGGTTAAGGTTGACGTTATAGAGGAATTGTTAAAAGAAGATGAGGAAGCGGAAGATAACTTAACGGAAAGACCTCCTGTTATCTGTGTTATGGGTCATGTGGATCACGGAAAGACTTCTCTTTTGGATGCTATCCGTAAGACAAATGTCACGGATAAGGAGGCGGGCGGTATTACCCAGCACATTGGTGCGTATACTGTAAATGTCGGTGAAAGGAAGATTACCTTTTTGGATACTCCCGGTCATGAGGCGTTTACCGCCATGCGTATGAGGGGCGCCAATGCCACCGATATTGCCATTTTGGTGGTTGCGGCCGACGACGGTGTAATGCCTCAGACTATTGAGGCAATCAATCATGCCAAGGCGGCGGGAATCGAGATTATTGTTGCCGTAAATAAAATTGATAAGCCTTCGGCAAATATTGACCGTGTAAAGCAGGAGCTGTCGGAATATGAGCTTATTCCCGAGGATTGGGGCGGCAGTACTGTGTTTGCGCCGGTTTCTGCAAAGAGCGGCGAGGGTATCGAGCAGCTGTTAGAAATGATTCTGCTTACTGCCGATATTTTGGAGCTCAAGGCAAATCCCTTAAGGAGGGCAAGAGGTCTTGTTATTGAGGCGGAGCTTGACAAAGGGCGAGGACCGGTGGCAACTATACTGGTACAGAAGGGTATGCTGCATGTAGGTGATTTTGTATCCGCAGGCGCCTGCCATGGCAAGGTGAGGGCCATGGTGGACGACAAGGGCAGGAGGGTGAAGGAGGCAGGACCCTCCACTCCCGTGGAAATATTAGGTTTATCCGACGTTCCCAGTGCTGGCGAGGTATTTATAGCTCATGAGAGTGATAAGACCGCAAAGAGCTTTGCCGAAACTTATATGGCGCAGAACAAGGAAAAGATGCTGGAGGACACCAAGACAAGAATGTCTTTGGATGACTTGTTCTCTCAGATCAAAGAGGGCAATTTAAAGGAATTGAATTTAATTGTCAAGGCTGATGTTCAGGGCAGCGTTGAGGCTGTCAAGCAGTCGCTTATGAAGCTTTCCAACGAGGAGGTTGTCGTAAAATGTATTCATGGCGGCGTTGGCGCAATCAACGAATCGGACGTTACGCTGGCAAGCGCCTCCAATGCAATTATTATAGGCTTCAATGTGAGACCTGACGCTACGGCGAAGGCTACGGCTGAGCGAGAGGGCGTGGACGTGAGATTATATAAGGTAATCTATCAGGCAATTGAGGATATCGAGGCCGCGATGAAGGGTATGCTGGATCCTATATTTGAGGAGAAGGTGATCGGTCATGCCGAGGTTCGTCAGATATTTAAGGCTTCTGCAATCGGCAATATTGCGGGCTCTTATGTGCTTGACGGCGTATTCCAAAGAGGCTGTAAGGTTCGCATTACCCGCGAGGGCAATCAGATATTCGAGGGCGCTCTGGCATCCCTTAAGAGATTTAAAGATGATGTAAAAGAGGTTAAAGCAGGATTTGAGTGCGGTCTTGTATTTGAAGGCTTTGACCAGATGCAGGAGCTTGATATTGTAGAAGCATATATTATGGTTGAGGTGCCTCGTTAGGCGGCATTTTCTGCCAATGTAGGCAGGTAGGAGCGAGGATAAATGAGAAAAAACAGTGTGAAAAATACCCGTGTCAACGGGGAAGTCCAGAGGGTGCTGGCAGAGATTATCAGAGGTGAAATAAAGGATCCGCGGATAAGCCCATGGACAAGTGTGGTAGCCGTGGAGGTTGCGCCTGATTTGAAAAGCTGTAAAGCATGGATTAGTGTATTGGGTGACGAAGAGGTGAGAGAGGCAACTTTAAAAGGACTTAAAAGCGCAGAGGGCTTTATAAAAATGAAGCTTGCCAAGACAATTAATCTGCGGAATACTCCCGATATCCTCTTTGTGATGGATCAGTCCATTGAGTATGGCGTCAATATGTCGCATAAAATAGATGAAGTCATTGCACAGGACGAACAAGGTCAGGAGTAGTGCAAAAAGCCCCTAATAGGGGCTTTTTGTTAATCTGCCGCCGAGGAGGGTGGCATGAGAGCGGTGCATTTAATCCGCAATTTGCGGACGCTTCGGAATGGAGGTATATATGAATTTATTGCAGGAATGTACGGGAGCAAAAAGAATTGGTATCGGCGGACACGTCAGGCCTGACGGGGACTGCGTGGGAGCCTGTCTGGCGCTGGAGCAATATTTGAAAAAGGAACTGCCTGCGGTGCAGGTTAAGGTTTTTTTAGAGAGGCCCGCCGATATTTTCAGCAAGATAAAGGGTTTTGGGGAGATTGACAGTAGTTTTCCCGAGGAGGAAGCCTTCGACGTGTTTTTTGTGCTGGATTGTTCTTGGGATCGTTTGGGCGGTGCGGAAAAGTATTTTCATAGTGCAGCAAAAACGATTAATATAGACCATCATGTGAGTAATACAGGCAGCGGCGATATCTGCGAGATCAGACCAAAGGCCGGTTCCACCTGTGAAGTGCTTTATGATTTAATGGAAAGGGATAAGCTTGACAGGGATCTGGCAATGGCGCTTTATATCGGAATCATCCATGATACCGGCGTGTTCCAGTATTCTAACACCACTCCGGCAACTATGGAGAAGGCGGCTCATTTAATCAGCTTTGGATTTGATTTCCCCGGACTGATAGAGGAGACCTTTTACCAAAAGACTTATCTTCAGACGCAGATTATGGGCCGTGCCCTGATGGAGAGCGTCCGATTCATGGATGGACGTTGTATTGTCAGCGTAGTGGACCGCAAAACTATGGATTTTTATGATGTGACCCACAAGGATTTGGACGGAATAGTCAATCAGCTTCGGAATATAAAAGGAGTGGACTGCGCTATATTTATGTATGAGACGGGAGTGTTGGAATATAAGGTCAGTCTGCGCTCCACCGATAAGGTGGATGTGGCTCGGGTTGCTTCCTATTTTGGCGGAGGAGGTCATATCCGTGCGGCGGGCTGTACCATGAAGGGAACCTTCCATGATTGTGTAAATAATCTCTCCCTACATATAGAGAGACAGCTTCTGGAGGAGGTATAAGGGTTTGACAATTGATTTTGGCACAAATCTGAATCGCATCACGAAATCCGGAATTTTGTGTGTGCTGTCTGCACAGGCAGCGCTCCGGCGCGGAGGATGAATATGATAAACGGTATTATTAATATATATAAGGAGGCGGGATTTACCTCTCATGATGTGGTGGCTAAGCTGCGCGGTATCTTAAGGCAGAAAAAAATCGGGCACACCGGTACTTTGGATCCTCAGGCGACCGGTGTACTTCCTGTGTGTCTGGGAAGCGGAACAAAGCTTTGCGACATGCTTACGGACAAGGATAAGGAATATGTGGCGGAGCTGCTTCTGGGCGTGGTGACGGATACACAGGATGTCACGGGAAGTGTGCTTTGTCAGAACCCGGTGACGGTATCAGAGGATGAGATCAGGACTGCGGTGTCCTGCTTTGCGGGGGAATATTATCAGATTCCGCCCATGTATTCGGCGCTTAAGGTGAATGGAAAGAAGCTGTACGAGCTTGCCAGAGCAGGCAAGGAAGTAGAGCGCGCGGCACGCGCCGTAAGGATTGATGAAATAGAAATATTACAGATTTCTCTGCCGGTGGTGACAATGCGCGTGGTATGCTCCAAGGGAACGTATATCAGAACGCTCTGTTACGACATCGGAGAGAAGCTTGCCTGCGGCGGAACTATGAAGAGCCTGAAACGTACTCGCGTGGGAAGCTTTTTGTTGAAAGATGCAATTACCTTGGCGGAGATTGAAGGGCTTTGCCACGAGGAACGGTTACGAGAGGTAATTCGTCCGGTTGAAAGCTGCTTCAAAGAATGTTCCGTGCTTCATGTGAGGGAGGAATTTCGTAAGCTTTTGGATAACGGTAATTTTATTCTCCCGAATCAGACGATAGAGGATGAGATTCATGAGGCAGGCAGATGGGTGCGCTTTAACAGAGAGGACGATAGCTTTGCGGGCATTTATACCTTTGACGGAGAACGAGAAGGCTATAAGCCTGTGAAAATGTTTTTGTGAGGGTGATTATTTGGAAATTATATCAAATACCAGTGATTTTTATTTAGAAAAAGAAACCGCCGTGGCAATCGGCAAATTTGACGGCGTACATATAGGGCACAGACGACTTTTGGATGAAATTTTGGAGCAAAAAAAGAACGGGCTTTTGGCGTGTGTCTTCACCTTTGACCCTGCTCCCGCCGTTTTTTTTGGCAGGTCCGACGGGAAGGAGCTTACTACCCGAGAGGAAAAGCGGCTTTTATTTGAGCGGATGGGGATAGATGTTCTGATTGAGTTCCCTTTGACAAAGGAGAGCGCCGCAATGGAGCCGGAGTCTTTCGTCAGACAGGTTTTAAAGGGGCGGATGAATGTAGGATTTATTGCGGCGGGAACGGATTTGTCTTTTGGAGAGGGAGGCAGGGGAAACGCGGCGCTTTTGAAGAAATTATCGAAGGAGCTTGATTTTACGGTGCAGGTTATAGAAAAGGTCTGTATAGAAGGAAAGGAGGTCAGTTCCACACATATTAGAGCTTTGTTGGAAAAGGGAGACATGAATCAGGTAGAGAAATTTTTGGGAATGCCATATATGATTGCGGGCAGGATAATGCACGGAAGGCGTATCGGCAGGACAATCGGATTTCCTACCGTCAATCAGTTACCGGAGGCGGACAAGCTTTTGCCGCCCTATGGAGTATATTTTTCCCTTGTGCTTTGGAGGGGCAGGGAATATCGCGCCATCAGTAATGTGGGGTGTAAACCTACTGTCACGGACGAGAATGTCTGTGGGGTTGAAACCTATCTGTATGATTTTGATGAGGAGATTTACGGAGAAGACATAGAGGTTTACTTATTTGCTTTCAGAAGACCGGAGAGACAGTTTAGCGGCATTTCTGAGCTCCATAAGCAGCTTATGGAGGATATTGAAGCGGGAAGGCATTGTGGAAGGGGTAATCGGTAAGGAACTAAAATCGTGCGAAGGGGTTTGGCACAGCAATAATTAGTAAAACAAAGTATATATGGAAACTCTTTTGTTGACAAAACATAGCGGAAAATGTATTATTGTACTAAAATATTAGTACATTGGCAATTTGTATGTCAAGAACGATAGCTCGCAATTAAGCGGCAAGGAGGAAGTAAATGTCACTGGAGGTTAAAAATTTATCAAAAAAATACGGGGAAAAGACGGTTGTGGACAGCCTGTCCTTTACGTTGGAGAAGCCCGGCGTATACGCGCTTTTGGGAACTAACGGAGCAGGCAAGACTACATCCATCCGGATGATTTTAGGAATGCTGGCAAATGACGGAGGGCAGGTGCTTTGGCAGGGCAGACCCATTGATCCTATGAATATGAACGTGGGTTATCTTGCGGAGGAGAGGGGGCTTTATCCCAAATATGCGCTTATGGATCAATTACTGTATTTTGCCAAGCTTAAAGGAGTGCCAAAGGAGACCGCTAAGGAGCGCATTGCCTATTGGGCGGGGAGGCTGGAGGTAGAGGAGTATCTTTATCCTAAGAAAACGAAGGGAAAGAAGAAGGAGAAGCCCAAGCTCGCGGAGCAGCTCTCCAAGGGCAACCAACAGAAAATTCAGCTGATGGCGGCGCTGCTTTCGGAGCCGGAGCTTTTAATTTTGGACGAGCCCCTGAGTGGTTTAGACCCTGTGAATACGGATATTTTCAAGGGTATTATCAGAGAGGAGATGGAGAAGGGAAAGTATCTTATAATGTCGTCCCATCAGATGGCTACCATAGAGGAATTCTGCGAGGACATCACTATCTTAAACAGGGGAAAAGCGGTGCTGCAGGGTAATTTGAACGAGATAAAAAAAAGCTACGGGCGCGTCAATATGTTTGTGAAATGTGATAATCCCTTTGAGGATATTATACAAAAGCACAATATGCCGGTAATAAATAATACTCCCGATGGAAAACAGCTTAGGGTTACGGGAGAAGCGCAGGCGCTTGACTTTTTATCCGATTTGCTTGCCTCTGATAAGCAGGTAGTTAAATTTGAGCTTCGTGAGCCATCGCTGCACGAAATTTTTGTGGAAAAGGCAGGGGCAACGCATGAGGAAGAGTGATTTTACAGGCTGGAGAGAGGTTTTCGGGTTTTCCCTCAGACAGGGTGTGATGCAAAGCTCCTACAAGGGATTTTTGATTTTTATGTGTGTGGTCATGCTTGCTCTGATGCCGGTTATGATATTGATTCAGAACCGAGGCGCCGGTAAAGAGGATGAGAGCAGAGTGACTAAGCTGACTGTTTATGACGAGACAAAACTGCCCATTGATTACACGCAGGCACTCTCTCAGGAGAGGTATGCAAAGCTGCAGGTTATAAGCGGAACGGAGGGAGATTTTGAGGAGCATGTAAGGGCCTTGGAGGAAAGCGGGGAAAGTACGGAGCTTTTGGTGCATATCGTCTATGAGGAGGCGGGATATTTTAATCTGACCTTTGTAAAGGCGGCGAACGCAGAACTTAAGGACGAAGATTGCAGCAGGCTTATGGAGGATTTTGAGAGCTTTTTCGGTGAGGCCAAGCTTCGCGCCGTGGATGTGACCGGTGAGCAGATGGCGTTTATCAGTCAGGATGTGGAGACGCAGGTGCGATATACATTGGAAAACGGCGAGATTGCTCCTAAAAAGCAGGAGCAGGAGAGCATTTCTCAAGAAGAGTATTTTATCCTGCTGGGCGGTATCACGGTGGTTATTATGATTGTGTCGGTGGTGGGAAGTAATATTGCCACATCCATTGTCACGGAGAAGTCTACCCGTGTCGTGGAATATTTGATGATAAATGTTCGCCCTATGGCGCTTATTGTGGGTAAAATATTGGCGTCCTTACTTTTGGTACTGATTCAGTTTGGAGCGATGGGCGCCTGTTATCTGATATCCTCAGGAATCTGCAGGGCGCTGTTTGGAGACGGAGGAGGCGTGGATATGATGGAAGCATCCGTCTTTAGCAGATTTTTGGGATTGAATGTTATAAATATTATTTTTGCCGTTGCCGTAATATTGCTGGGTGTGCTGTTTTACAGCATTATCGCAGGTCTTGCCGGCGCTTCCGTCAGCAAGCTGGAGGAGATGGCGGAGGGCATGAAAATATATCAGATGGTAATGATGCTGGGATCCTATTTCGGAATATTTATGGCTATCATGCAGATGTTTGGAGCTTCCAATGATATTTTACTGTATATCGGTTGTTTGCTGCCTGTTTCGGCGCCCTTTACCGTACCGGTTTATCTGTTGCTGGGCAAGATCGGTCTGCCCGTAACGTTGCTTAGTATTGTGATACTGGCGGCCTTTACGGCGTTGTTATTTGCCTTTACGGCCAGAGTTTATGAGGCGTTAATTTTTTATAACGGAAATGTAATGAAGATAAAGGATATTATCGGGATTGCCAAAAGCCGCAAGCAGTATGGAGGGAAGGAGGACAGACAGGCATGAAAAAGGGATTGTTTTGTGGCTGGAAGGAAGTTTTTGCCTTTACCTTTAAACAGGGAACAACGGTAAAAGGTTTTAAGAATGCCACTGTGGGTATTGGGATTTTTATGCTTCTTATCGGCCTTTCTATCAGTATTGTCATGGCGTTGGTCCAGAAGGATAATGCGACAAAGGTATCCGATATAGAAAAGGTGTATGTGATTGACGAGAGTGGTCTGGAGGTTTTATATCTGGACAGCTTTGCGAAGGACTATGGGGAGAGTTTTCCGAAGGTTACATTTGAGCCGGTGAAGGAAGATGTAAAGACGCTGGCGGCACAGCTCGGCGAAAAGGCGCCTTATGACGTGATATTACACATTACAGGACAGGAGAAGGGATATCTTCTTTCTCTGATATTGCCTATGGGATGTCAGATAAGTGAGTCTGACGGCGAAGACTTGAATAGCGCCCTGCTTATCAGTATGGAGCAGAGCAAGCTGCTATCTTCGGGTATTCCTATGGAAAAGCTGGTTACGGCAATGAGCGGTGTGACGGTCTCCAGACTGGATGCGGGGGAAGAAGAGCGCAGCGTGGGTGAAGAAATGGTGGCGTTGCTGTTGCCGATGATTATCATGTTCGTGATGTATTTTATCGTATTGATATATGGTCAGAGTATAGGTAACATCGTCAGCATTGAAAAATCTTCCAAGCTAATGGAAATGCTGCTGACACTGACAAAACCTTACGGACTGATTTTCGGAAAGGTATCTGCCATGACTACCATTGCCATTTTACAGACGGTATTGTGGATAACGGCGTTGGTGGGAGGATTTTTCGCAGGGCACTTTGCTGCCGGACAATATATTTATCCGGAATATTCCAATGTGTTGCTTGATGTATTTGAATTACTTAAAAATCAGGGTGGAAGTACTGCATTCAGCGCAGGGGCAATAATTTTAGGCTTGCTTACCATTTGTCTGGCGTTCCTTTTTTACTGTATGCTTGCAGGTCTGGTGGCTTCCTTTGCAAGTAAGGCAGAGGAGCTTGCACAGGTAATGGCTTATTATCAGATAATCATGGTGGCAGGCTTCTTATGTGCCTGCATGCTGCCCATTCAGGAGAAGCCTTGGATTAATACCATATTGAGGATTGTACCTGTTACGGGCGCATATGTGCTTCCCGGGGATATTCTGGTAGGCAATATTACCGTATTGCAGGGATGTCTGTATGTGGCAGTTTTACTGGCGGTAATCTTGTTAGTGGTGGTTTTAACCGGAAAAGTATATAAAAACCAGCTTTTCTATAAGGGTAAGAGCCTTGCGGAGAGGCTTCATAAGAAAAATGCAAAGGCATAAAGGCAGGGTTTTGTTAAAAAATAAATGAAAAAATGGGTTGTAAGTTTTTGCCTTTTCCCGTAAAATAATGTATTGTATGGTAATGACTTCAAAATATTGGTATAAAGCAAAATTTTTGAGAGATTATCAGAATAATAAGCAGTTATACGAAGGGATAAGAGGAAATGGGCATGAGTATAGCTTTGAGTATGGCAGGCGGATTGGGACTTTTTCTGTTTGGCATGGACTTGATGAGTGATTCTATTGAGAAGGTGGCGGGCGCCAAGTTGCGACGTATTTTGGAGATATTTACAACAAACCGTTTTATGGGTATGCTTGTAGGTATAATCTTTACAGGCATTGTACAATCCTCCTCCGCCTGTACGGTTATGGTGGTCAGCTTTGTAAACTCGGGTCTGATGAATCTTTTTCAGGCGGCGGGAGTGATTTTTGGAGCCAATATAGGTACGACCGTCACTTCGCAGTTGATTTCGTTTAACCTGTCGGAAATAGCGCCCTTGTTTTTATTAATCGGAGTGCTTATCATGATGTTCGGCAAGAAGCAGAGTGTGCGCAAGGTCGCAGAGGTGATAATCGGCTTTGGTATTCTTTTTGTGGGACTCAGGACGATGTCTCAGGCCATGGAAGGTATGCGTAATATGCCGGAGGTAGTGGATTTGTTGAAATCTCTGAAGAATCCTTTTTTGGCAACGCTTGTAGGTATGCTGCTCACAGCGGTAATTCAAAGCTCTTCCGTGACGGTCAGCATTGTCCTTTTGCTGGCGAGTCAGGGACTTTTGGCGCTGCCCATAACCCTTTACATTATCATGGGCTGCAACATCGGCTCCTGCGCTACGGCATTACTTGCTTCCATGTCGGGCAAAAAGGACGCAAAGAGGGCGGCGTTTATCCATTTCCTGTTTAATGTAATCGGTACGATGGTAATGTATGTAATACTGCTGGCGGCAGAGGAGCACGTGGTAAATATGATAGGGGCTATCTCTTCGGATAACGGCAGGTTCGTGGCAAACGCCCACACGATCATCAAAATATTTCAGGTGGTTATTCTTTTCCCCTTTTCTAATCTGCTGGTGAAGCTTGCCTGTCTGTGCGTACCCGGCGAGGATAAAAAGATTAATTACCGTGAGAGCTATCAGTTAAAATATATCGGGGAAAAGGTAGTATTTAACCCTGCTACGGCAGTAGTTGAGGTAATAAAGGAGCTTGAGCGTATGGCTTCTCTTGCCAACGAGAACCTGAACCGCGCAATGAACGCGTTGATTACGCTGGACGAAGAGGATATTAACGAGGTATATGAGGTGGAGAAAAATATTAATTTCCTCAACCATGCCATTACCGATTATTTAGTGAAGATTAATCAGACAACCCTGCCCATAGAGGATTTGAAGAGTATCGGAGCGCTTTTTCATGTAGTAAACGACATTGAGCGTATCGGAGACCATGCGGAAAATGTGGCGGATGCGGCAAGACAGCGCAGAGATGAGGGAATCAGTATCAGCAGGGAGGCGCAGAGAGAGCTGGGTGAAATGCTGGATATGGTGAACAAGATAATCCAGTATGCCATAGAAATGTTTGTAAAGAGTGACGACGCTCATATGCAGGAGGTTATCAGTCTGGAGGACAGAGTTGACGAGAAAGAGAGAGAGCTGCAGCGCGCTCATGTGGAACGTCTTACCAGAGGAGAATGTACGCCTGAGGCAGGCATGATTTTTTCGGATATTGTTTCAGGTCTGGAGAGGGTTTCCGATCACGCTACAAATATTGCCTTTGCCATTACTTTAGAGGAAAGGGAAGAGGAGGGCGACGTAACGCACTGATATACGGATATATAGCAATAAAGCTATTTGTCACAGGCGCCGTATCCGAGATAAAGTTTGCGCCGGATTTAAAATTAATAATAAAATGTTAAGAAATATTAAGGAAATATTAGGAAACTGTTGACAGCATATATAAGTACCTGTATAATCTGTAGTGTAATAATTTTGTAATAAAATTGAAACAATATAAAACGGATAGCTGAAAGAGCTAACGAAGCATCCGAATGATTGTTAATAATTTACATGCGGCAGTCTGAATTGTGAAAGAGAAAGGTACTTATATGAAACGTATTGATAAAAAAGCAGCGTTTGTAACGGCAGGTTTGGTATTTTGTTTGGCAGCGGAGCCTTTGCAGGTTTCTGCAGCGCAGGATTCATTGGTATTACAGACGGCAGGCGTTGCATCCGTGTTGGAATCAAATTTAACGATTGAGGAATATATGGCGGCTGCCGAGGAGGCGAAGGGAGCCCTTTGGGGATATACAAACTTGGGTATTGCGGATGTGGAAAGCGGGAATCTGAATGTTCGCGAGGTTCCTTCTACGGACGGTAAGCTGGTAGGGAAGATGCCAAAGAACGCCGCGTGTGAAATTTTGGATGAGGCTGACGGATGGGCACATATTAAGTCGGGAGAGGTTGAGGGCTATGTCAGCACGGAATTTTTAATGACCGGTCCGGATGCTAAGATTTATGCAGATTCTCTTATCCGTACGGTGGCGGTAGCCAATACGGATGGGCTGAATGTCAGGGAGCAGGCCAATACCGACAGCGCCGTTCTGACGCAAGTGTTGAAGGACGAGGAGCTGGAGTATGTGGAGACACTGGAAGATTGGATAAAGGTTTCCATTGACGGTGAAGAAGCATATGTGGCGGCGGAATTTGTTACAGTAGAGGAAAAGCTGGATACGGCAATTACAATGACGGAGCTGCTTTACGGAGAGGGTGTATCCGATGTCAGAGTGGATTTGGTAGAATATGCAAAACAGTTCCTTGGAAATCCCTATGTATGGGGAGGTACCAGCCTGACAAAGGGTGCGGACTGTTCCGGCTTTGTTTTAAGCGTATTTAAGAAGTATGGCATTACCTTAAGTCATTCCTCAAGAGCTCAGGCGAACGAGGGAACAAAGATTAAGACCTCCGAATTAAAGCCCGGCGATTTGGTGTTCTATAGCAACAGTAGCGGCACAATCAACCATGTGGCAATCTATATCGGAGGCGGTCAGGTAATTCATGCAAGCAGCCCTAAGACAGGCATTAAGATTAGTAAGTACAATTATCGTACACCCGCCAAGGCAGTGAGAGTGATTCAGGACTGATAAAAAGTAAATGAACGAAGCAGTCGGCGTTATCAGGCGCCGGCTGCTTTTTGTATTTAGTTTTCTGATGAACCGGAAGGTATGTTATTTTCGTCAGACAGAGGAGTGATTCTTACGGAATCCAATATTTTTTCAAAATCGGGTTTTATATTTTCCCATACGGATAATTCCGGTGATGCATTAATCAGGTAAGTGCCGTCGGATATGCTGCCGTCAGGATTATTGAACAGGATTGTGAGCCAAAGGTGATTTTCACCTTCTTCCATGTAACTGTACCCGCTGAGCCCGCCGGATAATGTAAAGTCTTCGATGGTAACACCGGTAGCGCACATACCGATAAAAGAAGTCATGTAGCCAAATTCAAATACTGCTTCGGGATATTCTTCCGGCCAGAACTCAATGGCGCAGATGATAAGGCCGTCCTCCTTAGCCATATCCTCCGCCGTTTTAATTTTGTGATTCCATCCGTTTGGGATAGTAATGGACAGATATAAATTATTATAGCCGTATTCTATTGTTTCCATGTGAGCAGACTGCTCGTTGTTTTTTTCCAAGGAAGCAGACTTGCTTCTATTGGCGGCGTTCATTTGCTCTTCTTGCGCTGCCGGATTCCGTGCTATTTCGTGGAAGGACGACGTATTGTCACCAGAGGAGTTTGCGACGGTATTGTTGCATCCTGTCAGAACGGTAATGCAAATCAGTGCAAATGTGCATACAATGAATTTTTTCATATAAGTCCTCCGTCTAAATATATTTACTTATATTAACGCAATATTTCAGAAAAGGTTCTCCGTTTACAAATATGTCAGGCGTGAACAAAATACATTTTGAATTAAACAATATTCTATCAACAGAAAAGAGTTATTGCTTTTGGGCGGCAGTATTGGCTTCGGGGTGTCTGCTGGAGCAGTTCTTTTAAGAATTTCGGACGAAGGGTATAGACGAAAAATAGTAGTTTACATTCCCATAACATTATGTTATACTAGCTAAGTATGATTTAGCCGATGCTCAGAGGAGGGAGGCTCCGACCCCATCTTAGTGTCAGGCGGTTACAGATAAAGGAGGAAAAGCAAATGATTTCTAAGGAAAAGAAAACAGCAATTATGAACGAGTATGCCAGAACACCGGGCGATACAGGTTCACCTGAGGTTCAGATTGCAGTGTTGACTGCAAGGATTCAGGAGTTGACAGACCACTTAAAGGAGAATCCCAAGGATCATCATTCCCGCCGTGGTATGTTGAAGATGGTAGGTCAGAGACGTGGACTTTTGTCCTATCTCAAGAAAAAAGATATCGAGAGATATCGTACTCTTATCGAGAGGCTCGGTTTAAGAAAATAATGCAAAAAAGAAGCGGAGAAGGGTTGATTTTTGCAACCTCTCCGCTTGCTGTTTCTCTATGCAGCGAAATGTACGCAGTTCAATCACATACAGGTGTCTGTGGAAGGAGCAGCGATGTCATGCATTAGGAGGCTTTACGGTAAGAACAGGATATGGAATCAGGAACAGGAACAAAGCCCCGAGACCGCTGAAAAGAATATGGGGAGCTTTTGATGGACATGTTTTTTTCAGTAGTTTCGGTGTTTGCTGTTCCATGGTTCCCATTACAATTTTATACCGCTCAAGCGGTGGAATGGAGGAATTTATGTATCAGAATTACAAAATGGAATTGGCAGGGCGTACCTTAAGCGTTGACATTAACCGTGTGGGAAAGCAGGCAAACGGTTGTGCATTTATGCATTATGGTGATACGACTGTGCTTTGTACCGCAACGGCGTCCGAAAAGCCCAGAGAGGGTATTGATTTCTTCCCTCTCAGTGTGGAGTACGAGGAGAAGCTGTATGCAGTAGGTAAAATTCCCGGCGGCTTTAACAAGAGAGAAGGCAAGGCAAGTGAAAATGCTATTCTTACAAGCCGTGTTATCGACAGGCCCATGAGACCGCTGTTTCCCAAGGACTATCGTAATGACGTTACGCTGAACAACATGGTAATGAGTGTTGACCCGCAGTGCCGTCCGGAGCTTGTCGCCATGATAGGAGCGGCGATTGCGACCTGTATCTCGGATATTCCCTTTGACGGCCCCTGCGCCATGACGCAGATGGGTATGGTTGACGGCGAGCTTGTGGTAAACCCTTCTCAGGAGCAATGGAAAAACGGAGATTTGAATCTTACCGTTGCTTCTACCAGAGAAAAGGTTATTATGATTGAAGCGGGCGCCAATGAGATACCCGAGAATAAAATGATAGAAGCTATCTATAAGGCTCATGAAATCAACCAGACAATTATTGCTTTTATTGATAAAATCGTGGAAGAGGTAGGAAAGCCCAAGCACGAATATACAAGCTGTGCAATTCCTTCAGAGATGTTTGAGGAGATGAAAAAGCTTGTGGCTCCCGAGGAGATGGAGGAGGCGGTATTTACCGATGACAAGCAGACTCGAGAGGAGAATATCCGTGTGATTACCGAGAAGCTGGAGGAGGCCTTTGCGGAGAACGAGGAGTGGCTTGCTATATTGGGAGAGGCAGTATACCAGTATGAGAAAAAGACTGTAAGAAAGATGATTCTAAAGGATCATAAACGTCCTGACGGGCGTGAGATTACCCAGATTCGTCCTTTGTCGGCAGAGGTTGACATTATCCCCAGAGTTCACGGTTCTGCCATGTTTACCAGAGGACAAACTCAGATATGTAACGTATGTACTCTTGCGCCTCTCTCCGAGCAGCAGCGGATTGACGGCTTGGACGAGAACGAGGTTAGCAAGAGATATATGCATCACTATAACTTCCCTTCTTATTCCGTAGGTGAGACAAAGCCTTCCCGCGGACCGGGAAGACGTGAAATCGGTCACGGCGCTTTGGCAGAAAGAGCGTTGATTCCTGTGCTTCCCAGCGAGGAGGATTTCCCTTATGCCATTCGTACCGTATCCGAGACCTTTGAGTCCAACGGTTCCACCTCCATGGCTTCCACCTGCGCTTCCTGTATGTCCTTAATGGCAGCCGGTGTGCCCATCAAGAAAATGGTTGCAGGTATTTCCTGTGGTCTGGTGACAGGGGATACTGACGATGATTTTGTTCTTCTTACCGATATTCAGGGCCTTGAGGATTTCTTTGGAGATATGGACTTTAAGGTGACGGGAACAACAGAGGGTATTACCGCTATCCAGATGGATATTAAGATTCACGGACTCACCAGACCTATCGTAGAGGGCGCTATTGCCAGATGTCGTGAAGCAAGACTTTTTATTATGGATACCTGTATGAAGCCTGCGATTGCCGCCCCCAGACCGGAGGTCGGTCCTTATGCGCCTAAGATTATCTCCCTTCAGATTGATCCTGAGAGAATCGGTGATGTGGTTGGGCAGCGCGGTAAGACTATTAATGAAATTATTGCCCGTACAGGCGTTAAGATTGATATTACGGACGACGGCATGGTGTCTATCTGCGGAACCGATAAGGCTATGATGGACAAGGCGGTAGAGATGGTTAAGATTATTACTACAGACTTTGAGGAGGGGCAAATCTTTAAGGGTAAGGTGGTAAGCATTAAGGAATTTGGCGCATTTCTGGAATTTGCTCCCGGCAAGGAGGGAATGGTACACATCTCCAAGATAGCCAAGGAGAGAATCAATCATGTTGAGGATGTACTAACCTTAGGCGATGTAGTTACCGTAGTATGCTTAGGCAAAGACAAGATGGGAAGAATCAGCTTTTCCATGAAGGATGTAGCACAGCAGTAAGAATGATAATTTTATTATATCATTACAGAGTCTGCAAAAGCAGTTAATATTTCCTGACGGTAAAAAAGCAATGAAATAATTTAATAAAATATGAATAACGCACGGGCTGAAGCGTTTGCTTTGCGTCCGGGCGCTATTCTTTTTTATTATGTAGGAAAATTCGCTTTAGCAAGAGAAAAATGCAAAGCTCTTTATGATTTAATAAAAATTTATATTTATTTAATTGTACTTTGGAATGCTCTGTTTCATAATACTTGATAGGCAGTTATATAGTTTTGGGAGAGGGAGGAAGCTAAGAATGAGAGAAAAGCTACAGCGGTTTATGTATGGGCGTTATGGCAATGACAGGTTGAATCAGTTTTTGATGATTATGGCGCTTGTCTGTATTGGGCTTTCTTTTTTTGGTTTAGCTCTGTTTTATCCGATTGCGCTGGCGCTAATGGTATACACATATTTTCGTATGTTTTCCAGACAAATCGGAAAGAGGTCTAAGGAGAATCAGTGGTATCTGAAAAAAGAAATGAAGCTAAGAGGTTTTTTCCAGAAAAAAAAGAGAGAAATCAAACAGCTTAAGCAATATCATATTTATAAATGCCCAAATTGCAGGCAGAAGCTTCGTGTACCAAGAGGTAGGGGAAGAGTGGCAGTGCGCTGTAGAAGGTGCCAAACGGAGTTTATAAGGAAAAGCTAGGAGGCAGATATGTTCGGATATATCATTGTCAATAAGGCGGAGATGAAATTTAAAGAATTTGACAGATATCATGCATATTACTGTGGACTTTGCCGGAAGCTGCGAGAGAAATACGGTGTAGCAGGTCAGCTCTCCTTAAGCTATGATATGACGTTTTTATTATTGCTTCTCACAGGCTTGTACGAACCGGAAACTACAGTAGCAACCTGTCGGTGTGCAGCGCATCCTTTTGAAAGGCATGAGATCAGGACTAATATTTTTACGGAATATATTGCAGATATGAACGTGCTGTTTACCTGTTATAAATGTAAGGACGACTGGGAGGACGAGCATAAGCTGACTAAGCTGGTTTACGGGAAAGTATTGTCCGGCAGGAGTAAAGAGCTAACGGAACACTATAGAGAAAAAATAAGAGGTATCAGCCTTACCATGCAGGACTTTTCCGATGCCGAGCGTGAGGGGAATGCCGGAATCGACACTATGGCGGGACTTTTTGGAAAGGTGATGGCGCAGATTACCGCCTGTAAAGAAGACGAATGGAAAGAAAATCTATATCATATGGGTTTTTATCTGGGAAAGTTCATTTATCTTATGGATGCCTATGAGGATGTAGAAGCGGATATCCGAAAGGGTACATATAATCCCTTGAAAAAGAAATATGAGGAGCCGGACTTTGAGGAGGAGTGCAGGACAATCCTTATAATGATGATGTCGGAATGCTGCAGGGAGTTCGAGAAACTGCCAATTTTTGAAAATGTGGAAATTTTACGAAATATCCTTTATTCGGGTGTGTGGTGCAGGTACGAGGCTGTAAGCGGAAAAAGAAGAGGAGCCGGACGGAAAGACAAAGCGGGGAAGAGTGGTAATATGTAATGCGTCAAAGACAATGAGGAAATATAAGAGGCATAGAAGCAGCATAGAAGCAGTTAAATTAAGGGAATCTGCACAAGTTTTAGAATAAATAATTTGGAGAGAGGTATGGCAGAAAATGCAGGATCCATACGCATGTCTGGGCGTGAGCAGAAACGCGTCCGAGGAGGAAATAAAAAAAGCATATAAGGCATTGAGCAGGAGATATCATCCTGACGCTAATGTAAATAATCCTAACAAGGTACAGGCAGAGGAGAAATTTAAGGAAATACAGGCTGCATATCAGCAGATTATGAAGGAGAGAACGGAGGGCTACGGCGGTGCGGGTTATCAAGGAAGCTATCAAGGAGGCGGTTACGCAGGCGCCGGCGGTCAGGGCGGGGGCTTTGGTGATTTCGGCTTTGGAGGGTTCGGAGGCTTTGGCGGTTTTGGACAGCAAGGTCAGGGTACCGGTTATGAAGAAGAACCAAAGCTTAGGGCAGCAGGCAGTTATATCCGCAACGGTTATTACAGAGAAGCGCGCACAACATTAGACGGAATGGGGCTGCATGAGAGAAATGCCCGTTGGTATTATTACAGTGCAATCGCCAACTCCGGTCTCGGCAATAACGTGGCTGCTTTGGAACATGCAAGAAAGGCGGCGGCAATGGAACCTAACAGTGGCGACTATCGCAATCTTGTGGCTCGCCTTGAGAGCGGCGGAAACTGGTACACCCACAGGCAGGCGGCTTACGGTTACCCCACCATGGGTGGTGGTAATGTTTGTGTCAAGCTTTGTATTGCAAATATGCTATGTAATATCTGTTGTGGCAGCAGCGGCATGTGCTGTGGCGGAAGAGGGATGTATTATTAAAATAGAATCAGAAATATTGAACAGCGCAATATCTTAAATATTGTACTGTAGAATTAAGTTGCAGCAGAAATTATATGTACAATAATTTCAGGAATAACCCCCTATTGGCGGGTGAGCCTTAATTTCTCAATTTCGGCCTTTAGTCGGGTGATTTCATCGTTACATTTGGAAATCTCGATGTTTTTAGCGTCAATCTCATTATTCTTGGCGTCAATCTCGTTATTCTTGGCGTCAATTTCATTATTCTTGGCGTCAATCTCATTATTCTTGGCGTCAATCTCGTTATTTTTAGCGTCAATCTCGTTATTCTTGGCGTTAATCTCGATGTTCTTGGCGGTAACCTGCTCCGTAAGGCTGGTAAGCTCCTTCTGCATATCATCAATCATTAGGCGTATTGTATTGTGGTCTGCAATTGCAAGTGCTTCTGAATACATTTGAATCAACTCCTTTGGATTTTGCCTGAATTCGGCAATTTCTTTATAAAGCTCATTGAATTCGGGATAGGCATTTATCAGTGAAATGATGTCGGCCGGCTCATCGGAACTGAAAAAGGTTAACCATGCCTGTAGCTTGTTATCTATATTTTGAACTGATTCTTTGAAGGTGTCAAGGGAAATATATTTAATTTTTGAAAGTGAGGTGACCTTTGCGCCGCTGTCATATAGAATCCTTTCGGTATGGATGTAGTGAGGAGCAGCCTTTCTAAAGGGGGTAGAGCTGTGTTCCATAAGGACAATTAAATAGAAAGGCTTCATTTCCTTGTAACTGAAATTATTCTTAAGCTTGGCTTTAAGTTCGGTATATTGCCGCATGATAGCATCTGCAGTATAGCAGCTGCTGCGTTCTCCCGGGAAATAAAGACCTATTTTTTGCATTTCCACATTGATCAGGGAATTGTCGGAAAGCTGGACTAAGATATCCATAATAATGAATCCGGCATCATCAGCGATACGGATACCTTCACGTGGCAGTACCCTCTGTATATGTACCGAATCCTCCAAAAGTGCCGAGAGAAAGCTTTCGAGACGCTCAGGATGCTGGGAGGGTGACATGATTTTTTGAAAAAAGGAATCATAGGAAATTTTCAGTCCACGTTGGCCGGCAATAAAGGAAAGGATTTTTTGCTGCTCGTCGGATGGAAAATGTAAAAATTTTTTATAAGTCTGCGTATCTTCTTTTATTAGGCCGAGGGCTTCCCGAAGAGATTTGCCGGCGCCTAAAATATCAGAAAGTACAGTCTGCGGCAGATTGAGGTAGTCTTGATTCATAATATACTCCATTCTGGAGCGTTTACAGGAAGTGGTGTTTTTAGGTAAATTTATGACGCTCCAGCATAATTTACAATTTAAAAACCAACTAAAAGCTTTGAACATTCCGATTATTCCGCCTGCGGTGGTATCGGCAGTCAACATAAAAGTACAATCCAGACGCTGCGGATGCGGATAGGATGAAAAATCAGACGATATGCCTGAGCAACGGAAAAAATGTATACTTGGCAATTGATTGGAAAACGAGGGAAACACACATATGACTTAAGAATAGAAATATTGCCTGTAGCGGACGCTACAATGGAAAATAAAATTCTTTATTAATATTTTAACACGTTTATTTATATTTTCAAGTGAATTATATATGTGCTCTGTTAAAATTAAAACAGCTCAGTTCCACGTAATTAACGGTATATTTGGTTTTATAGAGACAGCGCCTACATACAATGGGCATAAAGCAATTTCACATGTCTAAATAAATCAATCAAAAGGATATTTTATGAATGGAACTTGTTAAGTGAGCAAACGTAAATCTGGAGCTTCTTAGAAAGTAGCATAAAAAAGAGACTGTGACATTTAATAAAGATGTCTTTAAATGCAACAGTCTCATTTTCATAATGTATGACGGTGTGTATATTTATACAACCGCCATATATTACAATTCCCCTTTGATATGAGAATAACATAATAAATATTAATTTGCCAGTATTTGCTTTAAAGTTATTCGCATATTATAAAAAACACGATAAATTTATAGAAATAATAAAGAATTGTATTCTTAATCTTTTTATGAATTATTTTTGTTTTTAAATCTTTTGAAAATAAAATTAAATTGTTATCAATACTCAAACGGAAAAGAGCAAAATTCGCCAATATGAGACATGAATAAAAGAAAACCATAAAAGGATGTTATGTAAAATGGTCAATTAAAATTGCTGGATTTATGTATGTTTTGAGATTGTATTTGTACAAACATTATTTATAAAAAATATAATTTCCAATATAATTTTTTCAACAAGTTTATTACATAAAAAACACATTCAATTCAATTTTAATACCAATGCAGCTAAATAAATTTTATTGTATTTATACATTATTCTATTAATTTAGTATAATTTTCTGTGAACCGGGGCGGATGATAAATTTTTGAAAAATAATGAAATATTCAAATTAAAAATAAGTAAATTATCAAAGGATGTTGTGAAAAGCCGGCTCCTCCCGAAGCATTAAATGCAAAAATATTATTGACAAATGTATTTGCAAATGCTAAAATCCTAGTTAGTTGATAGGAAATATATGAAATTATAGGGGTGTTAAATTAAATGGATTGAATGGAAAATTTGTTTTGTAAAAGGTGCCACAAGCGGCACTTTTTTATTGAATAGAAAGGCGGGCCAGTCTCTTTTTCTATGTGCAAATTTGGTTATTAAAAAACGGACGTATAAGCGTTTTCGGAATAAAATGATATAAAAGCAATTTGATTAGGGGAGTGAAAATATGGATACCGTATTTATAAAAGAATATATTCCCATGTATGCGAAAGCAGCGGAACTTACGATTGTATTGGGAGGCTTGGGCATAGCCTTTTCCTTAATAGCAGGACTGCTATGTGCGTTGATACAGTATTTTAGGATTCCGCTTTTTAAACGGCTTGTCAATGCCTATATTGAGCTTGCACGCAACACACCGCTTTTGGTACAGCTGTTCTTCCTTTATTTTGGATTGCCGAAGGCCGGCATCCATTTTAGCTCGGAGACCTGCGCCATAATCGGCATGACTTTTTTGGGCGGAGGTTATATGGCGGAAGCCTTTCGGAGCGGCTTGATGTCCGTTGATAAGGTCCAGAAGGAGGCGGCGCTTGCTGTTGGCTTGAATCACAGGCAGGCGCTTATGTATGTGATTTTTCCTCAGGCGTTAGCGGTGTCGGTTCCGGCGCTTTGTGCCAATGCGGTATTTCTTATTAAGGAGACCTCTGTATTCAGTGTGGTGGCGCTTGCAGATTTAATGTTTGTCGCAAAGGATTTAATCGGCTTGTACTATAAAACACAAGAAGCGCTGTTTATGCTGGTAACGGCATATCTGATAATCTTGCTGCCGGTGTCGGTTTTGGCGGCATATCTGGAAAGGAGGGTTAAGTATGCCGGAATTGGGAATTAGAGTATTGTTTATGGGAAACAATCTGCAAAGACTCTTTACGGGCTTGTGGGTGACCGTGAGAATTTCGTTGATTGCAGTATTGCTTTCCATGGTGTTTGGAACGTTTTTGGGATTGGCTATGACAGTGAGAAATCCCCTTGTAAGAGTGACCTTAAGAATATATTTGGAATTTATCCGTATTATGCCCCAGCTGGTACTATTGTTTCTGGTGTATTTTGGTTTATCAAAGGCGTTTGGAATTAATTTGTCGGGTGAAGTGTCGGCAGTGCTTGTATTTACCCTATGGGGAAGCGCGGAGATGGGAGATTTGGTGAGAGGAGCATCGAATTGTGTGCCAAAGCATCAATATGAGAGTGGAGCCGCAATCGGGCTTAACAGAGGGCAGGTATATCGATATATTATTCTTCCGCAAATTCTTCGCAGGCTGGTACCTCCTGCAATGAACCTGACAACCCGTATGATTAAAACCACTTCTCTTGTTGTTATGATTGGAGTGGTGGAGGTTTTAAAGGTGGCGCAGCAGATTATAGAGGGAAACAGGTATACGGTTCCCGACTCGGCACTGTGGGTTTACGGAGCAGTCCTGCTCTTGTATTTTTTGGCCTGTTGGCCTGTGTCGCTGTTTGCGCGTCATTTAGAAAAGGTATGGAAAAATTAAAGGGAGAGGTGTGAAGGTGGAGAAAAAAGAAATAGTATTGGAGCTAAAGCACGTTCGGAAGGACTTTGGCAACGGCCCTGTTTTAAAGGATATTTCCTTACAGCTGCACAAGGGTGAGGTCATGGTATTTATCGGCCCCTCCGGCTGTGGAAAAAGTACCCTTCTTCGATGTATTAACGGGTTGGAAGGAATTCAGGGCGGGGAAATTTTACTAAACGGGAAATTGATAAGTACGGAAAATACAAAATGGAGCGAGGTTCGTCAGAAAATAGGAATGGTTTTTCAAAGCTATGATTTGTTTCCCCATATGACGGTTATGGAAAATATCCTGTTAGGACCGGTCAAGGTACAGGGAAGGAACAGAAAGGAAGCCGAGCAGGAGGCGGAAAGGCTCCTTGAGCGGGTAGGACTGTCCGACAAACAGAGGGCGTTTCCGGCGCAGCTATCCGGAGGGCAAAAGCAGAGGGCGGCCATTGTAAGGGCATTGATTATGAAGCCTCAAATTCTGTTGTTTGACGAGGTCACGGCAGCGCTGGACCCTGAGATGGTGAGAGAGGTGCTGGATGTAATGCTGGAGCTTGCAAAAAGCGGAGGTACTATGATGATAGTAACCCATGAACTTTCTTTTGCCAAAGCGGTAGCAGATCGCATAATTTTTTTGGATGACGGAATAATTGTGGAGAGCGGTACGCCGGAAGAGTTTTTTACACGACAAAAAACCGAAAGAGCACAACGATTTTTAAATACATTTATATTTCGGGAAGAAAAAGGAGGAGATGAGGCGTGAAAAAATTATTGATAATATTTTTAACGGTTGCAGCGGCGTTGGGAACGCTTGCGGGCTGCGCCGGCAAACAAGAGCCTGAAGGCTCCCATACACAGGGGGGCAAGGGAGAAAAAGCGGTATACCGTACCTTGGAGGAGATTAAGGAAAGCGGCAGTATTAAAATAGGAGTTTTCAGCGATAAAAATCCCTTTGGTTATGTAGACGCCAACGGAGATTATCAGGGTTATGATATTTATCTGGCAAAGCGTCTTGCCGAGGATTTAGGCGTCAAGCCGGAATTTGTATCTACGGAGGCGGCGAACCGTGTGGAATTTCTGGAAACCGGTAAGGTAGATATTATATTGGCAAATTTTACGGTGACAAAAGCAAGGGCGGAGGTTGTTGACTTTGCGCTTCCATATATGAAAGTGGCATTGGGGGTGGTAGCTCCCGACAGTGCGTTGATTACCCGACCGGAGCAGTTAAACGGTAAGACCTTGATTGTAACCAAGGGTACGACTGCAGAAACGTTTTTTTCCGAAAATTATCCTGATGTAAAGCTGTTGAAGTTTGACCAATACACGGAAGCGTATAATGCGCTTTTGGACGGCAGAGGGGATGCCTTTTCCACCGACAATACGGAAGTTCTTGCATGGGCGCTTCAAAATGAGGGATTTAGCGTGGGAATAGATTCCATTGGCAATCCGGATACGATTGCGCCGGCAGTGTCCAAGGGAAACAGAGATGTGCTTGACTGGATAAATAAAGAAATTGAGGCTCTTACCGGAGAGCAGTTTTTCCGTCAGGCATATAAGGAGACGCTGGAGCCCGTTTACGGATCTGAGGCAGACATTGACAGTATTATAGTCTCCGGCAATGAGCTGGAGGCAGCGCTTCCTAAGGAAGAAGAGAAAAAGGGAGAAATAACCGTTGCGGCTTCCGCCACGCCCCACGCGGAAATTTTGGAAGCGGCAAAGCCGTTGCTTGCAGAGGAAGGATGGGAATTGAGTATTGTAGTGTTTGATGATTATATACAGCCTAACCTTGTGGTGGAGAGCGGTGATGCAGACGCAAATTATTTTCAGCATATTTCCTATTTGGAGGAATATAACTCGGAACGTAAAACGCAGCTGGTTAACGCGGGAGGCGTCCACTTTGAACCCTTCGGCATTTATCCGGGGAAAAAGCACGCTTTAAAAGAGCTTGAGGACGGCGACGAGATAGCGGTTCCTAACGATACAACCAACGAGGCGAGGGCGCTATTATTGTTGGAGGCTAACGGTATTATCAGATTGAGAGAGGGCGCAGGGCTTAAAGCAACCGTCAAGGATATTGAAGAGTATATAGTGAAGATTAAAATTCAGGAGCTGGAGGCGGCACAGGTTGCCAGAGTTAAGGATGAGGTGGCCTTTGTGGTATTAAACGGAAATTACGCTTTGCAGGCGGGATTTTTTGTAGGCGAAGACGCCGTTTCCTACGAGACGTATGATTCGCAGGCATCTAAGGCTTATGTGAATATTGTGGCAATAAAAGAGGGAAATGAGGAGAATGAAGGAATAAATGCGCTGTTGGAGGTATTAAAATCGGAAGAAATCAAACAATATATTCAAGACAATTATGACGGGGCAGTGATTCCCTATGAGGAATAAAGAATAATGGAGGAGTGGTGTATGGAACCGTTTATCCGGGTAGAAAATCTATGCAAAACCTTTTTTGCAAAGAACGGTCGGGTGGAAGCCGTGAAGGATATCAGCTTTGAAATAGGAAAAGGTGATATTTTTGGAATCATAGGTTTATCGGGTGCCGGTAAAAGTACATTGGTACGTTGCTTAAACTTACTGGAAAGACCCTCCTCCGGGAAAATTTATGTAGACGGCAGAAGCTTGACGGATTTAAGTGAAAGGGAGCTGAGACGAGCCAGACAGAATATCGGCATGATATTTCAGCATTTTAATCTTCTCATGCAGAGAAATGTACTGGACAATGTCTGTTTTCCCTTGGAAATAGCGGGAGTGAAGAAGAGAGCGGCGAGAAAGCATGCCATGGAGCTTTTGGAGACGGTAGAGCTTTCGGAAAAAGCAAAAGCTTATCCGGCGCAGCTGTCGGGAGGACAAAAACAGCGTGTTGCCATAGCCAGAGTGCTGGCGGCAAATCCTGATATTTTGTTGTGTGACGAGGCGACCAGCGCCTTAGACCCTCGAACTACGAAATCCATATTGGAGCTTTTAAAAGAAATCAATCTAAGGTACGGAATAACCATTGTTGTGATTACTCATGAAATGGCGGTGGTCCGTGAAATCTGCACTCATGTGGCAGTTCTGGAGAACGGCAGGCTGGAAGAGACGGGGGCGGTGAAGGATGTATTTTGTTCACCCAAAACAGAGGCTGCAAAAAGGCTGGTAATGAATGATGGTCCGGATATTGTGACAGCTGCCGTAGATGAAAATACAAAGGAGGTGGAGGACTTTGCCGGATAGCGCCACTTTAATAATGCTGCTTGAGGGAACCTGCGCCACCCTGTACATGACGTTGGTTTCCACACTTTTTGGCTATGTTCTGGGGCTGCCCATGGGGATTGTGCTTGCCGTTACCGACAGGGAGGGAATCAAGCCAAATAAATTTGTGTATAAGCTGCTTGATTTTTTTAGCAATATTATCAGAAGTATCCCCTTTTTGATTTTGCTGATTTTAGTGATTCCCCTTACAAAAGCTATTGTTGGAAAAAGCTACGGTTCCTCCGCAACAGTGGTGCCACTGGTGATTGCTGCCGCTCCCTTTATTGCCCGAATGGTAGAGGCCTCCTTAAAGGAGGTGGATAAGGGAGTGGTGGAGGCGGCGCAGAGTATGGGAGCCGGGATGTTTACCATTATATACAAGGTGCTTCTGGCTGAGGCGCGTACCTCCCTGCTTGTGGGAGTCACCATAGCCGTAGGTACCATTTTGGGCTATTCAGCCATGGCGGGCGCGGTAGGAGGCGGAGGCTTGGGTGATATTGCGGTCAGATATGGGTATCACCGGTATCAGTCCGATATTATGATAATTACCATTGTGATTTTGGTGGTTCTGGTTCAGATACTTCAGGGAATCGGAATGCTTTTGTCAAAAAGACTCGACAGAAGGGTAAATAAATAGAGGGAGTTTTTTGGTACTCAAAAAGATATAATATGAACTCACACGAAAACAAAAGCACAAGGAGCGGGAGAAGCCTGCGGAAAGGAGTTCGTTATGAGGAGAAGAGTACCGGGAACAATGGGCTTTATGGCTGTGACAATATTTCTTGTGATTGTTACAGCCTTTTTGACGGTAATGACGCTACGAAGCCGATGCGCGTCTGATAGGGGGGAGTCGGAAAGCTACTATGAGACAAAGGAGAAAGAAATGGTGAGAAGAACGGCTGCCTTTTTGCAGCAGTCGGGATATCAAAATAGCGGTGTGGCATTGACGAGGATAGTGGACAAAGAAGGAAACAGGCAGTATACAATGACGATACATCATGGGAAAATCGACAAAATGGACGAGGAGGAAAGGGAAAATCTAAGGAGGAAGCTTTCCGGACTGACTTTTTCATCCGAGAACTGTAGCTTTTCCCATACATTTCTTGTAAACGATTGATAAGAATAGCATGACATTTCTTGAAATTAGGGGTATACTTTTATACATAAAGTGTGAAGGAGACTGCTAAGCTTCACATTATGGAAAGGAGCCTAAAGAATGTCATATATTCCCAAGCCACATGAAATTTACAAACATTTTAAAGGGAACCTATATCAGATAATAGCCGTTGCAGAGCATTCAGAGACAGGCGAGCTGCTTGTAATCTATCAGGCGCTTTACGGTGACTTCAAAATATATGCGCGAGAGCTTTCCATGTTCACCGGTCCTGTGGATAAAGAAAAATATCCCGATACGAGTCAGGATTATCGTTTCGAGCTGCAAGGCGCGCAGGAAAGACAGAGGAAGCCTGTTGCCATAAGCGTGGTCGATAATACGCCAAAGGAAAGGGAGTCATTTGAATTTTCGGATTCGCGGGGAAAGGACGATGAAGAGGAGGAGCTTGAGCCGTCGTTAGACCCTATGCTTTTGGAATTTCTTGACGCCGATACTTATGAGCAGCGTCTGAATATCCTGACCGCCCTGCACCATCGTATCACGGACGATATGATTACCACTATGGCCTTGGCATGTGACGTGGAGGTGGAGGAGGGAGCTCTTGAGGAGCGCTACGGCGCACTGAAGACCTGCCTGATTACATTGGACAGATATGAGTGTAATCGTATACGCAGGTAAGCCGTAGAGCTTTGCAGATATGTATTGCCCGATCTCAGCGCACGGATTTATGAAAGTCTGACAAGGGTATCCTTGGAAAAGGAGCTTGCTATGTCATGTCATTTGGAGGAAAAAATAGTTATCGGTGTATCCTCGAGAGCGCTGTTTGACTTAACCAGAGAAAACGAGATATTTGAGAGTCGTGGAGTGGAGGCATACTGCAGATATCAGGTGCAACATGAACAGGATATTCTAAAGCCGGGTCCGGGCTTTGGGCTGGTAAAAGCGTTGCTTAGTCTCAATGAGGTGCAAGGGGAGAAAGAACGGGTGGAGGTGATTGTTATGTCACGTAACAGCCCCGACACTTCTCTTCGAGTGTTTAACGCTATAAAATATTACGGCTTACGGATTTCCAGAGCAGTGCTTGTAAGCGGAGCGGCTCTTGCGCCCTATCTTGCGGCGTTTCATACGGATTTATTTTTGTCCGCCTATGAGGATGATGTGCAATATGCTATTGATAGCGGGATTGCGGCGGGAATCATCTGTACGGAGAATGTGCGGAGATTTCCCTTTTCCGGCGACCAGATCCGTATTGCCTTTGACGGGGATGCAGTACTTTTTACAGATGAGTCGGAGCAGATATTTCAGAAAGAAGGGCTTAAAGCATTTGAGGAAAACGAAAGCTTATATGCAAGAAAGCCATTAAAGGAAGGACCCTTCGCCCAATTTTTAAAAAAGCTCTCGGATTTGCAAAGGGAGCTGGGAACAGAGAATTGTCCTATCAGAACGGCGTTAGTGACTTCAAGGAGAGCTCCCGCACATGAAAGAGTAATCCGCACCCTTCGGGCATGGAACGTGCGTGTGGACGAAGCGTTTTTTCTGGGAGGAATGGAGAAAAAGGATGTGTTGGACGCTTTCGGAGCGCAGATATTTTTTGACGATCAGTCCATACATACCCTGAGCGCCGCAAAAAAGGTACCTTCTGCAAGAGTGCCCTACCGAAGGGATAGAAAGAGAGAAGATTTTAGAGATGAAGTACAGACATATCGTACCGGCTGAGTTTATAGACAGGCCGAACCGTTTTGTCGCCTATGTGAAAATCGGCGGTAGAACGGAAAAGGTACATGTGAAAAATACGGGAAGATGCAGGGAGCTTTTACAAAAGGGCGCTACGGTATACTTGGAAAAAAGCGATAACCCCAACCGTTCAACGGCATATGATTTGGTGGCGGTGGAAAAGGGAGAGAGGCTTATCAATATGGATTCACAGGCGCCTAACAGGGTGGTGGAGGAGTGGCTTTATAAAAAAGAGCTTTTCCCCCACCTGCTTTTAGTGCGTCCGGAAACAAAATATGGAAATTCCAGATTTGATTTTTATGTGGAGACAAAGGAGGAAAAAATATTTATTGAGGTTAAGGGGGTGACATTGGAAAAGGACGGCGTGGTCAGCTTTCCCGACGCTCCTTCCCAGAGAGCGGTAAAACATATGGAGGAGCTGGTGAGGGCTAAACGAAGCGGCTATCGAGTGTTTGTTATTTTCGTAATTCAAATGGAGGATGTGGCTTATTTTATGCCTAACAGCGCTACGCACGAGGAATTTGCCAAGGCTCTGGAGGAGGCGGCTAAGGAGGGAGTGGAGATACTTGCCTACGACTGTTTTGTTACGGCGGACAGTATGCAGATTGGGAAGAGCGTACCGGTTTTTTTAAATGCTTATAGAAAAAATTTACCGGATGTTAAGATAAAATTAAGCTTAGGAGAGCTTTCGGCAATTCCCAAACCGCTTTTAAAGTGGTATGATAGTAACAGACGTATTCTTCCGTGGAGGGAAGAGCCGACCCCCTATAGGGTATGGGTTTCTGAGATTATGCTGCAGCAGACTAGGGTTGAAGCGGTAAAGCCCTATTTCCAGCGTTTTATGGACGCGCTGCCGGATGTGAGGGCATTGGCGTATGCAGATGAAGAAAAGCTGCTGAAGCTGTGGGAGGGCTTGGGTTATTATAACCGAGTGCGCAACCTGCAAAAGGCGGCGTTGCAGATTATGGAGGAATATGACGGGCAGATACCGGAGGATTATCGGGAGCTTTGTAAGCTTAAGGGAATCGGAAGCTACACGGCGGGCGCCATTTCCTCCATCGCGTTCGGACAGGCGAAGCCGGCGGTGGACGGCAATGTGCTTCGCGTGCTGTCTCGTATTAGGGAGGATGACAGACCGGTTTCCGATTCAAGGGTGAAGACAGCGGTGGAAAGAGAGCTGGAGCAGATAATTCCAAAGGACAGACCGGGAGATTTTAATCAGGCAATGATGGAGCTGGGAGCCTGTGTCTGTGTGCCGGGCGGAGCGCCTCACTGCGGGGAATGTCCGTTGATGCGGCTTTGCAGGGCATGTGAGAACGGTTCACAGCGTAATTTTCCTCATAAGGATAAAGGGAGAGCGCGGAGCGTTGAAGAAAAAACAGTGCTTGTCATAAGGGATGAAGGCAGGGTTGCCGTTCGGAAGCGCGCAGGAAAGGGGCTTCTTGAAGGAATGTATGAATTTCCGTGCTTACAGGGGTATTGTACTGCGGAGCAGGTTGCAGGCTATCTTGCCGGTAACGGAATGAAGCTTCTACGCATTATGCCGCTTGAAGAAGCAAAACATATTTTTACTCATAAGGAATGGCATATGAAGGGATATATGGTTCGGGTGGACGAATTGGAGCCTAAGGATTATGGAGGAGAGGACTGGATTTACATCAATCCGGACGAAATCAGGGAGAAATTCCCAATGCCCTCTGCGTTTGAAGCATATACTAAATATCTAAATATAAAGCTTGGAAATAAAAGGTTTAGAGAGGAGCAGTAGAAATGAAATTATTATCCATAGCAATTCCCTGCTATAATTCTGCAGGTTATATGGGAAAATGTATTGAGTCCTTGCTTGCAGGAGGCGAGGATGTGGAGATTTTAATTGTAGACGACGGCTCTGTCAAGGATAATACGGCACAGATTGCTGACGATTATGCGGCAAAATATCCTACTATCGTCAAAGCAATCCATAAGGAAAACGGCGGACACGGTTCGGCAGTGAATACGGGAATTGAGAATGCAAAAGGGCTTTATTTCAAAGTCGTAGACAGTGATGACTGGGTAAAGGAGGAGGCATATCTGCAGATTCTTTCCAAGTTAAGGGAGCTTGCGGGAGGGGCGGAAACTCTTGATATGCTTGTGAGCAATTTTGTCTATGAGAAGGAGGGAGAAAAGCGTAAAAAGGTTATGCATTACCGCCATATCCTTCCGCAGGATAAATTGTTTACCTGGGAGGACTGCCATCATTTTATGAAAGGGCACTATATTTTGATGCATTCCGTTATCTTTAGGACAAAGCTTTTACAGGAAAGTGGCATTAAGCTGCCCGAGCATACCTTTTACGTGGATAATCTCTATGTGTTTGAGCCTCTTCCCTTCGTAAAGCATATCTATTATCTGGATGTAAACTTTTACCGGTATTATATCGGGCGTGAGGGACAATCTGTCAATGAGAGCATAATGATTTCCCGTATTGACCAGCAGATACGAGTAAATAAGCTTATGATAGACTATCTGGTGGAGAAAAAGCCGGAGATTATAAAAAATAAAAGGCTTTATCAATATATGAGGAATTATCTTGAGATTATTATGACGGTTTCCTCGGTTCTTCTGATTCGCTCCGGCACGGAGGAGAATCTGGAAAAGAAAAAAGAGCTTTGGAAATACTTGAAATCAAAGGACAGACGTCTGTATTTCTGGATGCGCAACGGCATTATGGGAGGAACAATGAACCTTCCCGGTAAGGGAGGACGAAGGATTTCTGTTGATGCCTATAAAATATGTCAGAAGATTTTTAAATTCAATTAGTAGAAAGCAGCTGTAAAATAATTTATTTTGCAGCTGCTTTTTGTATGAACAAGTTATGCCGTTTTAGGGAAAAAGGTTAAAACAGTATGGGGGGAGAGCAGAAATAGTGTAACCAATGTGGACAAAAACCGATATTTGATGTAAAATAAAAAGCAATTATTAATACTTTAAAGCATATTTTAATTCGCTGAAACAGCAAATAAGATTCAATATATATTCTACGGAAAAAGTTACATAGCATACGAAAGAAGCGTCTTATAGGAGGTTCAATGGTACACAAAAGAAAAATGTTAAGAACGATAGCAAGTGCTTGCCGTCTCATTGATGTTATACGATAGAACGGCTGTTTCGGATGTTGTTTATGCCTCTGATACAAAAACGGCGCTTGGGTTTTTGACAGAGGGAAATGATGTATCAGGCAATTCATCCAAGGACGAGAGTGAGAATCCCGAGGAGACGGGAGAAATTCAGGAAACGGAAGAAACCGAGGAAACTGAAGAAATTCAAGAAACAGAAGAAAGCGAGGAAACGCAAGAAGTTCAGGAAACAGAAAAAAGCGGGGAAACAAAAGAGCCCGGGGAATCGGAGAATCAGGAAAATACCGAAGCTAAGGAGACAACGGAAGATTCTGAAAATACAGGCGATGGGGAGAGGCCGGCGCCAACCGGCCCCATTCAGGGAACGGAAGCCTTGGGCCGGAGATTTTCTTGGAGGAGGACGGTTTCTACGGCACGGTGACACAGAGCGGTGAATGCGGTATGGACGGCGGTAATCTTACATGGGCATTTTATGCAGACACCCGGACGTTAGTGATTAGCGGAGAAGGGAAAATGAAAAATTACGGTACTCCGCCGTGGAGAGACCTTGACTAGCACGCCGTCCGAGAGCAGGCAGGAAGCGCCGTCCGGGCTTTCACAGCAAAAAGCAAGAGAGCTTCCTCAGACAGGGCAGTTGAACTGGCCCGTTCCGGTGTTGGCTGCGGCAGGTATTACATTGCTGCTTATTGGACTTGCCCTGAGACTGCACGGGGGCGGAAAGGATAATGAACGGAATGGGCGGAACGAATAGGGTAAGCCGGATATTGGGTACGGGCTGTATGGTTTTTGGCAGTCTGCTGATTGCTGCCGCAATGGGGCTTTTTATAAGGAATATAAGACAGGCAAGGGCGGCGGAGGAATCGGCGCTTGCTGCGCTTGCGGCGGTAAAAGCCGTTATTTCGGAAAAACGGTCCGCTTCAGGGAATGAATGGGAAGTCGAGGAGGACATAAAGGAGACTGTTTATGACAAAAAGGATTTTTCGTATGATGCGGAAGCGATTGCAGTAAATCCGGAGGTGAATGAATATATGGGATATGTGCGTATTCCTGTTTTGGAGCTGGAATTACCGGTTTTGTCAAGCTGGAGTTATCCCCGATTGAAAATTGCCCCTGTAGATATTATGGCTCCGTAAATGCAAATAATCTGGTAATTGCCGCGCATAATTATCCGAGACATTTCGGGATGCTGTCAAAGCTTGAGCCGGGTGATGAGGTAATATTTGTTGATATGGAGGGAAAGGAACAAAATTATGAGGTGGCGGCCGTGGAGGTGCTTTCACCGGAGAGTGTGGAAGAAATGACCGCCGCAGGATATGCATTGACAATGTTTACATGTACCTACGGCGGCTCTAACCGCGTAACCGTGCGGTGTAATTAACCGATTTGGGGACGCGCCTTTTTCTTTCCGCGCATTGTGCGGTAAACAAGCACTATGTCGTAGTAGTAAACTACGGCATACATTATCGCCGCGAGAACAAAGGCAGTCAGCACATCAAATACCGAATGCTGTTTGATGAACATGGTTGATAAAATAATGGATACGGCAAGCACCAGAGAACCCACGCGCACAGGCCTATTGTGTTCAAATGCTTTGCTTTTAACAATAGCAAAGTGAGCGCCCAAGGAGTTATACACATGAATGCTGGGCCATAAATTGGTGGGGGTGTCCGTACCGTACAGCCCTAACACCCACTGGGTGAGAAAGTTATCCCGGGGCATCACATAAGGTCTCAAGTGGTGACCGTTGGGCCATAGAGTCGATACAATCAAAAAAATTGTCATGCCCGTGAAAAGGAAAATACAGGTTCGGAAATAATCCGTCTTATTCTTAAAAAAGAAGAAAAGCACCACTGCCGAGACATAGATAAACCAAAGGAAGTAAGGAATTACAAATACCTCGCAAAAGGGTATGTAATCGTCCAATGCCATGTGTATTACCCGATAGTCCTTGGTAACGGTATTTTCCAGCCAGACAAACCATGACAAATATATAATTCCGTATATAATCAAAGGTATTCCGTGCTTGTAATTCATATAAAAAGATTTTAATTTAGTCATCTAAAAACCTCCACATACCATATAATATGCAGCTCAATAGGAAGAAAACTACATATTGTGTCCGCAGTCCAATTATAAAATTATAATCTTGTAGCTTTAAAACAATTTTTAGTATATCGTGAAAATTTAAAAATGCAATCTTTTTTTTCAAACCTTAAGCAATCTTAAGAAAACCTTTAGGTTTAAGGAATCAGCAGCTGTATTGATTTCGGAAGGCAGGATGCGGTGAAGGAGCAGGAGGTTCTGGTCACCTCGCCGTCCGTATGTACCCACAGGGGCTTGGAGGCCTCCACACGGATGCAGGACGCCGTATAGTGTGTAATGCCTTTAAATATGTAGTGAATTCCTAAATAGGCGGTGGGCAGGGCAAGGAGAATTAAAAGCTTGGGAAGCTTGCCTACCGTACAGATATTCAGTAAGCCGTCACGGTCATCGGCGGCAGGACAGAACTTAAAGCCTCCGCCCTCATAGCGGTGAAGCATGGCGGCAATAAATAGAAAGGATTTAATTTCAATCGGAGAATTATCGTCCAGAAAAATACGGCAGGAAACTTCTTGAGCGGTAAAAAGCTGTTTTAATGCGACGCCCAGATAAGTCAGAACGCCAAGCCCGCACTTGTTGAGAAAAGATTTCATTTTTGCATGCTTGACCTCCTCACAAACGGCGGCGTCAAAGCCGATACCGCAGCTCACCGCAAAAAGGCGCTCGCTGCCGTCGTCATAGGTAAGTCTGGCAAGATCCATAAACATAGGTCTTCCGGTATTCACTACTATGTCCAATGCGTCTATGGGATTTTTGGGAAGATTTAAATCACGTGCCAAATCGTTGCTGGAGCCGGTGGGAATATAGCCTAATATAACTGCATCCGTATCAGGCATGCCATAAAGGGCTTCGTTTAATGAGCCGTCGCCGCCTATCACAACGATGACTATGGGCCGGGACCGGTCGGTTATCAAAATATTTTCCGCAAGTTTGGCCACGTCTCCGCTTTTTTCTGAAAAGTATGGAGTATAGGATACTCCTCTGTGTTGTAACGCAGGTTCTATTTTTTTGTGCCATACCTTAAGGCCCTTTCCTGAACCGGAGGCAGGATTAATTATTATATGATACATTCACACACCCTCAGCTTTCGCGAAAATTTAGTTATGTTTATTGTATAACTTATGGTCGCAGTTTTCAACTATATTTTGTGTTTATAGACAATTTTTTTAAGCAGAAAGCCTTCAGGACATTTTTTTCTTTGCTTTCTTACTATTATATGCTATAATCAATCACAGAATTTTTAATGAAGTCAGACGTGAAAGCAGGAGGATGTAGCATGTATTCTTTAGATGAAGTAAAGAGTGTGGATCCCGAAATCGCGCGGGCGATTGAGGAGGAGCAGGAAAGGCAGAACAGTCATATTGAACTGATTGCTTCTGAGAACTGGGTGAGCAAGGCGGTTATGGCAGCTATGGGAAGCCCGCTTACCAATAAATATGCGGAGGGTTATCCGGGCAAGAGATATTACGGCGGCTGTGAATGTGTGGATGTAGTTGAGAATCTTGCCATTGAGAGGGCAAAGGAGCTGTTTGGCTGCGAGTATGCCAACGTACAGCCTCACTCCGGCGCACAGGCGAATATGGCGGTGCAGTTTGCGGTATGTAAGCCCGGCGATACTATTATGGGCATGAATTTGGATCATGGCGGGCATTTGACGCACGGAAGCCCGGTGAATATGTCAGGTAAATATTTTAACATAGTGCCCTATGGCGTAAATGACGAGGGATTTATCGACTACGACAGACTTCGGGAGATTGCGCTGGAGGCAAAGCCTAAGATGATAATTGCAGGCGCTTCCGCGTATGCCCGCACTATTGATTTTAAGAAATTTAGGGAGGTGGCTGACGAGGTTGGCGCCGTGCTTATGGTAGATATGGCTCATATTGCAGGTCTGGTGGCTGCCGGGCTTCACCCAAGCCCCGTTCCCTACGCGGATGTTGTGACCACGACTACGCACAAGACATTGCGTGGACCTAGAGGGGGCTTAATTCTTTCAAGTAATGCGGTCAATGAGAAATATAATTTTAACAAGGCGATTTTCCCCGGTATTCAGGGAGGACCTCTTATGCATGTGATTGCCGCAAAGGCAGTCTGCTTTAAAGAGGCGTTAAGCGACGAATTCAGGAATTATCAGAAGAATATTGCCGACAATGCGCAGGCGCTCTGCAAAGGGCTTATGGACAGAGGCATCAAGATAGTTTCCGGCGGTACGGACAATCATCTGATGCTGGTGGATTTAACAAACTTCGCTCTTACAGGAAAGGCGGTGGAGAAGCTTCTTGACGCGGCGCACATTACCTGTAATAAGAACACTATCCCTAACGACCCTCAGTCTCCTTTCGTGACAAGCGGCGTCCGTCTGGGAACTCCCGCAGTAACCTCAAGGGGTATGAATACGGGTGATATGGATAGGATTGCAGAGGCAATTGCCATGGTTATCAAGGAAGGCGAGGAGAAGATTCCTGCGGCACGTGCAATCGTACAGGAGCTGACGGACAAGTATCCTTTGATTTAGAAACGGATAAAACAGAAAATCATAAATAATATTGTTATTGAGCTAGGGGGTAAATCTTCGGATTTGCTCCTTAAATTTTTGAAAATATTGAAGGGCGGTCCGCCGCCGTTTAACAGGCCGACAAACTTAAGCGCCCAATAAAATATAAAAAAGGTATTGTGCTTTAGGCGTGACTATGTTAAAATATCCTTCGTTGACAAACAAGTGTCTTTTCTACAAAAACATTGAGGCGGTTTTAGCTCTGTCACAATGAAAGAAATGAGGAAGCTTAATGTATCAGGGAGAGACGGCAAAATATTTTGTGGTACGGCAGAAGGCTGTGCCGGAGGTGCTATTGAAGGTGGTAGAGGCAAAAAGGCTTCTTGAATCGGAAAGGGTATTGACCGTTCAAGAAGCGGTGGATACGGTCGGAATCAGCCGCAGCTCCTTCTATAAGTATAAGGATGATATTTTTCAGTTTCACGATAATTCGCAGGGAACCACGCTTACCTTAACTTTTGAGATGGATGACGAGCCCGGAATTTTATCGGATGTATTGAAAATTATCGCTGAGTTTCAGGCGAATATCCTTACCATTCACCAAAGTATTCCCATTAACGGGATTGCGTCCTTAAGTCTCAGCGTTCAAGTGCTTAAGACTACGGGAGACGTATCAAAAATGCTTGAGCAGATGGAAAATAAGCAGGGTGTTCACCATGTCAAAATTTTGGCAAAAGAATAATATGTCGGTACAGGCGTAAGGCCAACCGACAGAACGGAGGAATAATTATGATAAACATAGCGGTTTTGGGATATGGTACAGTTGGCAGCGGAGTGGTGGAGGTTATCGAAGAAAATAAGGCTATGATAAACAAAAAGGCCGCGGGGGAGCTGGAGGTAAAGTATATCCTTGATTTAAGGGAATTTCCGGGTGATCCTTATGAAGATAGGGTGATACATGATTTTGACCGTATTCTTGATGATGATGAGGTGAGTATTATCTGCGAGACTATGGGAGGCACCAAGGCGGCATATCAGTTTACCAAAGCGGCATTGGAGAAGGGAAAGAGCGTCTGTACCTCCAATAAGGAGCTGGTGGCAAAGCATGGTCCTGAGCTTCTTTCCATTGCGAAGGAGCATAATTGCAATTATTTGTTTGAGGCGAGCGTGGGCGGCGGTATTCCCATTATCAGACCTCTCAATTATTCCCTGACGGCGGAAAGGCTTCAAGGTATTACCGGTATTTTGAACGGAACAACCAATTATATTTTAAGTAAAATGGAAAGGGAGGGCGCCGACTTTGAGACGGTTTTAAAGAGGGCGCAGGAAAAGGGCTATGCGGAGCGAAATCCCGAGGCGGATGTGGAAGGACACGACGCATGTCGTAAAATTGCAATTCTTTCTTCTCTGATGATGGGGAAGAACGTGGATTCAGATAAAATTATGACGGAAGGTATCACGAAGATTACCTCCGCGGATTTTGCTTATGCGAAGGCGGCGGGCAAGTCAATCAAGCTTCTTGCCATGAGCAGGGCGGTGAATGAGGACGAGGTTATGGCAATGGTGGCGCCGGCAATGATTGACGTGGAAAATCCCCTTTCCATGGTCAACGGTGTTTTCAACGCAGTGCTGGTGACGGGTAATATGCTGGGAGATTCCATGTATTACGGCAAAGGGGCAGGTAAGCTGCCTACCGCGAGCGCAGTGGTTTCCGACGTGATTGACTGTGCAAGGCATCAGGGTAGGGTGATTATGTGCTTCTGGGATAAAGAGGAGGCAAAGCTTGCTCCTGTGGAGGAGACGGTAAGAGGTTTCTTCGTGCGGGTAAGGGCTGAGGCGCTGACTCGTGTTCAGGCGGCGTTTCCGGGCGGTGAAGCGCTGAATGTGGCGGGAAGAAGTGAAGACGCAGGGTACTTTACACCTATGTTGAAGGAGAAGGAATTTATGGCAAAATGTGAGGAGCTGGGCGATATGGTTCTGAGTAAAATCAGACTGGCATAAGGACATATATTCAAAAGGGGATATAGGAAGTCCGGACAAGAACGTTGAATAAAAATGCGTATTCAACTATTGATATCCCGTCGGCTTGCTGCGGGATATATGCTTTGAGTGCGCGCCGCAACGCGCAGATAGGTATTCGTATGAAATATATAGTAGTTTTAGGCGACGGTATGGCGGATGAGCCGCTTGAAAAGCTGGGGGGCAGGACAGTGCTTGCCGCTGCAAATACTCCCAATATGGACAGATTGAGTAAGCTCTCGGAGATTGGCATGGTACACACCATTCCCGAGGGGATGAAGCCGGGCTCCGACACGGCTAATTTATCGGTAATCGGTTATGACCCCAAAGAATATTATTCGGGTCGTTCTCCGCTGGAGGCGCTCAGCATAGGCGTTCCCATGAAGGATACGGACATTGCCATACGTTGTAATATTGTAACTATTTCCGAGGAAGACGTTCCTTTTGAAGAGAAGACCATTATTGATCACAGCGCCTCCGAAATCAGTACGGAGGATTGCGCGGTACTCTTAAGGGAGGTAGAAAAACAGCTGGCGAACGAGACGTATCAATTTTATGTGGGCACCAGCTACCGCCACTGTCTGATTTGGAATGAGGGTCAGGTAGTTGAGCTGACGCCGCCTCATGACGTACTGGGACAGGTTATAGGACAATATCTTCCGGAGGACGCCGCTCTGCGTGAAATGATGAAAAAGAGCTATGATATTCTGGTGAACCATCCTATCAATACGGAACGAAAAAAGAAGGGGCTGAATCCCGCTAACTGTTGTTGGTTTTGGGGGGCAGGCACTAAGCCAAGGTTATCCTCCTTTGAGGAGAAGACAGGTAAGAAGGGTATGATGGTATCTGCGGTGGATTTACTTAAAGGCATTGCGGTAGGCGCGGGAATGGACGTTGCGCTGGTGGAGGGCGCAAACGGCGGCTTACATACCAACTATGCCGGTAAGGTGGAGGCTGCGGTTCGTTCCGTTATCAGAGACGGATATGATTTTGCTTACATTCATGTGGAGGCTCCGGACGAGATGGGGCATCAGGGAAGCATGGAACGCAAGATAAAAGCAATTGAGCTTTTGGACAGTGAGGTTATCGGACCTGTGGTGGAGAAGCTTGAGGCGGCGGGAGAGGATTTCCGGCTGTTGGTGCTGCCGGATCATCCCACTCCAATCTGCAAAAGAACGCACACCTCGGACAATGTACCTTATATGCTTTATGACAGCACCAGACTTGAGAATCATACATGGAGCTATAACGAGGAAGAGGGCAGAAGGAGCGGCAATTTCGTGACGGAGGGCCATAAGCTTATGGATAAATTCCTGAGTCTGCAATAGATAAATGATCCGAAGCGTATAAAAGCAGCAATACAGCAATATAAAAAATCGAGGAGTAGGTTATTATGTCAAAGGTAGTAAAATTCGGAGGAAGCTCCCTTGCAAGCGCGGAGCAGTTCAAAAAGGTGGGAGATATCATCCGCTCCGACGCGGACAGGAGATATGTGGTTCCCTCGGCGCCGGGCAAACGCTTTAAGGAGGATACCAAGGTTACGGATATGCTCTATGCCTGTTATGATTTGGCAAAGGAGGGCAGAGGATTCAAGAAAGAGCTCGAAGCGATAAAGAAAAGATACGAAGAAATCATCGCAGGACTTGGCCTTAAGCTCACCCTTGACGAGGAGTTCGCAGTGATAGAGAAGAATTTCAGGGAAAAGGCAGGCAGTAATTACGCTGCTTCACGCGGGGAGTATTTAAACGGTATTATAATGGCTGCCTATTTAGGCTATGAGTTTGTTGATGCGGCAACCGTTATTTTCTTTGATGAGAACGGAGATTTCGATGCAAGGAGAACTAACGATATTTTGTCCGAAAGACTTTCCCAGTCCAGGAAAGCGGTAATCCCCGGATTTTACGGAGCACTTCCCGACAAAACGATAAAAACCTTTTCGAGAGGCGGCTCCGACGTGACGGGTTCCATTGTGGCAAAGGCGGTAAAGGCGGATGTATACGAGAATTGGACCGACGTATCGGGCTTTTTGATTGCGGATCCCAGAATTATCAAAAATCCTGAGGGGATTGAGGTAATTACCTACAGGGAGCTTAGAGAGCTTTCCTACATGGGAGCTACCGTTCTCCATGAGGACGCTATTTTCCCCGTGCGTCAGGAGGGAATCCCCATTAATATCCGCAACACTAACGCGCCTGACGACGACGGTACGTGGATTGTGGGGAGCACCTGTCAGAAATCCAAGTATGTGATTACGGGTATCGCAGGAAAGAAGGGCTTCTGTTCCATCAATATAGAGAAGGATATGATGAATTCGGAGATAGGCTTTGGGAGAAAGGTATTGCAGGCATTTGAGGAGAACGGAATTTCTTTCGAGCATGTTCCTTCGGGCATTGATACCATGACGGTTTTCGTACATCAGGACGAATTCATGCACAAGGAGCAAAAGGTGGTTGCAGGACTTCATAGATTGGCCCAGCCGGATTCCATAGATATAGAGGCGGACTTGGCCTTGATTGCCGTTGTTGGACGCGGAATGAAGGCAACGAGAGGTACGGCGGGCAGAATTTTTTCCGCACTTGCGCACAGCAATGTGAATGTCAAGATGATAGATCAGGGCTCTTCTGAGCTTAATATTATTATAGGTGTGGCAAATGAGGATTTTGAGGCGGCGATCAAAGCGATATATGACATTTTTGTGATTACCAAGCTGTGAGCACGACTATAGCTTATATTCAGTTTACCCGGAGGCATAAACAGTGAAGGATTATAAACGGTACCGTAGGTACCCTGTACTCACTGTTTACGGCTCCGGTTTGGATTTAAACTGCATGGCGTCATGTATTTTAGCGGCATTACCCTGATTAATTAACAGAAAATAATGTCGAAACATGTAAAAAGTGGAAAAGAAGTGTCTAATGCTGGAAAATAATTAAAATAAAAAGAAAATTTTCAAGAAATATGTTGACAAATGTAAATAAGGCGTATATAATAAAGTCAACAAAAGAAAAAGATAAGAGAAACGACAGAAGAAGGTCGGAGTGAACAGAAGAAAATCTGCAGAAAGGAAGGTACGGACCGCCAGAGACAAAAGTAACAAAACCCAAAACCAGTTTTAAAACAAAATTTCTTCCATGTAAGATACAAATGAATAAGGAACAAAAGAAAATTTAGTACGGACACAGAAGAAAAAGTAACGATTCGCATAAGAGAAAGAGCTCTTTGGACGTTACAGTACCCGGTACAAACGAAAAATGTGAAAAGTACAAATGACAATATGGAAGAGGGAAAGAGAGGAAAAGACCGTTGGATAGCATAGTCTGAGGGAGCGTATTGATAGATAAAATCGATACGCTCCTTTCTTTTCTTTTTTATCTTAATTTTTAATGAATCAGCGATTTACTGTAGAAAAAACAGGAAGTTTCATGTATTATATAAATAAAAATCATATAATATGAGACCAAACGGCATGATATGCAAAAAGCGCAGAGCCGTAAGCCGGAGTAAACAGTTGGAAATTTGTGCAGAAAATCATGGATTTAAACAGCGGCGCGAAATCTGCCTGACAGGAAAACAAAACGGAAGATTTGTGTTGTCTGTCGCATAAACGTTACGGAACGGAGATTTTTATGGAGAAGAATACTACACAACAGGACAGAAGAGAAGTAAGAAGGAAAAGAAGACAGAGAAGTCAGATTCTTGCTTACATAACAGTGATTGCTTTTATTATATTGGTAGCGGCGGGCATTGTATTCGGAGTGCATTTTTTGACACGGCAAAGCAGACGGCAGGACAAGGAGCAGGAAAACAATCAGTCAAAGGTGGAGGAAATATTTGACGGAGAAGAGAGTATCCCGGCGCCGGAGACAGAGCCGGAGGAGACGATTGTGGAGCTGACTCCCGAGCAGAAGCTGGACGAAATAGTAAATGCAGGCATCGGCGTCATGCCCTTGGAGGATAAGGTGGCGGGCCTGTTTATAGTGACGCCGGAAGCGATAACCGGCGTGTCTACGGCAATCAAGGCCGGGGAGGGTACGCAGAGGGCCCTTTCCGATTACGCGGTGGGCGGTATTATATATTTCGGTAAAAATATACGTTCCAAGGAGCAGCTGCAGGAGATGGTAAGCAATACCAAGCTTTACAGCAATTATCCTTTGTTTATAGCAGTGGATGAAGAGGGCGGAAGCGTCAGCCGTCTGGGGGAAGCCGGTTTGGTTACCAAGGTAGATTCGGCGAAGGCAATCGGGCAGACCGGTGATGCGAACAACGCTTATCTGGCCGGCGGCACCATAGGACAATATCTGTCGGAGTACGGCTTTAATCTGGATTTTGCTCCTGTGGCGGATTTGGCAAGCGTGGAAAACTCTGTAATCGGCAGCCGCTCCTTCGGTGCGGACGCGGCTGCAGTGTCGCCCTATGTCACCGCTATGGTACAGGGGCTTAAGGATCATGAGGTAACGGCTTGTCTAAAGCATTTCCCGGGTATTGGCAGCTCTACACAGGACACACATAAAGGGCTTGCTTCAACGGACAGAACGGCGGAGGAGTTTCGCGCCAATGAATTTTTGGTATTTAAGGAGGCGATTGACGGCGGCGCGGACATGATTATGGTCAGTCATATGTCGGCTCCTGCGCTTGCAGGCGACAATACGCCCTGTTCCATGTCGGAGGCTGTCGTGACGGATATTTTGCGAAACGAACTGGGCTTTGAGGGCGTCATAATTACCGATGCTTTGAATATGTCGGCGATTTCGGAATATTATGATTCGGAACAGGCGGCTGTTTTAGCGCTCCGCGCCGGCTGTGATATGTTGCTTATGCCGGAGGATTTCGAGAAGGCATATAACGGAGTTCTCAATGCCGTACGTGAAGGTGTTATCTCGGAGGAGCGTATAGACGATGCCCTGCGGAGAATTTACAGGATTAAGTATGCGGATAAGGTGGAGGAGTAATTCCTCCGCCTTTTTAACGGGTGCATTTAGTGAGAAGCCTTGGAAAAATTTTGGGAATGCATAATAAAAGCGGCCTCCAAAACCCTTGAAAGCCGCTTAAATACTAAAAGCGCGAGACGGGGATCGAACCCGCGACCCCCTCCTTGGCAAGGAGGTGCTCCACCGCTGAGCCACTCGCGCATATACCATATAAGTCTGTTGTCTTACAGACAAATAATAATATACTATATCATCGTCTAAATGTCAATAATAAAATTGTATTCAACATAATTTTCGCAGCCAGCCCGAAAAGCGTTTTTCTATCAGATACCAGCAAAAGTATGCCAGAGAACAGCACACCGCCACGCTGACAAACACGCCTAATATCGTAAAAGGGGTACACTCCGAGAAATCAAAAGCAAAACGGTCCAGCAAAAGCAGGGGGTAATAGTGAATAAGGTACAGAGAATAGCTTATGTTACCCAGTTTCACAAGGGGGGAGGGAAATTTCATATATAATCCCGCTATAAAAAAGCACAGGACGATCAACATGGCGGGCAGTCCCCAGAGCGGCAGCCTGTAAAAGCCCAGAACATTAACGTAGGGTTTACATAAGGGCAGGGCTATGAGCAGAAGGCAGGCAAGTAGCCCTGAAGCGACGGCAAAAGAAAAGGGAAGCTTGTTCTCTTGAAAGAGGGAATAGAGAAATCGCCCGATGTAATAGCTAAGTATACCCATAATAAATTCCAGCATGACAGGATTACCGTAGAATGTAAGAGGGGCAAAGCCGGTATTCACAAGCCCTGTCGTTACGACAACGCCCAAGAGCAGAACACTGCTGATAAGCCCGCGGTATTTGTGGCTGATTTTCATGGAAATAAAAAACAATAAATAGAAGAAGACTTCACAATTGACGGTCCAGCCTATGCGCATTAGAGGCTGCAAAACCCCGTTTCCTATGTCGAAGGGGATAAAAAGCAGGCTTTTTAACAGGAAAGCAGGATTTGCTCTTGTCTGCTCAAACATGGAGGGAAACAAAAGCAGCAGAAAAAAGGTTCCCACGGTCATAAGATAATAGAGAGGTAAAAGGCGGACGGCTCTCTTTAACAGAAAACCGTTGCCGTTTTTATGGGTGGAAAACATAATCATAAAACCGCTTATACAGAAAAAAATATCTACGCCGAAAGCGCCGCAGTTTAAAAAACGTATGTGCTCTAGCAGAACAAACAGGGCGGCAATGCCGCGCAGGGCTTGTATGCTGTCAAAGTGATTATCATGAAAAGGTTTCATATGCTGCCTCACCAAGTTTCTTAAGAATGATTGTCCTTATCATTCTATCATTATTTACGGGAAATGAAAACTTAATAAATCTTAATTTTGACTTGCGAACAAGCGCATATCATAATACAATTAACTTATCTGAAGTATACATAAAAGGATGGAATATCGCAGCTATTGGAAAGGCGTAAGTTTATCATGGAGTCAGGACAATATACCACAAGAGAATTATTTAAAAGATTTGCTCCCTATTTTAAGAAATATAGAGGAACTTTATTTCTGGACTTGTTTTGTGCGGCGCTTACTACATTGTGCGAGCTGGTGCTGCCTTTGATTATGAGATATATCACAAATCAGGGAATCCGCGACTTAAGCGCATTATCCGCAAAGACAATAGGAGGTTTGGGATTTTTATATCTGGCGCTGCGTGCAGTGGACTGTATTGCCAGCTATTACATGGCGGACATGGGGCATGTGATGGGAGCCAGAATCGAGACGGATATGAGAAGAGACGCCTATAACCACCTGCAGCGGCTGTCGGACACCTACTACAATAACACTAAGGTAGGACAGATTATGGGGCGTATCACAAACGATTTGTTTGATGTGACCGAATTTGCCCATCATTGTCCGGAGGAGTTTTTTATCGCCGGCATTAAGACGATTATTTCCTTTGTGATTCTTGCAGGAATAAACCTGCCCCTGACACTGCTTATTTTTCTGTGTGTGCCGGTGATGATAGGAGTGTGTATGACCTTGAATTTCCGCATGAGGGGGGCCTTTCGTAAGCAGCGCAATCAGATTGGTGAGCTGAACGCCCGCATTGAGGACAGCCTTTTGGGGCATAAGGTGGTCAAGGCGTTTACCAATGAAGAAATTGAGAATCAGAAATTTGAGCAGGACAACGGAAGCTTTCTGGGAATCAAAAAGCTGACTTACCGCTATATGGCGGCGTTTCAGACGACGGTGAAGCTGTTCGACGGAATCATGTATCTGTTGGTGCTGGTGGCAGGCGGAATTTTTATGATAAAAGGGCGGATTGCCCCCGGCGATTTAGTGGCGTATATGCTGTATGTGACCACGCTTATTGCCACCATCCGCAGGATTATTGAATTTGCGGAGCAGTTTCAGCGGGGAATGACGGGTATTGAGCGCTTTTTGCAGATAGTGGACGCGGACATAGAGATCTTTGACGAGCCGGGTGCGGTGGAGTTAAAGAATCCCAAGGGAAATATTGTATTTGAGAATGTGAGCTTTGAATACCCGGATGACCATAACAAGGTGTTTTCAGGGCTTGATTTACAGATAAGAGCAGGAGAAAAGGTAGCTATCGTTGGACCCTCCGGCGGAGGGAAGACGACACTGTGTAATTTGATTCCCAGATTTTATGATGTATCAAAGGGGCGCATCACACTGGACGGTGAGGACATTAAGCATTTTACCTTAAAAAGCCTGCGCAGCAATATCGGTATTGTACAGCAGGATGTGTATTTGTTTTCCGGCACTATTTATGAGAATATTGTATATGGCAGACCGGGGGCTTGCCGGGAGGAGGTAATTGAAGCGGCGCGCCGTGCGGGAGCCCATGAGTTTATAATGGGGCTTAAGGATGATTATGATACCTATGTAGGAGAGCGGGGAGTGAAGCTTTCAGGCGGTCAGAAGCAGCGCATCAGTATTGCCAGAGTATTTTTGAAGAATCCTCCCGTTATAATTCTGGACGAAGCTACCTCCGCTCTGGACAACGAAAGCGAATTTGCAGTCGCGCAGTCTTTGGCAAGGCTTTCCGAGGGCAGAACCACCCTTACCATTGCGCACAGGCTTTCCAGCATCCGCAGCTCCGACAGGATTTTGGTTTTGACGGAGGAAGGCATTGTGGAGGAGGGCAATCATGAGGAATTGCTGGACAGAAAAGGCATGTACTATCATTTCTACGAGACAGCCAATGCCATCAAGTAGCATATAGGCATTCTGATATGCCGGCATGGTGTAGCATATAAACTATAAAACGAAAGACGGGGTAATGCTTATGAAACTTGTATTTATCGGAGCAGACCATGAGGTGACGGGAAGCTGTCATTATCTGGAGGTGGGAAAGAAGCATATTTTGGTGGATTACGGTATGGAGCAGGGGGTGAATGTTTTTGAAAATGCCCCGCTGCCGGTGGATGAGGCAATGATAGATTATGTGTTTTTGACACATGCGCATGTGGACCACTCCGGATTGCTGCCTCTTTTATATGCAAAGGGCTTCAGGGGGCAGGTGTTTATGACGGACGCAACTGCCGACCTGTGCAGCATAATGCTCAGAGATTGCGCGCATATACAGATGATGGAGGCTGAGTGGAAAAACCGCAAGGCAAAGAGAAGCGCCAGTGTTGCTGCGGTGGAGCCGCTTTTTAATATGGAGGACGCAGAGGGCGTTATCAAGAGAATCGTACCCTGTCATTACAATGCTATGGTGGAGGTGTGCGAGGAAGTAAGCATACGCTTTACCGATATAGGACATTTGTTAGGCTCCTCCAGTATTGAGGTGTGGCTCACTGAGGACGGCAAGACAAAAAAGATTGTTTTTTCGGGCGATATAGGCAACAAAAATCAGCCTCTTCTGCGAAATCCCATCCCCACAAAGGAGGCGGATTATGTGGTGATGGAATCAACCTACGGAAACCGTCTGCATCCTAAGGAGCGTCTTGATTATGTGAAGGAGCTTGCCGCTATTTTGAAGGAAACCTTTGACAGAGGAGGAAACGTGGTGATTCCCTCCTTTGCAGTGGGAAGAACGCAGGAGCTGCTTTATTTCCTGCGCAAGATTAAGGTGGAAAGACTGGTGAAGGGGCATGAGAGCTTTCCGGTCTATGTGGACAGTCCCCTTGCGGTGGAGGCAACCGGAATTTTTCAGGAAAACAGGCTGAACTGCTTTGATGAAGATGCGCTGGAGCTGGTAAATGAAGGAATTAATCCCATTGCCTTTTCCGGACTTAAGCTTACCATTACAAGCGAAGAATCAAAGGAAATAAATTTTAACGATACTCCAAAGGTAATCATTTCGGCGTCAGGAATGTGTGAGGCAGGAAGAATCAGACATCATTTGAAGCATAATCTCTGGAGACCGGAGTGCACTATTTTGTTTGTGGGATATCAGGCCGTGGGAACTCTGGGCAGAAGTCTGGTTGAGGGCGCTGATGAAGTGAAGCTTTTCGGAGAGCCGATACAGGTGAGAGCGGATATTAGACAGCTTGTCGGATTGAGCGGTCATGCCGATAAGGACGGGCTGCTTGAGTGGGTTTTGGCTTTTTCCGAAAAACCCAAGAAGGTTTTTGTGGTGCACGGAGAGGACAGCGTTTGCATGCAATTTGCAGAGTGTCTTAAGGTCGAGTATGGTCAGAGGGCTTATGCGCCTTACAGCGGCACGGTCTTCAACCTTCTGAGCAATCAGTTTGAATATGAGGCAGAGCCCATAGCGGTTAAAAAGAAGGCACGTATTTCGACCGGCGTTTATGCCAGACTCCTTGCGGCAGGTCAAAGGCTTATGGCGCTTATTGCCAAGGATGAAGGAATGGCAAATAAGGATTTGGCAAAATTTGCGGATCAGATAAATTCCATATGCGATAAGTGGGAGTAAGCCAGACTCAACCTACGGTTGAAAAAAACTCTTCCGTCCTTTTATTGTATATGTCTGGATATTCGTTTAAGATGAGTTTATCGGAAAGTTCCTTGCAAGGTTATTTCTTGAAATATATTTTAATGCAGGAGGAATGCTTATGAACACAATCGGAAACAATATCAAGCTTTTAAGGAAGGCAAAGCAGGTCACGCAGGAGGAGCTTGCGGAGGCGGTTCACGTCTCTTTTCAGGCAGTCAGTAAATGGGAAAACGGAGGGGCGCCTGATATTGAAACGCTCCCTGCGCTTGCCAATTTTTTCGGAGTGAGTATTGACGAGCTGATGGGCTTCAAGTTGAATGCACTTACCAACAGGGAGCGTTTTGTGAAATTTATGGCGGACGTAGGCGTACTGAAAATAGGGAGCTTTGATTTGCACGGATACCAGTCAAAGTATTATGTTGATTCGGAGCATTTTTCCACAAATGCGCAATTTGCAAAGCTGGGTGAGTATTTTGCAGATTGTATCAGGGAGAGTGGGCTGTCCTTTGATTGTATTGTGGGAATGGCATATCACGGAATCAGTCTCTCTGTGGCAACCGCGCTTGCACTGTATAATAAATACGGCGTCACGGTTAATTTCTGCCATGACAGAAAAGTGGAGGACAGCAGAGGCAGGGGCATTTGCGGACACACCCCGGAGGACGGAGAGAGGGTTATCATAGTAGACGACTTAATCAATAGCGGAAATACCTTGATTGGACGGATTGAAAAGCTGCGGGAAAGCGCGGAGGTTAAAATCGTGGCGGTAGTTGTGATTGTGGAACGTTATGAGGATGACATGAAGGCTTATCATTCCAACGGCGCGGATATTATACGTGAAAAATACGGGGCACAGGTATTGTCGGTAGTAAGCGGCGACGACATTGGCCGGGCTATAAAGTGCGGAATTGTTTAAGAGAGGGGTATATGTAAAGCGTCATAAATCAACTGATTTATGACGCTTTGGAATGGAGGAAAAGAAAATGAGTTATGCGGATAGTGTCTTTATAGATATGTGCAAGGATATTTTGGAAAACGGAACCAGCACCGAGGGGGAAAAGGTAAGACCTCATTGGGAGGACGGAACGCCCGCCTATACCATCAAGAAATTCGGCGTTGTAAATCGTTATGATTTATCTAAGGAGTTCCCTATCATGACGTTGCGGAGGACTGCGCTTAAGTCCGCAACGGATGAGATACTTTGGATATGGCAGCAAAAGTCGAATAATATCCATGATTTACACAGTCATATCTGGGATGAGTGGGCGGACGAGGGAGGCTCTATCGGGAAGGCATACGGCTATCAGCTGGGTGTAAAACACCGGTATAAGGAGGGGATGATGGATCAGGTGGACAGGGTTATTTTTGACTTAAAGAACAATCCCTTCAGCCGGCGGATTATGACGAATATTTATGTGCATCAGGATTTACATGAGATGAATCTGTACCCCTGCGCCTACAGTATGACCTTTAATGTAACTCAGAAAAAAGGCGAGGATAAGCTAACGCTGAATGCCATATTAAATCAGCGCTCTCAGGATGTTCTGGCTGCAAATAACTGGAATGTAGTACAGTATGCGGTGCTGGTGCATATGCTTGCTCAGATATGTGGCATGCGGGTGGGGGAGTTGGTGCATGTGATAGCGGACGCCCACATCTATGACAGGCATATTCCGATTATAAGGGAGCTGATATGCAGGGAGCCGAAGCCGGCGCCGTCCTTTTGGCTGAATCCTGAGGTAAAGGATTTTTATAGGTTTACCAGAGACGACGTGAGGGTGGAGGGGTATGAGACGGGCGAGCAGATAAGAGATATCCCTATCGCCATATAAATCCGTAAGTGGGAGTTTAATTATAATTATTTTCCCCCTTGAGAGTTTGCCGCGCTTTTTAGTAAGCTTTTTACATGAAGCGGAGAAAACAATGTGTGTATTGTACCTTTTTGATTGAGAACGACAGGTATCTGCCGGGAATACTGACATTTGCCTACGCCCTGAGACGGCAGAGGGTGGAGGCGGATTTGATTTGCATTATCACTCAGGAAATATCGGCGGAGTGCGCATACTGCATTTCTTATCTGTACGACTATGTATTTTGTGTGGAGCAGTCAAAAATAAAGAACCGGAACCGAGGAAGGAGGGAGGACAGGGAAAAGCTGTTTGTTCGGTTTGCCGTGTTGGATGTGCTGCAGAAAAACAAGCTGCAATACGACAAAATTATCATATGCGATTCGGATTTGCTTCCCTTAAGGAATTTTTCGGATTTATGTCGCTGTCCGGCGCCAAGCGGCATACTAAACGAAAAGAAAGAAAATGTAATAGGATTTAACGAAAAAAACAGGTGGATATGGTATGACGTATATAAGGATATTCCGCCGGGAGCGCCTATTCCGAAGGAAATCACGGACAGAGTGAGGACTGATGTGACTAATCTCGGGGTAAATTCCGTAATCTATGTGTTTGAGGAGAATACTATAGGCTATGAAGAGATAGCCCATGATTTTCAGGATGCGGAAATGAAGTCCATGATAGCCGATTTTGCATGGCCGGACATGCAGTATATGACCTATAAGCTTTCGGGTCGGTGGCATAATCTTGATATTCGATATGCCAGCTTTAACAGCTTCCCGGATTTGCATACTGTTTTTGGCACTCATTATGCCGGAATGAAGCCGTGGGATGTGAATAACAGATCCTTCCTGCATTACTGCGGGCATGAGGATTATAAGCTGTGGATATGCGTATTTTTGAATATGATGCGTGAATATCGCCGCCTTTCACAATCTGTCAGGCTGCAAAAATTGCAGAGGATTTTGCTGGAGCTGGTAAGAAAGGATAAAAAATATGTATTAAAGGTGAGGGAATATCCTGAACTGAAGCATTTATTGTAGCAGAGAAGCCGGAAAAGAGGTGTTTACGGAATGAATTTGGAGAGGAAAAGGAGTGACAAAATGTTTAGAGTCGTGTTGAGAAAATTCAGCAAGAAAGAGTTAGCCCATGCAGAATAGCGGACATGTAGTACGTTTCTGTATGGGCTTGGGATGGCGATGAGATTGATTGTCGTCTGAATACTATATGTTTGCTCATTCTGCACCTTATTACAATGAAAATTTGAGTAAGGAGCGGCGAAATGAAATACAGGAATGCAGCAGATATATTGCCGGAGGAGCTTTTAAGGGAAATACAATCATATATAGAAGGAGAAATCCTTTATATACCGAGAGCTGCCCCCAAGACGGATTGGGGCGCAAAAAACGGGTCCAAGGAATATTACCTTAAACGGAACTCGGATATAAAAAAGCAGTTTTGCGAAGGAATGACTGAAGAGGAGCTGGCGGATCAATATGGTCTCGCCCCCAGTACGATTCACAAAATTATTTATGACTGATGCGGATGAAAGGGCGGAGCCTTGTTTAAAGGGCGCCGCCCTTTGTTTTTTGACTGACGGCTCTGTTAACGACTTGTATAAGGTTCGCCGATATGCTATTATGTAGCCTGTAAGAAATGACTATAGGAGAAGCGAATATGAATATAATTGTAGCTGTAGACAATAATTGGGCAATCGGAAACAAAAATCAGCTTTTGGTGAGAATACCAAACGACCATAAGCATTTCAGGGAGGAGACGACGGGAAAGGTGGTAGTGCTGGGAAGAAAGACCTTAGAGACCTTTCCTCAGGGGCAGCCTCTTAAGAACCGAACGAATATTATTTTATCAAGAGATAAGGAATATAAGGTGAAGGATGCGATTGTGGTACACTCTATGGAGGAGCTTTTGAAGGAGCTGAAAAGTTATTGTGACGAGGAAATTTATGTTATCGGCGGAGACAGTGTGTATAAGCAGATGCTTCCTTACTGTAATGTGGCGCATGTGACGAAAATTGACCATGAGTATGAGGCGGATACATATTTTCCCGCTCTTGACGAAGACAAAGAATGGGAAATAACGGAAGAAAGCGATGAACAGACATACTTTGACATCGCCTATCAATTTATAAAATACGAGCGTGTCGGCGAGAGAAAAGCATATTGACTTTTGAACGTAAAAGTATAATAATGAGAAGAAAAAACCAATAAAATCCAATGTAAACAGGATATTTGAAATCAAGAAAAGAGGTATTCCACATGGAAAAGAAGAACATTGACTGGGGGAACTTGGGCTTTGGGTATGTACAGACGGACAAGCGTTATGTATCCAATTTTAAGGACGGAGCATGGGATGAGGGTGTGATGACCGAGGACGCTAATATTGTGTTGAACGAGTGCGCCGGGGTTCTGCAGTATGCCCAGACTATTTTTGAGGGTCTGAAGGCGTACACCACCGAGTCCGGTAAAATAGTTACCTTTCGCCCCGATTTGAACGCGGAGCGTATGGAAGCTTCCGCCAAAAGGCTGGAGATGCCTGTATTCCCCAAGGAGCGTTTTATGGACGCCGTCACGAGAACGGTAGCCGCAAATGTGGCGTATGTGCCTCCCTATGGCAGCGGTGCGACGCTTTATCTGCGCCCATACATGTTCGGAAGCAATCCCGTTATCGGCGTGAAGCCTGCCGATGAATATCAGTTCAGGGTATTTTGTACGCCTGTGGGCCCCTACTTTAAGGGCGGCGCAAAGCCCATAACCATCCGCGTCAGTGATTTTGATCGGGCAGCTCCTCACGGAACGGGGCATATTAAGGCAGGGCTTAACTATGCAATGAGTCTTCATGCCATAGTATCCGCACATGAGGAGGGCTATGATGAGAATATGTATTTGGATCCGGGTACAAGAACGAAGGTAGAGGAGACCGGCGGCGCCAATTTCTTATTTGTGACGGGGGACGGAAAGGTTGTGACTCCTAAGTCGGACAGTATTCTGCCCTCGATTACAAGACGCTCCTTAGTATATGTGGCAAAGGAATATTTGGGTCTTGAGGTGGAGGAAAGAGAAGTATTCCTAAGCGAAGTGAAGGATTTCGCGGAGTGCGGGCTGTGCGGTACGGCTGCAGTGATTTCTCCCGTAGGAAAGATTGTGGACCATGGCAGGGAGATATGTATGAAGAGCGGTATGGATCAGATGGGTCCTGTCATTAAGAAGCTTTATGATACCCTGACGGGCATCCAGATGGGGAGATTGGAGGCTCCCAAGGGCTGGATTCATGAAATTGAAGTTTAGAAGCGTAAAAAACGAAATTTCAAGGTTTTTCCTTGACCCGGCAGAAGGTTTATTATATAATTTATTATAGTTGTTATATGGGCGTAATAATGTTATTGTTACGTCCTTTTTCTGTATTAAAATGATATAAGATCTTACGAGGAGAAGAGGGTGCATGGAAAATATTATACAAGTGGTAACAGATGTGAATAAGGTGCTCAATGATTTTATCTGGGGCCCTGTTATGCTGGTGTTCTTCCTGCTGGTTGGTTTGATGTTCACGGTCAGGACGAAGGTATTTCAGCTGACGCATATCAAGCAGTGGCTGGACGTTACCTTTCTGCGTTTGTTTAAAAAGGGAAATAAGCAGGTGCTGCGAACCAAGGATAAGCATTCCATTTCGCAGTTTCAATCGCTGTGTACCGCCTTGGCGGCTACTATCGGAGTAGGTAATATCTCGGGGGTAGCGGTTGCCTTGGCTTTGGGCGGACCGGGGGCAATCTTTTGGATGTGGCTGTCTGCATTTTTGGGTATGATGACAAATTACGCGGAGAATACTCTGGGTATTAAGTACCGTTACCGCAACGAAAAGGGACAGTGGGTCGGCGGCGCAATGATTTATATTGAGAAGGGCTTGGGCTGGAAATGGCTTGCGGTTATTTTTTCGGTATTTTGTGTGTTTGCCTCCTTCGGTATCGGTAATATGTCTCAGGGCAACGAGATTGCCAACGGTCTTAAGAATTCCTTCGGCGTTCCTTCATGGGTTTCCGCACTGGTTATTATGCTTTTTGCGGGTCTGGTGATTGTGGGTGGCATTAAGCGTATTGCTTCCGTTACGGAAAAAATCGTTCCTTTTATGGCTATTGCCTATATTTTGGGAGCATTAATAGTAATAGGCGCCAATATTACCCGGGTTCCCGACGCCTTTGCCGCAATTTTTTCCAATGCGTTTAATTTCGCCTCCGTGGGCGGCGGTGTAGCGGGCTTTACCATAATGATAGCCATGAAGAGAGGAATTTCCCGAGGGGTGTTCTCAAATGAGGCGGGTCTTGGTTCCTCTGTTATGGTGCACTCCGCTTCCGATGTAAAGGAGCCGGTAGTGCAGGGTATGTGGGGCATCTTTGAAGTGTTTGCGGATACTTTGGTGGTGTGTACCATGACGGCGCTTACCATATTGACATCCGGCGTTTATGATTACAAGGAATATGCCCAATATGTGGGAGCCGATTTGCCCTCCCACCTAAAGAGCGGCGTTGCCCTTACAAGCGCCGCGTTTGAATCGGTTTTCGGAGCGTTTGGCAACAAATTTATTTCCATAGCGGTCATGCTTTTTCCACGATTTTGGGGTGGTCCTATTACGGAGAGCGCGCCATAGAGTATTTGTTCGGACTGAAAGCAGTTCCTGTTTACAAGTTGATTTTCATACTGATTATTTTTATCGGCTGTAACATTTCGCTGGGGCTGGTAGTGGATATTTCCGATACCTTTAACGGCTTTATGGCGCTTCCTAACCTTATTGCCGTGACATTACTTTCCAAGCAGGTGGTACAGATGACGAAGGATTATCTGGCGCGCGTAAAGGAGGGAAAGGAAACGGTCGGCGGAGAAGAAGTGGAGTAACTGTTTATTCGGGGCACTGTTTTGCCGTTGCCGCGATGCTTTGTACGGGAGATGAAGAGTATGCAGAATAAAGAAATATATTGGCATTTGCCCGGTCTTTGCTATTTTAGGCTGTTAAATCAGATTACCATTGACATGATGCAGAATTATCCGGATAAATTTCGTGACGGTTATAAAATCGGTTCGGTTTACGGAACCTTTCCCGGCGCAATATGGAACGGCGGAAGAATGGTTTTCGGTTTTACAAGTAAACGCGAAATGAAAGCTATTTTAAAAATATATAACAGTATGGGGGTGCCGGCTAGATTTACATGGACGAATCAGCTGATAGAGGAACGGCATTTGTCGGACACCTACTGCAATCTGATAATGCAGCTGGCCAATAACGGTATGAATCAGGTTTTGGTGAACAGTGAAGCGCTGGAGAATTATATAAGAAAGGAATATCCGGATTTCAAGCTGATTTCTTCAACTACCAAGCGTATTGTAGATGTGGAGGAGTTAAAGAAGGAGTTGGAAAAGGATTATTATCTGGTGGTGCTGGACTATGATTTGAATCATGACGAGGCGGCGCTGGAGGCCGTTGCACCTTATGCTGACAGAATAGAGGTGCTGGTAAATGAAGTATGCTATCCGGGCTGCACTAAAAGAACAGAGCACTACTTACAGCAGTCGAGGCTGCAGCTTGAGTATGATATCAGCACGCCGTTTCCCTGCCCTAATCTGGCTACTCCAAGAAAATTTGCGGAATGTATGAACAGACCGGCCTTTATATCCAATGAGCAGATTGGAAGCTATATTGACAAAGGCTTTGTGAATTTTAAGATAGTGGGCAGAGGCATGCCGGTAGATTATGTAAAGGATTCCTATATTTATTTCTTAGTGAAGGATGAGCATAGAAACTTTATCAGGGGGAAGATTGACAATCTGATGCTGAAATGTCAGATGGCAATGGCAAACAGAGGACAGACAGGCACAAAATGATAAAATAATGTATATGTGCAAGGCGGTGCGGCTCCCGGATGGTGCCGCACCGTTTTAAATAAGCAAGCGTTAAAAATTTTTTCTTTATGAAGAAAAAGATAGCGGGCATTTGGGGAAGAACGAGAGGAAGAATGAAATTTTTACATACCGCCGACCTTCATATCGGCAAAAAATTATTTGAGTACTCCCTATTGGAGGAGCAGAGACATGTTTTGAAACAAATTTACGAGATTGCTCTTGAAAATCAGGTGGACGCGGTCCTTATTGCCGGGGACGTCTATGACAGGGCGGTGCCGCCCACGGAGGCGGTGGAGCTGCTGGATGATTTTCTGACAGAGCTGATAAAAGCGGGTATTCGGGTCATTATGATAAGCGGAAACCATGACTCGCCCCGACGTGTGGCGTTTGCGGACCGTATATTGGAAAAGCAGGAGCTATATATTGCGGGAGGTTATAATGGGGAGCTGAAAACAGTGACTCTGGAGGATGAGGAGGGTTATGTGACCTTTGTGTGCATGCCCTTTATAAAACCGGCGGAAGCAGGGTGCGCCACACAGGCGCAAGCGGTGGAGGAGCTGCTTTCCAAGCAGCCCATGGTTTTGAGTCTTAACAGCCGTTATGTGCTGCTGGCCCATTGCTTTGTCGCGGGGGAGAAGGGGGAAGATCCGATATTTTCGGATTCCGAGACGGATATGAATGTGGGAGGGCTGGACGCTGTTCCGGTCTCGTTGTTTTCGGCCTTTTCTTATGTGGCGCTGGGTCATCTTCATAAGTCCCAGCGTGTCGGCGGGGGAAATGTGTATTATGCAGGTTCTCCGCTCAAGTATTCCTTTGGCGAGGCAAGGGGAAATAAGTCGGTAAACCTTGTGGAGCTTGCGGGGGGAAGGGTTATCGTCAATGCGATACCCTTAAAGCCCATACATGAAATGCGATGTATAAAAGGAAGGCTGGAGGATCTGATAAATAACAAGGTTCTTGAGCTGAGTCAGGCCGAGAGAGAGGATTATCTTCAAGTGACGCTCACGGACAGGGAAGAGCTGATAGACCCTATAGGAACCCTGAGAGGCTTTTATCCTAATGTATTGCAGCTATTGCTGGAAAAAAATAAAAGGGAGGCGGCTTCAGAGTACGAGAGCCGTCTAAGGGGAGTAAGGAAAAGTACTAAAGAGCTATTTGGAGAATTCTATGAATTGCTGATGGGGGAGACCTTGGAGGACAGGCAGCTTGCAGTGGTGGAGAAAGCGGCCCGTGAAGCCGGAGAGGAGGCGCGCCAATGAAGCCTTTGAAGCTGACCCTTTGCGCATGGGGGCCTTATCGTGAAGCGCAAAAGGTAGATTTTACACCCTTTTATGAGCGGGGGATTTTTCTGATTACCGGAGCCACGGGCGCGGGAAAGACCACTATTTTTGATGCTATAACCTATGCGCTTTACGGCGCCCTCAGCGGTGAGGCGAGGGATAAGGAGAGAGGCAGTGTGCGCAGTGATTTTGCCCTTCCGGAGGAAAAGACATATGTGGAGCTTGTTATGGAGCATGGAGGGAAGACGTACCGGATATGGAGAAATCCCGAGTATATGCGGCCCAGAAAAAGAGGCGGTGGGAACGGTCTTATAAAAGAGAGGGAAAATGCGGTTCTTTATTACACAGACGGCAGGGCGCCCCTCGAGGGGGTAAAGGAGGTAAACGACGCTCTGCTTAAGCTTCTGGCGTTGGATTATGCACAATTTAAGAAGGTATCCATGATAGCGCAGGGGGAGTTTGCCAGACTTTTGCTGGCGCCTCCAAAGGAGAAGACGGGTATTTTCAGGGAAATTTTTGATACGGGTATCTATGAGAGGTTTACCCAGAGGCTGGCCATCAGGGCAAAAGAGCTTTACGGCAGGGTGGAAGAGCAGAAGCAGAGACTGGAGGAGGGTGTGCGCCTTCTGGGAAGGAACATGGATAAGGAGAGCTGGAGCGAGGAGATAAAGAACGGATTTCGTGCGCTGACGGAGGCGCAAAACTGGAATTATGAGGGGGTTGCGGACTGTCTTCTTAGCATGGAGCAGGAGGCGGAGAAAAGTCATGAGAGCTGTAAAAGGGAATGTGAAAGGCTTGATGAACAATTGGAAAGGCTGGCGGGAGAGCTTGCCACGCAAAAGGAGAAGAATGAACAAATCAACCGGTACAGGGAGGTCTGCGGCATCAGGGAAGGGCTTAAGGAGAGGGAGGCAGAGTACAGAGGGAAGGAGGAGAGTCTTAGGCGCGCAAACAACGCCGCGCAGCTGGATGGAAGCTGGGAAAAGAAGAATCAGCTGGAGAAGCAGCTTGTACAAAGGACGCAAGAGGAAGAGGAGGCAGGGGCGGAGTCGGAACGCTTAAAACAGGAGCAGGAGGCGCTTTCCGAAACGGTAACGCTTGCCCAGCGGATAAGAAATCTGCTTGAGGAAAGGCGTAAGGCGGCGCAGCTTGAAGAAAACAGAAAGCAGCTGAATATCCGGCTTCAGGCTAAGGAGAAGGAGCTGTCAGAAAAGCAGAGGATTTATCTGGAAAAGGAGAGGGAGCTTTCGGAGAAAAGAAACGGCTACAGTCAGGCGGAGCATGTCAGAAGGTTGACGGTAATCGGCTTGGCGGCGGAGCTTTTAGAGGAAGGGGAGCCCTGCCCGGTGTGCGGCTCCGTCTCCCACCCCTCTCCGGCCAAGGCGGACGGAGCAATGATTTCGGAGGAGAAGCTAAAGGAATTGAAGGAGCAGGTGGAGGCGGAGGAGCAGGCGTTTAACAGCCTTCATGAAAGGGTGGTTCGGATCAGGACGCAGGCCGACGAATTGCGCGGGCAGGCTGAGGAGGAAGGCAGGAAGCTTGACGAGGTGAGAGCGGCGTTTTTGCGGGAGAAGAATCCGGTCTGCGTGGAATATCTGACGCTTCCCATGGATCTTGCCGCCAAAAGACTTCAGGAGGTCTGTGACAGGGCGGGCAGGCTGGACGGGCTGCTTCAGGAAAAGAAGCGTCAGAGGGAACGCCTGAGCGAGCAGAAGAGGACGCTTGAAGAGGAGCTTCAAACAGTCAGGGAAAAATTTGCGGAGGAGCTTTTGACCCATGGCTTTGCGGACAAAGAAGAATACAGGCGGGTAAGGCTTTCTGCAAAGGAAATAGGAGCGCTTAGTAAGGATGTGGAGGATTTTCGCGCTGCGATGGCGGAAAATGAGGGGCTGTACCGTCATTTGAAGGAACAGGCGGGAGAGAAGGAGCCTGTGGATTTGGAGCCTATGGAGAAGGAGCTTGCAGGAAGGAAGGAGGACAGGGAGAGGCTTTTAAGCAGCCAGAAAAGCTGGAACAGCCATTTGGAGGAGACGAAAAAAATCCGCGCCATGCTGGAGGAGCGGCTTGAGGATATGAAAATTGCCAAGGAGGAATACGGCTGCGTGAAGACCTTGGAAAATATTGCGTCGGGTAGGAATTCCCGCAGTCTGGTGTTTGAGCAGTATGTGCTTGCAGGCTGCTTTGAGGAGATTCTTAGGGCGGCAAACCTACGTTTTTTGTCAATGACCTTAGGCCGGTACGAGATGTTTCGCGCCAACGAGGTGTCGGACGGAAGGACAAAGGACAATCTGGAGATTCAGGTGCTCGATTATTATACCGGGAAATACAGGTCCGTGCGCACGCTTTCGGGAGGAGAGACCTTTAAGGCTTCGCTTGCCCTTGCGTTGGGCATGAGCGATGTAATTCAGGCCATGAACGGCGGAATCCGTGTGGATACTCTTTTTGTGGACGAAGGCTTTGGAGCCTTGGACGAGGAGAGCCTCGATCAGGCGTGCGGCGCCTTGATGGGCCTCGTGGAAAAAAATCATTTGATAGGCGTTATATCCCATGTGCCGGAGCTTGGTGAGAGAATAGAAAATAAATTGATTATTCATAAAACCGGCAGTGGAAGTATGATAAGGAATAGTGTATAATTGAACCACAAAACTTGAAAACGCACGCCTTTGTATGGAGGATTATCATGAAATATATTAGAAAAATAGCCGTCCTGTTCATTGCCGCGGGGATTGGTATAGGAGCTCTTGTCTCCTGTAGTAATAAGGAGGGCATTACCAGAGTGGTATTTACCACAGGGCCGGGTAAGGACGAGATTTTCCGCATTGAGGACGAGATATGCACCAAGCCTGAAATTATGGTTTATTTGACCAACACGCAGAATCAGTATGAAAACGTTTACGGGCAGGAAATCTGGCAGACATCGCTGGAGGGAGTGAGTCTGGAGGAGAACGTGAAGGAGACGGTGCTGGAGAAGGCGGCGCAGGTAAAGACCATGTATCTGCTTGCCAAGGAGAAGGAGATTGTGCTTGAGGAGGAGGACAAGGAACGGATAAAAACGGCGGCGCAGGAATACTTTCTGTCTCTGAACGAAGCAGAGGTGGAACAAATGGGGGTTACACAGGAGACGATTGAACAGCTGTATACGGAGTATGTTATGGCCGATAAGGTGTATCTGCATATCATTCAGGATATAAATCCGGAAATCAGTGATGATGAGGCGAGGATTATTACCGTGCAGCACATTTTAATACGCACCTATAGAAAGGACGCCGATGGAAACAGAGTGGATTTTACGGAGCGGCAAAAGCAGGAGGCATACGATAAGATAAGCGGGATACGCGACCTTGCCACAGACGGAGAGCATGATTTTACGGAGCTTGCCTCACATTACAGCGAGGATGTAAATCTGACCTATTCCTTCGGCAAGGGAGATATGGACGCCGCCTTTGAGGATGCAGCTTTCAAGCTGGAGACGGACGAGATTAGCAATGTCGTGGAAAGCGAGAGCGGGTATCATATTATCAAATGTCTCAATACCTTTAATCGCGAGGAAACGGATACCAATAAGCTGAAAATTTTAAAGGAACGCCGGGGAGAGGTGTTTGGACAGGAGTATGATAAGTTTGTGGAAGGGCTTGCCAAGAGACTGAATCAGAAATTATGGGATGAGGTTTCTTTGATTCATGACAGTAAAGTGACTACTGCCGATTTTTATACGGTTTATGAAAAATATTTTGTGCGGGAATAATAACAATCAGAGTAAATTTATGCCGGAGAGCGGCGAATGAAAATAGGGCACCGGAATATAGTATTTCTAGAGCGGCGCCCGAGTAGAGAATGCTTTATAGGGAGGATTGGCATGAGCATGGATTATGTGACATTAACAATCGGAAAACAAAAAAATATAGCGTTGATAGCCCACGACAATAAAAAGACGGAGATGATTGAATGGTGCAGCCGCAACAAGGAAATTTTGAAAAATCATTTTTTGTGCGGTACGGGAACGACGGCAAAGATGATTACGGAGCAGACAGGACTTCCGGTAAGAGGCTACAATTCCGGTCCTTTGGGGGGAGACCAGCAAATAGGAGCAAAGGTGGTGGAGGGAAGGGTTGACTTTATTATCTTTTTTTCCGACCCTTTGACGGCGCAGCCCCACGACCCGGACGTGAAGGCGCTGTTGAGGATTGCGCAGGTGTACGACATTCCCATCGCAAACAATAAGGCGACGGCCGACTTCCTTATAACATCCTCTTACATGGACGGGGAGTATAATCATACCGTGCTTAATTTTAAAAAAAACGTGGAGGACAGGGCGCATACATTATAGCGTGCTCATATGTAAAAAAGAGAGGTTTATCAGTTTGATTACAGCATATTAGGGTGGCGAAGTATGCTTTATAAAAATTTTAGAATTCTGAAAACCCCCATTTTAAGGGTATTTAACCCCGATTATTAGCACTCGTGATTAATGAGTGCTAATTTTGTCTTGACTTTTATTTTACCTCGCTATAAACTTGTTTTTAATAAGACGGCTCTCGGACATACAAGCTTTGCGGTAAGTCCGATAACTGCGAAAAGAGTTTTTAAACGGAGAAGAACAATAAAATTAAGAAAAGGATGTGGTAAAATGGCAGTTAAGAGTGGAAGCTTATCAATTAACAGCGAAAATATTTTTCCGATTATCAAAAAGTGGTTGTATTCCGACCATGACATTTTTTACAGGGAATTGATTTCCAACGGCTGTGACGCCGTCACTAAGCTTAAGAAGCTGGACATGATGGGAGAGTACAGTCTTCCGGAGGGCTTTAAGGCGCGCATTGACGTGATTGTGGATCCGGAGAAGAAGACCTTGACCTTTAAGGACAACGGTCTTGGAATGACGGCGGAGGAGGTTGAGGAGTATATTAATCAAATTGCCTTTTCCGGCGCCACGGATTTTATTGAAAAATATAAGGACAAGAGTAATTCTGATCAAATTATCGGCCATTTCGGTCTGGGTTTTTATTCTGCGTTTATGGTGGCGGACGAGGTGCATATCGATACGCTTTCCTATAAGGACGGCGCGGCGGCAGTACACTGGGAATGCGATGGCGGAACGGAATTTTCCATGGAGGAAGGCGACAGGGCGGAGGTAGGTACTACAATAACCCTGTTCTTAAACGAAGATTGTCTGGAGTTCTGTAATGAGTACAAGGCACGCGAGGTAGTGAAGAAGTACTGTTCCTTCATGTCTACGGAGATTTACCTTTCCAAGGCTGACACTAAGGAGACCCAGATTATTAAGGAGAGCGAGAAGCTTGAGGATGATGAGGTCATAGAGGTTATCGAGCCTGAGGTAAAGGAGGAAGTTGCCGGAGGGGAAAACACAAAGGAAGACGCCGCTGCGCAAGAGGAGGAAGACAAGGCAAAGGAGGCGCCCGAGGAAAAGAAGCTTAAGATTAAAAAGCGCCCCGAGCTGATGAATGAGACTAAGCCGCTTTGGACAAAGCATCCTAACGAGTGTACAAAGGAAGAATATCTTGAGTTTTACCGTAAGGTATTTCAGGATTACAAGGAGCCCTTGTTCTGGATTCATCTGAATATGGATTATCCCTTTAATTTAAAAGGTATCCTTTATTTCCCCAAGATTAATATGGAGTATGAATCCATTGAGGGAACCATAAAATTATATAACAATCAGGTGTTTATCGCCGATAATATCAAGGAGGTTATTCCAGAATTCCTTCTCCTGCTGAAGGGTGTCATTGACTGTCCGGATCTGCCCTTGAATGTATCCAGAAGCGCATTGCAGAACGACGGCTTTGTAAAGAAGATTGCAGAGTATATTACTAAGAAGGTTGCGGATAAGCTTGCCGGTATGTGTAAGACCGAAAAAGAGGAATATGACAAGTATTGGGACGACATCAGTCCCTTTATCAAATTCGGGTGCTTAAAGGACGATAAGTTCTGCGAGAAAATGAATGATTATATTCTCTTTAAGAATTTAGACGGAAAGTATCTGACGCTTCCGGAGTGTCTGGAGATAAAACCGGCGGATGAGGAAGGCGAAGCGGCAGACGATGCAAAGAAGACCGGAAGCGCAGTGGATGAAAACGGCGAGAAGGTGGAGGCTGAGATTGTTACGGAGGAGACCTCCTCCGATGACGAGGAGCCTGCCGAGGAAGAGAAGAAGGAGAAAATTATTTATTATGTAACCGATGAGCGGCAGCAGGGACAGTATATAAATATGTTTAAGACGGCAAAGATGGACGCTGTGATTCTCACCCACAATATTGACCAGCCCTTTATCTCCCAGCTGGAGTCCAAGAACGAGGGAATCAAGTTCCAGCGTATTGATGCGGACGTAACGGACGCCATGAAGGCGAAGACCTCTAAGAAGACTGAGAAGGAGTTGGAGGAACAAGCTGAAAACATCGGTAAAATCATGAAGAAAGCGCTTAAAAACGATAAGATTACGGTTAAAGTGGAGAAGCTTAAGAACAAGAAAATTTCTTCCATGATTACGCTTTCCGAGGAAAGCAGACGTATGCAGGATATGATGAAAATGTATTCTATGCCCGGTATGGATATGGGCGCCTTTGGCAGTGAGGGAGAGACTCTGATATTAAATGCAAATCATCCGTTGGTACAGTATGTGACGGAGCATCAGGAGGGCGGGAACGTAGAAATGATCTGTGAGCAGCTTTATGACCTTGCAAAGCTCCAGCATGCGCCTCTGGCACCGGAGGATATGACAAAGTTTGTAAACCGCAGCAATGACATTATGATGCTGTTGACGAAATAGTAATTAAAAAACGCCTGCTATGCGGGCGTTTTTTTTAATTACTATTGGTCTTTTGCCGAATATCCGTCGTTATATCTCTCGGGAAACCCCATCATAAACCCTTTCTACCTGCCGTTTCCAAGCTCCTATGGAACAATTTCACCGGTCAAAAGCTGACTGTTTTGTTCCCTCTCGTTAAGAGTGTCGGTGTAGCCGAAATTATATCCTTGCAAACAGCCCTGTTCTCCTCCGGCATTGTACCCGGCTTTTAAATGTAGAAAAAATCCTCATATCATAAAAATGATAATTATAAAGGCGGATATCGTAATTTTTATGCATTTTTTTATAAGCTATTGCGCCTCCAGACTTGGAAATGAGGCAATTTGAAGAATTTGGCATCATGCTTATTATAACACTTAATTTTCTGATGGGCATCTGTCGAGCGGTTTATTTTACTGAAAATATAATAGACAATATGTAAAATATATTTGACATATTGCTAATGGGGTGATATTCTATATTTAAGCGGTACGAAAGCTGATAAAGCGGCGGAAATCCCAAAATATGGAGGCAGGGAAAATGAAGAAAACAATCAGTAGAAAAAAGTTGATGATGGTCGGCGTTATGTGTCTGTTAATAGTAGTAGCTATTATAGCGCCGGTGACACTAATTTATGTAATGGACGGGAATCAGGATACGATGGTCAGCTTTACGAAAGAGGTGACGGTTAAGGACAAAAAGGCGGAGCCGCAGGGCAGCACCATGGAGCTTTCCGTTCTGAAGGAGGGAACATACACCTTCCATGTGGAGTGGCAGATGCAGGAACGCTGGCCCTCGTTTGTCTCGGGCTGCGTAGTGAAGGATGAACAGGGCAGGTCTGTTTTTGCCGTTACCGGCGACTGCGTAATTGCCGATTCTGTAGAGATGAAGCTGGAACCGCAGACTTATACAGTTGAGATTCATTATATGGCAAACAAGCAGGATTATCTCCGGTTCGTTGAAGATTACTTGACCGAAAAGGAAGGCGTCAAAATAGCGGATTTTGACGAGGAGTCTGTTCAGGACGGCACATGGCGTATGAATTATGTCATTGAGGCGCAGCCGAAAAAGAACATATTAGCCGGTATCGTAATTATCGTAACATTGGTGGGAATAATATGTGCGTTTGTGCTGATTGCCGCAACGAAAACGGACGAGAGCGTAAAATGCAGGTTTGACGAGCGGCAGGAGCTGGTGAAGGGAAGAGGCTTTAAATACGGTTTTTTTACCCTGCTGATAAGCAATATAATCACAGGCTTTATAGAGCTGGCGGAATTTCCCACATATGCTGCCCAGCCGGGTGTGGCAGTAATAATAAATTGTTTGTTTGGTATAGGTGTTTATGTGGCGTATTGTGTTTGGAACGAAGGATATTTTGCCTTAAATGAAAATAAAGGCATGCTGATGATTATATTTGCATTTTTAGGAATATTTAACTTTATACTAGGAGCAGTAAACTGTATACATGGAGAAATGCTTCAGGACGGAAAATTAACTTATAAGAGTCTGAATCCTTTTTGCGGACTTCTTTCTGTTGTGCTGTTTGTTACTATGCTTTTGAAAAAAATCTTTAAGGACGGAAAGGACGAGCAGATATGAAAAATCTGAAGTTAAAATCTGCAAGAGCCGCCTTGGATTTATCCCAGCAGGATTTGGCAGATAAGGTGGGAGTGTCCAGACAGACTATAAGCGCCATAGAAAAGGGAGATTATAACCCCACCATTAATTTGTGCAGGGCTATCTGCAGGGTATTGGGAAGAACCTTGGACGAATTGTTCGGAGAGGAGTAACAACCGGCTGAAAGAGAGAAGAGGCCGGGGCAAACGGCTAGATGATAGCTTTGCCCCGGTCTCTTTTGTAAAAAGGTTATGCGATATATTTTTCAAGAGTAGCTTTAACGGCTCCGGTTCCGGAGGAAAGCTCCTCAAAATACTCCTTAACCGATTCGGCTATACCTATTGCATTTAGGTCTACGCCAAAGATTTTTTCGTTTCCGAGCAATGCGTCCAGTCTGCTCAAATCTTTTTTGTCGGAGGATAATTTATAACCGGCAACATAAGGTGTTACGGCCTCCAAAAGCGGGTCGGGGCTTAAGGTGAAGCCGTTGCCCATATCGTCCACCGCCATAAGATAACGAAGCCAGCCGGCAAATACCAAAGGAATAAATTTTAAGTCTTTTACATCCAGATGGGGGCTCTTTACATATGCCTTGATAGTCTCTCCGAAACGGATCGCAAGCTTCTGGGAGGTATCGGTGGCGATACGTTGGGGAGTGTCTGGAAGGAACGGGTTGGGAATGCGGATATTTACGACCTCGTCAATAAATTTTCCGGGATCGAGGATACCGGGATTTACCACAACGGGAAGCCCTTCCTTGTAGCCGATAATTTCAATAAATTTCTTTAACAGAGGATTTTTCATTTCCTCGGAAATCAGAGTATATCCCAATAGACAGCCGTAAATTGCAAGAGTGGTATGAAGAGGGTTTAAGCAGGTACAAACCTTCATTTTCTCCACCTTGTCAACAGTCTCCCGGTCGGTGAAAATAATGCCGCCCTTGTCCAAGGGAGGTCTGCCGTTGGGGAATTTATCCTCGATTACAAGATACTCGCATTCCTCTGCGTTGACAAAGGGCGCGATATAAGTATTTTTGGAAGTGATTACTGCGTCCAGCTCTTCGATGCCATCCTGTACAAGAAGCTTTTCAACCTGTGCGTCCGGTCTGGGAGTGATTTTATCAATCATTGTCCAAGGGAAGGAGACCAGACTAGAATCGCTCACATAGTCAAGGAAGCCCTGCTCGGCAAGACCTGCCTCGCACCATGCCTTTGCAAAGGCATGGACGGCAGCGTAGAGCTTGTCGCCGTTGTGAGAACAGTTGTCCATGCTCACCATAGCGATAGGGAGCCTGCCGTTTGCGTAACGGGTATAAAGGAGGGAAACCACTTTGCCCAGATAGCTGTCAGGCTTGGAAGGACCCTTCTTGTAATCCTGCTCGATTGCGGGAAGTAAAACACCTTTGCCGTCCGTGAGGGAATATCCCTTTTCCGTAATGGTAAAGCTTGCCATTTGCAGGGAGGGATTAGTAAATATTTCTTTTAAGCGGCAAAATTCCGTCTCGTTGCCGCTGTCTAAAATTAAGGATTCCATGATACTGCCTACAATGGTTTTTTCTACCGTATTGTCGGATTTGAGGGTAGCAAGAAGGCTCAAATTGTCATGAGGGCGATTGCTCTTTTCGATAATCTCGTAGTCGTAGCCTTCTGCGGCGATAAGGCCCACGTCCATCACTTTGGCGTTCAAAAGATTTTGCACCACATTTGCCTGATATGCGCGGAAAATATTGCCTGCGCCGAAATGAATCCAGACAGGGCGTTGTCTAGTATTTTCTTTTACTTTGTCGTAGTCAAAGGTGGGGAGCTTGTAGCCCGCCGCCTCAAAGGAAGCGCGGTCTGCGCGAATCCCGTTTAAAGTAAGCTTCATATTAATCTCCATTCCGGAGCGTTATTTTCGCGGTTACAGTGCACAAAACATCAGGTTTTGTGGCACAATTCAAATTCGTGACGCTCCCGCACAAATTTGTGATTGGTAAAAGTATATCCTGCTTAAGCCTTTTTATGCTGTTTGTCGATTGCCTCCCAAAGACCATTGAGATACGTAGCGCCCAGAGCTCTGTCGTAGAGGCCGTATCCCGGCATTGCCACCTCGTCCCAGATCATGCGTCCGTGGTCGGGTCTGATCGGTCCGGTGAAACCGATATCGTAAAGTGCCAGCATAATTTCGTACATATCAAAGGTGCCGTCGCTGGACAGATGTGCGGACTCTTCAAAATCTGTGGGAGAATTAAATTTCAGATTACGCACATGGGCAAAGTGAATCCTTCCCTTTAAAGAACGAATCATATCGGGCAAATCGTTCTCCAGATTGGTACCGTAGGAGCCGGAGCAGAAGGTAACGCCGTTGTGCGGGTTGTCAACCATTTTCATCATACGAAGAATATTCTGTTTGTTGATAATGATACGGGGAAGACCGAATACGCTCCATGCAGGGTCGTCGGGATGTATTGCCATATTGATATCGTACTTGTCACAGACGGGCATAATGCGTTCAAGGAAATATTTCAAGTTTGCAAAAAGCTTTTCGTCATCAACGTCCTTGTACATTTCAAATAATTCTTTAATATGAGCCATGCGCTCGGGCTCCCAGCCGGGAAGGATGGAGCCGTTGGCATCCGAGCTGATTGAGGCAAACATATCCTCGGGATTTAAGGCGTCAACCGCCTCCTGTGTGTAAGCCAGTACGGTGGAGCCGTCGGGGCGGACTCTTGCCAGCTCGGTTCTGGTCCAGTCAAATACGGGCATGAAATTGTAGCATACCATGTGTATGCCTGCCTGTCCGAGACGCTCCAGAGTGGTGATATAATTGTCGATGTATTTATCTCTGTCGGGTGTTCCCACCTTTATGGCGTCGTGGATATTCACGCTCTCGATGCCTGCAAGCTGTAAGCCTGCGTCTTCAATTTCCTTTTTGAGGGCAAGAATGTCCTCCGTCTCCCATACCTCGCCGGGAGCGGTTCCGTAAAGAGTGGAGATAACGCCGGTTACGCCGGGAATCTGTCTGATTTGTTTGAGGGTGACGGTATCATATTTACTGCCGTACCAACGTAAAGTCATCTGCATAACATAATCCTCCAAATTAGAATAAAATTATTTTGAAAACAGTACGTCACTGGAGAATGCTTCCAGTGCTATAAGTCTAGTATAGTAAAAACATAAATGCAAGAAAAGAATATATGTTGCTTGATATAATGCAAAAGTTGCTGTATAGTAAAAAGAGGAAAATGCAGGAAAACTTGTAGCCTTAATAAATGCGGGGGAGTGCATGCCAAAATGAATTTAGGCAAGGAGCAGATTAAAATCGAAAACAGGCTGCGAAGACTGGATGCTTCTGACGAACGCCAGTATATGATAAATGAAAATTACGAGGTCTATGAAAAACAGGGCGCTCCCTTGGGAGCAATAAGCTTTCACTATCATAATTTTTACGAAATCATATATGTGCTGGAGGGGGAGTATTCCTCCATGATCGAGAACAGAACCTATCATTTACGCAGAGGGGATTTCCTTTTAATCAACCAAAATGTCATGCACAAATACCACTTTGTGGAAAAAAAGCATGATACCTCCAAACGGATTATTCTATGGATTACGGGTGAGATGCTTAAGCGGCTGTCCGCGGAGGACATGGATTTGACGGCGTGCTTTCGGGAACAGAAATCCTGCGCCTATCATTTTCCCGTTTATTATGAGGAAATGCTGAGAGGTTATCTGGTGAAGCTTGCAATGGCGGACGTAATGAAGGGAGAGCTTTCCGGCACTAAGCAGGTGTTTGACAGAGGGTGCCTGTCCTTATTTTTTGTATATCTGAATAATCTGTGCAATCGTCAGGAGTACTGGTTTACCGATGAAAATGTGGTCAGCCATCCCATGGTGGAACAGGTCAGCGATTATATTGAAGCTCATATCGGAGAGAGAATTTCTGTGGAGGAGCTCGCCGGGCTGGTACATATGAGTAAATATTATTTTCTCAGGAGATTCAAGGAGCTGACAGGAGTGACGGTTCATGTCTTTGTGACTAATAAGCGTTTAATCAAGGCATGCGGGCTCCTGCGGGAGGGAAAAAACATCACACAGGTATATCAGACGGTGGGGTTTAGCGATTATTCCTCGTTTTTAAGAAATTTTAAGAATACGTTTGGCGTGCCGCCGGGAAGATTTGAGGATATGTCGTATAAATCAAGAATTTAAGAGTATTCATCAATGCTGTTTGAGTGGGAAGAAAGTATAATAATTCTGTCGGGTCAGAATTCAATCCAGCCAAAGCTGTCTTGCCGCCGCATGAGCGGCGGATTATACAAAAGCCATGGCTTGAAAAGTAAATGCCCACAGGGCGCTTCCTTTTCGGCGCGCATGGTATAATAATTCTGTCGGGTCAGAATTTTCTTGAAACATCAAAGGAATAGGAGCCGTTTATGAAAAGGGTAGGAATTGTAGGCTGTGGAGGAATTGCACAAGTACACGCGTCCGTGCTTAAACAGCTGGAACGTACTAAGTTGTGCGCCTTTGCGGATTGTGAGGGCAGGAAGGCCAAAGAACTTGCGGACATGTATGGAGAGGAGGGGGCAGGCGCTTATGAAAGCTTGGAGGAGATGCTGACGAAAGAGTCGCCGGACGTAGTACATATCTGTACGCCCCATTATTTACATGTGCCGATGGCGGCGGAGTGTCTTAAGAGAGGCTGTAGTGTTTTTATGGAGAAGCCGCCGGCGATTTCCATGGAGCAGCTTGCATTGCTGGAGCGCGCCGTGGAGGAGAGCGGTTTAGCCTTAGGCATCTGTCTGCAGAACAGATATAATCGGTCAACCTTAAAGCTGGATGAGATTTTACAGAAGGGTAGTCTGGGGAAGATATTAGGAGCCAGAGCTTTTGTCACATGGAACCGGGGAGAAGCTTATTATACGGAGAGCGGTTGGAGGGGAACATGGGATAAGGAAGGCGGAGGAGCCTTGATAAATCAGGCGATACATACTTTAGACATTGTTTTAAGGTGGCTGGGTGAGCCGATTAAAGTGAAGGCCTCCATGCACAACCATCATTTAAAGGATATCGTGCAGGTGGAGGATACGGTGGAGGCGTTCCTTGAGTTTGAAGGGAACAGGAGAGCCGTACTCTTTGCGACGACGGCATATACGGCAGATCCCGACGCTTTGATTGAGCTTGCCTGCGAGAGGGGGAGCGTGAGGCTGGAGGGAGAGCGGGTATGGCTTAGATATTATGACGGGGTGGAAGAGGAGTATCATTTAAGCGGTCAGGAGAGTCTGGGTAAATCATATTGGGGAACCGGGCATGAAGCTTGTATTGCTGATTTTTATCGATGTCTGGAGGAGAAAAGGCGTTATGGCAACGACTTAAGCTCCGTTAAAAATACATTTAAAGTAATGACAACAATATATAAGGAGGCACTAAGAGAATGGAACAGGTGAGAATGGGAATCATCGGAATAGGCAACATGGGAAGCAGCCATGCCGGAACCATAAACGCGGGGAAGATACCCGGCATGAGGCTTACGGCGGTAGCGGACAGGAGAGAGGGAAGGAGAAATTGGGCGAAGGAAAAGCTTGAGGGGGAGGTCGCGGTTTTTGAGGAAGGCAGGGAACTGATTGACAGCGGGCTGTGCGACGCGGTGTTGATTGCCACGCCCCACTACCAGCATCCGGAATTGTCCGTATATGCTCTGGAGCATGGACTGCATGTGCTCTGTGAGAAGCCGGCGGGCGTATATACTAAGCAGGTAAAGGAAATGAACGAGGCAGCGCAAAGGTCCGATAAAGTGTTTGCCATTATGTTTAATCAGCGTACGAACTGCCTGTATCGTAAAATGCATGAGCTGATAGAGAGCGGCGAACTGGGAGCTGTCAAAAGAGTCAACTGGATTATCACGGATTGGTATCGCACACAGGCGTATTATGACTCGGGAAGCTGGAGGGCAACATGGAACGGGGAGGGCGGAGGCGTCCTGTTAAATCAGTGTCCCCATAATCTTGATTTGCTGCAATGGCTGTGCGGTATGCCCAGTAAGGTGCGTGCATTCTGTCATGAAGGAAAGTGGCACGATATAGAGGTGGAGGATGACGTGACGGCATATCTGGAGTATCCAAACGGAGCTACCGGTGTATTTGTTACGACTACGGCGGATGCGCCGGGCACAAACAGATTGGAGGTCACCCTTGAAATGGGTAAGCTTATCTGTGAGAACGGGAAGCTTATGCTTCATCGACTTGCCGAAAATGAAAGAACCTTCTGCAAAACCTCTAAGGAGGGCTTCGGAATGCCAGAATGCCATGTGGAGGAGGTCGAGACGGACGGGAGGAACGAACAGCATCAAGGCGTCATGAAGGCGTTTGCGGAGAGAATCCTTCACGGAACGCCTCTGATTGCGGAAGGAACGGAAGGGATAAGGGGGTTGACCTTATCCAATGCCATGCATTTATCCTCATGGCTGGATAAGACGGTGGAGCTGCCCTTTGATGAGGAGCTGTTTCTTGAGGAGCTGAATAAGAGAAGAGCCGCGTCAAGACAGAAAGAAGACAAGGACATAGTGTTTGACACAGAGGGAAGCTATTGATCACTGAGGACTACAAGCCAAGTAAACAAGCCCATATGTAAATTTGACGGAAACTGCAAGAGTCATATCCCTGCCCGTCAAGGGTGGAGCGCACTTTGCCCGTTTTGTAACGGGGTTGTTAAATCAGAGAATAATCGTAAGGGCCGCCGTGGCGGCAGAATGTGAGGAAATATGTTAAAAGACAGTATTATAACAGGATTTGCGGATGAGATTGATTCCATGCTGGATAAGCAGATGGAGGTATTAGCTAAGCTGGGTATGTCCTATATCGAGATGAGAGGCGTGGACAAAAAGGGGCTGGTAAACTGTTCCATGGACGAGGTAAAGGAGATTAAAAGACGTCTTCAGGACAAGGGAATGAAGCTGTCCAGCGTAGGCTCCCCCATTGGTAAAATCGGAATCAGAGATGAATTCGCCCCCCATATGGAGCTATTGAAGCATACGGTGGAGATTGCCCATGAGCTGAACGCGCCATATATTCGTATGTTCAGCTTTTATATGCCGGAGGGAGAAAAACCGGAGACATATCGTGAGTCAGTGATGGAAAGATTAGGGAAAATGGCAGATTATGCCGCTTCCCATGATATTATTCTGCTGCACGAAAATGAAAAGGGGATTTACGGAGACAACGCTTCCAGATGTCTTGAACTTATGCAGGCATTTTACGGAGAACATTTTAAGGCGGTATTTGACTTTGCCAACTTTGTGCAGTGCTGTCAGGATACCCTTGAGGCCTATGAGATGTTAAAGGATTACATAGAGTATATCCATGTAAAGGATGCGGTGTGGGAGGATGGCAGGGTGGTTCCTGCAGGCTACGGAGACGGTCATGTGAAGGAAATCTTACATAAGCTGGATGCAAGGGGATATTCGGGATTTTTGTCGTTGGAGCCTCATTTGACGGAATTTGCAGGCTTTGCTCAGTTGGAAGAGGGCGGAAAAATCGGCAAAAAGCTTACAGGACCGGAAGCGTTTACTTTGGCGCACGATTCGTTGGTTAAGCTATTAAGAGAACAGTGAAAATCTGCGAAATATGCCGGCGGCAGTGGACGGTAAGCCGCTGTAAAGCAGTCGGCAGGCTATAAAATGTTATAATAAGTTATTATACTTAAGAAGGGCTGGGCCCCGCAAAGCATGCGGAGCCCAGCCCTTTTAACGATGAGTTTTTTATCTATTGTCCAGGCTCGGCAATTCTCGTCACACCCACATAAATGTCGGAAATTTCATACCATGTGGCATAATCCGTTACGCCGGTCTGGGGCAGATTGAAAATACCCTGAAAAATCCGCACTGCGTTTGCCGTGTTGTTGCCGTAGATGCCGTCGGCGGCAATGATGGGTATTGCCGGATAATTGCGTGCGATACGGTTGAGTTGGTTCTGGAGCTGGCGGACCTTTTCGCCTGCGGAGCCCACAGTGAGTTCGTAGCCGGGATAGGAGGACGGAACGCCTGAAATAATGTCGGCCGTATTGATATACATATCGTTTCCGTAGTAATAGCGTATAATTTCGATTGCGGAGTAGCCCTCATCCCCAAGATATTTGGAGCCCCACTGGCTTAAGCCTTCGCAGGTCACCCTGTTGCCGTCGCAATAGGAGGTAAAGATTGGCTGGCGCACGCCGGGTCTTGACAGGAAATTGGCAAAAATGCTGTCCACAAGATAGTCTATATTTTCAAAAATATTTCTCCCGTAAATCCATTTTTGGTCGTAGGCGGTGGAGGAGGTTATGGTAAAGTCGTAGCCCTGCCCCCGGTACCATTCCGTATACACACGGTTCAGAGTAAAAGACAATATTACCAGAATATTTGCGTAAATAGTGCTTTCGGGCCATGTGGAATAAATTTCACAGGAAGCCACGTTTTTAATGTAATCTTTGTACCGGACCCAATAGTTGGGGGCGGTAGGGTCTGACGGAACGCCGTCATGAACAATAATGTATTCGGGGATGACTACCCGGCTTAAAACGATTTCACCGGTTTCATCCATGGGCTTGATTTCGTCCTCGGGTATCTTGGGAGGGTATTCTGCAAAAAGAGTATGTGCGGGAATGATAACGATTTTTTCCTCTTCTTCCGTTGAAGAGAGAGGATTCATCTGTATGGGCTGCAGGGAAAGCTGGTCCGCAAGGATTTCGGAGCCCGACACCAAAACAGGCTCATAATCCTGCGCTTCCACTAAAATATTGTATTCGGAATAGGGCTGTTCTATAGAATCCGGATCTAAGGACAGCGAAACGTTGGGAGCAGGGAGATTTACAGTGGGCGTTTGCCCGGAGGAATCCGTGGTCAAGGTTTCTATGGGAGAGTCCGGGTCTCCTGTATAAGATATTGTGACGGTGGCGTTTTCTATGGGAACAAGTCCAACGGAAGATACCACGCTTATTTTCAGGGAACCGGCATAAGCCGCATCTATCGGCTGCGGTACCTGAGAGGCTTTTAAATAGGAATCTGACATGGCAAAACCTTTCCATATTTCGTTACTGTATTTATATGCGGATAGGAAGAAATGGTTCCGCGTATCAGGCAAGAATTGATAAAATTATTTTAAATTTTTTTAATAAATTTGGATAAAAAGTATTGACGAAACAAATCATAATGTGTATGATTGTATTATGAAGTTAATACAAAAATACAAACGCGGAATGTCTGCAGCGTGTATTACCGATGAGCTTTGGCATGACAATCACCGTGTACGGCTTGAGTATGGCTAAGGTATTAAACAATTTGTTTGAAGAAAGGAGGATGCATATGGCATGGGATTTAGATTCGGATAGACCTATTTACGCGCAGCTGGTAGAGCGCATTCAGATGCAGATAGTTTCAGGCTATTATCCGCCGGGCGGTAAGCTGCCCAGTGTGCGGGAGCTTGCCGCCGTGGCGGCAGTCAATCCAAATACGATGCAAAAGGCGTTTGCGGAGCTGGAGAGAATCGGTCTTATTATCACCCAGAGAACTAACGGAAGGACTGTTACGGAGGATAAGGACATGATTAACGGTATCAGGAAGAAGCTTGCAAGAACACATGTGGAGTTTTTTTTCAAGAAAATGCAGGAGCTTGGCTATAACAAGGACGAGATTATCGCATTGCTTGAACAATCTGATGAGAGGGAGACGGATGTATGAATGAGTTGATAGAGATTGTGGGATTGACCAAGGCTTATGACGACAGAAGCGTTGCGGTCAACAATATTACGATTACACTTCCCAAGGGGAAAATAATAGGGCTTTTAGGACCTAACGGCAGCGGTAAGACAACCCTTATTAAAATGCTGAACGGTCTTCTGACGCCTACCAGCGGAAGCATTAAAATTAACGGCGCTTATGTGGGTGTGCAGAGCAAGGCGAGAGTGGCATATCTGCCGGATAGGACTTATCTTGCGGGTAATAAGAAAATTAACGAGATTTTGGACTTTTTCGTAGATTTTTATTCTGATTTCTCCAGAGACAAGGCGGAAGAAATGCTCAGAAGCTTAAATATTGACCCTGCTACAAAATTGAAAACATTGTCTAAGGGTACAAAAGAAAAGGTGCAGTTGATTCTGGTAATGAGCCGAAATGCGGATTTGTATGTTTTGGACGAACCGATTGCGGGCGTGGATCCTGCAGCAAGAGATTATATTCTGCGCACTATCATCAATAACTATAATCCTGATGCAACGGTGCTGATTTCAACGCATCTCATCAGTGATGTGGAGCAGGTTTTGGATGAAGTGATTTTTATGCGCTATGGTCAGCTGGTGCTTTATACCTCCGTGGATAATATCAGGGAACAGCATGGCAAATCTGTAGATGCTTATTTCAGGGAGGTGTTTGCATGTTAGGTAAATTAATCAAGCATGAGTGGAAAAGTGTGTATAAGGTGGGCAGTCTGCTGTTGTTATCATTGCTGGCGGTAACCCTGATAGGATGTCTGTATTTTTTTAGCCCTATGTGGACAAATCTTTTTAGCGAAAGCAACAATATGGATACTCTGGCTTCATTAACCGGTACTTTTATAGGCATCGGAAGTCTGATTGTGTGTATATTCACCATGATAGGCGTTGTCTACGGAATGATGATTTATCTGGGCGTGCGTTTTTTCAAAAGCATGTATACGGATGAGGGTTATCTTGCCCATACGCTGCCGGTAACGCCCCATCAGCTTTTGTGCTCCAAGCTGTTGGTAGGAGGGTTTTGGATGCTGATTGCGAACGTTGTCGCGCTGATCTCTATAGTCGGACTTATCCTTGTAATGATTGCTTCTATCGCGAACGGAGTACAGGCGGACATTGACTTCTGGGAGATGCTGAGAGAGGGTGTCGAAGCGATTATAGATTTGTATGAGAGAGAGCTTGGCCTGAATATGACGCATTATGTCGTCGTTGGGATATTGACAACCATAATCGGGGCGTTCTCCAGTATCATGACAATTTACGGTGCTCTTACAATCGGGCAGCTCTCCAAGAAGTATAAGGCAATGATGGGAATCTTGACATATTTCGGACTGGGTCTGCTGAATATGATCATTGGTATGGTAGTCAGCACGGTAAACATGGCGGCAAATATTTCAAGAGGAGTGAGCGGCGAGGCTATATCGGGAATCACTTATGATTACAGTCTGATTATTTCAATCGTTATGGGCGTGGGATTATATTTCCTGTCTTATTTTATCATTAAGAAAAAGCTTAATTTGGATTAGCATAAAAGAATTCTAAGAACGGCGGCCCTGAAAGGCGCCGTTCTTTTAGTTTGCATCTGTTGAAGGAAAATGGATTGCCCTATTTCTTAAAATTTGATATAATTATTTTAATATTTTATAAAGTGGGTGAGTATAGATGCATGAGATTATTAATCAGATTCTAGAGGGAAACTTCGATTATGAGAATGGTTCTCTTGATTTTTCATGTGCTAAAATAGAACTTACCCTGCAAAAGGGGATGCTTTATGAGGGAACCTTTGTGATTACTGCCGCGCCGGGGCGGTTTGTAAATGGCTTTGTGTATGCCTCCGATTATAGGATGGAATGTCTGACTCCCGAATTTACGGGCAGTGAGGCAGAGATTGCGTTTTGCTTCCATGGGGAGAACATGGAGGAGGGAGACGTGGTGAAGGGGGCGTTTTGGGTGGTCAGCAATCAGGGAGAATATTATCTTCCCTTTGTGGCTTCCATAGTGCATACGGTATTGGAATCCTCTATCGGCGCTATCAAGAATCTTTTTCACTTTGCCAATCTGGCAAAGATTCATTGGCAAGAAGCGGTAAAGCTGTTTTATTCGCCGCAGTTTTCGCAGATATTTAGCGGAAGCGAGATGCAGTTCTATGACAGCTACAGAGGGCTGTCGGTTTATTGTGGCAACGAGCAGAACATGGAAGAATTTCTGATTCAGATAAATAAAAAGCAAAAGGTTGAGTTTATTCCCGACGAGACGTCAATATCATTGAATGTAATGCCTATGGACGGAGCGTATGCCGTGCTTGAGAGAAGCTTGGGGATAACGCGTAACGGTTGGGGCTATACAAGGCTTTCGGTGGAGTGTGAGGGTAACTTTTTGTTTACCGAAAAGGAAGCCTTGACGGATGATGATTTTCTCGGGAACTATTGCAGGCTCCCTATTTACATAGACGGCAGCATGTGCCGGAACGGTAAGAATTTTGGGAGGGTGTTTTTATATAATTCTTATGTCTCCATAGTTGTAACGATTCAGGTTACGGCAGGAGAGGGTAATGCGGCAGGAAAGTCCCGGCTAACCGTGAAGCGTTCGGTGGTGAGGCTGCTTGAATTTTATCAGGTGTTCCGCATGAAGAAGATAAATACCGCCACTTGGTTAAAGGAGACGGGAAAGCTGGTAGAAACGCTTATAGCTTATGATGAAAGAGATGTTTCCGCCAGACTTTTTAAGGCACAGCTCTTGATAACGGAGGAGCGTTATAATGAGGCGAGCTGGCTGCTGGAGCACGCCAGAGAGCTTTTGGAGAAAAGCGGCGGGGAGCAGGAGATATTATGGGCATATTATTGGTATCTGACAACTTTGGTACATAGGGATGAGGAATATGTCAATCAGGTAGCCGCAAGAGTAGAAAGGATATATAGGAAGAACCGCACCTCGTGGAGGGTGGCATGGCTGCTTTTATATCTTTCCGCGGATTATAATAAATCAGCCTCCGTTACATGGCAGTTTTTGGAGGAGCAATTTGCCCATGGCTGTAGAAGCTTTATAATTTACATTGAGGCTTTGTTTCTTTTGAATGCAAACCCCACTCTCTTGCGTAAGCCGGATGGCTTTGCCCTGCAGGTATTGTATTACGGAGCCAAACAGGAAATGTTAAATGGCGGAGTGGTGGAGCAGCTTTTGTATCTTACGGGTAAGGTTAGGGAATTTTCTCCGGTGCTTTACAAAACACTGGAGAAATTATATCAATTCAAGCAGGATGCAAGGGTTTTACAGGAGATATGTACGCTTCTTATAAAAGGCGGGAAGGCAGGGCAGAAGTATTTCCATTGGTATCAGAGAGGAGTGGAGGCGCAGCTTCGGATCACGAATCTGTATGAATATTATATGCTGTCTTTGGATTTAGAGAAGACAGGAACGCTTCCCAGAACGGTTTTGATGTATTTTTCCTACCAGAATAATCTGGATTACATACGAAGCGCCTACCTATATAATTATGTATTGCAGAACAGCGCTTCTATTGGAGAATTGTTCGGCAGCTATAAGGTGCGCATAGAGCAATTTATGGCGGAGCAGATACAAAAGGAGCATATTAACAGACATTTGGCAGATATTTATAAGCGGCTGCTCTCTCCGGCAATGATAGACGAAAAAACGGCGGCGCCCTTGTCCAAGCTGTTGTTTGCACACAGGATACGGGTGGAGGATTTAAGGCTTAAGAAGGTATGGGTATATCAGCCTGACAATGCGGTTCCCGGTGAATATATGCTAGTGGACGGTGAGACATGGGTGGCTCTGTATGGCAGCGATTATACTATAATATTTGAGGATGCGTGGGGAAACCGTTTTGCAAAAAATGTGGAGTATACTTTGGAAAAGCTTATGCTTGGCGGTAAATATATTCGGATGACGGCGCATTTTGTCAAGGATTCTCCACAGCTGGATTTGTTTTTATATGAAAGCGATAAGGAAAGCGAGGGATTTACGCAGGAGAGTCTGGAGCGGGCCTTGCGTATCGCGGCTTCGGAGGAAGTGTTTTCCCACGTTAAACGACAGATATATATCAAGCTGCTGCAGTATTATTATGAATCGGATGATGTGCGCGCCTTGGACGAATATTTGGAATGTATTCCTGTCGGAGAGCTGTCCGTAAAGGAGCGGGCCATGGCGTTAAAGTATCTGGTGCTGCGCGGTAATTATGATATGGCATATGAGTGGCTGGAACTGTATGACCCGTATTTTGCAGATGTAAGCACGTTGGTGCGCCTTGTAAGCGAGAGGATTTTTAAGACCGGTATGATGGAGGAGCCGGTTTTAAGTGCGGCGGCAATATATGTGTTCCGGCAGGGTAAATACAACGCCGGTATATTGCAATATTTATCCCTGTATTTTAAGGGAATGATTAAGGATATGCGAGATATATGGAAGGCGGCGAATGCCTTTGAGGTGGAATGCTATAATCTCTGCGAGAGGATATTGATACAAATGCTTTTTTCGGGAGCCTTTGTGGGTGAGAAAATGAATATTTTTCGTTATTATGTTTCGCAGGGAGCCAAACAGGAGGTGGAGGAGGCGTTTCTGTCACAATGCGCCTATGACTATTTTGTTAAGGAGAGGATTACGGATAGCTATGTTTTCGAGGAGATTTGCAATATGCACCATAGGAACGAGCAGGTGCAGAAGGTCTGTAAGCTGGCCTTTCTGAAATATTATGCGGAGAATAAGCAGGAGTGCGGTGAGGCGCAGCGTGCGGTTCTGGAGATATATCTGAGAGAGATGCTCAGGGAAAAAATACATCTTAACTTCTTTAAGGAATTCAAAGAATTTGATTACTTGACGGAGGAGCTTTCCGATAAGACAATTATTGAGTACAATGTCAGACCGGGAGGAAAGGCGAAAATCCATTATGTGATGCTGCATGACAACGGCGAAGCGGAGGAATATCTTGCCGAATATATGCGGGATGTGTACGGAGGCGTTTGTTTTAAGGAGTTCGTACTGTTTTTCGGAGAGACGCTGCAATATTACATTACGGAAGAATGTGACAAAGAAGAACAGCTGACAGAGAGCGGCAACGTACAAAAGAGCGATATAAGAGGCTTATCGGACAACAGTAAGTATAATCTGATCAATGATATGGTTATAAGCAAAACTCTTCAGGATTATGATACCTTGGACAGTCTTTTGGAGGAGTATTATCGTAAGGAATATTACAACGGGCAGCTTTTTAAGCTTATGTAGAGTACAGGAAAGGGGGAGAGAGCTTGTTTAAACAGTTAAACACCGAAAAACTGATTGTAGGGTATGATTTGGGAGATGTCTATTCCCAGATAAGCTATTATGCCGCCGGCAGCGAAGGCATAGAGACTCTCTCTTTAGTGGCGGGAGCGCAAAATTATAATATTCCTACGGTACTTTGTAAGAGAAGCGGAGTAAACCAATGGTTCTTTGGTAAGGAGGCAGTGCGTTATTCCGAGGAGAATGAGGGAATACTGATAGAGAATTTGCTGAGCCTTGCCGTGAACGGGGAAGAGGTACAGATTGAAGGGGAAGGCTTTGATCCGGAAGCTCTTTTGGCATTGTTTTTTAAGAGGAGTCTGGGCATGCTTTCACAGGTGGCTTCGACGGACAAGCTTTCGGCGCTTATGATTACCTGCGAAACACTGAATCAGCGCATGATGGAAGTGCTTTCTTCGGTGGTAGCGGCAGTCAGGCTTAAAACGGATAAGATATTGTTCCAGAGTCATACGGAGAGCTTTTATCATTATATGATTCAGCAGCCAAAGGAGCTGTGGCAGGCCAAAACGCTGCTTTTTGAATATCAGAGGGATTATATGAGAATATACCACATGGAGTGTAATAAACGTACGACGCCGGTGGTGGTTTATATTAACGAGGAGGAGATTCCCTTTGAGGCGTTCGGCTCCGCGTATCAGGCTGACGAACGGCAGGAAGAAAAGCTTGAGAGGCTGGATGAGGAGTTTTTGCGGGTAGCGGAGGATGCGTGCCGCAGCAGCGCAGTATCGTCCGTTTATTTGATAGGCGAGAATTATAACGAAGAATGGATGAAAAAATCGCTTCGCTTTCTGTGCAAAGGAAGGCGCGTGTTTCAGGGAAACAACTTGTTCAGTAAGGGAGCCTGTCATGGGATGATGGAGCGCCTTGAGGCAAGTGAGACGGGAAAAGCTCATGTATTTTTGGGCAACGACAAATTAAGATCCAATGTGGGCATGAAAATATTGCGCAGGGGTAAGGAGTCCTACTGTGCACTTTTAGACGCAGGGATTAACTGGTTCGAGGCAGAGCGAATTCTGGAGCTTTATGTGCAGGAGGGTAACGCCATAGAGCTTGTTGTAACTTCCCTGACAGGACAGGGAAGTAGGGAAGTGAAGATTACGTTGGAGGAGCTTAAGGGAACGCTGAGCCGATTGAAGCTGCGTCTGTATATGCAGGAGGAGAATAAGCTAATCGCAGAAATAGAAGACTTGGGGCTGGGGGAGTTTCGCGAGGCGACTCATCATGTATGGAGAGAAGAGATTCGACTATATGAGAGCTGACATGCTTTACTTTGGAGTGATGTCAGGGCGGTAAGCGGAGTGTGGCAGATTGGAAACGGGAGACGATTATGCGTGTAAGTATATGTGTGGGCGATTATGCAGCGGTTCCATATGTAATATCGGAGCTAGGGGTGTCGGTGTACTGTATGGAGGAACTGTGTTACGCTTTGAAGGAAAATGCTTTTTTATTAGATGCGACACTGATGAGCGATAGGCTGGTGGATTGGATTGAGGGAGAGTGCGGGCTGAAGGATTTGGCGCACGAGCTTTATCCCATGGTTCATAAGCAGGGGAAGTTCAGCGCTTTTATTATAATGATTATGGACTATGCGGGGCTCTATGAAGACAGCGTGCTGCGCGAAATGGAAGAGGTTTTGAGAAAAGGGGCAGGGCTTTCCGGTATTGAGAAGAGAAAAGGGCAGATTGACTATCTGGTGGAGAAAAAGAAGTATGTTGCGGCACTGCGGGGGTATGACGCTTTGCTTGCCCAGTGGAGGAATATGGAAGGAGAAACGCCCGGTAAACGGATATATGCCGCTATTTTGCATAACAGGGGAGTTGCTCTTACAAGGCTTATGCTGTATGAGCAGGCCGCCGAGAGCTTTCGGCTGGCATGTGAGATGGAGCCGGCAAAGGAGCATTATATGGCGCATCTTGCGGCAAAGAGAATGGAGCTTAGCGAGGAGGAGTACATTTCCTATGCGGCTGAGCTTACGAACAGCTATGAGGCTTCCCTCGCATTGGAGAGAGAGCTGGAGTTATTGGAAAGCGACTTTGTAAAGCAGCCGGAATATAAAAAGCTGTTGCTGCGCAGGGAATGGAGACAGGGGATTGACAAACAGAAATATTATGATGAAAATGACAGCCTGACACAGAGCTTGAAAAGCACTTATAGAAGCAGTGTCAGCGAGTAGGAGAACCTGAATGGGATTTTGGCGCAAATTATTTAACAGAAAAAAAGCAGAACAGGACTATGAGGATAACTGGGAGCAGATAGTTTATGCCCGGGATGAGGTGGACTTTGATGACGAGGAGCAGAGAAGCCGCTATATTACAAACTGTCTGGAGCAGATAGCGGACGCGTCAAAGGAGATGAATCTGCTGACCGGTGAATATTCACTGGTTACGGCGTATCTTACCGATGCGGAGGAGATAGAGGCGCTTCCCTCACAGGAGAAGGAGGAGCTGGAGCGTATTGCGCGTACCCTGAGTACCTTAGAGCAGGAGAGGCAGCGCTACTACGACAGGAAGAACCGCATGGACGATTCCGAGTATTACAATATGCGAAAGAAAGAAAACGAGGTAGAGGAAGGGATTGTCAAGCTCAAGGAGACCGAAAATTATGCGGTTCTTATCAAGCAGGATTTGGGCAGGCTGGACGGGGAACGTCATGCTTATGAATACAGGAGGCAGGAGCTGTCGGAAATGCTCGCCAATCTGAGAGGGATGGCGGTAATATTTCTGACGGCATTAGGTATTTGTCTGATAATGCTTCTGATATTACAGTTTGGCTTCGATATGGACGCCTATCTGGGATATTTTATCGCTATGGGTGCGGCGGCAGCGGCTATAACCGTGCTGTGTATCAAATATACGGACGCCCAAAGGGAACAGAAAAAGGTAAAAAACAGCATTAACAAACTGATACAGCTACAGAACAAGGTGAAGATACGTTATGTGAATAATTGTAACCTTTTGGATTATCTGTATATGAAATATGAGACGGACAGTGCGGCTAAGCTGCAAAAAAGCTGGGAGAAATACCAACAGGAAAAAGAGGAGCGAAAGCAGTACGCGGAGGCGGAGGCAAAGCTGGAGTACTATCAGAAGCAGCTTTTGAGCAGGCTATCCAATTACCGAATCAGTGATCCCGGACGGTGGCTCAGTCAGGTGAACGCTATTATTGACAGACGTGAGATGGTGGAAATCCGTCATGATTTGGTCCTGCGTAGACAAGCACTACGCAAGCAGCTGGATTACAACAGCGAGGTGGCAGAGACGGCACGAAGGGAAGTTATGGATATTGTGGAAAAGTATCCGGGCTACGCAAGAGAGATTCTGGACTTGGTAAATCGATACGAATAGGGTAACAATATTATCTGGAAGTTGACTTTTTTCGCTATGCATGGTACGATAGCACAGTATTAGCGAGTTACCACAGTAAAGCAGATTGCGGTAAAGCAGCGCGGCATGTGGTATGTTACATAAAATGTTTTGAAACGGAGAGGAAAAGTATGAAAAAGATTGTAGCGGTTATGAGTGTTTTGGTTTTGACTTTGGGTATGCTTACGGGCTGCGGCGGCAAGGAGGAGAAGAGCTTTACGGTTGGCTTTGACGCGGAGTTTCCCCCTTACGGCTATCTTGATGACAACGGAGAATACATAGGCTTTGACCTTGATTTGGCGGCAGAGGTCTGCGAGAGGAACGGCTGGACCTTAGTAAAACAGCCTGTAGACTGGGACGGTAAGGATTTTGAGTTATCCTCCGGCGCCATTGACTGTATCTGGAACGGATTTACCATGAACGGCAGGGAGGACGCCTATACATGGACCACTCCTTATGTGGATAACAGTCAGGTGTTTGTGGTTGCCGCAGACGCGGGAATTAAAGCGAAAGCCGATCTTGCAGGCAAGATTGTAGCCGTTCAGAAAGATTCCTCCGCGCTGGCTGCATTGAACAATGAAGAGAACGCCGAGAATATTGCGCTTAGGGATTCCTTTGCCGATTTAATCGAGTATGCCGATTATAATACAGCGTTTATGGATTTGGAGCAGGGCGCCGTTGAGGCGGTTGCAATTGACATTGGCGTTGCAAAGTATCAGATAGAGCAGCGCGAGGCAGGCGCTTACGTAATACTTGAGGAAACCTTGGCAACAGAGCAGTATGGGGTCGGTTTCCTGCTTGGAAACGAGGAGCTTCGCGACAAGGTGCAGGATGCGCTGGACAAGATGGCCGAGGACGGCACTTTCATGGAAATTGCAGAAAAGTGGGAGCTGACGGACAGCGTTTGTCTCGGGAAGTAATGATGTTTGAGGGAGCTTCCCCGATGGATAATAGTTCGGTGAATAAGCGTTTTGGCGCGTAGTCGAGTAAACGAAGTACAGGAAAAAGAGGATTTGATTTGATGAATCTGATGTCTATGCTAAGTCAATTGGCGGGGGGCTTTTTGGTAACGGTGGAGATTTTCGTGCTCACACTATTGTTTTCCATGCCCCTCGGTATGCTTGTGGCATTTGCGAGAATGTCCAAAATAGGGATTATCCGCACCGTTGCAAAGGTGTATATTTCCGTAATGCGGGGAACGCCGTTAATGCTGCAGATTCTTGTGGTATACTTCGGACCCTTTTACGCATTCGGAATAGGAATGGGGAAGGGATATCGTTTCCCGGCTGTAATCATTGCTTTCGCCATTAATTATGCAGCCTATTTTGCGGAGATTTACCGCGCCGGTATTGAATCCATGCCCATAGGTCAGTATGAGGCGGCGGAGATTTTGGGCTACGGCAAGGCACAGACTTTTTTTAAGATTATTCTGCCGCAGGTGTTTAAGAGAGTGATTCCGCCTATAACAAACGAGACGATTACACTGGTAAAGGACACGTCACTGGCGTTTACCATATCCATTGCGGAAATGTTTACCATAGCCAAGCAGATAGGGGCGGCGCAGACAAGTATGCTCCCGCTTTTTTCGGCAGGAGTGTTCTATTATGTGTTTAATCTTTTGGTGGCGCTTGTAATGGAGAAAATGGAAAAAAGACTCGCTTATTATCGCTAGGAAGGAAAGTATATGGCAGGTAATAATGTATTCTTGGAAATGAATCATGTGAAAAAGGGTTTTGACGGAACCGGGGTTTTGGAGGATATATCCCTTAAGGTAAGGGAGGGCGAGGTGGTATCAATAATCGGACCGTCGGGCTCCGGAAAATCCACATTGCTGCGCTGCGCTACCATGCTTGAAAGGATGGATGGAGGAGAGCTTATTTATTTGGGCGAGAAGGCGGCCTGGGAGGAGCGGAACAAGAAAGGCAGGCCTGTCTGTGTGTATGCACCCAAGCCAAAGCTTAAGCAGATTAAAAAATCCTTTGGTCTGGTGTTCCAGAGCTTTCATCTGTTCCCTCACTATTCGGTGTTGAAAAATATTATTGACGCTCCCATGCATGTGGAAAAGGTGAGCCGGCAGGAGGCTTTGGAGCGGGCCAATAAGCTGCTGCTTCAGCTGGGTTTAGAGGATAAGGCGGACGCTTATCCTTATCAGCTCTCCGGAGGACAGCAGCAGCGTGTGTCCATTGCAAGGGCGCTTGCCTTACAGCCTAAAATCTTGTTTTTTGACGAACCAACCTCGGCTTTGGACCCGGAGCTTACGGGGGAGGTGCTTAAGGTTATCAGGCAGCTGGCAAGGGAGCATATGACCATGATAATCGTAACACATGAGATGCAGTTTGCCCGCGAGGTTTCGGACAGGATTATTTTTATGGAGCAGGGCGTTGTTGTTCAGGAGGGAACGCCGGAACAGGTTTTTGCTACGGAGAACACCCGCGTTAAGGAATTTATCGGAAGACTGAATTCCTAAAATTTGTATATTGCATAACAGAGGTAATCATGACGGCTTGGCCATGTTATGTATAGACGGTTCAGATTCTATACCGTCGCTAAAAGCCTTGTGTTATGAAGGACATGAGATAATCTATAGTAAATAATCGGCACGATGTAAGAAATTATATTGTGCCTATTTTTATGATTGAATTTAGGCGAAAATTTGTCATTACTAATGATTGATTTATCACTTTTTGTAAGCTATAATTAAAAATGCATGAATTTATAGGCTGCTTTTAAGAGGGCCGATAAAATATAAGCATAAAAAGCGTATGCTGGCATACAGCAGAATGGAGGACTCAATGAAAAAATTGGAGCAGCTTTATGAAGGCAAGGCTAAGAAGGTATTTTTGACGGATGATCCCGATATTTTGATTGTGGATTATAAGGACGACGCTACGGCGTTCAACGGTGAGAAAAAGGGAACCATCGTGGGCAAGGGCGTTATCAATAACAGAATGACCAATCATGTATTTAAGCTTTTGGAAAAGGAAGGTGTTCCTACCCACTTTGTGGAAGAGTTGAGCGAAAGGGAGACGGCTGTCAAGCGTGTGGAGATTGTGCCTCTTGAGGTTATTATCCGTAACGTGGCGGCAGGAAGCTTCTCTAAGAGGCTGGGCGTTCCCGAGGGTACTCTCTTTGAAGAGCCTACAGTGGAGTTTTCTTACAAGAACGACGAGTTGGGCGACCCCTTAATAAACGACTATTTTGCAAGGGCTTTGAACCTTGCCACATGGGAAGAGATTGAGACCATTAAGAAATACGCTTTTAAGGTAAACGAGGTATTGAAGGCTTACTTCCTTCAGGCGGATATGAAGCTGATTGATTTCAAGATTGAATTTGGACGTTATCATGGGCAGATTATTCTGGCTGACGAGACGTCGCCCGATACCTGCCGTCTATGGGATGTACATACCAATGAGAAGCTGGACAAGGACCGTTTCCGCCGTGACCTCGGTAATGTGGAGGAAGCTTACAACGAAGTATTTAAGAGATTGGGTCTTGCCTAGCAGTAACGCCATGCTTGGCATATCTGCGCCAAAGCGCAGGAAATATGGCAGCTTGGAATCCTTATATGGAATATATATTTGAAAAATGTTTGTGGACAAGGGCGTCCGATTCCCAAGGGAATTGTGCGCCTTGCCGTAATTCTGTATGGGATGTAAACGGACAGAAGCCTTTTGGGTCAGGAAAGGTATGGTAATTCAATGTTCGACGATATCTATATACAGACGGAAAACGAGGACAAGCCGAAGGAGGAGTGCGGCGTCTTCGGAGCATATGATTTTGACGGGGGAGATATATCCTCCACGATTTATTACGGTCTGCTGGCTTTACAGCACAGGGGGCAGGAGAGCTGCGGTATTGCGGTAAGCGATACGGGAGGCCCAAAGGGTAAGGTGCTTGGCAGTAAGGATATGGGGCTTGTGAACGAGGCATTTACGCCGGAAAAGCTTCGGAAGCTAAGGGGCGATATCGGTGTGGGGCATGTGCGCTATTCCACGGCGGGCAGCTCTACAAGGGAAAACGCCCAGCCTTTGGTGCTGAATTATGTAAAAGGCACGCTGGGGCTTGCCCATAACGGGAATCTGATTAATACGCCCGAGCTTAGAAGAGAGCTGGCGTATACGGGCGCCATTTTTCAGACCACCATTGATTCGGAGGTTATCGCTTATTATATTGCCAGAGAGCGGCTGAATTCCAAGTCTGTTGAGGAGGCGGTAGGGCGTGCCATGGATAAAATAAAGGGCGCATATTCTCTGGTAATCATGTCTCCCAGAAAGCTTATCGGGGCGAGAGACCCCCACGGCTTCAGACCCCTTTGTATCGGAAGGAGAGACAATACCTATCTGTTGGCAAGCGAAAGCTGTGCCTTGGATACGGTAGGAGCGGATTTTGTGCGCGACGTGCTGCCGGGAGAAATTGTGACGATTTCTCCTGAGAAAGGAATAGAGTCGGACACAAGCCATGCAATTACTCCCAAGAAGGCAGGCAGATGTGTCTTTGAATATATTTATTTTGCCAGACCCGACAGCGTTTTGGAGGGCGTCAGCGTATATCATTCCAGAATCATGGCAGGGAAATTTCTCGCCGTGGACTCGCCGGTGGAGGCGGATATGGTGGTGGGAGTACCCGAGTCGGGCAACTGCGCCGCTCTAGGCTATTCCCTGCAGTCGGGGATTCCGTACGGAACCGCATTTGTAAAAAATGCCTATGTGGGCAGAACCTTTATTAAGCCCGGACAAAAAAGCCGTGAGAGTAGCGTGCAGGTAAAGCTGAATCCTATCCGCGAGGCGGTGGAGGGAAAGCGTATCGTTATGATAGACGATTCCATTGTGCGCGGCACCACCTCCGACCGCATTGTTCGGATGCTTAGGGAGGCGGGAGCAAGGGAAGTGCATATGAGAGTCAGCTCCCCGCCCTTCTTGTGGCCTTGCTATTTCGGCACGGACGTGCCGGAGCGTGACCAGCTGATTGCTCATAAGCATTCCGTTCCGGAAATCAGCCGTATTATAGGAACGGACAGTCTTGCCTACTTAAGGCAGGAGCGTCTGGATGAGATGGTGGATCATCTGGGAATATGCAAGGGCTGTTTCACGGGAAAATATCCCATGGAGCCGCCGATAGAGGATATCCGTGGTGAGTTTGAAAAGTAAACAGAACAGTTGATTTAAGAGTAAAGGAGAATCCAAATGAGTACAGACAGATACCAAAGCCCCTTATCGGAGCGTTATGCCAGCAGGGAGATGCAGTATATTTTCTCTCCGGATATGAAATTCCGCACATGGAGAAGGCTGTGGATAGCTCTTGCCGAGACGGAGAAGGAGCTTGGACTCAGCCAAAACGGCAAGAGTGTGATTACAGACGAGCAGATTGAGGAGCTGAAGGCCCATGCGGAGGACATTAATTATGATGTGGCAAGGGCGAGGGAGAAGGAGGTTCGTCATGACGTTATGAGTCATGTTTATGCCTACGGGCAGCAGTGCCCTAAGGCGGCGGGAATTATTCATTTGGGAGCAACCTCCTGTTATGTGGGCGACAATACGGATATTATCATAATGACGGAGGCGTTAAGGCTTGTTAAGAAAAAGCTTGTGAACGTGATGAAGGAGCTTGCGGATTTCGCGGACAAATATAAGGCGCAGCCCACGCTCGCATTCACTCATTTCCAACCGGCACAGCCTACCACGGTAGGAAAGCGCGCAACATTGTGGCTGCAGGAGTTCTCTTTGGATTTAGAGGATTTGGAGCATGTGCTTTCCACTATGAAGCTTCTTGGCTCCAAGGGAACGACTGGCACGCAGGCTTCTTTTTTGGAGCTGTTTAACGGCGATCAGGAGACCATTGATAAAATTGATCCCATGATCGCGGAGAAGATGGGATTTAAGGAATGCTATCCCGTATCCGGGCAGACTTATTCCCGTAAGGTGGATACCAGAGTGGCTAACGTGCTTTCAGGCATTGCTGCGTCCGCTCATAAGATGAGCAATGATATCCGGCTGCTGCAGCATTTGAAGGAAGTGGAAGAGCCCTTTGAGAAGAGCCAGATAGGTTCCTCCGCTATGGCGTATAAGCGAAATCCCATGAGAAGCGAGAGAATTGCTTCCCTTTCCAGATATGTGATGATTGATGCGTTGAATCCGGCGATTACCTCCGCCACCCAGTGGTTTGAGAGGACTTTAGACGATTCTGCAAACAAGAGATTGTCCATTCCAGAGGGCTTCCTTGCCGTAGACGGTATTTTAGATTTGTGCCTGAACGTGGTGGACGGACTGGTAGTGTATCCCAAGGTGATTGAGAAGCGTCTTATGAGCGAGCTGCCCTTTATGGCGACGGAAAATATCATGATGGACGCCGTTAAGATGGGGGGCAACCGTCAGGAGCTGCATGAGCGTATCCGTGAGCTTTCCATGGAGGCGGGGCGAAATGTGAAGGTGGAGGGTAAGGAGAACAACCTTTTAGAGCTGATTGCCGCCGACCCTGCGTTTAACATGACGCTGGAGGATTTGCAGAAGACCATGGAGCCTTCCAGATATGTAGGGCGCTCCAAGGAGCAGGTGGAGGCGTTCTTAAAAAATGTGATTTATCCTATTTTAGAGGAAAATAAGGATTTGCTTGGAATTAAGGCTGAGATTAACGTATAGGAATATACTTGCTTTGAGACATAAGGCGTTAAGGAATAAACTGTTAAGGCTTTAGCCGGCTTTCGGATGTAAGATAGAATTTAGGGAGAGATAAATATGGGTGGTTTTTTTGGAGTCGCTGCAAAAGAGGACTGCGTTTTTGATTTGTTTTTTGGAACGGATTATCATTCCCATTTGGGAACAAGACGTGCGGGTATGGCGGTCTACAGTAAGGAGAAGGGCTACGACAGAGCCATTCATAACATCGAGAATGCTCCTTTCCGTACGAAATTTGACAGTGATTTAAATTCAATGCAGGGAAATATCGGTATCGGATGTATTTCCGATTATGAGCCCCAACCCTTGATGGTACGTTCTCATCATGGAACCTATGCCATTTCCACGGTGGGTAAAATTAATAATACGGATACAATTATTAAGGAGCTTTTTGATAAGGGGCATTCGCATTTTCTGGAGATGAGCGGGGGCGATATTAATGCTACGGAGCTTGTGGCGGCTATTGTAAATCAGAAGGATAATCTGGTGGAGGGCATTCGGTATGCGCAGGAGATAATCGATGGCTCCATGACAATACTGATAATGACTCCCAAGGGGATTTATGCCGCCCGTGACCGCATGGGAAGGACGCCTGTGGCAATCGGCAGGAAGGAAGGCGCTTATTGCGTGTCCTTTGAAAGCTTTGCATACCTGAATCTGGGTTATACGGAGGAGAGGGAGCTTGGACCGGGAGAAATCGTGGTGATTACTCCCGAAGGGCTGCATACTCTGGTACAGCCGGGCAAGGATATGAAAATATGCACCTTTTTGTGGGTGTATTACGGTTATCCCTCCTCCTCCTACGAGGGCATCAGCGTGGAGAAGATGCGCTATAACTGCGGTTCGCTTTTGGCGGAGAGGGATGACGTCAAGCCGGATATTGTGGCGGGGGTGCCTGATTCGGGAACGGCTCATGCAATCGGCTATGCAAACCGCTCGGGGATTCCCTTTTCAAGACCTTTTATCAAGTATACTCCCACATGGCCAAGGTCCTTTATGCCCACTATCCAGACACAGCGTAATCTGATAGCCAAGATGAAGCTGATTCCCGTGCATGATTTGATTCAGGACAAGAGTTTGCTTTTGATTGACGATTCCATTGTGCGGGGCACGCAGCTGCGTGAGACTACGGAGTTTTTATATCAGAGCGGCGCAAAGGAGGTACATATCCGTCCGGCGTGCCCTCCCCTGCTGTATGGCTGTAAATATTTGAATTTTTCCCGTTCCACCTCGGAGATGGATTTGATTACCAGAAGAATCCTGAAAGAGATGGAGAGAGAAGGGCGCAAAATTGATTTGAAGGCTTATGTGGATCCGGATACGGAGGAGTACAATGAGATGGTGAGCCGAATCGGTAAGCAGCTTAATTTTACATCCTTACGTTTTCACAGGCTGGATGATATGATTGCTTCCGTGGGAATCGACAGAAGCAGGCTCTGTACCTATTGTTGGGACGGAAGGGAATAATAAAGAGGAACGTTCTGGCGTAAGGTGTATTTCTGTTTGTTTTAGGCAAAAAAAAGTTATATTTGATATAATAAAATATTATATCAAATATAAAATATATTGATTTTACTTATGAGACGGCATGTGATATACTTATCACATGCCGTAAGTGTTTGTACCAACTACGGCAGAACGGCGTTTTAGACCGCTTTAGTTTGGTGCAAATGATTTATGAGGTAAGTCATTATTTGATTAGTACCAGAGATTATGGTAGGAACGGAGGAAATATGGTTAAGGCAGTAGTGGGAGCTAACTGGGGAGACGAAGGAAAAGGCAAGATTACGGATATGATGGCGGAGAAGGCGGACATCATAGTACGTTTTCAGGGAGGTGCAAACGCAGGTCATACTATTGTGAATGATTACGGTAAGTTTGCGCTGCATACTTTGCCGTCGGGTGTATTTTATGCCCATACTACAAATATTATAGGCAATGGAGTGGCGCTTAATATTCCTGTATTGTTTAATGAAATAAAGTCTGTTACGGACAGAAATGTTCCTATGCCTAAAATACTGGTATCCGATCGGGCACAGATTGTGATGCCTTATCACATTCTGTTTGATCAATACGAGGAGGAGAGGCTGGGGGGAAAGTCCTTCGGCTCCACTAAATCGGGCATTGCGCCCTTTTATTCCGATAAATATGCAAAGATAGGTTTTCAGGTAAGCGAGCTGTTTGACGAGGAGCTGCTTGCTGAGAAAGCAGAGCGCGTCTGCCAGACAAAGAACGTGCTTTTAGAACATCTCTATCACAAGCCCTTGATTGACGCTAAGGAGCTGCTCTGCGTTCTGCACGAATACAGGGATATGGTAGCGCCTTATGTGTGTGATGTCTCTGCCTTTTTGGATAAGGCATTAAAGGAAGGTAAGACGGTTTTGCTGGAAGGTCAGCTGGGAACCCTAAAGGATCCGGATCATGGTATTTATCCTATGGTAACGTCGTCGTCTACCTTGGCGGCGTATGGCGCTATCGGTGCGGGACTGCCTCCCTATGAAATTAAAGAAATTATCACCGTATGTAAGGCATATTCCTCGGCAGTCGGCGCGGGAGCCTTCGTATCGGAGATTTTTGGCGACGAGGCGGACGAGCTTCGACGCCGCGGCGGCGACGGAGGAGAATTCGGAGCAACTACAGGGCGCCCCAGACGCATGGGATGGTTTGACTGTGTAGCTTCTAAGTATGGCTGCAGGCTGCAAGGAACTACGGATGTGGCGTTTACGGTGTTGGACGTATTAGGCTATCTGGATGAGATTCCCGTATGTGTGGGCTACGAGATTGATAAAGAGGTAACTGCGGATTTCCCCGTTACGGCTAAGCTGGAAAAGGCAAAACCCGTATTAAAGACGCTTCCCGGCTGGAAGTGTGATATACGAGGTATCAGGAGGTATGAGGATTTACCGGAAAATTGCAGAAAATATGTGGAGTTTATCGAAGAGCAGATTGGCTATCCTATTACCATGGTCAGCAACGGACCCGGAAGAAACGATATTATTTACAGAGAAAGCAGGCTGAAATAAGCTTTGGCTTAAGAGGAGACACCCCTTCGCAGTAAGCGAGGGGGTGTTGTGTGGCATATGGAGCGGATTGTAAGAGCGCAGGGAATGAGAGGAAAGCTATATGATCGGCAATTTGGAATACTATAAGGTTTTTTATTATGTGGCAAAAGCCGGAAGCGTAAGCAGGGCGGCTGACGAGCTGTCCATATCCCAGCCGGCGGTAAGTCAGGTAGTCAAGCAGCTGGAGAATTCTCTGGGAGCGGAGCTGTTTTACAGGGCGTCCAGAGGCGTGAGGCTTACGGGTGAGGGTCAGTGTCTGTTTTCTTATGTGGAGAAGGGGTATGAACAGATTGAGCTGGGAGTGCGGAAGCTGCGCCAGATGCAGAACCTTGAGCTGGGAGAGATACGGATTGGCGCCAGCGATATGACGCTTCAATACTATCTTTTACCTTATCTGGAGTGCTTTCATGAAAGCTATCCTGAAATCAAGGTGATTGTAACAAACGCACCGACGCCCGAAACGTTACAATTTTTGGAGGAGGGCAGAATAGATTTTGGCATTGTGAGTTCTCCCTTTGCGGAGAGAGAGGGTATAGCGGCGAAGCCGGTGAGGGAAATTGAAGACGTATTTGTGGCGGGGAGGAGGTTTATTGCTTATAAGAACCGGACCCTTGACTTGCAGGAGCTGGAAGGACTCCCCTTGATTTTTCTGGAGAAGAATACCAGCACCAGAAGCTATATGGACGATTATCTGGCAAAGAACGGTGTAGTGGTACGACCGGAATTTGAGCTTGCCACCAGTGATATGATAGTGCAGTTTGCAAGAAGGAATCTGGGCGTAGGCTGTGTGGTGAGGGATTTTGCAGAGGAATATCTGGAGTCGGGCCAATTGTTTGAGCTTCGATTTAATAAGATGATACCTAAAAGGCGGTTTTGCGTGGCGAGGAGCACCAAGCTTTCGATTTCTACGGCGGCGAGGAGGCTTTTTGAAATGTTGGAGGTGCAGACATGATTAAACATATTGTTTTTGACATAGGGAATGTTTTGACGGATTTCCGGTGGAGAGAATTTTTGCTGGACAAAGGCTTTGACGGGGAAATGGCGGATCGGATTGCCAAGGCTTCGATACTTAGCCCGTTCTGGTCGGAATATGACAGGGGAGAATGGTCGGAGGAAAGACTTATGGAGGAGTTTGTCAAAAACGACCCTGAGATAGAGGAGGAACTCCACAAGGCGTTTGATAATATTCATAATATGGTAACAATAAGGGAGTACGCAATTCCCTGGGTCAGAGAATTAAAGAAAAAGGGCTACAAGGTGTGGTATTTGTCCAATTTTGCGTATAAGACGTCGGTGGAATGTGCGGACGCGCTTGCTTTTATCCCTTATATGGACGGCGGGATTTTGTCTTACAGGGATAAAATGGTAAAGCCTGACCCCGCCATATATCAGCTTTTTTTGGAACGCTTTGGACTGGCGCCGGAGGAGTGCGTCTTTTTGGATGATACGATGAAGAATATTGAGGCGGCCAGAGTCGCCGGCATTCATGGAATCTGCTTTCAGTCAAAGGAGCAGGCGGAAGAAGAGTTAAAAATGCTGGGAGTCGGCGGCACGGATTGTCAGGCGTTTGTATCGTCGCATGAGGAAGCGGAAGCCTGAATATTTCCGTCCTTGAAATTCGGGTCAGGCTCCGTAAAGGTATGCTTGCCGGTGAGCTTTCCGTACATCCATGTATAGATCCAAATGAGGACGGGAAGTGCAATAGTAGCTGAGAGGCAAAGCATAAACAATGTGCCGGTAGAGGAGTTGTCTAACAATGCGGCGGCTAATGTAATAATATATAGAAGCGCCAGCAGAACGACTCCGATGACTGCCGCTATCTGTTTGCCGGTCTTCTTTCCGGAGGAACGATTGTTTTGTGTATTGGTATTCTTGTCCATAATACGCCTCGCTTTAGGGTGGTATACTATACGAAGGAGCCGTAAAAGTCAGGAACATTCGCGGCTGCCGGTTTATTTTACTGTAATATCATATCATTAATAGAAAAAATTTACAAATAAATTTTAATTTGTATGTATAAACCTATTTTGGGGTGGCATACTATAACTATCATTGGACCCCCTCCTTTGATGCTACTAAAGATAAGAATAATACTTAATCCTCCCCTTATAGAAATTCCCGGGCTTTGCTTATGCAGGTTCGGGAATTTTTTCAATTTTTTATTGTCTAAACGTGTAAACTGTTATATACTATCAATAATAATGAAGTCAATTGGTTCTCGCAGCATATGTCCGATGTGTGTGCAGGTACGTCTGTGCGGCTTATGTCCGCGGGAATAAAATCTGCCGGCAATAGATTGTACGGTAATGAAAAGTAAGGATGGTAAGATTATGGCATTATTAGAGCAGTGGAGAGCCGTGGCATATAACGAAGCCACAGGCAGGGACAAGCTTCAGCAGCTTTGGAACGTATATTTTCAGGAGGAGAAGGAAATTTATGCAAAGCTTTTAAAGAATCCCGACGAGACGGTTAAGGGAACCGTTAAGGAGCTTGCCGAAAAATACGGCGTCACCGTTATGACAATGACCGGTTTTTTAGACGGTATAAACGACAGCCTTAAGGAGCCGAATCCTATTGAGGAGATGGAAGAGGACACGGAGGTGAATCTTGGCTTTGACAAGGCGTTGTTATATAAGAATATGGTAGCTGCAGAGGCTGACTGGCTCTATAATCTGGAGGAGTGGAACGATATCTTTGACGAAGATACCCGCAAAGCTTTATACAAGGAACAGAAATCCTCAACGACTATTGTCAAGGAGCAAAAGATATATCCAAATGATTTATGCCCCTGTGGCAGCGGTAAAAAGTATAAAAAGTGTTGCGGTAAGAAATAAAAAACTGCATTTCCGGAGAGCTTCTTCAGAGGGATTTCCTGCTGGATTGGCTCTCTTTTGCACATAAATCGGCATAATGCCGTAAAGGTGAAGAGGAGAAGATATGAAGCTATTGAAAGAAATAAAATGGGACGCTTTACTGACGGGGATTTTATATGTTGTTCTCGGACTGGCAGCATTACTGCTTCCCGAGACAATGGTGAGGATTTTGGGTTACCTGATTGCTATTGTGTTGATTGTCGCAGGAGCCTTTTCGATGATTGGGTATCTGCTTAGGGATGCGCATCAGAATTATTACCACAATGATTTTGTCTATGGACTGGTAGGTATTTCCCTTGGCTGCATAGTATTGTATAAGGTTGAGGTAATTATTTCCCTTATCCCCTTTATTTTGGGACTTTTAGTTCTTTTCAGCGGGTGTACAAAGCTTCAGGCGGTTATAGATATGAAACGGTTGGAGTGCGGTAATTGGCTTGCCATGCTGGCTGTCGCCGCCGCAAATGTTATTTTGGGCGCCCTGCTGATGGCAAATCCCTTTGAATGGATGGAGCTGCTGTTCAGGCTGCTGGGAGTAGGACTGATGCTCAGCGGAATTACTGATTTGGCGGTCGGTTTTTACTTTGCGGGTAAATTCGCACAGTATAAGAAGGCTTTGGAGAAGGGGGAGGACAAAGAAGAATCGAAAGGAAATGATAACGATTCCGATAAAAATGCGTTTTTTGCGGAAAAGCCTGATGACGGCGACGCGTTGGGAATAACGCATGAGGGGGAAGAAGCAGCGAGTCAGGACGATGCTTTTGACGTCAAGGAGAAGTAGCCGAATCGGAGATTACGGGTTAGGAAAACCGGGAAGGAGTATCGGGGTGAATATAGCTTTGTTTTTGATGCCAAAGGCGGAGGTATCCTATCTGCGGGATACCATGACTGTGAGGCAGGGTTTAGAAAAGCTGCATAGAAGCGGATTTGCGGCTATTCCGGTGATTGACGACGAGGACCGCTATGTGGGGGTGGTCAGCGAGGGGGATTTTCTTTGGAGAATGCTTGAGAACGGAAACGAAATTCCTGATGTAACCCTAAAGAGTCTGGAACAGATGCCGGTGCACGATATTATCCAGCTGGGGAAGGTGAAGGCGGTTTGTATCGACACTGATATGGAGGAGCTTTTGGAGCAGGCCCAGAATCAGAACTTTGTTCCGGTGATTGATGACAGAAATGCGTTTATCGGGCTGGTGACCCGACGGGATATCATTAGATATTTTATGGAGAAAAGCAGAAAAGAGTCGTAAATACATAGGCTTTGACTTTCAAGGTAAAAAAATATATAATAAAGAGGTCTTTTAGACGGGAAAAAGATTATAAAAACAAATATTTGAGTCTGCTCCCACATGGGAAGGGCTGATGCGGGAAAGGTAGGGTATTAAAATGAAAAGATTGGAAGAATATGTTAGGAGCATACCGGATTTTCCGGAAAAAGGAATTATATTCCGCGATGTGACAAGCGTTTTGCAGGATGCGGAAGGATTGAAGCTGGCAGTGGATACGATGCAGGAGCTGGTAAAGGATTTGGATTATGACGTGGTTGCGGGACCGGAGTCGAGAGGCTTTATTTTTGGTACGCCTATTGCATACAATAATAGAAAACCCTTTGTTTTAATCAGAAAGAAGGGAAAGCTGCCTTGTGAAACCGTAAGCATAGACTATGACCTTGAGTACGGAAAGGCAACTATAGAAATGCATAAGGACAGTATAAAGCCGGGGCAGAAGGTGCTTATCGTAGATGATTTGATTGCTACCGGCGGAACTACCGAGGCTATGGTAAAGCTGGTTGAGAGCCTCGGCGGTAAGGTGGTAGGTATTGTGGTATTGATAGAGCTTGCCGGTCTTAAGGGCAGGGAGAAGCTTAAGGACTATCGTCTGGAATCCGCAATTTGTTATCAGGGCAAATAATTTTCGTTATATTGTATTTGGGGAAATGGCAAAAAGAAAGCTGGAGTAACCTATGGCAGAAGAAAAGAACGAGGTCATATTTGATGATGGAAAAATAAGCAGCTCACAGGAATTTGTAGCTCCTGAAAAATTGTATCAGGATCTTATTAATTGTGTGCAAAAATATCATCCCAGTGATGATTTTTCCATTATTGAGAAAGCATATCGAGTGGCGGAGGAAGCGCACAAAAATCAGTTCCGTAAGTCGGGCGAGCCATATATTATCCATCCGTTGAATGTAGCCATTATCCTTGCGGAGCTGGAGCTTGACAAGGAGACTATTGTCGCCGGTATTCTGCATGATGTGGTGGAAGATACAATTATGACGGAGGAGGATTTGACCAGAGAGTTTGGGGAAGACGTCGCCCTTTTGGTGGATGGTGTGACCAAGCTGGAAAAGATTCCGCTTTCACAGGTGGGGGAGCAATCCGACGTCAAGCTTGAAATGCAGGCGGAGAACCTGCGTAAAATGTTTCTTGCCATGGCAAAGGATATCAGGGTGATTATCATTAAGCTGGCGGACCGCCTGCACAATATGCGGACGCTTAAATATCAGAAGCCGGAGAGCCAGCAGCGCATTGCAAAGGAAACCTTGGAGATTTACTGTGCCATTGCCCAGAGGCTCGGTATCAGCAGAATTAAGACGGAGCTGGACGATCTGTCCCTAAAATATCTGGAGCCGGATGTATACTATGATTTAGTGGATAAGATTGCAGTGCGCAAGAGCGTTCGTGAGAGCTATATTCAGGGCATTGTGGACGAGGTCAGCGAGCATATAGCCGGAGCAGGAATTAAGGCAAAGATTGACGGGCGCGTAAAGCATTTCTTTAGTATCTATAAAAAGATGAAGAACCAGAACAAGACGCTGGATCAGATATATGATTTGTTTGCCGTGCGCATTATCGTAGATACGGTGAAGGACTGTTATGCGGCATTGGGCGTTATCCACGAAATGTATAAGCCTATCCCCGGGCGTTTTAAGGATTATATTGCTATGCCAAAGGCGAATATGTACCAATCCCTGCATACCACCCTTATCGGCAGCAGCGGACAACCGTTTGAAATACAGATCCGTACCTTTGAGATGCATAAGGCGGCGGAGTATGGAATTGCCGCCCATTGGAAATATAAGGAGGCCTCAGACGGCAAGAGGGTGGAAGCTCAGGAGGAAGAAAAGCTGGTATGGCTGCGTCAAATTTTAGAGTGGCAGCGCGACATGTCCGACAATAAGGAGTTTATGAATCTTCTCAAAAACGACTTGGATTTATTTTCGGATAATGTTTATTGCTTTACGCCTACCGGGGAGGTCAAGAATCTGCCAGCAGGCTCTACTCCTATTGATTTTGCCTACAGTATTCACTCGGCGGTGGGAAATAAAATGGTGGGGGCAAGGGTAAACGGACGGTTGGTAACTATTGATTATGTGATTAAGAACGGCGACCGTCTGGAAATCATTACCTCTCAGAACTCTAAGGGGCCCAGCCGAGACTGGCTCAATATGGTAAAGAGCACTCAGGCAAAGAATAAGATAAACCAATGGTTTAAGAATGAACTAAAAGAAGACAATATAGTAAAAGGTAAAGAACTGCTTAACGCTTATTGCAAGACGAAGTCCGTGAATTTGTCTATGCTGCTTAAACCCGAATATATGGAAGCGGTTATGCGCAAGTATGGTTTCCGGGATTGGGACAGTGTACAGGCAGCTATCGGCCACGGCGCGTTGAAGGAGGGTCAGTTAGTAAATAAGCTCACGGAGCTTTATGACAGAGACCACAAGAAGGAGCTGACCAATGAGGAGGTTCTTGCAGGTATAGCCGAGGCGGGAGCGGCAAATGGAGGGAAACCTGCCCGCATGAAATCAAAGAGCGGCATTGTGGTGAAGGGAATCGCAGATTTGTCGGTGCGTTTTTCAAAGTGCTGTTCCCCCGTACCGGGCGACGAGATTGTAGGCTTTGTAACGAGAGGAAGGGGTATTTCCGTCCATAGAACGGATTGCGTGAATATTCTTAGCCTGCCTGAGTTAGAGAGAGCAAGACTGATTGACGCGGAGTGGCAGGCTCCCGAGGATACGGCGGCGGAAAAATATTTGGCGGAGATTAAGATATATGCAAATAACAGAAACGGTCTTCTGGCGGATATATCCAAGGCGTTGACAGAGAAAAATATCGATATTCTTTCCATGAATACCAGAACAAACAAACAGGGCATGGCGACGCTGCAGACCGCCTTTGAAATCAGCTGCAGAGAGGAGCTAAACCGTGTGATTGAGAAGATACGGGGAATTGAAAGCGTGATAGATATAGAAAGGACAACAGGCTGATGGCGAAAATTAAAATTGGACGAATGGTACTGGGAGTCTGCCAGACCAACTGTTATTTTGTATATAGGGAGGGCGAGGGCAGGGCCATTGTAATTGACCCTGCCGATCATGGGGAAAAGATTTATGCGGCAATGACCCAAAACGGTTTTAAGGTGGAGGGTATATTGTTGACGCACGGACATTTTGACCATATCTGGGGGTGCGAGGAGCTGCGCAGGGCGGCGAACGAGAAGACGGCGGATAGGAAGGAAGGTACGGATTCGTCTTTATCCGAGGCTTCCGACGGCAGGAAGGTTAAGGTCTATGCCTGTGCCGATGAAAAAGAGCTCCTTTCGGACGCCCGCAAAAATGTGTCAGGACAGGCGGGAAGAGCGTGTACCTTGCAGGCAGATGTATATGTCAAGGATGGTGAAAGGATTACGCTTGCCGATATGTCATGTAAGGTGATTGCTACGCCGGGTCATACGGCGGGCGGCTGCTGCTACTATTTTGAGGAAGCGGGAATATTAGTGAGCGGAGACACTTTGTTTCTGGAATCTGTAGGGCGTACGGATTTTCCTACCGGAAGTATGGGAACACTGGTCCGTTCCATTAAAGAAAAGCTTTTTGTGCTGCCCGACGAAACGCTTGTTTATCCGGGGCATGGAGACAGCACTACCATAGGACATGAAAAGCAATACAATGCATTTCTGGGATGAGAAAAACGCGGCCGTGGGGCGGCGTTTTTTTACTGTTTAAGCCGATGCGGAGTATATTTCTGAACATAGGATTTTACAACCCTGCCTCGATATGTTATCATTTATAGAAAAGAAGTAAATAATCAGTATATTGTGAATACACCCATTAAATTTATGTGCAACAGGGAGGATTGTTGTGGATAAAATAGCCCTATATCCTATGACGAGGGAATTATGTCACCAATATTATCGGAAATTTGAAAATGCTCCGGCAATATTTACGGATATGTCACTTTTCGGAAAGTATCAATATAGCAGAGATAAGGTAAATAAATAGGGAATGAGGGCGGTAAATGCCGACACGGTAAAGAAAAACAAGAGAAGCCAGCATGTGCTGGAAAAAGTCGGTTTTTGGTATGTGGGGGAGGACGATATATTTAAATATTACCGATATGAGCGTGGGAACAGTATACTGCAAAAGAAGAACAAAGATTTTAAAAGAGCTGATTTTATATAAATAGCAAAAAGCAGACTGCCGGAGAATGAGGATGACAGAAAATTTATTATACATAAAATTGAACAAGACAAACTATGAATATGATGTACATGCTATTGTGAAAGCCTTTTATGCCGATAAGCAGGTAAAGGTATCCACTCCCGAAAGTAAGTTTAAGCAAGAGAAGATTAATGACGCCGGATTTTTCATGGAGGCAGAGCTGTATAAAGAAGGAGCCAAGCTGCGCATAGGCGGGAACGAATATCAATGGCAGTTTAGGAGAAATGCCGCTCGGGGGGAGGATACGGGGGAGGCGTCCTATAAGGCGGGTTTTAAGGCGTTTCTCTATCAATCGCTTCAGAATTCTACGGGAAAATCCCTGCCGTGGGGAAATCTCACGGGGATTCGCCCCACCAAGCTTGCCTACGGTATGCTGGAGGAGGGCAGGAGCGAAGAAGAAATCAGGAACTTTCTGGAGGAGGAGCATTTTGTCAGCAGGCAGAAGGCCGAATTGAGTATTGACATTGCCAGAAGAGAGAGGGAGCTTTTGGCCGACGTACATTATGAGGGGGGCTATAGTCTGTATATAGGAATACCCTTTTGCCCCACCACCTGTCTGTATTGTTCCTTTACCTCTTATCCTATTGCCGCATACCGTAAGCGGGTGGAGGCTTATATTGATTGCGTTATCAAGGAAATGGAATATGTTTCTCACCGTTATGCCCACAAAATACTGGACAGCGTTTACATTGGCGGAGGTACGCCTACCACCTTGGAGGCGGAGCAGCTTGACAGGCTTATATCTGCGCTAAAAAAATTTTTTAATTTTTCTGCGGTCAAGGAATTTACGGTGGAGGCAGGAAGGGCGGACAGCATTACGGAGGATAAGCTGAAGGTTCTTTTGAAGCGCGGCGTCGGCAGGATTTCGGTAAATCCGCAGACAATGAAGCAGGAGACCTTGGACATAATCGGAAGGCGTGCCACCGTGGAACAGGTGGAGGAAGCGTACGCCTTGGCGAGAAGGCTGGGCTTTGACAATATTAATATGGATATTATTTTAGGACTTCCCAAAGAGACGGAGGCTGACGTGCAAAACACAATCGACAGGATTGTGAAGCTTGCCCCGGACAGTCTGACCGTGCATTCTCTTGCCATCAAGCGTGCATCCCGCCTGAATCAGTGGATATTGGAGAACGGGGTTTCCATGCTGCGAAATACCGATAAGACTATGGAAATTGCCGCAGAGGGCGCTAAAAGGCTGGGTATGGAGCCCTATTATCTGTACCGTCAGAAAAACATGTCCGGCAATTTTGAGAATGTAGGCTATGCAAAGTCAGGAAAGGCCGGACTGTATAATATTCTGATTATGGAGGAGAAGCAGACGATTGTGGCGTTAGGCGCAGGAAGTATTACAAAGCTTGTTTTGCCGGACGGGCGTATTGAGCGCAGCGAGAATGTGAAGGATGTGACATTATATTTAGAGAAAATAGATGAAATGATAGAGAGGAAGGCGAAGCTGTTTTCCTTGGAGCAGACGGTTGATTCGGACGAGGGCGTCAGGGATTAAACGTCAGGCAGGCATTGGTATTCACCGGACGCGCGTGGGAGCAGGGAGGAGATATAGACATGAAATTCAGTAACGGATGCTGGCTGCAGAAGGAAGGCTGCGAATGCTTTTCGCCTGCGCAGGTGTATTTTACAAAGATAGAGAAGGATGCGGTGACATTATGCGCGCCTACGGGTACAATTTATAACAGGGGCTGTACCTTGGGCGGAGTGAATCTTACCATCCGGATAAGCGCTCCCTTTCCCGAGGTGCTTCGCATTCAGACCTTTCATCATATGGGGCTTCGAGAAAAATCTCCTTCCTTTGAGCTGGCTTTGCCGGATACGGGAAAGCCGGATATAAGGGAGACGGACGACAGGCTGATTATAGCAAGTAACAGTCTGCGTCTTGAAATAGAAAAGTCCTCCTGCGCCATGACTTTTTTGAGGGGAGAGGAGAAAATCACCTCCAGCACGGCGAGGGATCTGGCGTATATGAAAACGGATTTTAAAGGCTTTTTCTACGATAAGGGCCCCCATGACGCTTATATGAGAGAACGGCTGAATCTTGGAGTGGGAGAGTTGATTTACGGCTTGGGGGAACGCTTTACGGCTTTTGTAAAAAACGGACAGAGTGTGGATATGTGGAATGCCGACGGCGGTACATCCACGGAACAGTCCTATAAAAATATACCCTTTTATATTTCCAATAAAGGTTATGGCGTGTTTGTAAATCATCCCGAAATGGTTTCCTTTGAGGTAGCAACGGAGGCGGTTACAAAGGTGGAATTTTCCGTACCGGGAGAAAGCCTCGATTATTTTCTGATAAACGGACCTTCCATGAAGGAGGTTCTTATGCGCTATACCGATATTACCGGAAAGCCTGCGCTGCCGGCGCCGTGGACCTTTGGGTTGTGGCTGTCCACCTCCTTTACCACCGACTATGACGAGGAGACGGTAAACCGTTTTGTGGAAGGTATGTTTCAGAGAGATATTCCGCTTTCGGTATTTCATTTCGACTGCTTTTGGATGAAGGAATTTTGCTGGTGCGATTTTACATGGGACGAAAGGGTGTTCCCCGATCCGGAGGGCATGCTTAAGCGCTTGAAAGAAAGGGGATTAAAAATCTGCGTTTGGATTAACAGCTATGTGGGTCAGGAATCCTCTCTTTTTGCGGAGGGAGTGAGGGAAGGATATTTCCTTAAGCGTCCTAACGGCGACGTGTGGCAGTGGGATGAATGGCAGCCGGGTATGGCGGTGGTGGATTTTACCAATCCGAGAGCGACACAATGGTACCAAGAGAAGCTGGAGAAGCTTCTTGACATGGGCGTGGATTGCTTTAAGACTGATTTTGGAGAGCGCATTCCCACGCAGGTAGTGTACTATGACGGCTCGGACCCCATGAAAATGCATAACTATTATACCTATTTGTATAATAAGGCGGTATATGAGACGGTTAAGCGCAAAAAGGGGGAGAAGGACGCATTTCTTTTTGCGCGCTCCGCGACGGCAGGCGGACAGAGGTTCCCCGTTCATTGGGGAGGCGACTGTTGGTCCGACTATGAGTCCATGGAGGAAAGCTTAAGGGGCGGATTATCACTCACAAGCTCCGGATTTGGTTTTTGGAGCCATGATATCGGCGGCTTTGAGAGCCAGTCCTCGCCGGACGTTTACAAACATTGGTGTGCCTTCGGGCTGCTTTCCACCCATTCCAGACTGCACGGCTCGGGAACCTACCGTGTGCCATGGAATTATGATGAGGAGGCTGTGGAGGTGGTCCGGTATTTTGCCGGGCTGAAGGCTTCCCTGATGCCGTATTTGTACCGAAATGCCATTGAAACCGCCCGTACAGGCATTCCCATGATGCGCAGTATGGTGCTGGAATTCACGCAGGACAGAAACTGTGCGTATCTGGCGACTCAATATATGCTGGGAGAGGCGCTTTTAGTGGCGCCCATATTCAATGAAAGCAGTATGGCTCAATATTATCTGCCGGAGGGAGTCTGGACCGACTTTTTGACCGGAGAAGTCAAGGAGGGCGGTAAGTGGTATAGTGAGAAGCACGGTTATTTAAGTATTCCTCTCTATGTGAGGGAGGGTAGCATAGTTGCCGTGGGCTCTCGCAAGGACACGGCGGTTTATGATTATGCTTCGGACGTTACCTTCAGGGTATATGCCTTGAAGGAGGGGGAAGAAGCGCAGACAAGGGTCTATGGAGAGGATAATACGGAGGAGGCTTTTTTAAGCGTAAGCTTAAACGGCGGTAATTACAGACTGGACTTTCAGGGTGAAAAGCCTTGCAGGGTAGAGCTTATCAATGCGGGCAGCCCTATAAGGGTAAAAGGGGCTTCTTTTGAAATGAGAGAAGAAAATCCGGTAATAGCTTTAAAACACGGTGGAGAGGCGGAGGTTTGCTATTCTATATAAATTACAAAAGAGAGAAATTTATTAAGGAGGACAATTATGGCGGTACTGAAAAATGCAGTAAAACAAAAAATGGGTTGTTTTGTGGGAACGGAGATCACTTCCTTCGAGATGAAGGACGAAAAGCTGTGGAGCTTGATACCAAAGCATTTTCAAACGGTTACGTTTGGAAACGAGCTAAAGCCCGAGACCCTTTTCGGGCGCAGCAGACAGAAATGTCCGGGGATTGAGACGACGGATTTAAACGGAGAAAGCATACAGGTTCCGACGCTGGATTTTTCCGTACCTGAGCAAATGCTGGATAAAATTATGTCATGGAACGAAGCGCATAAGGAGGAGCCTCTTAAGGTGCGGGGTCATGTTTTGGTATGGCATGCCCAGACGCCGGAATGGTTTTTTCATGAAGATTATGAAAAAACCAAGCCTTATGTGGATAAGGAATGCATGAATAAGCGTCTGGAATGGTATATCCGTTCCGTACTGACTCATTTTGTGGGAGAGGGAAGCAAATACAAGGATCTGTTTTACGGCTGGGACGTGGTGAATGAGGCTGTCAGCGACGAGACCGGCACCTATAGGTCGGATCATGAGAAAAATGACGAGGATTTGAGCAATGATACTCACGGAAGTAATTCCAGCTGGTGGCATGTGTATGAGAGCAATGAATATATTTTAAATGCATTTCTGTATGCAAATAAATATGCGCCTGCAACATTGGAGCTGTACTATAATGATTACAATGAATTTCTTCCGGCAAAGATGAAAGGAATCGTAGAGCTTCTTAAGGCCGTAAAAGCGTTACAGGGTGCGCCGGGCGTGGGAACCAGAATCAGCGCCATGGGTATGCAGGGGCACTATCATATGGACTGGCCCGAGACGGAGCTGATTTCGGAAGCAATCCGCACTTATGCGGAGGTAGTGGAGCATGTACAGATTACAGAGTTGGATTTAAAAGCGAACAAGGATTATGACGCAAGCCCGGAGGCAAAAAAGAAAGAATATGCAAAGCAGGCGGAGCGATATGCCGAAATATACAAGATAATGCAGGATGCGAATGAGGAGGGCGGGAACGTCGTCACCGGTATTATCTTCTGGGGTGTGGCGGATCATTATTCATGGCTGCAATTTTTCTCCAATGTAGGAGGAGGCAGCAGGGAGGTTCATCCGCAGTGCCCTCTTCTGTTTGACGACAATTATGAGCCAAAGCCGGCGTACTATGTATTTGCGGATTCCGAATAATGGGGGCGGAGGGATTTTTGAGCCAGCCGGCGTTTGATTGGAGCAGCGCGATGCATAGGACCGGAGAGCAAAAAAATGTTGCCTTACAAGAGGATTTTTGCTATTATATAATAAGTGCAGGTTAAGCTGCCCGGTTTAGAATATGAAGTAATTCAGGAAAGGCGTGAGTACCATGAAGCTGGAACAATTACAAAATGATATGATTGCTGCAATGAAGGCGCGGGAGAAGGCGAGAAAGGACGCCATATCTTCTTTGGTTTCGGCGGTGAAAAAGGCTGCTATAGATGAAGGCTGCAGGGAGGACGTGCCGGAGGAGCTGGTTGGCAGAGTGATTCTCAAGGAGCTGAAGACAGTGAGAGAACAGTTAGACACCTGTCCTGCCGACAGAGAGGATTTAATATCGGAATATCAGACGCGCTATGATGTGATTGCGCAGTACGCTCCGCAGATGATGTCGGCGGAGGAAATCAAGGCATATATTATGGAGCATTTTGCAGAGGCTGCAGCCACAAAGAATAAGGGTCAGATTATGAAGGCGGTAATGGGCGAGCTTAAGGGGAAAGCCGAGGGTAAGGTCATTAACGAGGTTGTAGCAATGCTTTGTAAGTAACTATTTAAGGGCGGCCTTGACGAGGCAGCCCTTTTTTGCAGAAAATTTGTCTTTTTAAGGGCGTAAGATAAAGACGCAGGAGACGAGGCGACTTTACGGGCGGAAGACAGATATGTACGAATTGGAAAGAAGGGGAGTTTCTATGCAGGATTATGAGCATAAGGCGCAGTATTATGAGACGGATCAGATGGGAATCATCCATCACTCCAATTATATCCGGTGGATGGAGGAGGCAAGGATGGCGTATCTTTGCAGAATAGGCTTTCCCATGGAGAAAATCGAAGCAGGGGGAATCGTCTCCCCAGTGGTGGACGTAAGCTGTCAATATAAAAAGAGCTGCCGGCTAAATGAGGTTATAGTAATCCGTATAAGAATAAAGGAGTACAACAGTGTCAAGCTGGTGCTTGAATATGAAATGTATGAAAAGGAAAGTAAGGAGCTGAGGGCTGTGGGAATATCCTCGCATTGCTTTACGGACCGGGAAGGGCATATTGTGTCTCTTAAGAAGAAGCTTTTACAATTGGACCGCGCTTTTTACGAAAATTTAATTTAATTTTAATTGACAAGCAGATAAGTAAGAGACTACGCTTAATAAAGACGGTCTGTGGTTATGGAGAGGTTACAAGCATTTACATGAGAATAGAGGAGGATAATGGATGAAGAAAACAGAAATTGATTACGTTGGTTACGCTAAGCTTTGCAGGGAGGCAGACAAGATTGCCCCGCCGCTTTTTGACGAATACGGCGTTCAGAGAGGTTTGAGGGATAAGAACGGAAACGGCGTGCTTGCCGGGCTTACCAATATTTCAAGGATCGAATCCTTCAAGCTGGAAAACGGGCAAAAGGTTCCCTGCGAAGGAAAGCTGTGGTATAGAGGCTATGATTGTATCGAACTGGTAAACGGTTTCAGAAGGAAGCGCTATGGCTTTGAAGAGATTGCGTACCTTCTGCTGTTCGGGGAATTGCCCACCGGGCAGCAGCTGATAGAATTTGGTGAAATTCTGGCGCTGCGCAGGACGCTGCCGACAAATTTTACCAGAGATGTTATTATGAAGGCTCCAAGCAGCGATATTATGAATTCTTTGACGCGAAGCGTTCTGACGCTTGCATCCTATGACAGGAATTGCAGCGACACCTCCATTGAAAATGTACTTCGCCAGTGTATCGGATTGATTAGTGTATTTCCCATGCTGGCAGTCTATGGTTATCATTCCTATAATCATTATACAAACGACGAGAGTATGTATATTCACCGCCCGCAGAAGAAGCTGTCCACAGCGGAGAATTTATTGATGATGCTGCGTCCGGATAAAAAATACACGGAGCTGGAGGCAAGGGTGCTCGATATTGCGTTGGTATTACATATGGAGCATGGCGGCGGAAATAACTCAACCTTTACTACCCGTGTGGTTACTTCCTCGGGCTCGGATACTTATTCGGTGATTGCGGCGGCGCTTTCCTCCTTAAAGGGGCCCAAGCACGGCGGGGCAAATATCAAGGTAGTGGAAATGATGCGCGATATAGAGAAAAATGTTACCGACTGGGAGGACGAGGACGCAGTGAGAGATTATCTTAGGCGCATACTAAACAAGGAGGTTTTCGATAGGAAGGGCCTAATTTATGGTATGGGTCATGCGGTATACTCTCTGTCGGATCCGAGAGCGCAGGTATTTAAGGGCTTTGTACAGCAGCTTGCAGCGGCTAAGGGGAGAGAGAAGGATTTTGCGTTATATTCCATGATAGAGCGTTTGGCGCCGGAGGTTATTTCGCAAAAGGCTCATATTTATAAGGGCGTAAGTGCAAATGTGGATTTCTATAGCGGGTTTGTTTACAGTATGCTGGAAATTCCTCTTGAGATGTATACTCCTATCTTTGCAATTGCGAGGATTGCGGGCTGGAGCGCGCATCGTCTGGAAGAGCTGATTAATATGGATAAGATTATCCGTCCGGCATACAAGAGCGTGATGCAGGAACGGGATTATGTAGATATTGAGGATAGGGGTTAATGCATCGGGAATAACTTATCCGGAGCATGAAGGGTGTTTGTAATGATAGGGAAGAATATGCGGGGAACAATACTTACTTATCTGGAGGAATATGGAGACGTTCCGCTTTCTAAAATGCCTATGAATGATGTGGATAGTCTCGCCCTGTGCCAGCTGTCGTATCTCAAATTTGACGGTATGGTGACGGATGTGCGCGAGAACGGCCCTTCCGTTACATTGAAGGAGCTTGCGGAGCATAAGGATTATGAAAAGCTTTTTGCGGATGAAAGATACGAGAAGGTAAACCGTGCCCTGTTTGAGGGGATGCTCTCAGGGAGACGTTTTGCCGATATGCGTTTAAACTGTTATATCAATGTGATTGAGAAGGAGTGGGAGACGCAGTTTTCGGCAGTGACCTTTCTGCTGGACGACGGCACTACTTATATTGCCTTTCGGGGTACGGACGAAACAATCGTGGGCTGGAAGGAGGACTTTAACATGGCGTTTTTGTCACCGGTTCCGGGGCAGGCATACAGTGTAAAGTATCTCAATATGGTAACGGGGAAGCTTCACAATCCCTTTTTTGTAGGAGGGCATTCTAAGGGAGGTAATCTGGCGGTGTATAGCGCCATGAATTGTGCGCCTGAGATACAGGAACGTATCAGGAAGATATACAGTATGGACGGACCGGGCTTTCGTCCGGAAATACTGAAGGAATGCGGCTATGAGAAAATAGCTGACAGGCTGGTAAAGATCATACCGCAAGATTCATTGATAGGCATGCTTTTTGAACAGGATATGAACTATAGAGTTGTGGAGAGTAAGACATTGGGTCTGGCGCAGCACGACCCGTACACATGGATTGTAAAAGACGGGCGGTTCGTGGAGGCGCAGGATCTTTACGGGCGCAGGAAGTTTTTGGACGGGGCGATAAACGAGTGGATTTTATCGCTGGATGAAAGCAGGCTCCGAATATTTGTGGATACGATGTATCAGGTGATTTCCGCTTCGGAGGCGGAGGATTTAATCGCTTTTACGGCGGATTTAAAAAAAAGTATGAATAAGGTGATGGCCGCGCTAAAGGATGTGGACGAGCAGACAACACGGATTCTGAAGGAAATCATGAAATCTCTGTTTGAAATTGCCAGAATCCGTGCAAGACAGGAGGCGGTTAGGGGCTTGGCTGTAAGCGGGCGTCAGGACGGTTCAAAATCCAAGAGGAGAAGAGAGCGCTCAAGGGTTCGGGGGAAAGAGAGGTCCGCTCAGGGTCGAGACGTTCAGGATGCCATTGAAGCCCCAGAACGGGAAGCGTCCTGTGCATCACAGCTTCCACACAACCGTCAAGAGGACACCACTGAATAACCCTTAAATTTTCTCCGAGCTTACCGATGCCTTGGTGATGGGCGCTGTTTATCGTGGCTCTGGCTCCATAGAGATCATGCAGGCAGGAGCCGGGAAGGGCTTCGGCAGTGTGGTACTGGTCGCCGTTTTTGTATTGGTGGTGTTCGGCGGTGGGCAGATGCTGAGTGACGGTTCCGCCCAAGGCAACATTGATTACCTGCATGCCCTTGCATATGCCCAAGACCGGCATGGAATGCTTCAAAGCATAATCGAGCGCCTGAAACTGCAGGATATCCAGCTCGGTGTCAATATTTTTTGATGCGGTGTTGTTCTCCCCGAAAAATGCGGGAGTTATATCGCCGCCGCCCGGCAGTATCAGGGCGTCGCAGCCGGACAATTCCCCGAGGCTTAATGTGGTCAGGGGAACGGCGGACATTTCCGAAACAAATCTTTCGTAATTCGCGGTATCTGTTTTTCTTCCTAAAATGGCTATTTTCATTGCCTGAAATCCTAAAAAAAGAGTTTTAGTTAATATATGCCGGACACTCTCACATATACACAAAATCAGTTAATTTCCCCTTTTGTTTTTTGTGCGAATAGGGTAAAATATTTGTTGAGGGTTTTGCCCTACAGAAATCCCCGGAGGATAGTGATATGCGCGGTAAAGACAGAACTATATTGATGCAGAAGACGGCGTTTGCGCTTGCCTTTTTTATACCGGTTACCATAATGCTGGTCATTTTTGTATTGCGGGGGATTTTTCCCTTTGGAGACAGGAGTTTTCTGTTTTCCGACATGTATCATCAGTACATGCCTTTTTTCAGTGAGTTTATTGACAAAATCAAGGCGGGTGAAGGACTGAGCTATTCTTATAGAGTGGGTATCGGTTCTAATTTTCTTGCGCTTTATGTATATTATCTTGCCAGTCCTTTTCACTGGCTTGCTTTTTTGGTGCCGAAGGCTTATCTCATGGAATTTATGAGCTATCTTGTGATTGTGAAAATAGGCTTGTCGGGGCTTTCGTCATTTTACTATCTGCAAAGGCATTTTCGCACAAAGGATTGGACGGCGCTTTGTTTTTCTGTGTTTTACGCCCTGTCGGGTTTTATGGCGGCTTATAACTGGAATATCATGTGGCTTGATTGTGTTGTACTTCTGCCCCTGATTGTGCTTGGTTTGGAGAGTCTGGTGAAGGAAGGAAAGTGTACCCTGTATTGCGTGACTCTTGCGTTCTCCATTTTTACCAATTATTACATATCGATAATGATTTGTATTTTCCTTGTGTTGTATTTTTTTGTACTGCTCCTGACAGAGAAGAGAAGCTTTCGTATCGTAGGGAATTTTGCACTGTATTCCCTGCTTGCAGGGGGACTTGCGGCAGTGCTTTTGATACCGGAGGTATGCGCTATATTGAATACGGACTTTGGTGATATGAATTTTCCCAAGGAGGCCGAATCTTATTTTTCCGTGCTCGATATTTTGGCCAGACATAATATTTGCGTATCAACGGAGAGAGGACTTGAGCATTGGCCCAATATATATTGCGGGGTGGGGGTTTTTCTTTTGATTCCAATGTATGCGCTTAACAATAAAATCCCCGTCAGAAGGCGGTTTGGCATGTTGGCAATGGCAGGCATAATACTTCTTGGCTTTGGCACGAATATGCTGGACTTTATCTGGCATGGCATGAATTATCCTGATTCATTGCCGGCACGGCAGTCCTTTATCTATATTTTCCTTGTGATTGTCATGTGCTACGAGGCTTACAGGCATTTGAAAGAAGCGGAGCCAAGATATATCCTGTACGGTTATCTGGCGGCGACAGCTTTTTTGTTGTTTTGCGAGAAGTTTGTGGAGGGAGAGGATTTCCCGTTGGGAGTGGAATTCTTAAGCCTTCTGTTTGTGACGGTTTACGGAGCGCTTTTATATCTTTACCGAACCGGACACGGTAAGCGGTGGCGGTTTGTACTTGGATGGTTAGCGCTTCTTGCGGTGATAGCGGAGAGCAGCGTCAACACTATAAATACAACGGTAGGAACTACCAGCCGTTCTGCGTATTTAGGACAGCAGCAGGATTATAAGGCGCTTTATGAGATCACGGGAAAGAGGGAGGAGGGCTTTTACCGGGTTGAAAAGTTTACCAGAAAGACTAAAAACGACGGAACGCTTGCAGGCTTTCCTACGGCGTCGATTTTTTCTTCCACGTTAAATTCTCATGTGATGGATATGTATAAAAGGCTGGGAATGCGTCATAGCAAGGTGTATTACGGGTACGACGGGGCAACGGCGTTGACGGCGGCAATGTTAAACGTCAATTATATGTTCGGAGAATCGGATAAATACGAGAATGCTTTATATACGCTGCTTGAGAGAAGTGGAGATGTCTTTTTGTATGAAAGCAAGGCGACGCTGCCGTTTGGATATGTGGCGCCTGTGGGATATGATTTGCCCGAGGGCTATGGGGACAATGCCCTGCGTCTGCAAAATAGAATGGTAAATGACCTGGGCTTTGAGGGAGCGCTGTTTACGCCGGTGCATTCCGACAACAGCGGTGACGACGTTGTGGTGACTGCAGGCAGGGAAGGTATTTATTATGCGATTTTGACAGGCGCGGGAACAAAGAAGACAGCCGTTTTGGGAGGGAGGCTCGAGGAAGAAAAATATAACGATTTGAAAAAGGGCTGTATCATGTATTTGGGTTATCTGGACAAGGGGGAAACCGTAACCATAACAAATAACGATAAGGAGGACGACTCTCCGAATGTTGTGGCCGACGTATATATGATGGATAAGGAGCTTTTGGCCGAGGTATTAAATAAGCTGTCAAAGCAGTATCTGACACAGGTGGAGTACGACAGCACCCATGTGTCGGGAAAGCTTTCTTTACGGGAGGCGGGCAGACTGATTTTATCCATACCGTATGAGGACGGCTGGAACGTGCTGCTCAACGGGGAGAAAACAGAACCTGCATTGTTCGGAGGCGCGTTGATGGCATTTGATTTGGAGCCCGGTGAGTATGTGCTTAGTATGAGCTATGTGCCGAAAGGAAAGTATGCCGGTATCGGGGTAAGCGCCGTAAGCATTGTTATTTTTGCAGGGCTTTCATTTTTTGGGCGAAAGAGAAATGGCAATAAGCGATAAATATCCCACATTAAAAAGGTTGACATTACGGAACCCGTGAAGTTATAGTTGATATAAAGTACCAAATAATTGAGGAGCAGAAAAGAATTAAAGTAAAGATACGGCCGGGCTGTATAACGGCAGTGTAATCATAAGATAATAATATACGGGAGAATGCAAATGAAGGAAAAGATTTTGGTTGTGGATGATGCCGAGTTGAACAGAGACCTCTTGAAGCTTATTCTAGAGGAGCAGTATTCTGTTGTAACGGCGCAGGACGGAGAGGCGGCGATACAAAGGCTGGAGGAGCAGTATGATAGTATAGGCGCTATCCTTTTGGATTTACAAATGCCCAAGAAGGACGGTTTTGACGTGCTTAAAGCAATGAGAGAGCAAAAGTGGATAGAGAAAATTCCGGTGCTCATTATCAGCGGAGAAAGATCGGTTGATATAGAGAACAAGTGCTTTGAGCTTGGAGTTACGGATTTTATCCACAAGCCCTTTGAATCGTCTCTTGTAAAAAGCAGGGTGCAAAACGCGGTCGATTTGTTCAGCTATAAGAACAATCTGGAGGAGAAGGTAAGGATTCAGACTGCAAAGCTGAGGGAAAGCAATGAAAAAATTATAGATATATTGGGTACGGTAGTGGAGTATCGAAATTTGGAGAGCGGTCAGCATATCAAGCGTGTAAAGGGCTTTACAAAGCTGTTGGCGCAGAGACTTATGGCGGATTACCCGGAATATGCTCTTGACAGGAACCGGGTGGAGATTATTGTTGCGGCAAGCTCCCTGCATGATATAGGAAAAATAGCGATACCCGACAATATTCTCTTAAAGCCCGGAAGGCTTACCGTTGAGGAATTTGAATGCATTAAATCCCACACTACCAGAGGATGCGATATCATTGACAGTATCGAAGGAATCTGGGAGGACGATTATCGAAAGGTAAGCTATGATATTTGCAGACATCATCATGAGAGGTTTGACGGAAAGGGGTATCCTGACGGCTTAAAAGGAGACGATATTCCGATTTCGGCTCAGATAGTATCCGTTGCGGACGTATATGATGCGTTGGTTTGTGAGAGAGTATATAAGGATGCCATTCCTAAGGACGAGGCATTTCACATGATATTAAACGGGGCGTGCGGTATATTTTCCCCAAAGCTTATGGAATGCCTAAAGAACGTAAGGGAGGAGTTTGAAAAATTGGCGGACGAGATGAAATAAATTCTTGCCAAAAAATACCGTTATGCTATAATGTAAGTGCTTTCAAATGAAATAGAAGACAAAATAAAGCTTGTGTGGGCGCTGGCATACAGAACATATTCAGTTCATTATTCAGCGCGGAAAAGAGGTCAAAAATGGATGCGGTTTTAGAACAAATCAGTAAAATCGGTATTGTACCGGTGGTAAAAATTGACAGGGCAGAGGATGCTCTTCCGTTGGCGAAGGCACTGTGTGCGGGCGGACTTCCCTGCGCCGAGGTGACCTTCCGTACGGACGCCGCGGCAGAAGCAATCAAGATTATGACGGAAAATTTTCCGAATATGTGCGTGGGAGCAGGTACGGTGCTGAATGCGCAGCAAGTGGACGCGGCGGTAGAGGCAGGAGCAAAATTTATCGTTAGTCCGGGTTTAAACCCTAAGACTGTAAAATATTGTATAGACAAGGGAGTTCCGGTTACTCCGGGTACCTCCAGCCCCAGCGATATAGAGCAGGCTATAGAGCTTGGTCTTGAGGTAGTGAAATTTTTCCCGGCAGAGCAATCGGGAGGCCTTGCCAAAATCAAGGCTATGGCGGCTCCCTATGTCAATATGAAATTTATGCCTACCGGCGGCATCAATGCCAAGAACCTTACCTCGTATCTGGATTTCAATAAGATTGTAGCCTGCGGCGGCTCATGGATGGTGCCCGGAGATTTGATTAATGCAGGCGAGTGGGATAAAATCGAGCAGCTGACCAGAGAGGCAGTCCAGACTATGCTTGGCTTTGAATTGGCGCATGTGGGTATCAACGGAGAAAATGAGGAGGAGGCCCTAAAGGCCGCAAACCGTTTTGCATTTATTTTTGGAATGCCTGCAAAGAACGGCAACAGCTCGGTATTTGCGGGAAGCGCCGTGGAGGTTATGAAGACCCCATATCTTGGAAGGAATGGACATATTGCAATAAGGACCAATTATATCGAGAGAGCGGTAAATTATCTGACTACAGTGCTCGGTGTGGAATTTAACGAGGAGTCTGCAAAAAGGGATGTAAAGGGAGCTTTGAAGGCAATTTATCTAAAGGAAGAAATCGCTGGCTTTGCGGTGCATCTGGTACAGAAGTAATGCCTACCCAAGAGCGCTAAATTATATACAGGAAAGGAAGATAGGAAAATGGCAAAGGTTATCACAATGGGGGAGATAATGTTGAGGCTTTCCACCCCCAACCACGAGAAATTTATTCAGGCGGACGAGTTCGATGTAAATTACGGCGGGGGCGAGGCAAATGTGGCTGTGTCTCTGGCAAATTACGGACATGACGCAGAGTTTGTCACGGCTGTGCCGGACAATGAGATAGGAGAGTGCGCGGTAGCGGCGCTCAGAAAGTATAATGTATCGACAAAGAATATTGCAAGATGCGGTGAAAGACTTGGCATATATTATTTGGAAAGCGGTTCGGCAATGAGACCCTCCAAGGTGGTGTATGACAGGGCGCATTCCTCTATCTCTACCGCAACCGAGGCTGATTTTGATTTTGACGCTATTTTTGACGGGGCTGACTGGTTCCACTTCACCGGTATTACTCCCGCAATATCGGACGCGGCGGCAGAGCTTACGGAAAAAGCTTTGATTGCGGCTAAGAAGCATGGTGTGAAGGTATCCGTGGACTTAAATTTCCGTAAGAAGCTTTGGTCCTCCGAGAAGGCCCAGAGAGTTATGACAAATCTGATGAAATATGTTGACGTATGTATCGGAAACGAGGAGGATGCGGAGCTGGTACTTGGGTTTAAGCCCGGAGATACTGATGTTACAAGCGGGGAGCTTGAGCTTGCAGGCTATAAATCTATTTTTGAGCAGATGGTTGATAAATTCAATTTTGAATATTGTGTATCCTCTCTGCGGGTAAGTCATTCTGCTTCCGACAACGGCTGGTCCGCATGCATTTACTCCAGAGACACCAAGGAGTTTTATCATTCCAAGGAATACAGCATACGTCCTATTGTAGACCGTGTGGGAGGCGGAGATTCTTTTGCGGGCGGCGTTATTTGCGGTATGCTGGACGGCAAGGACTTTAAGGCGGCTTTGGAGTACGGTGTGGCGGCTTCCGCGTTGAAGCATACCATTCCGGGAGACTTTAATCTAGTATCCAGAAAGGAAGTAGAGACGCTTGCCGGCGGTGACGCTTCCGGACGTGTTCAAAGATAATAAGCATGGAATAAATTTCCGCGGACGTTAGGGTAGAAGGGTGCCATGGGTCTGGGATTTTAACAGGGTGATTTGTGTCAGGGCAAATCACCCTTGTTCATTAGGATAACTCTGCAGACGGCAGCGTTTGACAAGGAATTTTTAGTGTGAGATAATTGACAGGTGGGAAATAAGGCTGAAGGAGTGAGGAAAGCGGTGGAGGTGCAAAGGGTAAATTTAAGGACTGGGAATAATCGTAGGGTAGAGATTGACTTGCTGCGGATTCTAGCGTGCTTTAGCGTGATTATGCTACATTGTGCCGCACAGTTTTGGTATACAAAGCCTGTGACCGATGCAGATTGGAAAATTGCAAATGCCTATGACGCGGTGTTTCGTTTTGGAGTACCTGTTTTTGTAATGATAAGCGGGGCGTTATTCCTGAATGCAGATAAAGAAATAAATATAAGGAGATTATATACTCATAATATCCTGAGGCTCGTAATTATTTATGTGGTTTGGTCCTGTGTTTACGGCTTGTTTGATTGTCGTTTTTATCCGTGGTCCGAATTAGACAAGGGAGATATTTTCAGGGAAATCTTTGCGGGACGGTATCATCTGTGGTATCTGCCCATGATTGTGGGGATTTATATGCTGCTGCCCATACTCAGAAGCTGGATTGGCCATGCCACAAAAAAGAACCTGCAATATTTTTTACTGCTGTTTCTTGTTTTTCAGGTGGGCAAGGAGACTGTGCTGGTGCTGAGACAGACAGAGGGTATGAGATATCTGTGGGGAATTGTCAGCTTAGATATGGTGTGCGGATACTTGGGATATTTTGTGTTGGGATATTACATGGTGCATTTTGGGGTTGAAGCGAAATGGCACAAGTGGATTTATGTGAGCGGTATTTTGAGTGCGGCGGCGAATGTTGTGTTGGGCGATTATCTGGCACAGCAGGCTGCAGTACCGGTGGGGGAAATATATGACAGCTTTGGATGTTTTACATTTTTGATAGTGGTTTCGCTTTTTTTGCTTTTTACGGGTCCGATGAGTAAAATCCAATATCCGTCTTGGATTAGCCGTATGATAAAGGAGCTTTCGCTGGCAACCTTGGGTATATACCTGTTGCACATAGGGTTGATAGAATTTCTAGAGCCGTTTGGGATTCACAGCATGATGTTTGCCCCTGCGGTGTGTATTCCTGTCTTTGCCGTATTTTGTTTTTTCCTTTGTTTTGCGGCTGCGGCAGTACTTCGCAGGCTTCCTTTTATCGGAAAGTATATCTGTTGAGAGTGGAGGACATACGCAGGCTGTATTTCAGAGTATAAAGGCTAAAAATTTTCTCAAAAAGAATTGACATTTTATTTGGAAAGTGATATTATCATACTTGCGCGGTGCGTAAATGCGGAAGTGTCGGAACTGGCAGACGAGCAAGACTAAGGATCTTGTGGCAGCAATGCCGTGTGGGTTCAAGTCCCATCTTCCGCAGTCAGTGTGAATGCGATAAATATGGCTGTAAAGCCGTATTTATCGCATTTTTGGTTTGGGTGTAACAAGCTTGAAACGGTCTCACGGCATCTAAAAAGTAGTTGAAAATTTGTTATCGGCTCTTCGCCTGTGCGTCCGGCTCTTTTCGTATTTGTACCCTTGTTTTGGCAAATAGGACAGCTATCCATTCGGTCACAATTATTATACCTGCTTTTTACCGCAATACACAGCAATAGCCTGTTTTACAAAGTCAGCGGTTCCGTCTCCACCTGCTTTATCGATGTTATTCTTGAAGCGTTCATCACATACATACATTTCACCCAATCCACTAAGGATTTCATTTGTACATACATAGTAGTTATCGGTTATAAATTTCTGTAATGCAGAGATTTTGTTTTGTACTTCATCGGAATTGGGAGTTAAATATTTTGATTCTCCTAATTCAGAAAACATTGTCATTAGTTCGTTTGCAATCTTGCTGTAACTACCTTCATTTCGAGCAATATCCTTTTGTTTGTACTCTTGATACGCTTTAGTATTGCCCCATTTTTCTTTGACTTCCGCCTCATACTTTTTAATTTCGCTCTTGTCGAAAACATCAAAATTCATTGTTGTTGCTCCCTTGTTTTGAATTTTACGGGCAAAGGTAATAAGCTCCCCTATGTGTTTATATTGTAATTCTAACAACTCAATTTGCTGGGCAATTGCTTCTGATGGGTCAAAATGAGGGCTGTCAAGAATTACTTTGATTTCTTTTAAGGGAAACTGTAATTCACGAAACAATAAAATATTCTGCAAACGGCTAAGTGCTGTATCGTCATACATTCGATAGCCTGCTTCGGTTACTTTCGTAGGTTTCAAAAGCCCGATTTCATCATAATAATGAAGAGTGCGGGCGGTGATGCCAGTCAATTTAACAACTTCATGAACAGATATAGTTTTTTTAGTCATTCCAAAAGTCCTCTGTAGCGTCTAAAATTTCTTTTGCGGGTAAAAGTGTCGCTTCAACCACACTTTTACCGGTTTTTTTCAAGTAATGCTTTACTAAATGATAACCACAAGCATATCCAGCGCAATAAGGTAAACCTGCTTGCGGATAATTTTGTAATTTAGCCATTTCATCACCATAAAGATAAGCATTGAGGTTTTCTAATCCCTGAACATTTAATCCGTTCCGAATAATAGGCTTGATATATTCGTTCAAAGTTGTCATATCCGTTTTTGTCACCCAAGGACCAGCCTTATCTTCGCCGTATAAAGAAGTTGCAAAGATTTCTGCCAACCCTTCGCTAATCATCATCTCTCCAAGTGTGATGTCGTTTTTCCATTCAATAAACTGAAAACGGATATTGTGATTTGTCTCGTGTGCCAAAGCTACGGGAAGATGTTCTAATGTATATTCGTTTGGGATTAGCCAGCAAAAAATATATCCCGGTATACCACCGTCGCCACAATAGCCCTCATTTAACATGATATAAGGGCTTTCAGAATTTGCAAGCAATATAGTAAACAGATACTCCCTAACAGGTAAATCAATCCCATGCCGGGTAAAGCAGTTTAACGACTTCCTAATAGCCATCTCACATTTTTTCCAGAGTGCGTCGTCTGAAATTAGCTGAATATTTTGTTTTTGTGTTTCGTCTACTTTAGTTGGCGCAATGTGTCCAAGCATTCCGCTTGCCAAAATAACATCATAGCCATTAGGCGTTTTCGCTTTCATGGGAACATTGTAACAAGCCCATTTTCTTTCAAATGGCGTCATCAGTTCATAACGATAAATGTCATTCTTCTTATCCAGAGGTGCGCTCATAATTTTTGAATAAACACTGTCTGAACGTACAGCAGATACCTTCATATCTTTTGCTCCTTTCCTGTTTGCCTATATAATAAACTATGACGTAACGTGAAGGTCAAGAGGTAATCCAAAAAATTAGGAAATCAGCCGTTACGTTATAGGAAATATTTTTTCATAAAACCATATAATGCATACGGACAGACGGAATGTTCTGAGAGACGCAACTTAGAATTAAGAGAACCGGAGAAACTACAAAAATAAAATTATTTATATGCCAGATAAGGTAGCAGCGCTTGAAAAGAAACTTGCGGTAAATATGTCTAAAATAGAATAGAGCATATATGAGGCTGCCGCGCTTACTGATATTATTCTTAGTGCGACAGCCTCGTCCACACATGATTACAGCAAAGATAAACATTCCTGTAGTAAATGAGACACTTGACGGTCTATGGTAAATAATTCTTGAAATAAGGATTTGAGTTCTGCTCTGGCAGATGATTTATCCAACAATTCATTGACGTTGTGGGGTAAACAATAGTGAGTTTGCGGCGAAACACCCAGAAGCGCCCAAATTTTCCATGCCTGATCATGGAAATGGAGATGTAAATCGGATGCTTCTAAAAGGAACTTTTTACATTTATTGTCGTCAAGCATAGGTACCAGCGTGTTCCGATAACATTCAGATGCATGCCACCTAGTTTCTATAGCAAGACCATTTATTTGATTTAACCACTTGCCAAGCTTTTTTCCATCCGGTTCCATTTCTAATTTTTGATATATCTTTTGTTCCAGCTTATTCCTGCTGCCGGTATTTAGGTGATGAATCATATGATTGAGAGATTCGGCCAAGGAAATCGTACTATCATATTTATCTGTTATGAAAACAATATTGCTGAGCTTATTATACCAATCTTTATTAAGCTGTGGTGAACGGCGGAATTTCATTAAGTATGGAAGATTTTTATCATCATTGTATCCTGCTATTACCGCCCATAAATCACCGAGACTCAATTTGATTAATACAGGCTGTTTTTCCTCGATAGACTGCTTTATTCTATCAAACAGGATATTTTCCTCTGTATTTTTGTTCATTGACTCATAATGGTAACCGGATGCATATAAAGCTAAGGATAGCCGGTCAAGAGCGGTCTCCGAAAATTCGTTTGCTATGTATTGTTTGTCGTACGAATTACCAATTTCCTTATCTATCCAAAAATATGCGCAACCTGTTATTGTAATTAAATATTGATATATTTGAAGGTGGTGCTTATGGATAAAAGATTCGTTTTTACAGCTGTCACATCGTATACAGTTACGTTGGTGTTTGCCACAGAAAAAGGGGGTGTCTTCTGTGTAAGCGTTCCGATACAGAAGAATGGATGAAAGGGCCCCAAAAAATGAGTTTCTCTGTGCATTTATAGGGAAAGAGACTAAGTTTTCAATACTTTTTGTCATATGAATTCCTCCATTATGATGATTGAATAAGCGTAGTAAATTATATAAAGTATAACATAATCTATATAGTCAAGCCAATAAAAAATTGGCTTGGCCTTCCCTTCCATTTCAGCCTTTGTGGAAGTAAAAGCTGTGTGCGTAACAGTTCAGCGTCAAGGCTATGTTGGAGCTTCGCGATATACTGTGACGCTTCCGGCAAAATGCTCAACCGTTTCGTCAATGTCTATCGCCGGAATCCTTTCAAGTGACGACCACCCGAATGACAACTATCTATAATGGCAATTTTATTTTTAGTTTGTATTTGCGCTATTATATGAAGCAGGCCTTGTAGCTCAATCAAACCATCACTCAATACTAAACAATTTTTCCTCCATGACCAGTGAAGTAAAAAAACCTTCTTACAGTCTCTGCTTAATTTATAAGCATTTGTTTCATCATCTGAAAGCAGTTTTTGACGGTAAAATCCTATCGGAACAGATTTAAAAAGCGATAAAGCAACTAATGAATGAAACACTGCAGAGTAAATGTTATATCTTACAAATTCGTATGCATTTTGATAAATGTAATCTTGTTGTCTGCATGTTTTGTGTTATACTGTTTTATATAATTTTGTTTTCCTTAGAAAGCATTAAGGTACAATCAGGATTTGCGAGGTAACCGGCTATGAATAAAGAATGGTCTCAACTTAATAAAACAATGCAGGCACAAATCAGAAAGAAGGATACCTATAAAACGGGAATCGATACTTTATTTGATTTACGAGGTCAGTTAATGCAAACCTTAACATCGTTCAACGATAAGCTGAGCAGAGAGGAATTTAATGCAATTCCCTTTATAAACGCAGACGGTTATCATTGCAAAACGATTGCTTATTCTATTTGGCATATTTTCCGTATTGAAGATATAGTTGCACATATACTGATAAGCGAAGACGAACAAGTCTTTTCTGCAGGTAATTACCAAGAACGTATCAATTCGCCGATAACTACAACAGGAAATGAGCTTGTAAAGCAACAGGTCGCAGATTTTTCAAAGCAGCTCGATTTGCAAGAACTTTATTCGTATATTTCCGAGGTAGGGGAAAGCACTGAAAAGATTGTCAGAGGCTTATCGTATGAAGAAATGAAAAAGAAAATATCAGATGAAAGAAAAGAGTATTTAAAATCATTGAATGTGGTCAGTACAGATGAAAACGCTATTTGGTTGATTGATTATTGGTGTAATAAAGACATTCGCGGACTGATTCAAATGCCGTTTTCAAGGCATTGGATTATGCACATAGAAGCTTGTTTGCGAATTGAAAATAAGATACATTTGTAAACGCAGCTTTCTTTTTGTGAAGTAAAAAGCATAAACAAGAGAGGGTTAGGAAAAACAGCCCGTGCTGCAAAGGACGGGTTCCTGCGGTCACAACGGATATATTATGCTTTAGATTGAAATGAAAATAACATTAAAAACAGCTGTATGAATAAGGTAAAAGATATGATATAATTAATTCGGTCAATAGAAATTTAGAAAATGTCTGTTCCGAAAGCAGCATAGATGTTTGAGGAGCATTGTGCTGGAGGGATATATTAATGCTTTTAGAGACCAAAAGACTGTCTATAAGAAGTATACGCCCATCTGACGAGCAAGCATTTACCGAGATGGCCTCTGACGGCAGCTTGACGGAAATTTACGGAGATTGCAGTGAATGTTATAAGTGGATGGGTGAATTTATAAGCGAGGCAATAAAATTAGAGGTCAAGGATAATCCGTATAATAGCTATCTGGCGTTTGCCATAGAGGATAAGAAAAGTCATAGGGTAATCGGTTCTGTAGGAAGCTCATATTATGAAGATTTTGAGGAAGTCGGCGTCACATATTTCATTGGCGCCGGCTATCGCGGAAATGGATATGCAGCTGAAGCGCTGCAAAGTTTCGTAGACTATATGTTTGCAAGATATGACTTGAAGAAGCTTATTGCGACAGCCTGCGTTGAAAATATTGCCTCTTGCAGAACCTTGGAAAGAACAGGCTTTTTTTTGACTGAAACTCGCATGTATCAGGATATATATGATGAATGTGAAGAGATGAGCAATATTTATGAACTGGTAAGGCATTAAATCTGAAAAATTATCAGGCAGCAGAAAATAATAGCTTATTATAAAAAACGGATACAGTGTCGTACATAATTATAACCTTGGAGCTGTTTATTATGAATATTATGTTTTCAACCGAAATAAAAAATGTGCCGTTAGAATTTAGTACCCACAGTATGCTTTTTTCTCCTAATGCTGTTGATGCGGGTACGTTAGCCATGCTTTCCAAAATTGAATTTGAGGAAGACGATAAGGTGTTGGATTTAGGATGTGGATACGGTGTCGTAGGTATTCTTGCGGGCAGGCTGATTAACCAGAAAAATGTTATAATGTGTGATATATCTGAAATGGCTGTGAAATATTCCGAAATCAATGCGAGGCTTAATCAGGTTCCGGATATCGATATCAGGTTAAGCGATGGTTTTGAAAATATTCCAGATAATGATTTTACTATAATCTTGTCGAATCCCCCATATCATACGGATTTTTCAGTGGCAAAGCAGTTTATAGAAGAAGGCTTTCATAAATTGCTTGTGGGAGGACGGCTGGTCATGGTAACAAAGCGCCTCACATGGTATAAGAATAAAATCATTTCTGTATTCGGCGGAGTTAAGGTATATGAGGAGGACGGCTATTATGTATTTGTCGCCGAGAAAAGAAACGGAAGCGTCCAAAGAAAGGTCAAAAGCCTTCGTAAGCTTTCTAAGAAATTACAACGTAAATATGGGAAATTATATTCAGGCGATTAAATGAGTATATAACGTATGGAGAAGGAGTTTGAAGTGATAATTTATAAAGAAGTGGATAAAACATTTTTGGAGCAATACGATAAGGTTGAAATGAAGGTTGATGTACGTTCCGAATATAAGGTTAAAAGGATTGATAACGGACTGGGCGGATTGATTTTAGAAGAAATCCAAGTTGAACCGTATATAAAGGATTTGGGTAAATATGAACGCGCCACGGGGTATGAAAATCAATTTAATATTAGCAATTGGAGATTTTATATGGCATTTGACGGGGATGCTCCCGTTGGAGCAGTGACAGTTGTGGGTAAAACGGAAGGACTGAATATGCTTTCCGATAGAGAAGACGCCTGTGTATTGTGGGATATCCGCGTTGCAGATTCATATAAACATAGAGGGATAGGACAGGGATTATTTAATATGGGAGTGGAGGGCGCAAAAAAGGATGGATACTGTCAAATGATTATTGAGTGTCAAAATAACAATGTTCCGGCTTGCAGATTTTATCATAAACAGGGGGCAGTGTTATCCAAAATAGATATGTACGCCTATTATTCGGATGAAGAAATCAGAAACGAAATTCAATTTGTATGGCATTTGAATATCTAATTTTTTTGCATTTTGTGTTGATGATGAAGATCTTGCAGACTTAAGGTCAGAGAGGGAACCGGATGAATGATTTAATGAAGAATATAGAGAAACTCCATACCACAAAGCTTGGCGAGGAGCGCATAAAAAGAAATTTGATAATTGAAGCGGATGACGTAATCCAATGGTGTAAATTAAAGATTTTAGATGATGATACAACAATTGAGAGAAGGGGGAAAAATTGGTATGCGGCGGCAGGTGATTGTATAATAACGGTAAATGCTTATAGCTATACGATTATTACCGCCCATAAGATTAAAGAATAATGTAAGCAGGAGGGATTCAAATTGAAGTATAAATTGATAGGCCTATTTTGTATAGGAATCATGTTGCTTAGCGGCTGTACCAAAATGGCGCTGCGGCAAGGCACGACAGGTCAGTCTGTTGAAATTACGGCAGAGGATACCAAAGCTGCCATAACCGAAACGGTCATGGACGATACGGCCTATATCGGCGAATATTTGGATTCTGACGTAAATGAGCCGAATCTGGAAATTGCTAAAGGTGAAAACGGCAAATATATTGTTCAGATAGGAATTTATCGTTTGACTTGGTTGGACGACGGCATTGGTGAACTGACGGCAGACGGCATGAGTTTTACGGCGACAGACGCCGCGGGTAATCCAATCAGCGGCGTAATAACAATCGAGGGAGAAACCGCAGCCGTTACCTTTACGGATTCTACTTGGGGAGGATTGGAAAACGGTTCTGTGTTTAAGTATATTAAAGCGTCTGACATTCCGAATATTCAGAGCTATTAGCCGTTAACAATATTTGATTTTTCCGTGTGAGAGTGGAGGCGCCGCCATATTTTGGCGGCGCCTCCAAAAATATAATGGGGAATTCCTCTTATTTTTGTTCATTAAAATATAGTTGTACCCTGCGATGGATGACGTCGGCTGTTTCCTCTGCATTCCTATCGTTATTAAAGTAGGAGGGCAGCTCCTCTGTTATAATAACTATGATGTCCTGAGGGCAGTGGGGAAGCGGTTCACAGCTTTCCGCAAAGGCCATAAATTCGTCAAGATAGGAGGTGTTGTCTGGCTTAGTCGCCAGCTCCGAATATATATCGGAGCCTTTTGATTCTAAAATGGCGATTTTTCCGGTAATCGGCATTATTACCACTCTGTCTTGAATTACGTCTTTTCTGACGGAACACCAGCTTACCGTAAATTGATTGTCATAATCCAAAAGGCAGGCAATAAAATCCTTGATAGCATCTATATGGACGGCATTTGCATTGACGACCAGATAACCTTCGCTGTATATGTAATTACCGCTGCCTTTTGTACTCGGAAAGCCTACAATCCTGCAATCTCCCGCGCGCTCCATGGTACGTGAAAAGCTCTGTAATCCGTCTAGAACATTGCATCTTAATGCGGCGCAGCTTCCGTTTCTCAACATTTGATAGAGCTCATCCCATGTGGAAGTGATGGAATTGTTTGCTTCTCCGTATTTTTTGCAAAATTCCAAGGTCTCAATAAACTCAGGGCTATTGAAACGGCTGATTTCATTTTCTAAGTCCAAAAAAGGCGTATCACCCCAGTTGTATGTCAGCATACCATATAACAGAGTGTCAAAACTTGGTTTTATATGGGAAAAGATAAACGGCCAATCCCAGTCATTTCTGGATTCAACAAGGTCCATTATATCCGATATGGTCCAAGAGTCTTTATCCCATACAGAGGCGGGAGCTAACAGTGTATAAAAGGATACCTCGGGGGTGATGCCCACTAAAGTGCCGTCGACGGTTCCGGCCTGTAGTACGCCGGGAAGGAGCTGTTCTTGTACATCTTTGGTAATCAGCTCTGATATGTCCATCAGAGCTCCCTTTTCGGCAAGCATCCGCATATCGTCCTCGGAGACCCACATGAGTTCGGGACCGTTTCCGGAGACTATTTCTGCCATGACCCGGGTGCGGAGAGCCTCCAGCTTGTCCTCCGTGTCGGCCTTTTCCGTTTTGATGCAGCCGGTGCCCGATGTGTTGGACCAAGCTCCTGCGCGCTGGGAAACATATTCCATACCGTAGGTATTCAGGCGGACAAGCCTGATTGTGTCGGAGTCTTCATCGTTTTCCGCTTCATTTGTGAGCAGATAAATACTTAGATTTTCTTTTTCGGCAGTGAAGATTGCAAGCTCTCCCGTGTCATTTATCATAAGCATAAAGCTGCTGTAGGGCGATATCCCGCAATCCAGAAGGTTACAGAGAATTTCGCAGGACTGAGTTTTGATGTCCATATATTTTAGTTCATTGTTGCTGCCGACGTAGTATAGACAACCCTTGCTGTTTGAGCACAGAGAAGAAACATATTCATCGGACAGGGTTCCTACATCATGTTTTTTGCCCGTATCGGTATCATATCGGTAAATATGCGTAGTATTTGTTTCTTTTTCCCATTCGGTAAGGAAAAGAGAGTTGTCTGTAACGGCAGAATATCTGTAAACATTATTGAGAGTAGAGCATTTAAAGGGTTCCGTAATATCCTGTAGAGCACTTTCGCCGTCAAGACACGTTCCGGAGATATCGGTCCGGCACAGAAACATGGAGGTGTCCTTCTTTTCATAGGAGCCGTATATAATGAAAGTCAATTCGTTTTCTCCTGTCACATACATGGATTCAATGTAGGAAACGGTATACTTTTCTTCCTCCGGCAGGTCCAGAGAAAAGGGTATTTGCTCTGTCTCCAGACTATCCATATCAAAAACATACATGGAATAGAAGGGCTGCGGCACATTCTCCGGATAATAACAGGAAAGAATGTAGAGCTTGCCGCCGTAGGAACCGGAATAGATTGTTTTTTGAGAATATGTCATGTACTCGTCCTCTAACAACAGAGGCAGGGCTTGTTTGACCCGGTAAGGCTTTTTTGAGGCAGATACATGGGCAGGGCTTCCGGTGTCCATACCCGTGGCGTCACTGCCTTCGTTTATCTTGTCTCCGGCGCACCCTGCCGAACATAGAAGTAGAAGCAGAAGTATAATAGAATATTTGATTTTCTTAAACAAGATAATACCTCCTTATTCGTTTATGTAAAGTTATTTGTTTTCGGAAAAATATAGTTGTACCCTGCGGTGTATGATATCGGCAGTCTCCTCTGCGCTCTTGTTACCGGTAAAGAAAGAGGGCAGCTCTTCATGGAGAATATCAGAGATTTCCTCTGGGGAATAGGGCAGGGGCTCACAGCTGTCTGCAAAGGCGATAAATTCCTCCAGATAGGTAGTTCCATCCGGTTTGGTATCTATTATTGCATAGGACTCGGGTGACAACGTTTTTAAAATAGCGGTCTGCTTGGAGTTAGTCTTTACTATGCTGTTTTGTATCACGTCTCTTCGGACAGGTGAGGTTGATACTTCATGCTGATTATCATAATCCAGCAGATAAGCAATGAAATCCTTAATGGCGTCGGTATGAGCTGCTTTTTTATTTACTACAAGATAGCCTTGGCCTGCAAGGTAATTTCCGCTGCCTTCGCTTCTTGGATATCCTACAATATGGCAGGAATGGTCGCAGCGCGTCATGAAGGAAGAAAAATGCGCAAGTCCGTCGTAAAAATAGCAAAGCTGAACAGCCCCCTTGCCGTCTTTCATCATCTGTCCCCGCTCATCCCAATCCATGGCGGCGGAATCCTCCGGTCCGTATTTTTTGCAGAATTCCAGTACTCTTATAAACTCGTCGTCATTAAAATGACTGACGCCGTTTTCCATATCCACATACGGAGAATCATTTAAATTTTTGGCAAATATAAAGAAAAATAAATCGTAATAGTCCGGTTTGTTGTCAAAATAATTAAAAGGCCATTCCCAATCGTCCTTTGATTCAACCAAATCCATCATTTCGGATATGGTCCATGTGTCCTTGCTCCATACGGAATCGGCGGCAAGCATGGTATAGTAGGAAACCTCAGGAGTAATTCCAACCATTGTACCGTCCACGGTGCCGGCATGTATTACACCGGGAAAAATATTATCCCTGATATCCGCTGGAATCAGCTCGGAAATATCCATCAAAGCATCCTTTTCGGCAAGCATTCGCATATCGTCCTCGGAAACCCACATAAGCTCGGGTCCTACTCCGGAAATAATTTCTGCCATGGTTCTGTTGCGGAGAGCTTCCAGCTTTTGTTTGTCGCTTTCCTTTTCGGGCTTAATGCGGCAGCCGTCGGACGCGGCTGACCAGGAGGCGGCAAGCTTGGATATATAGTCCATGCCGTATTCCTGCAGTCGTACAAGCCTTATGATATCCACGTCGCCGTTTTCCTCCTCGTTAGTAAGCAGGTATATCATAGGTGTTTTTCCGTCGGTGGTACAAATGGCAAGCTCTCCATCGGAGTTTATCAGAATGGGAAGGGCGCCGTAGGACGATATTCCACAATCCTGAATGCTGCAGAGAAGCTCACAGGTCATGGTTTTGGGGTCCAAACGCTTTAATTCGCCGTTGCCTATGTAGTACAGCATGTCCTTGTTGTCAAAGCTTAAGGAGCTGACAAATTCATTTGACAGGGAGGCCAATTTCTCTCTTTTTTTTGTATTCGTATTATAACGGTAAATCTGTGTGGTATTTGCCGGCTCATCCCATTCCGTAAGGAGGAGTGAAGCAGTCTGGTCCGCATAAATGTTATGGTTTCCCGTCGCATGGTCGGTGAAGGGTTCTATATCGTCGGATAAAGGCGCCTCGTTGTTTAGGGCATTTCCGGTAAAGTCGCATTTATATAATACCGTTGTCATATCCTTGTCCTTAAAGGAGCCGTATAGAAGAAATGTGAATTCATTTTCTCCGGTCACATGGGCGGAAGTAACAGAAGAGACGGAAAAGCCCTCCTGAGCAGGGATGTTTAGGGTAAAGGAGGTCTTTTTTGTCTTTTGTGTATCCATATCGAAGATGTACATATGAAGAGAAGGCTGTGCGCTGTCTATGGGCGAAACGGGAGAAAATAAGTAGAGCTTATCGCCATAGGGGGTAGAGTATGCCCTGTTTTCGGTAATTATGTCGTCCTCCTCGTCTAAGGTCACGGTAAAAATCTGTTTTACCCTATAAGGTGTTTCCAAGGACGCCGCGCCGGAAGCGACGCTTGCCGCATTCGTGTCGAACGAGTCCTTTTGGGCGCTGCTTTTCGTGCATCCTGTAAGGCCAAGTAAAATCAATATAAATAATATGGCGGCGGTTTGTCTCTCTGCCATTTGATATCCCCCTGTAGGCTCTGTTTATCGGTTATTATCAGTTTAGCAGAGTATAAGTTCCTTTACAATTCAAGGGAAGCTATTGTAAGAAAAGCGTAAGAAATATTAAGAAAAGCTTCACGGGTTAAAATGATAAATTATTTTTCATATATGCAAGTTAAATCTATGTCTAAATCTTATTACAATAAATTTTGTAACGCCGGCAATGACAGAGGAGGAAGAGAATATGGAATTAGTGGAAAGCATTTTGACAAATAACCCGTGCTGGAAGGCGGGAAAAAAAATTCAAGTGAAGGGTCTGATGCTGCACAGTGTGGGATGTCCGCAGCAGTCGGCACAAGTCTTTGTAAAAAAGTGGAACAATCCGTCGAGCAGCCGCGCCTGTGTGCATGCCTTTATCGACGGCAGTACGGGAACGGTATATCAGACTCTCCCGTGGGAGCATAGGGGATGGCATGCAGGCGGAGCGGCAAACAACACACATATCGGGGTGGAAATGTGTGAACCCTCCTGCATCAGGTATACAGGAGGGGCAGGCTTCGTCTGTTCGGACAGGGAGGCCGCCCTAAGGGTGGTAAAATGCACCTATGACGCGGCAGTGGAGCTGTTTGCCATGCTGTGCGGAAGATACGGGCTGGATCCGCAGGAGGAGGGCGTTATTATAAGCCATAAGGAAGGATATGACCGCAAAATTGCTTCCGGCCATGCGGACCCGGACCACCTTTGGAGCGGGCTGTCTACGGGTTATACAATGGACGGCTTCCGCGGGAGTGTGTCGGCGCTTATGGGAGCAGGGTACAAAAACCCTTCAGAAACACCAAAAGAGGATGGAGCCGTCTGCCCCGGAGACAAAATAAGGCTGTTGCCGGAAGCGGTTTATTATAGCGGAAAACAGATACCGGACTGGGTTTTAAGCGATATATGGATTGTAAAGTCCTTAGAAGGAAACAGAGCGGTGATAGACTATAATGAAAGCGGAAGCCATGCCATCTGCAGTCCGGTCAATGTAAAGTATTTAAGAAAAATATAGGGGGCGGATTATGTCTGACAGGACGGATACATGTGAGGCTGTTTCAAAAAAAAGGGCTGCAGGCATGATGGACAGTGAATTTATTCCTTTGGATGACTTGGTTTATGCGCCTCTTCATGCGCTGGCTAAATCAAACGGACAACTTCAGGCGCATATTATAGAGGCAATCAGAAGCATGGGAACTCTCAGACAAAACGGCAAGGAGGAAACGATTCATTTAAATCATATTAACATTGCCTATGACCAAATCAGAGCGGAGGAAGAAGAGGGCTGCTGTGTGGATAGCTTACAGCTTCAGGTTCCTCTTATGTCTATTGTGCCCATGGCAAATTTGAATGTGGAAAAAGCAGAAATCAGCTTTTCCACAGAGGTGAAGACGATTGTCAACTCGGATACGGGGGTGGCGGGAATCAATGCCCGTATCTGCGCGCCCTCTCAGCGCGATACGGATTTTTTGCCCAAGGTGTCCTATAAGCTACAGGTTTCTTCCGTTCCCGCTACAGAGGGGATTCTCAGGCTGACGGACGCCCTGAGCGCTAATCATGTGGCAAAGAAGCTGGACACGACGCCGGTCGCCGTAGGTGGGGATATGGGAAATGACGAGCAGAAGGCGGCTTTGTGGGAAAACAATCAATTGAGGGCGAAGATTGCCAGACTGAAGCAGCTGCATCAAAGGATTGCGGATATGATAAACGAACAGGAACGCCTGCATCAGCTCGGAAAGGATGTATTTGAAGACGGTATTTATGAATTCGATAAGGATAAATATCTCATGGCACAGGCGGGGATTTTGAACAGGATTATGGAATATCAGGAAAAAATAATAGACAGAGAAATTCTTCACGGATTGGATAAGGATTATGAGTAGAGAATACATACCGACGGAAAAGGAAATTAAAAAACATCTTGAGGAGCTGGTGGAGGAGATAAATTTCCGGCTGCTTATGGAGCAGTATGCGGAACAAATATTGTGGCTTGACCAAATTGATTTTATTTCTTACAGAAAACCCAGAGGCAGCTGCCTTGCGGGTATATGGCGCCGTATTCGAGAATTTTGCGGGAGTATGGCAAAGCAGGGAGGCAAGTGGAGAGAAATGCAATAAATATTTAAGGGAAAGGCAGGTACGCAGCAATGGGAGTGACGGAACAGTTTGCAGGGATTGATATGGGGATGCTTATAGGCACGCCGCTGACCGCGGCGGGGGGGGGCAAAAAAATAAAATGCGAGGAGCCCCACGACAATAAATAAAAAATGTGGGTTTTAAGGAACGGAAAGGGGGGGGGACACGCCGTAACCAATAAAAAAAA
>CAMNSZ010000004.1 GCA_946557105.1 uncultured Lachnospiraceae bacterium | reverse complement strand
CTTCAAAGATTGCTTCGCATTCTTTCCTTGCAAAGCAGAAGATTCCCATATGATAATAAAGTGCCGTAAACGGCACTTCAAAGATTGCTTCGCATTCTTTCCTTGCAAAGCAGAAGATTCCCATATGATAGTAAAGTGCCGTAAACGGCACTTCAAAGATTGCTTCGCATTCTTTCCTTGCAAAGACAAATTCCCCATATAGCAAAAGTAACCCCTACTGACGGAGATTATCTAACAGTAGGGGTTTTCCATCCCGATAATATTGCGTCAAGTGGTCACAATCACGCCGCCGTCATTTGCATACATGCTGCTGACTCCTCTTGCATCCAGAATGATACACTCCTTAAATTTCTTTTGGGCAAGTATCATATCTCTCACGCTTTCCGCGCGCTCGCGCGCATTACAGTGAGAAATAATCAGACGACGCTCTTGACTATTCTCTACCTCCTCCGCTGCCGCCTCAGCCATTTTGCCAAGCGCTTTCTTAATGCCTATACTCTGGCCCTTTTGCACAATTACCCCCTTATCGCCAATCAACAAGGGCTTGATGCTCAGGGTAGACGCCACCAAAGACTTTACGCTTGACATTCTTCCGTTCTTGCGCATGGTCTCCAGATTATCCAGTACAAAATATGTGTGGATACTGCTACGAAACGCTTCAATCCGGCGCACAATCTCCTCAAATAAAAGCCCCTGCTCCTCCAGCTCCAGCAGCTTAAGGGCAATCTGCGTCTCTCCGCAGCTCGCCGATTCCGAATCAATTACATGAATAGGTTTTTCACCATATTTTTCATTGTACAAATTCTTACCCAGCACCGCGCTATTATAGCTGCCGCTTAAATGGGAGGACAGAGTAATTACAAAAACATGCTCCTCTTCTCCGGCATATGCCTCCATAAAACGTTCCGGCGAAGGACAGGAGGACTTCGGACACTTAGGGTATTCAGCCACCCTTTTTAAAAAATCGGCCTGATCAAAGCTTTCGTCATCCAAAATCTGATACTCCCCTATCTCCAATCCCAAGGGAACCGCTTGAAATCTGCTGTCCTTAATGTATTTCTCCGGAAGCTCACAACAGCTGTCCACAACAATTTTATAACTCATGATAAAATCTCCATTCTTCAAGTAAAATAGTCAAACCGTTTAACATGGTTTTAGATACTACATATAATAGCATATATACAATGCCTAGTAAAGCATAAAGTACTATTTCTTAAAAACTTTTTATTATAACGACTGGTTTACACTCCGCCCTATTTATATTATAATGTAATCGGCATGTCCGGAAGATACATAGAAACTTTTACCGGCTGCCGCATAGGCAGCAACGCCATCACAAATTTGTGCAGAGGCTTCACAAATTGGCGCAGAAGCGTCACAAATTTGAACGGCTGAATGAAAGCAGAAATTATGTGCGCGGGGCCTATGAAATTCATACTCTGACATGGAGGATTAGTATGCTTGCTTTACAGGTCACTTCAATGAAGCATTTTATGAACCGTCTTTTGGCCGGAGATGCTTTTGATATTTTTCTTTTGGAAGAAGCCGTCATTTCCACCTCAAACACATATACTATCGACGGACACATCAATATTGACTTTTTTCCCATGGAGGAGCGCACATCAGAGAGGCTTCCCTATGAATTCCAGCCCTGGAGCGAAATAAAGGGACTGTGCTTTAATCTGATAAAGGGCAGGCACACCCCGCTGTTTTTTAAGTTCGTATTCCATTTAAAGCCAGAAAAAATTGCCTCCTTATTTTCCCATGCGCAAAGTACCTTTGATACTTCCCTGCTTAAGGCGCTCGTTCTCACTGTCAAGTACGATGGCAGCAGGGCGGTCATTACCACAGGCAGCTCCTGCCACACCTTTATAATGGATAGGGAGCCCGACATGATTTGGGATCAAGCCGTGACCGGATACCTCTCCGAGAAAGGCATAACCTACGAAAATTTGTAAGCGGCAGATTTTCATCTGCCGCCCTTTCATTTCTAATTTCAATATCGTTATTTATTTTTTGATAGCTTCCTTCACATCACTATAATAATTTTCCTGCAAAATATATGCGCTAAAATTATATCTATCTTTTACCTCCTGTTTCTTACCGGAAAAATAATCCTCTCTTTCCTCCTCGGGAACAATCGCATTGCCCTCCTCGTCCGTAAGCCAGAGCGTTCCCTTTCCCTTTCTGTTATAGATACAGGAATCCGTCACAAAGCTTCTGTCGTTGAATATTACCATGCCCTCCTCGTCGGAGAAAATATCTCTTCCCGCATACATTCTGGAATCATACGAAAATCCAAACAGGTTTAAAAGCGTGGGTACAATATCCATGGAGCCGCACGCCTTTTTTACATGCACAGGTTCCTCCTCCATGCCTGCATTCCACAATATCAGACTGTTCCTGTACATATCCATGCCCTCGGACAAGTCCCTGCCTGCCAATTCCTCATACTCCTCCTCTGTCATGGCATAAGGATAATGGTCCGCACTTAGACAGATTACCGTGTTGTCCAGCTTTCCTGCCGCTTCTAGCTGCTCCAAGAGATACTCAAGCGCTTTATCCAGCTCAATGTTGCAGGCAATATAGGCTCTGGCATTCTCGGACATATCAAGCCCCGCAACCGCCTCCCGGTTTTTGCTTGACATGGAATTTCCCGTAAAATTGTAATTCATATGCCCCGAGACTGTCATGTAATACACATGAAAACGCTCTTTATTAATATACTCCGACACGGTTCCCTTCATCATTTCCAAATCGGAAGCTGGCCATGCATCGGGATTTTCCATAGGGAAAATCTTTGAACCCCACTCCTCCTGTGACAATTCTCCCAGCTTACAGCCTTTAAAATCATAGCCTAAATTGGGATGAGTCAAATATCTGTCATAATAGGAAAGGCTGTTATTATGGTAAGCATAAGAGTCAACCCCCTCCTGCTCAAAAAATCTTGGCAGCGTAAACGCCATATTATTACCGCTGCTTTTACGCATGCTGAACTGTCCGTCCGGAATTAACGCCGTGCAATTAATGTACTCCCCGTCGCTAGTGCTGGTCTGCCACAACGGCACATAATAATTTTCAAAAACAAAGCCCGAATGAATCAGACGGTACAAGGTAGGCGTCAAATCCTCCCTCACCGCATAGGATGAAAATCCTTCTGCCGTCAGATATATCAGATTATAGCCCTCAAAAATACCTGTATATTCATTGGATTTTGTGGGCGCAAGACCCTGTATATAGTCCGCAAGCCAAGCCTGCTTGTCATTGTCCGCCAGTCCGCGCAGAGCCTCGAAATCTATTTCAAATTGATGAGGTAAAATAACAGGGTCCTTCCCCTCAAGGCTGCCTTCTTCACCGGGCTGTCTTTTTGCGTCCGCTCCCTCCAGAATACCCTGCCCTGTCAAAACACTATAATCTTCCTTATTATATCCGTTCTCTTTTGGCATATTTTCATTATCCCGTACCACGGCTCCGGCATTTGCCACAATACCGGCTCTGCCTCCTGCAAAACTATCAACAATGCCTCCCGCAAATCTCCCGACGCTTGCCGTAGTATCTCTCTGAAGCATGGGGAATACTCCCATTTTCTGCGCAACTGTCAGCGGGTCAAAAAATTCGTCATACTCCTCGTAATAATCGGCATTGATATATTTACCCACCTGCATTGTCGCTACGCCGCCCACGATTCCCAGCGCCAGAATAACCGACATTCTAAGTACCTGCAGACTTTTAAAGGAAGGAAGCTCCCAATTTTTCCAGTGCAGGAAAAAGCCCGCAAGAATCCCCGGCAATATCAGCAGCAGCAGAAACGGCAGGGCTCCCGCTATTCCCTCTAAAGCCTCCCGCCAATAGTTGGTAAGAGCATCCTGTCCTCCCCTGAACATCGCCTCCCACAAAAGCGGCTGTTTAAAAATCCGCAGATAAACCAGCTGTGCTCCGCTCCAGATTATGGCTGACCAGATACAGAAATAGTAAACAATCTTTTTCCATCTGCCCTTTAGCAGACCAATTATCATGGCTTCAACAGCAGACCACGCAATTATTAAAAATATAGTGTATATAGGATTACATGCCCTGAAACCAAATCCGCAGATATGGTAGACAATCTCTAAATAAAGCAGCAATCCCGCAAGACTTCCCCACAATATACTCATGACTATCATTCCTTATCTTCCGTAATTAAAGTCTCGTCGAACAAGGCTCTTATCGGATATATTTCATCTTTATTCACAAGTATAGCAAGTATTCATAAATTTTTCATCTAAATTATTTCTTAATTTTCTGTATCAAAATAGTATCACAAAAAAGAGAGAACCCGACTTTATCGAATTCTCCCTGTTTGATAACCCGGCTACTTTTTCATTTTAGGCTGAAAAATCAGGCTTGCCAGATAGCCAAATACAAGCGCGGCGCAGGTGCCTACGGCTCCCGCTTTAAAGCCTCCGGCAAAAAGCCCCAAAAGCCCCTGCTCGTCAACAGCCTCCTTAACGCCCTTCATCAGGACGTTTCCAAAACCAAGAAGCGGTACGCTTGCCCCTGCGCCGGCAAATTCCTGAAAAGGCTCATACCACCCAAAGACACTGATAATCGCCCCAAGGACTACCAACAATACCATAATGCGCCCCGGCATCATTTTTGTTTTTTCCATAAGTATCTGTACAAGCGCACAAATCAATCCGCCCACCCAGAAAGCATTCAGATAATCCATTTTCTTACCTCCCTTGCCCGCCGGAACAAACGGGCATCGACTCAATATTTGAAAACGCTTTTCAAGCTTTTGATTAGTTTCTGCCGTTTCAACCGGATTTATGCGTGAAAAATCAAGAAGTGCGGAAAGCAAGTAACTGCTTCTTCTAAGCGTTTTTGCATCTTAGTCTCCAATCCGGCGCTTTACGCCGCAAAATAGCGCAATTTTTCCGTTTACATTGCTGGCATACATATTTGTGAAGCCGCCTCTGCGACAATGTCACGCAGCATTTTCTTGTCACAATCCAACGTTATATGGGCATATTTCTCGTAGAGAGGAATACGTTCCCTGTATAAATCCTCCAATGACTGCCCGGACTTTAAAGTCACTCCTCTGGCGCTTAAATCTCCCAACCTTTCCGCAATCTCCTCATAGGGAAGCTTCAAATATATTATTGTTCCGATTTCCCGCAAATGCCCCATGGCCTCCGCACCGTAAACTGCGCTTCCTCCCGTTGCTATCACACTTCTATGCGTGGCAAGCCCGGCGTTCACATCGTTTTCTATCTTCCAAAAGCCCTCCACTCCATGCTCCAAAATCAAATCATGCAAAAGCTTTCCGTACCTGTCCTGAATCACCAAATCCGAATCTACAAAGCTATAACCTAAGCGTTTAGCCAGAACTACGCCCACCGTGCTCTTTCCTGAGCCCGGCATGCCGATTAAAACCACGTTGTCCCTGTCCATTCGTTTATTCATCCTGCCTTTCTTTAATCGGCATGTCCAAAAAAACATAGCCGATACGTCTTTAAAACGCAACCATAATATTTCTCATTTATATTTATAATAAAAGCGCCGCTTCTGCGACGCTTTTATATGCTAGTGTACCGACACCTCCGCTATCACTTCTACCTCACACAAAACATTCTTTGGCAGGGTCTTAACCGCTACACAGCTTCTCGCAGGCTTCTCTGTAAAATACCTTGCATAAACCTCGTTAAAAGCTGCAAAATCATTCATGTCGGCCAAAAAGCAGGAGGTTTTCACCACTCTGGTATAATCGGTTCCCGCCTCTTCAAGCAGCGCTCCGATATTCTTCATAACCTGCTCCGCCTGTTTTGTAATGTCGGAGCCCTCGATTTCGCCGTTCGCCGGATTAATGGGGATCTGACCCGAGGCAAACAATAAACTGCCTGTAATAATGCCCTGTGAATAGGGCCCGATTGCTGCCGGCGCCTTATTTGTTGAAATTTTCCTTAACATAATCCTTCCTCTTTCTTCATTTTGTGATTTTCTATTTTTATAATTTTAATACTTCATTTCTTTATTGCCAACGCAGGAACGGGTTATCAGTCTTTTGTCTCCGGCTCGTCAAACTCCGCCGTCACATAGAAGCCTCTGGCGTTCTCAATAATATCAACTACCGTTCCCTTCGCGCTCCTGAGCCTGTTGCGAAAGGGTATATTCGCCGACATGGCAAGCGACGGATCAATGATATAATAATAATTGCTGGGGAGTACGCCCTCAGTCACCGTAATTTCATCACCGATTTTGAGGAATCCCGAACGCTCCATCTTAAATTCCATTCTGCGCATAATGCCTCACCTCCGCCGTCTCGTAATGTATTTTACCAATAAACAATATGGATTGCAAGATGAAAATGGATTATAGCTTCCTCCGTATTATATGAATGATTGATTTGTTCTCCTGCAGCCTTCAAGCATATAAAAATAATCGCTCTGTCAATAGACTCAGCGATTATTTATGCACTGTAAAAAATTTTATGGCCGGACGTGGCAAATCTTCCCGTTAGAAAACGAAAGCGAACGGCTGCAGCAATCGGTTTCGTTAATCCAATCAACGGATACATTCATTGCGGCACGGCACGCGTTTGTGCAGTCCAATGCATTTAACATCACAAAATCGTGAATCATGCCTTGAAAGCTTATTGCAGTCACATTGACGCCCGCCTCCCGCAGCCTGCAGGCAAAAGCTTCGCCCTCATCTCTGAGCACATCCGCTTCTCCGTTCAATATCATAGTATCGGGAAATCCTTTCAGCTGCTCTTCGGCGGCTTTAAGCGGTGACGCCGTAATCCTGCACCGGTCACAAGACGAAGCGGTATACTGATTCCAAAACCATATCATCCCCTGCCTATACAGATAATACCCCTCTGCAAACCGAATATATGATTTTGTATCAAAACATGCATCCGTGACAGGATAATACAAAAGCAGCTTGTGAATGACGGGACCGCTTCGCTGCCTTGCAAGAAATGTCAATGCTATAGCCATATTTCCGCCGGCGCTGTCTCCTGCAAGGATTAGCGTACAGGGCTTCGTCTGTATACCGCCGTTGTGCAAAACGGACGGTATTTTACACATAATGTCATAACACTGCTCGATGGCGACAGGATACCTTGCTTCCGGCGCACGGCTGTATTCCGGGAAAATCACCACCGAGCCCGTTCTTGCCGCCAATTCCCTTACCAGCTTTTCATGTGTATGAAAGCTTCCGAAGACCCAGCCCCCGCCGTGATTGTAAAAAATTACATTGGCTGATGGCGTTATCTTTTCGGGGCATACGATAAATACTTTAACCTGCCCCCATTTTCCTGTATTAACAACAATATCCTTTATTGATGCGGGATACATATACACCGGAGCATTTTGAAGCTTTTCCAGAACCTCCCTGCCCTGCTTGGGCGGTATTTGGAAGATAAGAGGAGGTTGAGCCGCCGCAGCACATACTTCTGCGGCCGCCTTTTCAAGACAAATTTGATTTTGCATATATAACCTAATTTTTACTTTTCTACCATTATATTCACTTTCAAGAAAAGTTTCATCAATTTATTGCCGTCCGCCGATATATTTATCCGCTTATCCCCGTAATACCAGACATGCTTCCTATCACAATTCCATTCTAATAAACACTTTCCAAAACGAGAGCATGCGCTATTCCCGGCACGCTCTGTCCTTCGTTGAAGCTGGTCTTACTCAACAATGCTCCTGTGGGCATAAAGAGCACCTTCTTCCAATTACCCTCTTCTATCTGTTTCAAAATATAAGCGGATAAGGTTACCGCGCTGCAGCCGCAGCCGCTCCCGCCCGCGTGAGTGTCCTGTGAATTGGCGTCATAAATCTCTATGCCGCAGTCCATATGCTTATCCGAAATATCATAGCCTTTTTCCCGAAGCAGGTCGATTAGAACCGTTTGACCAACCGAGCCCAAATCTCCCGTAATAATTTTATCATAATCATTTGGTTGACTGTTAAAGTCAAGAAAATGCTGTTCCAAAGTAGAAGCTGCCGCAGGAGCCATGCAAGCGCCCATATTCATAGAATCCTTCAATCCATAATCTACGATTTTTCCCACCGTCATACCTTTAATCTGCGCGCGGGCATTGCTCTGCGCCTTTTCTGACTGCCCGTTCACATCTGCTATCACTTTAGGTATGACAGGGGTGTCGCTCAGTACAAAGGCGCCGCTTCCCGTCACTGTCCAAGTGGCGGAGAGAGGCCGCTGATTGCCGTATTCCAACGGAAAGCGAAACTCCTTTTCCGCACTGGCAAAATGACTGGAGGTTACACACACCACCCTCTCGGCAAAGCCGCCCGCCACACACATAGCGCCAATGGTCAGTGATTCACCACAGGTAGAACATGCCCCATATACTCCTAATAGCGGTATCTGATACGTAGCTATACCAAATGATGTGGCTATAGATTGACCAAGCAAGTCACCTGCAAAGACAAAGGAAATATCCTCAGGCTTCAGTCCTGCCTTGCCAAGCGCCATATAAATGGCGTCCTTTTGCAGACTGCTTTCCGCCTCCTCCCATGTATTGCACCCAAACATGTCGTCCTCTCCAACCATATCGAACAGCAGCCCCAGCGGTCCTTCTCCTTCCTTTTTTCCCACGATGCTTGCACTGTTTATAATATATACCGGCTTTTCCAGACAAACGCTTGCCTTGCCTAACTTCTGACCCATTCCCTTCACCAATTCCTTTCATGAAATACTATAAATTTAGTATCCATGCTTCCCAATTTTTTATATTTTCATTCAAAAATTGTTCCGGCTTTTGGCGTAACAAGAAACGGCATAAGACATTTACTGAACCGTCTTCACCAGACTGCTCACCACATACAGCACTTCGCCGTTATATTCTACTCTGGACCAGCCCGAATCGGCGCTGTATCCGGTTCGCACCACAGTCTCGCCGCTATTCACCTGACACTTGACGGTAGCTTCTCCCTGCGAGGTGCTCGGCTCCGTCCGCAGATTCACATATTCTTTGGGAGTAATATTATCGCTGCAATCGGTAAATATAATCACTCTGCTGTCCTGAGTGACAACACGATTCGGATTATTTTCCGCAACGGGCGGCTTATAATTCAAATCTGTTGTGAGGAATTGTGTCACCGCGTAAACCGTTTCTCCGTTATACACCAGTCTGGACCAGCCGGTAGAGGAATTGGTTCCCGTCCTTGACAGCTTGTCTCCGTTCTTAAGCTGTGCCACCACATTCTCGGAATCCTTAACGGTTGGCGCAGATCGAAGATTCGTGACGTCCTTTGCCGTCACCTCCTCGTTAACCTCCGCAAACTCCATAGAGGTAGTTCCTGACACAGGCTCCTCCATGGGTTTTTCTGCCTCCGCCGGCTGCGTCGCCGCCATGTCCTGCCCCGCTGAGCTTTCTTTTGTTCCTTCCTTCCCCTTTCCTTGTTCGCCTCCGGCGTTCTCAGGCTCTTTTCCAGTTCCCGCACCGGCAGCGTCCTGTCCTTGTTCAGGGTCTGTCTCTTCATCCGGATTGATGCCGCTGTCATTGTTCGTATCCGGCTTGGCCGCTTCCTCCGATAAATCCGGCGCCAAGGTATCTGTCACCGACTCCGTCGGAAGATTCGAGCCCGCAGGCGTACCTTCCTCATTCCCGGAATGTGTAAAAAACCACAGCAGCGCACAGATAATTGCCGCAAGCACTATCAGGCCGCCGAAGGTAACAAACATAACCCAAGGCTTAACCTTCTCGTCCTCCTCTTCCTGCTCTCTCCCGTCCTCAAGGTCATCGAAAATGATCTCCTCTAAATCGTCATCATCCATTTCCATTTTCATCATTACTTACCTCTTACCTTCTCATAACGCCATGTCTGAAAGCTTCCCGCTTATCCAAAACGCCTTTTGCCTAATGGACTGTCCTTTTCATGGCATCCCACATGCTATCCCTCATATTTTTCACTCTGTGCGCGAATTAATTCATCATCCTCAAAATAATTGATGCGCATGGCGCTCTTTACCTCGGACAAGGTCTGCGCCGCCATCTCGCGCGCCGTCTCGCTGCCCTTCTTTAATATTTCATAGACTGCAGGGATATCCTTCTCCAGCTCCTTCCTTCGGTTTCTGATAGGCTCTAAGACTTCCTGCATAACATTATTCAGGAACTTCTTGACCTTCACGTCACCTAACCCACCTCTCTGATAATGCGCCTTCAGCTGGTCCAAATTCGCATAATCCGGCAGGTAACGCCCGAAATGTTCCTCCATACAAAATGCGTCCAAATAAGTAAATACAGTATTTCCCTCCAGATGCCCGGGATCGCTGACCTGCAGATGAAGCGGATCCGTGTACATACTCATGATCTTGGTTCGGACCTCATCCGCCGTGTCGGCAAGATAAATACAGTTGCCCAAAGACTTGCTCATCTTCGCCTTACCGTCAATGCCCGGCAGCCTCTGGCATGCCTCGCTCTTTGGCAAAAGCGCGGCAGGCTCCACCAGCACCGGCGCATATACCGTATTGAACTTATGCACAATCTCCCTTGTCTGTTCAATCATGGGAAGCTGGTCTCCCCCAACCGGAACGGTAGTCGCCTTAAACGCGGTGATATCAGCCGCCTGACTGATAGGATAAGTAAAAAATCCCACCGGTATACTCGCCTCAAAGTTACGCATCTGAATCTCGCTCTTTACGGTGGGATTGCGCTGCAGTCTTGCCACAGTCACTAAATCCATGTAATAAAAGGTCAGCTCACAAAGCTCCGAAATCTGTGACTGAATAAAAAGCGTGGACTTTTCCGGGTCCAGACCGCAGGACATATAATCAAGCGCCACCTCGATAATATTCTGGCGAACCTTCTCGGGATTCTCTATATTGTCGGTAAGCGCCTGCGCATCGGCAATCATAATAAAAGTCTTTTTGTATTCTCCCGAATTCTGCAGCTCCACGCGCCTGCGCAGGGAGCCCACATAATGCCCTACATGCAGTCTTCCCGTAGGCCTGTCGCCTGTTAAAATAATCTTATCCATCTTAAAAACCATACCTTTCCCGTACCTGCATTTTGTTCTTCGTCATTCCTGCTTTATTCCTTACGCCTGCAGCTACCGTTTTAATATTTTGAATCACTTGCCTCTATTCATGCTTATTATCATACCATTTTTTTTACCGATAGGAAATAGTTTTTAAGGAATGAAAATAAAAAATCGGCGCATGATAGCCTGTAAGGATAAAAATTTATTTGAAAGAGCAATATAAGGATGATCATAGGAATATCGCAGGGAAATGACATGAGGCAAACGCGAGAAGGTTTATGGAACGAGACCTTGACCGGAGCGTAAATATGGCGCGGCGCATGGATGGACGCCTGCTTTACCTCAACAAATTTTCAAAGCAGAATGGAGGCAATATGAGAAAAACAATTTCTTTTAACCATAACTGGCAATTTTCAAAGGACAAAATACATTGGCAGCCCGTGACTCTGCCCCATACCTGGAACGCAGTGGACGGAATGGACGGCAGGGGCGAATACTATAGGGGAGAATGCTACTACTCCGCTACATTTTCGGCCTCTGACCTTGACTTGTCCTCCCTTGGAGGCGACGCATATGTATTTTTAGAGATTCTTGCCGCCTCGCTCTCCTCCAAGGTTTATATCAATGATAAGGAAGCAGGCAGCCATGAATGCGGGTACTCCTCCTATGTGGTGGACATGACCCCATACCTTCGCACGGACGCTCCAAACCGTCTGTTAATCACCGTTGATAACAGTGAGCGCAGCCATATCTACCCTCAAATGGCGGACTTCACCTTTTACGGAGGCTTATATAGAGGCGTCAACCTCATCATCTTGCCCAAAACACATTTTGACGTATGCTTTCACGGTGCGGGTGGCATTGCCGTGACAAGCGAGGTCATTTCGCAGGGCAGACAAGCGATGCTCCATTTAAACAGCTGGGTGTGCAATGCTTCCGAGGACTATACCGTCCGCTACAAGATTACCGACAAGGAGGGAAGAGACACCGCCGAAGTCTGGCGCATGTCCGCCGACCCAAAGGCGGACGTTCTTTTGGAAAACCCCCATCTGTGGCAGGGCGTAGACGACCCTTATTTATACCGCTTGACGGCCACATTAATCTACCGCAATGAAACCGTTGACGAGGTATCCTGTAATTTCGGTATCCGTTCCTTCCGTGTAGACCCTTCCGAGGGATTTTTCCTGAATGACAAACCTATGATGCTAAGAGGCGTATCCAGACATCAGGACAGGCTTTATATGGGAAACGCTTTAACACGAAAAGAGCATTATGAGGACGCTGCAATCATCCACGAAATCGGCGCCAACACGGTAAGACTTGCTCACTACCAGCACAGTAGGGATTTCTACGACGCCTGCGACGAGTACGGCTTTATTGTCTGGGCGGAGATTCCCTATATCAGCTGCCAAAGCGACGACCCTGCCGCCCACGAGAACAGCCGTATGCAGATGCTTGACTTGGTTTACCAGAATTATAACCATCCCAGCATCTGTTTCTGGGGCTTGTCAAACGAAATCACCATAGCCGGAGAAAAACCGGGGCTCGTGGACAATCACGAGGATTTAAATGAATTGGTCAAAAGCATTGACCCCTCAAGGCTCACCACCATGGCTCATGTGAGTATGCTGCCCATGGACAGCGCTCTTCACGGTATTACCGATGTGGAAAGCTATAATCACTATTTTGGCTGGTATGGCGGAACCTACGACAGAAATGAGAAATGGCTGGATGAATTTCATGAAAAATACCCCGACATCTGCCTTGGACTGTCCGAATACGGCGCCGAGGGAATTATCACCTATCAGCCCGACGAACCCAAATGTAGGGATTATTCGGAACGCTACCAAGCCGAGTATCATGAGCATATGGCAAAAATCCTTATGGAGCGCCCCTATCTTTGGAGCACCCATGTCTGGAATATGTTTGACTTCGGCTGCGCCGCCAGAAACGAAGGCGGAACCGCCGGACGCAACAACAAGGGACTGGTAACCATAGACCGTAAAATCAAAAAGGAAGCCTTTTATGTGTACAAGGCCTATTGGAGCAAGGAGCCCTTCGTATATCTGTGCGGAAAACGATATGCCCTGCGGGCGGCGGAAAGCACTCTGGTAAAGGTATATTCCAATCAGACCCAGGTGACTCTCTATGTAAACGGAAAAGCGTTTTCCACCAAGAACGGTAACAAAATCTTTGTTTTTGAAAACGTTCCCTTGTCAATGGGCTTTAACTATATCAGCGCGGTCTCCGGCGAATATACGGACGTCATGACCCTTGAGCGGGTGAAGGAAAAACCTTTGATTTACACCCTGCCTCAGGAGGAGGATGACGCCGAGGGCGTGGCCAACTGGTTTTCACAGGTAGAAACCGTGGCAAGCGACGCCCCCATGGAATTCTCCGAGACACATTTTTCCGTTCATGACAAGCTTCAAGACATTATGGAAAATGATGAAGCCTATCATGTGGTATCCGGCTTTCTCACCTCCGTCACGGGAATGAAGCTGAAAAAGTCCATGCTGAACATGATGCGTGAAAAAACCTTAGCGGACATGGCAGGTATGGTTAGCAGCATGGGAAACGAAGAAAATATCCCCAAAAGCGCCCTGCAGATTGTCAACGCCGAGCTTGGAAAAATTCCAAAAGCGAGATAAGCTCATGAGCAAGCAGCGGGCTTGCCGCAAGCAGGGTCAGATGCATCCACTCCCTGCCGCTAAGAGGCGATGTACCAAAGGCATTCACCAAAAACGGCACCTCGGTAACGGCAAACTGTAAAAGAAATCCTAAAATGCATGCCGCTATCATTAATTTATTTTCAAGATGCTTCATTCGGAAAAACGACTTTTGTACATCCCTCATACCCACGGCGTGGAACAACTGCGACATACCCAGCACGGTGAAGGCATAGGTCTGCGCCTTGGAAAGAAGCTCCTCGTTTTTCAGCATAAACGCTACTCCCTCCAGAGTAATACTGTACCCTTGATTCTTTAACATCACACAAGGCAGCATCAGAAACGCCCCCAGACTGATTGCGGCGATCAACACGCCATAAAAGCAGGTACATGTCAGTCCTCCTCTGGAAAACAGACTTTCCTCCGGTTTTCGGGGAGGATTTTTCATAAGCTCCTTCCCGTCGTTCTTATCCACCCCCAGCGCCAAAGCCGGAAGGGAGTCCGTAATCAGGTTAATCCACAGAATATGACTTGATTTAAGCGGAGAGGCAAGTCCGCAAATAACCGCAAAAAACATGGTTAATATCTCTCCCAAATTAGAGGATAGCAGGAAAATAACGGATTTCCTAATGTTCTCGTAAACCCCTCTCCCCTCCTCTATCGCCTTCTCTATAGTTGCAAAATTATCGTCCGTAAGGATCATGTCCGACGCCTGCTTTGCCACATCCGTTCCGTTTTTTCCCATGGCAATTCCGATGTCAGCCGCTTTTAAAGAGGGGGCGTCATTTACGCCGTCGCCTGTCATTGCCACCACCTCGCCCCTTTGCTTGAAGCCGTTTACGATGCGGACCTTCTGTGCTGGGGACACTCTGGCAAAAATTCTGGTATCCTCCAGCCTTTTCAAAAACTCATCATCATCCATCCGCTGCATCGCTTCACCCGTCATACATTGCTCCATACGCCTTGCAATTCCCAGCTGCCTGCCTATGGCAAACGCAGTCTCCACATGATCGCCCGTTATCATCACCGTGTCCACTCCCGCCTCATAAAAGGTAGCTACCGCCTCTGCCGCCTCCGGACGCGCCGGATCCTTCATCCCCACCAAGCCCAAGAAGACTAGCTCCTCCTCAACGGGCCCCGGACAATCCTTGCGCATTGCTACGGCAAGAGTCCTCAACGCCACGCCGGACATGTCCTCCACTGCCGCTCTTATCTGTCTCCTATGTCTGTCCGTTATTTTAAGCGCCCGCCCGCCGGACAGAATCTCCGTACACCTTTTTAAAACCTCGTCGGGAGCCCCCTTAGTATAACTGACAAAGCTGTCCGCCCCTCTATAATCCCTTCGCAACACCCTGTGATAGGTAGTCATCATCTTGCGGTCGGAATCAAAGGAAAGCTCGTCATAGCGCGGAAAATCGTTTTCCAGCCGGCTTTTTTCATAACCGAACCGCTCCCCCAGCTCCAAAAGAGCGAGCTCCGTAGGGTCTCCCATATGATTGTTTTCCTTTTCGTCAAGAACTGCATCATTACAGAGCACCAGCCCCAAAAAGAAATTTTCCTTTAGAGCCTCCGAATCTTTACCGCCTCCGGTTATCTCCCGCCGTTTTTCCAGCTCGCTTACCGATACCGTTTCATTATCCCAATAACACTCCTCCACCGTCATTTTATTCTGAGTAAGAGTACCCGTCTTATCGGAGCAGACCACGCTCACGGCGCCCAAGGTCTCCACTGAGGGCAGTCTTCTCACAATGGTATTTACCCGCACCATCTTAGTGACGGACAGAGCAAGGCAGATTGTTACCACCGCCGGAAGGCCCTCGGGCACTGCCGCCACTGCAAGCGATATTGCGGTTATCAGCATTTCTCCCACATTTCTGCGCTGCAATACCGCAATTGCAAACAACGCGGCGCACAATAAAAGCGACAAAAGACTAAGTATTTTCCCCAGCTCTCCCAAGCGCTTCTGTAAAGGAGTAAGCTCCTCCCTGCTGCCGGTTATCATTCCGGCAATCTGACCGATTTCCGTGTTCATACCGGTAGCCGTTACAATGCCTTCTCCCCTGCCATAGGTGACAATGGTAGACATATACGCCATATTACGCCTGTCCCCCAACGGTACCTCCAGCCCGTTCCTCACCAAAAACAGAGCGTCCTTCTCCATGGGGAGCGATTCTCCCGTCAGAGCCGACTCTTCGATTTTCAGATTGGCTCCGCCTGTAAGACGCAAATCCGCCGGCACCTGACAGCCCGCTTCCAGACACACCAAATCCCCCGTCACCAGCTCTGCCGCGGGAATTTCCCTGCGCACTCCCTCTCGGACCACTACCGCATGAGGACTTGTCAGCTTTTTTAAGGATTCCAAAGCCTTTCTTGCCTTTCCCTCCTGCAGCATACCCACCACGGCGTTCAAAATCACCACAACCCCGATAATCACCGCGTCACTGATTTCCTTTAAAAAAACGGAAACCGCCGCCGCCACCATCAGCACATAAATCAATGGGTCGTTCAGCTGCGCGAGAAAATTCTCCACAAATGTCCTTTTTCTCTCCGCCTTCATTTCGTTCCTGCCGTTTGCCAGCAGCCTCCTGTGTGCCTCCGCTTCGTCAAGCCCCAGCCTTTCGTCCGTACAAAGCTTTTTTATTGTCTCCTGTATGCTGCACTGTTCAAACAAAGAAAATTCCTCCTACAAGCTTAGTTGCAATACAACCTTATGCTTGCAGAAGGAAAAGTATGTCCATTTTTATCCTTATTCCGAAGCGTTTTCCCATGCTCCGCCTCAAAATATAAATCTGTCGGCGGCTTATGCCTCCCGCAGCAGCTGCCTCGTGTATTCCTCCTTGGGATTATCAAAAACCTCCTTTGTAGCTCCTATCTCCACGATTCTGCCCTCCTTCATCACCATAATGCGATCGCTCATCTGATAAACCACATTAATGTCATGGGAGATAAACAAAAAGGACAGCTTCATTTCCTCCTGAAAGCTTCTCATTAGCTCCATTATCTGCGCCTGTATGGTTACATCCAGCGCGGACACAGGCTCATCCGCAATCACAAAGCCGGGTCTTGTAATCAGCGCCTGACCGATACTGATTCTTTGGCGTTGTCCGCCGCTTAACTGGGATGGTCTGCGATAAAAATATTTATCCTCCATACCCACTCTGTGCAGCATATCATATGCCGCCGCCTCCCTGTCCTTATCTGTCATTGCTTTAGTCTTGTCCGCAAGAGACTGCACGCGCAAGGGCTCCTGCAGCAGCCATCCGATGGTTTTTGAGGGATTTAAACTGCTGTAGGGATCCTGAAAAATCATTTGGGGACGTGTAGAATAATGAATCACGCTGCCCTCAATGTCCTTATTTATGCCAAGAATCGCCTTGGACAGACTCGTCTTACCACAGCCGCTCTCTCCCACAAGCCCTAAGGTCTCCCCCCTTTTCATGATAAAGGAAGCCTCCGACACCACCGGCTTTTTTTTCTTTCCGGAAAAGAGACTGTTGCTTCCCTCCTTATAAAAGACATTTAAATCCTTGACTTCCAATATATTTTCTTCTGCCTTCACGCCTTCGGCCGTTACATTTCTCTGTTTTGCCTTCTCTTCTTTTTTTATTCTGGAGGGCACGGCTTCAATCAGCCTCTTGGTATATGCTTCCTTAGGACTTTCAAAGATTTCCTCCACATTTCCGCTTTCCACCACCCTGCCGTCCTTCATCACCGCCACACGATGGCATAGACGCCTCGCCAGATTCAAGTCATGGGTGATAAACAGCATGGAATTTTTCTGCTCCTTATTTATCTCTCTTAACAGGGCGATTATCTGGTTTTGCACGCTCACGTCCAAAGCGGTGGTGGGTTCGTCCGCCACCACCAGACCGGGATGCAGAATAACCGCCATGGCAATCATCGCCCTCTGGCGCATTCCTCCCGAAAGCTGATGCGGATAGCTATCGTACACTCTTTTCGCATCCTTTAATCCCACCTTGAGAAAGGTCTCTAAAACCCGCTCCTTCCTCTGCTCTCCGGTTAAATCCGAAGCGTGAAGCCGCAGCATTTCCTCCACCTGCCCCCCCACCCTTTTGGTGGGATTTAAGGAGGTCATGGGCTCCTGAAAAACCATGGACATCCTGCTTCCCTGATACGCCCTGTATAAAGCCATATCTCTGGGTCTTCCCGCACTTGCCAGCACCACGTCGTCGTAAAAAATTCTTCCGGAGGTTACCGCCGCTTCCTTTGACACAAGCCCCATAAGAGTAAGCGCCGTCACGGACTTACCCGAGCCGGACTCTCCCACCACGCCCAATATTTCGCCGTCTGCAATTTCCAGATTGACGTTTTTTACAACCTCCGCGCCGTCGAAGGCAACGGACAGATTCTCTATTTTTATCATTGTCCTCGCGCTCCTATCCGTTTCTTCGTATTCCCTCGCTAAGCAGCGAGAATCCCAGCACCACCCACACAATGGCAAGTCCCGGCGCCAAAGCGTACCAGGGCGCCGTCATCAGATAGCCCTGCGCGTCCGAAAGCATATTTCCGAGACTTGCATCCGGAGGCTTTACGCCAACTCCCAGATAACTCATGCCCGACTCCGCCAGTATGGCGTTATTAAAGCCTATCATCACCGAAACCCAAAAGGTTGAGAAAATATTGGGCAGAATATGAATAAACAAAATGCGCGCCCTTCCTACTCCCATTAGCCTTGCCCTCATAATATAATCCGCATCTCGAAGCCTTATAAACTCGCTGCGTACAATCCTGACAAAGCTGGGTGTGAACACGATTGCAAGGGAAATAATCAGATTCTGCCTGCCGCCTCCCATCACGCTGATGACCACAAGCGCCAGCAATATACTGGGAAAGCCGTTAATGGCATCCGTGACCCTCATAATGGCCTCGTCCAGAATGCCGCCGAAATATCCCGTCAAAGCGCCAATCAAAATTCCTGCTCCGCCGGAGCCCGCCACCACCAACGTACTGATAAAAATAGTGGTGCCCATTCCCTTCATCACTCTAGACAAAATATCCCTGCCGAAATTATCCGTACCGAAAGGATGCATTAAGGAAGGCGCATGGAATCTCTCGGCGGCGGACATGTCGGTAGTGCCGTAAGGCGTCCAAAAAAGCCCTACAACTGCCAAAAGCAGCGCAATCACCGTCATGATTAGCCCTGCCGTAAAATATTTATTCCATTTTTGAATCTTAGGCAATTTCACTTTTCTCATCATGCCTTTCCTGAAGTTACAAAGTCACGCTGCTGTGCCATCATGCTCGCATTTCACCCATCGCTTGCCCGAATTTTCATTGACGGTGCGGCTGCGGGCACATTAGCGGTTGCTGATTCTGGGGTCAATCACGCGATACAGAATGTCCACCAAAAAATATACAAAAATTACTACAAAGGTTATATATAAAATCAATATCTCCACCACCGGAAAATCTCTGGTGGATATAGAGCTGATTAATAGCCGTCCTATACCGGGCAGTCCGAATACCTGCTCCACCACAATGCTTCCCGCCACGATTTCCGCAATAATCATACCTAAAAAGGTAATCACTGGCATCATGGCGTTTCGCAGCACATGTCCGTACATCACCCGCCTGTCGCTGCAGCCCTTGCTGTATGCAGTGCGCACATAATCCGCTTTCATCTCCGTCAGCATGGAATTTCGCAAAAACCGCGCCGTCATAGCTATCTTTGGTATCGCCACGGAAAGCGCGGGAAAAAAAAGATAACCCAAAAAGCCGGGAAAATTATCCTGATAACTGACATATCCCCCCGGCGCGAAAACCTTAAAAACAATACCGAACAAATAAGTCACTATGATTCCCAAGAAAAAAGAAGGTATCGCCATAGCCGCCTGAGTAAACACACCCATAAAGGCGTCCATCGCATGGCTCTTACTTTTCGCCCAAAAGACGCCCAGCGGAATCGCCGCCACAATAATAAGGATTACGGCGATTGCCGCCAGCCACAGGGTGACCGGCAGCTTGTCGCCGATAAGCTCCGTCACGGGCATCATTTCGTTCATATTTTTGGAGTAGCGATAGCTGACGCCCAAATCTCCCTTAAGAACGTCTCCCACCCAGCTTACATAACGCTTCACCGGCGGGTCGTTTAACCCCAGCTCCTCCCGCAGCTGCTCCTCCCTCTCGGGAGTTGCCTCCGTGCCCAAAATGGAGGTCACCACATCTCCTGGTATAATCTGAAAGGCAACAAAGGCAGCCACCGAAACAAGAAACAATGTCATAATGAGAGTGATTATTTTTTTTGCCAAGTATTTCATGGGCTGCCTCCTCCTTTCGTATCATTTTCTATGATTTCATATCAATTCGCATCATATATCTTATATATCGCCTCTCGGCAATGCTTCACGCCCGCCTTACGAATAACAGAGCCTTTTATTCGGCCCAGCGCACAGTGCTCATATCCTGCACATAAATGGGATAAAATTTATAACCGGTAAGCTTCTTATTCATTGCTATGGTGATTGGCGGCACCTGAATAAAGGCGCTTCCCGCATCCTCGCAAAGTATCTGCTGCAGCTGCTTATAATGCTCTGCTTTCTCGCCCAAATCAAGGCTTGCCTGCGCCTTCAAATATGTGGCGTCATACTCGTCATTTGCAAAGTTCACAAAATTTTTACTGGAATCCGTCTGGAATCTGTTGAGCAGATACCCGGGAGTCATGTCGCAGGTGATGCCGCAGATAGTGGACTGATACTTTCTGCCGTTATAGCAGTCCTCCAGCCATGTATTCCATTCCACGGGATTAATCGCCGCGTTGATACCCGCCTTCTTTAACTGCTCGGCAATTACCTCCGCCGTCTGCATATGCACCTCGTAATTTGAGGGAACCGTAATCTCCAGCTCGATTCCGTCCGGATAACCCGCCTCGGTAAGAAGCTCCTTTGCCTTTTCGATATTTGCAGTATCTCCATATGTGTCGTTTAAGTCCACATAATAATCCTTCATTGCCGGAAGCATTGCGGAGCTTATGGGCACACTGTTGCCGCCAGTAACAAATTCGTTTGCCTCAGCTTTATCCATGGCATAACAGATTGCCTGCCTTACTCTCACATCCTTCAGCGTCTCGTCGGCATTATTGAGAAACAATGCCTGAACCACATTGGAGGGCGCCGCCAGAATCTGGAAGGAATCCTTAAGCTCGTTAGCCTGAGAATCTGTCAGATAGGGATAAATATCAATGGAGCCTCCTTTTAAATCAAGAAGCGCCGTGTCGGGGCTGTTTACAATCTTGAAGGTTACTTCCTCCAGATAGGGCAGACCCTCCTGCCAGTACTGCGCGTTCTTTGCCAGAACAATGCCCTCCTGAGGCTTGTAGGAGACAAAAGAAAACGGTCCCGTACCGATGGGCGTACCCTCCGCATCCTCGCCGCTTCCCGCAGGGATAATGGCTGTCGTAAAGCTGTAAATCAGCTCCGTGTTGGCACTGTCCACCGTTACCTGAACCGTATGTTCATCCACGATATCCACACTCTGAATTGTCTTTAAGGTTGAAATGAGTGCAGTGCCGTCCAATAAGCCCGAAGCCCTCTCCAATGAATATTTCACATCCTCAGCCGTCACCTCATTGCCGCTGTGGAACTTAACGTTCCCGCGAAGCGTAAAGGTGTACACCAAGCCGTCCTCGGAAATGGTGTAATCACTTGCCACTGCCTTCATTAAATTGCCATTCTCGTCGGTCTTCACAAGACCTTCAAAAATGTTGAATAATATTTCCTTAGTTCCTGCCGCAGTTGCTTTGTGTGGGTCAAGACTGTCAATATCCTGTTGTATTCCTACAACAACAGAGGACTTATCCCCCGAAGACTCTCCTGTGCCACCTGTGCATCCGCCCAGTGCAGCCAATGACAGAAGCGCCATAAATAGGTAAACGTAAAGTCGCTTTTTCATAATTATGTTCTTCTCCTCTTCGTTAAATAAATCTCTCACTATTCTATTGTCCCCTACATTTTACCACACAAACATAAGATTTCAAGTATTTTTATAAATTATAAATCTAATAATTTTCCCCTTGCATTCCATATAGCCTTGGCGGCTTCACTTATGAAACGCATCTTGAATTTTTAAAATAGCCGCCGCAATATCCTGTAAATCCTCACTATCGCCCTCTAATGTTCTATGATGCAGCCAAACCACCTGTTCTGCCGCCCTTTTGGCATAAATCAGTTTTGCTTCCCCCTCTTTTTGATAGGACACATTTCTTCCGTTAAAATCATTCCTTTTAAAGAATTCCGTGTCCGACAATACAGGGAAGCATACACAGCAGGGAATTCCTTCCGCATTTAAATATTCCACAAAATCATTTCTCGATAATCCTCCGAAAAACGTACTGTCATAGTAGAACATATACATATAATGCGTGATTATATTATTTTCATGCTCCTTTTTTTGCGGTTCGATACCCTTCACAGGCTCCAGCAGTTTATCAAGGATTATTGCATTTTGCTCTCTGCGCCGATTATACTCGTCCACCCGTTCCATCTGCGCCAATAAAATTGCCGCCTGAAACTCATTCATACGATAATTATTTCCACGAATTACATGCTCGTATATTTTATCCCCCGACGGACGTCCCACGTCTTGAATCAAATATGCCTTCTCGTAATATTCCTTATTGTTTGTTAAAAGCGCTCCTCCTTCGCCGCAGGTCATAAGCTTACCGTTTTGAAAACTAAATATGGAAAAGTCTCCATACGAACCCAGTCTTTTATAATTATATTCACCGCCATGGCCGTGTGCCGCGTCTTCAATCACTTTAATATTATATTTATCTGCAATTTCACAAATACTGTCCATTCGGCATGCATGCCCTGCCATATGTACCGGAATTACCGCTTTTGTCCTTGGCGTTATCGCCGCCTCAAATGCCTCCGGAAGCATGCACAAGGTATCCTTGTCTATATCCGCAAGAACAGGAACCGCATTACAATTTACAACGGCTAAGCCGGTGGAAATAAATGTCATTGCGGGAATGATCACTTCATCGCCCGATCCAATTCCCAATACCTCTAAAGCCAATTCCAAAGCGCTTGTTCCGTTTGTTACTCCAAGGCAATAGGAGCACCCTTGAAACCCTGCAAATTTTTCTTCAAATTCCTTTACCCTTGAGCCTGTCACCCTCCACCAGTTTTGACTTGTTATCACACTTATCATGTTTTGTATTTCTCTTTCGTCATAAACCGGCCATTTAGGAAAATCCTTGCTTTTTAATGGCGTACCGCCGTCTTTTGCCAACATATTTTTATCTCCCATCCGATTCGTCCATCGAATCCTCTTTACTTATGATATGATTCAGACCATAGAGTCCGAGTATATAGCTATAAGACTGAAATCCGTTAATATGGCCGGCCGCCTTTGATGAAAAAATGGTCTCGGCATGCCAGCTTTCACGCGCATTAATATTAGATAAGTGAACCTCCACAAACGGAATGCCTGTTGCCGTCAGCGCATCCAAAATGGAATACCCTGTCTTCGTGAATGCGGCCGGATTAATCACTACGCCATCTAAGAAAAATAAATTTTCCTGAATAAAATCGACAATGTCACCCTCATGATTAGACTGAAAAAAGACAATATCTAAATTCAGCTTAAGGGCTTCCTTTTTCAGCTCTTTTTCAATTTGATTCCATGAAGCTTTACCGTAAATTTCAGGTTCTCGAACTCCGAGAATATTGATATTAGGTCCGTTTATAACCGCAATTTTCTTTTTGCCTGTTTCTTTCATATTTCTACCCTTATACCTTTATGCCTTTATACCAAATCAATAGTTAAATACTCATTTTTTAGCCGCCTCTTGCACATCTGAAGTTTGCGAGCGCCCCGGACTCACAAACCAGCGCCAGACCTCCGATAACTCCGTTACTATCGCCCAATTCGCTTTTCTTTATCAAAATGCTTCTGGAAGAATTGTCATATAAATGCTCTATGTAGGCCTTTACCGTTTCTACCATTATATTTCCTCCTTGTTGAAGAACTCCTCCCCCAAGGATTACGCATGAAACATCTAACATCTCAACTAAATTTGCGCAAAAAATTGCCAGTACATTTCCCGCTTCTTTGAAAACACTGACGGCGTCGGCATTTCCGTTCCCAGCCAAAACGGATACTTCCTTTAAATCTGTAACGTTATATTTATTGCCGTACCGCTTTTGAAATTTTTCCAATATTGCCGGTCCTGAGATAAGCGTTTGTATACACCCCTTTTTACCGCAGCCACACAAAATATGATTATTCCCGAATACCATATGCCCTATTTCTCCCGCCCATCCATGTTCCCCGATATATAGATGATCGTTTAAAATAAATCCTCCCCCCACGCCGGTACTGACGGTAATATATGCACAGCTTTTTCCGCTTATATCATTTCTGTTATATAAATATTCTGCCAATGCCGCTCCGTTTGCGTCATCCTCAAAAATAATCTCTCTGTCTTCTCCCAAACGGTCATGTAAGTAATCCTTTAAGCCAAATCCCTCCCAGGACTTATGATTGGGCCACCGCACAATCCTGCCGGTCTGTCTGTCAAAATTCGGCGCCATAACTATACCGATACCCCTTACGTTTTGTAATGTAAGGTGGTTCAATGCCAGCGCCTCCTCCAGTGCACAGCATATATTCATTTCTATTTCCTTTTGCACACTTGCATAAGACATAAGCCTTTTAGTAAAGCCTTGATAACATTTATCTTGTTGAACATTATATAATAGAAATCTTATGTTAGTCGCACCTATGTCAACCCCCACATATATGTCTGTATTATCCTTCAATCAGAAAACCTCCATATCTCCCCGCTTTGCTTTTTCATTCTGATATAGTAATTCGGTCAATTTTACCACATTTCTTCCGTTATCTGTAATTTCCTGCGGCGACTCTTCCTTCAAAATACATCCTATTATATATTTACATAATCTGTTAAAGCTCTTCATCTGTTCCTTTGCAACATCGTCAAAAACAATCGTTGTACTATTTCCTTCATTTTGTAATACTTCTATTCTGTTTAACTCGTCAGCCCTATTGGTACTAAAGCCAAAAAGCGTTTTTACTATAAGCTTACCCTTTTCACCTGTCACCACAAAATATGTCTCATCATGCTCTACCGGCGCGTTCCAGCTCAGCCTCACATTGAGTATTTTCCCTCCGGTAAATATCACCTTTCCAAATGCTGACGTTTCAACGTCTATATCATAATGCAGACCTTTATCGCCGTCATACCATTGTGCGGAATAATTCTTTACCTGCGATAAATCATAATTTTTATACCACGTTTCAAGCGTCGCCTTAACAGGCTCCGTTCTGTTTTGAAATAATGTTAAGGCAATATCCAGAATATGCGGACCCAAATCCACTAACACTCCGCCGCCGGCGTATTGTTTATTGGTAAACCAGCCTCCCAAGCTTGGATACCCGCATTTTCTAATCCAGCCGGCTTCAACTGTATGAATATTCCCCAGAATCCCGCCGTTCAATATTTTATGTAACTCCATTATCTCGCTTCGGAATCTGTTGACATAGGCAGGTAAAAATAAACACTTCTGCTTTCCTGCGGCTTCTTGTAATTGTTCATAATCGCTTGTATGCAGCACTGTGGGCTTTTCACAAATCACATGCTTATTTTTCATTATTGCTTTTCTTGCATACGCTTCATGGGTGCAATTCGGAGTAGCAATGATAACGGCGTCCACCGGCGCTTCCAAGAGGTCGTCCACTGAATGGAATACTTGCTTTATTCCAAATTCAACGGCACATTTTTGTGCTTTTTCTTCGTCAATATCATATACCGAATACAATGTCGCCTCATTCATTTGTTTTAAAATCGGCAGATAAGTTTTTTGAACAATCCAGCCGCATCCCACAAACCCGAAATTTATTTTTTTCATCTGCCTACTCCCTCAGAATAATATCATTATCGCTGGTAAATAAATCATTTTTTCTACTGACGCACTATTGAAAGCTTTTTATGATTTTGAAGATATATTCCATTAATTTTGAATCGCCAAGCAAGACGCTGTGGCTTATACAAACAACCTTATCACTGATTTCTTCCGAATTAGAACAATGTAAATTGTTATCTTCGCCAATCGTACCCGCTACTCTCCATTTACTTTTATCCATATTTTTAAAAACAGGAAGTCTATGTATGGATTCAAACGACCTGTTTGCAGGTATGCCGTGCTCCTTTAGATGCTTTACAAACTCGTCTCGTGATTTTTCGTTAAAATGGCGTTGGTCATAATAAAACATAAGCATATAATGAGGATTAACATCTATACTTTCATTTATTTCCTGCAGTCTGATTCCCGGTACATTTTCCAGCAAACCGCTGATATACCGATAATTGCATTCTCGTTTCTCAATCTGCCCGTCTAATCTGGATAGTTGAACTCGTAAAATTGCTCCCTGCACCTCGGACAGCCTTGCATTACTTCCGACAAGCACATGCTGATACGTTGTGTCTCCTTCTTCACGGCCGCAGTTTGACAGCAAAAAAGCATTATGTAAAAATTCCGACTCATTGCTTAAAATAACGCCCCCTTCGCCGGCCGTCATAAGCTTTGCATTTTGAAAGCTAAATGTAGAGCATGTTCCAAAAGAACCGGCTTTCTTCCCATTTCGCACGGCGCCGTGCGCATGCGCCGCATCCTCAATTACATACAGATTATTTCTTCCCGCAATCTCATTTATCGATTCCATATCGGCAATCTGGCCCGCCATATGCACAACTATGATTGCTTTTGTTCTTTTTGTAATTGCCTTTATTATTTGTTCCGGATCAATACAAAACGTTCCCGGCAGAACATCAACAATTACAGGCACGGCATTGACGGCCAGTACGGCAGACGCCGTTGAATAAAAAGTAAACGCCGGTATGATTACTTCGTCATTTTCCCCGATATTAAGCGCCCTCAGCGCAATTTCTATGGCAACCGTTCCGTTTGAAACGCTTACGGCGCCGCTACAGTCTTGGTACTGCGCAAATTCCTTTTCAAACAGTTTTACATGCGTACCGGTATTTCTCCACCAATTAGCCGTCTGCAAAACGTCGGAAACGGCGTTAATTTCTTTCTGATCGGCATAAGGCCACGTCGGTATGCTTATGTCCATTTTACACATCCTCCCTATTTACCATTTTTTCTATATCGTTCTTAAAACATACAAACAATTCTCTTATATGTACTTTCACTTCTTCCCCAACGCATAGTTGCTCCGCGCTGCCTGCCTGTCTGGCAATAATGCTCTTACCTTGGCAGGAAATATATAATTCGGAATAGCTCCCGTAATAGGAAACCGAATTTATAATTCCTATATTGTAATATTTAAGCTCCGGTTTCTCATCCATGCGAAATACATATACATTCTCCGTCCGAATCAAAACCTGTTCAACCTGCTTATCAAATGCAAAACCTGCCAGCCATTCCTCCGGCTCAAATTTCATTGCATCACCGATAAAATTAGCAACAAACACGCTTTTGGGATTTGTATATAGCTGGAACGGCGTTCCTATCTGTTCTATTTTTCCTTGATTGATTACTATGATATCATCCGCCAGCTCCATTGCTTCCTCTTGGTCATGGGTTACAAAAATACTGGTGATACCCAATTTTTTTATCATATCCCTCAGCCAGACTCGCAGCTCCTTACGTATTTGCCGGTCAATTGCGGCAAAAGGCTCGTCCAATAAGAGCACTTGGGGATTTGTCGCTACGGCTCTGGCAAACGCTACTCTTTGACGTTGACCGCCGGATAATTGATATGGATAGCATTCTCTTAAATTTGATAAGCCAACCAATTCTAACAGTTCGGTTACCCTGCGGTTAATTTCAACCTTTTTCTTTTTCTTCACCTTTAGTCCAAAAGCGACGTTATCAAATATATTCATATGTCTGAATAAAGAATAATTCTGAAACACAAAACCGATATCCCTCTTGTTTGCCGGCACATGGTTTATACATTTACCGGCAATGCATACTTGGCCGCAATCCGGTTGCGTCAATCCGGCAATCATGCGTAGAATGGTTGTTTTTCCACTGCCCGACGGGCCCAATAAAGCCGCGATATGCCCCTTTTCAATTCCAAAGGTTATATTTTGAGACGCCAAAAACCCGTGGAAAGCCTTATCAACCTCCTGCATTTTTATATAAATATCACTCAAATGCTTCATCCACCTTTTTCTTTTTCGTTATGTACTCCGCAATATTCTTTACGGCTAATATTGTTACATCCAGCAATATTAATAAGAAGGCTGCTGCGAACGCCATCGCAACGGAATCCTTTCTTCCGGTCATATATAAAGCATCCACCTCCAGAGGCAGCGTAAAGGTTTCTCCTCTGCTTCTGGCAAGCGCAAAAACCGCCCCAAACTCGCCTAACGCCCTTGCCGTACACATACTCATGCCGCTCAACAATGCCCATTTCATATTGGGCATTGTAATTTTAAGGAAAATAGCTGCTCCGCCTGCTCCCATCTGTGCTGCCGCCGTTTCCTCTTCCCTTCCGATTGCATTTAGTACCGGAACAATCTCTCTGACCACAAACGGAAATGTCACAAAGATAGTCGCTAAAATCACACCGTTGATTGAATAGGGCAGCTGTATAATCCAATCTACCATGGGAGCCGCCCAACCCATACGTCCAAACATCATAATATATCCGAGCGCAACAATAACGGGCGAGCATGAAAGGGGGATGTCAATCATACTTAATAAAATTTGCTTACCCCTAAAATCATATTTTGTCAAACACCATGCGGCGGCTATCCCGAAAACTGTATTAACGCACAACGATACAAGCGCAACATATAGCGTTACCTTTAATGCCGATATTGTATAAGGCGCCCTCCACGCTGAAAATAATACCTTCCATCCGTTCCTTAAAGCATTATAAATTACGGTTCCCAATGGTAATACCAGCATGCTTCCGATAAATAATACGCTGATACAAATTAATAACGCTCTCCCCGCATCAAAATGTTTTTTTCTCACGATATTCCCCAACTCTTCATTACCTGCCATTGTCTTCACCGTCCTTGCACCGTGCATCATGATTAATAGTTACGCTTATTATTCCTAATCTGTATCAGATTCGTTACTAAAAGTATAAAAAAGGACAATACCAGCAAGACCAAGGCTATAGCTGAAGCCCCTTCATAATCAATGGCTCCCGCATTCAATTTCTGCATGATAACATAGGAAATTACCTTTGTACCGTTTTTGTCACTATTCCCCGATATATATATCACGCTGCCGTACTCACCCAGCCCCCTTGCAAAGGCAAGGCTAAATCCCGTAAAAACAGCCGCCCTGATCTCCGGAAAAATAATTTTTCTAAAAACGGTAATCTTATTTGCGCCTAACAGCTGCGCCGCCTCTTCATATTGGCTGTTAAGTCCTTGTAAAACAGGCTGGATAACCCGGACGACAAAGGGGATTCCCACAAAAATAAGCGCAATTGTAAGCCCTGCTTTTGTATAGGGAACATGTATTCCAAAAGCCCCCAGCAGCCTGCCCAGCCATCCTTGGTCAGAATATAATTTCGATAATGTAATACCTGCAACTGCAGTTGGCATAGCAAGCGGTATATCAATCAGACAATCAAAAAATCTTTTAAACCTAAATGTATATCTAACCAAGACCCAAGCAATTATCGTGCCAAATAAACTGTTAATGCCCGCGGCTATCAATGACTGTACAATACTTGTCCAAAATGCCCTTCTTATGTTTTGCTGTAATATAATGTTCAAAAAATCAACGGGGGCAATTTTCAATGCATATCGAAAAATAGATAGCAACGGAATGATAACAATAACGGAGAGCATACTGATTGTAATTCCTAAGGTTAAGGAAAACCCCGGAATCAATCTCTTAGATTCTTTGTAGTCATTCACACTTATCCTCCATGTCAGAGTCTCAAATCACACAGTCACCCCGCACAATCCCTTACTCATTATAAATAAGGTCAAAAATACCGCCGTCCTTAAAAAACTTTTGGTAGACCGCTTCCCAGCCTCCAAAATCATCAATAGTACACAGCTTCATATCCTGATTAAATCGGTCTGAATACTCGTTAAGTATTTTTTGACTGCTTGGTCTAAAGCCGTATTCGGCAAATAAATATTGCGCTTCGTCAGAATATAAGTATTTCAAATACTCATTGGCGATTTGTTCCGTTCCGTTTCTTTTTACATTATAATCAACTGCCGCTACACTTGGCTGCGCCAATATACTTACGCTCGGAATGATAATCTCATATTCGTCCGGATACTCCTCGCATACGACGATAGCGTCATTCTCCCAAGCAATTAACACATCCCCTTGTCCGTTTTCGACAAATGTGGTGGCGGCGGTTCTGGCGCTGGCGTCCATTACGAGAACATTTTTATACAAGCTTCTGACAAACCCCTCCGTCTGCTCTTGATTATTATATAATTGCTGGGCATAATACCATGCAGCAAGAAAATTCCAGCATGCGCCCCCCGATGACTTCGGATCCGGCGTAACAATTTCAATATCGTTTGCAATCAAATCATCCCAATCGCAAATCTGTTTTGGATTGTTTTTATGAACCACAAATACGATTGTCGACGTATATGGTGAAGAATGACCTTCCAGCTCGTCATACCAGCCTTTATCTATTAAGCCCGCCTCTTCTATCAGCGTGATATCATGTGCCAGAGCCAATGTGACAACATCCGCATTTGCGCCTTCTATCACAGAGCGCGCCTGACTCCCGGAGCCTCCATGGGATTGTAACACCTTTAATCTCTGTCCTGTCTTCTCTTCATAATAAGATAAAAAAAGGGTATTATACGCTTCATATAATTCTCTGGTTGAATCATATGAAACATTATATATCGTTAACTCTTCGTTCATATTTCTATATGTGCAACCGGATAAAACAAATATCAATGTTAAAAAAATACACTCTAATATCCTTTTTATGTTTTTCATTAGTTTCTCCTCTAATGCTGTTCTGTCTCTAATATTTCCGCCTGCTTCTTTTTGCTTAAGCTGCCGAATATCAGATGATAAGACTCATCCAGCATGTCCTTCATTAAATCGTCGGGTACTTCGCCAGCTGCCGCAATAGAATTCCAATGCAGCTTATTTGCATAGTACCCCGGTATAATATCCTTATATTGTTTTCTTAACGCTCCACCTCGCATAGGTTCCAGCCCTCTTGCAAATCCTTTTCTACACCTTTTTTATTCATAAGATATTCATCTATCCACTCATATTTCATAATCTTCCCTTCCTTTTCCGATAATTAATTTGTCTTTTAAGTTGTTAACTCATTACTTTTTCAGCCGTAGCTGACTAAAGTATATTCCGGCAACAAAGATTCATATTTAGCTTCTATAGCGATATTTTTAAGTCTTTGAAAATCTTCTCAATATATTCAATTTCTTTTCAATTTGAGGCGCCAGAAAAGCTCTTCTTACTCGTGCAATTTTAATAGGTCTTACGGAAAACAGCGGAAATTGAGGATCTGCCGAAAAAACATTCTTTTCCCTTAAAAACTTGATAATCTCTGTTTTTTGCGCCGGATATTTTGTAAAATATGGTTCTTTTTCAATCTGATGCCTTATTTTTTCTAATGCGCTTGGCGGAATCATTCCCTGATCGCAAACAGAAATATGATCTAAGATTACTCCCTCCTGCAATAGCTTCGTTTCCAAATCATACATATATCTACACTTCTGGTCCGAGGCATTATATTCATAGAAGGTAAAATATCCCGATGACACAAGGGATTCGTTCAAAGACAGCAAGCCCGAATAAATAAATAGGAGAATACCGCCTAAATCTTTTAATCCGCTTGCAAAAAAGACGTCAAACTGATGATGCAATTCCTTCGGAAATTCCTTTACTAAATCGCACTCATACACTTCAATATTCAGATGGAATTTTTCATTTGCTTCATTAACCTTCTGTAATAATGAACGGTCAATATCTAACACTGCAATTCTTTTTGCCTGAGAATGCAGAGCGTAATATACACAAAATAATTCATCGTCTCCTAGAAACAAAATTGACTTGTTATGGTGGTCGCCAAAGGATTCCATAATTCTTTGTCTGCGTATTAAACTTTCATATGTATTATAGCTTTGATAATATAACTCGTTTGGAGCTGATTCACGATTCCTTATAAAATCATACGCCGGGTCCGCTACTGTGGAATCTCTGCCGGCATCTATAACATTAAGCGGCACATTAACGGTATGTATATCGACCGTACAATCTTCCTTAAAACGTACGGTATCCTCCAATAATATAAGCTGATCCCTATAAAGCAGCTCTAAGAGAACTGTGATGGATAAGAACATCATATTTGAATAATATAACCTATCCATTTCTACTTTATTGCCAATTTGCATCAATATTCCTGCAACTTCGTTTTCATTAATAGAATAATCCTCCTGAACCAGCCTGCTTAATTTCTCTGTATATTCCTGCACCGTTTTATTATTTATAATCATAAATTTTCCTTCCTACCCCAATCTGCGGCCTGCAGCGCCCACTCAAATCAATCGTTAAATACACCCTTTTAGAACAACAGGGATAATAAGCTGCTTTTTCCGACGCATAATTGTATGTCATATGAATCCGCGCCTGTCTCATGCAAAACCTTATAAGCACCCTCTGCTTCCTATCCGGAAAGCTCTATGGTTGTTGATATGTTCACATAAATATTGATAAATCCTGTCTATTCCTAAAAATTCCTCATACTGTTTCAATCGTGTCAACGTAGCGTATAGCAGCTGAATCCCCATGTTGTTTATTTCACTTTCCTCTAGCATTCAAATTTTTACCTTAGCCCCGAACTGTCGAAATTAAAACTTAGCCCCCAGCCTTAAATATCTGTCTTTTGTATACAGAATTGATGTATGTACAATATATCAATCTCTGTATTAATAAAGCACAAAATTGCATCTTCCGGAGTTTCCACGATGGGCTCCCCCTGAATATTGAACGATGTATTGAGTATCACCGGAACCCCCGTGATATTATAAAATTCTTCAATCAATGCATAATATTGTGGATTTAACTCTTTCATGCATGTCTGCAGTCTTCCCGTACCATCTACATGCGTAACGGCGGGAATGATCTGCTGCTTATCCGGCAGAATATCCGATACCATCAGCATATAGGGAGAGGGCACATCCAAATCAAAGTATTCTTGCTGATGCTCCCATAAAACGGAAGGCGCAAAAGGTCTGAATGCTTCCCTAAACTTTACTTTTGCATTGACATGATCCTTCATATTTTTATCTCTTGCATCCGCCAGAATACTTCTGTTTCCTAAAGCGCGAGGTCCACATTCGCTTCTTCCCTGAAACCAACCTACAATTTTCTTTTTTGCAATGGAATCTGCGGCATGTCGATATACATTATCGCACCGAGTAATAGAAACATGCTCCTTATGCCTCCTTGCAGCCGTCATAATATCCTCTTCCGAATATTTTTTTCCCAAATATGGACTAAACATTTCCCCTCCTCCATAACCCATGCTTTATAAACATCTTTTGTTTCCGCATATTTCATAATATCCGTACAGCGCGCTGCCGATAGATGTTCCGTTATCTCCCGCCGCCGGCTGAATAAAAATTTGTTCAAATATCTTCTTTTTGTATATTTTATAATTCGCTACACTGTTCAATGCTACCCCGCCCGCCAGACATAGCTTTTTTGCATTGGTCTGCTCTTTTACATAAATGCAAAGTTCTGTCATGAGCTCTTCCAATATTTTTTGGGCGCTAAACGCCAAGTCTTTTCTCGCCTGATTACGTTCCCCTTCCGCAGGAATATTATTTATTCTGTTTTTATACCCTCTTAGATGTTCTATACTTTGCAATGACATTTCTATTTTTCCGTTGCCGGCATAATATATACAACGGCTTAATTCATTATAAAATTGGCTTGTACCATAGGGCGCCAAGCCCATAGTCTTTCCTTCTTCCAATTCTTTAAATCCGATTGCTTCCGTAATCAATGTATAAAATATTCCCAAAGAATTTTCTACATAATCAGTGCCTTGTAGATTTCTTCCTTCTATTTTCTTAATTTCAAATATATGATTGCCGCTTCCATAGTAAAATGAAACCGTATTATATGTAATCTTATCGTCATATACACGCTTGCTGCCGACGGAATCAACTACCAATATAGCGGCGTCTTCAAACGGCGAACAAAAAAATGTACTTGCCGAATGCGCCAGATGGTGGTCAATCATCTTAACATTATCTAAACGGAACAAAATTGCCGGATGAATCAGGTCATTTGACACTATCATATCTACGTCCGGCAATTCTATCCCAGCCTCGCTCAGACAATATTTTCTAGAAAACCCCTTTGCTATATCGGTTCCCAGCCCTCTTGCGTTTTTCTTTCTGGTAATACGTTCATCCTCAATCATGTACAAAATCTCGTTATCCCTTGTAAGACAAGCGGAATAATCATGATTTGATCCCCCCACGCCTAATATAAGCAAGCATATCCCCCCTTATCTTTTTAAATTATATAGCATTGGCTTTTATATATTCCGCTATATCCTGTAAACTCTTTATAGGAAATTCTTCTGCCTGCTTATCCAGCGTTGCCCAAAAAGAATTTGCCCTGTGCCATCCGGTCTGACAATCGCGTGATACATGATTCGCCCAGTATGCATCGCCATAAGGCAAATATCTCCAGTCGTATGGCACTACCAGAATATCCGGAATATACTTGGAATCCGAATAATCCCTGCCCCGTATAACATCACTAAACATTGGCTGGTCGCAATGCGGATTCCTCATTTTCTTTAAATTATCCATCACATCCCGAATCACGTCGTCATATTCGTCAATACTCACACATCCGTCTCTGAAAGCGGTCTTTAAATTGATGTTCACCCCATGGCTGCCCTGTACCGTCTCAAAAGCAAGCGTCTCTTTCCATTGAATTTCCTCTCCGACGTCATTCCTCTTCATAAAATTGGTCTGACACAAATAATCATTAATTCTTACAAACTTAAGCAAGGCGCCGAAGCCTATTTCGGAAAAAAGAATAAACTTTGCCGACTTTTTATCTGCAAATTCCATTAATTCTCCGATGAACTCATCGCATTGCTTATATGCCTGATATAAATATGTATCCTTGCTTTCTTTCTGATACACTTCATGAAAACTAAAATGACTTAAGCGATCGATAGCAGTAAAATTGACAATCCCTACGTCAATATTATCCTGCAATAAATTTATAAAAACATTTTTTCTTAATTGGTCAATTCTTAGGACGTCAAGACAAAATTGCTTTAAATCCGTTTTGGGATTAAAGAATGCACATGTATCCTGCACATAAGGCAATCTTTTTTTATTTAGCTTATTCAGCAAATCTTTCGGATAAGAATACCGCAAATTCTTATCCATAGAATAAGAAAGCATGTATCCGTCTATTTCATATGTGGGTTGTGTACCGAACAAATTTATGAGCGCATATCGATTGTTCTTATATTCATCTTTATTCCAAAACATATACTGTTTTATATCTTCCGAATTCCACTCTACAGGTATATACTCATAGGATTTAGCATTCCAATAAGATATTATTCCGTGTTCTTTTACGCTTACTCCTGACAACGCAGTGGTCAGGCATGATGCTTCATATGGAATTTCATTACATTGCAGCTCGCCAAAATTTCCTTCCGATACCAGTCTCTTGATATTTGGCAAACTGCCCTCCTCTAAATATTTATTTAGTAATTCATAGGATATACCTTCACATATACATACTATCTCTTTCATACCTGCCCCCGTCCGTCGTCATATCATGTCACTGATTCAGCTTATCATATACAAATTTTACAGTATTATCAAGATTTGCAATCAAGGATGCATTTAAGTTCTCATCTTCTATAACAATATTAAATGTATCTTCTATTTCGATAAAAATAGAAATTGCATCTATAGAATTAATCCCAAGTTCACTTATCAAATCTTCTCCGATTATTTCATCACTTGTCTTTTCCAATATCAATATTTCAACCAAAATATCCTTTAATTTGTTCTTAATCTCTTCGTAGCTCATATCTTACCTCTTTCTTCCTTAATTTTTCTATTTTACATTAATGTCATAGCCTTGAGAGATCATTTCCTTACCTAACCGATACTGATGCTGCTCTATCAGACGCGTACTGCTTTTGATAAACTCGTCCAGCTCCTGCTTCTTGTACGCTATATCGTATTGTTCTACGTTATCGAGTAAGTCTAAGAAAAATTGATAATTATAATCCTGCATATTGTTGCGTATTTTGGTAACAAAGGAACTAAAATCGTCTATTCGCTCTTTTACCGGATCATCAAAATAGCGTTTCTGCAAGCGTATGATAAACGTATGTACTAATATGTCAAATATTTCAAAATCCCAAATTGATTTTAATGTCAACATCTCTTTAAAAATATTTTCAAAAACCGACACCTCCTTATTTGCAAAATGGTACATATACATACCGTCGCATATATTATATTCTTTGTCGATAAGTCCGTCCTCCTGCAGCCTTTTTTCCAGCAATGTATCGGGATATACCTCAAGACGCCAAAAATAGTGCCTTATCACCTGTCCGAATCCTGTATTATGTAAGAAAGCGGCATTATCATACAAATCCTCTTTTGTAGAATATGGATGTAGCATAATAAATCCAAAGGTTAAATATATCTGGGGGAACTCCCTCAGCAGAGAGATTACCCGATTATTATCTACGACTCTGGCCCTCTTATTAAGTATCTCCAGCCCCCTGTCATTACCCGCTTCAAATCCGATATTTACCTTTTCTAAACCGGATTCTACAAGCAGGCCTAACAGACTTCTGTCTTCAATGCTCCAATTCTCCGCACGGAAACAACAGTTATAGAAAATGTTTAATTTACGCTCTATAATTTTTTCTGCAATCTCCTCTATTCTCCGCTTCCCGAACTGCCCCGGATCTTCAAACGTGGAATCGACAAAATCAAATGTTTTAAATTTGTATTTTCTTACAAGCATTTCAATTTCATCAACTACATTTTGAGGACTCCTGCCTCTCCAACGCTTTCCCTTTTGGCGGCGTCCCACAAAATTACTGCAAAATCCACAGCTCCCTAAACAGCCTCTGCTTGTGGACAATCTAATATATTGTCCGCCATGCTGCTCAAATTCATCCCTCACAGGAAACGGCAGCTCATCCAAATCCTCTATTAATTCTCTCTCTTCATTCTCATAAACACGACCCTTTTCCTTGAAAATAATTCCTTTCACACTATGTAAATCTCCATGCTTCTCCATGCATCTTACCAGCTCCAGAAATGTGTACTCTCCCTCCCCCAGAATGGAAACATCCACATAGGGTACCGAGTCAAACAATGCTTGTCTGGTAAATGTAGCCATATGCCCCCCATATACGATACATGATGCAGGACTATATTGCCTGACCTTATGCGCCAGACGGTTCACGTCCTTGAGAGTGATACATGTTGTCGTAAAGCCGACAATTTCAAATGCTGACGTAAACAGACTCTTATATTTTTCAACATCATCAATGATTTTTTCGTTTATTTCAAAAATTTCTACATAATACCCTTCCTTGCGAAGCACTGCGGCGATATATGCAACTCCTAAGTGCTCCGTTGACCTGACTAAATCTCCGCCGAGCGTAACAACTAATGCTATTTTCAAATGATGCCTCCCTTCTTAAATAATTTGTGATTTATATGTATCTGATTCAATAATGAATTTTGTTCTATGTATTATTTATTACGCCCTTATACAGTCTAAAGCATTCCATATATAAACTACGTCTGTGCATGGATAAGACGGCTCTCATACGGTTGATTGCTTCCGTCTTGGCACATAGCTTATAAGTCCGTTCCTGAGATTTATAGCATTGCATTGCTTCCCGTTTTTTCTCATAAAAGGGCGTAACATTAATGTAATAATCAGGATACAGAATTGGCGTCCATACTTCATACATAAATAGCGACGTTTTCGCCGGTATGACCTTTATGGCTGCTTCGGCAATCGTACTGTGGTCGCGGGAAGCGTCAAATATATACGGAGTAAAAACATATTGCGGCTGAATACTATCCAAAAGCCCTTTCATTTCTTCACTCAACAAATCCGGTTGAGCGCTTAATTCCCCATCCCTATGTTCAAGAAAATACAGGTTATCCACACCCATTAAATTACATGCCTCTAAAAATTCTGCCCGTCTTATCTTGGCAATATTCTTCTCCCTGCCCCCTTTTTCACCATTTGTAAATAGCGCTATATGAACCTCAATATCCTTTTGCTTAAAAAGGGATATAACGCCTCCGCATCCAAGCGTTTCATCATCCGGGTGCGGCGCCAAAATTAAAATCCTGCTGACATCAACAGTCGAAAAAGCAAATCTGACTTCCTCCCTTTTTTCTATTAATGCCTGCATTATATGAGCATCCATTACTATACCCCGGTTCCTTCAACGGATATCCTTTAGCCTTTCCTTCTGTATTATTTGTACGCAAATATTATGTATGTTGATATATTCTCTAAATAACTCTTCTCTATTCCTTGATATCCTGCTTTTTTCAATGCTGAAAGCACGGAATCAAAGAACAAATTATATACTCCGCCATGAGTCAGCCAATCTATACAAAGCGATTTGCTAAAACCATCCTCAGCATCCGCAAACAAATCTGTAATGCATAAAAAACCTGAAGTATTTAAGCGTTCCTTTATATACTTTAATACTTTTAAAAGTTCCCCGCTTGTATAATAATGAACGGTATTTGTCATTATTACCGCATCATACATTTCCCCCAGCTTTTCTATGGCATGAATATTGCTGTAATGGGATTCGCCGGATAATCGTTTCAGTAACAGCTCTTTATAAACCTCTCTTGTTCTTCCGAACTCGGCTACATTTAAATTTTCTTTAGCGCGCAGTTTTCTGAGAATCTGAAACCCTATGAGAGTCGAACTGTTTTCATATACTGCCGCTTCATAATCCGCCTTTTCCTCCTCGGTAAACCCTTCTAAATCAAATGTCCTTTCTCCACTCCCGCTCTTTATAGTATGGATGATCGTTTCGGGCGAAATCCATTTTCCCCAAATATTGCTTTCATGCTTTACCAGCTTGGCATACTTAGCAAGCTTACTGATTTGGCTTTCTAATCCTTCTGCCAAAGACCATTCTTTTTTATTAACGCTCTTTAAATAACCAATCTCTGTCAAGTATTCTAAGAGTAAAAAGAAATAGTCCGGATTCCAGCCCTTTTCTTCACACAGGCTCAGGCTGACAGTCTTTTTATTATGAATAATGGAGAAAATATCCATTTTTATTGCAGCTATTACAGCTGCGCTTTTCTTGTATGACACTATATCGTCAAGCACTTCCCCCATCATAAAATGATTCCCCCCTATTGAATTATTTTCCCGAGAGAGTTTCTCTTGATTGAAGCAGCTCTCACAATAGTTGCCGGTATTTTATAGCCTTCCAAATAGCCCGCTAGAAATTTTCTTAATAAAGCGTCGTCCACATTCTTTCCAACGATAACGGCTGCAACCACAGCTTCGCCATCCTCCCGCTTATCCTCGTAGACATAAACATCCTCTATCTGCGGGTATCTCAAAATACATTGTTCTACCTCGTAAGGATTTACCTGCTTCCCTCCGATTCGTATAATTTTCTTTAACCTGCCCACAATATAATATTGACCGTCTGCGTCTTGCTTAACCAAATCCCCCATTGGCCAAAAACCCTTATTCGATAATAGGGCTTCCTTGTCTTGATAGTACTTTTCCATGCTATATGGACACTTTACATATAGCTCTCCCACTTCTCCCTTTTCGACCTCAGCATGATCAGAATCCAACAATTTTACTGAAATTCCTTTCATCGGAACACCGATTGACTCCGAGTAAGAGTCGGAGACTCTTGTAAAGAGACCTCCGGTCTCGGTTGAACCGTAATTTCCATAAATATAAACGCCAAATCTCTTTTTAAATTTACTCTGCTCTGCTATGCTCACAGTTCCGGCTCCCACTAACGCGATTCTCAAGGCTCCAAACTCTAAATCCTGTAAAATATTTACCTTATTCATAGTCCGAATCATAGCAGGCACCGCAATCACAATGTTGGCGCCAAACGAAGCCATTACGTTGATTGCATGCCTTGGAGTAAACGTATCTATCAGATAAATAGCGGCCTTTGATACCAAAGAAGCCATCAGGCCCGCCCCTAATGCAAATGAATGATTTACGGGAGCCAAACATACGATTTTCTCATTCTCTTTTATGGACAAGGTTTCTTTATAATTCACTCCTTCGGCTATCAGCGCCTCCATATTCCGTACACATAGCTTGGGAAAACCCGTGCTTCCCGACGTGAGATGATAGATGCCCGATTCAAAATCATTAAAATCTTCCTCTGCCTCGTCTTTCACATTCATTTCTTCATACCATAATTCCTCCGTACATAAAGCTTCCGATAAGCCATACATCCTTTTTAGGTCTTGAGTCTGACCTTCCTTAATGTCCGAGGGCAGCGGCACGCACCATATTCCCGATATTGCGTAGCTGAGAAATGCAATTACAAATTTGTATTTATCCTCCGTTCTCAAAATAACCGCGCTCCCTTTTGGGAGATATTTTTGTATAATTTTCGAGTTTCTTGTTACGATTTGAAATAATTGCTTATATGTTATACTTTTGCAATCCGCGCAAACAGCTAATTCATCCGCCGCATTGTAGCTCAAATCCTTTAGCAATTGATAAAGTCTCATTTTAATTCCCTCATAATAATATCATGAACCTTCTCAATCGAATTTATTTGAGATACATCCACATTTTTCCCGACAATCATTGCATCGTCAAACGTATGCATACCGTTTAAATAGGTGTGCGTAAAAATACTGTTACCTGTTGTATTTGCCTTAAGGTCAAATCCGGCTCTTGGATGAGCAATTAAATCCGGCGCTGCACCTATTTCATCTCCAAAATACAGCTCTTCCCTCCGAAAGACTTTATCCATAATCGGTTCACCTGTATCTGCATATTTCATTTGTAATAATTCTTCTCTGAGCATTTCTCTGACATCTTCATATTCATTTGTATTTACGGCGCCTTTTTCTTCTCTACCCTTCAAATTTATGTATATTCTCCCCGGGGTCAATGAATAGCAAATACTTTCTCTATCATATCCGGCTATACCTGTGTTATCCGAAATTTTTAACCAGCCGCGCTGCTTCAGCCATAAGTTTATTTGAACTTCGCTCTTAATCTCGCACATACCATGATCGGACAGCACGAGCAGACGACAATCGTTGCCCAGTAAGTCCGCTAATTTTTCTATTTTAGCATCCAAATTCATAAAAAACTCGTTTACTAAGCTTTGTTCCTGTCGGGAATTTGCTGCATTGTCTGTTATATAGGTATAGAAAAAATGTAATAACCGGTCGGTCTCCATAATATGTAATTGTACAAAATCCCATTCTTCCTTTTCAATTATGTCATATATAATCTCAAAACGGATTTTCATAGCCTCGATTAACTGGCGAAGCATCTCTATGGGATTACTGCCAATTAATGACGCGTCAACATCAATAATATAATTTCTTTTAATTAGCTCCCTGCAGTATTCGTCCGGATAAGTAGCTTTCTGCAGCTTTGGACATAAAAAGCATGCAACCATCTTTCCGCTGACCGGCTCCGGCGGATATGAAATCGGCACATTTATCGAATATACCCTTTTATTTTTTGACAGCTTCTTGAAAATAGTGTCCTTTTTTCGATGATCAGATGTAGGTACCACTAATTGAAACGGATTGTTTATTTTATCTACAAAACCGTATATTCCGTGTTCTCCGGGATTTCTTCCCGTTGAATAGCTTGTCCATGCCACAGATGAAATAACGGGAATCACCGAGTGCATGGAATGCGCCTGCTGCTTCATGCACAAATTCGTAAAAAAAGGCATCATTTCCGTAAACCGGTTTTGTCCGAGATATGAATAAGAAAAACCATCCAAACCCAATACAAAGAACTTCTCTTTCATCGTCTTACGCCCCTTATACACTAAGAAATTTTTAGAGATACCCCAGATTTTTCAAACGTTTTTTCATTTCATCCTGCTCCTCTTCATTATAAAAAAATTCCTCTGTTTTCCCTGACGCCACATTCTTTTTGCCGTTATCCTTATACTCTTTTTTTCTTTCCAGAATACTGTTCCCCTCCATATAGTAGGGTTTATCAATTCCATATAGATATAGTATTGTAGGGGCAATATCCGTTAAGGACTCCGGCTCATGCAACTCATATTCCTCCAACGGCTTCCCATATAATAACAAAATGCCGTTCATCGAATGAATGCCCGCTTGCTCACATTGTCTGCTATATAATCCATCCAAACTAATTTTATGGTGAACCATAAACGCAAAATCCTCCGGTTCTAGAATTAGGTCCGGCGCTTCCGCTAAACGCTTTCCATAATATACCTCGTCCCTTGTATATACATTTTGGAATAGCGGCGCATCCTTAAACGGATGCCTAATATCCTTTAACGTATCTGCCACCATCTCACAAATTTTTTTGTAATCCTTCGGCTCCACAATTCCGTTTTCCTGTCTATACTTCATATTAATATTAATTCCGTATGAGCCCGGACATGCGATATAAGCTACCGTCTTATCCCAGTCTACCTGATATACGTTTCCGTCCTTATCCGTACCTTCAAACCAATTGTTCTGCCTTTTATGGCATGGCTCCATTTTTTTTAATACCATAAGCTCTTTTTGTATAAGATATGATTGAATATAAAAATCAAACTCACATTTTCTAAAACCATGATCCGAATAAATTAATAATATAGTATTTTCGTCTATCAGGTTCAGTATCTCTCCTACGACTTTGTCGCATTCCATATATATTTTTTTTACCGCATCCTCTATCATGGGATCCTTATCCTTATAATCCCAATAGAAATGCGATACACGGTCTATCTCCGTAAATACGCTCATAAAAAAATCAGTCCGGTTATTATCCAATAAATACCGAATTGTTTCAAATCGTTTTTTTACAATCTCCACCGCCTGATAAATATAGTTCATATCCCCTTGAAACATTGTTGTTACGTCAGAGGCAAAATGGCATCTTGCTTTTATTAAATCGTGCACCAGCTCCTTCGGATAGCTATATTTTAAAGTATTATATAAAGGCCATGTAAGTATATATCCGTTTAGGGGTTTGGGAGGATGCGTCATCGGTATATTAACCATTCCTGTACTAACGCCGGCTTCATTTAATATGTGCCAGACAAACGGCACCTCCACATCCTCACTCCCCATAAACTTTCCTTCATATGATTTTGCCTGTGTATCCCAAAACTGATATATTCCATGCTGTCCGGGATTCACCCCACACAATGATGAAACCCAGCCGGGAGCCGTATGCGGCGGTACTGTCGATTTTAAGCACGAAAAGTATCCCTGCTTTATCATTTTGCTCATATTTGGAATAATTCCTTGTTCTGAAAAAAGCGTAATTAGTTCAAAAGAAGCTCCGTCCAATCCAAGAATAAATAACTTTTTCAATTCCGGTTAATTCCCTTCGTTTTAATATGTATAAATTATAAAGCCTTCTGTCATTTTGCTATCCACTTTCTTAATTCTTCTATTCTCTTTCCGTTATCTCCATGCGCCTCATCATAGGAATATGCATTCAATTGGTCACATGGAAATTCCTCACATGTTCCGCAATGCTCTAACGATTTGCCCATACAGCAGACGGCTATGGGGCACTCGCCATGAAAAGGTTTCCCCTGTGATTCTACACAGCCCTTACACCCGCATTTTTCAACAAACTCACAAGTACTACAATAAAGTCCGCACATAGATTTTTCTTTCATAATCTTACCTTGCATAATGCTCCATAAAACAATACGCATATCCTTTCTTTTTTATAAGCAAGTCAGTTTTGAGTCATTGATAATTTCTACCCAAACTTCCTTCTCTTTCATTAATAATTTAAAAAATTTATTTTTCATTCTATCAAAAACTGCATAATTACAATCTCTTTTAGTCTCCTTCAATATAACGTTTTTATCGTATCGCAGGCTTCAAAAATATTCTTATCACAATTTAATTTCATCTTATCCTTCTTCCCTAAAAATCTCACTAATTAATTGCTGTGCCTTTATCCTTTGAGATATAAAATCATCAAACAGCAAAATCTGCGGTTCCTTATATTTATCATAAAAATATTTAAGGTTTTTGGAGTGTTCTTCCATAGCGTTCACACGGTAATGCGCAATATGATAATTAACGGAATTATCCGCATAAATAAATCTGCAGCCCCTTTTCATCAATCTAAAGCCCAATTCAATATCTTCACAGCCCCACTCTAAACCAAAGCCTTCATCAAATCCGCCTGCCTCAAGCAGTATATTTTTAGCTACGGAAAGATTGCCCCCCACACAAGAAACCCAATCCATCCTTCCCGGATACTTATCAAGCAATTGCTTAATAAGGCCTTCAAGGGCCGTCATTCGCGCCGCGCTCACTATATTGGCTTGAAATAAAGCTTCATCCTGCAGCATTTCCGGCAATACCAGATTTTTTACCAAAATTTTTTTCACCGGATCATGTAATTTTATATTATCAAAAAATATACCTCTGACAGGATCCTTAAAAAATTTTACTTTTGGTAAATCCATTATTCTTCCGTGTACCACATGCTCCGCATCCTTATGGTATTGTAAACGATTATAAATAAATTCACGGTCTAAAATCAAATCATCATCAAAAAAGATTACTATTTCATAATTTGCATTATAAATTCCGGTATTACGAGCTGCTGCCCGTCCTTTTCTCTCCTGATATATGTACCGCAATTCAAATGGTAATCGAAGCTTATGAAAATATTCCGCTGTCTCGTCCGTCGAGCCATCGTCAACAATAATCACCTCAAAATTCTCTTTCTTTTCGGTTTGATATTTTAAGGATTCTATAACAAGCTTCAGGCGCTCCAATTTATTATATGTTGGTATAACAAGGCTTGCTTTCATCATGTGACTCCCTTTTACATACAGGCTCATAATTGCTTCAACCACTCCAACAAATCCTGTATCATATCATAAGTTACGCTATGTCCTGTTTTGTCATACTTTTTCCAAGTGATACTACTATGCTTCTTATTATCACACCTCTCCGATAATTCTTTGTAAAAAGGTTCCGTCAGACAATATTTAAAAGTCGTGTCCAGCGCACCGTTCATCAGCATGATATCTTTACCCTCGAAACCGTCAATATGATACATCGGATCGTATTTACGGATACTTTCCTGCACTATCTGATAATCAATTACCGGTCGGTTGCTGCTAAATATCCTAAAGCTCTCTATATTACCGCTTTTGAGCAATTGCGCCCAGTTTGGGCTGGCGCAAATAGCTCCTACAAAGCTAATCCCATCCAAAATGCCTCCTGCCGCCAGCGCCAGCATCCCCCCATATGATGAACCGATAAGCCCGACTTTTCTATCGCTGATATCATCCATTAACCGCCGGATTAATTCCATACTCTTGTCCATCTCTGTATAAAGCTTATTAAAATCCATTTTTTTACTTATTCTGACGCTCAAGGGAGATTCCCCATGGTACAAAAGATCCGGAATCAAAACTTCATACCCGCTTTGAGCCAGATAATATGCAAGTAAAATTTCATGCTCTTTATCTTCCAGCAATTTATGCAATAATATGATATTGCCCTTTTGATTTTTCTCGCCGTTCTTGCAAATAAGTACCGGAATATTATCAATTATGGTTTTTCTGATTTGTACATATGTATCCATAACATCCTCTCATGACAGCTGTCCTTGTATTTCCTTCTTGATTGATCCGATATACTCCTTCACACCTTCAAAGGCATAAGACGGACTTTTTAATAAATCCTGATAAGATAATATACCTTCCATATACAAATTAAAGCTATCCCACGGTGTATAACAAGATTTACATTCCGGGATAAAGGTTGTCCTTCTTGTTAAGCTTTTATATAACCTATCCTTTCCCACTCTAGATAATACATCGCTCCCGTCCTCTAATACGCTGCCCCAAATCGTGAACCAGTAATTGGGACATGGGGTGACGGTGCCGTCTTCAAAAGACCCCATTGCCATATATGGTAATGAACACCGAATACTCCTTTTTCCATATCTCAAAAAATCCAATAAATAAGTCATATAAGCTTTCGGGGCTAAAACATCGACGTACTCATCGTACCTTTGAATAACCCTTTCAATATCGGTTATTTGTTCGTTTTTCATATAAAAGCTATCCTTTTGGGCTCCCCGTACAGGAAACGGATAGACGACAACTCCGCCCTTATACTGCTTTAGATAATCCAGAAAATCACACAAACAGCTGGCGTTACGATCTGTCAATACGCAGTTAATTTCCACCGGAACTCCTATTTTATATGCCAACTCAATATTGTTTAAAATTCTGTCCAAAACCTTTTGACTTTTTGTTCTATAGCTATTGCCTTCAAGCTTATTTGAGTCAAGGGAAATCTGGAGACAAATATTTCCCGCTTCCTTATAACCCTTCAATATTTCCTGATTGAGCAACACCCCGTTGGTTAATACCTGCACTCCTCTATATAATTTAGCCTGCTTCAATATATAAGCCTGAATGCCCGGCAATAACAATATCTCTCCGCCGCTGATTTTTAATATTGCCACATCCAGCTGCTCTAAAATTTTTTCTTGTATTGTGTCAAGCCGCTTGTAAAATTCTGTACCCTCATAGTAGGAACAGTCCGAAAACATGCCGCCGCATAATTTGGTTCCGCCTCTATTGATTTTGCTTGTTTGCGTCAGACAATACTCGCATCGCATATTACATTTATCTTCTGCGACAACAAAATCATTAAATAATAGCTTTTTTCTTTCCGGAACGATTTTTAAAGCGGCGTATATCGCTTGCTCCAGCTCCTTGATTTCGTCTGCCATGTAATCGGGACTGCTTTGCAGTAAAACCTTCTTCTCATTATCTCCCCACGTCACCGCTATTGCCGGCACGCCCGCCCTCTTGGCGCATAAAATATCATTTGTGGCATCGCCTACCATAACAATATGCTTCTCGTCTACGCCTAAGCCTTTCATTAGAACCAATAAGCCTTCGGGATGCGGCTTCGGATTCTGAATATCATCCGAGCACACTATTGTACTGAAATAACTCAACAAATTCTTCTTTTCCAATATCCGCAAGGTTCGCTCTCTGTCTTTTCCCGTGAAAAGAGCGCATAAAACATCCTTGCCATTTAGAACCTGCAGCAATTCTACAATTCCCATATGCACCAAAATTTCTTCGTCTTTTTCAATACTGCATTGTCTATAATAGGGGATCATTTCTAACGGCAATCCCATTTTTGTAAATATGTTGGCTAAGGAATCCCCTGCGTATGATAAAAATTCTTGAAACATGTTTTTATCCGGCTTTTTTCCAATCACCTTAAGATAACTCTTTTCCAACGCGTAGCGCTGTATCTCTGTCGAATTTATTATCACACCGTCGAAATCAAAACACACGGCCTTTTTCACATTCCATCTTCCCCTTCACAGTCTTATAAAATAATACCGTTTGCGCATATGCTATTGTTCCTCAATAATACAAACCGACCTGTATTTTCACAATCGGTAAACCTTGTAAAGGCCAACTTATTTTTTGTCCTTATCCTCACCCTCCCGGCGTCAAGATAATTCATCTTTTGATCATTGTCATCAGCCTCCGTCAGCTGCTCCGTATTAATCTTATGGTAAACCTCTTCCAAGGCGCATGCTGTCTCTTGTGTGCTGCATCTCATAATCAGTCTTTGACTGCATTGAACATTCTCCCGCTCCAGCCAGATAATATTTGCATTAATAACATTATCATATTGAACGTCTGCCTCTTTGTCACACACTACGCTGCCCCGCTCAAGAAATATTGCGTCCTTTGTTGTAATGCCAATACATTCCCCCGCCGCTGCCTCAGACCTTTTTTCAAGATATTTCTCTATAGACTGTACCTGCGTTATTTGCTCCGTCTGTACAACTCGAATCTCACAGCCTGTATGTAGCTCGCCGCATTCAACGCGCCCTACGGCTATGCGCTTGTCTTCCATTTTATATACATCCTGAATCGGTACTATAAACGGACATTCTCTTTTCTCCTGTTTTACTTCAATGGACTCCATTATCGTCAAAAAATCCCCGCCTTTATACCATTTCATATTTTCCGATGCTTTACAGACATTATCGCCCTTTAACGCCGACATAGGAATAAAATATTTACAGCTTAATCGCAGCTGTTCAAATATCTCTTTTATTTCCTTAACGACTTCAATATAGCGCTCCTCCGAATAGCCAGCCTTATCCATCTTGTTCACTGCCACGATGATATCCTGAATACCCAGTAACGACAAAATATACGCATGCCGCTTTGTCTGCTGCATCACCCCTTCAACCGCATCAACAATAAGAACGGCAGAATTAGCCTGCGCGGTACCCGTAATCATATTCTTAACAAACTCCACATGACCCGGCGCATCAATAATCTGATATTCCCTGTTCTCTGTCTGAAAAAATGTCTGTGTCGTATCAATTGTAATGCCTTGCTCCCTCTCCTCCCTTAAGTGATCCAAAAGAAAGGCATATTCCAATTCATTACCCGTATTTTTTGATACCTTCCGCAGCTCTTCCATTTTATCTTTGGCAACCGAATCCGTATCCGCTAATATTCTTCCTATTAATGTAGACTTGCCATGATCAACATGACCAACCATAACCAATGATACTTTTGTCCTATTCATATGTTCCTCTTCTACATATATCCAAGTGTTCGTAATTTTTCCATCATATAATCCGCTTCTTTGTCCTGAGCCCTTCCGCTTCGCTCGGATACATTTGTATTTTCTAATTCTTCTATTATCTTATCAATGGTGTCTGCCGTGGACGCTATCGGACTGCAGCAGGTTTCGCATCCAATACTGCGATAGCGGCAGCTCCCGTTTGAAAAATACAATTTTGTCATTGGTATGTTTTCCCTTTTGATATAGTTCCAAATATCCCTTTCGGTCCAGCTCAAAATAGGATGAATCCTAAAATGTTCATTTTCCTCGGCATTTGTCTTGTGCTGATCCCACATTTCAACGGACTGCTCTTTATAATTCCATTCAAAATCAGAATCTCTTACAGAAAAAAAACGTTCCTTTGCCCGAACGCCATGCTCGTCCCTGCGAATCCCTAAATACAAAGCCTTAATATTATTTTGTGCAACCACCTGCTTCAATGCGTTTGTCTTTAATTCCGTACAGCATTCCAATTTTCCTGTTTTGGGAGATATTCCGTTCTGAATTGCCTTTTCATTTCTATAGACAAGTAAATTAAGTCCCCATTCTTTCGCATAGCGATCCCGGAAATCATAAATTTCCTTAAATTTATAGCCTGTATCTAAATGAATGACAGGAAACGGAACCCTTCCATAAAAAGCCTTTCTAATCAGCCATAAAAGAGTTGTGGAGTCCTTACCTATAGACCATAGCATGCCTATATCTCTAAATTGAGCATAAGCCTCTCTAATTAAATAAATGCTCTCGTTTTCTAACTCAGTCAAGTAATCCACTGCTTCTCTTTTCCTCCTCAATCCTTAATTACGACAAATCTCCCTTTTATAGTATCTTTTTTTTATTTTTTATAACACCACCTATTGTTCTATATCGTATTACCTTTTGTTTTCCATACTTCCGCCGAATGTACTACCCTTCCGTCACATCCTGCCTCCATTTAGAGGGCGACACTCCCGTTTCCTTCTTAAATACCTTGGAAAAAGTAAGCGGGTCATTATAACCGACCGCATAGGATATATGCTGAACGGGCATTGCTTGCTCCCGCAGAAGCTGCTTTGCCATATTGATTCGATACCAAATAAGATATTCCTGAGGCGTATAGCCTGTTGCGTATTTAAAGATTTTACTGAGATAGGAACGCTCCAAGCCGCAATAAGAGGCAATTTCTTGAATCCTGACCGGCTCCGAGTACTTTTGACTAATATAGTCAATTGCCATCTTCACATAGTTTGACATGGTTCCCTGCATTTTTGCTTTTTCCTGCCTGCTGGCGCTTTGGTCAATCAACAGCTGGAAAAGCCTGTACAGATTTCCTATACAGGCATACTCCTCCCGGGGATGACGAAGAATATCCAAGAAACACTCCCCGATACCATCGTCGGACGCCGTAGGCACAAAGACCGGTTTTTTCCTTGTGAGCCCCGCCTCTTCCAACAGCTCCATCGCCTTGAAGCCGTGAAAATGGATCCAGACATATTCCCATGGCCGCTTTTCGTCGGCACGATAATAGGTGGGCATGCCGGGCGGCAGCAAAAACGCCTGTTTTTCTCTCACCTTATATTCTCTGTTATCTAAATACAAGGCACCCTCCCCCCTCAAAATATAGTGGAGTATATATTTATCCCTGATAATGGGCCCGACGGCATAACCCGCAGTACACTCCTGCCTCCCCACCTCATATAGTCTCAAATCCTTGTAGGAGCTAAAGTTCAGCCAATGCACTTCATCAAAGCTCTTTTCCGTCATAGTGTTCTTCTCCTAATCGTGTATTTCAGTTTTACCAATACGAAAATAAAATTCCTGCAAGCGGCGACAATACAATCATTATCATTGAAAAAGTAAAAGACTCAATTGAAATCAGTGTAGCTCTCTGTTCTGATGGAAACATTTCCTGCAAAACAATATTTGTTCTTACTTGAAGCGCGTCGTCACTAAGCGCAGCAATAAAGCCTCCTGCCACCATTATAGGATACGCTCCGGAATGTTCTGCCAACACGCCCGCCAAAACCAGTAACGCCGCAATGGCAAATACACTTCTATATTGCATCCTCCTACATATAAGTATTATTTTTGCTCCAAGTATGCCGCCCATCTGCATAAAAAACAAAGCAAATCCAAGCGCTGGACCGGACATACCCACCTCGGGAAGCTTTGCTTGGAGAAAAAACAAAAGCAAAATATCAACGGCACCCACCAGTGAATTACTTAGCATTAGAAAAAAAGCTTTTCCGGCATTTTGCAAAAAAGTAATACTGTTAAAAAAGCATGCTGCAAGCTTTTTTATGGAGGCTAGCATACTGTTTTCATTGCTTTTGTCTTGGGAGCGGTTACCCGTTTCGCATAATGCTGAAATTACCAGAATTTGTATTACGCCCATTAAAATATCCGTGCTATATGCCAGTTTATGTCCAATGAAAAGGGCAAAGCCCGCACACAAAGTAGATATGCCGCTGCAAAGACGATATATCACCATTTGATTCGATTCATATTTTTCATAATACTCCTCCTTGCCGACCATTTTGAGCGAATCATAAGCAAGCGCATTGTCCGACCCTGACAAAAAATTATAACTTACGGCACAAAATGCCAATGATGTACACACCATAAAGAAATTTAAGGATACAATCATTATAATGTTTCCAAGCATCCTCATAATATTGCTGACTATCAACATCTTTTTTCTTCCGAATACATCTGCAAGAACGCCCGACGGAATCTCAAAGAGCAGACTTGTTATGTGAAAAACAGTTTCCGCAAAACCAATTTCCACCAAGCTATAGCCTCGCGCTGCAAGTATTGCTGCCCATGCGCCTGTCAAGGACAAGCTGCCAAGCGCAGATGATATATATAGTCTTGATATTTGTTTTTTTATATTTAACATAAAAAATCTCCTTAACTTTAAATTAAAATCGTCAAGGAGATACTGTACCAATGAAAAAGATTTGTTATATTGTGAGTAAAATGAATGGAATACCTATTAATTAGTCCTATCCGGCTTACTGCAAATCTTCATAAAAAGGCGCACTATCCCCATAAATGGGAAAAATATAACCTTTTTTTAATTGGAGATTTGTCATTTTCCAAAACATAAAGCTAACCTCTCATTTTATTTCTATCTCAAATATTACTATATAACTTCTTATTTTGCAATTATTTTTTTACTTTAATATCCCTGTGCCTAGCATATCCATACATCCCCATAAAAAATATTCCTGCATATTTTATACCAAATTTTCATACGAAATTCATATTAACATGGTACAATATTGAAACAAAAAAGCATTGTTTCAACTTCTGATTCCATATGCGCTTAGGCGCATGAGTTTGTGGTACAATATTGAAACAAAAAAGCATTGTTTCAACTTCCGATTCCATATGCGCTTAGGCGCATGAGTTTGTGGTACAATATTGAAACAAAAAGCATTGTTTCAACTTCTGATTCCATATGCGCTTAGGCGCATGAAATTATAGTATAAGTTTGTGTCCGCGCTGCCACCGCAAACTTACAATACGCAAAAAGCGGCGCAGAAACGAGGAAACATGGAGCCAAAACCTTATCGCATACTTTTTTTGGAGGATGAGTCCACAATCCGTGAGGTTCTGACAGAATATATGAAAATATCCGGCTATGCCGTGACGGAAACGGCGCGCGGCGACGAGGCGCTTTCTTGGCTGCAGGAAAACACCTGCGACCTTGCGGTACTGGATATTATGGTGCCGGGCGTGGACGGCTTTGAGGTTTTAAAATATATAAAGGAGCATTATCCTCAGACCGCCACTCTTATGCTGACTGCATTAGACGACGAGAAAACACAGGTACAGGCCTTTAGTCTTTATGCGGACGATTACATTATAAAGCCCGTCTCCCCTATTATCCTTTTAAAAAGGCTGGAAACAATCCTACGGCGCACAGCGGGCGTTCCCGTCAAGGCTATGGAGAAAAAGCGGGGGCTGTATTTACAGGAGGCTTCCTACAGCGCCTACTACGCAGGTGAAAAGCTTCCCTTGACGCTCAGCGAATACCTGCTGCTCAAAACCCTCTATCAGTCTCCCTCCAGAGTCTTTACCAGAGAACAACTGATTTTACACATTTACAATGAGGAATACATCGGCAACGACCGTATTATTGACGCCCATATAAAAAATCTGCGAAAAAAACTGCCTGTAAACTGTATCAAAACCGTTATTGGGGTAGGCTATCAATATGAGGAGGAAGGTTCATGAACACACAGAAGGGGCTGGATTACAAAAACCGGCTTTACAGTATACTGCTTGCCCTCATTCTACTCTGCTTTCTTGTGGGTTACTTTCTCTATATGCTGCCCTCCCTCTATGTGGATTATAGAATGGAGCAGAACCTGAAATCCGTCAAAACGCTACACAGGGAATTTGTAAAAAACGGTGTCTATGAAGGGATAAAAGCGACAAGCTCAGCAAACAGTATTTCCGCAAAGATTCCTTATAAGGGAGATTCCGTCTTTCTTGCAGGTCCTGCGTTTCACATAGAACTGACTGCAAAGGAGGACTACGCCAAAACAATTCTCATGGAATTACAAGGGATTCTCTTCCAATATAAGGATATTTCTTCTCTAAACGAGGAGGACCGCAAGCATCTGTTTGACGACACGGAAGCGTCGCTTACCCGCTGGAAAGAATTATTGGAGAAAAAGGAGGGCTTTTTCTCTCTTCCGTTCACTGCCGCCGCCACGTTTGGAAATACGGCAGAATACAGGGAACTATACACAAAAGTCCATACGGCGTCCGATCATTGTATTATCATAGAGGCTGCGGTGACAGACAGCGCCAATACCTATGTCTCCTATTTTGCTATGGAAGATACTTCAGACAGCTTTGTGCTTACCATATTAACCTCCATGATGCCGGATATGAACGAGATACGTCCGGTAGTACTACAAAGCCTTCCCATGATATGCTCTGTAGTTTTACTTCTGGTGCTTATTTTCTCACAGGTCTATTCCCGAGGTATTCTCACCCCCTTATATACCGCTTTGGAAAAGCAGAACAAAGCATTGGAGGAGGAGAACAAACGGCAGGAAATTTTTATGCGCGCGTCCTCCCATAAACTGAAAACCCCTATTTCCGCCGCTCTTTTACTGCTGGACGGCATGATTCATCAAGTGGGAAAATACCAGAATACTAAAGAATTTCTTCCAAAGGTAAAAAGCCAGCTGCTATCCATGCGCAAAATGGTAGAGGATATTTTATCCCTCAATCACTGCCAGGAACGGCAGCAGCTCCAAACCCTGAACCTTATAGCCGTCTTAAATAAGTGCCTTTTTGACTATCGGCTTGTTATTTCCGAAAAGCAGCTGCAGATTACCCGCAGCGATGCGGCGGAGCTTATTATTCTGTCAGACGAGTACCTTCTTTCACAGATATTGGATAATCTGATTTCCAATGCGGTAAAATATACACCCCGGGGAGAGATGATCGAAATCAGCGTCACAGCCCATGCTCTTACCATAAAAAATCATGGCGTCAACATACCTGACGACATCCTTCCTCACGTCTATGACCCCTTTGTCAGCGGTAATCACGCAGACGAAAGCGCCGGACACGGCTTGGGCTTGTATATCGCATCCTATTATGCGAAGCTGCAAAACGCCGCTCTTCTTGTAGAAAACCATGCCGACAGTGTTTCTGCTTCCGTTATTTTTGGCAGGGAAAAGGATTTATAGCAATCTCCATGTAATTTTCACATCGGCTTCATTTGAATTTCATAAGAGCCTGCTATATTATAGCTATCGGCACATCATTATTCATGAAATGCTGTACCAAAGCGGCAGTCCTTGATGATATGGCAAAACCGCCGCTTTAGCACGAAAGGAGACACAATATGCAGCTGACCATTGAAAAACTGACCGTAAAATACGGCTCGGATATCGCTTTAAATATCACGGAACCGATTCGGTTTTGCGAGGGAGACCGGGTAGGGATTATCGGCTCCAACGGCGCCGGGAAAACCACTCTGATTAAAAGCATCCTAGGTCTTGTAAATTACAGCGGTACTATCCGCTCTGACTTAAAGCCGGAAGAAATTGCCACTCATATGCAGTTTAATGAATACACGGACGCCATGCCCTGCAGGTATATCATGGAGGCAATCTTGCAGACAAAGATTGCCAACAGCCCTCAACTAAAGGAGCTTATTTCTTATTTTGAATTTGAGGACTGTTTAAGGAAAAAGTATACCAAGCTTTCCGGCGGACAGAAACAGCGTTTTACCATTATTCTGGTCATGATGCAGGACGCTCCTCTCACCTTTTACGACGAGGTTACCTCCGGTCTTGATTTCGAGACAAGGCAAAAGCTTATGGAGAAGCTCATAAATTGGTATTCTGATAAAAGCTCCAGTCTCTGCATCGTTTCCCACTATTATGAGGAATTAGAACAAATGGCAAATAAACTTTTGATTCTCGACAAGGGAAAGGTCATCGACTATGGACAAAAGGACGCTCTTTTCAAGAAATACTGCGGTCACTCCGTCATTATTTTCGAGTCTTCCCCCGAAAATCAGGTTCTTGTAGAAAAATATCATAAGCTGTCTTCTCCCTCCCATCTGATTGCTATTTCGCTCAAGGATGAAGCGGAGGAGCTCGAACTCAGCAAGCTGCTGCTGACTGCAAATATTAATTATAAGCGCAGCAACAATGACATTGAAATCATGTACAGCAACGCTAAAAACGCATATTATAAGGAGACGCGCCGCTATGAAAACTCATAAAAAGACAAGACTTTCACCCGCTATGATACTATTTGAATTCCGCACAATTACAGGGAATCCCTATATTCATATTTTTGGCGTCGGAATGCCCGTTTTAATGTCTGTAATCATAGCCATTGTCATGCGGTCTGAAATACCCGACAGTTCCGCCTTAAACGCAGCTGTTACAGGTATGTATCTGGGCATAGGCACTATGATTCCTCTTGCAACTATTTTAATGGGTTACTCCGCAACCTATTCACAAGAACTGGAAAAGGGAATTCCTCAAAGAATGTCTCTTTTTGGAATTCCCCCTATTGCGACTATTATAAACCGTATTATTTCCGAAGGTATCTTTTTACTGATGGCATTTGTCCTATATTTTGCAGTAGGGTTTCTGGTATTGGAAATTAACCCTCCCGTCCTGTCCGGTTTTTTGTACTATGCCCTTTGCATTTTGGTTCTTGGCGTTATTTCCTTTTTGTTGGCGCATTCCATTGCCTCCTTTTTCCAAAAGTTCGGCGTCACCTATTGCATTTCCATGATTCTGTATTTTGGTGTTATGATTGTAAGCGGTATGATGGGAGTAAATTATGAAATGCTTCCCTCCCCCGTACAAATGGTCTCGAGGCTGTTGCCCACCACCTATATCACAAAGGACTTTGCAGACGTTTGGATAGGAAAGGACTATAACTTCATGCCTCTGCTTCAGGCTTTTCTGTTTACGGGAGCGCTTTCCGGTCTTTTACTTTTCATCAGCCTGAAAAAAAACGGCAGAAAGCAATTTTCATAGGCTACCGAAAAAGCACGCAGTTGCCGCTCTCTCTATAGTACCTGATTCGTTCCTCCAGCGCCTGTCTGGTACAGCCCAGCTTCTCGCTGAGGCAATCCAGACATAAAAACCTTGAAGCAGTGCGGCTCACCAGCTTCATATAAATCGCCTTCTCATCCGAGGTAAGGCGAGATGCGCACTGCATACATGAACTGTGCAATCCTTCCATAATTAGCACACCAGCTTCGCACGCACCACTACACAGTCGTTTGCCGGCACCGTAACGGCATACCTTTCCTTAAACACTCCAAGCTCCTTATGTTCCCAGCAATCGTACAGGGATAATGCGGCTCCTGCGGCGCTGGGAATTCCCATATCCCAAAACTGTACCGTCAGCTCTCTGGGCGCGTCGCTTAAATTAAATAAACCGACGGCAAGGTCGCCGTTCTCCAAAGCCTTCACCAGCACAAACGCCTCGTTTTCATTGAACCATTGGGGCTCCACCTTAATGCGGTAAGCGCCTCTCGCCTCCTTGTCCTGATTGATGGCTATCATATCCTTATTCTGTAAAATATCCTTCGTGGCCTGATTTGCCGAGCGGATATCGCAGCCAATCATAAGAGGAGAGCCCATCATACACCAGAGGGCAAAATGGGTTTTGTACTGGCTGTCCGTACAGCCGCCGATTTTACTGCCTATAAAATCGCTGTTGCTCCCGCCGTACATCCCCACCACGAGCATATCCATGTCATTATGGCAGTAATTGCCCGTAAAGGGAACCTTGTCGAGCTGTGAAACGGCAATTTTACAAATAGACTCCCAATTATCCTGAATGTCCGGTGTGGAACGATAGGAATGCGCCCCCGACTCACGAATCCACTGATGTACATTGTCCTCCCCCCAGTTGCAGGCGGAAAAGAGAATATCCCTGCCGCAGTTTCTGAGGGCAAGGCTCATGCGCTTATACAACAGCTCTCCCGACATATAGCGGGGCTTAAAGCAATAATCGTATTTCAGATAGTCCACATCCCAAGCCGCGAACTGCTTCGCATCCTGAAATTCATGCTCAAAGCTGCCGGGGAAACCCGCGCAGGTATGGGTTCCCGCACAGGAATACATGCCGAATTTCAGACCCTTACTATGAACATAGTCCGCAACCGCCTTCATTCCGTTGGGAAATTTCTTAGGGTCTGCAACAAGGTTTCCCTGAGCGTCTCTCTCCTTTAAGCTCCAACAATCGTCAATCACAAGATACTCATACCCTGCATCCTTGTATCCGTTCTCTACCAGACTGTCAGCCGTCTCCTTAATCAGGGCTTCATTAATATCCCATGTAAAAGTGTTCCATGAATTCCAGCCCAGCGCCGGCTTCATGCCTATCGTTGTATCCTTCATTTTGCCTCCGTTCCGAAAACTTTCGGCCGCCTTAGCGGTTTGCCTTTTTGTTTCCTATAATAGATATTAAGTGAAAATATGCCACATCTCTATCATATAGGAACAGACGGCTTCTGGGAATGGCATAATGTTGCCCCCATATGGAAAAATGCGTGCTGATAATGTCTTCACTGCCCAGCGTCACTCCTCGGAAATAATCTTCGCCCCCTCCACATACCTTCTTTCCATCTGATGGCGCAGCTTCCTGTTTTCCACCGTATCAAAAATAATGGAAAAGTCATAGTCCTCCGGATACAATTCCTTTGCCGCCACCAAAAGCTTTACTCTCTTGTGGTTCATCCAGATTTTCTTACCCGGAAGCTGTACCTGCAAAACTCCCTTCTCATTTGCCTCCCGGCATATAATGCCGATTTTCTTGTCGGGATAGACCATAACGCTGTCACCTCTGTGAAAACCGATTTCCTTTCTACTCTTTATCTCCTTTTTTCTGATAATGCGAGGCCCCTGCCTCCGCTCTATGGGCGTAAGGTCCGTAAAACTTTCTCTTTCCTCTCTCATTATCTCTTCCGAAACATCGCAGACGTCAAGACACTGCAGGTTTTCTCTCTCCGCTTCTCCCAATCCGTTTTCACCATAGGCGGCAAGAGCCGCGCGCCTTAGCATTCTCGAAGGCATACCCAGCCTTTTTGCAATGTAGAAGGCGCAACTTTCGCCTGCCTCCCCTATCACAAGCTGATAAAGAGGCTTTAAATTTTCCCTGTCAAAGGTCATTCTGGCATTTACAATGCCCTCCTTACTCTCCGCGTACACCTTCACCTCGGGATAGTGCGTCGTCACTAAAAAAAGCGCTCCGCTTTTCTTAAGCTCCTCCAGAATGGCCACCGCAATGCCCATGCCCTCCAAGGGATCCGTTCCCGAGCCCAGCTCATCCATCACCACGAGACTTTCCTCATTCACCCGTTTTAAAATCTCCAGCACATTGGTGATATGAGCGGAAAATGTAGACAGATTTTCCGACAGATTCTGTCCGTCGCCGATATCACAAAGGAAATTGCTGTTCATGCAAAGCAAGGCTTCCTCGCACGGTACATGAAGCCCACACTGCGCCATCATACAGCACAACGCCACTGTTTTGACCGCTACCGTCTTTCCTCCGGTGTTGGGCCCCGTGATAACAATACCGTTTGTTCCGTTTCCAATAGAAAATTGCAGCGGCACACAAGTATTTTTATTCAGAAGGGGATGCCTCGCAGCCGTCAGACATATTTTCCTGTCCTGTGTAATCTCCGGCTCCACGCCGCTATAGGAAAAGCTGAGCTTTCCCTTTGAGAAAATGAAATCAAGCTTCTCTATTGTCCGGATATTTTTCCTGAGTACTTCCTCATTCTCTGCCACCGCCGCCGTCAGCTCATACAAGATGCGGCGCACCTCGTTTTCTTCTTCAAGCTTAAGCTCCTGCAGCTCTTCGTAATATCTTGCAGAGACGGCAGGCTCCACGAAAAGCGTATTTCCCGTGGATGATTTGTCCATCACGCTTCCTTCAATCTTAAACTTATATTCCTTCTTAACCGGAATGCACACATGACCGTTTCGCACGGTACTGAAGCTGTCCGACATATACTCCTTGTTTGCCCGGATTACCCCGTCCGCCTTCTCCCGCATTTTCTCCTCCGCATAGACAATATCGTTTCTCAGAGATTTCAACAGCTTAGTTGCATAATCGGACACATACCCGTTTATTATCTGTGTATTGATTGTGCTTCTAAGTTCCTCTATGGGCTGCAAATTCTCCTCATAATAGGCAAGAGAAATTTCATACTGCTTTCCCTTGTTCAGATAATCCCGAAACCGCCTGACCGCCACCAGCGCATTCTCAATTTCCATAAGCTGCGCCGCCGTAAGACAGTCTCCCCTTCCTGCAATATCCAAAAGCTCCAATATACCGTTAGGCGCCGCTATGGGGGGATTCCCGCACCTTTCTATCATCGTCCTGCCCTCCGTAGTCTGACGCAAGGCCAAGAAAAGCTCCGTCTCCAAAAGAAAGGGCTGCATTTCAAATATCTGCTTCTTTGCAGCTTCCGTAAACGCATATTCCGCCCACATCTCTTTTATTTTATCAAACTCTAAAACCTTTTCCTCGTTATACATTTCTATTCAACCTTTCCTTCTTTTCAAAGCGCTCTGCGCTAAGAAACGCAAATCCTGCGCCGCCTTCCGCTCATATTATCATTTATGTTAGGACAAAACAGCGACATATCATATACCTGCCCCTTAAAACAGCGCCATTCTCACTGATATTAGGACATACCTTACTGTTAGCCAAAAAATATCTTGCAATTTTTCCTAAAATCCATAAGACAGCACGCTAAGAGCTTGCGCTGTTGTAATGTCTTACTCCCTTTTTCCAAATAAACATTGTAATTCCGGTGAAAATCATAAATATGGCCAAGCCGTGGACAGCCTTGCACAGACTCATCTCCCCCAGCAGCGTTTGAACGGGCAGCGTCGCCATAATACCATAGGGCAGAATACAATAAAATATTAGCTTATAAATTCCGTAAAATGCAATTCCCGGCAGCTTCATGCACAAATCTATCCCCGCCTCCTCCAGCTGCTCCAGCTTGGCATTGGACACCAGATAAAAGGGCACGGAACGAATAATAATCTCCATCTCATAGTACAATACAATCATAAAAACCAGCCAGATAAGATAGCCTGCAAGCTTCCCCCCACTTATTGCGATGCCCAGATCCTTGGCTCCATAAACAATAATGCATATGCTCATAAGCACCAGCGGAACCGAACCCGGATTTATCCTCTCAAGGGTAATATAAAACAAAGGACTTATGGGCTTTGTCAGATAAAGATCCATCTGCCCGCTTTTTATCTTCGCCGGAATATCATTGACTCCAAAGAAGTAAATCACCATATTCACTGCATTGATGAAAGAAAAGGTTCCTATAAACAATATCATCTCCCCCCTTCCCCAGCTGCCTATCCTGTCCACATTGGAGTACACGGCGTCAAAAACCACAAGCTGTACCGCAAACAGGCTCCCGTCCACGAAGAACGGTCCAAAAAAGCCCAGTCTGAACATCATCAGATTCTGGAATCGAATCCGCACCAGCTCTCTTAATACTTTTATATATCTCTTTATTTTCCCCATCATATTCCCACCCCGTCATATTTCTTTCTGTATCGTCTCCATATAACCGTGATGACTGCCTGCATAACAAGACACCAGAATGCCAGTACGACAATACCTCTAACCGCTTCCTCCTCACAGCCTCCCGTAAACAGCATGGCAGGCAGATAAGTAACATAATAAAAGGGCAGCAGCTTCATCACACTTATAAAAGCTTCGGGAAAAAGAGCCAGCGGAACTACTCCACCCGTCACCAGCAGCATAAGATTGTTTTTAATCATCAGGAAGGTACTGATTTCTTTGTATTTTAGCGTCAATATTCCCAAAAAGTAATTTAACTGAACCATAAAAAACAATCCCATAAGCGCCATAATCATGGCGCACATGACTATAAAAAAATGATGTGTCACCGCAAATTCAATGCGAAAGACAAAGACCCACACGGCAGCCGCCGCGAAATCAAAGCCCAGATAAAACAGCGCGACTCCCGTCTCCATGGCCGTAAAATATCCTTCTATACTCACAGGGAGCACCATATAATTGGAAAAAGCTCCGTTTCTTATTCTGCTTGAAATCTCCTCGCTGATTCCCGCCGACATGTCAAGCTGCGACAAAAAAGAGCTGACAATATAATAAGACAGCATTCCGTAAAGGGTAAAACCGGCAACCATCTCCCTCTCCCGGAAAATCATCCCCCAAAGCAAATAAGCAAAAATTATTTTCGATACTGTGAACACCATGTTAAACGCCACATCCGCCCTCCATGCCAGCTGCATTTTCAAATATGTGCGGGCAATTTCCCTGTATTTACTCATTCCCATCTTCATTCCCACACTCCTCCGTCTGCATCAGAAATTGCCTTCTTCTCTTTCGTTCCATGGTTTTTCTCCTGCGTCTCCTCAAGTTCCTCTCTGTAAATTCTTTCTACAACAACACCTATTTCATCCTCCTCCACGGTTACATCCACGGGAGAATAGTGCATTAATTCCGAAAGTATTCCTCCCGCCCGTTCCTTCGGCACTTGAAGGATTAGCTTATCAGGCGTTTTCTTTAAAATCTGAACATAGGAAGGCAGTTCTATCCCATCGGCTCGTATTGAAAAAGTCACCGTAATTTTTTTATTCCTCCGATATCTCTCAAACAACTCCCCCGTTCCTCCGTCATACAGCTTACTGCCATGACTTAGCACCAGACAGCGGCTGCATAATGCCTTGATATCCTCCATATAATGCGAGGTCAGTATAATAGAGGTTTTTCTGTCTCGATTGACCTCCGACAAAAATCTCCTGATTTGACCTGCGGCTATTGCATCCAGACCTATCGTGGGTTCATCCAAAAATAAAATCTTCGGGCTGTGCAACAGGGCGGCAATCAGCTCCATTTTCATCCTCTCTCCCAAGGATAAAGTGCGCACCTGCACATCCATTAAATCCTTTACCTCAAAAAGCTCCGTAAAATATGCCTTGGAAGCCTGAAACTGCCTTTCCTCCAGTCCATAGATTTCCTTAAACAACCGTAATGTATCATTTACGGTCAGCTCATAAAACAACTGGCTTTTCTGTCCCATTACCACCGCATACTGCTTTTTGAACTGGTTTCTCAAATCATTGGGGTAATATCCCAGCACATTGATTTCACCCGACGTGGGCGCAATGATACCGGTAAACATTTTTGTAAGAGTGGTTTTCCCGGCTCCGTTGGGTCCAATCAGCCCTATCAGCTCTCCTTCCTCCATAGTAAAGTCAAAATCCTTTATTGCGGTTTTCTCCACGTATTCCCTGTTCCACAAGCTTTTTATACTTCCCCTCAGCCCTTCGGGCTTTATAAACCTGCGATAGGTCTTTGTTAAATTTTTTGTCTCGATAATATTCATGCTTTCTCCTGTCTACACGCTACGGCGCGTCTTTACATAAAAACGGCTATGGAAACCTGCCCCAAGGCATACTTCTCCATAGCCGCTTTAAATTTGCGTTTAAAGAACAAATTCCCTTTTTCTATTCCATAAAAACAGCATGACCATACAGTCATGCCATCCTCTGCTCAATATAATAGGAAACCTTTAACCGCAATGCCGATACATCATTATAAAACTTGCGTACTTATAAACGATATACCGGTGATGAATTAAATCACGCAATTTATATAGACTGAGATTTATGAAGCACCTTGTAAGGCAGATACGCCGACTTACCCGTCGGCCTAAAGGCAGACTTAAAACACCCGGTACAATATCGCTTGAATACCGTACCGCTAAAAGATCTGCCCGCAACTATTTAGTTGGCAATATTCTGTTCTCCCACAATGCTTAACATAAATTTCTCCTGATGTTTTATTTGAAACCTGTGACAATGTTATCACGGCAGACGATTTTTGTCAAGTGCTAAAATATCCCTGCCGCCATGGATTTACCTGCGGCATTCCGTATGGCTACGACCGGAGGCTACCCCTTCATCCCCATCTGTATCCGATACATTTCCGCATACTGCCCGTTTTGCTTCATCAATTCCTCATGGCTGCCCTTCTCCGCTATCCTACCGTCACAGATTAAGATTATCAAATCGGAATCTCTGATAGTCGAAAGCCTGTGGGCTATGATAAAGGAGGTCCTGCCTTCGGTCAGCTTTAATATTGCCCTTCTGATATGATGCTCCGTCACCGTGTCTACAGAGCTGGTCGCCTCGTCCAGTATCATAATGGGCGAGTTGGACAAAACGGCACGGGCAATGGTAAGGAGCTGCCTCTGCCCCTGACTAAGCTCCGCCCCGCCCTGAGACAGGACAGTGTCGTATCCCTTTGGCAGCTTGCGGATAAAGCTGTCGGCGCCCGCCGCCTTTGCGGCCTTCACAACATCCTCCAAAGCAATATTTTCCCTGCCATAGCTGATATTTTCCCTGATGCTCACCCCAAAGAGCGCCGTATCCTGCAAAACCACACCAAACGCATCCCGCAGATCCTTCATATGATAGTCCCTCAGATCATGCCCATCCAGCAAAATCCTGCCCTTGTTCACATCATAAAAACGGGTCAGCAAATTAATCAGTGTAGTCTTGCCCGCACCGGTAGGCCCTACCACCGCCACTCTGGTGCCCGCCCTGATATCGAGACTCACATTGTCCAGTATCATCCTGTCCTTCCTATACCCAAAGGATACCCCGTCAAAGCGCACTTCCCCCTTTATCTTCTCTAAGGGCAGCGCGTCCGGCCTGTCTGCAGGCTCCGTTTCCTCGTCCAGAATTTCCAATATTCTCTCCGCGCCGGCCACCGCCGTCTGAAAATTATTATAGATATTGGCAATATCCACAAAGGGTCTGGTAAACTGTCTGGAATACAAAAGGAAGCTGGAAATGTCACCCACCGTAATGACTCCGTCGGACGCCATCACACCGCTTACAATAGCTATCAAAACGTAATTTAAGTTGTTGATTACATTTGTCAGCGGCATCAGAAAGCCCGACCATATCTGCGCTCTTGTAGCCACCTGACAAAAAGCGTCGTTACTCTGCGAAAACTGCCTCAGCATATCCTCCTCGCGGTTAAACGCCTTCACCATATTAAAACCGGATATACTTTCCTCCACCTGACCGTTCAGCCTTCCTAAAAGCTGCTGCTGCCTGCGGAATAATACTCTGGTTCTCCTTGTCACGATTTTTGTCAGAATAAATATGCAAAGCACCGCCAGCATGGCAACTGCCGTCAGGACAGGGCTCATGCACACCATTACGATAAAAATTCCCAAAATATTAAATACATATGTCAAAAGCTGAGTCATGGAATCCGATATGGTTGTGCTGATATTATCCACATCATTGGTAAGCCTGCTCATAAGTTCCCCGTGCTGTCTGGCGTCAAAAAACGAAAGGGGCAGCTTCTTCATATGCTCAAACAGGCTGATTCGGATATGTAGTATCATTCTTTGCCCCACCGACGCCATAAGAAACTGCTGCGAAAACCGGATAAACCAGTCTCCGGCGTACAGCGCCGTGAGCACTCCTAAAAGCCTGAGCATGGGCTCTCCCTCATCTATCAGATTCACGATTCTTCCAATCATATATGGCGACAGCACTGCAGATCCGGAGGCAAGCCCCGACAACAACAGAATTTTACCCAAGCCCTTACGATGCCCCTTTGTCAGCTGCCAAAGACGGTAGAGCGTGCCCTTCATGTTCTTGGGCTTCTCCACCGGACCTCCTCTTGCTCTCCCCATATTGGAAGGCGGTACGACTACATTCTTATCCATGCTCCACGCCCCCCTTCATCCGGTCACTTGACTCCTCTCCGATTTGAGAGGCATAAATCGCTCTGTACGGCTCGCAATCCCCGAGTAACTCCTCATGGGTTCCGAACCCCCTCGCAACGCCGTCCTCCATACATAAAATTACATCTGCATTCATCACCGTGGAAATTCGCTGGCTCACAAGCAAAACGGTCATATGCTGCGCCGCCTGTCTGATTCCCTGTAAAACCTTGGCCTCCGTGGCGGCGTCCAACGCGCTGGTGCTGTCGTCCAATATCAATATTTTAGGCTTCCGCAGCATCGCCCTTGCTATAGAAAGGCGCTGCTTCTGCCCTCCCGAGAGGTTCACCCCTCCCTGACCCAGCACGGTGTCATACCCCTCCGCAAAGGTATCAATAAAGCTGTCCGCACAGGCTAAAGCGGCCGCCTCCTTTATCTCCTTCTCCGAAGCATTTTCATCTCCCCAGCGCAAATTTTCGGCAATGGTTCCCGTAAATAAAAGCGCCTTCTGGGGAACTACGGCAATGCTGTCTCTAAGCGCCTTTACCGGAATCCGGGTCACATCCCTTCCGTCTATCAGCACCCGCCCCTCGGGGGCGTCATAAAATCTGGGCACCAGATTTACCAGCGTGGATTTCCCCGAGCCGGTAGTTCCGATAATTCCTACAGTCGCTCCCTCTCCTGCATGGAAGCTCAGCCTCTCGATTGCCGGACGCGACGCGTTCGCATACGCGAAAGAGACATTATCAAAAACAATGTCTCCATGAATCTCATAATCTTTCTTTCTATTCGTTTCCGGACTGCCTTCTACCCTCTGCGCGGGCTCCTCCTGCAAAATCTCCTCCACACGCTCTGAGGAAGCCACGGCTCTCACCGCGGAATTCAATATATTAGACACCATTCCCAGCGCAAACAGAACCTGCGTCATATAATTTACGGATGCCATCAGCTTACCGATTTCATCAGGGGGCTGATGGGAGGATACAAAGAGCATAATCACAATACCCAGATTCACGGTCAAATTGATCAGGGGCGCAAAAACGGCAAGCACGCGCATGGATGCAATGCCCGCCTCGGCAAACTCACCTGACGCCGTTTCAAATTTCTGCTGCTCCTGCTCCTCCGCCCGAAATGCCTTTACCACACGGACGGCGCTTAAAAATTCCCTGCTGGTAGCATTCAGTTTATCCAGCTTTCTCTGCATTCTCCCGAATCTGGGATAACCAAACTTCATATTACAGCCGATAAGTATACCTGCAACGCATAAAATTACAAGCATCAGCGGAAACAGCGCGGGAGTCTGTAAGATAATCAGTATAACGGCTCCCACGCAGGTAATCGGCGCCTTCATCATAATACGCATAATACCGTTGACAAAATTCTGTATCTGAGTCACGTCATTGGTGATTCTGGTAATAATTGCAGGCGGGTTCAGCCTGTCTATATTTTCAAAGGACAGCGACTGAACCTTCGCATACAAATCATATCGGATTTCCCTGCTTATCTGCTGGGAGGTTCTGCTCGCATAGATATTTCTCATTACGGCGCAGAAGGCGCCCGTCAAGGCAATCCCTATCATAATAAGCCCATACTTGTAGATAGCGGCGGGGGCTTGGTCTTTCACTCCTCTATCCACGATAAACGACATAAATGTGGGTTGAAGTAAATCCGCAAAAGTCTCCACGGTCAAGAATAATATCGCGGTAAAAAACATACCGGTATGCCGCTTAATATAGCGCAGCATAAGCTTCATTGTGTTACCTCCCTTCCCGCTTAAGCAGACATTGATTTAAATCAGTTCTTTTTCCTCTCCCCGGTGCAGCACAACCTCCATAGTCTTCCCATCGTACAGCACCTTCTTTTTGTAATCATTATAAGCATGAATCACGCAGGATGTCAATTTTCCCTTCTCCCAGCGCAAGGCGACGGCGGCGTTCCCCACCAGACGCAATCCCTTTACAAAACCGTCCGTCCACGCCTTAGGCAGCGCGGGAAGCAGTATCACCCTCTCCTCATCGCTCTGTACCAGCATTTGCGCTATCGCGGCACAGGCTCCGAAATTACCGTCTATCTGGAAGGGCGGATGCTTGTCGAACAGATTGGGATAAGTAGAGCTTTCCAGCATTTTCACTATATTCTCATAGCTCTTTTCCCCGTTCCACAGCTTTGCATAATGATTCATTATCCACGCCCTGCTCCAGCCGGTATGACCGCCGCCGTTTGCCAGCCTGTGCTCCAGAGTCTTTTCCGCAGCCCTTGCAAGCTCGGGCGTTTTGTCCACGGAAATCTGTTCGGAGGGATAGAGCGCATACAGATGGGAGATATGGCGGTGCCCCGGCTCCAATTCCTCATATTCCTCCATCCACTCCATGATTCTTCCTATGGAATCAATCTTTATGGGAGGAAGCTTTTCGCTCATCTCTCTAAGCTCGTTCATAAGCGCCCCGATATCATCACAATCGGGAATCCTTAAGCCTGATACCTCTTTCTCTCCCAAAATATCATATGCGTCAAGACACCCGTTTAATAAATCTCGTAAAATTTCAAAATCCATTGCAGCGCCCACACAATTGGCTCCGCTTTCACCATTCTTTGCACGAAAACTATTTTCCGGGGAAATGGAAGGACAGGTAACCAGATAACCGTCCTTTTCCACCAAATAGTCACTGAAAAACAACGCCGCCTCCGCCATGACAGGGAACATATCCTTCAAAAATTCCTTATCCTGCGTGTATCTGTAATGAGTCCATATATGCGTACAAAGCCACGCCGCACCCATTACCCAATAAGTTGCGGTATAGCATGTGTCCTGAGGGGCACAGTCGCCTCTGGCATCCGTGTTATGATGGGCCATAAATCCCCTGCAGCCATACATCTCCCTAGCCGCCCTTCTGCCGCTGTTACGCATTTTTTTGATAAGGTCAAAGAGCGGCAGATGGCACTCCGAAAGATTACAGCTCTCCGCCGGCCAATAATTCATTTCCGCATTAATGTTAATAGTATATTTTGAATCCCATGGGGGCAGGAAATCCTGATTCCAGATTCCCTGCAGATTGGCAGGCAGATTCCCCTCCCTGCTGCAGGAAATCAGCAGATAACGCCCAAAGTCAAATAACTGCTTATGCATACCGACGTCGCTTTCTCCCGCCTTTATTGCGTCAAGCCTTTCGTCCGTGGGAAGCTTATCCTTCTCCTGTGCGCCCTCCAGTTTAAAAGAAACTCTGTCAAACAGACTTTTATAATCTTCAATATGCTCCCGCTTAAGCTCCTCATATTCCTTTTCCATGGCGCTGTCCGTTATATGTATCAGCTTATCCTGCACCAACGCCCTCAACGCCATCTGATAGCGATACTCTCTCTTCTCCGCCTCCGACATCTCCCCTTCCTCAAAAAGCCAATAAGGAAGCTCTGCTCTTTCATACTTCTGCGCATAATCGTCTATTTCCTCCGGCGCGCAATGCCATGTGGTACCGGCGCTAAAGTACAATACGGCCTCGTCCGCATTCTCTACCCTGAGAGTTTCGCCCATTACCCTCACGACTCCTCCTTGAACTCTTGCGCGCAGCAGCAGGGAAAATTCCACGCCGCCCCTGCCCAGATTGCCGTAAAGGCAGATTCCGTCCTCTCCTAATTTACCCACGCCGTCACAGTATTTGCTTCTGCTAAGCTTTGCGCTAAAGCTGACGGCTCCCGGCTTATCCCCCGCTATACGGCACACCATACAGTCTGCCGGCTTGGAGAGAAACAGCTCCCGATGATAGGAAATCTCTCCCGCCTTATAATCCACACAGGCAACCGCCTCCTCCAAGCTCAAGCTCCTCTCATAACCCTCGTACTTCTGGGAATGTTCAAAATACAACTGCATATCCCCCAGTGTCTGATAGGGATGCTGGCCCTCAGGACAGCCTGTCATTGCCATATCCATCAATTTCTGCGCCTTGGATAACCGGTTTTCAAACAGATATTCCCTAATCTGTGAAAGCTGCTCCTTCGCATCCGGATTCATGCGGTTGACGCGACCTCCGTACCACATGCTTTCTTCATTCAGCTGTATTCTTTCGTTTAAAGTCCTTCCGAAAACCATCGCTCCCATTCTTCCGTTTCCCAGAGGGAGAGCTTCCTCCCAATGCCCGGCCGGTTGTCTGTACCATAGCTTACTCATAATCCCACCTGTCCTTTCGTCAATTTATTGTAAAAGCACTTTGCTTTATTCAATTACAACACATTTCATACTTTCCTGCGCAAGCGCCCCGACGGGCGCGACGTTTTACGCACCGTTTAAGGCTCCTCAAACGGCAGACGCCGCTTTAAAAGCGTGTCCACAATCTGATAAGGCGGACGCCCTGCCTGCAGCAGTCTCCTGACATCGTAAGATATCGGAAGCTCCACTCACCCTTTTTTGCATAGCCTCCACACTGCGCCGAAAGCCTTAACAACGTCTCTTTACCTCCGTCCGAAGAAAGACAAACCGCACATTCCTCCCCCAAATCCTCCGCCTCGGGGAATACTTCGATTCTTGTTATCGTTTTATCCCCTTCCAAATCAAGCTTCAGCCATGCGTCCTCCTGCTGCGGCAGCCAGATATCCGCCCCCTCTCTGGTCACGGACATGGGAGGATAGCCCTTTTTATGGCTGCTGGCAAATACAGGCTTATCCACGGCTATATTATATTCCTCATCATTGGTTGGCTGAGGCGTCAGGTACGGCGGGGGAGTCATGGGCACAAGCCTTTTCCCTGCAGGCTCGCCTATCGCTCTGATATGGATCTTCACACTATCCAAGCCCTGCGACGACGCTTCGATAACATTGTCTCCCCCATAATAGCTTCTAAATTCTATGGCGCATTGCCCGTCCAGAAAGCTGTTGTCCTTGGGGCTAAAGGTTATGGACTTTCCCGTGGGGAAAATACCGTCTCCCGAGACCACGCTAAGCGTTACCTCCAGATCGTTTGATAAGGGTAAGAAATCCTCGTCAAGCGCCTCCACATAAATCCACGCGTCTTCCTGTCCGTTTGCCGCAAAGCATTCCACATCGCTTGTCATCCTTAAATATTTCGGAGTCCCTTTCTTCCTTTTTGGGGGAAAGGGAATTCCCATAAGCTCCTTTCGATACCAATACCATGTGTTTAGAGGGAGCCTGTAATAATCTATCATTCCCATGGCTCCCATATTCCCGAGAATGCTTCCGTGATGAAATCCGCACCATAACGCCTTTCCCGACCTCCATGCAAAATCCTCCTCCACACCGTCGGTATATCTGGGAACCGCCTCGCCGGGGCGGAAGGACACCGTACTTCCGTATTCGGATACAAAATTGGGAAAACCCGGATCGGGGAACAGGGACGCTCCGTCGCCATTGTATCCGGCCACATCCCCCAGCACGTCAAAGCCCCCTCTCTGTGCTCCGCCCACCGCAGCCGGACGCGTGCCGTCCAGCTCATGAGAACGCTCCACAAGCCTGCGTATCAGCGCCTTTGCCGGCTCCCACACTGCCGAGTCGGAAAAAAACGGCTCGTTGCACATGCTCCAGATGATAATACTGGGATGGTTGCGGTTCACAAGTATCATTTCCTCCAGCATTTTAAGACACCCCTCCTCAAAGGGCTCCTGATCCTCTTTATGTACAGGATAACCGCTGCTGGTCCAATAGCCGTCCTTCTTTGCCCCGGCGGTTCCCCAGAAGCAAAGCTCCGACCAGAACATGATGCCCATTCTGTCGCATTCCTCCGCAAAAAACGGATGATGGGGGTAATGAGAGCCTCTTATAAAATTCATGCCGCAATCCTTGATTCTCTGAATGTCTCTCGTAATGCCAGAGCGGGTCACCGCATCGGCCCACCCCGCATGATCCTGATGAACATTGGCTCCCAGCACCTCCGTATGCTTTCCGTTTAAGAAAAATCCCTTATCCTTATCAAAATATACGGTGCGTATACCGAACGAAGTCCTATAACAATCCTTTTCTTCTCCGTCCACCAGAATCCGACTGATTAACTTATACAGCCACGGCGTCTTTGGCGTCCACGGCTTTACTCCCTCCAGAGACAGTCTCTGGACAACGGTTTGCAGGGGCTTGTTTTCCAAAAGCTGTCTTGACGTCCAAAGCTCCTCTTGACCGTACATTATGACGGATTCCAAATATGCCCGCTTTCCTGCCGACTGCTCCGTTCTCACGGTGGTTTCCACCGAAAGCTGCGCCCCGCAGTCTGTAAGACTGTCCGTTTTGACAAAGGTTCCCTGCCAATCCACGCAGTCACGCTCTGTAAGAATCAGCTGTACGTCACGGTATATGCCTCCGTTAAACTGATGTTCGCCGGCTCTTGGAGCAAGCCGGGGATTCCAGAAATTGTTTACCCGCACAAGAAGCACGTTTTTCCCCACCCGTACCTTATCCGTCAGCTCTATAATAAAAGGAGTGTAGCCTCCCTGATGGGCGCCTGCCGGTTCTTCGTTCCAATAAATCTCCGCCTCCTGAAACACTCCCAAGAATTCCAGTAATATGCGTTTTTTTACATCCTCCTCGGAAAAAAACACCTCCCTTTGGTAGGTACCATAGCCCACGTAAAAAGTATTTTCCATAAAATACGGAATACCAAAGGAGTGGGGAATTCCTATATCCGACCAGCCCTCCACGTCGGGCCTATCCTCCGGAGTCTGGCTTTTGTAGGTAAATTTCCAATCATTATTCAATAATCTTTCTTCTCTCATCGCCGCTATGCCCCCTCTGCCGTTTCTATTCTTTTTATCAGCATACTCCCCGATACATTTATGCGCAATGAAGAATACTCTTAAAAATTTGACCTTTCCTTTTATCCCTTTAAGTCTCCTGTGGCAGGATTGTCAATCACACCGCCGTCCGCATCAAACCGTGAGCCGTGGCACGGGCAGTCCCATGAGCGCTCGGCGGGATTCCACTTCAGGGCGCAGCCTAAATGCGGGCAGCGTTTTTTTGTGGGAGTAAGCAGGTTTAAGGCTGCCTCCCCGCCGTTGCACAACAGCTGGGGCTTCATCATGCTTCTGGAGGGATTAAACACCGGCTCATAGGGATTTTCCTTTTCCTCAAGCATATCCGCCAGAAGCATTGCCGCCGCCATGGAGGAGGTCATGCCCCACTTATTATAGCCCGTCGCCACATAGCAGTTGGGAAGCCCCTTGGAATACCTGCCGATATAAGGAATATTGTCCAGAGTCATACAGTCCTGCGTGGCCCAATAATATTTTTCTTGGGCGGAGGGATAGTATCTTCTTGCAAAGCCCCTAAGCTCCTGCCAGTCTCCTCCCTTTTTTCCCGTCCTATGAGAGCCTCCGCCAATCAGCAGAAGCTCTCCGTAATTCCGAAAAGACATGCCCTTTTTCGCCTCGTCCACATACATACCGTTTACCTGTCCTGCGTTTTTTGCCGCAAGCACATAAGAGCGGTGCTGGTACATTTTAAGAAAATACATTCCATGCTTGTTATCAATGGGAAAATGAGTTGCAAACACGGCCTTTTTATAGGTAATGTGCGCCTTATCGGTGACAGCCGTATTGGGGGCAAGCTCCCTTACAAAGGAATGCTCATAAATATTCAACTGCGGAAGTATCTGCAAAATAAACTTGAGCGGATTAAACTGCGCCTGCCCCGCAAAGCCCACCGCTCCTGCAGTTTTAAAGGGAAGCTCCTTCGTCTCGGAAAATACGGCGTCAAAGCCCACCCTGCCCAGCGCGTCCAGCTCTTTTTCCAATTTCCTTCTATCGTCAAGGGTATAGACATAATTGGTCTTTTCCTCAAAGTCACAGTCCGCTTTGCCACAAAGCTCAAAATATTTTTTTACGGCATTTTGATTTGCATCCAAATACATCCTTGTCTTTTCGACGCCTTCGCTTTTTAAGAGCTTTTGATAAATAAGCCCGTGCTGGGAAGTGATTTTTGCGGTAGTGTTTTTGGTAGTCTGGGAGCATATGGTTCTTCCCTCTGCAAGAATATAAGGAATTCCTCTCTCCCGCAAAAAATAAGCGCACAAAATACCGGTGATACCGCCGCCGATAATCAGTACGTCGGTTCTCACGTTCCCCTCCAGCTCCTTAAACTGCGGAAATATTACGCCTTCTGTCCAAACCGAATTCATTTTGTTCTCCGTTTCTGCGCCGTTTTATCGTCTCAGCCTGCCGAGACAACGCGTATAGTACATGTGTCCGTCTGGCACATAAAAAATACGGCGGTCATCCGGCAATGGGATAACCGCCGTCTCTTATGAAATTAGTTTGCGCAGACCGGAACAATTTATGCGACTATACTGTTTCCGGTGTACAGCTGGTAATATTTACCCTTTAAATCAAGCAGCTCGTCATGAGTTCCCCGCTCGATAATCCTGCCCTGCTCAAGCACCATGATGCAATCGCTGTTTTTTACCGTAGAAAGCCTGTGGGCGATGACAAAGGTAGTCCTTCCGCTCATCAGCTTATCCATGCCGTCCTGAACAATTTTTTCGGTACGGGTATCAATGGAGCTTGTGGCCTCGTCAAGAATCAGCACCGGCGGGTCTGCGACAGCCGCCCGGGCAATGGCCAAAAGCTGCCTCTGGCCTTGGCTCAGGTTTGCTCCGTCTCCGGTGAGCACCGTGTTATAGCCGTCGGGAAGCTGTCGGATAAAGCCGTCCGCATTGGCAAGCTTAGCCGCAGCGATAACCTCCTCGTCAGTGGCGTCCAGCTTTCCGAAACGGATATTCTCCATAACCGTTGCGGTAAACAAATGGGTATCCTGCAGCACGATTCCCAGAGAACGCCTTAGATCAGCCTTCTTAATTTTATTGATATTGATGCCGTCATAGCGGATTTTACCGTCCTGAATATCATAGAACCGGTTAATCAGGTTCGTTATGGTGGTTTTCCCCGCTCCTGTGGAGCCTACAAAGGCAATTTTTTGTCCCGGCTGGGCATACAGCTCAATATTATGCAGCACAATCTTTTCATCCGTATATCCAAAGTCCACATCATCAAATACCACATCACCCTTTAACTCCACATAATCAACGCTGCCGTCGGCCTGATGCGTGTGCTTCCATGCCCAGAGCCCGGTCCTCTCCCTACACTCCGTAAGCTTTCCGTCCACCCTTTTTGCATGCACTAAAGTGACATAGCCCTCGTCCACCTCTACCTTTTCGTCCAGCAGGTCGAAAATACGCTTGGCGCCCGCCTGCGCCATTACAATACTGTTTAGCTGCATGCTCACCTGATTGATTGGCATATTAAAGCTTCTATTAAAAGTCAGAAAGGTTGCAAGACCGCCGGTAGTAAAGCCCCCTACATTATTAAGCGCCAGAATACCTCCGAAGCAGGCGCAGAGTACAAAGCTCAGATTACCTATTTGACCGTTGATAGGAGCCATAATATTGGCAAATTTATTTGCCTTATACGCGCTGTCAAAAAGCCGGTCGTTCATCTCCTTAAATTCGGTAAGGCTCTTGTCCTCATGGCAGAACACCTTTACCACCTTCTGTCCTTCCATCATTTCCTCAATATAACCGTTTACACCGCCTATATTTTTCTGCTGCTCCACAAAATACTTACCGCTTAAACCTGCCACATTCTTTGCCGAAAACAGCATGACGCCCACCATCACCAGCGTCAGCACCGTCAGCGGTATATTCAGAACGAGCATACTGATCAGTACGCTTATTACCGTAATGGCACTGCTTAGCATCTGAGGCATGCTCTGGCTTATCATCTGACGCAGCGTGTCAATATCATTTGTATACATGGACATAATATCGCCGTGCACATGGGTGTCAAAATATTTGATCGGAAGCTTCTCCATGTGCGCAAACATATCGTTCCTCAGTCTCTTCATGGTTCCCTGCGTCACTGTAATCATAAGCCTGCTCTGGGTGTAAGTTGCAGCCACACCTATCAGATAAAATCCCGCAACTCTCAAAATGGAGCGTGAAAGCCCTGTAAAGTCAGGGGAGGGCTCCAGCAATAGCGGCTTGATATAACCGTCTATAAGCGTCTTCATAAACAATGTGCCCTGTACGCTTGCAAGGACACTTGCCACTATGCAGATTATTACTATCACACAATGTACGGCATAATTTTTCATCACATAACCCAGAAGTCGTCTGAATATTTTGCCTGCATTTTCTACTTTAGGGCCCCTCATACCTCTTCCATGACCTCCCATAGGTCCTTTAAGGGGTCCTCTCTGCTTTGTCTCCTGTGCCATTATGCCTCGCCTCCGTTCTCGTCAAAATCTCCGCTTCCGCCTATCTGCGCCTCATAAACCTCACGATAAATATCATTGGAGGCAAGCAGCTCTTCATGGGTTCCCACAGCGTCTATACAACCCTCGTTCATAACAATAATCCGGTCGGCATTTTCAATGCTGGATATACGCTGTGCGATTATCAGCTTGGTGGTACCGGGAATTTCCTCCGCAAGCGCTTTGCGGATCCTAGCGTCAGTGGCGGTATCCACCGCGCTGGTACTGTCGTCTAAAATCAAAACCTTGGGCTTTTTTAACAGCGCCCTTGCAATGCAAAGCCTCTGCTTCTGTCCTCCCGACACATTGCTCCCGCCCTGTTCAATATAAGTATTATATTTCTCCGGCATTTTCTGAATAAATTCATCGGCGCAGGCAAGCTCACAGGCATGCCTGCATTCCTCCTCTGTTGCGCTCTCGTCGCCCCAGCGCAGGTTCTCCAGAATGGTGCCGCTAAACAGCACATTTTTCTGAAGCACCACGGAAACCTGATTTCGCAAAGTCTCCAGATCATAGCTCCTCACATCCTTGCCCCCTACAAACACGGCGCCCTCCGACACGTCATACAGACGGCTGATTAAATTTACCAGACTAGTCTTAGAGCTTCCCGTTCCTCCCAGAATACCAATGGTTTCACCCGGAGCAATCTCCAGATTGATATGGGAGAGTACGGGCTTTTCACTGCTTTGATTATAGCGGAAGGATACGTCCTCAAACCGGATACTGCCGTCTGCCACCTGATATTCGGGGCTTTCAGGATTGGTAATGTTGGTCTGCTCCTCCAACACCTCACAGATACGCCTTGCGCTCGCCATACTCATGGTAATCATAACGAATACCATGGACAGCATCATCAGACTCATAAGAATATTCATGCAATAAGTCAGAAGGCTCATAAGCTCTCCCGTGGTGAGCGCGCTCCCCACGATCATTTTGGCTCCAATCCAGCTAATTAGTAAAATACAGCCGTACACCGTAAACTGCATAACCGGTGCGTTCAGCACCACCACCTTCTCCGCCCTAAGAGACATATTGTAAATGTTGCCGCTTGCCTTATGGAACTTATCCGTCTCATATTCCTCACGGACATACGCTTTTACCACACGCTCCGCCGCAATGTTTTCCTGTACACTGGCATTTAAATCATCATACTTTTTAAACAGCTCCGTAAAATATTTCATTGCTTTTTTCACGATAATAAACAGAACTATTCCCAGTAAAATAACTGCCGCCAGATAAATCGACGCAATTTTCGCGTTGATAAAAAACGCCATAACCATTGCGCAGATAAGGCTGAACGGCGCCCTGATACACATGCGGAGAATCATCTGATAAGCGTTCTGCAAATTGGTCACGTCAGTAGTCATACGGGTCACAAGACCTGCCGTTGAAAACTTATCGATACTTGCAAAGGAAAAGGTCTGGATATTGGAATACATTGCCTCACGCAGATTCCTTGCAAAGCCTGTTGAAGCTCTCGCCCCATATTTTCCTCCCATAACTCCGGCATAAAGACCGATAAACGCCAACACCAGCATGACCGCGCCTATCTTATAGATATGCGACATGTCACCCTTATCAACTCCCTCGTCGATAATGGATGCCATTAATAAGGGAATCAAAGTCTCCATAACCACCTCCAGAACCATAAAGCATGGCGTCTTGAGGGAATCGGACTTAAACTCCTTAACCTGTTTTAATAATGTTTTAACCATAATCCTTATATCCTCTCTTATGCTAATACTTATGCTGCTTTTATATTTTTACTTCATTGCCATCAAAGCGCCGGCAAATGAATCCCGTCTCTCCTCATACAGATTGGAATATCCTTTTAAACAGAGCCGGATTTCGTAAGATTTCCTTCTATTTTGGCTAGAATACGAAAAAATTCCTCCTTCTCCTGCGCCGTAATCCCCTCCTCCAGCTCTCTGTTAAAAGCGTCAATCTGCTCGTGAATACGGAGATGACACTGTACCGCCTTATCTGTCAGAACTATCTTTTTCAGCCTTGCATCATGATTTACCGCCAGTCTGACTATAAGCTCCTTCTGTTCTAAATTCTGCAGCATTACGGTGGCTGTAGAGCGCCTGATGTTGAATTCCCGCTCAATATCCTTTTGAAAAATATCCCGCTTCTTACTCTGCTCGTAAATATATCCCATCATCGGACCCTGCATTCCCTTCAGCTCTCCCAGACCCACCTCCGAAAATCGTACGTCCAGCCTCCGTCTGATTAAATTATTTATTGCCTTCAGCTGGAAGCCTATCTGTGGGTAATCCTCACATATCATAACGGCTCCTTTCATCAAAAAATGTTAGCTATCTAACATACCTGTTAGATAGCTAACATTATAATTCAAAATAAATAAATTGCAAGAGTATTTTGTAAAATTTTATGATTCTTTAATTTTTTACTTCACCCGTTTTCAAAACCAACCGAAGCATTTTCCGATATAATATCCCGCTCCCAACACCCAGCTGGAAAAAATACCATACAAAATAACCGGTCCCGCTATAGTAAAAATTTTGCAGCCCACGCCGAAAACCTGACCTTCCTTTTTGAACTCAATTGCCGGAGCAGCCACAGAATTGGCAAAACCGGTAATCGGTACCAGCGCTCCCGCGCCTCCCCATTTTACAATTCCGGGATATATATTAAAGCCGGTGAGAATAACCGAGAGCAGTACAAGAATCAGGGAGCACCAGCTGCCGGCCGTCTGCTTGTCAAGCCCCATGGTATTCGTGGCATAATTGAGAATGAACTGCCCTATGGTACAGATAATACCGCCCACCAGAAATGCTTTCAGCATCTGCAGCCCCAGATTATGGGTCGGCGTCACCTCTTTCACGTATTTTTCATATTCCTGCTTTTTTTTCTCGTCCATATTTTGCACCAAGCCTTTCTGCATATACTCCTTCATATTTTGTACCGCAAAAGAAATATTATTCATAGAACAATCCATCCGGCTTTTTTCAATTTACAACCCTGTGCAGCTCGCTCCAGAAATAGAACAGGGAACCGCACAGCTTTCCCACAGCCATACTTAAGATTGCAAGCCCGATACCATGACGGAAGGATATTCTTCTTGCAAAAATCGGGATACTGTCCAGCATTTCCGCTATGGCAAGCGCCAGACAGCCGATAAACATTCCGCTGAAAATACCGAAGGCAGCCTGAAATACCGTTCCCAGCAAGGTCCACAGCGTCTCAAGTTCAGGATAGTGCTTCTGCCAAAACGCCGCAAATTGACTGTACTCCGGAAAAATACTCAAGAAACCTCCGGCAAGCGTACCGAATATAACCATTTCCTCATACAAAAACACCTTCTTTGCAGTATGGGTTTTCCCTGCAAAACGCGGCACCAGTCCCACCGCCACCAATACCGTAAAAACGCCTGCCGCCGCCAAAAGTCCGTAGCTGCCGCCCAAAAGGACCAAAAAAAGCTGTTTTCCCATCACGCTTCCTCTTCCTTTCCTTCACGCCCTGCGGTTTCTATTACCGTCTTGTCAACATCCTGCTCATAATTGCGCATGGCGACCTCAATAGGGGTGGGATCCTTCGTCAGTCTTCTTCCCCCGATATGGTTAAAAAAGACAATAATCCCCAACGCCAGACCGACGGAATACGAAACCTCCACTACATTTAAGCCCTGAGGCTCCCGATTCATTGCTATACGGTATATTTCTGTAAAAACTTCGTTGATACCTACGTCGTTGTGATACGCCATAATGGTGAAGGCGGTTCCGAAAAAGCTTACCAGACATACGAGCGCAGCCTTTAACCCCTGCTGCCAGCCCTTGTGCTTATTCACATCCACCCATTCCACCAAAACATCCGGTTCTCCCACAATCTGCACGCTGATATTCGGACATACCCCCTCCATCAGCTCTACCAGCTTCAACGTGCTGATAACGCATCTTTTTGCGGCGCTTTTGCTGAAATGATGAACTTTTAAGGCATTTAGCTTTGCGCTTACCGTATTATCCGAACACCTTAAGCTCCCTACATCCTTCATAAAAACATCCGGTGACTGTACCTCTACATTTCGGTTACATTTGATGTATACCGTTACATTTGACATACCCTATACCTCCATGTCAAAACGTTATTTGCTAAGCTTCTTAAGACCTTATTTTGTGCCGTAAAAAGAATTTCTATTCAACAAAAAACTTTCAGACAACCGTTGTAAGACAGTCGTTTGAAAGTTTTTATATAAACGCTTTATATTTGTAGATTATTTTGCAAACATACTTGTCAGATACAAAGGACCATACCATGGAATATCATCATCCAACGCCTGTCCTGCCATTCAAAATCCAAATAGTTGGTAAAATAATATGCCGTGCCGTTTTGAAGGCCGGTAATGGTTGAATGGTCATCATCATGGAGTAAACGGTCGTCATTCCTCCCACAAGGGACCAAAGCTGATATTCAAATCCACTTCCGTGCTGATTCCGCGAACCGACCCCTTTTCACTGTACTGCCACAGCTTATATTCATACGGATAATACATATCCTGATTATAGTAAGCAAACCACTTTTCATAATTTTCCAGCTGCGTCAAATCAAGCAGCATAGCGCCCATCTCCATATTATGGTAAATCATGGGCTTATATCCGGCGTCCTCAATGGTCTGACAGAACATTGCGGTCAGCCTTGTTCGCTCCTCCACGGACAATGCGTTCATACGCCCGTCTCCGCTTACCTTTTCCACATCAAATACTACGGGGCATTCCACCTTATAAGGAGCAATCCTATCAAGGACAAAAGCTGCTTCCTCCAGAACCTCCTGCTCGTTAATGGCCTGTGAGTAAATATAAACTCCCACCTTGATTCCCGCGTCGTTTGCGCCTTTGATATTCTCCTTAAAAAATTCATCCTCCACAAGCTTACCTGTGCCATAGCCTCTGTAAGCCAGCCGGATAAAGGCAAATTCCACGCCGTCATCCGCCACCTGCTGCCAATTTATCTTCCCCTGATGCTTGGAAACATCAATTCCTTTATAGGTGATTGCCTGCCCGTTTTCCAAATACTGATATTCCCCGTTCTCTAAAATGTGAAGATTGTCAGTCGAATAACCGTTGTGCTTCAAATCCTCCCTGATAGGTATAAAATGAAATCTTCCGTTACTGACGATTACCAGTTCGTCCTTGAAAAGAGGGCGTAATGTCTCCACCGTGGTAGTACCCTCCGACAGCCTTGTCCTGATAATATCCAAAAGCTCTTCCTCCCGAAGCTGTGCCGCCTCGGCGCCGGCGCTTTCTCTAGCCTGCGCTAACAGCTTATCAAGCTCCTCCTGTGTATAAGCGGGCTCCGTCGCCTCCTGAACCACCGCAGGCGCCGCCGTCTCCTCACTCTTTGTCATCCACGTATAGAGAATCATGCCCATATACATTATCAAAACTAAAAGCGCCAGACAGCCCAGCAAAATCAAAAAATAGGATGCATAGCTTTTCTTGCGCTTTTTCCTGACCTGCCCTGCAGGCATCCTTTTTACCTCTTCCGTAAACTGCTCTTTACCCGATTGCATCCTCATCTGTATTTCTCCTTTTATACTTTCCTTTATGCATAACGCCTAAGCCTTTATAATAATCCTATGTGTAACGTAAACCATGCTCATCATTTATATCATAATCGAAAAGCCCATGAAAAAAAAGCTCTATTTATTATTTTTATAAATAATTAATTAAATTTCCTCATTATTCCACAATTACAGCGCTTTACTACATATAAAATCAGAAGCTTAAACTTGTTATTTCATTCGAGCATCACCCCATGCGCTCCCGAAGCCGCAGCAGGATTTTTTTCTCCATGCGGCTGACCTGAACCTGACTTACGCCTAAAATGCCCGCAATTTCCATCTGCGTCCTGTTTTGAAAATAACGCATGCAAATAAGCTCCCTCTCCTTTGCGTCCAGACTGTCTAACAGCTGTGACAGAAGCATATGGTCCAGCAGGCGTTCCTTTTCCCTATCGCCTGTATAGCTGTCCTGCTGCCCCAGACTGCTTCCCACACAGCCATATTCGCCGGAAACCACCTTGTCCACCAGATAGGTTTCACTTCCGTCGTCTTGATAAACGGCGCTGTAAATAGACTCTACCTCCACAGAAGCTTCCATGGCAAGCACGATTTCTTCCTCAGAAAGCTCCGCCTGTCTTGCAATTTCCTGCAAAGTAGGTTCCCTCTTAAGACTTGTCTGCAGCTGCTGTCTGGCCCTCCTCACCTTTAAACCGTTTTCTTTAATGGTGCGGGACACCTTTACAATTCCGTCGTCTCTTAAAAATCTCTTTATTTCACCGGTAATCATGGGAACCGCATAGGTGGAAAATTTAACGCCCACCCGCAGGTCAAATTTATCAATTGCCTTCATAAGTCCTATGGTTCCTATCTGAAATAAATCCTCCAAATCGTATCCCCGTCCCGCAAAGCGTTTTACAATATGGTGCACCAGACCCAGATTTTTCTCTATCAGTACCTCTCTTGCCTCTTTATCTCCCTCCTGTGATTTTGCAATCAGCACTGACGTCTCTTCCATAAGCTATTCCTCGCTGCCTATCCACGAATCGGTGCCTAATTTTTTCTTCATGCGCACAATCGTTCCTTTGCCCACTTCACTCTCTACCTCCAAATCGTCCATGAACGCCTCCATAAACGCAAAGCCCATACCGGAGCGCTCCAGCTGAGGCTTCGTGGTAAAAAGCGGCTCCATCGCCTGTGATATATCCGGAATCCCTTTGCCCTTATCTTCCACTTCAATATGTAATACATCCCCGCCCAGCATGCAATGCAGCCTTACCTTACCGGGTTTAATGGAGGGATGCGCCACAGGCACCTCCCCGCGCCTTCCGTAACCGTAAAGATTTTCATATCCATGGATAATCGAATTGGTAACTGCCTCGGAAACCGCCGTTTTTATGTCCGCCATCTCCTCCAATGTGGGATTTAAGGGAGATACAAAGGCCGCAACCGCGACTCTTGCAAAGCTCTCGTTATTTGAAATTGCATCAAATATCAGTTCCATTTCGTTTTTCATGTAAACTCCTGTCTGCGAACAAACGCCCTCGTTATTTATTTCTTTTTCCGCCACCATAGCTTTCCTCATTTCTGCGCCGCCCCTTGCGCGCTTTATTCCAATATTTTCACAATATTATGCAATCCCGAAACAGTCAGGATTCTTTGAATCTGCCTGTCCGTATGGATTGCGTATACTTTACCTCCGAAACAAGCGATTTTTTTATATCTGCCCATGATAATACCGATACCGGACGAATCCATAAATCTTGTATCCTCAAAATCAAAAATCACATGATGGACATTTTCCTGCAGCAGATAACGGTCAGCCTGCTCACAGATATAAGAAGCGCGATGATGATCCACCTCCCGGGGCAGCTTTACCATTAAACAATTGTCAATAATCTGAAATTCTTCCATTGCTCTCCTCCTTTTCTCATAAAAACCGTCTTTCCGTATGCGCACTCTGCCGGCTTAGGTTTCCCGTTGCACGAAAAAAAGAACCTACAGATATTCTTCTGTAAGCTCTTTTCTTTGGTAATTTTGCCACGGCTCTTATCTTGATTATGCACTAGTTGTTTTCTACGGCAAGACTGTCCTTATATCTCTTGGCCCTTCTGGCCCATTCGGTATTTGGGAAAAGTTCAATCACCTTGTCATAAGTCGCAACCGCATTTGCATTGTTCTCACTGCGGCGGTAGGCTTCCGCCAGACCATACCACGCTTCGGCATTTGTCTGGTCATAATAGACCGCTCTTTGGAAATTCTCGACAGCCGCAGGGTAGTCTTCACCGTCATACGCCTTGTCGCCATCCGCATAGTATGTTTTGGAAAGTTCGGGTCCTATCGAGCCTAACAGGGTTCCGTAAAGCTTTTGGAATGCCTCCGAGGTCTCCCTTATTTCAATATTTTGGACAATATCTTCCAGATTGGCTGCAGTCTGCCATACATCCTGTGTCTCCAGATATGTGGTTGCCGCCGTCAAAAGATTATCTATCGTATTTAACGTACCGTCCGCCCCTACATATCCCTGCAGCTCCTGATTCAAGCTGTCGTTTTGCTGCTGTAAATCAGCTATTCTGGTCTCCAGCTCCTTGATGCTTGCCGTCTTGGCGTCCAGCTGATTGCCTATTTCCGCAATGCTTTTCTGTGCCTCATTTTTGGCTGCGGACTCCGCTGTGGGAACCGCCAAAAAATACATAGCCGCCAAGCCGATTACAAGTCCGATACCGATATTGATAAGGGTGGAAAAGCCTCCTCCTTTGGTCTCTTGAACATTCAAAGGCTGGATAATAATCTCGTTATCACTCTGATAACGTACGCTTTCCTCCTTTTTATGCCTGCCGGACTGCTTTACATTCTCCTCCGGCAGCAGCATCAGCTCCACCTCCTGCATATAGCGGAGAGTCTGGGTGTTATTGCAGTCAATGTTTATACACTTTTGCAGCTCGCGGCGGGCGCGCTCCCATTGCTCGCCGTCCATGTAAAGCAACGCCAGCAGCTGGTGGGCACGTACAAACTTGGGATTTAAGGACAGAACCTTCTTAAGCTGTATCATTGCCAAATCCTTGCTGTCCTGTCTACAGTATACAAGCGCCTGATTATACTTCTTAATTGTCTGATTGATAGCTTCCAGCCTCGAGGCGTTGGATTGTATCATATCGATATAATCGTCCGCGATGTTTTTGTCCGGACGCATATTCTTGCTGATAACCCACTCACTGAGCGCGGCGACCACCTCGCCCATCTCAAAATAAACCAGCCCCAGAAGGTTCCTTGCCTCTATATTATTCTTATTGAATTTTAAGCTCTGCCTTAAACTGTTTATTGCACCTGACAGATCCCTGACTCCCGCTTTTTCCAAGCCCTCGTTATAAAACATATTGGAGACATACATAATCCTTTTGTAAAGAGATACATCCGCTCCACAGGCGGTACAAAAATCGTGTTCCGACAAATGGCAGCCGCAATTATAACAAAACATGCCGTTCCTCCTATTGCTGTTGGGCTTCTTCTTCTGATTCCTTTATCATCTTCACCAACAAATCCGCCATATCCGTCAAATCCTGATTGTATATTGCTTCCTCGGCATCCTCCACCTCAAGACTGGGATGAAATTTCTTCAGTTCTTCCTCAAAATTAATCATAGCTCAAAGACTCCTTTAAGTTACACACCCTCGATACTATCCGTTAAAGCTTCCTTCAGCTCGCCCACTAAATACAGGCTTCCCGCAATATAGATCCGTTCCTTATCGCTGCGGTATTTTATCAGCGCCTCCAATGCGCCGCGCACATTTTCATAAACCATACACTGCGGACTGTCGGCATACCTGCCTCCCCGCGCAAACATTTGGCGCATACTCTCTAGGTCCGCCGCCCTCCCCGTATGCATATGTGCAATTGCAATCTTGTCAAACAGACCCGATGAGGTAATTCTCTCTATCATACGGCGGTAATCCTTGTCCTTAACCACACTGAAAAGCAGCGTTCTGCCGCCCCTCCAGCCATCCTCCTCCACCGTTTCCAAAAATGCTCTGATACCGTCCTCATTATGAGCGCCATCCACAAAAATCTCCGGCAAAAGCTCTTCCATCCTGCCCTGCCAAAAGCATGCGCTAACACCTTGCACAATATCCCTCGCCTCTATAGTCTTCGCCTTGTCCAAAACCTCCACGGCACGAATGGCAAGCGCCGCATTTTCCATCTGATATCTTGCTATTGTGTGCAAAGTAAGCCTAATATAACCATAATACTCAGTATGAAAAGAAAAATCAATGCTTTTATTTCTAAAATTTAAGAAAACATAGTCATTTCTCGACACCGGATACAACGTAACGCCAAGGTTTGCGCCCTTCTCTATAAACACCCTTGTAGCCGCCGGCTCCACATCGGAAAACACAAGAGGAACCCCCTCTTTCATAATACCCGCCTTCTCGGAAGCAATCTCTCCTATGGAGCTTCCCAAGTATTCCGTGTGATCCAAACCGACGCGGGTAATCACGCTAAGCTCCTTTTTCCATACGGAGTTGGTGGCGTCCAGCCTCCCTCCCAAGCCAGTCTCCAAAATACAGTAATCGATATCCTCCCTATCAAATAAAATCATTGCCATAAAAAATAAATACTCAAAAAAGGTGGGGTGATACCCCTGCCCCCGCGCAAGCGCATCCCAGTCAAGACTGTGATAAATCTGTAGAAACGCTTTTAAGAATTCTTCCTCGGACACCATCTGCCCCTTTACCAGAAAGCGCTCTCTGACATCCACTAAATGCGGGGAAGTAAAAAGCGCCACCCCGTATCCCGCCGCCTCCAAAATATAGCGCATATAGGCACAAACGGAACCCTTTCCGTTTGTGCCGGCAACGTGTATAATATGCATTTTCTTATCGGGGTCACCCAGCTTATGCAGATACGCTTCTGTATCCTCCATGGTGTTCTTTGTTGTAAAACGGGGAACGGCATAAAGATAAGCCGCCGCCTCCCCGAAGGTTTTTATATTTTGTTTTTCCATGATGCGCTCCGCCTGTTTGTTGTATCTTGCGTCTTACGGCCGCCGTTACCGCAGCTGGCCCAATCTGGTATTCACCTGCTCCATCATCCGGGTGTATTTTACAAGCTTCTCCTTCTCCTCGGCAATTTTTGCCTCGGGAGCCTTTGAGATAAAGCGCTCGTTACCCAGCATACCGTTTACGCGGTCAAGCTCGCCTTGCAGTCTCTTCCGCTCCTTCTCCAAACGCTGGATTTCCTGTGCAATATCCACCAGCTCCGCAAAAGGAATATAGAGAGTTGCCCCGGGAATCACTACCGAAACTGCATCCTGTGCAATACCTGCCTTATCGCCTTGCAGCATAACCTCGTTGGCATAAGCCAGCGATGCGAAGAAAAGCCTGCCCTCCGTAAAGGTATCCAGAATTGCCTGTTCCCCGCTCACCACATAAACGTTTGCCCTGCGGCCGGGCGCCACGTTCATCTCTGTGCGGACATTGCGGATTCCCCGAACGGCTTCCTTGATAATCTCAATATCCTTCTCCTCCTTTGGAAAGCTTCTCTCCTTACTGTATTCGGGCCATTTGCTTATCATAATGGACTCTTCCTCGCTCTGAAGAGTACAGAAAATTTCTTCCGTGATAAAAGGCATATAAGGATGCAACAGCTTTAACGCGTCAATTAAGACGGTTTTTAAGGTCCAGAGAGCCGCGTTCTGGCTTGTGGCATCATCAGAATTATAAAGTCTTGGCTTTACCATCTCGATATACCAGTCGCAGAACTCCTCCCAGATAAAATCATATACCTTCTGCACCGCAATTCCCAGCTCGAAATGCTCCATATTGTCGGTAACGTCCTTCACCAACGTATTTAACTTTGATAAAATCCATTTATCCACCGGCTCAAGCTCCTCTGCCGCGGGCACTTTCACCCCGCCCCCTGTCTTTTCCTTCGCCTGCTCCATATTCATCATGATAAATCGGGATGCATTCCATACCTTATTGGCAAAGTTACGGCTGTTTTCCACTCTTTCATAGTAGAAGCGCATGTCATTGCCGGGGGCATTTCCCGTAATCAGGGTAAGTCTTAAGGCGTCCGCTCCATATTGCTCGATAATCTCCAGAGGGTCGATACCGTTCCCCAGCGACTTGGACATTTTCCTGCCCTGACTGTCGCGCACCAATCCGTGGAATAACACAGTCTTGAACGGCTTTTCCCCCATCTGCTCATAGCCGGAGAAAATCATGCGGATAACCCAAAAGAAAATAATATCATAGCCTGTTACCAACACGTCCGTGGGATAAAAATATTTCAAATCCTCTGTCTGCTTTGGCCACCCAAGCGTCTCAAAGGGCCAAAGAGCGGAGGAAAACCAAGTGTCCAGCGTATCGGGGTCCTGCGTCAAATGTGTACAGCCGCATTTCGGACACATTTTGGGAGTCTCCTTAGCCACCACAATCTCTTTACACTCGTCACAGTAATAAGCGGGTATCCTGTGTCCCCACCAGAGCTGGCGGCTGATACACCAGTCGCGGATATTGTCGATCCAGTTGAAGTAATTCTTCTCCATACGCTGGGGAATCAATTTAATTTCTCCCTTTCTAACGGCTTCCCTCGCAGGCTTGATAAGCTCCTCCATCTTTACAAACCACTGTTCCTTTACCAACGGCTCAATAGTGGTCTTACAGCGGTCATGAGTTCCTACATTGTGCGCATGGTCCTCTATTTTTACCAAAAGCCCCATAGCCTCCAGCTCCTTCACGATCGCCTCCCTTGCCTCGTAGCGGTCCATGCCCGCGTACTTACCGCCGTTTTCGTTGATGGTAGCGTCGTCGTTCATTACATTGATAATCGGGAGATTATGGCGCCTGCCCACCTCAAAGTCATTAGGGTCATGGGCCGGAGTAATCTTTACCACGCCCGTACCGAATTCCCTGTCTACATAAGTATCCGTAACTATGGGAATCACCCTGTTCATCAGGGGCAGCATAACCTTTCTTCCAATCAAATGCTGATAGCGCTCGTCCTCAGGATGAATCGCCACTGCGGTATCTCCTAGCATGGTCTCGGGGCGGGTGGTGGCAAAGGTCAAAAATTCCGTGTCGCTGGGAACGCCGTCCTCATTAATAAGAGGATATTTGATGTGCCAGAAATGCCCCGCCTGCTCTTTATATTCCACCTCAGCATCGGAGATGGAGGTATTACATACGGGACACCAATTGATGATACGGGCTCCCTTGTAAATATAACCCTTCTCGTGCATCTTCACAAAAACCTCGGTGACAGCCTCATTACAGCCCTCGTCCATGGTAAAGCGCTCCCTGTCCCAGTCGCAGGAGGAGCCCATCTTCTTAAGCTGGGAGATAATACGTCCGCCGTATTCCTTCTTCCACTCCCATGCTCTCTCCAAAAATTTATCGCGTCCTAAATCGTGCTTGTCAACGCCCTCTTCCTTCAGCTTTTCCGTAATCTTTACCTCGGTGGCAATACTTGCATGGTCGGTTCCCGGCTGCCAAAGCGCATTATAGCCCTGCATCCTCTTAAAGCGAATCAAAATATCCTGCATGGTATTGTCCAGCGCGTGCCCCATATGAAGCTGCCCCGTGATGTTTGGGGGCGGAATCACGATAGTAAACGGAGTTTTTTCATGGTCCGCCTCAGCGTGAAAATATTTGTGGTCCAGCCACTTCTGATAAAGTCTGTCCTCCAGACCCTTGGGGTCATAGGTCTTTGCCAATTCTTTGCTCATATTGTCTCCTTTCGCATTTAAAACGGGGGTAGGCGCCCGGCTCATTGCCCGCGCAAAAAAGCCCTTTGCCGGATTTGCCGGCAAAGGGCGTAATGAACGCGGTACCACCTTTGTTTACAGGGAAGCTCCCTGCCTCTGTAGACTTCAAAAAAGCCTTATCCGCTAACGGGGATAAATCGTGGGAACCTACTCTTCAGTCGTATTTATGGTATAACGGCTGCTCTTCAGTTCTCCGGCTCCTAAGCTACCTTCCGCATCCCTTCCCTAAAGCAGCCTTTCAGCGTCGCACAGCCGCTCTCTCTTTTAAGGGGTGATGCATACTCCTCTTATTCTTCGCCTTTCATTTTGTATAGGAAAAATATAGTTCAAATCAACCGCTTTTGTCAATAGATATGAAAAAATTTATTGTACTTTTCATGACTGTCCTGCGATACTTAAAAAATCCTTGCATTTAAGGATTGACCATATCCTTCTTTTCATAAGGTTGAGCAGACATTTTAATCAGGGGTATCAATCCTGCCGCTAAAAGCACAAATCCCAGCACTGTGCCGCCGATACAAAACTCTATGGTAACCTCCGGATTAAAGATTGCCAGCAGTGTTCCGAACAAATTCATAAGCATATGCATAAGCAGCGACGCAAGAGTGGATTTACATCTTATGGCAACCACGGCAAACAAAACGGCGCCTGCGGCGGCATACGCCACCCAGAGAGGATGCCCATGCAACGCGCCGAATGCCGCCGAGGATATCAGCACAGCCACCCATGTGGGCATTGCCTTGTCAAGCCTTCGCATAATCAATCCGCGAAAAACCGCTTCCTCCACTAAGGGCGCCGCTATCACATTGGACAGGATAAGCACCCATACGGAATTTTGAAACAGCCCTTGTGAAGAATCATTATACGAGCTTATAAGCTCCTCCGGCAAAGGAATAATCTGCAATCCGAAATTCATAAACATCCCCAGACCCAATCCTAATATGATTACGGGCAGCAGCAGTCTCGCCTTAAAAGGTATAAGCGCCGTCTCCTTCAACAGATTTTTCTTTCGGATTAAAAAGAACAGCCACAATATTACCATGGTAAAAAAACCATAAATAATGACAAGCCAGTTCTGATTACTCATAACAAAGTTCAATATGTCTTGCATCATCTGCTCCTCGTCATATGTTCCTCCTGTCAGCCCCAGCTCGAAAACCAGCCTCACGCAATAAAATATCATCATACCTATCATAACTATAAATTGCATCCCTACCATAAGCAATAAATAGCATACAGATTTTCCCAATTGCTTCAATACATTTTTCATTTGCATTTCTCCTTACCAAATTGACCAAATTTAATAAATTTTGTTAAATTTATTTTATGTCACAAGCCGTAGTTTGTATTTTTATGTTAATAGCATATCGCTTTATCAATATAATAAATTTTAATACAATTTAGACAAATCTGCAATACTCTATGTGGATAAAAAGCAAATATATAAACTGGCATGGTAAAAAATATATATTCTGGCTCTTTTTGTAAAACCACTTTTCCATTAAACTGACTTTGAAATTACATGATACGGCGCTTGCTTTTCACATACAAATTTGTGACGGGGCCACAAATTTGCATCGCAGAGCCGAATCTGATATTCGGCTCGCGGGCCTGCGCAAAAAACGCTCCGGCATGGAGGTATAATATGGAAAAAAAGAAAAGTTATGGTCTTTTAATTGTAGGTATCGTATTATTGATTGCAAGCATTTTTTGGTCTAAATATGCATATGAGACCGGTTATCAGGAATCCCTGCCCGTAAGCAGCCAATTGTCGGATATTAATAACCGGATAAAAGAAATTAAGAAGGGAACCGTGGACGGCGACCTTGAAGCACTTACCGCAAAGGCCGCTTCACTCACCGATGAAAAGCTTCGACTAGAGCGCCCTTATTCTTATGGGCTTACCGTTTTGTTCGCCGCTATTGCATTATTTTTTAAAGGGCTTTATAATGCCTTTATCGGAACGACCGCTTTACAGCGACCTGATACTACCCGAATGGTACAGGCAGGCTTTCTTGCAGCTCTCTGCTATATCGGCTTTGCTTTTTGTAAAATCGATATCCCTGTTGGTGCGGAGAAGACGGCCTTTCATCTGGGCAATGTATTCTGTGTGCTGGCGGCGCTATTGCTTGGCGGCTACTGGGGCGGACTTGCCGGCGCCGTAGGAATGACTATCGGCGATTTAACCACCGCTTATGTCACCAGCGCGCCGAAAACCTTTGTATTAAAGCTTTGTATCGGCTTAATCGTAGGCTTGACGGCTCATAAGATTTTCAAGCTGAGCCGCAGACATGACGCCAAATATGTCACAGGAGCTACGGTCTGCTCCTGCATTCTCGGCTTGGGCTTTAATGTGATTGCCGACCCCATCGTCGGATACTTTTATAAAACCTATCTTTTAGGTGTTCCTCAGGATGCCTCAAAGCTTCTTGCCAAAATGAGCGCCGTAACCACCCTTGTGAACGCAGTGATTGCAGTAATTGCAGCTACCGTTTTCTATATAGCTCTGCGGCCCGCGCTGCGCAAGGCAGGCTTGTTTGTACAGGTAACTCCCGAAAAAACTCAATAGAAACCTTATGCAAAGGAATTGTAACTAAAAATGTAAAGGGGCGGCATGTCATGCAGAAAGATACCGGCTTCTATTATGTTGAACCGAATTCATGTATAGATGGTAATATTCCCCGTCTTGCCATGATAAACGATATAGCAGGCTTTGGGCGATGCTCCACTACGGTCGCCCTGCCTGTCATTAGCGCTATGCAGGTACAGGTATGTCCTGTGCCTACGTCTGTTTTATCCAATCACTTTGCCTTTCCTCACTGTTATTTCGAGGACTACACTCCTCATATGCGTGAATATCTCCGCGTCTGGAAGCAAAACCGCTTTACCTTCGACGGACTATATTGCGGTTTTTTGGGAAATGTGGAGCAGACAGCCGTTGTAGAAGAATTTTTAAATTATTTTCAGCCTTCCGTCTTTCTGCTTGACCCCGTTATGGGCGACCACGGCAAGGCTTATGCCACCGTCACCCACAGTCACTGCCTTTCTATGCGAAGACTGCTTAAATATGCGCAAATCATTACTCCGAATATTACCGAGGCATGTCTTCTGACAGACACACCCTATAAGGCGGATGGCTTTTCTCCTTCGGAGCTTGCCGCCATCAGTGAAAAGCTTGCTTCCCTCTGCTCCGGTCATATTGTCATTACCGGGCTGCACGACAGCGACAGTTTTATAAACTATGTTTGGCAGGACGGCTGCCATAGTCTCATAGAGACCCCCTCGGCGGGAGCTTCACGCCCCGGCACCGGTGATTTATTTGCCTCCATATTGATTGCCGACGCCTTATACGGCAGGGAGCTTACCTCTTCCGTAAAAAAAGCCGCCGGCTTTATCGCCGCATGTATTCACGGCAGCGATAAAGCCGGCGTACCTGTCAAAGAGGGCGTTCTATTTGAAAAATATCTACACCTTCTTTATCCTATTCGGTAAACCATATACTAATATTTCCCATGGCGCATTCCACCTCCATGTTCTTATCCGCATTATTTTGGATAGACCTCTCCTGCGCAACGCCTGCAAACCCGTTATCTCCTATCGCGACACTTCCCATGGCGCCCTCTATATGATAGTTGAAGTCCTCCTCCTTACCGTTCACCGTCATCTCAATATTTCCCATGGCGCATTCCAAATCGGCTTTCTTTAAAATATCTCCCCGCATGTCAAAGCTGCCCATGCCGACCTCCACATCGAGAGCCTGTACCTGAACATTATCCATACTTATTTGGCCCATGCCGACGGTTACATCCAGATTATCTGCGGTCATATCCGACATCAAAATTTCACCGGCTCCGACCTCTGCCTTCAAATCTCCCGCCTTTATATCCGCAAGCTGAAGCTGACCTGCGCCTACCTGTATTTCCACCTCTTCAAAACTGCTTTTCGCCGGTATATAAAGAGTTACCTTACAGGCCTTAATGTCGTTTAACGAAATCTTCCCCGACTTATAAGCCTTTATATACACAGTATTATTTTTGATAAAGCCCTGCGCCTTACCTATATTTTTCCCCTCCATATAAAAATTATCGTCATCGGACTGTTCCACCGTAAATATGCAGCCTCCCGCCTCAATATCCAGTTTTTGCACATTACTTCCCAGCAGAGTTTTGTCCATGTCACCTTTAAATATCTCATAAGATTTGTCAAAGCTAATGTTATCTCCGATTTTAAATTTCATGTCGCTGTTCCAATCCTCCAAAGTATTAAATACATTATCTCCTACGGTAACTCCCCATTCTCCCCATTCTCCTAAATTTATATTAACCTTACCGCCGGTTACGCTCTCCACCACATCCTCAATAGTGGTTCTACCCTGTATTGTGCCTGCCACCACCGCCATGATCAATCCCACTATCAACAGAACCAATGCTGTAATACCACAGCCCTTCATAAATCTTCTCATAATAACCTCCGTTCAGCCAACAACTTGCTAATTTAAGCGTCAGCACAAATTTACCGTGTAAAAATAAGCTCTTACGCCTTTTTCTTTTTGCCGGACAGCTTACGGCATAGACATACGATTCCCTTGCAGATAGCCGGCAATACAATTCCGCATATTGCAACCGTCAGCATCAAAAACAGTAAACTGACGGCGCCACAGATAAAGCCTCCGCCGATAAGCGCAACTCCCGTAAGCGGAGACGTGGCTATACACATCAATCCCACAATCACCAGCACTACCATTACCGCAAAACACGATATAAATGCCACTCCGAAGCCTAATATCAAGCCGAATAATGCAAGCGCCACACTTGCCAGACATCCGAACAACGCTCCCGCCAAACCAATCCAAATGGGTGAAGACAATACAATCAACACCACTATCAATGCAATTACCCCTGCGGACAAACCTTCATCCTTCTCCTTTACAGGCTGCGCTGTCGACACGGCGCCTGTCTGATATTGTATCACCGCTCTTGTACTGTCCGTTTCGCCCTGATAGGAAGCGCTGCCGGCTCCGTATAAGTCCCTTCTGATGTTTTCGGCTATTGAGGCGGGATTGCCAAGCGCCTCTATAACCTCCTGCTCATTTTCCTTGCCCGCATCGTCAAAATAATCATTGTAATATTGCAATGCCTCCTCGCGTTCCGTAGGAGATACATTCTGGAGCAGACTTTCCAACTGCTTCATAAAAACAACTCTGTTCATACACCTTTCCTGCGACCTAACGCCTTATCCTTTCCCTTAAAAATCAATTAAATCCGCCGCTGCCTTAAAATCCACTCTGCCCTCAAAGAGCCCTGTTATCTTATCCGAATATCTGCGCCACTCGCTCTCATATAGCTTCAGCTGTGCCCACCCCTTGCTCGTCACCTTATAGTAACGCCTGTTGCGGCCTGCGCATTCCATGTCGTAGACCTCAAGACATTCGTCCTTCTGAAGCCTGCGAAGTACCGGATAGAGTGTGGATTCTGACAATTCGATTACCTGACGGACCTCTTGGGTAATTTTGTACCCATACGTTCCTTCCGGCTCCTTGGAAACAACTGCTAATACAATTGCATCCAACAAAGCTGCTCCTGTATTAAATACCATGTCATCTCTCCTCACATATTTCCTTATACTTTTATAATATTATATGTTGTATAATATTATTTGTTAGGCATAGTATACATCATATAATATTGTATGTCAATATATATTATAACTAATTTTGAAATAAAAATGATTCCTTCAGAACGATGATATTTTCCAAATAAGATGTGCGCCGTGGCGTGCAGATATGCCAAATCTCAGTCCGCCTTCAAGGAAGAAGCCTTTTACTTCCTTAAGGGCGGATGAACAGTGACAAGATAATTGTAAGGAAATTATTCCGTCTTCCAATAAAAAGCGCTATATCCGGGCAGGACGCAGCCGCCGGCAAAGTCCTGTGTCACTCCTGTGAGCAAGTCCACCGCATGAGCACACCCTGCGTCAAAGTGCGCCGCAAACTCCTCTTCATGGGCATTAACTGCCACAAGCAAGCGTTCGCTTTGCGACCTCCTCTCAAAAATGCACTGTTTATTTGTGAGCAGCACCGAACGAAAATCTCCGTAATTTAACGCGCTTGAATTCTTTTTTACCTCGCAGAGCCTTCCCAGCCATTCACTGAGTTCATTCCATTCAGGCTCTGCAAAGCATGGGCGAAGCGCCGGGTCACCCTCCTCCTTGCGCGCCCTTGCTCCCCATTCGCTTCCGTAATAGATGCAGGGAATTCCAGGCATACCGAACATCAAAGCATAAATTAAAGGAATATGTCTTTCGTTGTTCAATATACTCGCTACCCTTGTCACATCATGATTATCCACAAATGACAGCATATGCTTTCCCTTGTACAGGGTCCAATTCTCCGGTCCGAACTGCCTTAACAGCGAATGATTGATTTCAAACATATTCATAGTGTTAAAGCTGCTGTACAATCCCTTATAGCACTCATAATTAGTGGCGGAATGCAGCATCCTGTCATTGACCAGACGATTATAATCTCCGTGGAGCATTTCACCTAAAAGATAAAAATCATCTTTCATACCTTGAGTAAATTCCCTAAGTCTTTGCACAAAATTCTCCTCCAGACTATATGCCACATCAAGACGGAGACCGTCAATATCAAACTCCTCTATCCAGCCCTTTATACAACGGAATAAATATTGTATCACGTCCTCATTATGAAGATTCAGCTTCACCAAATCATAATTCCCCTCCCAGCCCTCATACCACAGACCATCGTTATAATTGGAATTACCTCCAAAATCAATACGATAGAACCAATTCAGATAAGGGGAGCTTTCACGGTTTCTCAGTACGTCCTGAAAAGGTCCGAAGCCTCTGCCCACATGATTAAAAACACCGTCTAAAACCACTCTGATGCCGTTTTCGTGTAAGAGAGCGCAAACCTCCTTAAAATCCTCATTGGTTCCCAGACGCGTGTCGATTCTTTCATAATCTCTGGTATTGTAGCCATGAGTATCCGACTCAAAAACGGGCGACAAATACAACGCATTAATTCCCAGCCTCTTCATTTGGGGAATCCAATCCCTCACCTTCAATATGCGATGCTCCAAAACTCCGTCGTTTTCAAAGGGCGCCCCACAAAAGCCCAATGGATAAATCTGATAAAATACACTTTCATATGCCCACATAATTATGTTCCTCCTGTTATCATATTTGTTTTTAATAGTTTATCATGAACTTGTTAGTCTACATAATTTATAAATACCTCCTGTTATTACTTCACATAACTCCATTGACCAATTCAGTATCATTGCAATTTCACTTGCAAAATTTTCAAATCCTTTAAAATTGAAAGAACTGTCGGTTTTTAAAGAACTTTTTCTAAGAAATCCACCAATTCCACATAGTTATCCACATAAACACACATGTCATTTTTGCTTTTTGTACCTGTCATTTTCTTGCCTTTTGCTGTCATTTCATTCATTTCCCCCTTTTAAAAGCAATCCATTTAGGTTACATAATGTATTAACATATTAGCATATTTACATATTTACACCAAGCGGTTTTCATACTTAGCCCATGAATCCCAAAATCTTTCTACCCTGTCCGCAACATTATTCACGCACACCATCTCAAATGTCTCCCATTCTCTGGGAAACATTTTTTGGTAGGGAAACTGTAGAAAGCGCTCGTCCAAAAGTGCGATTATCCCCACATCCTCCGCCGTGCGGATCACTCTCCCCGCCGCCTGCAGCACCTTATTCATTCCCGGATAACGATAAGAGTAATCAAAGCCGTTTTCACCCCTGCCGTCAAAATAATTTTTCACTATCTCCCGCTCATTGCATACCTGCGGCAATCCGGTTCCCACGATAATGGCGCCTATCAAACTATCGTTTTTTAAATCAATGCCTTCTCCGAAAATCCCTCCAAGCACACAAAAGCCTATTAATGTGCCTTCCTGCGCGTCAAATTCGATTTCCATGGAAATTTCAGCCTGCAAATCACAGCTTGTATTGCCTTGAAAACGTGCAAGAAATTCTTCTCTGTCCTCCTCGCTCATAAAATCCTGCTGCATCAGGCACTCCTTTTGTTCGTCTGCAAAATATTGCGTATAAATATCATATATTTTCTGTAAAAAAGAGTAAGAGGGGCAGAACACCATATAATTACCCTGTCTGCTCTTCACAATTTCATCGATATATTTGGCTATCCTAAGATATTCCTCGTCGGAACGTCTTGTATATTTACTCGTAACGTCATTTGCTATAAGCAGCGCCCTCTTTTCCGGATTAAATACTGATTTTGCATAAACCTCATAATCCTCCGTATCACCTCCCAAAAGCCCCTTATAATATTGTATCGGTAACAAAGTGGCGGAAAACAGTATCGTACTTCGGCCCCGCTCCATGCACTCCTTCAAATTTACGCTTGGATTTACGCAAAGAAGCTTTAACAGAAAGCTGCCGTCCTCCCCGAGCTGAGTATATTTTACATAATTCTCATCTACTCTCTCATAAATGTCCAGAAAATGTGATACGTCAAAATAAAAATCCAGCAGACTCTCCCTCACGGGAAGCTTGTCCTCCTCCTGCTCCTCCAGATATTCGCCCAACGTATTGTAAAGACGAAGCAATGCGTTCACAAAGCCGTCTATGCTCTCCACCAGACGGTAGCCCTCGCACTCACGCTTCAATGTCAGAAGCTCCTTATTACATTTTTCAAGATGATATATTAGCTTCTCCCCATAGCCCTGTCTTACAAAAATACTCCTTCCGCCATATTGCTTTTTCTTTCCTGCCCCGGCCTGCGGCGTAAATACATCCTCAAATTCTTTTGACACGTCTGTCATATTTAATGTCAATTGTCCTTCAATGCTGTTTTTATGGGATTTCTCGCATATTTCTGACAATATTGTCTTTTTAATCTCCTGTAATAATCCCAAAAAATCTTCCTTGATCAAAGAAGCGCTATACATCTCCCTTCCACGCTCCAACAAATTGTGTGCCTCGTCAATCAAGAAAATGTAATTCCCTCCCGTTCCTTCCGCAAAAAAGCGCTTAAGATACACATGCGGGTCAAATAGGTAATTATAGTCGCAGATAATTCCATCCGCAAAAAGGCTCATATCAAGACAAAGCTCAAAGGGGCACACCTGATATTCCAAGGCATATGCCTCAATCCTTTCCCTTGTAAAGCTCTCTTCATTCATAAGCAATGCATAAATGGCGTCGTTAACGCGATCATAATGCCCTTTGGCAAAAGGACAGCTTTCAGGATTACACTCCGTCTGCTCCATAAAGCATATTTTTTCCTTTGCCGTAAGTATTACACTTTTAAAACGGAGTCCATTCTTTCTAAGCAGCTCCAATGCATCCTCTGCCACGGTGCGCGTAATGGTCTTCGCCGTCAGATAAAAGAGCCTTTCGCCCATGCCCCTGCCCATTGCCTTCAGCGCCGGGAATATAGTTGATATAGTTTTTCCCACACCGGTAGGCGCTTCAATAAAGAGCTTTCTGTGATGATAAATAGTCTGATAAACATAGGAGACAAGCTCTCTCTGTCCTTCCCTATAGGGAAAGGGAAATTCCAGCTTTTCCAGCGCTGCCTGTCTGGACTGCCTCCACCTCCACATGTAGTCCGCCCATTTGCGATAAGCGGCAATCAGTCCTCCAAACCATTCCCCCAGCTCCTTAAAGCTGTAATCTTCATAAAAATAGCGAATGTCCTCTGTCTCTATATTACAATAGGTCAATCTCACTCTAATTGCCGCCGGCCCGCGTTTCAACCCATACATATAAGCATAGCATTTTGCCTGAGCCACATGGATTGGTACAGGAGCCTTCATCTTAGAAACGTCTCTGTAGGTTCCCTTGATTTCGTCAATTACCACCTCCTCATTGATGTCGATAATACCGTCCGCCCGTCCTTCCACCACTAACACATACTCTTCTGTAGAATGAGCGTACCTTAGGCTTACCTCCGCCTGATATTCCGCTCCCATCCGCTTTTGAAGAATACGGTGAATTCGGCTTCCCTCCTGCATAGCGTTCTCAGGAGAACCTTGATACCTGTTATCTATATCACCGCCGCGCAGAATAAATTCAACCAGATTCCTGACGGAAACCCGTATTTCACCTATTTGAGGCTCTATTCTCGTGTCAGTGTTGTCTGCCTGCGTTTGGACTAACTGTGTCTCTACCATTGTCTCTCATTTCTCCCCGCTCATTGTAATGGTTGAAAAAAACTCCCTACGAAGATAGTACGCTATCTTTCATAGGGAGTCAAATTTCTTTCGCCTAAATTTTCCGTAATATTTAAGATGCAATGGCGATTTTCTTTAACAATTCCTCTAACTCGCTATTATATCCCTCATAGGACACAGTCAGAGGTTTGCCAAAATCCAACCCATATACTCCAAGGAATGATTTTGCATCTACAACATATCTATTGTAACAAATATCAATGTCAAAATCACATCTCGAAGTTACATCAACAAAATGTTGGACCTCACCGGGTGTTAAACGAATTGTCTTTACCATATTATCCTTCCTTTCATATTCTTGAAGCTTCACCAATAGGTTACTACTATTATAGCCAAATAGTGGCAAAAGTAAAGCTTTTTTTCTCTCAAAAAATTAGCCTGCTTTTTATAAAAAACTTATATTTTCTGCAATTTTACCTTTAGCAAAATATTACATTTTATTCTTTTGTAAAAGTTGCACATAGGATTTTGATACTTTTTTAAAGGTTGGGAAAAATTGAGTAAAATTAATTGAATTCCACCATATATTCTTGGAATCTCAGCGGAAGCATATTCCGCTGCAATTTCAGATTTTTCCTATCTTTAATAGCTATTTTATGGCAAAAATGGCGGAATAGTTCCTGATATTGCCGCTCCCTATCCGACAATTCAAAATCTATTGACTCCTCCAATATCTGCGTACCCGTCAACAAATACCATTGTCCTCCTGCCGGATGAACCCCAAATAAATTGCGCGTATCGTCATATATTATAAAATTCTCCACAGGAAAGCGGTCTGCAAAATGTGCCATCAAAAAAGTCAAAATATTGTTTTTGGGACCTATCTTAGAATAAAGAATCCCTCCCTCCAGCTCCTGAAATCGTAAAAAACCTCTTAAATGGCAATTCTCGTTCATTGCTCCTCTTGCCAGAGAAAACGCCTGATGTACATAATCATTGGAAAGGTTATCAAACAGAGACCCCCATAAGTTCCTCTTCCCGGCAAGCCCCGCCGCTATCGTCTGATAAACCGCCTGTGCCTTTGCCGGGTCCGGCGCGGATAAGCTTAAACAAATGCGCATGTAATCATCTTCTCCAAATTTCCTCTTCAAGGTCCGCATGACCTTCAGCGCCCTGTCCGGATCCGGCTCAACAACGCGATATTCCGCAAACAAAAACAATTCTTCCTCCAGACTTAACATAGTGTCCGCAGGCTCTCTCTTCTCCTCATATGCATTATAAACCGCCGTAAAAATCCCTTCCAGCGAATCCTCACATTGATATACCAGCATCTTGTACTCCTCTTTGTATCACACAAATATCCGTGCCATGGCACACGGATATGCTACTGCGGCCTCTATAGCTGCCCGGACGCTGCGGCTATCCTTTCCGTTCGCGACGGCTCCCTTCCGAAGCTGCCCGTATCAAACAGCGACATCTGCCTGTAGGTCATTCCATCACTTCCGAATTGAATACGCTCCTTTGCACCTGTAAGGCTGCGCACAATATAATCCTCCTCCAGCTTCACCGGATACATCAGCCTGCCGTTGCAGGTAACAAAAAACATGGCACGCTTTAACACTACGCCTATCTTCTTCAAATCGGAAAAAGTCAGATTCGCACTTTTTCTTGCCGCCACAATACGCATGGCACTTTTCACGCCCACTCCGGGAACCCTTAATAACGTATCATAAGGCGCTCTGTTGATTTCCACCGGAAACTGCTCTAAATGTCTCACCGCCCAGTCCTCCTTGGGGTCCAGCAGCACATTAAAAAACGGGCGTTTTTCATCCAAGAGCTCCTCAGCCTTGAATCCGTAGAACCTCAGCAGCCAATCCGCCTGATACAATCTGTGCTCCCTCAGCAGCGGCGGCCCTCCCGGCAGCGTAGGAAGCAGCTTATCCTCATTGACCTTCACAAATGCAGAATAGAACACCCTTTTAAGCTCAAACTTCTGATATAGGCTCTCCGCCACATTCAATATTTGGTAATCGTTTTCCTGCGTAGCGCCGATGATCATCTGCGTTGACTGACCTCCGGATACGAATTTCGGTGCATTGCGATACACCACCAGCTCCTCCTTATTAGCATGTATGCCGTTCTGTATTTGGCGCATGGGCGCCAGAATATTCTTACGATGCTTATTGGGCGCCAGCGCGCGCAGCCCCTCCGCAGTAGGAAGCTCCAGATTCACACTCATTCTGTCCGCCAAAAAGCCCGTCCGCCTCACCAGCTCGGCGTCTGCGCCCGGAATAGCCTTCACATGAATATAACCGTTAAAGCCGTATTTGTTGCGCAAAAGCCAAATGGTCCGGTAAATCAGCTCCATTGTAAAGGTAGGGCTCTTAAGAATCCCTGAACTCAAAAACAATCCTTCTATATAATTCCTGCGATAGAATTCCATGGTAAGCGTACAAATCTCCTGCGGAGTAAAGGTAGCCCTCGGAACGTCGTTGGAGCATCGGTTCATACAATACTTACAGTCATAAACACACTCGTTTGTCAGTAATATCTTCAAGAGAGAAATACAGCGTCCGTCGCTGCTAAAGCTATGGCAGATACCGGCTGCCACGCAATTACCCATTGATTTACCGTTCCCCTTTCTGTCCACACCGCTGGAAGTACAAGCAACGTCATATTTCGCGGCATCCGTCAGTATGCCCAATTTATTCATCAGAGACATTTCCTGCCCTGTAGCCAGAAATTCCACCCTTCCGCTCTCCTCTCTCAAAACTCTCTACAAACATTTGTTCTGTTTGAAGTATAGCACATATGTTCTGCTTCCGCAATAGTTTTTTACCTTTTTCCATAAACGCCTTACCTATTGTCCAAAATCTTCCCCGCAGCCGTTGATTTGTTTAATATAATTAACTATAATATGTTCAGCGGCAGTCTGGTTTCACGGCTTTTCTGTAAGCGCTTATCAAAAATAGCCGTTTGGACAACGTAACTTACGGACAAGGACTATATTGGAACGACACACATTCAGGTCTGCTTAGCTTAAGGAGGAATCAGCATGAAAATTTTGGTCATATGTACCGGCGGAACCATTGGCAGCACTGTCAATAAAGAATTTATTTCCCCCGATAAAAGCAAATCATTTAAGTTAATTGAAATGTATAAGGCTTCAAATAAAAATAATGTAGAGTTTGAAATTATCCACCCCTACACCCTCTTAAGCGAAAATCTTACCGGCCGCACCCTGTCTTCTCTTGGCTTATGTCTGCTTGAAAATGCTTCACGGAGCTATGATGGCATAATTGTCACCCATGGCACGGACACTCTTCAGTATTCTGCCGCCGCTATGGGCTATTTACTTGCCAATGCACGGATTCCTATTCTGTTTGTCTCCAGCAATCTTGTTTTAGACCATCCCGCCGCCAACGGCATCCACAACTTTACCCATGCCGTTGAATTTATCATGCAAAAGCATGGCAGCGGAGTATTTGTTTCCTATCGCAACAGTGACGCTATTACTTATATTCATCGAGGCACAAGGCTTCTTCCCCATCTTGGCTACTCTGATGAGCTTTTCAGTATTTTAGGGCAATATTATGGCCTATACCGGGAAAATGTCTTTATTCCCAATCCCGGCTACCGCAGTCTGCAGATAGATAATGTACCCACATTCACTTTACCCGACAGCTGGAATTCTGATATTTTACGAATATTCCCCTATCCCGGAATGGAGTACCCTTCCTTATCAGATAATATTAAGGCTATACTGCTAGACACTTATCACTCGGGCACCCTTTGCAGTACAACGCCAAATATGACAAGCTTCTATAACGAAGCAAACGCAAGAAAGCTTCCTGTTTTCCTGACGGGCGCCAATCATGATACGGATTATGAGAGTGTGAAAGTATGGAAACGCCTTGGCATTCATACCTTGCCCCCCGCTTCCCCTATCGCAATGTATATAAAGCTTTGGATGGCAATAGGCTCCTGCGGCGGGTCTAACGATAGTATATTAAAAGAGCTTATGGAAACTCCCATAGGCGAGGATATCATTCCATAAACCTGTTCTAAAATATTTATTCATACTTTTTCCTGTCACAGCGTTTGGAACAGACAAGCCCGTTCTTCATAGTTAGGCAACATTATAAGAAGATAGCGCGCAGAGTAAATAACAATCGTTATTAATCAAAAGCCTCGACCTGCCTTTAGAATATGCACCCGATTTTGCTATGAAAGCTAAACGGAGGAAAACTATTTTACCATGCTCTGTCTTCAACGATTGCCCGATAGGAAATATTGGGCAATGTACGGAAATCATTTTGTTGAAGGGTTTTAAGCACAAACCGTCACCCGCCAGCCTTTCCGGTCTGTGCAACAAATCCGCCCGCAGCAGAATCACTGCCAGACATAAAATTTGTCGTTGGAAAAGGTAAGCACATAACCATGCTTTTTCATAAATTGTGATATCATCTGCCACTTTTCATCTCCCGAAATCCTTTTTTCCGCCTTGTCGGCGCTTTCGGACAAAGACGACTTTTTATCGCCCTGCCTCTCATACTCCCCATAGCTTTTCTCCGCAATAATAACAGGGCGCTCCCCTCCCTGTTCCAGCTCCCTGCCAAGCCTTTGCAGCTCGCTTTCCATAACCCTTACGCTATAAGAGGGCAAATCGCACCATGAATTAAACGACGGAGGCATCCTCAGATAAAATGAAAGCGACGGAATATAACCATACAAAATTACCTCCCGGTATTGAAGCTGCTTTTCCTCAATATAAGCGGTAAGCTCACTTATACATGCGGCGCGCTCAGGAGCCATTTTCACCCCCGCAAGAACCTCATTGTTATAAACCTCGGCGCTCACATCCTGTACTCCCGTTGCTTCCGCAAACACAAACTTAGCTCCAAAACCCACACTATGCACCAAAAACAAAATCAGCATGGCGCAAAGCGCCTGCTTTACCGGCGCAAAGCTGATTACACGCCTCCAACGCGCCTCTTTCTCTTGCTTTTTCCAAGTCCATTGAAGAAATTTCACACACTGCCAAAGCGTATAGGGCGCCGCCACAAATAGATTATTCATACTGGGATAAACGCCGTTGTTGCTGCCGAGCGCCGTCAAAAATATAATAAGAACCACCATAATGCTAATCAGCTTCTCCTGCTTCGGACTTCCTTTCTTAAAAACACACAGCACGCCGATAAACGCTGTCAGCATTAAAAATAGCACTCCGGGACGGTACATGGAATCATAACTGTAAAACAAAAAGGAAACAAATTTATTTGTATACCATTCCTGCAGCCCTTCACTTCCTGTTCCCAAAAACAAAAAAGAAACCGACGGACTTCTATATAACCAAAGTATCATAACGACCGTTATTAATACTGCCGCAATTTTACCGCCTGCGTGAAACAGGCGTACAAGCCCTTCATTTTTTCTGATTGCTTCACAATACTCCGCTAAAAATGCCGCCGCGGCAAAAATAAGCGTTCCCGCTCCCACAAATACTAAAATATGTTCCAGCCAATAAAGCATATCCAAATAAGGATAAACCATGCCTGCCAACATAGAGGAGGCCTTATAATCCGTTGCAGTGTCCGTCATGGCAAACAGCCTGCGTATTCCCTCCGTATAGGCTCCTCGCCCATATCTGACATAAAAATAAAAAAGCATCACCGCAAGAGCGCCTAAATATCCTGACAGACACCACATTGTATGCCTGCATGCCTGAAAAAAGCCTTCCTTAAACCGCTTCTCTTTTCTCTTACTTCCCTCCATCGCCGCATATGCCCACACAGCCAAGATCATTGCAGCCTCCGGTAGATTGGAAAAACGCACAAACACATTTATCCCCAGACAAATCCCCGCCGCTAAAAGCATCCGGGGTTTTTTCTCCGTAAGCCCCCTGTAAAGCAGTATTACACAACCCAAAAACAGAACATAAGTCAAATAATTATACAGAAGCGCCGTAGGGCACCAGCACAAGCTTATTGCCGCAAACTCACCTACAAAAGCAATCCATGGGGGGATTTCCAGCTTCCTGCTGCAAAACCAGTATCCCATCGCTGCTAATATACTCACAAACACCCCCGTGTACACGTTCATTCCAATCAAAGTTCCCCCAAAAGGCAGCTTTGTCAGAAAATGCCCCACCGCATTTGCAAGATAAGTGGAAAACAGCCACATCGAATCCATATGCTCCAGACCCATGTAAGTAAAATTGGCATAGTTATAACCCGTATCCCACAAATCCAGCCCCCAATTCACATGGCGGAACGGATATAAAATTAAAATCAGCAAAAAGCATGTCTCCGTCGCCGCTCTCCTGCTGAGCCGTATTGTTCTCTGCTCCATAAGCACCCTTAACCTCTCCCTAATAACCAAAAATTCTTCCTCACAAATCCTTTAAGCCTACATTATTTATTTGTTCCTCTGCCCATCCGCAAACAACATATCCGCTCTTTCGATTCTGACCATAAGGCTTTTGTATAAGCTTAAATGCATAAGCACCTTATGCAGACACTTCGTCAAAAGGCTCCTCACCCATTCCGCCAAAATACCGGCCGCAAATACCGCCGTCACCGCAATAAGGCTCCACAGAATCAGTTCTCCCACATTGGAAATTCTTTCCGCCCCCAGCCATTTCTGCCATACATAACGCACACCTATATTCTCATGTAACAAATAAACGCCCAACGTATATTTCGACAGGGCGCAAATAACCTTTGCAGCCTTTCCCTCTATCCTTATCCGTAAAAATGCCGCAAACAATCCCACCGCCGCCAAAAACACAAATACATGATTGTACTCTATAAATACTTTAATCATTAACCCCAAGCTACCCGTTTTCACGTAGACAAAATGCAGGCACATTGTTCCGCCAAAAATAAAAAGTACCGAAACAACATACAACATTAAGCCTCTTCCCCTCTTTTGAATAAATGGAAGCCCATATTTACGGATATACGCCGCCGTCAGAAATACGCACAGATACCAAAGACAATCATAGCCCTTTGCATCCGTTTCCAGCCTTACGGGCAGAACGGATTTCATCAGACAGAAAGCAATAAGCAGAAGCCACAGCGCCATCTGCAGCTGACTCTTTGTCATCCGCCTTACAGCCACGGACACCAGCGGCAGCAGCAGATATAGGAACACATAAGCCGTCATAAACCAATAATGCCCCATAGCTACGGGAAAAATCAGCTGTAATAAATAGTATGTGGTGAATTCCTCCGCAGGTACCAGACCTGCCGCTGCCGCCAGCAGCCCGACGGCCACAGAATAGGTCCAAACCTGTAGCAATAGTCGTAACAGCCTGCCCGGCTTAAAGGAAGACTCACACAAAAAATAACCGCTGATAAGCATATAGAGGTTCACCGCCACAATACAAAAGGCTTCTAAACCCCATGCGGCTATTCCGAAGGCTTCCACATTCTCTCCGGTTAAGTCCGCCAGCAGATTCCCCTTTCCAAGATAATGCAAAACCACCACCATCATCATTGCAACACAGCGCAAAAGCTCAAGATTTGCCATTCTGGATTTTGTATCCCGATAGGATTTATTATCCTTTTCACCAAAGCTCATATCAATCCTCCGTACCGAAGCGCCTTCCTTACCAAATTCCCATTAAATGCTGCATTAGCAGGCTCACTCCCGTAATCCCTATCCAACAGCAAAAGCCCATAAGAATAGGCTTACCTCCCTGTCTTACCAGCTTTACCACATTGGTATTCAATCCGATTGCCGCCATCGCCATAATTATAAAAAATTTACTAAGCTCCTTCAACGGCTTAAAAACCTCGGCCGAGACCTCAAACACATTTGTCGCAACCGTCGTAATCACACTTGCAAGTATAAAAAATAAGATGAACATAGGAAAAATCTTCTTCCACTCCAGCTTTTTTCCTTCCTTGTCCTGCGCTTTTTCCCTTCTCATTCTATGAAATGCCAGCGTCAGGGTTATAGGAATGATTGCCAATGTACGAGTCAGCTTAACGGTAACCGCCTTATCCAAGGTGGCCGTGCCAAAACCATACATGCTGTCCCATGTTGCGGCCGTAGCAGTCACCGAGGAGGTATCGTTTACTGCCGTTCCTGCAAAAATACCGAAGGACTCGCTTCCCTCAAAGCCCACCCATGCCCCGAAGTAAGGAAAAATAATGGCGGCAAGCACATTAAATAAAAAAATGACCGATATTGCCTGCGCAACCTCTTCGTCGTCGGCGTCAATTACCGGCGCCGTAGCCGCTATGGCGGAACCGCCGCATATGGAAGAACCCACGCCTACAAGGCAGGATATCTTAGAGGGCACCTTCAAGACCTTGCAGAGTACAAAAGCAATTATCAGAGAAGTAACAATTGTAGTCAGAATAATGGGCAGGGACTGAGCGCCCGTCTGCACAATCACGGATAAATTTAAACCAAATCCCAAAAGAATAACCGCATATTGCAAAATTTTTTTAGAGGTAAATGTAATACCTGCCCCAAATGAGGATTTATCCTTAATCAACATGGTAAGAATCATGCCGAATACAATAGCGAACACCGGTCCTCCTACAATAGGCAGCTGCTTTCCCAGAAGGAAGCTGACCACGGCTATTGCCAAACACAATAAAATCCCTTTACCCTTTGTTTTTATAAATTCCATAATTTCCTCTTTCCTCGCATTGGTAAAATTTTATATAACCATCAATTTACAATCTATAAACAGCTATAGGCTTATTTTATAGTATACCACTTTTTCCCACTCTGCAAATCCCCAAAATAAAAAAGAGACTTTGACGGTCTCTTTTTTATTTTGTAAAACTAAAAGTACTTCATAAATGCCTCAACCTATGTTCCGAAAAAAGCTTCAGACAACTGCCGCAGAGTTGCAGTGTTATCTTTTGACTTATGCCAAAAGACAACACTGCATAAGGACTTTTTTAAAAGGGGAATTAGTAATAGTGGATTAACCCGGGAAAATCATTCTCTATTGCATCTTTTCGTGTTTACAAGCGTCCTTATCCCTGCGCAGAGGCTAAGTAAGTGGCGCAACAGCAAAACAATTAACCCGTTCACAATTTTATAATACTTGTACTTTTCTAAAATGTCAATACATATTTTTTAGTTTTCATAAATTATTGTAATAATTTGTCCACGCTTTGCTTTAATTGCATTACTTTAACGAAAAAACTGCAACATTTCCATTTTACATTTTACATTTAGTATAATCGCGCTGACGTATTACCTCGTCAATCTTATGCGCTTCCATATATGCCTTATCTTCTATGACACCCTCTGCTGCCGCCACAGTCTCCCCTATTGTGGTGACTGCCATGCCTTCCGGAAACATAATTGTCACAAATTCCGTTTCTGTCGGCGTCAACATAATTCTTCCCCACATTTTCTGCGCATTTTTCCCGGTTATTGTAGTAGTCGCATATTCCGTCGCCATCCTCATCTACAAACCGGCACCCCTCGCCGCAATAATCACATACCCAATTACTATCCGAATCCGTAAAATACCTGCCTCTTGCCGGCGCCGCTGCAAAAACGTTTACGGCCTCCAATAATACCAAGGTTGCCGCCACAATACCCGCCAAAATAATTTTCGACTTCATACTTATTTTCCTCCTTTACTAATAATGAATGGCCTCATGTATAATATAATTCCTATTATAATAGCTTATTCAAATTATTCAACCCATTTACTTACCTTTTACTTACCTTTCACAAAGGTATTACCGTTATACAACATTAAAATCCTTACCCATATAGCCTGACTGCATACAATCATAAACCGCACCCTTTCCGATGCCGATTTATATTTTGGGTTATCCGCTTAGTATATTTGATACGGCGGCTGCCGGAAACATTGCGCTTCCGCGCTATCTCTTCTAAAGTTGCCCTTCCGTGCGCCTTCCTTCTTCCAAGCATATTTGCATTATTAAAATTATAGCATTAGAAAAGTACTGTCGCAAAGCTATCTCAATGAAAAGTAATTTTGGAACAAACAGGAAAGCCACTATAAAGCTCCTGCTTCGTAATGGCTTTCGCTATAATTGTCCTTTTGGCATGGCATACGCTATATGCGCGTAAGCCGTCCACAAACGACCGGCCGCATCAAAAGCACTTTATTACCTCACTGCCTTCCCTTACAAAGGCAATAAACTCGTTCACAGCGGCGCTGCAGCTTATAAACCTTCCTCCTTCAAACACCTCTCCTGTTCTGGCAAATATCCACTTACCCTTTGGCAGATATACTTCCCTCTCCGTCTGCCCCTGCTCATAAATAGGCGCAAACAGAATGTCTTCCCCGTACATATACTGGTCCTCCAGCGTATAACAGATTTCATCGTCCTGATAGTGCCAGAACATGGGGCGCATAATGGGAGCTCCTGTGCTGCTTGCCTCGTCCATATATTTGCAGGTGTAATCCTTCAGGCGCTCACGAAGCTCAATCAGGGATTTTAAAACAGGATAATTTTCATCGCCAAAGCACCATATTTCGTTGTCACCTCCGCTGGGTTCTATAATTCCCGGATGTCTGTCCACATGATACGAGGGTCGCTGACGAGTGCCGTGCAGACGCATCACAGGGCAAAATACCCCGAACTGGAACCAACGCACAATCAATTCTCTGAAATAATCGCTCTCAATATCCCCTCCGAAAAATCCTCCTATATCGGAATTCCACCAGGGAATCCCACACATGCCCATGGACAGACCGCTCTTAATACTCATTTTCAGATTTAAGAATCTGGACTGAATATCACCGTTCCACACAATGGCGCCAAATCTCTGACTGCCGGGATAAGCCGCTCTCGTCAGGGAGACAATTTCCTCCTCTCCCTCCTGCTTCAAGCCGTCATAAAATGTTTTCGCGTAATAAAAAGGATACATCTGCGCCACCTGAGCGCCGTTTCCCAAATAATATTTTAAATGAGCCGGCTGCTGAGGATGTACCTCCGGCTCCGCCTCGTCCAGCCAGAAGGTTTTAATACCGTATTTATAATAATTTTCCTTTGCCTTACCCCACACGAATTCCCTTGTCTTGGGATTCATTGTATCCACAAAGGTCTGCTGCCCATAGAAATCAAAGGTGCCAAACTGACCGTTTTCCGTGCGGACCAACATATTTTCTTCACTCATTGTACCGTAATTTTCGCTTGCGGGATTTATAGTAGGCCAAATGGAAACTACAGGATGAACGCCCATTTCTTCCAGCTCCTTACACATTGCCGCAGGATCCGGCCAATATTTGGGATCAAACTTCCATTCTCCCTGCTGCGTCCAATGGAAAAAGTCAATGACGATTGCATCTATGGGAATACCTCTCTTTTTATATTCCCTCGCAACACTCAGCAAATCCTCCTGACTTTCATATCTGAGCTTACACTGCCAAAAACCTGCCGCCCAACGGGGAAATTTGGGCGCGTAACCCGTCAGGTCACAGTAAATCTTCATGGTCTGTGCCGGCGTGTCCGCCCCATAGATAAAATAATCTGCCTGATAAGCGCTGTCCGCCACGAACATAGTATGGTTCTTGGTTGTTTCACAGCGTCCCGGCGCAGGATTATTCCAGAAAAAGCCGTATCCTAAAGAGGAATACAGTACCGGAAGGGTTGACTTCGTATTATAATGAATAATATTGCAGGTGCTTCCCTTTCTGTCAAAAATGTCCTCCTGCTCCTGTCCCAAGCCATAAAAGTGCTCTCCCTCATTGGCGTCAAAAATAACCTTAATCTGATAATGCTGCCCTTCCACATGCATGTTACGGTTGGTATAATCACCCTCAAACTTAGTGTGGAGTATTTGCTTCCCATCCTTAAAAAAGGTGACAACACCGCCATACCAGACGTTTCCCGCCTCTATGCTGGCGCTTACATGTCCGTTGGTTATTACCGCCTTCGACTCGTCTCCCTCTATCACGCAGCTATCCTGCGTTGCCGGAGGCAGAACCGTCCAGCTCTCGTCGGATATCCTTGGGTTTCTTGTGCTCCGGCATCTGAGACAGTCCTTACCGTAGGGCTCGATAACCATCAATTCATCCTTTCTCTCAAAAATAATCCTTTTTTCCTCAATCACAATTTTTCCCATTTCTTATTTATTCCTCCACAAAAATAATTTATTTCTCCGTTAAAAGCCACTTCACGGCAGGCTCCAGATATTCATTCCAGAAAACATAATTATGCTGCCCCGCGCTTTCCTTAAATACGACCTGAACTCCCTGCTCCTTAAAAAATTCCGAGAGCCTTCTGTTAGAATGAATCAGATGATCCTCCGTTCCGCACGCCATATACATTTTCGGAATCGCTTCTCCCCGCTGGACCAGTTTTTGCACCAGCACCTCGGGATTGTTGTCGCTCTCCTCCAATTTATCCAATTCCCCGAACATCAATTCATAATACTCATAATTAGCCACACCATTGTCGCTTCCCGGCTTCATATCCTTGATGCCATGCACCAGAAGCGCCGATGAAAAGGCAAAAAGCCTGCTAAAGGTTCTGTTAAACTGAAGCGCTAAATGAATGGCTCCAAAACCTCCCATGGAAAAGCCTCCCACAAAGGTATCCTCCCTCCTGTCCGAAAGCCCGAAGGTTTTTCTGGCAAAGGAAAGAAGCTCCTCCCCCACGAAGGTCGCATATTTTCTGCCCGTAGCCTTACCGTCCAGATAAAAACTGTTTTCTCCCGATGGCAGCAGCACACAGATATTATAACGATTGGCAATGTCCATAATCTGACTGTTCCAAATCCAGTCCGAGCACATTCCGCAATACCCGTGCAAAAGCACCAATGTCTTCATAGGACGGTTAAAATTAAGGTTATCCCGCCCATCTGCGTCCGTAGGAATAACAGCCTTGAAGGTTACGCACCTGCATAAACTATTTGAAAAAAATTCTACATTTGCCAGCGCCATCCCTATCTCTCCTTATATACAAAGTCACAGAAGCCTGCCTTACCGCCCGTCTGCATTGTAGAGTAGGCAAACAGACCGAAGCGGCATCCCGTAAAGTGATCCAGTCTAAAGTACAGCTTATGCGTTATACCCAGCTTTTCCCATCTTCTGCCGTTCAGATAATAGAATTTTGCCTCGTCCTTCATGTCGGTAAAGTCAACCTCTAATCTTAACCTTATCTTCTCGCCTTCAAAGGGAACCTCTGCCCATATCTTGCCGCCTTCCTCCTTACGAATTTCCTGCCTGCTGTCGTTATCCGTCTCTCTGGTCTGCATTACCACATAGGCCTTTCCGTCGCGCTTGGTAACCCCCGCCAGACCATAGCATCCCTGAAGCGCACAGATTCCGGCGCAGTCTCCGTCCTTCATACCGGTAATATCCACCGTCACCTCACCCGCGCAGCCCGGGTAAATCATTCTCTGGGTCAATACGTTTCTTGCCTGAACCACATTTTTACAGAGCTTATCCGTTGTAATCCAGACCGTTTTCTCCTTCTCGTTTCGGTCCACAAGAGACATATCCGGCTCATGGTTAAACTGCCATGCGCTCTTAAAGCCGAAGGAGCCGTATAATCTTGCTCTCTCTTCTTCAGGCATATCGGGAACCCCTCCGAAATCATCGCTCTGTACCAGAGGCGTATAATGATGAGCCGGCCTTGTACTGTCCGCGTCAAACTCCTCGGGAATCCTTCCGTTTTCTCCCATCACGGGATAATTGTCCTTCCATGTAAGGGGAATCAGCACGGGGATTCTTCCCACCGCGCCCCTGTCCTGAAAGAGAATGCCGTACCATTTTCCGTCGGGCGTATCTACGATTCCTCCCTGCGCAACTCCCTGATTGCAGTAGCCCATATCGTCGTTCAGAATGTCTCCGCCGCGAAATTCCCCGTCCAGAGAATCCGCCACAAAGCATGCTTCCACCCGTCTCCACTCACTCTTTAAGGAATGAATAAAGAACAGATAATATTTTCCGTTTATTTTATAAAAATGCGTTCCCTCATAGCCCAGACTTGGATTATCCGCGTCGCTCACCGCCAGACGGTTCAGCCCGCCCTCCATAGGACCGCTCAAATCCTCCTTAAGCTGGGTCAAATACACATTTTTGTTGCCGTAGGCAATATATACCTTGTCATCATCATCAAACAACAGAGAACAGTCATGATAAAAGCCCTCTATAGTCCTCTTCTCCCACGGGCCCTCAATACTGTCCGCAATATAGATATAGGTCTTATGAGTATCGTTTGCCACAAAGCAGATATAGAAGCGTCCCTTGTGGAAACGAAGACTTGCCGCCCACATCCCCTTGCCGTAAATATTTTCATCGCCCTCAAGCTTCTGCCCTGACGTGCCGTCCAGCTTATCGTACACATACGCCGCGTGCTCCCAGTGCAGCAGGTCGTAGGAACGCAGAATCTCACAGCCCGGCATAAAGTGCATGGTGGTGCTTACCATGTAATAGGTATCCTCCACCCGGATTACATCCGGATCCGGATAATCCAGTCTGGTAAGGGGATTCTTTGCGGGATACTGCATAACCCGGTCATAGGAATATCCTCTGTCGGGAGTGGGAACAATTTCCTTTAGTTCAAAGTATACAACCGCATTCTCCTCCAACGTAAATACAAGCTCCAGTTTATCCTTCACAGGCTTTTTGCGCTCCGACGACACATAAGGCTGCGCCGCGTTTTGCAACGTTTTGAGCTCCTCCCTTGTCAGAGAAGACGGCTCTCCCATGTCATGCCACAGCTTTAAAGGGTTGGTAGTCTCCTCGTCAACGCGCTTTGTGACCAGACTATATTCCTTTTGCGCTGCTTCAAGCTCATAAGTGAACTCCATCACATTTCCGTTTCTGCGCCTAATCATATTCCAAATGATTCCACGGTATTCTCCGTCGTCCGCTTTCATTATGACGCAGTTGTCATCCTTATACACGCACTTTCCCTGCTTCTCCTTAAGCTTTTTATAGAAGGCAAAGGTCCAGAAGGTAGGCTTGGGGATACAGCCGTTTGCCACCAGCCCGAAGCCTCCGTGGAACGGGGTAAAGGGAACCCCTCCCTCTTCAAAAATATCTCCAAAGGTCCAATAGGAGTACGATTCGTTGTCGTCGCCCAGTCTGGAAAGCTGATGGGCAATATACGCGGCGTTCTGGTTCGTATCATGAAGCGGACAATTGGGAATATAGGAGGTATTAAACTCCGTGATATGTATTTCCAGCCCCTTGTACTCGGGATAGCCGTCAATAATCTCTCTGGTAGAATGCAAATCTGCAAAGCCGTCCTCCTTATTCTCCGGATCCATCAGCTCCGCATATCCGTAATGCCCTACATAATCGGGAAATTCCGTGGTATAATGGTGTCTGGTCACAAAATCCACCGCAATTTTGTTATTGTGGCAGAATTCCATAAACGCTTTTATCCAGACCTTGTCGCTTCCGCCGCAAACTGCCGGACCGCCTACACGGAATCTGGAATCCACCTCCTTGACCGCCTCGAAGGATTCCTTAAACAGCTTAAAATACTCCTCCATATCCGCATGCTCCCAAAATCCCGGAAGATTCGGCTCGTTCCACACCTCTACAGGCCATGTGACCACCTCCTCTGTTCCGTATCTGTCACAGAGATGTCTCAACAAAGCCTGTATCAGCGCCCGCCAGTCATCATAAGACTTGGGGGGCGTAGTGTTACCCTTCCAATAAAATACGGTCTGAGTGCCTCTTGCCAGCTTCTGAGGCATAAAGCCCAGCTCCAAAAAGGGCGTCAGCCCCAGCTGTCTATAGCTGTCCATTACCATATCGAGATAAGTAAAGTTGTATTCTACGACTCTTTCCCCATCCACCGTTGTCTCCTGATAAATGGCCATATCATCACAAAAAAGTCCGTGGCCTCTGATGTGTTGAAAGCCAATCGCATCCTGCACCAGCTTTAACTGCTCCTGATATTCCTTTTGCAGGGCAAGCCCCATCCTCCCCGTTCCGATGCAGTAGTCCACCTGATTATGAAACATTGCCTCATTTTCAGGATTAATCAAAATTCTTTTCTTTTCCATCCGCAGACCTCCATATAAAAATAATTTGTCAGCCGTACCGTTTACAACAGTTTAGCCATGCCCGTCCATAAGACTCTATAATATACATTTTTCCTTATACTTAATACTATCCCATTGACCTTGCATTTCCAATGATTTATACTTTAATAAAATTGATATATTCTTTAATTGGATTTTCAGCCCCAAAAACAAAGGAGAATCGTCATGAATGAAATTGAATTTATCGGATACAGCGCTACGCATTCCAATGATTTTGTCTATGATGCACCGGGCGGACATACATGCTATTTACTTCTATTGATAACTTCTGCGGCAGAACTTTTGATTGATAACAAAATAATACGGGTTCCCGCCAATTCTGCCATCTTGTATGCTCCCGGCTACAGAGTTTATTACCGAGCCGCCAATGAAGAATATAAAAACGATTGGATACGCTTTTGCTCCGACGAGTCCTTTGTGGAACAGTTCCCAACCAAAAACGTTCCCTTCCCCGTATCGGACCCGGAATACTGCCATACTCTTATAAAGCTGTTGACATGGGAGTCCTCCTTTTCCTCAGCAGACAGCGAGTCCGTTATCTCGCATCTTCTGAGAGTGCTGTTTTCCAAATTATATGAAAGCTCTGCCGACAGCGCTGCAAACCTGCATACCCGCGCGTTAATCGACCTACATAAAAAAATTTACAACAACCCCCAGCTTCCATGGAATATCAGCCAGATGTCCGCGGAGCTTCATTTGAGCACCAGTCATTTACAGACTCTCTACAAAAAATTATTCGGCTCCTCCTGCATGGACGACGTAATCGAAGGACGTCTTCGCCGCGCTCAGGATCAGCTAAAATATACCGCGAAATCTATTCAGGAAATTGCCGAGAGCTGCGGCTATAATAATGTGGAGCATTTCTGCCGTCAGTTCCGTCAGCATAACGGCTGTACCCCGGGACAGTACCGCAGGGAAGCCACAAAAAACAGCTCTTCTGATTTCTCCGGCCATTTTACCTTGGGCGGTAAGGAATTCCGGCAATTTTCGGATTAATGTAAATCCCTGTCTACATCGGAGGACGAAATTATGGCTATTTCAAATATAAAAGCTTTGTTTCCGTACAATATTCAAAATGTATGGAACCTTGTTACCTCACTGGAAAATTACCAGTGGCGCAGCGACTTGAATAAAATTGAACTCATAAATGAGAAAAGGTTTATTGAATATAACAGGAACGGATATGCCACTACCTTTACCATTACTTTGACAGAACCGTATAAACGTTGGGAATTCGATATGGAAAACACGAATATGAAAGGGCATTGGACCGGCGTTTTTACGGAAGTGGACGGACAGACAGAAATTGCTTTCACGGAAGAAGTAACGGCGAAGAAAATATTTATGAAACCATTTGTCAAGGTATTTCTGAAAAAACAACAAGAACAATATGTATCAGATTTGAGAAAGGCGCTAAATAAGTAGAATTATTGTAATCATGCGGCAGTGGCTGCTTTCTCTTGCATGAATACAAAAAGGCTTACAAAAAACAGACCGGCGAATATATTTTGCCGGTCTGTTCGCTCACTTTAAAAAACAGAAATTTATTGTACCACCAGATTAGAGTATCCCATCAGGCTTTCGTCCACGGCTCTTGCAGCTTCCCTGCCCTCCCTTATAGCCCATACCACCAGCGACTGACCTCTATGCATATCTCCGGTCACAAATATGTTGTCCTTGTTCGTCCGATATTCCCCTGAAATTGTTTTCACATTGGTGCGCTCGTTTAGCTCCACTCCGAAAGCGTCCGTCACATAGCTTTGCGCTCCGAGAAAGCCTGCGGCAATTAAGACGATGTCCGCCTCAATCACCTGCTCGCTGCCTGCAGCCTCCTGCATATTCATGCGCCCGGTAGCTTCATCCTTGACCCATGACAGCTTCACGATTTTCACGGCGCTAAGATTACCGTTTTTGTCCTTGATAAATTCCTTGACTGTGGACTCGTAAATCCGGGGGTCCTGTCCGTAAACGGCAATCGCCTCCTCCTGACCGTAATCGGTCTTACAGACCTTTGGCCATTCGGGCCACGGATTATTCTCCCCGCGCTTATCCGGCGCCTTTGGCATCATCTCAATCTGAACCACGGATTTTGCGCCGTGGCGAACGGCGGTTCCCACGCAATCGTTGCCGGTGTCTCCTCCGCCGATAATGATAACGTTTTTACCCTTAGTGTCAATATATTTCTTATCCTCAAAATTAGAATCCAATAAGCTCTTCGTATTTGCCGTAAGAAAATCCACGGCAAAATAAATTCCCTTTGCCTCCCTGCCCGGCGCCTTGATATCTCTGGGATTGGAGGCTCCGCATGCCAGCACTACTCTGTCAAAGTCCTGCAGCAGCTTCTGCGCCTTAATATCCTTGCCCACATTGACTCCTGTGCGGAAGGTTATTCCCTCCTCCTCCATAATCTTCACCTTGCGCTCCACAATCTGTTTTTCCAGCTTCATATTGGGAATCCCATACATCAACAGCCCTCCCACACGGTCGGAACGCTCGAAAACCGTCACAGAATGACCTCGCTTATTCAGCTGGTCCGCCACCGCAAGACCCGAAGGACCGCTTCCCACAACAGCCACCTTCTTGCCTGTGCGCACCTTCGGCGGATTTGCCGCCGCATAGCCCTGCTCGTAGGCATTTTCTATGATGGCATACTCGTTTTCCTTTGTGGCGACAGGGTCTCCGTTTAATCCGCAGGTGCATGCCGCCTCGCAGAGCGCCGGACACACTCTGGAGGTGAACTCGGGAAAATTGTTGGTTTTTTTCAGACGGTTATAAGCCTCTTTCCAGTTTCCCATATATACCAGATCGTTCCACTCCGGAATCAGATTGTGCAACGGACAGCCGCTTGCCATACCGCAAATCATCATGCCTGCCTGACAAAAGGGTACGCCGCACTCCATGCAGCGTGCGCCCTGAAGCTTTTGTTTCTCTCGGGGCATATGCTCATGAAATTCATTAAAATGTTTGATTCTTTTCTTGGGGGGCTCAGCCGTGCTGACTTCCCTGTTATATTCCATAAATCCGGTTGGTTTTCCCATCTTGATTTCCTCCTTGTTTATACTAAGGTAAATGTGGCGGTGGGGCCCCGCGTTTACCGCCATGCCGACTGCTCGCTGCGGAACGAATGCTGAAGAGGCGCTTCCTACACGCCATGACGACTGCTCGCAGCGAGCTGCTTGCTGTCGCGGCATTCGCCGTATGCGGATTCACTCTGGCCTATACTTATGTAAGCAAGCTTACAACGTATAGGTCAGAGCAAATCCGCGCATGGCTCATCGCTCGCGCATGTTTGCATAAAATGCTTCTATTTGTGCTTGTTCGGCGCTTAGGCCTTTTTCCTCCATTTGGACTATGGTCTTTAAAACGCGTTCGTAGTCGTGAGGGATGATTTTCTTAAACTTGGGCAGGTATTCGCTGAAATTATCCAATATTTCCTTGCCCTTTTCGGAGTTTGTGAGCGCCACATGCTCCTGAATCATAGTCTTTAGCTCCAGCACGTCGTATTTGGAGGTAATTTCGCCGGAGGAAACCATTTCCTTGTTCAGACGTTTATATAAGTCATTGCCCTCGTCCAGCACATAGGCGATACCGCCGCTCATGCCCGCCGCAAAGTTTTTGCCCGTAGCGCCCAGCACTACCACGCGTCCTCCCGTCATGTATTCACAGCCGTGGTCGCCCACACCCTCCACCACTGCAACGGCGCCGGAATTGCGCACACAGAAGCGCTCGCCTGCGACGCCGTTGATAAACGCCTTGCCGCTTGTCGCCCCGTAAAGCGCCACATTACCGATAATAATATTTTCCTCCGCCTTAAAGCTGCTTCCCTTAGGGGGATAAACAATCAGCTTACCGCCGGAAAGCCCTTTGCCGAAGTAATCGTTGCTGTCGCCCACCAGCTCCAGCGTAAGACCTTTCGGGATAAACGCGCCGAAGGACTGTCCTCCCGCTCCTTTGCAGAGCACACGGTAAGTATCCTCCTCCACATTGTCGCCCAGACGCTTTGTAATTTCACTGCCCAAAATCGTACCGAATGCACGATCTGTATTGGATACATCCACCTCAATGCTTCTCTTCTGTCCGGCGTCAATCGCCTTTCCCAGCTGTTTTAACAACACCCTTTCATCCAGCGTTTTTTCCAGCTCAAAATCATATACCTGCTTGGGGTCAAAGGTCACCTTCATCCTGCTGCCCTCGAAGGGATTGTCAAGAATACCTCTTAAATCCACTTCCTTTTGCCTCTTGCTTAAGTTATCCTTCACCTTTAACAAATCGGTCCTGCCCACCAGCTCATCCACGGTGCGCACTCCCAGACGCGCCATATATTCCCTCAGCTCTCTTGCAATAAAAAGCATGAAATTCTCCACATATTCCGGCTTGCCCTTAAAGTTCTTGCGAAGCTCCGGATTCTGGGTTGCAACCCCCACAGGACAGGTATCCAGATTACAAACCCTCATCATCACACAGCCCATGGTTACAAGAGGAGCCGTTGCAAAGCCGAATTCCTCAGCGCCCAAGATTGCCGCAATGGCAACGTCACGACCGCTCATCAGCTTACCGTCCGTCTCGATGCGGACCTTGCCCCGCAATCCGTTCATAATCAGCGTCTGATGTGTCTCCGCCAGCCCAAGCTCCCACGGAAGGCCCGCGTTGTGGATGGAGCTTCTTGGAGCCGCGCCGGTTCCGCCGTCATAGCCGGACACTAAAATCACCTGCGCCCCTGCTTTCGCAACGCCTGCCGCTACCGTGCCCACACCCGCCTCGGATACCAGCTTTACGGAAATCCGGGCGTCCGTGTTGGCATTCTTCAAATCATATATCAGCTGCGCCAAATCCTCAATGGAATAAATATCGTGATGAGGCGGCGGGGAAATCAAAGACACGCCGGGAGTCGAATGCCTTGTCTTGGCAATCCAAGGATAAACCTTTCCTCCGGGCAGATGACCTCCCTCTCCGGGCTTCGCGCCCTGCGCCATCTTTATCTGCAATTCCTGCGCGCTCACAAGATAACGGCTAGTCACGCCGAAACGTCCGCTGGCCACCTGCTTGATTGCAGAGCAGCGGTTTAAGCCGTCAGGACCTACGGTAAGTCTCTCCAAATCCTCGCCGCCCTCGCCGGAATTGCTCTTTCCGTGCAGCCTGTTCATGGCGATTGCCATAGTCTCATGCGCCTCCTTGGAAATAGAGCCGTAGGACATGGCGCCTGTCTTGAATCTGGTGACAATGGACTCCACAGGCTCAACCTCCTCCAAGGCAACGCCCTTTTTGGGGAAATGAAAGTCCATAAGCCCCCGAAGATTTTTCACGGACTCCTCGTCGTTCACCATTGCGGTATACTGCTTAAACATCTCATAGTCGCCCCGTCTTGTGGATTGCTGCAGCATATGGATGGTGGCAGGGTTATATAAATGCTCGTCTCCGCCGCTTCTCATCTTGTGATGTCCGGGGCTGTCCAGAGTCAAATCATTGCCCAGCCCCAGAGGGTCAAACGCCTGTGAATGCAGCTCATCCACCTGCTCCTCGATATCCTTTAGGGTAATACCGCCCACACGGCTTACGGTGGTTCCAAAGTACTTATTGATTACCTTGGGGGAGATACCGATTGCCTCAAATATCTGAGAGCCCTGATAGGACTGGATGGTACTGATACCCATTTTGGAGGCAATTTTCACAATACCGTGCAGAACCGCATTATTGTAATCATTCACTGCCGCATAGTAATCCTTGTCAAGCATGTGATTGTCTATCAATTCCCTGATAGAATCCTGTGCCAGATAGGGGTTGATGGCACAGGCGCCATAACCCAACAAAGTTGCAAAATGATGCACCTCTCTGGGCTCTCCCGACTCCAGAATAAGGGCTACGCGGGTTCTCTTCTTGGTGCGCACCAGATACTGGTTCAACGCCGATACAGCAAGCAGGGAGGGCATGGGAACATGGTTCTCATCCACGCCTCTGTCGGAGAGAATCAACACATTAGCCCCCTCGCCGTACGCTCTGTCAACCTCCACATACAGCCTGTCGATTGCGCGCTCAAGGCTGGTATTTTTATAATAAATAATGGGTACGACCTCTACCTTAAAGCCCTCCGCCTTCATATTTTTTATCTTCAGCAGGTCTGTGTTCGTCAAAATAGGGTTATGTACCTTAAGCACGTTACAATTCTTGGGCGTTTCCTCCAATAGATTCCCCTCCCTGCCGATATAAATGGTAGTGGAGGTGACAATCTCCTCACGGATAGCGTCTATGGGGGGATTGGTAACCTGTGCAAATAACTGCTTGAAATAATGGAATAAGGGATGATGCGCCTTGCTCAAAACAGGAATCGGCGTATCCACGCCCATTGCCGCAATCGCCTCCCCGCCGTTTCTTGCCATGGGAAGAATACTTGTCTTTAACTCGTCGTAGGTATAACCGAATGCCTTCTGCATTCTCTGGCGTTCCTCGTAGGTATACTCCGGCACTCTCTGATTGGGGATATTCAAATCCTTTAACAGCACCAGATTACTGTCCAGCCACTCCCCGTAAGGCTGTCTGGAGGCATATTTCTCCTTTAAATGCTCATCATCGATAACCTTGCCCTGCACCGTGTCAACTAACAGCATTTTGCCCGGACGCAGTCTTTCCTTCACCCTAATCCTCGCAGGGTCTATGTCAAGCACCCCCACCTCGGAGGAAAGAATCAAGGTATCGTCGTCCGTAATCATATATCTGGAGGGACGCAGACCGTTACGGTCAAGCACGGCGCCCATAATGTCTCCGTCTGAAAAGAGAATGGACGCCGGACCGTCCCAAGGCTCCATCATGGTTGCATAATACTGGTAAAAATCTCTCTTGGTCTGAGACATTGCCTTATTGTTTGCCCAAGGCTCCGGAATGGCAATCATCACCGCAAGAGGCAGCTCCATACCGCTCATCACAAGAAATTCCAAGGTATTGTCCAACATGGCGGAGTCGGAGCCCGTCTTATTGATTGCCGGCAGCACCTTATGAAGCTGCCCCTTCAGATACTCTGACTTCATATTTTCCTCGCGGGCAAGCATCTTGTCCGCATTGCCGCGAATGGTATTGATTTCACCGTTGTGCACCATAAAACGGTTGGGATGGGCGCGCTCCCAGCTGGGATTTGTATTGGTGGAAAAACGGGAATGCACCATGGCAATAGCGGACACAAAATCCTCGCTCTGCAAATCCGCAAAAAAGGTTCGCAGCTGCCCTACCAGAAACATACCCTTATATACAATCGTCCTGCTGGAAAAGGATACCACATAGGTATCGTCCGTGGACTGCTCAAACACTCGTCTGGCAATATACAGCCTGCGGTCAAAGGACAGTCCTTTTTCCACATCAGCGGGCTTCTTTACAAAGCCCTGCATAATATAAGGCATACACTCTACCGCCTTATGACCCAGCACATTGGGAAAGGTGGGTACCTCACGCCAGCCCAAGAATTCCATGCCTTCCTTCTCTACAATAATTTCAAACATCTTTTTCGCCTGATTTCTGCGAAGCTCCTCCTGCGGAAAGAAAAACATACCCACTCCATACTCTCTCTCTCTTCCGATTTCTATCCCCAAAGGCTTTGTCACTCTCGCAAAAAAGACATGGGGAATCTGGGTCAGGATACCCACGCCGTCTCCTGTCTTTCCCTCGGCGTCTTTACCTGCCCTGTGCTCTAGATTTTCCACAATTTTTAAAGCATTCTCCACAGTCGCGCGGCTTTTCTTACCGTTAATATTTACACAGGCTCCGATACCACAGTTGTCATGCTCAAACTCTTCGCGATAAAGAGGAGCTTTGGGAAGATTATTTTTCACATCAAACATTGCAGTTCTCCTTTCCGATTACCGATTCCTTATATCCCTTATGTATTTATCTCATTACTCTCATAAGAAATGACATAAAAAAGGTCGCAAAGAAGCTCTCTATGCGCTCCTTTGCGACCTTTTCCTTACTATACACCAATTTATGTCGTCTGTAAATAACAAATTTTTATTAAATTGTCTGACAATCTGACATCAAATTTTTAATTCATAAATTATCTGTCTTCAAAAATTGTTTTCTCATATTTTGTATTGTTTTTGCAATATTTACATTTGCTATAACAGCCTTTTAAACCTTTTGTTCCTTTACACCTGACGCGATTATTTAGATTTCAGGGTAACGCTCCATTTTCCGTAAATGTCGGATAAACTGATTGTAACCCTGCATTCACACTCTTCTCCCAAATATGTGACAGGAAATTCTTCTTTCCAGTCCAGCACCTCCTTCATATTGTCAAAATCTATTATATTTGCATCCGAAACATCCCACATCTTATTGAAATCTATCTCATCAGGATTCAGGCACGGACACACCAGAGCAATCTGCTCCTTCATAATAGAAAATACTCTTTTGTAAAAAGCTTCCGGGTCTGAGTTATCTATATTCGCGCCAATATTTTCCCCCTCAAAACAAACCTTTAAGGATGTAATCGCATTATCCCTTTCATCTATGCTATAGGAAACATCTATACCCGGACAATTAAAAGCCGGCACGTCGGTAAGACCATGCACATATCCAAACATAAATAAATCATATGTGATTGTACCGTCGTCTGCAACCGCTTCCGTATAACGGATGGGCTCCAATTTATTTCTGATAAACGCGCTGCCCATATCAATACCCGTATACTCCAGTATATCATTGCTGAACTGCTGTAGATTCCAATTGCTTAAGCTCCCTTCCGTCAGAGTGCTTAAATTATATTTTGCATTCTGCAGCATGGGTGTTATTCCGCCGTCATAGCATCTGAATTCATTCAGAACGCCCGCATTGTCCACCCTTATCACAAAGCTGATATTCCATGTTCCGTCCTCGCTTCCTCTTTTCATTTCTCTTTGAAAATAGTATTTTGCTTTCTCGGGATACTCTATATATTCCTCCAGCCCTTTGTTCTTTGCCTTCTCCGTTTCCTGATATGTTAAATATTCCGCAACATCCTCCCCCAAAGCGTCCTTCAATACAGAATAAATTCCTTCCTGCATACCGCTTTCTTCGGGAATATTGTCAAAGGAAACGCTAACCAGATAAGTATTGTCATAATTGGCATAGTCGGTTGTAATGACAAGGCTAAAATCACCATAGTATGCCTTGTCCTCCGTATTATCCAGACTCTCCCCGCAGATTGAACGGCTGAAGCTATAATCATGGAAATCCCCTTCCTTATAAGACTCGGCTTCGTCTATACCTTCTCTCGTTCTTGTCTGCAGCTTATAGTTATCCTTTATAAAGGAATTTGCCCTTAATCTTGTCTCGAGCTCGTGAAAATCAAAATCCAGCGGCGTCTTGGTTATTCTCACGGAAACGCCCTCCACGATTTCCTGCTCTCTCACGGAAATATTGCTAAAGGAAGGCGCCGCCACCTCCTTCGTCTCCCAGAAAACGCTATCCTTTTTAGACTGCTCCTCTTTTTCGGAATCTTCTTTCTTACCGCTCGACTGCTTCCCTGCGTCCTTTTTATCGGATTCCAAGGCAGCCGTTCCCGATTCTGTATTTGTGGATACATCCCCTTTTCCACTGCACGCCGCAATACATGTTGCCATAATCATAGTCAGCAATGCTGCAAATAATTTTTTTTTCATTATGCTCCCGTTTCCTTTCTCTTTCGACCTTTCTATATGCCGCCGTATCTTAAGTATTTTATCACAATCAGGACAGCGCTCCCGAAAACGGCGTGAACGGTCGAAATAATGGTATGAGCGGTCAAAATAAATATGTCTGTTTTCGTTTTCTTGACGGGATATATAGATGTATGATAGAGTAAATCGTATGAAAATAGCAATTTGTGACGATGAAAATGTATTTGTAAAAAGTATATATAACTATCTGTGGCAGCAGCCGGATTGTTCTGTGGAATGCTTCCTTTCACCTACACGGCTCTTGGAAAAATATGAGGCAGGGGAACGTTATGATGTAGTCTTTTTGGATATAGTAATGTCTCCTATAAACGGCATTGACGCCGCAAAGAGAATCCGTGCCTGCGACCCTGCAGTCATATTGGTCTTCTTAACCTCCTATCTGGAATATGCTCCCTCCGGTTATGAGGTTAACGCCTTCCGCTATCTTCTTAAGCCTGTGGGAAAAGAAGATATTTCCCGTGTCATGAAGGATATACGCACAAAGCTTACGGCTACTCACACCTTGCTTAAGACCCCCGAATGCGAATTTCTTCTGCATACGCAGGATATCCAGTATTTGGAGGCTGACAACAAAAACACTATTCTTTATTATAATAATGACGTCATTACGCTGCGAAAGAGCTTAAGCGAGCTGGCGGCCCAGCTTCCTTTTGCATCTTTCTTTCGCATTCACCGAAAATACATGATTCATTTGGCTCATGTCAGGGAATTTGACGATACGCACCTTACTCTTGACAGCGGGAAAACACTCCCTGTCAGCAGAAGGAGAAGCCGGGAATTTAAACTTGCACTAAAGATCTATATCGAAGGAGACATAAACGAATGAGCGCCTTTCTGTTTCAGATGGCAGTGAACCTCTTGGAATACTGGATTATAATTTTACTAATGCAATATGTGTGCTCTGCCCATATAAATTTAAATCGTAAAAATACTCTGATTTGCTCCGGTATTTCACTACTCGCAATCCTTATCGCCATTATGCTGCCCACTAATGATTACAACTTTATTGTCTGTTTTTCGGTTGCGGTTACACTGACGGTTTTTTTATTCAGCAAGAAAAAATTTTCGGATCTTCTGCGATTTTTCCTCGCTTCAGCCATTTACTTTGCCCTGACGGTTGCCCCTGAAAGTATGCTTCAGGAGCTTATTCCCGCAACTAACGCACATTTTTTAATAGGAGATTATTCTGTCCGTCTGCTGGGTCTCGCTATGGATGTTACTTTGTTTGCCTTACTTATCCTCCTGCGCCACCTGCTCATAAAATACGAGACCACCCTACATTTTCGTGCAAAAGAGATCTTGGGCAGCATCGCCCTGCTATTCTTTTCTTTTATAGATATCGGCCTTGTCATGTTTCTCAATTATTCCCAGTTAGAATCCGCATATTACTATTTATTTGCAACCATTTTTGTAGGCGCCTTTATTTTCAGCGTGGGATATTATGTGTACAGCCTGTTTGAATCCCGCGCCCGAATTTACCGCCAGTCCGTAGCCAGAAACGAAAATGAATATCTACGCCTCAGGCTGGACGCCTTGCAGGATATAAAGGAAAATGAGGAGCATGTAAAAAGAATGCGCCACGATCTGGCCAGCCATCTTGCCGTTATTGATTCCTTATGTGAAGAGGGAAATTACTCGGAAGTCAGAAAATATACGGAGCTGCTCAACAATGACGTCATATTGTCCAAAAGCAAAATACTCACGGAAAATAAGATTGGCGATTTGATTGTCAGTTCAAAAATGAAGGTTTGTGAGACACACGGTATCTCATTTACCTTTGAGGGCTCATTAAAAAATCTTGACGCCATGACGGCGCCCGATATCTGCGGGCTTCTTTCAAACGCTTACGATAACGCTATCGAGGCATGCCTCAACCAACAGGACGCCTATATACATACAAAAGTAAGCGTTACCCGCAACTATACGGTTATACGGATTGTGAACTCTGTCCAAAAGCAGGTTCCCATTCGCGGCAACGGCGCAGCCACCACTAAGAAGGATAAAAAATCCCATGGCTATGGAATCGATATTATGAAACGAATTGCCCATAATTATAACGGCAGCTGTACCTTCCGCTGTGACGACCATGAATTTGAGGTTAAAATCGTCCTATTGACATAGGAAGTCTTTGTGAAATATTCCGAAGCCATATCGCTGCGCTATGCCGCACTTCATGTGCCGACGCCATATGAATTTCAAAGCCGCATACATCTGCGGCTTCATTTATTTTCTCTTGTATAAAACCGCCGTCAGCCTGTGATAGATTCCCGAAAACAGCCTGCTTTGCGCCAGCCATGTGCGAAGCGGCGCCAGAGTACATATCAACGCCGCCTTATATCGAAGCAGCTCCCCCTTTTCCATATAGAGAGTTGTTATTTTCTTATGCTCCGCTTTTGAACGCTTCAGATTTTCCTTTGTTTCGGAAAAGCCTCCCCCCTCATAATCGGCAACTGCTCTGTCCATATAAATCATCTTGGCGCCCGCCCTGTAATAGCACCAGAGAAAATGCTCATAATCCCCTCGAATCTTATATCGGGTGTCGTAAGGCTTTTCCCTGCAAAGAGCCGCCGCATAAATACATGATTGATGGCAGGGAACATTCCGATAGCAGGTAAAACCGGTAATTTTCGGCGACGGCATAATCCACGAATCCGTTTTCTCGTTATATATATTTCCGTAAAGGATAAGCTTCTCCTTTTGAGACTCTTTATCAATATATTGTGCCGCTCCTGACAATACATCCGTTCCATGAAATCTATCGCCGCAGTTAAGAAATATAATAAACTCGCCCGCCGCATAAGAAACCGCCTGATTCATGGCGTCGTAAATTCCCTTATCCCTTTCCCTATATAGACGAATTCTATCCTCCTTGAGCATCCCCTCTATGGAGCCGTCGCTGCTGCCTCCGTCCTTTACGATTACCTCGAAATCCTGATAATCCTGTGCAAAAATACTTTTCAGCGTATTGTTTAACTTATCGCCTGCATTTAGGCAGACTACAATAATAGAAAATTTCATAACTGCTCCCGTCTATTTGACCAGCCTATAAGACAGCTTAAATCCTGCGTCTTACAGCACATTCTTCTGTCTTGCCAGCATCACAAGACTTCCCGCCCCCAGTATCAGGAATATGATACAGACCGGCCAGCTGATAAATGCCGTCACCGCAACGCCCGTATAAGTCAAAATATATACCAAAACATTCGCCGTTACATGCATTGCGACCGGTATCTTAAAGCTTCCGAAATACTCATAAGCATATGCCATAAGACAGCCCATAATAAAGGCATAAACGCCCTGCACCAAATTCATATGATACGCCCCGAAAACTAATGCGGAAACAACAATCCCCAGCCTTACGTTCCAAAAACGCCTTAAATAATTATAAATTACCCCCCGGAATAAAACCTCCTCCGCGATGGGCGTAAGCACTCCATAGCAAATAATACCCACCAATAAAGCAGCAGAATACTGATCCCTTGCAACAAGCTTGTACGCCTCGGACTTATCGGTAAGCCGTATCAGTTCGCAGAACAAATTAATTCCCAATACAAAACCCACCGTAGCGGCGCCAAGCAGCAAATAATTCCATACAGGCTCCCCCTTTAAGTGAGTCAGATGCATATCCTCCGCCGTTTTGCCAATCACGAATTTCGCCGTTCCCGAAATCATAACCGCCGCGACGGCAAATGCGATCGCCGACACTATTGCAATGCTGTTTCCCGTAAAGGTTAAGGTTTCTCCCCCGTCCTGTGTAATCACAAAAAAATTACCCGCCTCCTCCGGGAGCATATCCGCAAGCACAGGAATAACCCCGAATACAATGTACTGTACCATCCTCCTCACAACAAAAAATATCATAAAATTATAAATAATCGCCCAAAGCTTTTGGAACATAGTAGGGCTTGGCCCGCTTTCCTCCACGCCTCGAAGCAGAAACTTCTGAAGCTCCTCAACCGAGCGCACAATATAATCCGCATGTGCCGTCTTGAGCTCCTCCATGCTGCCATAGCCATAGGCAACCCCCACGCTGTCCACGTTCATTGCCTTTGCACCCTCTATGTCAAATTTACGGTCTCCAATCATATAAACCTTATCGTTTTCTATCGGCTTATCCTTAAAAAGCAGGCGCAGGGCTTCCCCCACCACTTCTTCTTTTTTCACTCTTGTTCCGTCTAACTCACTGCCCACCACCGCTTCAAAATACTTGTCTATATGAAAATACTCCAATATTTTTCGGACAAACACCGTAGGCTTGCTGGAAGCCACGGCAAGATGAAATCCTTTTTCCTGCAAAATGCGCAGCATCCGGGGAATTCCGTCATAAATACGATTCTCAAAAATACCCGTAGTCTCAAAGCGCTCCCTGTATTTTTGTACGGCGGCTTGCGCCTGTTCGTCGCTCATTTTATAAAATTCCTTAAATGTGTCCTTTAACGGCGGGCCTATAAACGGCTCCAGCTTATCCAAATCCGGCTCGTCAATTCCGAAATCCTTAAGAGCATACTGTACGCAGGTGGTAATTCCCACCTTGGGGTCGGTCAAAGTTCCATCCAAATCAAATAATAAATACTTTTTCATACAAAGTCCTTTCCGCCAGAGTCATACCTTTATGACAGCCTCCTTTACGGCTTCCCCTTAAAAGCTTCTCAGCTTATCGCTTCCGTCGTCCACCGTGTTCTCAAAGCTCACAATACGCACGTCATAACCCACGCTTTCATTGACTTGAACATGTGCCGTATCGCCTGCCTTTTTTCCGAGAAGCGCCTTTCCCAAGGGCGACTCGTTGCTTATAAGCCCCTCCAGAGAATTACCGCGCACGGTGGTCACTATCTTGTAGGTCTCCACCGTTTTGTCATCCACAAACTCCACCGTAACCGTATTGTTAATTCCCACCTCGTCTTCCGCGGAATCCTCCGAGATCACCTTTGCGGTGCGGATCATTCTCTCCAGATAACGAATCCTGCTCTCATTCTGATTCTTCACCTTTTTCGCAGCATGATATTCAAAATTCTCGCTTAAATCCCCGTGCGCCCTTGTCTCCTTGACCTCCTCAAGCGCCTTGGGGCGCACCACCAGCTTCCGATATTCTATTTCTTCTTCCATTTTCTTTATATCTGCGGGCGTTAACTCATCATACATTTCTTTCTCCACCTTTTCAGAAATTTGTCCGTGTCTTAGGCACAGCCTGCTTACACCTGTATTCCGTACACTACCGCCACAGCCAAAATAATCTGGATTATGGCAAAACGAAATACCGTCTGTGTGTTGGACCAATCCCAAACCTTTCGCACATGGTCATGAAGAGGAGTCCTTATATCCTTTAAAATGTGTATCTTAAAAAATCTCAGCAAAAACACCTTCACAAGCCCCAGTCCGCCGTCCAAAATAAGCACCAGCGCCACCGGAATATATAAAAAAGGATAGCCCGTTTTTAAAATGGCAATACTGATAAAAAGACCCATGGCGCGGGAGCCTGCGTCACCCATCATCAGCCTGCTGGGCGTTGCATTATACCAGAGATATCCCAAAATACACACTGCGAACAGCAGAATCAAGAAAGAAAAATTCTCCGGATCTCCCTTTATGCGGTCTATCACATAAATTGTCATAATAGTTATAATAGTCAATGTTCCTGAGAGTCCGTCCACACCGTCCGAACAGTTAGTGACATTGACGGAAGTCCACACTAATATAATGGCGAGAAGAGCAAAAACCAACGGATGCAGGGTAAATTTAAAATGAAACAGGGCAAGCTCCGCTACATTAGGATTATACTTCAAAAAAGTAAGGGCTACCATTGCGGCTACACACAAATCCAAAAAGCCCTTCTTATACTCTCCCCACGGAGTTTTTGAGGCGTCATCCAAATACCCCGTCATCATGGAGATAACCAATAGCATTAAATATATAATAATTTCCGGATTAAGAGGCGCAAATAAAAGTGCGGCAATCGCAAAGGCAAATACAAATATAATCCCGGCCCCCCGGGGCTTCCCCGCCGACAGCTTCCCGTCATGGGCAAACTCACGCCCGCCGTCCTTAGGTAGATAAGGGCTCAGCTTTGCGGTTGCGAATACCGTCACTATAAATGCAAACAAAATCCCCCCGAAAGCAAGTAAAGAACTGTTCTCTTCTAATAATAAAGCATGTAACATTTTTAATCCCCGCTATCTTTATCTGATTTGGATACAAGCTTCTCCATTTTTTCTATTGTACTCTATCCCAAGCCAAATTACAAAGCTTTCCTTAAAAATATGGCTTGATTTTTGCAGATTGGACTTTTTATTTGAAATATGATATTATGTGTACGTTAATCTTCGGTTACCAGATATGGAAAGGAAATTTACACATTGAAAAATATGGATAATTCTCTTTTTAAAATTGATAACGCTCTTTTAAATAAATTCAAGCATCTGCAGGGCACGGAAAATTATATCTCCAGCTCGACCATTCGATTCTGGCTGAATGACGAACCCACTGCCTATACTACCCACTGGCATCCCGATATTGAGATAATAATTCCTCTTGAAAACACCTACACCGTTGTGATAGACGAAATTAAGCATATTCTTTCTCCCGGCGATATTTTTCTGGTTCCTCCCGGAGAACCCCACCAGCTTATCGCTCCCGAAAAAGGTTTGCGTCTCATTTACCTGTTTGACTTTTCCATCCTGTCAAAAATCAGGGGATTTTCTTATATTTCCACCTATCTGTCGCAGCCCGTGCTTATCAATCAGAGCACCTGCGAGCCTATTTACAGGCAGGAGGCATCCCTGATTACCGATTTGCTTAAGGACTATTGCAGCGGGGAAAGCCTTCGGGAATTTCCGCTATACTCCAAGCTGATCATGTTCTTTTTCGTCTACGGAAATTACCGTATTTCGCAGGAGAATAGCTTTACCCCTCTCTCCTTCAGCTCGGACAAACAGAAATATCTTTTAGATAAGTTCAATACCGTGTTTAACTATCTGGACGAACATTATGCGGAGGACGTTACTTTGGAGCAGGTCGCCGCCATAGCAGGCTTTTCCAAATTTCATTTTTCCCGATTGTTTAAGCAGTATTCCGGACAAAATTTTTATGAGTATCTCTGCTTCCGCAGAATTAAGGCGGCAGAGGCTCTCTTGCTGCGCTCTGATATTTCTATCACGGAGGTTGCGCTGCAGTCCGGCTTCTCCAGCCTTTCCACCTTTAACAGAATGTTTAAAAAGCTGAAGAAATGCACTCCCTCCAAATATCGCAGATTGTACATTTCTCAGCTTTCTCCTTTTTCACCGGATGCTAGTTACCGGCTTGAAACAGAAAATATTCCATATCAAAACGACTCCCCGGAAGGAAAATAAACTCCAGCCTTCCCTTCCCCTGCAGCGTCTCAAAGGCAAAACTCTGCTCGGTATATTCACCGCTTGGCCCGCCTCTAAATTCCACCATTCTGTTTTTTGTCTCTCCGCCTTCGGGCGTAAAATGAATATGAATGGTATTCCCTGCAAGAGGCGTGCGACCGCAGATTAATATTTTATCCGCTCCTTCCAAACCAAAATCCATATTTTCATACACAAGGGTAACATTGTTTCCTATATTCTCCACCCTGTTGCCGTTCCTCTGAAAGCTGTCCCCGTAAAGCCTTGTCGCTTCAGACGCGTACAGCTTTCCGAACGCCTTCTCAAAATATCGGAAGCTAAAGCCCTTGATATGCGCCTTAGCCCTCAATATAAAGGAAATGACGGCAACTCCCTTGATGCGCTCGGGAAGCTTCCATGTCTCCTCCTGATAGGTATTCCATTTTGAGGGCTTTTGATAAATTACCGTGTCTAACAGTCGGCTTTTGTCGGCATAAGGTCTGCCCAACCAGATTTCTATAGGGTATTCGTCGGACGATAGGGCAAATATGGGCATTGTGATTTCGTCAGAGCCGTATTCGCCAAAATCCACATTCTCAAATATCACGCCGCTTACCCCATCTCTTGCCGTGGCAATTCCCTTTTCATTGCCGTTCCCTATTTCCCCCACAGTATCCGTATAAAGCCCTGCGCTTATGAGAGTATAAGGGTTCAAAAATGCCTGCCCCAACCCCTGCGCGCTGCACTCTATCTGGGAAATGACCGTCACGCGCTCTTTGGCTCTCCCCGACATACAGCGGACACGAAAGGCGCCGTCGCCTGACGCCGTTATTATTGCCGTATGGCGATTGCCTGTATTTTCAATCTCTTCCACCCCTGCAAAGCCTACGTCTATTCCACTGTCGTTTACTACCCTCCACACAAGCTCCTTGCAGGAAGCGTCCTTTGGATAAATAGACGCATGAATAAGCAGCTTTCTTTTGTTGGGAGTAATCAAAAGCCCTTCCGGAGCCGACAGCTCAACCTTACGCACCGGAATCACACCCGTCGTTTCTCTTCTCTCACATCCGGCAGTTTTCTCCCCGCAGGCTTCGGCTAACTCATTCTTGGTATCTGTATGCCGCATACAGTTATCTAAAAACGAGTCCTGCAAGGCTCCTGCCTCAACCGTGGTCAATATCAGCTTTTCGGACGGCATGTGCTCTGCGCTTACCGTCACCTCTATTTCACCCGCCTCATGGGCAGCTCCGATTACCGCAAGCAGCTTCCCCGAAAACAGCTTGCGTCTTGTTCCCTTGTAAGGATCATAATCCGTGCTGTCTCCGTTATCCAGTCCAAGCAGCCTTCCCGCGCCCTTTACGCTCACATTTACATAATCGACGGCATTTTCTACGGGATTTCCCTCCTCGTCCAGCGTCTGAATAGTGACAAAACACAAATCCCTTTTGTCTGCCCTAAGAACAGGCTTATCTGCCGTCACAAGGAGCCTGCTGCTGTCCTTGAAGGAACGACGCGACTTTCTTGCCACCTCCTTCCCCTCAGCATCATATGCCACCGCCGTAATGGTTCCCGGCTCATAGGCAACCCGCCAGTCTCCCAAAAGCCTCTTTCCATGGGCATGGTCTATCTTCTGCCTTCCCATAGACCTTCCGTTGACAAAAAGCTCCACATACGGCGCATTGGTACATGCACGCACGTCAATAAGCTGCCCTTCGTTAAAATCCCAATAAGGAAAAACATGCACCATGGGCTCCTTCTCCACATCGGTCCATTCCGCCTTAAAAATATAGTATGCGTCCTTGGGAAAGCCTGCCGTATCTATCTGACCAAAATAAGAATTTTTGGTGTGATAAGGAGTCGGCTCCCCTATATAGTCAAATCCTGTCCACAAAAACTGCCCAAAAGCAAAGTCTGCGTCCCTGTCGTCCGTAATACATTGTTCAAGGCTCCTCGCTCCCCAGCTGGTAGAGGAATTCCCCAGCGCGGAGCATTGCTCGTCCTCATCCGCCAGAATGGACTGGGCAAGCGGAAAATGATATATCCCCCTGCTCTGTACTATGGAAGCCGTCTCACTGCCGAAAATAATCCAATCAGGATGCTCCCTGTGATGCCAGACATAATATTTTTCGGCATAATTATAGCCCGCAAATTTTACAATATCGGCGCATTTCCTTGCATTCTCCCACGGCATATAATTAGAACCGATGGTAATGGGAGCATTTTGCTCCGGATCATTGGCCCGCACATACCCTATCAGTCTTTTTGTAATTTCCTGTCCGTGCTCGTCTGCATGAGTATCGTAAATCTCGTTTCCGATGGACCACAAAAACAGGCTGGGATGGTTGCGGTCACGGCGAATCCAGCTTGCCACATCCCTCTTTGCCCATTCCTTGAAAAACCTTCCGTAATCATAAGGAGTCTTGCAGCGCTCCCACATGTCAAACGCTTCATTCATCACCAAAAAGCCCATTTTGTCAGCCAGCTCCATAAGCTCCGGCGCCGGCATGTTATGGCTGGTGCGAATGGCGTTTACTCCCATTTTTCTCAAGATACGGAATTTACGCTCCATTGCCGCCTGACTGTATGCTGCGCCCAGACAGCCGAAATCATGATGCTCGCAGACGCCATGCACCTTCACTCTTTTACCGTTCAGGAAAAAGCCCCGGTCAGGGTCAAATTCCATGGTCCTGAATCCGATGGTTATCTCCTGTCTGTCCAACATGGTCTGGTCAAACAGCTCCACCACCAGCTCATAGCACTCCGGGCTTTCAAGCTCCCAAAGCTTCGGCTTTTCAATGACGGCGCTTAGGGAAAGCTTTGTGACGCTCCCCGCCACAGCGGCCTCATTTGCAAGATTGGGCAGCTCGCCGCAGCATCTTCCCGCCTCCTCGGTACAGTACTGGCAGCCCAAATCCCGCACCATCGCGCCAGCCTTCCACAAAGTATAACGGCAGCATGTATTCTTTGAAAAGCCGCCTGCGACCTCTGTCTGTATCTCAAGCAGGAAACTCCTCCCTAAGCTTTCCGAAACGAATACCGCGCCGCTGTCCTTCGGCTGATTTTCACAGGGCTTTATGGAAACATAAGTTCCGTCAAAGGGCAGATACACTCTCCCGCAGGTTTTTAACCACACATTACGATAAATTCCCGCTCCCGAATACCAACGACTGTTGGGCGACTGAAAACGTACCTGCACCATTAATTCATTCTGCCCCTTATGCAAAAAGTCCGTTATATCCATATCGAAGGTGGAATATCCATACTTCCAATCGCCTACCTTCCGCCCGTTCACATAAAGGGTGGAATCCATATAGACGCCGTCAAAACGCAGCTGCAGGCGTTCCTCTCCCAACGCTTCACTTAGCTTCATCTCCTTGCAATACCATCCGCAGCTGTTTTCGTACAAATCCAAGGTATTATAAATCAGCCAGTCATGGGGAAGCTCAACAGGCTTAAACTCACCTTTTCGCGCCTCCATCTCCTCCCATGTGGCTTCAAGCTTAGTCTTTAAAAAGGTCCATCCATCCGTAAAAAGCGAAATCGTCTGCATAACAAATCCTCCTGTTAATAGATAACTCTTCCCTTTTCGTCCGCAATTCCGCTCTTGCGATAAAAATAGGAATTCACCTGATCTCTCCATTCTCTGGCATTGTAAAGCTGCCTGTCAAAACGTTCCCTCACCCCCCTGGAGGTATCTTCGGGTACCTTTCCCTCAATACTGTTCCAGTCGGCAATCATCCCTTCAACCTCCTCCACACCCTCAAAGTGGCTGTCATAGATATGCTGGATCAAGGTTTTGCCGGTTCTTAACATATGATTGTAGGGCACATGGTGAAAGAAAAGCAACAGCTCCTCCGGACAACTGTCTATGCTATTATACATGGAAGCGTTGGGCTCATAATACTGTTCCGCATAGCCCGTTCCTTTATCAGATCTGTCCACGCCGATTCCCAGATGATCCGCCCTGTGATAAGTTCCCCAACAGGAATATTCGTAGCCGTCCACGCTACAGCCATAATGCTCATGAGGCGTTACCATCCAACCGATGCCAAGCGGGCTGGTATATTTTTCATAAGTTTCTCTGGAGGTAAGAAGTATCCCCGTTATAGTCTCCACCACCTGCCTGTCAGTAGAAAAGCTCATACAAATCCACTCCTGAGCTATGTCCTTTGCCGTCAATGACATGGAGAACGCAAGCCTTCCAAAACCATAGAAATTTGCCGCCGCCAAATCGCTTCCCGTCCAATTCTCATCATCGCCGGTGTTGCAAACCGCCGCAATCCCTGCATATTTGTTGCCCATGGTTCTGCCGCTAATCACGTCTGCAACAGTATCCCTTTCAGGAGCGCAATAGGTGCGGTAATCAAGCACCTCCTTAAACATGGGAATAAGATAACACACGTCAATCTGATGACCTGTGTATTCCTGCGCCACCTGCACCTCCAGCATCTGGTTGGTCTTTTTCAATCCTCCTAAAAGAGGGGAAACCGGTTCCCTGATCTGGAAATCCATAGGTCCGTTCTTAATCTGCAAAATCACGTTGTCGTGATAATCGCCATCCATTTGGATAAAATTATCATAACCTGCCCTTGCGCGATCGGTTTTGTAATCCCTCCAATCCTGCGTACAATTATATACGAAGCAGCGCCAGATAATAATGCCGCCGTAGGGCTTTACAATATCGGCAAGCATATTGGCGCCGTCCGCCTGTGTCCTGCCATAGGTGAAGGGACCGGGTCTGCCCTCGGAATCCGCCTTTACCAAAAAGCCTCCCAAATTTGGTATCCTGTTAAATACCTCCTTCATCTTACCCTTCCACCACTCAATAACGCTGGGCTCTAAAGGGTCAGCGCTGTCCGGTCCGCCCAGCTCGATAGGCGCGGCAAAATTGAGGCTCAGGAAAAATTTTATACCGTAGCCTGCAAAAATCTCCGCCAGCCTTGCCGCCTTATCAAAGTAACGATCCGTGATAAGATATGTAGCCGCATTCTTAACGTTCACATTATTTATCACCACCCCGTTTATACCGATGCTCGCCGCCATTCTGGCATAGTCCACGATCCGTTCATCCACTGTTATCTGATTGTCCTCAAAGAAAAAGGACCTGCCGGAATATCCCCTCTCTATACTGCCGTCCATATTATCCCAATGATTGTACATCCTAAGCGGATTGTCGGGATTTACCAATACCGAAATGCCGGTCAGAGAGCCTTCCGTTGCAACGACACGCAGAATATGAAATATACCGTAGAGAAGTCCGTTTTCGTCAACGGCGCTTAAAGTAAGAAGCCCATTTGCCTCTTCTATGCGGTAGCCCTCCTCTCTTATTTCCCCTGCCTGACTCCTTTGAAGCAAAATTCCCTGCATCTGCACCGGCGGTTCACTCCCCTTCGCCAAGGCCGCCGTCCTCTCTTCCTCGGTCAATTGTGCACCCAGCATACCTCCGATACCTTTTTGAAGCTCTGCCAACGCATTTTTTACCACTGCGTTGTCTCTATCAAAGCCTCGTATAACCACCCTGCCAAAATAAGCGGCATTCCCGCAGTCCCTTCTGGGCTTGTATTGCAGCCAAAGCTGCGTCCATCTCTTCTCCCGCGCCATCACGCATCCTGCCTTTCTACAAGTAGTAATCTGTTGCCTTTCCTGCATTTATTGTAACATCACTTAAATTGTTCTATGATACCGATTCCCATTTCCAAAAATATAGCAGAATATCATCCGCAAAAGCAAAATTCCCCTATAATGAAAAGGCGCACCCGATACGGATGCGCGCATATGCTGCTTAGTCTGTCCGCCGACAAAAGAGGTAGTTAATATGACATCTGAGACTCTATTTAAAAATATCAGATTCGGCTCTGCGCTTCAAATTTGTGGCTCCGTCACACTAGCCACCTCTCTCAATTATTAAAAAATTTAATTACAGCCGGTAATATAATGACTTTTTGTCGGATTCAGTCGTAATTATTTATATATTTATATTATGATAAACTCTTCGGAACACTAAGAGTAAACTCCGCCACCTTGCTTCCCGTCAGCTTCTCGCTCCTGCCATCGGGTGCCTGACCTCCGACATACACTTTAACATCACCCTCGGCAATCTGAAGCACGCCGTTTTCGTCATAGAGGCCAAACGCCTCCTTGGGCAGATGCAGAGATACCTGCGCGCTCTCTCCCTCCTTCAGATGAAGCTTGCGAATCCCCTTAAGCTGTGCGTTGGGAGTATTGGCCTTGCAAACCTTAACATAAACCTGAACAGTCTCGCCGCCGGCAAGCTTACCGGTATTAGTAACCGTTGCAGTCACGTCAACGCCGTCCTCTCCTACCTCGCTGCCGCTTACGGAAACATTACTGTATGCAAAGGTGGTATAAGAAAGCCCGTAGCCAAACGGATATAAGGCTTCACTCTGCATATAGCGATAGGTTCTTCCCTTCATGCTGTAATCGGTAAACTCCGGCAGCTCGTCTGTGGAACGGTAAAAAGTAACCGGCAGCTTTCCCTCAGGATTCCTTTCGCCGAAAATAATATCCGCAATTGCCTTGCCGCCCTGCGCCCCGGGATACCAGCCCTGAATAATTGCGGGAATATGCTCGTCGGCCCAATTTACAGCCAAAGCGCTTCCTGAGAGCAAAACCAAAACAACGGGCTTACCGCTTGCATAAATGGTCTCCAGAACATGCTGCTGCAATCCGGGCAGGTTGAGGTTGGGCTTATCGCCGCTTGCAAACTCGTTACCCTCGTCTCCTTCTTCACCCTCAAGTCCGGAATCCAGCCCCATAACGGCAATAATCACATCGCTCTCGTCACACACTCCCTTCACCTCGGAGAGACGATCATCCTCCACGGCAAGATGCTGAGACTTGGGATGGCACAGATGGCAGCCCTCGGAAGCCATCACGCGCACGTCGTCTCCCAGATAATCCTGTATGCCTTCCAATACGGTCCAGTATCTGGATGCCGTACCCTCATAGTTACCTACCAAGGCTCTTCTGTTATTCGCATTGGGTCCGATTACACCTACCGTCTTTAATTTACTCTTATCCAAAGGAAGGGTATTGTTGTCATTCTTCAGCAGGACAACACACTTCTGCGCCGCTTCCCTGTTCAGTGCCTGCATGGGAGCGCTGTCCACTACGGAATAAGGAATCTTGTCAAAGGGATTCTCCTTCTTCTCATCAAACACGCCAAGCTTCATCCTTGTAGTAAACAGATTTACAAGAGCCTCATCCAAACGGCTCTCCTCCACCTTGCCCTCTTCCACTGCCTGCTTTAAGTAGCGGAACAAATTGCCACAGTTCAAATCGCAGCCGTTATTCATAGCCATAGATACGGATTCTACCGGAGTATCCGTTACATGATGCCCCTCATGGAAATCCTTGATTGCCCAACAATCGCTTACCACATGACCCTTAAAGCCCCATTCATCCCTCAAGGTATCCTTCAGCAGCGTCTTGCTTCCGCAGCAGGGCTCGCCGTTGGTACGGTTATATGCGCCCATAACAGCCTCCACTCCCGCTTCCTGAACGCATGCCTTAAACGCCGGAAGATAAGTTTCATACATATCCTGCTTTGTCGCCACCGCGTCAAAGCTATGGCGGATATCCTCTGGTCCGCTATGTACGGCAAAATGCTTTGCGCATGCCGCAGATTTTAAATAATTCTCATCATGACCCTGAAGACCTTCTACAAATCTTACGCCCAGACGGGAAGTCAGGTACGGGTCCTCGCCAAAGGTCTCATGACCGCGTCCCCATCTTGGATCGCGAAAGATATTTACATTGGGAGACCAGAAGGTCAGACCCTTATAAATGTCCGTGTCCTCCTTCGCCTGCTGCATATTAAATTTTGCACGTCCTTCCGTAGATATGGCATCCGCAACCTTTTCCACAAAATCCTCGTCAAAGGTTGCCGCCAAGCCGATAGATTGGGGAAATACGGTCGCAACGCCGGCTCTTGCCACCCCGTGGAGCGCTTCGTTCCACCAGTTATACGCCTTGATTCCCAACCGTTCGATTGCAGGCGCCCAGTTTAAAGTCTGTCCCACCTTCTCCTCCAGAGTCATCTGTGCCACAAGCTCTTTTGCGCGCTCTCTGTACTCGTTTACTTTTTGCTCGTTTTTTACGATTTCCATCTAGCATTATCCTCCACTTGCCCTTGTAGTATACCCTTCGTACACCCTTCTATTTTATAACAAAACCCTTGACTATTCAATGTCTTATCTTGCTAAATACCTGTTTTTATTGTACAAATCAAGCTCCGATTTATTAGATTTATATATTTATTTTTTGGGTATATTTATTATGCTTTCCAATATATTCTCCGCCTCGCCTGCCGTGGCCGCAGGGCCAAAATAAATACAACTTTCGTCGCCGTCTCTTAAGACATAATTAAAGCGCTCAAGGTCATCCTCCTGCTTGAAAAACATAATATAATTCTCAAACGGTTTATTTACCGGCACAGGGTCAAACCAAATCGTATCGGAATAATCGGGGCGGACGCTTCTGTACTCTTTATTATTCACTGTCATTGTGCCCTTCATCTTTGAACTTTTCCATAAATGTTTATAGAAGGTCACATCAAATTCTACCTGCGCCGTTTGCCCCTCTATGGTACATACAGTCCTACTCCCTTTAAAATGCACGGGGCGCAGATTGAACAGAATCACTCCGACAGCGGCTAACAGCAATGCTGCTCCCCCGGCTATAAAATACCTTTTCTTCATAACATTACTCTCCCTTCATACCTTTCCTCCTTCTGAGTTAGGCTTTAAAATCATGGCGTTTCGGCGCAAATTTATGATCCGCCTTTACGGATATTGTTCTCTGCATATCCTCCTTTGCCCTCTCCACCGCCTCATAAAGCCCCTGCGCCGACATCCTCACGGCGCCGTCGCCCCAGATAATCATCTGCTCCAAAGCGTCAGAGGTGGCAACCGTCACCTGATACCTTCGTCCGATTTGATGAACGGTCTTTTCAATATACTGGTCTGCGGTCTCCGCCTCCTTGGTATACACCACATGAATATTGTGATATTTTAACACACTGCCCGGATTTCCCTTTACCTTATAGGCATCGTACACTACAATGACCGTACTCCCTACATAGCCCTGATAATTACTCATAATATCGATAAGCTTATCCCTTGCGCCGTCAATATTAACCGCCGCCAGCTCTCTTAGTTCCTGCCATGCAAAAATAATGTTATAGCCGTCCACCAACAGATACGCTTCCTTTGAAGCGGGTATGCCGCTGCGAAAAGTTTCTCCTTCCGAGCCCTTAGCGCCTCCATAGGCGCTGCTGTTCCTTCCTTCCCTGCCTGACTGCCCGTCCGTATGGCGCGTGTCGCTCCCTCCCTCAAACCGCCACTCGCGCCTGCCCCCCTTATGGTAGCGCCTGAATCGGTTTGCATCCTCCTGCTTTTTTCCGTAGGTCTGGCGGAAAATCTCCTCAATCTCGTCCTGTGTAATATAACCGCTCGCGGCCCTGCCGCTCCCTTCTGGGTCCTTCACGTCTCTCTCCGATTTTGCGGCGCCAAGCGCATGTTCCATGATGTCGTTCCAAACCCCAGCCGTAATCCCTTCCTTTGCCCCTTTCGTCAGCTCCTCCAGTTTTCGTCCGCTCTCTACATGGGCATACTCCCCCACCTGATCCCATTCTACCACAAAGCCCGCCCCGTGAGAACAGAACACCGAGCTTGTGGGATTATTTATATCCGCCTCCGGGTCATAGGCATAATTTTTGACAACCTCTTCGCTGTTGTGGCAGGGCTTATAGCCCTCAAGAAAGCAGGTCATCCTCCCGAATCCCTTTGTATAGGCGCTAAATTCCCTCTGATACTCCCGCATGGTCGCTACGGGGGCGCTCCCCGTAAGGATGCTATACCCTTCCTTAGTCACGGGAGACTCAAAGCTTCCCTGCATTCTCTGAATATCCGACATGGCGCGCCCCAAAAGCTGTGTGGGCAGCTCCAGAGTAAAAGCAAAATACGGCTCCAAAAGCACGCTTTTACCTTTGCGAAGCCCCTGTCTTACCGCCCTGTAGGTCGCTTGCCTGAAATCTCCGCCCTCGGTATGCTTCTGATGCGCCCGTCCGGCAATAAGGCTGATTCGCATATCCGTAATCTCGGAGCCGGTGAGCACCCCTGCATGAACCTTTTCCTCTAAGTGAGTCATCACCAGCCGCTGCCAATTTCTGTCCAGCATATCCTCGCTACACAGCGACATAAACTGCAGCCCGCACCCTCTCTCGGCAGGCTCCAAAAGCAGATGCACCTCCGCATAATGCCTAAGCGGCTCAAAATGTCCGATACCGATTACCGGCTCCGCTATAGTTTCTTTATAGACAATGCTCCCGTTTCCAAACTCTGCCTTCAGACCATAACGCTCCGCTATCAGATTTTTTAAGACTTCAACCTGTACCTCCCCCATTACCTGCACATGAATCTCCGACAAGGCCTCTTTCCATACAATGCGCAGAAGCGGCTCCTCCTCTTCCAGTCTCCTAAGCTGCCCCAGAACCGTTATCGCATCGCTTCCCTCAGGCAGCGCAAGCTGATAGGTGAGCACCGGCTCCAGCACCGGCAGCGCGTTTTCCTCCTCATAGCCAAGCCCCTGCCCCGCAAAAGTTTTCGTCAGACCCGTGACTGCACAGATTTCCCCCGCCTGCGCCTCCTCCACGGTCTTAAATCCGGCTCCGTTGTAAACACGCAGCTGGTCGGCCTTCTCCTGCCACACCTCTTTTTCCGTTCCTGCGCTGTTTCGATTGTCAAGAAGCATTTTCGCCTTAAGCACGCCCCCCGTCACCTTAAGGTAGGTCAGACGGTTGCCCGATTCGTCTCTGGCAATCTTAAACACCCTTGCTCCCGGCTCGTCAGGATATTCCCTTCGCAAAGCATATGCGGAAATTCCGCAAAGCAGCTCCTCCACTCCCATAAGCTTTAGCGCCGAGCCGAAATAACAGGGAAAAACCCTGCGCTCCCCTATGGCATAGGCAATACTTTCCCTGCGCAACGCCCCCGTCTCCAGATATTCCTCCAAAAGTCCTTCGTCGCACATAGCCAGCTCCTCATAAAAATTCTCCTCCCCTGCGTCACAAAATTCCGTCACGGCGCTGTCCAGCCGCTCTGTGAGATTCCTCATAAGCCCTGTCTTATCCGTTCCCGACATATCCATTTTATTTACAAAAATAAATGCGGGTATCTCATATTTTTTTAAAAGCCGCCACAAGGTTTCCACATGCCCCTGTACACCGTCCGAACCGTTTATTACCAGTATGGCGTAATCCAAAACCTGCAGGGTTCTCTCCATCTCTGCGGAAAAATCCACATGCCCCGGTGTGTCCAGCAGGGTTATTTTCAGATTTTCCCATTCTATCTGCGCCTGCTTGGAAAAAATCGTAATGCCCCTTTCCCGCTCCAGAGCAAAATTATCCAAAAAAGCGTCTTTATGGTCCACCCTTCCCAAGGTGCGGATACTGCCGCAGGTATATAAAATTCCCTCCGCAAGAGTAGTTTTACCGGCGTCCACATGCGCCAATATTCCGATTACCAAATGATTGTTTTGCATAATTTTCCTCTCGTTCTTAATTGCCTTCTACATAGCTTCATTTAACGCCAAGCATTAAATTTCGGCATTGACATTCATCTAATTTTTACTTGACACCCGGAGCTCTTTGCCTTATAGTAAAACACAACTAAATTATATAACCGCTAGGGGAGCACATCGCTGAGACTGAATTTATTTTAATTCTGACCCTCATTACTTGAACCGGGTAATACCGGCGTAAGGAAGCCAAAACATAATTGCATTTTTGATGCAATTATCGATGCTGTTCCTCCTCGCGCAGACGAAGGAGGATTTTTTATGAACAATTTTTTTGCCGCCCCCACCGACGTATGGGGAGATGACGCCGTAAAACTGACTACACCGGGTATTCTTACCGTAGCCGCCGTCATTGTACTTTTGATTGCCGCCGCGCTGGCAGTGCGCCGCATCCAGTCGGGCAAGGCTTCCGTGAAGCTTACCACCAAGCAGCTTGTCTTTTCAGCCGCGGCAATCGCTTTAGCCGTTGTCGCTTCTATGATTAAGCTGTTCGAGATGCCCATGGGAGGATCCGTCACACTGTTAAGCATGCTGTTTATTGTGCTGATAGCTAACTGGTACGGACCCTATGTAGGTATTATGACCGGTATTGCATACGGGCTTTTACAGTTTGTCATGGAGCCCATCTTCTATACCGTGCCCCAGATGCTCACCGACTACCCGTTAGCCTTCGGGGCGCTGGGTCTCGCCGGCTTCTTCTACAGGAAAAAGAACGGCTTGATTATCGGTTACATAGCAGGAGTCCTCGGCAGGTTTTTCTTTTCCTTTCTCTCAGGCGTTTTCTTTTTTGCCTCTTATGCGTGGGAGGGCTGGAACGTTGCCGCCTACTCCGCAGCCTACAACGGCTCCTATCTTGCCGCCGAGGCTGCCGTCACCGTTGTACTGCTTGCAATCCCTCCCGTGGCAAAGGCAATGGGGTATGTAAAGCGCCTTGCTACAACATAGCCGCAGCGCCTCGGCCTGCGTAACGCGTGCCGATATCCGGCATAAATCGAAAGCCCTATGATATAAGCCGCAGCCCGTCAAGCATGGGCTGCGGCTTTTTTTACAGCCCCTCTTACCGATATCTCTCCAGATAAAAGGAATACAGAAGCTTCTCCTTCACCGGAAGTCTCATCAGCTTCTGCAGCGCTTCCCCATAATAATCAAGCTGTACCTCATATCGCTTCCGCAGGCTTTCAAGAGAGTCAATCACATCCGTCTTATAATCAAGCAGGACTATTTCATCTTCCTCCACAAAAAACACATCGATAATTCCCTGTATCAGCACGCTTTCTTCCCGGGGAAATTCCGGCTTCAGCCTATGGGCGGCAATTCCCAACACGAAGGGCTGCTCCCTGTACAGACTGCCTGCCCTCTCCGCTCTCCACATGCGAAAGGCAAGCTCGGACCCAAGAAAACGAACCAGCTTTCCTTCGTTCAACGCAAGATAATATTCCTTTTGTAGACGTCTCTCCTCTTTCAGTGAAAGCAAAAAGCTATGGAGGCTTTTTGCCAAGACTTTCTTATCCAGCTTTTCCTCATACTCCGCAAAGCTTTCGGGAAACACATTAAACTGCCCGCCCAACAATCCTTCAAGGTCCAAAAGCTCCATGGCGCGGTGGAATGCATTACCCCGCACCGTACCACTTACCGCCTCGTCGCCTCTCCTAAAGACGGGAATGTACGGAACAATTTCCTTTTCCTCAAAGACATGGTACGCGGCTTCGTCCTTCTCGGCCATCGCGGCAATCTTTAACTCGGACACCGTGGTCTTTGTGTACAGCTCCGCCAGATTACCGTAAGGATATTCATAAGCAAAACGGGCCTTCAGTCCGGCAAGCGCCTCCCGATCCGCATAATCGGACGCCCGCGAAAGGGCAAGCCTTCTCTCATATAAATCCACCTGCTCCTTGACCTCTTCCCCCAAAAGCTCCGGAAGCTCCTCCACCAGAACCTCCAGCTTACACTGTCCTAAAACCGGCAGTAAAAAATCCATATAATCGGAAGCCTTCATAAAATCAATATAGGTCAAATGACTGCTCCTTCTCTCCAAGCACTGCTCCCGAACCTCTTTTGCATTTTCCATTGTCGCCGAAAGTATCAGCTTTTCTTTTGCACGGGTGAGCGCCACATATAACACGCGAAGCTCCTCTGCCAGATTGTCTTCCCTCATCTTTTTGGAAAGCGCTCTTTTTCGCAGCGTCTTATTGCGCAGCCGCCTCTTTGCATCCACATAATCAACGCCAAGTCCTAAATCCATATCCACAAGCAGAGACTGATTTGCATCCTGCATATTGAAGCGTTTTGACAATCCCGCCACAAACGCCACCGGGAATTCCAGTCCTTTACTTTTATGTATACTCATAATGCGCACCACATCCGCATTTTCATCCAAGGCATCCGCTTCGCCGTAATCCACGTCATACTTTTCAAGCTGTTCCATATAACGGATAAAATGAAACAATCCAAAATAGCTCGTCCTTTCAAAATCCGAAGCCTTGGTAAACAGCATTTCCACATTTGCCCTGCGCTTACCGCCCGCCGGCAGAGCCGTCACATAATTCAGATAATCAAAGTCATCCACCAATCTCTGCAGCAGGTCTCTGATAGGCAAATAGGCGGTACACTCCCGATACTTCTTTAGCAGTCCGATAAAATCACGGCACTTTGCCGCAAGCCTGTAATCGCAACCCGATTTTTCAACCGCTGCCCGCTCCGCTCCACCCCCTTCTACGGCGACGCTGTCTTTCGCCGCGGCGCCTTTTTCTGCTTCTTTGCCTTCTTCCGCCCCGGCGCTCTCTTCCCCTGCGGCCGCTTCTGCGGCGTCAATTCCTCCGGCTTCGGCTTTCCCTCCATCGCCGGCGCATCCTAATTGCGCCTCGCTTGTGCCGGCACAGCCGCCGCTTCCATAGCCGCAGACCGCCTCATACAGGGAGCAGTCCTTTTGCACGCTTCGCACCTTGGCGATTTCCTCCTCCGAAAAGCCTCCAAAGACCGATTTCATAACGCCAAATAAGCTAATATCCTGTCTCGGATTATCAAGCGTCCGCAAAAGCTGCAAAAGCTCCTGTACCTCCGACGCGGCAAAATAGCCTGTTTTCGAGGTAATATACACGGGAATACCCTCCTGCTCCAAAACCTCCTTAAATTCCTCGTCCCAGCCGCTGTTGCTCCGAAGCAGAATTACCATATCTCTAAAGCGCACTGCTCTGAGCTCTCCCGTCTCCTTGTCCGTCACCTGAAAATCCCTCATAAGCGATTTAATTTTCCGGGCTATAACAAAGGCTTCCGCCTGCTTTGCATTTAGCTGTGAATCCTTCTTCGGCTTTTCTGCCAGAAGCAGCTCGCTACTACAGCCTTCATTTTCCGGATAGGCTGCCGCAGCATATAGCGCTGCGCGCTCATCATAGGCAATTCCGCCTATCTCTCTGCTCATAATACGGGAAAAGATATCGTTGACCGTATCCACCACCTGCGTCCGGCTCCGAAAGTTTTGGGAAAGATCTATCTGCCGGCAATCCCCCTCCTTCGTGTAGGAATCATATTTCTCCAGAAACAGCTCCGGTCTCGCCAGACGGAATTTATATATGCTCTGCTTCACGTCGCCTACCATAAACCGGTTGTAGCCGCCGTCCTCCTCACCGGAAACCGCCTTCAACAAATATTCCTGTACCAGATTGCTGTCCTGATACTCGTCAATCAGAATTTCATAAAAATACTGTCTGTACTCCAGCGCCACCGCGCTGGGCGTTATTATGGTTCCCTCTTTGTGAACCAAAATATCCAGCGCATAATGCTCCATATCCGAAAAATCTATCAGTCTCTTTTCCTGTTTTTTTCGCTGCATTCGCCTGTTAAACTCCAACACCAAATCTATCAGCGTACAAACGGGCGCCACACATGCCTTTCCCTGCTTTATGACAAGCTCAATAGGGGTAGCGAACAAATCCCCCTCCATTTTCGTTAAAATATCCTTAACCTGACTCCGAAGCTCCCTTACCTGCTCCCGCTTTATTTGCGAAACACTGTCGTCCTTCTTAGAGGGAAGTCTGTCAAAGCTTACCGCTGCAATCCTTACGCCGTAATTTATCCAAAATTCGGCTTCAGAGACGCCGCCCTCCATTTCCCCGTTCCCATATGCCGCCAGTTTTTCCAACTGTTCCAGCTCTGCATCTATCAGTTCGCCGTACATATATGGTCCGTCCGGCATTTCGCAAAGCTCCTTCGCCTCCCGCAGCTTGCAGACGCAGCCCTTTAGCATTAACCGTACATATTTTTTCAGATAAACAAAGCACTCGCTTGCAATCAGCGTGTCCGCATCCTCGGCGTCATAGTCCGCCTTTCTCTGCAAAAGCCACTCCTCCTGCCACGGAAAGCTTGCCGCGTAGCGGGATAAATTTAAAATATGCTGCTCCAATGCGTCTTCCCTTCCCCCCGGACAGAAATATTCCACGCACTCATGGAAGCTCTCCCCGCCTTCGGCATAAGAATTCTCCAACAGCTCCTTTAGCGCCTCCTGCCGCAAAAGCTTGATTTCTCCCTCGTCCGCCACTCGGAATGCAGGGTCTAGGCCGATTTCGTTAAAATGATTGCGGATGATAAACAGACTAAAGCTGTCGATTGTTGTGATAAGAGCATTGTGAAGCAGCGTCGCCTGTCTTTGAATATGCTCCGAGCGGGGGTTTTCCGACAGCCTCTCTGCAATACCGTCGGCAATCCGTTCACGCATTTCCGCAGCCGCCGCATTGGTAAATGTCACGATAAGCAGCCTGTCTATATCCACAGGCTTTTTTTCGTCGCATATCATTTGAATAATCCGCTCCACCAGCACAGCCGTCTTACCGCTGCCTGCCGCCGCAGAAACCAATATATTCCGATTATGAAGTTCTATCGCCTCTCGCTGCTCGGCCGTAAACGAAATCGCCATATTTTTACACCTGCTCCCGCATTTTCTTGATTATATCCGCCTTGCCAAACTCCTTTAGCTTTCGCTTCTCATATCCGCCGATACTGCCGTCAAAGCCGCAGACCTTCTTGTAGGCGCAATAGGTACACGCCTGTGAGCCGCCCATTTCATAAGGATTTAACCCGATATTACCGTCCAGCATCTCCCTGCCTATGGACTGCATTTTATGATTTACATAATCGGAGATAACCTTCAGCTCCTCATTGCTCATTACGGAGGAGCGCGAAGAAAAGCTGCCGTCCTGCTTGCGCTCAACGGGAATCACATCCGATTTATCCTGCATATACCCGTCAAGCCTCTCCACAATATCCGGCTCGCCGTTCACCACGCCGTTCATGCGAAGCTTTAAAAGAATCTGCCCGTTTATCTCCTCATCGCTAAGCTCCACGGAACTCTCCACCGTGGGGTCGTCAATATGGTAGTAAAGCATGGCTGCCGGCACTACCTGTTTTTCCGGGTGCTTTTTCGCCTCCAGCTCCATGGCGGCATTCATGTATACCACAAGCTGCAGCTGCAAACCATAATATAACGCCGCCAAATCAAACTGCCTGCTGCCCGACTTATAATCGATTACCTTTACATAAATCCTCTCGTCGTCCTGCGCCGTATCTATACGGTCAATACGCCCGGTAAGGCGCATTTTTTCCTGCTCGGACAAATCCACATGAATACTGTCCAAGTCCTCCGTAAACTGAAAGGACACCTCGTAATGAGACGGTGAGAAGGCTCCCTTCTTCAACTGCTTCTGTAAGGTCAGCACAGTTCGGGTCAGAATTCGCTCCATCCTGTCAATCGCATATTCGTTTCTGGCGCTGCTGTAAAGAACGGTATCTCCATAAGTCGCGGCATAAGCCTTAAGCGCCTCTCTCACCGCGTTCCTCCCGAATTCCTCAGGAAAATCAAACCATGTATATTCCTCCTCCGAGAGCTTTCCCGCAAAAATTTCCAGCACGGCATGATATACGTTTCCCATGTCCACCGTCTCAAAGCCGAATTCCTCTCTTTCCTCAAGAGTCAGCCCATATTGCAGAAAATGTCTGTAGGCACATGCCGCATAGGTTTCCAGACGGGTGACGCTGTTCTCCAGATTCCTGCCGTAAAGCGCCCTTGCCACGGCCTTGGAAAGAGGCGAATCCTTATAACGGAAAAATGCCGCCTCCGTAAGACGCTTTCTGGCATTCTCAAGCTCCTTATCTCCATAAGCATGGTAAATGGTAAAAAATTCCTTTTCCTCTTGTATGTCCACCAATCCAAGAGCATAATCCCTAAGCTTTCCCGCAAGATACTCTGTTCCTTCCCCCGGAGTTTCCATCTGCTCCAGAGCGCTGCGATTCTGCGGATACTCTACGGTCAGCGCCGGAAACATCCTTTTCACTGTATCAATCAAATATGCAGGGCGGATGCCCTTCCCCTCACTGCTCATCTTAGAATAAGACAAATACAGCCTCTCGGAGGGCTTCGTCATATTCAAATACAGATAAAATCGCTGTATATACATCTGTTGTCTGGGAGTCGGCGCAAGCGTAAGCCCGGACTCCTGCAGAAATTCCCTGTCCATATCGGAAATAATCCCGCCCTTGGAGGCGCTCTTTGGTATGTTTCCGTCATTCACCCCAAGAAAAAACAACACCTTTACCAATCTTATGCGGGTACGCTCCATGTCGCCCACCAGCACCCGGTCCACATTCTGAGGGATAATTCCCACCTCAATCTCGCCGAAGCCCGCCTCCAAAATTTCGGCGAACTCCTGCATGGAAATTTCCTCCTCCCCCAAAAGCTCATGTATTTGATTTAAAAGCTCCATAACAAGCCTGTAAATCTGAGCATACTCCTTCGCCTTGGAAAGCAGACCCTGCTCCTCAAAACGGCGCTCAAAGGAGGCCAGCTTCTGTTGTACCTGATTTTGCACCAAAAAGTCATATAAACGATTTACATAATCCCTTGCCTGTGCCGTCCTGCCCAAATGCAGTATTTCCACCTGCTCCATCAGCCGCTTTCGCGTACCGTTCAACCGTGCAAGAGGCTCCTCGTCCTTCATCCGCTTCGTCTTATGGGTAAAAAGACAGCTATAACTGCGATAACCCCGAAGCCCCGTCTGTATCACATAATTTTCCAGCTCGTCGATTTCCTCTGCCGCAATACCCGCCAGACCGCTGCGCAGATAATGAAACACCGCTTCATAAGAAAAATCCTTTAAGTATAACGCCAACGCGCTTTTGATATATTCAATCATGGGATTTAGGACAATCCCCCTTGTCCTGTCAATAAAGCAGGGAATGGACAGCTTGGCAAACTCCGTTTCCACATAGGGCGCATAGCCTTGCAAATCTCCCATAATTACCGCGATATCCCGATAGGCAAGACCCTGCTCCCGAATCAGACGACGGATATACAGCCCCGTCTGGTGAACCTCCTCCTTTGGCATGGTCGTCTCAAATATACAAATTTGATCCTGTTTTCCGGAAAAAGGCTCGTAAACATAGCGGAACAAATTTTGCTCCAAATGCCGCAGCGCCGGAGTCCGCCGGGCAAAGCGCTGTGCGCTCACAAATACATCCTTTCCCCGTTCCACACCTACTTCCTTGGCGAGCCCTTCCAAATCCGATACCGTCTTTTTACTCAGATAAAAAAGCTTCTGCTCCCCGTCAAGGAGATAAGGGTCCTCTCCCTCACCCATGGTAAGCGCCACAATGGTCTCGCCGCTTAAACGCATGAGCTCCTGAATCAGCCTGTTCTGTATGGGGGTAAAGCCGGTAAAGCCCTCCAAAACCACTACGCTTCCCGCAAGCAGCCTTGATTTTGCCAGCGAACGCCTAAGCACGTCAAGCGTCTCCTCCGTAGTTACAAAATTCCCCTGAATATATTCCGTAAATCCCTTATACAGGGTCTCTAAATCTTTCAGCTTATGCACCAGCGCGCCTCTCTTTTCGGAAAAGGAAATCAGCTTTTCCATATCCCTTGTGCCGATTCCGTACTGCATGAATTCCGAAATGGCGCTTTTCACCTCGTGGATATAGCCCTGTCTGTGCAAAAGCCCTCCCAGCGTAGGAAGCTTGTCCTTTAAATTTGCCGCCACCTTCTGCAGCACCAGACTTTTACCCGTGTCATCCAGCACGGGAACCTCCTCCCAGCCTACCTCCTCTAAAATCCTGTGGCTTAAGCGCCCGAAGCTCAGCACGTCGATGTTCATTATGCCGCCCTGCTCATGTAGACTCACCAGCTCCTTCTGAGTCTGCATAGTAAACTGGTCCGGCACAATCACCAGAAAATTCTGCCGGGGATTTTCCAGAGAACGCCCTATAATCTCTTTATACAATTTTCTGCCCGTACCCGCATCCGAGGGTCCAAAATAAAATCGTAAGCTCACTCATATCCTCCGGTTTTCTCTACCGGCCTTGCCGCCGGTTATTCTTATATATTTTAACGCGATTAAATCATGATTGCAATTACGATTTATAAAAACCGCCGTCATTCCATAGCAATTCACAGCAGTCCGGACAGGTCTGCGAACCGTTACAACAAGTCAGCCATGCCGAATGAATGATACAACTTGTTCACAGCGAGCGTGCTCTCGCCTACAAATGATACATTCCATTCTGCATGGCTGACTTTCATGTCGGATTTTCCTTTTATATCAATCTCCGTTTCTTATGCTTTTGCAGTCTCCCCCCGAACACTGTCTTCATAATATTGTGCCTGCGCCGTCCAGAGCGCGAAGTACAAGCCTTCTCTGTCCGCCATCAGCTCGCCGTGGCTGCCTCGCTGCACCACCTGCCCCTTGTCAAACACCACGATGTCATTGCAGAAGCGGCAGGAAGAAAGCCTATGGCTGATATAAATGGCGGTCTTATTGCCCACCATCTCGTCAAACGCCGAATATACCTCATACTCTGCAACCGGATCCAGCGCCGCCGTAGGTTCGTCCAGCAAAATAAAGGGAGAATCCTTATACAATGCTCTTGCAATGGCAATTTTCTGGCGCTCCCCTCCCGAAAATATAATTCCTTTATCGTCATACCCCTTATCTATCAATGTAGCAATACCCTCAGGCAGCCTGTCAAGCCTTTCTCCGAAGCCTGCCCTCGTCAAGCTCTCCCGTACCTTTTCGGAATCGTAATCCTCCCCCGTGGCAACATTTTCCGCTATGGAATAGTCAAACAGGGTAAAATCCTGAAATACTACGGAAAAAATCCTCATATATTCGTTATAATCATACTTTCGTATGTCTATTCCGTTGAGACAGATAACGCCCTCCGTAGGCTCATACAGCCTGCAAAGCAGCTTTATCATAGTGGTTTTTCCCGAGCCGTTCTTCCCTACTACCGCCATACGCTCGCCAATCTTAAGCTTCAATGAGAAATCACGAAGAGCGTATTCCTCCCTGCCCGGATACTTGAAGGAAACGTTACGAAACTCAATCTCATATTCGTTGTCCGTCCTCTTTTCCACGGGCAGCTTTCCCTCATAAAAGCTTGCTTTCATATCCAGAAACTCAAACATTGTACTCTGTCTGCGCGCCACCAAAAGAAACATCTGCGCGTCATGCAGTATATTCTGCAGGGCGGATGTGAGTCTTTCAAAGCACGCCACATACCGAAGCAGCATACCAATGGCAATGCCTCCCGACGTTGCAATCAAGGTTAGAAACAAATAACATATTCCCCTCACTCCCGCGTTCAATACATTAATTACCAATTCCTTAAGCCCACCGGTTTTAGCCATAAGATTATCCTTATACTTTAGAAATTCCCTTCCGTGGACAAAAGTATATTCCTTTAATAAATCCACTGCGTCATACAGCTTCACATCCTTGCGGTTTTCCATGGAGATACCGTCATAAACCGCATAATACCACATCAGATTGGTCTCCTGTGGCTTATCATTCGTCCAAAGCGCCATATATTCCGTAAGCTTTTGCCCGAAGTAGTGCTCCCCGATGCCGTTACAGACTATAGCAAGCACAAGCACGGCAAAAAATACATAAGTAAGCCCGCTTCCTTGTAACAGCAGCCGGTGCAATATGGGAATCAGCATCCCCACGGCAAATACCCCGTTAAACGCCTGATAACACAGCTTTTCAAAGCTGTCAAAGCCTCCATAGATACCACTGCCCCATCTGTTGTCCTCCTCCATACGGCTGTACAGCTCGTTTGTGTAGGGACTGTCCAAATCAGGGTAGTTCATCTCCATATTTTTGACGGCTTGTCTGGCGTCCAAAAGCTCCCATGAATGACTTTTTATTACCTCGCTCTCATTGGACAGCCTTCCGATAACAATATAAATTATCAAAGTAACAAACAACCATAAAAGCACCTTGGGAACCAGCTCCTTTACCGTCGCGCCCAGCTCAAGCTCATTCAGTGCCATTGTGGAGATATAAATACCGATATATCCAACGGAAACACTTAGCATCTGCCTTACCAACGTCACTACAATAAACGTGGGCGCCAGCCTATGAATCTCCTTCAAAAGGCGCAGTACTACTGCCTTTTTCTCCTTGAAGGTCAGTTTTTCGGTGATATCCTTACTGTTAATTTTCATGGACTGCCTCCTCTTTTTCCATCAGGTTATAATAATAGCTTTGCAGCTCATAAAGCTTTGCGTATTCTCCTCCCGCCTTAAGCAGCTCGTCATGACTTCCCTTTTCTATAATGCGCCCATCCTGTAAAAACATAATCCAATCCGAAAATTGTGTGCTGGCCAATCTATGGGAAATAAAAAGAGCCGTCCTGTCTGCGCACAGATTCTTGTATTTTTCATAGACCTCCGCTTCCGCAAGCGGGTCGAGCGCCGCCGTTGGCTCATCTAAAAGCAGCACCGGCGCTTCCTTATACAGCGCCCTTGCCAGCAGGAACTTTTGTTCCTGTCCTCCCGACAGATAGATTCCGTTCTCCGTCAATCTATCCGTCATATAGTCGTCAAGAGATATCTTTCTCTCCTCAAGCTCCTCATACAAGCCTGACAGGCGAAGCGCTTCCTCCACCCGTTTTCTGTCCAAAGCATGCTTGGGTCTTAAAGCAATATTTTCGTCCAGCATTGCCGGCAAAATCATAGTATCCTGAAAAACCGCCGAATACAGAGCATAAATATCCTTTTTCTTCATTTCGGTAATATCCGTGCCGTTTAACCGTATCCGCCCTGCCGTAGGCTCGTACATTCCCATCATCAGCTTAAGCAAAGTGGTCTTTCCCGCACCGTTTAACCCTACTAAAGCCACATGCTCCCCCTTCCCTATATGAAAGGTTAAATCCGAAATCACATTCTTTTCACTGCCGGGATACGCAAAGCTTACATGCTCAAACTCAATCTCCACACCTTCTGATGTATCCGGTATTTCGCTCTTCCCGCTCTCCATATCCTCCGCAGGAATATCCAAAAAGGTTCGCAGGTCATTCATCTTTATATTGGCAGTCTTAATCTGGCTCATTTGGTCTACAAGCCCTGTGACCCATGTGGAAAAGCCCGTTATGGCGCCAAAAAACAACATAAAATCACCCAGTCCGATATTGCCCTGCACGGTTTGGTATATCAGATAAGCATAGGCAAAGCCGTCTCTGAAAAAATTCAGTCCGCAGTTTACCAAATGCGTCTCATATTCCTTCTTCCGTCTGATTTTCCAAATATTCCTTTCCTCTCCCTGAAATCTTCCTATCTGTCCGGTAAGCCACCCTTTCATGCTATAGACGCGGATATCCTTTCCCGCCTGCTTGCTTCCGCATTCTCCGATAGTGTAATACAATCGTTTCTCCGCCAATGCATATTCATCTCTCGTGCGCTCATAACAAATATTTTCCCTGTGCCTGAAAAAATAAGTTATCAGGGATGTAATTAGCAAAAGCACAATAACCAAGATATGGAGCTGTGACAAAATACCCGAATACAGAAAAAAACACGCCACGCCTGTAATCACTTTAGGTATCTGGTCAAAAAATACCGAAGTTGTGCTTGCATCTCCACTGCGCACGGAATTGATGGCACGCCTATAAAGCTTATAAAATTCCCCGCTCTCCGCATTGGAATATTTACATTGTATGGACACCAGAAACAGCCTCTGTATAAAAAAGGAATTTCTACATTCATTATGATGATAATAAGCTCTCTTAGACAAATAGCCGTGAAGCCCCCACAGCAACAGCAAAGCTCCCACCATGCTTCCAAGCACCTGCAGCACCTTTACTACATCCGCCTTTTCAAGCAATAAATCTACCGCAATTTTAGGCAGATAAATTTCCAAAAGGGGCAGCGCTATTCCCGTAAAAATAGTGATTGTAAGAAAAACCAGAATCCTTTTATCCCACTTCCAGCTTTCCCTTGCCAGAAAACACGCATTTTTGAATATGCCGTCATTTTTTTGTTTGATGTCTTCCATGAATATCCTCCCTATATCCGGTGTACCGAACACGTGGCGCCCCGGCTGATTACCTGCCTGCGTTTTCCTACTGCCGGACTACAAATTTATTACGCGCAATCAGTTCCGCGCGCCGGACGGTTCATACAATAGTGTGCCCACAGCCTTATCTTTGGCATTGCCGCGCCGTTTAACAGCAATTATACGCTACAGCATACTATCCTTCTATGCTTGGATTCTATCATATGCGGCTTATGTAAATAAAAAATGTGCACAAAAGGTCTCCTCTGTGCACGAATGGTAATCCATATACCGATTATGATAGGGGAAGCATAATCTCCGTGGCAAAAACTCCCTCCTCATGCTGCCTGTTTAAATAACCATTATATTTTTGAACCACCCTGTCAATCCTCATCAGCCCAAAGCCATGGTTTCCCCGCTTGGTGGACAAATACTGCCCCCCATGCTTTCGTATATTATCCGCCATGGAATTAGACACATAAATATAAAGCTGCTCCTTTAAAATATCTATATATACGCGGATAAACTGCTTTTCCTTATCCCCCTTAGCGCATGCCTCAATGGCGTTATCCAACAAATTCCCTATGATTACACATAAATCCACTTCTTTTATCATAAGCGTTTTCGGCACTACAGCCTTAGCGTTTACACGGATTCCCTTTGCCTTAGCCAGCGCCAGCTTGGAATTTAAAGCGGCGTCAATGCGCACGTTTCCTGTCTTCAATACGGTATCCACCGACATTAAATCTGCGTCCAGCTCGTTTAAATAACCGTCTAATTCCTCATATTGCCCCATGGCAAGATGCGCCTTCATCGTCTGAATGTGATGCTTATAATCATGTCTCCAGCCCCGCACCTGCCGATACATATTTTCCACTTCCTCATAGTGCTTTTCCACTAAATCATTCTGATATGCTGCAATCCTCTTATCCACCAGCTTTATAAAAATACTGCGGGATATTATCGCAAGCACTGTAAGCACTGTTATCGCCAAAAGTATTATTATTACATATTTCATTTTCAGCCTCTTCTCCACGACAGGAAATACTCCGGCGTCTCACGCCGTTTTATATCCTTCTGTACAATTGTATAAAAGCCTGATTTACTGCCTTATAGCTCCTCCGGCTCATGGGCACCGCCTTTCCGTTATCCAAAACAACTGCTTCCTTCTCCACGCGGGCGACGTACTTAAGATTTACCAGATAAGAGCGATGACAGGAAATAAACGCTTCCTGCGGCAGCCGCTTTCTCCATACACTGATTCCCTCCCTTACACGGTAGCACTTATCCCTTGTATGCAGCTCCGTGTTATGGGCAAATGCTTCGGCATACACAATATCCTCCGGTCGAAGCCTTATGGTTACATGACCGCTCTCCCCACCGGCTTCCATTTCCTGCGCCTCTATCAGCATCGCACTATGCTTTTCATCCCTATTGTACTTTTCCACAATCCGCTCCATACAATTGCCGACTTTTTCCCCGTCTATGGGCTTTATCAGATAATGTAGAGCCTCCACCTCATAGCCCTCCTGCAGATAGTCGGTTATTCCTGTCACAAAGACAATAGCCACCCGCCTGTTTTCCTTCCTGATTCTCCTTGCCAGCTCCATTCCGTTTAACCCCGGCATCTGTATATCAAAAAACAAGGCGTTCCACGCCTGATTTTGCTCCCACTCAAACAAGAATGCTTCCCCGTCGGGAAATTCCTGAATATGAAATTGAATCTCCCGCTCCTTCAGCCACGTCTCCAGCAGCCTTACAATAATTGCCGCATGTACCCTTTCGTCCTCCACAACGGCTATATTCAATGATTCCATCATAATTAAACATAATCTCCCATACCCGAAATCCGCTTCGGTTCCACATAAAACCGCCACAGATAGTCGGCCGCTTCCTCCGCATAATCAATACCGATACGCTTTGCGGCATGAATCTGCTTTTGGGGCACCCACACGCCCTCCGCCACATAAAATTCCCGGCTCTCCACCATATCAATATCATTGTCCTCCCGGGTAATGCCCATGGCAATACACAGCTTTCCAGGCCCGTCCGCCAAGTGCTTTTTAAGCGATACCGGCAGCTTCCCTCTCTCTTCCGATACAGGGGCGTCCGTTGTTGTGACATTGTCTGCTGCCATGCCTTGCACTTCCGCCATGTATTTCTCCAGCGCCAAGCCGCCTCCTGTTCCACTGTCTCCCGGCTCTGCCTTGTTCTCGCGCTGCGCCCTTTTTCTGCGCCGTCTCTCCATGTCGGCAAGTCTAAACGCGTACATGCGCTCCCTTGATTCCTCGTCCGCCGGAACTACGCTCCGTAACAGCACCGCCTGAGGAATGCCTTCCGTCATGGCTGCGATATTCATACAGCTGTACATGCCGTAAATCAGATATACATAGGAGGTTCCGCCTTTGTGATACATGGGCTCCGTGCGCTCGGTCCGCTTTCCTCCATAGGTGTGGGAGCCCTTGTCCTCCTCGCCCATATAGCTTTCCACCTCGGTTATAATCCCCCGCACGGCGCCGAGAGGCGTCTCGTGTACCAATATTTTCCCTAAAAGCTCCCTTGCCACCGTAATTCCGTCTCTGGCAAAAAATTCTCGGGTCAGTCTGTTCCCCATTCCCATCCTCCATGTTGCCTGCAACATCCTTTGCCGCGTTTTTGGCCGTCCATCCATAGGAATTTCTTATAGAAACACTAATACTCTGTCCTGAAAACGCTCCGCAAAGTGATGATTGAACCGTATTTTCTATCTCATCTATTTTCTCTTATTCGTAAAGCGTAAGCTCCACCGGACAGTGATCCGAGCCTAAAACCTGCGTGTGTATTTTAGCGTCCTGTAAGCTGTCCTTAAGACTTTCGGACACTAAAAAATAGTCAATACGCCACCCTGCGTTCTTAGCCCTCGCCTGAAACATGTAGGACCACCAGGAATATACTCCCTCCAAATCGGGATAAAAATACCGGAAGGTATCTATAAAACCGTTTTCCAGCAGTCCGGTAAAGCAGGCGCGCTCCTCATCCGTAAAGCCTGCGTTCTTCCGGTTTGTCTTAGGGTTTTTCAAGTCAATTTCCTTATGCGCAACATTCAAATCCCCGCAAAAGATTACCGGCTTTTTCTCCTCAAGCCCTTTTATATACTTAAGAAAGTCAGCCTCCCACTCCATTCTGTAGGCGAGCCTCGCAAGCTGCCTCTGAGAATTTGGCGTATACACCGTCGCCACATAAAGCTCCTCAAATTCCGCCGTTATCACCCTGCCCTCATGGTCATGTCTGTCCACACCGATTCCGTAGCTCACCTGTATAGGCTCCTTTTTAGAAAACAACGCCGTTCCCGAATAGCCCTTCTTATCCGCATAGTTCCAATACTGGCAGTAACCGGGAAGCTCCCAGTCCTGCGGCGCCTCCTGCAGCTTCGTCTCCTGCAGGCAGAAAATATCCGCGTCCGCCTCACGGAAAAACTCCATAAAGCCCTTCTGCAGGCATGCCCTCAGACCGTTTACATTCCATGATATCAGTTTCATAATTATAGCCGTTCCTTTCCCCACCCGTTTCAGCATAAAGCATCCTTCATGCTTTTTCCTTATATCACAAATAGTATTCACATTTTTTGGGTTTTTCACATTATAGCACGAATATATTTTTTTCGCTATCCTAACCTCTTATTCACAAGCTAAAGTGTCGCTTTTAGCCATATCCTGCCCGTCAAAATAATATTTTCAAATATGGTGGACAAATTCCTCTTTTCATTCCATAATAAATAACAAAAAACTAATTTGCCGATTCGGCTGCATTGAAATTTGAAGATATGATTTTCCATGGGTAATTTTCGTCAAAGCCTTAATGCGCCATAAGCGCATTTGAGGGCAGTAAATATTGGGCATGGAGGATTTTTAACTATCTGTGCCGTCTGTCACAGGCGGCAGAATGGAGGTTCCTATGGAAACATTTGAAAAATTAAAGAAAAAAAGACTATTTCTGTTTGATATAGACGGTACTCTTGCGGTTGGAGACACCTTATACGAGGGCAGCGCCCCGCTTTTGCAATATATTGAAGCCATTGGCGGAAAGGCTTATTATATCACCAACAATTCCACCAGAAGCGGCCAAGACTATGTGCAAAAATTCCGCAGCGCCTTTCATCTTAATACCACAAAGGAGCAATTCATCACCTCCGGATATATGACGCTTCGCTTTTTGAAGGAACGATACTCTAAGGCAAAAATCTTTGTGCTCGGAACCGCCTCCTTTGTTTCAGAGCTTCAAAAAAACGGACTTTATGTTGTAGAGACGGCACAGGACCATATTGATTGTGTGGTAGCGGCGTACGACAGCGAGCTTAGCTACGGGAAATTGACGGAAATATGCAAAGTGCTTCAGACTGCGGACGTACCCTTCTACGCTACCAATCCCGACCTGCGCTGCCCCATAGATTTCGGCTTTGTGCCGGACTGCGGCGCCATTTGCAGTATGATTACACAAACCACAGACAAGTCTCCTATTTATCTGGGGAAGCCAAGCGGGGAGGTTGTCTCGCTGTGCCTTGCCCTGTCAGGTTTTTCCAAGGAGGAAACCTTGGTTGTGGGCGACCGGCTGTATACGGACATTGCCTGCGGAATCAACGCAGGGGTGGATACCTGCGTTGTGTTTACCGGGGAGGCTGCGCCCGAGGATATTGAAAACACGCCCTATAAGCCCGATTATGCTTTTGAAAACATTATGAAGCTGTATAAGGCGTGCAATAATTCATTTTCATCTGAATGATTTATCAAATATACCTGCACATTCCTCGTCAGACATATCGCAGGGATTTGAAAGGAACAGTCCACCCATGGTTTCCCGCGCATTGACAGCCAAGGTCATGGATTCATCGGGTGTAAAGCCGTAATCGCTCATCTTCAAATCGTCCACGCCGCAGTCCTTCTGAAGCTTCACCAGCGCCGTGACAAAATCCTCCGGTTTATCTGCGTCCGGAATTCCCATCACCCTCGCCATTTTGATAAACTGCCCGTCACAGGCATGCTTTTCAATAAAAAATTCGGCAAATGCCTTGGAAATCATAATCAGCCCTGCGCCATGGGGCAGATTGTGATGATAAGCGCTCATAGCGTGTTCCATGGAATGCTGCGCCGTCGTATTAGAAAGCTGCATGGTCATTCCGGCAATGGTGCTTCCGTAAGCCACATATTCCCGCGCCTCTAAATCATTGCCGTCCTTCACCACACGGGGCAGATATTTGGCAATACTTTCAATGGCGGAAAGCGCCATAGTCTCACTAAGTATATTGATTCCCTTTGAAATCATAACCTCCGTATTATGGAACAATGCGTCAAACCCCTGATATGCCGTATACCTTGCAGGAACCGTCTTCATAAGCTTTGGGTCAACAATGGCAAGCACCGGAACAATGGACGGATTACCGAAGCCAATCTTTTCGTTCGTCTGATAATTGGAAATAACGCCCCAACAATTAATCTCGGAACCGGTTCCCGAGCTTGTGGCGATAGTCACTATGGGCAGCGCCGGATTAACAAGAGGCTGCGCTTTGCCCGTTCCTCCGCTTACATAATCCCAAAGGTCGCCCGGATTTGTGGCCATAGCCGCAACTGCAACAGCAGCGTCAAGAACGGCGCCTCCTCCTAACGCAACGATAAAGTCACAGCCGTTTTCCTTTGCAAACGCTGCGGCTTCCATAACAGCATCCTTAGAGGGATTTTCATGAATATTTGCGCAGACGGCATATTCTGTCCGAGTCTCCCTCAACTGTTTTTCCACAAGCTCCAGCGTTCCGTATTTTTTGACGGAATTTCCGTTTGAAATCAACAAAAGCGCCTTACTCCCAAGCCTTCCGCCGTCGCGCATCTCGCAAATATGGCTGCCAAGCTCCTCCAGTTTTCCTGAGCCAAAAATAAGGTTTGTAGGGTTGTAAAAATGAAAATTCATGTTCATAGTAATCCTCCGTTCCGTAGCGTTTTTATGCGCACACCGTGCACGAAATATCAGCCTTCACACGGCGGTTCAAATTTGCCACGCTCCTGTACAAATTTGCAATTATCCGTTTTTCATATTTTTGCTTCTTCTTTTCTCATGATGTAAATAAGGGAATCAAGACAGTCCACCATATTCCGGCTGGTATGAATCCTGTCAAGCAGCGCCGCCCTGCGCATGGACAAAAGCCTGTATTGCTCTTTACTCCTCCCCTCATAATATAACTGTAGATACTTCTGTATCATTGCCTCGTCACAGCCTGCATCCTCCAGATTACGTAGCAGACGCATACCCCAGACCGGTCTGCGGTAGTCGAAAATTCATTTTTCAACCTTTTCACCTGACTACCTTCTTAGTTTTAATTTTATTATATAAACACGATCACAAAATAGCAAATGCTTAATTAACAAGTCATGATATGCTTGACAGGCATACCTACTGGCGCTATGATTTAAGCGCAGGCTGCTTCACAACTTATCCCTCATCTCATTCTTGCACAGGGAACAAAACGAAATTCAGGAGGTTCCTATGGAAATCAGAGTACTTCGATATTTCTTGGCAATTGCAAGGGAAGGCAGCATCACAAATGCGGCAAGCCTTCTTCATTTAACGCAGCCTACGCTTTCAAGGCAAATAAAAGACTTGGAGGAGGAATTAGGGCAAAAGCTATTTACCAGAGGAAGCCACAATATGACGCTGACCGCGGAGGGAATGCTTCTGAGAAAACGGGCGGAAGAAATTATTTCCATGGTTGACAAAACTCAGGCGGAATTTAATTCCATGGAGGATGTCATTGGCGGTGACATTTATATTGGCGGCGGCGAAACGGACGCCGTCAGGCTTATTGCCGGTACCGCCAAAGAACTGCGGGATGCCTATCCCAATATACATTATCACTTATACAGCGGAAACGCAGAGGATGTGACGGAGCGGCTGGATAAAGGACTTTTAGATTTCGGTATCCTGATACAGCCCGCCGACATATCCAAATATGACTATCTAAACATACCTGCAAAAGATACATGGGGCGTTGTGATGAGAAAGGACAGTATTTTAGCCAAAAAGCAATCTATTAACAGAGAAGATTTACTGGATGTTCCGCTGATATGCTCCCGGCAAGCTATATCGCAGGAGCAGTCCAAAAATGAATTTGTCAGATGGTTCGGAGACGATTTTGACAAGCTAAATATTGTAACTACCTTTAATCTGATGTATAACGCCGCCATAATGGTAGATGCAGGCGTGGGCTATGCCGTGACGATTGACAAAATTGCAAACACCTCCGAAAACAGCAGCCTTTGCTTTAGACCGCTTGAGCCAAGATTGGACTCCGGGCTAAATATTATTTGGAAAAAATATCAGGTTTTTTCCTCTGCCGCGGAGATGTTTTTGGAACGGCTGCGGAAAAATTTTGAGGAGTAGAAAAAATTGCGCAATGATAATATGGCGAATATAATGTTATTGCAGCACCAAACCCGTTATTTTTCCGGTGTCTACATAAACAACGCTTCCGTATGAAGGATTATTATAAAATATAGTGGAATTTTTCTCTCCCGTACAAGCTGATTTTCGGTCGGCTGAGGAATTAAAAAACGCCTGAAAGCCGCATAATCACTATGCCCTTGCACGCTCCAGACGTTTTTTTATTTCCTGTTTTTTGGGTGAATGGCGCCCAAATCCCACTCGGGGATATAATGTCAGGGAATTTGAGAATTTAACAAAACCTCATCACGGAAGCCAGCTTATCGACATTTCTTCCAACTGATTTGTTTTCTTGTCGAATTTAAAGCGATACCCGCTTTTGCCCATATACACTTCCGAATCAATGTAGTAATTGACGTTGTTGTACTCGTCCTGTTCCGCGTTTTCACTGTTATTTTCCAAAAGCTGCTCTTTTGTAAGAGTTTCCGGAAATGAAAAACAAACTATATTTGCTGCGTCAAGAATACTTTCCGTTATCTTTGCATTCCTTTCCGCATCATAATTAGGCTGTGGCACATAGAGATGATAAATTCTTACATATGACAGCGGACACTCTTCCTCCGTCTTTGTTTCCCCGGTTGTATTGATAAACCGGAACTGCATTGTTACATAGTCATTAATGTCTGCCGTATATGAGCTTGTTTCATAATTCTTGTTCAAATTATTTCCTTTATTGTTTAAATCATTTTCGTCAAATGGAATTCCCCCGTCAATCAAATCCTTCAGCGTGCTCTCGCCAAGCGTGAAAACCTTTCCCTTGTATGCAAAGGACCTGTTCTCCAGATCGGCATAGTTGTCGCTTAAGCCCTCAACCGGAGTGAAATCCTCCTGAATTGGGATTACAAATTCCGTTGAAGCTTCACTGCCTTCATCTTCTGTTTCTTTGTCTACATCTCCTTCTGATGAACTGCCTGCTTGTGCCGTTTCTGTTTCCTCTGCTGCTTTCGTTTCCTCCATTGTTTCCGTTTGCTCTGTCATCTGCTCATGCGATTCTTCAGACGCTTCCTTTTCTTCATTCCCGCAGGCAGCTAAAGAGAAACTCATCATAATAACAATAAGCCCTGCCAGCATTACTTTCTTGACCTTCATAAATAATCCTCCTATGCTTTAAAATTTTCACTTTATTATTATAAAAATGCTGTCAGCTGGCAAGCTCTTATCAGTTGCAGCTGCCGCAACCGGGAGTAGCAAAGCAGCTTCCGCGCGGCTTTTTCAATTTTCAATCTGCTCTATATCCATAAAATCATAATAAAATTTTTCATCTAGTATTTTAGGATTCTTATCTGCAAATCCATATATGGAATAAATATCCCCATTCTCTAAATCCGCAAATGCATGAAAATAATAAGAACAGTTTTTTTCCCCCTTCTCCATAAACATTACGGAATAGGTATAATAATAGTAGGTGACCCCATTTATTTCACAGTCACCCTCCGTGACGACTTTTGAGATACCCGCACTGCTTTTTCTTTCCGCAATATCTTCAGCTGCAATCCAAGCATAAGGAATAATAGAGATAATTACATGAGCCCGGTCTTCCTCTGAATAATAAGTCTTACCGGCTTCATTATCTTCAGTCAGACCATACCCTTCCGGAATTTTGTAAGATATTGTAATTTCATCAGCAGAAAAACTGTCCTCTGAAAGATGAGCTGCCGGCTTCTCCTCTATAAAGTAAGTTCCTGGTGCGTCGTCACTTTTATTCGCAGGGAATGTGCTGCTGATTATGTCTGTGGTTTCCTTTAACGCCTTTTCATAAAGAGACGCTCTTTCTTCCATACTAAGGGAAGCAACATCTGTTCCGTCAAATCTTACTGCTGCCAGAAATCTTCTTTCCTCATAAGCCTCTGTAAGCAGTATGTAAAAATAAGAATTGTCAAAATCAGCGCCTCTCTCATTTTCAAGACTTACTATATATCTGATATATTCCTTCCCGTCTACGTCTGTCTTTTCAGGCATAAGCTGCATAACATAACCTGCGTCTTCGAGATTATGTATTTTTTCATCCCTGTTTTCCCAGAATTCTTCCACAGTTCTGTCTTCCACATCAATCTGAATTAAGTATTCGTCACAGCTTCTTATATTGAGGCATCCGCTTTCATGAATTATCGCCTTCCCCAGAGGCTTTACCAAGAACTCAAAGCCTTTAAATACAATCTGCCATGGTTCCTCTATGGTGTCTTTTTTACTGTCCGTTTCATCTGTCGGCGCTGAGTGCTTATCTGCCGCTTCCTTTTCATTGCTGCCCTTACCGCCTTGTATGGGATTTACAATTCCCATAAAATACAATGCCATAAAAACAACGCCTGCCAAAAAACAGGATGAAATGATCGCAGAAAACACCTTTTTATACTTTTTCATATCACATTACCCTTTTGTTATATTTCAGCAACTGTCTCATCTTCCGAATTCTTAAGAATTATTTGCAGCTTATCCTCTTTCTGCACGCGCCGTATTTCCAGTCCGATAAGAATAAGCAGCACAATAAACAGCGTCGTCATTATGGCAGAAGTTATAATAGTGCCCGCCTTATAATTTAAGAATAACGCGTCATTATTTGCCCCGGAATAGCATTCAATATAATCCCCATCCCGTATCCCCGGGGTATCCAGCCATACCGTATTCATAACCTTGCGGCCGTTTTCGTCAAAGTAGCATAAGTCCGCTTTTGTATATTGCTGATAGACCTTTTCCACCCTTACGTGTTCATTTTTTGCAGCATGGTCTGTCCATTCATTTCTTACTAACAGGACAGCTAAAACAACAAGGCAGAATATGCAAATGGCAGTAAGTGCATAGAAGATCAGTTTTAGCCTTGCAAGGCGATGTGAGCCTCTGATATTTTTCATATATAGAATGTTATTAACGCTGTCATGCCCGGCGGCTTTATCATCCCCTGACTCCTGCTTTCCGTAAATCAATTCATCCATGCGTATATTCAATATTCCGCATATACAAACCAACCTGTCCAGATCCGGATACGCCTTATCCAGCTCCCATTTAGATACAGCCTGTCTGCTGACTCCTATTTTTTCAGCAAATTCCTCCTGATTGAATCCTGCGCTCCTGCGATATTCCTGAAGCCTCGCTCCTATAAGCAACATATACTTTACCTCACATAAACAATAGACCGCACAAATGCTCTATTGTCATGAATAAATCCCTGTCGGCCTTCTGGCTAATCAGGAACAAATTCATTCTTATTCCGTTTCTGATTAAAGTCTATGATAACATATTCATCCCCGGCTGTCACTCTGGAATCAACGCTTTATTTTCTTTCAAATGTTCTGCATTTTATAAACACTTAACAGCTTTTCCGGTCGGCGGGGATGTTCATGACAACAGGAATATCCGTCAGACGGTTTATGGTTTTCATGTCTCCGCCTGTCGTCGTTACTCAAACCATTTCTGCAAATGGCTGCGTGACAGCCCCGGCTGTCAGGTTTATCTTATCCTTGCCGATTTCGCCGGGCAGAGTTATAATACCCTTATCTAAAAGTTTGTTTTTCATGGCGTTCTTCTGTATTTCGTGGCGCTAAGACAGTGCCCGGCCTTACAAAACCAACTTATACAGAGATATGTCATTATATAGAAGGATAAACAGAAAAGCTTTTCTGCTATAAAATCAATAAAAAGTCAGTACTTCTTCATGCGGCGAAGTTCTAAATTTACGAATTGCCGGCAGAGTGGAGGATTATTATGAGCAGGTACATGATGGATATGGAGCTGCGGCTCCCCGAAGATGAGGTACAGGAGATAATTCATAGCTTTTTGGAGTCCGGCGGATTTTATCCGGGTCAGTGGCAGGGAAAACCCTGCTATGTAAGCGATTACGGTTTAAACGGCCCCGGTTATTCCGGCTCCATAAACAAAAACCTAGAACAGATATACTTTTTTGATTATACTTATCTGGAGGGCAGGCTGCATTTTGAGGCATGGGTCAGAGACGGCAAAAAAAACGAGAACGGCTTGACCGGAGCGTACAATTTTGCTATGAAGCAGCCCTACACCGCTCTTGTATCAAGGCTTCAGAAAAATTTAACCGAAAGACTGCCCTCCGGCAGCGAACTGCGCCTCAAAGCCGAAGCACAAAACGAACTTCTTCAAAAAAGCGGCGACAAGATGAACACAGGGAAACAAATTTTAGGCGTCGTGGGATTCATAATGCTTTTTATCGCACTTATGAATGTGCTCAGGCATCTGGGAATTTTTTATTGATTATAATTTATGTATAAGCGTTTATGAAAATAAGTTCATGGTATCATGCTACCGGAGAGGATTTCATAAAGATGGAATATATTTTTACAGCAGAATCAGCAGACAAATTACAGGCAGACCGTTCTAAAATCCGGGGAATATATGATGATTTTTCCGACCCCGCATATGACCAAAAGCAAGCAATCGGATTAGGCCAGCTAATGGCTTTGTTCGGAGCGCCACTCTACATAAGTGAAAATTACGAAGACCAATTTTCTTATTGTATTTCCGCCGTCTCGAAAGATAACATCAAGCTATATTTCGAGGTCTATAGCGGTTCCAGCGGACTTGCCATTGGCGGCAGAACAGATGAATTATCCAGAAATGCCGCCGATATGCTTGCAGAATATATATGCAACGCCAAAACAGTTGATTATGATTATACCGGATATTACATGGACGGTCCCTCCAAAATACAGCAGGGAATAAAAAACGGAATTCCCTACTATAATGAAGAAACGCTTGTTCTTGGCGAAGAAGAATTTTCAGCCCTATATAAAAAGCTGTATTTTCTTTAAAGCCTCTGTGCCGCTTCGCACAGGTTCTTTAAATGAATGTGCCGCCCCATTGTTTTCCTGTACAATTTTCAGGGTATTTTGGGCAATGCAAAGGGAAAAGACGTATCAGGGGCCGATAACGCATTTTAAAGGAAAAATAAGTGCAATGGGGATATCCGAATATCAGTTAGGCAATATATTAATGCGCCTGTACATTTGTTCTTTCCTTAACGGGTATCCAGATTTCACTGACATAATCGGCTGCGGTATTATCTCCCGGCAAATAATTCTCGATATCATAATCCGAAATCAGTTCATAATTCGCGCCGGGCAGCCATTCCCGATAAATGCGATCCCACATATTTTGTATCGCGTCCGGCATAGCGCCCACACACTTAAAAATCGCCCATGTATATGCCGGAATGCTTAATACCTCAAACCCTTCCGGCACCTCGTTCACATCCTCCGCATCACATCCGATTCCGTACAGAAATTCCTTCGCCCCCATCTCCTCCTGTGCGCATACTCCAAGATACCCGGGCGCCTTCTTGTAAATCTCCTGTCGATAATATTCTTCCCAAAATGCCGGAATCCCCTCCCGACGGCTTTCTTCCGTAAACATTCTGGAATACACCAACAGCTGAAAGCCCTCCATTTTCTCAATACGATAATCCATAACGCTGCCTCCTTCCATAACAATCCTTACGACAAGCTTATTAAAGGACTTTAATTCCTTCCCTTTTTTGATCTGATTGGGTGTAATTTTATGAAATCGAAAAAATGCCTTTGAAAAACTTTCCGGAGACTCATACCCATACTTAATCGCCACATCTATTACCTTCGCGCCCTCTTTCGTCAATTCCTCACCCGCTAAAGACAGCTTCCTCTTGCGCATATATTCTCCTATAGTCATTCCGGTCAAAAGATTAAAGGCTCTTTGAAAATGAAAAGATGAGATATGAACATGCCCTGCAACATCCTCAGCATGAATATCCTCCAATAAATGAGCTTCCATATACTCAATTGCATTATTTATCGACTGAATCCACTCCATACGCCTGCCACCTCAAATATATTGTCAACAATAAATATTGTATCATCAGTTTCCTCAAAATTCCTGTCATTTTGTGCTCGGTTGTGTCTGATCTGCTATTTATGCGGCCTCATATCCCCATAAACTTCCTTCTTTCTGAACACTATAATAATAAGTCTCCTATGATCTGGACTTCATCATAGAAGACTTATTATTTCAATAACATACACTCGGCTATTTTAGTAGGATAGAATTAAGCACGGATTATTTCTGCCACTGACTCACACTGATAGGAAACTTGCCGCGCAATGTTCATTTTGTCCTACCTATATACCGATATAACCTTTTTGGCTCCCTCGAAAAAGTCAGTTTTTGTCCACCTCTAACCTTTATATTTTTACAAGCTTGAATATAGCAGCTTTTTTTCCAGATATCAAAACGTCATAACGTTCCATCAATTTAAATCCTTTGTTTTGAACTAATACATTTACAAACTCTTCTTTTTTTGCCGTCAATATAACAGCTACCGCCTCTTTCTTCAATACATATTTAAACTTACTTAACATCATAGAATAAAACAGTGCAATATTATCAATCTTTTCATAGAACCCCCATGGTGGATCTGTTATTATAGCATCAACGCTCTCGCTATTATAAGAATTTTCCAAAGAATTTATATCACAACAAAATACTTTACATCTTTCCTTCATTTTTTGAGTAAGTTTACTTTTAGTGATCTGTACCATATCATTACTAATATCGGATGCATATACATATTTTGACGGAAAATATTTCAATAGTTGATAGGGTATAGCTCCATATCCACAAAAGGGATCCATTATAATGTCATTTTTTTTAACATGAGCCAACCAACTCATAATATATGCGATTTCCGGATGCAATTCACCTTTTCTTAATACTTTTTCATAGGAAGTATGTTTTGTTAACCTCGATAAAAAGAAACACACTCCCTCATGTCGGCTTAAAAGCCAAAATTCCTTATCAGCCCCTTGTCTATTTATTTTTAATCGTGTATAACCGGCTATATAATTTTCTAATAATCTTTTGGTATTAGGTTGCATAGAAATGAATTGGTTTTCACACGATATCATAACTCGAAATGTACATCCTGCTTTATTATTAGAAGAAGTCATGTGATTATTAAATTTACTTTTTATTATTTTTTTGACATGTTGCTCAATGATATTAGCATGGTTATTACTTTTATATATATCTATAACATAAAAAAGATTATTAAAACAATGCAGCTCTAATTTGTCGTAAGGATTTGCAGTAGAAAATGTTATTGCACCTTCATATAAAGTAATATCAGTTACATCTTTAATCTTCCCCTTAATTATTCGTTTTACAATTTCCTGAGTACCTGCATTACAAGTACCATAATAAATAAACCGTTTCATAATTTAACCATTTATGATAATTTTTATTATCACGCTTGCCTTTCTCTATGAAAACATTCTTCAAATTTATTATTCAACATTCCCACTTATATCAAAAGAATATAATTCAAATTATTGAATACGCTGTATTTCTTGATATTCTTGCTACATTTGAAAGTAACTTCCTCATATAGGATTCATCACTCCATGCACGCTAAAAATTATCTTGCCCTTCTCGCCCAACTACACATAATCAGATTTGCAGCTTGACTTGAAACCAAGAATCTTTCATACTTCATTTTTCTTTCTCAGCTTATTTCATTAAACTTATTGTCTTAAGATTGGGGAACCGTCTGGTATGCTTTAACATCCGTGATATCAATTTTGTTCTTTATCAATTTTAGTGCAACAATTAATGTTGCATTCACGATACTTTTGCCATGCACAATAAATTCAGCATAATCCAGACGCTTAATCACATCTGCATATATCTTTTCGTCAGTTGATTTGCATCCTCCAAAAAATATCATTGAAGTTGTATGGTTTTAATACTCGCTTTGACATGTATACTCTAATCTGTCCTCCTATATTTTCCATTTCTTATAGAACCTAAGGATTCCCAATAATCGCACTAACAATAATTAAAATAAGATTTTTCTATCACTCTGTGTTCACTCACATTGTAACATCAGTATATATTGTTGTCAAACTATTCTGATATCAACATATAATAACAAAAATTTTATGTAGAACACTCTAAACCTTAATTAGATTTAACTAAACTTCAAATTGAATTATCAAAAATTTCATCTGAATTTTCACAACAGATTCTGTGCATAATGATAGTCAAACCTCCAGCAGACAGATTGCCGGTTCCAGTAATTGAAACTTATAAGCATACTTTTTTACTACTTCTATCATACTCTGTTGATTCTCAAATAACATATTTATTTGAGAATCATATTTCTTTATAGCTTCAATTTTCTCCTCCAACTCTTGCTCAGTTACACTCATTATTCTCTTTTGATATTTGTTTATACAATCATTCACCTGATCTATACATCTTTCAAACATACAGTAAGGGAAATCAAGATAATAAAATAATTTGCCCTTTAACTTATGCATAATAACGTTAACTGCCAGATTAACCAAAAGATGATCTGCATGATTGCCTATCGCTGACGGAACATAAACATTGTCAAACTTTATTATTTCTTGCATAATGCCCTCTTGAATAACAGCACTATTCTCCTGCTCTAATTCATATTCAAAATGAAATATATTATCAAAATCCGGATAAATACTCCTTCCATCTTTATCTATTCTATACAAGCATTCATAAAAATTTAAATGTTTATATTCACATCCTATATATTTCATCGCAGCGCAATCTTCCTCACACCTATATTTATACATATCCTCAGCCAAACCACATAACTTATGAAATTTTTTTGCTGCTTCAGTCATAATTTCAGCATTGGGATAACCAGTAAATACAGTTAGCACTTTTACTGCTTCTTTTTTATTAACCAAATGTTTTATATAATCGCCACATGATAAAACCGCATCATCCAAATGTGGAGAGATAAAAATATGTGAACTCATAAGCTTGTGTGCAATATAATCATACTGTAAAATGACCTTGCTCTCCTTTTTCAATCTTTTATGGGTTATTCAACCCTTATCTGATATATTTACTTAATTAACTTAGATGACTACTCTACCAAAAGCAACATTAAGGCCCTACCACTAATATTTTTACTGCATCATATGTAACCTACAATATTGTTTCAACCAAAAATATCATATTGTCATCATCCAAATAAAGTATTTTATTTCACTTCAAGAACCATTTCATAAATTACATCCTTTATAGTTTCAATCATATAATCAACTTGATTATTTGTAAGTTTGGGGTAAATTGGCAAATTAACAATCTCTTTAAACCATACCCGTTCTGCGACTGGACAAAGGCCAAATTCACCACCTTGGAATCGCCATTCAGGCAACAAATGTAAAGGAAAATATCTTAAAATGATTTCTATACCTTTCATTTTTAGTCTTCTTACAAATTCGTCACGATCAATCTGTGCTTCATCACGTAAAAAAAATGTGTATAAATGATAAATATGATAATCTTGGTCTGTTGTTTGTTGAATCCTTATTTCCGGTATTTTCGACAATCCATTTGTTAACCTTATGGCAATTTCTCTTCTCCTGCTATTAAAACTGTCTATCTTTTCTAATTGTATGCTGCCCACAGCGCATGAAGGTTCACTCAATGTTGCATTAGTTCCTGAATACTTAATTAAACTGCAATTTTGTATGTATGCATTTTTTGCGTGCCTCTCAATATCATCATATGGCGCCTTATTCATCCCAAATTTTACATTCGCATCATAAAATACGGCATCCGGTTCTGTTCCACGAATTTTTCTAATAACATCTGCCCACTTTTTATTATGTAGCGTAATCATACCTCCTTGTCCAAGAGTTGATATATTTTTTAATGAATGGAAGCTAAAACAGCCGAAATCTCCAAAGCTGCCTGCCTTTTTTCCTGCATATGAGCTTCCTATTGCGTGTGCACAATCTTCTATCACAATTGCATTATTATCATGTGAAATTCGTACAATTTCTTCTATATCCTTAACTATCATTCCCCCATAATGAGTAATAAACACTGCCTTAGTCTTTGGGCTGATTAATTTCCTAAATTCATTTAAATCTACCCCCAAACCATTAGGTTCTATGTCGCAAAATTTTATTTTAACCCCTCTTTGTAAAAGCGGCAAAATTGTTGCCTGATAAGAAAAACATGTACTAATTACTTCATCGCCTGTTTGAATACCTGCTAAATATGAAGCAAATTCTAATGCAACCGTACAGTTTGTTAATGCGAAAGCATATTCAACCCCTACAAATTTTGCAAAAGCCTCTTCAAAAATCCTTCTATATTCCGCGCATGACATTGTCTTATCACTCATCAATATTTCCCTTATCACCTCCATTTCTTTTTCATCAAATGTACTACCCTTTCCTATATAAGGTACTATATATTCCAAATCCATCACCTTTAATGTACAAACAAAATGTACTTTCCCTCTCCTATTATACTTTTCATCCATAGATACTTTTACTATTTTATTGCATAAAATATAAATATGCTGATTTTCTTATCCGGCAAAAACGGTAACATTATTGCGCATTAATTATCCCTATAATATTCACAAATTGCGGATACCGCAGCCTTACCGCCCCCCGCTTCAATATATTTATCACGAAATATACTGCATTGACGCTGATAAGAATCATCCTCCATCATGTGCTCAACCGTACTTTTCAATACTATGTCATTTATATTACTTCTATCCAACAATATCCCAGCACCCATTTCAACCAATGCTTTGGCAACTGACGGCTCATCTCCGGACATGGGAATTAATATCATGGGAACTCCATACTTGATAGCTTCTGTTACACTATTCATCCCCCCATGCGTAATAAACAGAGCTGCCTTTTTTAATATTTCTACCTGCGGCAAATAATTAGCTATATAAAAATTACTTGGAAGCTTGCCAAATAAACTCGGATTGTTGTATTTCCCTATATTCATTATGACATTATATTTAGAGTGCTTAAATACCTCAATACATATTTTATAAAAATCTATATCCGCTGCAAGAATCGTTCCAAAAGAAATATACAATAACTTTTTATCTGACTTCAGTAAATCTATATTACATTTCATCCCTCTCTCTTCACATACCAGTTCTCCGACAAATTTAAACTCATCTCCATACATATCATTATGCGGCTGCATCCATTTTAGGGCACAAACAATATTTAACTTTTCATAATTAAAATAAAGATTTATAGTTTTAGCATTTATAATTTTATATTTTTTACTGAACAAATAATTTTTTATTTTAAAATACAAGTAATCAACAAATCTAGTAGCATATATATAAACAGCTTTTCTCCTGCTTACATAAGGAATTCCACCGACAGCTTTCTTTACAGCAAAAGATGTGCAGATGCTTACAGATGGAATTTTTGTAATATCACTTATCTGTTTCCCTATCAGGCTCATCGTATCATGTATTATAATTTGAGGACAATAATTACTCATATATTTCAGATACTTGTCTGTTTCCTCAGCGCAAGCTGTTGCATACTTAAACATATATCGTATGTCCCCGCTTTCCTGTTCAAATCCTTCAATAGCGTTTTCTGCTTCAGCCCCATAGCCAATATATACAACATTATGTAATTCCAAAAGACTTTGAAACTTACTAATAGAAAAAACTACCACATTAAATTTTCTTGCTACCAACTCATCAATAATTGATAATAAAGGATTAATATGACTAATAATCGGATATGTAAAAAGCACTACGCTTTCCTTGTTTTCACTATTCATTTCTATGTTTCACCTCAATATCTCTAATCATTCCTACCATACTTTGCCATTCACTCTATATGTCAGTTCTAAATTCTTTGACCTTTATGTCAAAATCACATTATTACTTTAAAATAAAAAGGGATGTTTCTTACACAAATTGCTATGCAATTTATTAGTCAATTTACAATACTGCTATATTTTGCTGCTTGAGCAAACCACATTTCGGCATACTTTTCTCCTTTTTTTAATAGTTCCTCATGTGTTCCTTCCTCAACTACTTTACCTTCATCAATAACATATATTTTATCTGCCTTCCTTGTAGTCGACAAACGGTGTGATATAAATATAACCGTTTTATCACTTGCTGTTTTAAAAATAAATTCATTTAAATTATATTCTGAAATAGGATCCAATGCACTTGACGGCTCGTCTAAAATAATCAGTTTAGCTTCTTTATAGTACCCTCTTGCTATGGCCAATTTCTGCTTTTCTCCACCAGATAGTTCTACGCCATTTTCCCAGAATTCCTTTGTTACTGGTGTATCTATACCTTTATCCAGACTATTCATCTTTTGTTCCAAACCACTTTTCTTTATTGTTGAACAAACCGCGTCTCTATCCTCATCCTTCATCTTATCCATCACAACATTTTCGCCCAGACTGGCCGCAAACATTTGAAAATCTTGAAATACAACACCAATGTTTTTACGATAATCCTCTAAATCATATTCATTAATGTTCTTATCACCATAAAAGATATTACCGGAATCAACATCATATAAGCGTAACAGCAACTTTATAAGAGTTGTTTTCCCAGCACCGTTGCATCCAACAATTGCAACTTTCTGATTTGGTTCAATTGATAAGTTTATACCTTTCAAAATACTAGCTTTATTATATGAAAATGTCACATCTTTAAATTTAAAACCATGCTTTGAATTAGCTATATAAGTTTTTCCCACCTGCTTCAGTTTTGATTTACAAGCCAAAAATGCTCTAATTTTTTCAACATACAAACTCATATCAATAAATTTAGAAAAAAACTCTTTAATATTTATAAACCCTCTTCGCAGATTACCGGATGAATTATACATAACCACCACATTACTATATGATATTGACTTAAGTACTGCTGCTTTATAAACTAAATACGATATATATATAACGTCCATTATGAAGTCGCCGCTCAAATAACCTGCAAGCAGTTCATATTTGAATTTTCTATTTTTATATCCATTTACAACATCTTTAATCTCATCATTTGAATCGTCATATTTCTTGTAAAGTATCGGATAAATTGCTTTATTTAGTCTCAATTCCTTAGCATAAGCATTTAAATAAAATACTCGACCGATATAATCCCTTTTTCTTTCTAAAGCATTACTCTTTATTTTTATATCATAATTCACTTGGCTCAATTTCTTTTGAAACATAATACTCAGAACAAACGTCAATAATACAAAAAATATAGACGTTATATCCTTTAATGCGAAAAACGTTCCATAACATATAATAATCGTTACACTTCCTACAACTGTATTAAGTAAATCTATCATTCGTTCAACCGAATTTTCAGATTCTTTTACAGCCAATACATAATCATTATAGTTGTCCGGATTATCATAGTACTCTAAATCTAGACTTTTAGCCTTTTGATACATCATTTCCTTAAAATTCTGCTTTATCTTTGGCATGCAAATAGGCTTCCAATAATTTTCATATACAGTGCTATATATACCAGATAAAATCATAACTCCACTTAATATTAATAAAAATCTTAACACTTCCTTGGGGGATCTCCCAAATTCCACAGATTCTAGAACAAAACTAATAGCATATGTATGCTCCAAATAAATAAGTCCTTCATTTCTTATAGCGTTTAATATTGTTAATAAAACAAAATATGGAGAAGCTTTAAATATCAGCTTAGCTATATAAAAGTTATTACTAATTATTCTGCATATTTTCACAAATTTATCTTGTATGATAATTAAACAGCTAATTACCACACGCTTCCTTTCTTTTTAATATCATGACTCAATTTAATGCCTCTTACTCAGTCCGCTAATCGAAGTAATTCACAGCCTGCTTCCGGAACATATTATAATACTTTCCTTTTTTAGTCATTAACTCATTATGAGTTCCGATTTCTGCAATCGTTTCCTTTTCAATGACAATAATTAAGTCTGCCATTTTAGTAGACGATAATCTATGCGAGATAAAGAAATTGAGCCCCTCATTCTTTTGATCAAGAATGCACTCAAATAATTCCTGCTCGGCAAGCGGATCCAACGCACTAGACGGTTCATCATATACTTTGACCGGCGCCTTATTAATCAATGTTCTTGCAACTATCATTTTCTGGCTTTGTCCTCCCGAGAAAACTATACCGTTTGAATCAAATTCCTTTGTAACATTAGCCTCAATTCCATCCGGATATTTATTAATCTCATCCAACAATCCCACTTTTCTCAATGTATCTATAACACTCTGATCTTCTTTAGGCATATGATTTCCCATAAGCACATTATTTTTAACAGTATCTGCCATTATGCTAAAATCCTGAAATGTAACTGCAAATAACTTCCGATATTCTTGTAAATTATATTTTTTGATATTAATCCCATTTACCAAGATTTCTCCGCTCAGCGGATCATATAATCTTAACATTAATTTGATAATGGTAGATTTACCCGCGCCGTTAAATCCAACAAGCGCCACCGAATTGATGTTTTCTATTTTAAACGATACCTGATTCAAAACAAGCGGTCCGTTTTCTTGATAAGCAAACGATACATTGCAAAATTCAATAGAATTTACCTGTTTACTAGGCTTAATGCCCTCATAATCTTCCGGTAATTTCGGCTTATAATTCATAAAATTAATTATATTTCCAATGAGAATTCCATTCTTATTCATATCAACCATTGAAGACATAACACTAATCCAAATATATGATGCCGTAACCATTGCGCTGGTAATCACCGCCAGCTCACTTAACAATATGCTTTGGGATATCATTGTTCGATAAATAATATAAATAAGCAGCCCCTCGAAAATAACGGTGTAGGAACATATATATCTACAGCCGCCAACAACAACTAATTTATTTTTATATTTTCTTGCTATACGAAGTATATCTGAAACTGCATTTAAATATATATCATGAAGCAGATGAACAATATTGGATGTTCTCATTTCCTTTGCATAATCCGGAATATACATAACACGATTAACATATGCTATTTGTCTTTTGCTCAATATTTCATCTGTATATTTTTCATAAAATATTTTATTTTCAATCTTTCCTAATAAAATATTACCTACAATAGGTGAAATCAAAAACAACATTGCAAAATGATCAATTTGAAAAATAACCCAAAATGTAATTATACCACCGATAATTCCGAATACGCATTCAGATAAGAATCTGATAGTTGATGATACTTTTTGAAATGCTTCATCAACGGCCATCGTGTATTTATCATAAAATTCTGCATTTTCATAGCATTCTAATTCCACATTTTCAGCTTTCTTGTATAAAGATTTGTATAAATCTTTATGCATATCTATTTCAAGCACTGGAAAAACTGCACAATTTACATATGTAGTGTATATATTCATTAATAATGTTATAAATCCAATTCCTAATATTGCTATCATAATTCTCTTAAATTCCAACTGTTGCTCAATAGCGTTTATAACAAACTTAACAAAAAAAACACTGTAAAATATCCATTGAAAATATCCCAAAAAAATACTCATAATCGTATGGATAACATATTTCTTTTTTAACTTCCATGTTAACCTAAGTGCATATATATTTTTTCCCAATGATCCTGAAGTTTTATTTTTTATTTTATTCACGCCAATAATCCTCTAGCTTTCTATCTATAGGGTGAGCTAATACTTGCCTCTTTTTTTTATATTTTTACAGATAACAAATAACATATTCCCATATCCTCATCTCTTTCTGCAATAACTGACGACATATTGCATTAGTCTTTTCAACCTGACTCTGTTTCTCTTTTGTATGGTAAATTTTAATAAAGTCTCTTTGCACCAATTTCCATCCCTTTTCTAATTCTATAAATTCATTTATAACATTGTCATATTTTTCTTCAGTACTCTGTCGATTCGTTTCTTTCATACTTTTAAGTAAAAGTTGATTTGCTAATTGTCTGTTTCTGATTTGAAACAAATACATTGTATCCAAATCCTTGTTCCAGTGTTTCGAATAATTATCTTCTGACATTTCCCATAGCATTCTATTATCTAGGCTTCCGATATTCTCACATATACATTTTGCATTCTGCTTTACCATATCCATATCTAAATTTTTATCAAACTGTCGAATTTTGTTTTCATTAATTAAAACAATATATCCATCATAATCCATTTGATTCTTTTTGGCTGCCATAATAAGTTTTTGCGTCGCTATTTCAAATTCATGATATCCTGATAAATTATCATCCAATACATAAAATATATCCTTCTGATCATCATACCCTTTTACCAAGCTGTAATGATACCAATGAAACTTATTCCAACAAACACTTCCTTGTATATAATTATACAAATCTACACCAATTAAAAAAGCTTCATTATTTAATACAAGCTTTTTTATAACACCCGGCATATGATTTTTTTCCTTAATACCGCTGACAGGTATATAATCCAAGCAATTAGCGCACTCGTCATTTGTACTTTCAATATACATATCATATAATCGAGTATCCGCTTCCTTTCTCCAAGCAATCGTATATTTATATGTATTATTATATGCAAATTTTCTAAATGCTTCATCATATGATGTCAAAATCGAAAAGCGCGAATTAAAGTCACAATTCACCCAAAACTCATTAAAAGGCAAAATATTATTTTTATATTGCATAATAATAATCCTTTCTTAAAATAAACCACTAAAAAGTTTGTAAATATTGTACCTGTCAGTTGATCCTTGAATCTAAATTAAATGTCCTGCCACTGACTCCTTTTATCTTATCCGAACATGCATATACCATAAAGTCAACCAAATCCGAAAGGCAATTACCGATTTCAAGCGCACTTTTTGCTTCCGCAATATCAATTTTCTTTTTGTTATGCCGGTTTAGATCGGTAACAATAAATCCGGGGCAAATTGTATTGACTAAAATATTAAAAGTACCCAGTTCCTTTGCAAGTGTCTTTGCGAGTCCAAATACACCTGCTTTTGATGCAGAATAGTTCGATTGACCAATGCATCCTTCCTGACCTTTTAGTGAAGAAATAAAAAATATTTTCCCATTTCTTTGCTTAATCATTGCTCTAGAAAATACCTTACTGCAGAAAAAGGCTCCAGTAAGATTAACATTCAAAATATTAAACCACTGCTGCTCAGACATAAAATTAATGCGATTGTCATCACAAATACCTGCATTGTTAATGAGAATATCCACTTTTTTATACCGCTCAATAACCTTGTGATACATGTCCAAAACATCTTCGTATTTTGATATATCTGCTTTACATATCATGCAGCCTTTATTATATTCTTTAATTTCATTTAATAGTTCTCGTGCTGAATTCTCACTATGCAAATAATTTATCACTACTTTCGCATTTTCGCGCGATAATTTTAATGCCAAAGCTCGTCCTATGCCTTTGGATGCTCCTGTAATTACAATTACCTTGTTCCTTAAATCAACAATCATCTAATCCCCCATCTATTAAACCTTCTATAATATTACAAATGTTCTCCACCGTCGTTATCTGGCCTTGTTCCAAATATTCATCACCAATTTCAATATCAAATTCATTTTCGAGCATGCACAACAAATCAATTATATTTACAGAATCAAACATAAAATCATCTACCAAGTTACTGTCTGTTTTAATCTGTTCAGCCTCAATCTGATTCTTGCATTCGATAATCAATGCAATTATTTTTTCTTTTATGGCTTCTCTTTTCATATTTCTTTCCCGTATATGAATATACTTTTCCTTTCTTTCTTTATTTACTTTTTCTTTCGCTTCCATTTCACTCATTTATTTGGCATCTGAAACAGTCTGGGTCATCTTAACTAAAAAAACACTCTTTTGCACTTTCTTATCATCATACATAAATATAAAATCGTACTTATCACTTCCCAGAGCATCTCTCGCAAGTTCCCGAATATAATTTTCTATTATCTCTCTACTTTCTTTGTTCCCTCTTATGTTTACCTCAAATTGATGTGTACTTTTTTGTACAACGGCTATCTGATCAAAATTTTTTATTCCCTTAAAATATGTCAGACAAAAAATAACATCTCGAAACACTTCATTACCATACATATCTGTTCCAACTATCTTAGCTCTGTCAGGACAAAGTTCTATAGCCCTCGGCTTCGCCTTATCCCTTTCATCTATATAATATGCTCTATCCCCAATCTTATATCGAATAAAAGGCATTATATATTGTTTTAATGACGTTAATACAACATATCCTTCTTTATAAGGTTCTGTAATCAAATTCCCCTCATCATCTATCAATTCAAAATAGACACAAGAATCATTAATACGCAATTTGCCATCTACATCTTCAAACGCGATTGTCCATAGTTCTCTACATCCATAATTATTAATAATTTTACACCCAAACATATTTTCATAGTATTCCACCTCCAACTTCGATAGATATGCCCCATTATTTTCAATAATTTTTACTATTGAAGAAGTCCACTTTTTCCCTTTTAAATATGTGGCATACTCATTCAGCTTTTGTTGGTTTATATGCCACCAATAATAATTGTTCTTAGAGAAGAACTCCATTTCTTTTTCAATTGTCTCTTCTAATGTATCCGCTTCGTAAAATGGGAATGGATACGGATAGTCTCCAAAATTGTGAATAAAATTAAACATATTCTGTGAAGAAACAGGCATGATATTATTCCGTAATTTCCATGTCTGTTTTCCCAACAATACTCTTTCCTTTGGCGTTTTAAGAGATAAAAATGGAATCCCACTGGAGCCGCTCGTATATTCCGATATGACTGTTATTCCATTTAAATCATAAACATATTCATTCTTGAAGCTTTTATCCAAACTGATTGCATCATATAATTTATCACATTTAACAGAATCATCTATAAAATCCTCCAAATGCTCCCTCATGTAAGCCTTATCAACAATTGGTAATTGTTCCAGTACAATTGTAGCTTCTTTATTCAAATCAATACTTTTATATTTTTTATAATATTCAATGTTTTCAAAGGTATGTTTTAATATTTTGCACAAATTCATATCATCACCATTAATTACTGTGTCATTTATAATTATTTTAAGATAATTTTCTTCTTTTCAATTTTCCATTATAAGTCTTAGGTAACTTTTCAACCACCATAAAATTATGCGGCACCTTATAATCAGCCAATAGTTCCATACAATATTTTTTAAGCTCAATACTGCTGATTTCTTTTTTCAGAATTATCTTAGCAACCGGTACTTCACCTAAACGCTCATCTTCTTCTCCATATATCAATACATCTTCAACACATTCATTCTGCAAAAGCACTTGTTCAATTTCTTCCGGATAGATATTTATGCCACCCGAAATAATTATATTCTTAATTCTTCCTGTCAAATATAAGAAACCATCCACATCTATATATCCCAAATCTCCAGTATGCAACCAACCGCTTCTAATTGTCTTATTAGTGATTCCTTTCTGTTTATAATATCCTTTCATGATGTTCTTGCCTTGCACCAGAATTTCACCTATTTCATTCGCTCTTACTTCACTCCCTTGTTGATCCACAATTTTAATCTTGACATTTGGAATTGCTTTTCCGACAGAACCTATTTTATCCAACGAATGCTCTGGCAAAAGAGCCGTAACTCTAGGAGAACACTCTGTCTGCCCATATGTCTGAACAAAGCCAACACTAGGAAATTTTTCAATTAGCAGTTTTAATTTATTTAATGGCATTTTCCCGCCACCAAAACATATATATCTCAATGAGCTATAATCATAATTACTAATATATCTATAATCTAACATTATTAATAGCATTGTAGGAACTGCTGTAAATAAAGTTACTTTTTCATCTTGTACTAACTGGAAAAATCTCTTTGGCATAAAGAGACCTTCCATGATAATACTTTCTCCTCCCATATATACCTGCGTTAGGAACTGAGCTGTATTACAATATCCAAAATACATTGGCAGCGCTATCAGCATTTTATCATCCCTGCATAATTTCAAGGATGCAATATTAGATTCAATATTTGTAATTAAGTTCTCATTTGTCAACATAACACGTTTAGGATTACTGGTTGTTCCTGACGTATGCAACATAATAACCACATCCGAATCGCTACCGCTTTGCTTTATAAAATTACTTTTACTAATATATGAAAGTTTCTCATTCAAACATATACTTTTCCCATCATCAACCGTATATATATCTAGCCTGCAATTGTATTTACTCATTGCGGCCTTTAAATTCTCAATATAATCACTGACCGTAATTACCACGTCAATCTCGTGATATTTAATAGTACTTAAAATCTCTATTTCTTTTGTTTTGACATCTATCGGTATAACAATCTTATCAGAATACAAAATACCAAAATAAGCTTTACCATACTCTATAGAGTTATGTAAAAATATACCAACATTAAGAGTTGAATCGCCATATTTCGATTTCAACATATATGCAATTTTTTCTGCTGCAGCATTCCATTCCTTATATGTAATAAAACTATTTCCTTTTTTTAAGGCTACTGAATCATTCAAGGTCTGTCTCACCAGTAAATCTTTTATTTTCACCAACATTACTCCTTATAATACAATTAAACTACACTAGACATTTGTTCTATTCAATTTGCATAATCCCGTTATTTTTTTAGATAAATACATATTTGCGCCATTTTTCCAAGCTATTTTATAATATTTATCATTAACATCTACTATTTCAAAATCAGTAATTGATTCAGATATATAGTAAACACCCAACATCATTCTATAATCATTATCAAAAATATCTTTTCCATCATAGCGCTTATACTTAAAAATGTTCTTTTTTAAAAAGACATTTTCTGATACTCGTAAGACTTCCTGCAATAGCTTGCACATTAAGGGAATCGGTAAAATATGACATTTACTGGATAAAAAAGCATTTTTAAAATAGTTATCGTCAAACGGAATAGCAAATCCCATTAACTCAACAGTTTTTGTTTTTCCATTTATGAAATAATTAATTCCTCCAGTTGAATGTTTAGCATCACACAAATTAATACAAATCTCCTGTTCTTTTAACTGATATGTCTCCTCATTATTCTCAGATTGCTCTATAATAAATTTATTCATTTTACATAACTCGCTCTTTACTGTTTTTTTATCATGAGTTAAAAACGAAGAATATATTTCATAGTCAATTTTCTGATGTTTTCCCAGAAAATAGTACATATTACGTAAAAAGCTACCATAATTACTATAAAGATTTTTATTGTGAGGAACATGAAAAGAGACAATGCTGTCTTCAAACTTAATTCGTCCCAATTTATTAATCCTATAACCAAACTCTGAATCTTCGCCTCCCCAGCCAATTATATTTTCATCGAACCCGCCAACTGCAATAAACGTATCCTTTCGGACACTGGCACAAGTAGTATAATAATTTTCCCAATTATTCATTTCATCCTTTGTTAATTTTGGATTTTGAAATCTATGATCAAAAAAGATAGAATGTTCATATAAAATATAAAAATTTTTACTTACTGCATCTATAAAATGTTCAAGTTTAAATCCCGATAAAAATTCAAATTGCTGTATATCATGATTATTACCAAATACATTTCCATTTGTGCCAACGATATCTTCTTCCTGATGAATTTTTCTTATAATATCTATATTTTTAGGACCTATAATTACATCAGAATCCACAAATATAATGATATCTTTTGTACAAAATTCAGCCGCATAGTTCCTTACTCTGGATCTATTTTCGTAAGACTCTATCGACAAAATACTATCTATATCTTGTTCCCATGCTTGAATACGTTCCAGTGATTGATCTGTAGATAAATCATCAATCACTATCAATTCATCCGACTTTCCTTTTTGCTTAACAATCGCTTTTAAGCATTCATCTATTACACTCTCTTTATTTTTGTTTATTACTACAATGCTTACATCCATTTTATTTTTCCTACATATAATATATAATTCAATAGTTACATCAGCTTTGTTTAATTTAAAGTGATTATATAACCACCTATTTTAAAGCTAAATTATTCTATTCATAAAAACAAATAGAATAATTATATTTGTTACTACATGCTTTAGAATACTCATATACACAGCTTTGCATATGTTCATCACTATCAAATAATATTTTTATCTGTGAATTATATAATCTTATAGCTGCAAGCTTAGTTAATATATCTTTTTCTGAAAGCTCAAATATTCTCTTACAATATGGGTGTGCAGAATCTATAGTAATGTTATTAATACACGAATTAATAACATATGGAAAATCTTGATAATAAAATACTTTCATTTCTTTTATTTTTTTTATATCCTCAATGATACTATGAACCAGTAGATGATCTGCATGATTTCCTATTCCTAAAGGAGCATATATATAATCATAATTCTCCAGTTCTTGTAAAAGTAAATTTCTAGTTTGCTGAATATAGGCTCTTTCTGCATCAAAATCCAGATGATAAATATCTTCTAAATCAGAATATATATTTTTTCCAGAATCGTCTTTCCGATATAAACATTCGTACAATCCCAAATGACTATACTCACATCCTATATAATTCATTGCAGCAGCATCTTCTGCACAACGATACTTAATTGGCTCATTACCACATCCACATTCCTCGTGAAATTTTTTCGCTGCATCAGATAATTCACCCTCTACCGGATATCCGGTAAAAATAGTAACTACCTTCACCTTTTCACCATCTTGTAGCAATTTTACAATATAATCGCCGCACGACAGCACTGCATCATCCAAGTGTGGCGATAAAAAAAGATGTGTATGCAATTATCTCCCTCCACTCCACATAACATATAAATTTGCTTAATTTACATTCCTTCATGAATTTATCTCTACTTTATCATGAAGGAATGCAACCATTTTTATCTAAGCAATACTCTTCTATCTAAAATTCTCATTTTGATTTTATTAAAAATTTAGATTATTGATTACTGCCTTGAACAATTTCGTATATGTATACTATTTGATATAATTTATCAAAAGTTGAATTTGATTAAAGAAATTATGGTCATTATTATCAATTGGATCTTTAAAGAAAGAGGATAAATATTTTGCAATTCCATAGTCTCCTTTCTTTTGTGAATAATTAATTAGTCTTGCCAAATCTACTACAAGGGGCGCAGCTAAAATAGAATCCTCTCCTACCCAGTCAATTTTCATTTGCATTCTCGCACCTAACCAACCTTCAAAATCAATATTATCCCAAGCTTCTTTTGCATCGCCTCTGGGAGGATAGTAATTAATCTCAACCCTGTGATAGAAATCATCATAACCAAGAATATCACTTAACACTTTGGATTTAGACCGAATTTTCGTTTCTTTGTGCAATGGATCTTCCAGTACACGTCCGTCATTGTTCCCAAGTATATTAGTACTATACCACCCTATCAATTTAAGATGACGCCATTTTAACATAGGCGCAATAACAGTCTTATAAAGCGTTTGTCCAGTTTTTCCGTCATTACCGCAAACTGCCACTTTTTCTTTTATAGCTAAATCTTTTAATGCAGGAGTTCCAACCGTTGCACTGGGAGTAAAATTTACAAACGGCACTTTTGCTTTGATGGCTGCATATGCATACACTAAACCTGCCTGTATATTGGGATTGTTCTCTTCAATAGCCTTTTCAAATGCATCCAAAGACTCAATAATGCTGGTATCCTTAATTATCGGTTCCGTCGATGATAAATTGACAACAACAATATCATCCAATAAATTTTTCTTTTTAAAATCCTCTATATCATTTGTTATTTGCCGTATTGCCTGCTTTATTGTTACATTATTATCTGTTTCATTAACACCATCTGTCTCTAAAATATGATGCGTAATGCCAACCTTTGGAGCTTTATAAATATCAACGTTGAATTTTTGTGTATCTAACTTATCCAATAATTTTTCACCCACCACCCCATGATGCCGCAGGCATTCCATGTGAGGTCTATCGATAATGTCCCAACCACCAACTGCCAATGTGTTCAAATCACATAAATTCAGCTCCTTAAACTCCTCCAATTCAGTCACTAATCCAATTGGCTCTTGATCAAATTTTTTAATTGCTTCAATGCCTGCAGAAACCGTAGTTCCTATTGCCCCATTGATTCCGATAATCATAATACCCATCTTCTCTTGCATTTTTTTCTCTCCTCCTACTATAGTGTATTATTTTATATATGATTGAGTTAAAAACTCTATATATACCTTAAATATATTTTGTATATCCTAATGGCTTTAAAATAATTTTGCTAAACAATCGGTCTAAAATATGTAACTTATCACGATTCTTTATTTTAAGCTTGTCCAGCAGCTCCAGTTCCATAATGGTAATACTTCCTCGCAGCAGTTCTGCCATATCTTCTATAGCAATACAAATATCATAATTTTCTGTTTTTCCTTTCGCTATGCATCCTGTCATATATAATTCAAAGCATAAATCATTTTGTTTTATATTCTCGTCTTCTATGCGAAGAATAATTTTTTCTTCCAGTTCCGCCCAGTTGACTACTTTATTAATTATTTGTTGAAAATCAAGGATACGAAATTTATGCAATGGTGAAAATTTAAAAATTACATCCGTATTATAATTCCAAAAATCTTCAACAAAATAATCAATTGGAAATTCTCGATTCACAGCTTCAAACATGATAGTCCTAACATATTGTTTATAGTTCATAATAAATCTGGCAAGAATTTGAAAGGCACTACCATTATTCCATTCAAATTCATAGATTTTCATTATTTTTTTTTCAAAATCTACATTAAACAAAAAATATCCAAATACTTCATCATTGTCTAAATAAGCTAATTGAACGCCTAATTCTTTATAAACTGCCATGAAATCCTTGATAATTAATTGTTTTGCAGACCGTGATTTACTGCACTTTGCTTTAATCTTATGAAATGTTTCAAAAATCTCCGGATTTCTTTTAAATGACCCACATTTGCATTGCATATTATCGCTCAAAGCCATTAATCTCACCAGTTCTGTATTTATTTCAAACTGATAATTCTCCATATCGTAGGCAAATCCATTTTGAGGGAAATATTGCCCATCACATGAATCTATCAAAGCAATTGAATGATTTGATTCAATCATTTTTATCAATATATCCTGTTTTACTTCCTCTATACATTCATTTTTTAGGAATTGAGGCAAAAGGCAAATTGATGTCAAATAACAAGCATCCACCATAATTTCACGAATAATCATACTTGCTTCAAACATCCAAAACCCGCCAACATCAAGATCATTAATTCTTATTTTGAAGAAATGTCCTTGTTTTAAATCATTCGTCTTGTTATTTCTAAACTTATCACTCGTTATCATATTATTTTTACCATACTGCAAAAATACGTTATCCTTTCACACTCCTGCGCTGCCGGGATATTCATTCTGCTTACTTTTCAATGTAGTTATATATGCCTGATATAATAAGTCACAAGATTCTTTCCAATTCAATAATCTACTCATTATATTTGTATTATCCACAAACTTTCTATTTGGTTCTCTTTCTATTTGTTCTAACCACTTGTATGATGCTGAAATTATTTCTTCCACATCATTGCAAACATCTAATCCGGAAGCTTCTACACATGGAATTCCCTGTGCTCCTATACTTGTGGTAACTACAATTTTATTATTTCTTAAAGCCTCTAATATTTTAACTTTAATGCCTCCCCCCATTCTTAACGGGAAAATACACATTAAAGCATGTTGATAATATTGCATTAAATCAGTTACTCGCCCAGTTATAACCACCCCCGAAATATTCGTATATTCCTTCAATCTGTTATCACCGTTATTTCCAACCACAAACAATTCAACGTCTGAATATTTTTCTCTTATTCGTGGGTATATTATATTGATTAAAACAGTCGCCGCATCCACATTAGGTTGATATTCAAAATTACCAACATACAAAACATATTTACGTTTACTTAAATCGTCTATATTCTCCGATAATATTTCTTGAGAAGTACACTTTTGCACATGATCAACACCATTAGGAATAATCATTATTCCCTCTTCTTTTCCACGCTGTGCAACAATTTCACAATAGTCATCACTTGTTAATGCAATAATTAAGTCCACATTTTCCCAACACTTACATTCATAATGATATATTTTTTCATACTCACTTCTATTTATTTCTATATTCTTTTTATCAGAGTCAATTTCTATTTTTTGTCTCAAAATGGAATATTCAATATTTTGTTCTGCCAGTACAATTGCAGCATCACTCGATTTTGGAATATTTTGTAACATATAATATCCTTCACAATGAATCACTTGAATTAGCTTCTTCGTTAACAAATACTCAAGATACTTCTTTGCTTCTTCTGAATGATTTCTAATCATCTGATCAGGTAATAAATTTGAATCCAAATTATCTGCATCTTGATATGCTCTAAATAATTTGATTTCTTTACTATACCTTCTAAGCTCTTTCTCCTCCTGCAAATCCGCACTCATAGTTTTAGTAATAGCACATATATATACATCACATTTCTTAGACAAATTCTTAATAATTTGATATTCTCGCAAACGTCCTCCACTTATCGGCGGATATGGTAAATGCGATGTTAAAAACAATACCCCTATCCTATTCATTATTAATACCTCTTTTACTTATTACTTTCTACATTAGCATTGTTCCACGATATCAACTCAAAATTACTGTTGTACATTTCTTTACCCCCTAATTTATATTTATAATTTTCTTCCCCTCTGGTCATATCAAAAACATCAACCGACTTGCTTTGAATTGAATTACATATACATTTATAAAATCCATAGAAAACCGGAGAATAATATGCATATTTTTTTTCATAACAATTTTGCAAGATTCTAACCACTCTATTTCTTTCTTTAAAACCAAACAAATAACCTGCTACTTGTTGATCAATATAAATGATTAACAGCCAGGTATTTTTCATTTTCATCATTGAATCTTTTATAATTCCATGATAGATTTCCGAATACTCATCAATATAAAATCTTATTAATGTATAAATATAAAAAAATCCTTTTTTATCTGCCAGTTTGATATCTCTCAATCTCTTGAAATGAACCTTAAGTAACTCCTTAATCAATTTTTCATTTCTAACTCTTGAACAGATACATATTTTATAATTTATACCACTTTTATCAATTCTATTTTTAGCCGTACGCAAAGTCTGCCTCGTGTTTTTAGATAACCGTTTTTTATATTCCTCCAAATCGCAATGTATATCTATACTCACACAGCATTCTTCTGTTTCTTGAAAATTTCTTCTGTTCTTAAGGTTCTTGTATAGTGCAGTATCTTGTCTCAAGCAATAAAAAAACAGTGGAAAACCAGAATAGTTACTCTTTATATAATCAAATATCAAATTGATGGCATTATCATTTGGCTCATCATAGATAAAATTCAAATAATCCGAATATTTACTCATCAGAAAATATATTCCATACTTCTCCACATTCTTTGAAATTTTAAACTTATGTTTTTGAAACATTAAAGGCGCTATCAATACTGCTTTATCAGAATCATCAGAAATGACTACCACAAACAAAACTTTATTCTTTATACTGTTGCATATTTGTCTATTCCATTCATATGATTGAAATACAGTCATTTCTTTTCCTCCCTCCAAGGCTCTCCAATTTGCCTCTAAACTTTCTATTTTTTTGTATGTATGTATTCTCAAACACATAAAAATCCTCTTTATCCTGATTGCCCCCATATACAACCTATTACTTGCATTAATATATCAATCATTATTTATATTTTATCTCGCTACTAAAAAATAACTCCTGAAGAAAAAGTGTTCCTTTTACCAAAGCACATGTCCACTTCATGTAAAAGTATTGTATCTACACAGTTACATTTTCCCAATAATACCAAATCATAAATAGAATACCGACCAGTTATAAGAAATGTTATGTCTTCAATTGTCAAAAAGAAATCTGCATTTTCAATAAATGCACTTGTTTTTAATCCCTCTGCACTAAAATGAAATGCTTTATTATTTTTATCAATATATTTGTCTTCAACACAAATTACAAAGCTACGGGTTATTTTTTTTAAATCAACAATACATATTAGTATATGATATAAGTCTACAATTCTTAGCATCCTAATAGGAGAACAGCGAAATATAATATCCTCATTTAAATCACTTCTATTATCACAAAAAAACAAAAACGGAAACCTTTGGCTAACTGCTTCAAACGAAAGTATTTCATACTCGTTCATAATATGTAGAATTTGATTAGCAATTGCCCTAAATGCAGTATTATTATTCCATATGATTTCTATTATATTTATCACCAAATTTTGTTGATTCCTACGATATATCACATATGCCGCTATATTTTCATTTACAATACAGATAGCCTCCATATTCGTGTAACTTATATATTGATAGTATTCTTCAACAAACAAATCGTTAATTCCTTTGGAATTACATATTTTTCTTTTTACTTCTATTATTTTCTGAACTAAAGCAGAATTCCCCCGTATTTTCCCCTCAAAAATAGCCTTGGCTTGATTTGGTTGTGCTTTTTTTAATGCACTGCTTCTGATTTCTAGATAATAACTCTCGATTGCAGATGCAAATCCTATTTTGCGGTAAAAACTATGCTTGAAAGGGTCCATGATAACAACAGGTACATTATTATCCAAAGCTCTATTAAAAACATCATATAGCAATGCTCTTCCATTACCTTTAGAACGGTATTGTGGCAATACGGCGGCAAAGGCCAGATAATATGCTGTAAATAATGTTTCTCGAATATTAATTTCTGCATCAAACACCGCATGAACACCATATAATCTGTCTGAACAAATTCCATACAGATTATGATATTTTGTTTCATCGGAATCGAAATACGAGAAAAGGTCATGGACCACTTGCCGACTAAAAGAATATTCATAAATCATTTGTATTATATTTCTATTACAAATATCTAAATTAACAATTTCTTTTATTTCATTTATACACACGTCTAATTCTCCCCTATTAATACCGTCTCATAGCATTATTCCACAATCACATTATCATGCCTTTCTCTCTAAATAATTGATAATTTTATTATTTATATTTCCAAACCAAATAAATATATTATATTAATCCAATCCATCATAAGTTGTATTTATGTCTTCACTATTTATCATCATCTCCACAATCCATTTGGGTGCGTCCAAACACTTGCATTCTTCTGGCGATACAATCCAACTATATTCCTCACCGGTGTAATGCACAGAAGGTGGTAGCACACTTTGTTGGCCCTGCCCCATAAAAGTACATTCGCCGTCTTCATTCTCAAACTGACAACGATTAAATATACAGCCTTCATTTTGCTTCGGTATCTTAAAAATCAATCTTCTCCCGTCACCTGGTGTGCGATAACTCCAAGTATGATATTTGATACCGCCACTTAATATCTCAAATATCTTTTCACCGCCTTTAAGATCAATGTCCACCGCAATATAACCCGAGTTCTTTCCCAAAACCAATCCTATATTCATTTTCGGAAAACGTTCCAACCACTTTTGTATAGTATAAATACTTGTGCAAGGAATCGTTTTCCACCCTTTTAATATTGCTGCCTTTCCAGGACTATTACATTTGACCATATGCTGTTCACTCATGCCCTCATGGTCAAACGAACAAACCGGCGTCAACCAAAAATTAAATTTTAAATACTTTTCACATGATTGTATTATTTTCTCGCAGTAAGTCATTTCTTTTTCCCCTTTTCAGACAGAAATCATATACCTCTTGTATTTTGCTTTGCATACTGTTTATCGAAAAGTTTTCCTTAATTGTATTTTGTGCATTAGTCTCAAGTCTTTTCTTTAATACATCATCATCCAAAAGTTTATTTACATAGTAAGATATCTTTTTGTAATCTCCTTTAGGAGCCAAATATCCATTAGTATCAGAATCAATAATTTCAAATAATCCTCCAACATCAGTTGCAACTACTATCTTTTTCTGCGCCATAGCTTCCAACACAACCCTTGGCGTACCTTCAGTGTCCGAGCTTAGCACAAGAATGTCCATTAACTGATAAATAAGCTTTATATCCTCAATAAAACCTGTAAAAATGACATTTGAATTAATGTTTAACCTATTGACCTGTTTCATCAAATTTTCTTTTTCACTTCCACTACCTACAACAAGGAACAATACATCATTTCTTCTTGTTAACAAATCTGCCGCGGCTTCGAGAAATAAGTCCACACGCTTTTCTACAGCCAGCCTTCCTACATACGCAATAATTTTCTTATCCTTTGGCAGTAAATACTTTTCATAGAGCAACTCAAGTTCTTTTTGTGATATATGTAATTCTCCACATTCCACTCCATTATGTATGCATGTAACATTTTTATTTGGATATCGTTCTCTTAAGCGTTTGTAATCCTTTGTACTAACCGTAATAAGGTAATTTGCCATTTTATAACACTGGAAATCCAATGCCGTTTTTAATTTATTTTTCCATGTTTTTTCTACCCACCCATGACAAGTCATAATCAGAGGTATTTTTCCCCAAGTTGCTGGATAACATATTCTGAGGGCGCATGTTATATAATTGGCATCGTACTGATGGCTATGTATACATACTATATTGTATTGAGATGTTATGTCTTTAACATAAGATATTAGATCAATCTTTTTGTGCTTTAATTGTGTACCATTAATGTATGCTATCTCCGCCTGTCGAAGCATTTTAGCATACCTCTCGTTCTGATTAATCAGGACCATTGGTATATAATGACTATACTTTTTTTGTGCAATGCATAATTGATATACATGTGTATCAGCCCCTCCCAATTCTCCTTCGGGTTCCGGTTCTAATATATGCAATACAACTTCTTTACCTTTGCAATGTTTTGGTACATAAATATCAATTTCGCGTTTCACTCTTACAATTCCTTTTACAATTCGTTTTACATACTGAACCCATTATTCTTTTCAATATTCATTGCGGTTGAATATATTGATTTAGTTTTCTATTTTCTAAATAATATATTGTTAATTACCAGTCCATCCATATCCGTCTCAATAAAGTCCTTAATAGCATTTTGTGGAGTGTGTACTATGGGCTCATCATCTGTGTTAAAGGATGTATTCACTAAGATAGGCGTTCCAGTAAGTTCTTCAAATCGTTTGATTAATTTCCAATAAATCTCATTTGTATCTTTTTTTACAATTTGTGGTCTTGCCGTACCATCAATATGTACTACAGCCGGTACCTCATTTCTTCTGAATTCATGTACCTTAGTAGCAATAATCATAAACTCAGATGCTTGTGGTCCTTTGAAATATTCATGAAACTTTTCTTCCAATATACTAGGAGCCAGCGGACGCCATATCTCTCTATTTTTTATATTATTCATACGAATCAAAGTTTCTCGCTTCTTTGGATTCCCTAATAGACTTCTGCCTCCCAAAGCTCTAGGTCCAATTTCTTCTCTCCCTTGGAACCAGCCTATAATTTTGTCTTCTGCCAACATTCTTGCAGCTTCATCTACCACCTGTTCTCTGCTCAAAACCTCAAATTTCAAATTGCTTTCTTTGGCTGCTTTTAAAACTTCCTCATCTGAATATGATGTTCCATAATACACATGCTTCATGGGTTTGAAATTAATCAATTCAGGATGCCTTTCAGCCACAATCTCATAGGCTGCACCAATCGATACCCCCGCGTCACCTGCTACAGGCTGTATAAATATTTGTTTATATAATCCGCTATCCGCTAGAACGCCATTTCCACTGCAGTTTAATCCAACCCCACCTGCAATAGCCAAATACTCAGACCCCGTTTTCTCTTTTAAAACCGAACAGTAATGTACCAATGCTTGTTCTAAAGATTTTTGTATACTTGCAGCAAAGTTAGAATATGCCATAACATCATCCTTTAGCCCAACTGCATACGGATAACAATTTTTCTTATAATAATTCAATAATTGCTCTGTTCGCTTTGGTGGAATCTCTATTCCCCGCAATCCACCTATATCTTCCAATTGATTAAAATTAACATTACCATCTTGCACTTGTAATGGCGTAGGCTCTATCGGTTTACCGTATGGAGCCAGCCCCATAAGTTTTCCAACATTGCGATACTTACCGCACAGTCCTGCATATTGACTAGCAGTTCTATAATAAAGTCCCAAGGACTCTGTTACAGGAAATTCCTCAATGAATTTTAATTTGCCATTAATTCCATGATATAATGTGGTTGCCGTACATTCACCCCTATTATCAACCACAAGAACAGCTGCGTCATGAAATCCGCTTAAATAATATGTGCTTGCAGCATGCGCAACGTGATGAGGAACGGATACCATCTCAGGTAATTCTGTATATCCAAATATAGCTTTGGGAAATAATCTGTCAGGATCATCTAATTGTACGCGATTCTTTATTTCATCCTCTGTTAATCCATGCCATTCATCTAATAATTTTTGTGATGATCCAAGCGCAATAACATCTACTTGATCAAATCTTATATTTGCACAGTTCAAGCAAAATTTAACAGCATCAATCGGCGCTTCATTATTGGCACGTTTATGTCTGCTAAATCGTTCTTGCTCTCCCATCGCTATTAATTCTCCATTTATGACAAGCGCTGCCGAAGAATCATGCAGACCCATATTCACTCCTAATACAATATAATCTTTTTTCAAATTTCTACCTCTTATTAAAATTTTAATTTTCTGATGGTTACCGTTTTCTTACTTTTTTAAAGTTTTCCATGCTTGTTCCAGTTCCTTACGACAAATGTCTTATACTTCTTCCGTATATTATAGACCCGCCTTTTGCAAAACAAAAAATCATATCAAACTTGTCTGTGGGTGCACACCTTCCTCAAAATTAAGATGCACCTTCTACCGCATAATTTCTGAACACATCCCGGCATTTGAGAAAAGGATGCCCCCTCTGGCAACTAGTTTTGAAAGATTACAGAAATACTCTAGCATTTGCTCTGCAATATAATGATGCTTTTAGCTTTTTTGTGCACAAATCTTTACACCCGCACCCTAATCACCCAAACAGCCATTTCCAAATATCATCCCAAATAGACATCGCAAAACATTTACACAAAAAAATCATTGTTTGCACCTCCCCTTTTTTTCTAAAGTAGCAAAGCAAACAATGATTTTCAATAATAACCCCGCATTCGAGCAGTTAACCCCGCATACGGTCAATTTTTGACATTTAGCGTCACGATCACCTCAAAAAATTCCACATTCCTCTTAATCTCTAATTTTCCTCCAATATCATCCACCGCCTTTTGAACATTCTGCAAACCAATTCCATGATTTTTCTTATCCTTCTTTTTTGTCTCGAAAATAGCTCTTTCATTAGTGTTCCTTCCCACCTGTTCTTCAATCACACTATTCCGAATAATTATTTGAAGGAATTTCTCGCCCTTTCCAATGCTTATCTCTAAAAAAGCCGGTTGTTCTCCTTGCATGCGCAGCAGCTCTTCCACTGCATTTTGTAAAAGATTCGCATATATTGTGCATAGCTTTATCTCATCAATACAAACCTCTGCTTTTCCCGACACCTTCACTGTCACATTTGCAGGAAGCAATGATGTGTAATAATTTGTCATAACATCTATAACCTTATTTCCTGTGGCATAGCATTTTTTAGAAATAAAATCCATCTCCTCCTGCAGCTTGCATAAATATTCTTTCAGATCGGACCACTCTTTATCATCCGCCAAATGCTTTAAAAACATGAGATGATTTACCATGTCATGACGATATTTTCTGGTGTCCTCCTCCTTTTCTAATAGCGCGTCATAATAGCGCTTTTGCATATCCTTCAACAAAATTTCATTTTGCATCATTTGTTCTATCTTTTCGTTTGTTCTTTTTAAATATATGGCGCACACCCCCAGCAAACATATGCTGATATAAGATATCGCACAGGCCCCCACTGCAAGCACATGAAATTTCGGATTATCCACATACTTCTTTGCATAATTTAATCCGGCAATGGTAAAAAGCATTCCCATTGCCATAACCAATGCCGCCGCTAAAATGTTCCTCTTTAATAAAATCTTTATTTTATCAATAAACTCTTCCTGTAGCCTTCTCTTTGCATATGTCAGCAAAATAAAAAGCAATAAACTTAATGTACTTAATATTAAGTACTCTGCATACTCTGAAAACTCAATATCCCTGCTTATTTTAAAGACTTCCAAAAGCATCCCCATGCTTCCATCTAGGGAGGAAAGTATAAATAACAAAATAATAAGCTGCAAAAGCTTTTTCGTCCACTTGTCCTGCATCATTAGGAGCACAACACAAAAACTAATCAAATACATCATAATATGCATCAAAGGCATACCGCCTGACCTGCCAAATACCATAACGAGTATGCACCCAAATGCTCCTATCGCAAAAATCCCATATCCTTTGACCTTCTTATTAAAGCATATATTATATGCAGCACAATATTTAATCACCTCAAACACATATAAAATTACCAGCATTATCTTTCGTACCTACCCCTTCTTACCTGTATTTTAAATCATATTCAATATATTTCTTTTCTACCTCCTTCTTCTTTCTTCTTGACACTATAAAGGGCTTCTTATCTATGTATATAACACCGTCTTTAAAAGCCTCCACCCAATGCAAATTAATAATATACTTTTTGTGAATACGGCAAAACATTCTGCTGTCAAGGCATTCTTCTAAGTCATGTAAGGCAACCTCTTTACGAAAAACCTTGCTCCCCACAATAAACTCTGAATAACTGTCCAATGCCTGTATATAACGGATATCTCTCTGCTGCACCATACATGCATTTCTTTTCCAAAAAAGCTCTATGGAAGCCGTTCCTATATTACTATTCAAAACAGCAGACAATGCCTCCTGCAGCTCTTCCTTATCAAAGGGTTTTGTCACAAACCGAAAAGCCTGTATATGAAAAGCCTCCTTCACCCGCTCCACCCTACCTGTTGCCATAATAATCCGACAATCGGCATTTCTTTTCATGATCTCCATTCCTACTTGAATTCCGTCCATTTTAGGCATCTCAATATCTAAAAATACAGCATCCATTTTGTGAATATGATTTAAAAGCTCATTCCCCGAGGTAAAAACCAAAATTTCCCATTCATGCCCCCACTCCCTTTGAATTGCCTCTATCATTCTTTGTAATATTTTTAAGCTCTCTAACTGGTCGTCACAAATCCCTATGCAAATCATATATTTTCCCCTTTGTAATTATTACTTTACACTAACTTAGCAGAAATCAGTTATAAAGTCAAACCTATCAATTATTGCTCTGACAATCAAAGTCATAATTGATAGGATATAGAGCTTAATTATTCATCTTTATTAAATATATCTTCTATTTCTTCCATGAACTGTCACTACCTGTTGACAGATTAAAAAATACATTAATTGCTCCCCATTATCTATTTTATCAAAAATATTGACACAACCATTTTAGAAAACATAGAATATATCTCCAGATACCTCCTTCCGCAATCCTATTCTACTAAATTAAATGCAGCTGTACAAAACGCCGTTTACCCACCCGCAACACATCCCTTTCCTGTATTCTTTCCGTCAGCTCCCTGACTGTCTCGCCGTTCTTTTTCACCCCTCCCTGTGCAAGCAGTCTGCGAAATGAAGCGCCGCTTTCCACCAAGCCCGCCTGTATCAGCGGACGGATGCAGTCATACAGATTCCCCTGCTCCATGACAATCTGCAAAACCTCCGCCTGTTCGGGAACTCCTTTATTGCTAAACGCCTCCTGAAAGAAATTTCTTGCCTCCTTGGTTTCCTCCTTACCATGATACAGCTGTGTTATCTCCTGTGCCAAAAGCAGCTTACTGTCCTTGGGATTTGCACCGTCGGCAAGCGCTTCCTTTATCCCGTCCAGCTCCTCCGGCTCTATATCCGTTGCCAGCTCAAAATATTTGACAATCAGACAATCCGGTATCTGCATAACCTTTTGGAACATACCTCTTGCATCTTCATAGATTCCGATGTAATTGTTCAGACTTTTGCTCATCTTCTCCACACCGTCAATTCCCTCCAGAATCGGCATAAACAAGGCGGCCTGAGGCTCCTTTCCCATTTTACTCTGCAGACTCCTTCCCATCAGGATATTGAAGGTCTGGTCGGTTCCCCCAAGCTCCAAATCCGCATTCAGCTCTACGGAATCATATGCCTGCATTAACGGATAGAAAAACTCATGTATTCCGATGGGTACATTGTTGGCAAAACGATTTTTAAAATCCTCCCTCTCCAACATTCTCGCCACAGTCACTGTGGAAGCAAGCTGCAACATTTCTCCCAGTCCTATCAGCTCAAGCCACTCGCCGTTGTAACGGACAATTGTTTTTTCCCTATCCAAAATATGGAATATCTGCTCCTGATAGGTCTGGGCGTTTTTCAATACCTCCACATCAGTCATTGCCTTACGCCCCTTGCTCTTTCCGGTAGGGTCTCCGATTTTACCGGTAAAATCACCGATTACAATAATGATATTATGTCCTAAATCCTGCAGCTGCCTAAGCTTGCGAAGCGCCACTGCATGCCCCAAGTGCAAATCCGGCGCGCTGGGGTCCATGCCGAATTTAATATTTAGAGGCCTTTTCGTCAGGATACTCCTGCATATCTTTTCCTCTAATTGCTCCTCTCCAATCAGCTCCGCCGAACCTTTTTTTATAACACGCATCTGATGCCTTACCTGCTGCTTTAAATCTTCCGGCTGCTGCTCCCGATATGTTTTCGGTTCCTCGCCCGCTTCTGCTTCCGATTCCTTCCGTGCCCCGGCTTCCTGCCATACTTCCGATTCCTTCTGCGCTTTTGTCCTCTGTTGCGCTCCAAACTTCTGTTTTCTCACTGCTTTAGCCGTTTCATTCATTACCTCTCCATTGATTGTCATTTTTCTTCCATCCTTTCTTTTGCTTTTATTAATTCTCCATACCTGCCAGCTTCCGCTTCGGATTGATTAAGACAATCAATGAAAAACAAAAACTCCCGTCCTTCAAAAGGACGAGAGTCTAATCTCGTGTTACCACCTAATGTTCATAAACAGCTTGCGCTGCTTACCTCTTCGAGTACGGCACAGGGCTTATACTCTAGCACGCTAACGGGTGCGGGAACCGTCGCAGCCTACTATTCACATGAAGTTCGGTGCGAAGCTCAAAGATGTATTCACACAAAGCTTCCCATGCGCCTCTCATCAACCGGCTGCTTTCTGTATGCTTCCCTCTGTGTTACTTCTTCTTATCATTGCTTTTCTTAATCAAATCTCTTGAATATGAAATTAATTGTATTATAAAAGAGAACTTAAAAATTGTCAAATCATTTTCTATTTCCTGCCTTACAATCCGTTTTAATACTTTTTTGCAAAAATCTTATAACCGCCGGGCGTAACGCAAGTCCTAATGGAACCGCCACAATAACGGCTATAACGGCATTTGCACACGATACAACGTTTTTTCGCCACTGCGAGCAGACATGCTTCCAACGGCATGCCGTAAACGAAGCGGTTTTGTACAAAGTCGTTATCACAGTTTATGGAAACTTAAGAATATTCAAGCTTGTATATAATGATTTTCAGGGCAAAATGTGATAAAATTTGAAAAAGCGTCATTTGCCAAAGAAGTATGCAGAAACAATTATTTCAGAAAGGCTTGGTATATTGTTATGAAAAAAAGACTATTGTCGCTGTCTGCCATTTTATGCATGTTCTTATTGTGCGGCTGTACAACGGCCGAAGCTCCCAAAGACGAAAATTTAAATGTAAACGACGGACAGCCCTCCGCAGCCCATTCGGAAGAAACTACTCCGGCAGAGCCTGTCGAGCTAAGCGATGATGAAATTCAGTTTTTTACAGATTTTATCCGCCAAGATGATAATTATGGTTTTCTTTTATCCGAATATGACGCGCCTAAGGATGTAAATCTTGAAGAAGTCCTTTATAACGGCGCGGGATTTGGAGTGGCTATACCGGAAGAGGAGCTTCCGTCTTATCTGGCGGCAATACGGCAGGATGACATATACTTAGATTGTATTAAGCTTCCGAAGAAGGACATTCAGGAGCTTTTGCAGAACAAATTAGGCATCGGACTTGAGGATATTACCATGGTCCTTAATTGGACATATCTTCCCGAATACGAATCGTATTATCATGAGGCGGGCGACACCAATTATGTACCGTTTTCCTGCTTGGGCGGAAGCAAATCAGGAGATACTTATACACTGCGCTTTACCTCCGACCCCGACTGGAGCACAATAGTTGAAAGCTGTGAAACAGTCCTCATAAAAGCCGAAAACGGCTATCAATTTCTTTCTAATCACCTAATCAATTAGCTTAGGTGATTTACAATAAAGCCGCTTCTATGCCGACTACCCCCGAAAGCTCAGGCAGGCTTTTCCACAAAACGGAATACAGCCTGCTTCCATAGTGAATTGTTCTCATTTTATCAAAAGCAGAGCAAAGCGGATTATTTTCAAATCCGCCCCAAATGAGCAGGGAAAAACCCGCATCATATGCAACCGTCCTCAAAAAGCTCTCACAGAGCTTTTTGTCATAATCCTTCACGTAGAGATAAGAGACTACGCCATGGTTTATAATACTGTCGGCTTTGGGAAACTCGGGATATCCCGCCAGCCTTGTGGGAAGCTTGGACAATACTTTATAAATGCCGCCGTAGGAACACATCTTATACTGCTTGTAGTTCTGCTGGTTTCCCACAAAGCAGCACGCCACGATTTCATTATCTTCACGAATACAATAGAATGTTTTTTCACCGAATCCCGCAAGCTTGTAGTCCACGGGAGTAAGGTCCTGCGCCAAAAAATGTGTGTTCAAAAGCTTGTCAAAGCCTTCAAGGTTATTTTTTTCCACCTCCAAAATTTTCTTCCCGCCCTGAAAGCAATAGGTGGTGTAATGCCCAAGATATCTGTATTCCGGCATATGCTTACGCTTTTTTTCAAACATGGAAATTGCCGCCGCGTTATCATCCAGAATGGTTGTGTAGAAATATTTGCAGTCGGATATTTCTTCATACAGGCATTCATATGCCTTTGCAATAAAAAGAATCCTTCTGCGGTATTCGGGATGTATCTTTAACCCTGTAAGATACGCGCACTTTTGTTCCTGCCCGTTCAAATATTCCCGACGCACCACCGCACCGCCCACCGCAACGGCTCTGCCTGTCCTGTTATCGGTGACGACCATTATTTTCGCATCATCACCGTCTGCGCAAAAGGACTCATATGGCTTCGGATTCCGCAGATATTGCACTCCGATTCCCCCTCCGAAGCTCCCGCTCTCAAAAACTTCACGAATTCCGTCGTCGTCAAGGCTGTCGGCAAATTTTAAAGTATAATGGTCATTTTGGAAGTTCATCCAGATTTTCTCCTATAGGAACATTCATTTTTTCGTCTATCTCCTCGCCCAGACGTAAATTCATCGCCCAGAACAATCCCCACATAAGCGGGCTTGTACGGCCAAGAGAAGCGAAACCTCTGCTCAAAACGGTTTTCGGCGAGGAAAAAGACTTTCTTGCGTCGCGGCAAAGCTTACTAAGCCGCTCTGCGGTAATCCGTTTAGGATGAAATGCAAGCTCGCCGTAATTGTAACCGTCCTCAAGCCACCACTTATCGAAAATCAGACGATTATCAGCCTTTAACCTGTCATAAAGCGCCGTATTCGGAAAGGGAAGCAGATGATTAAACGCCGCGGTATAAAATTTATGCTTTGTGGCAAACTGCAGCGCTTCATACACCGTTCCTTCGTCATCATTATCATATCCGAAGACAAAGGTCGCGTATATTCCTATTCCTGCATCGTGAATACGCTTTACCAGCTCATCCCTCTCTCCTACTGCATAGTTAAACGCCTTATTCATCTGATTGAGATTTTCCTTGTTAAGGCTTTCAAAACCAATCAAAATAATCTCACATCCGCTTCTTTTCATTGCCTGCAATAGCTCCGGGTCCTTCGCTATGGAAAGGGTTCCCTGCCCCGCCCATTTTATTTTCAGGGGTTCGATTTCCCTGAACAGGCGCATGGCATTATTTCTGTCCGCGACAAGATTGTCATCAACCAAAAACGTATATTTATGTTTAGAGCTCTTTAAATCATCTATGATAAGGCTATGATCACGCGGGTAATATTTACTGCAATAATACTTGGATATTGCACAAAATTCGCAGCTGTGACAGCATCCCCTGCCGGTTTCCACCAACGATATAGGCAGATATTTCTTTCCTCCGAAAATGCTTTTGTCGGGCAGGACGTCATACTCTCCTATCCCACCCCGATATGTCTTTTTCAGACAGCCGTTTCTCAAATCCCGAAGCATACATCCCCATACTGTTTCCGCATTTCCTATCATCACACTGTCACAATACAGAACCGTTTCTTCCGGACACAGAGTTGCATGATACCCTCCCATAACTACAGGAATGCCCCTCCGGCGGAAATGAGCCGCTATTTTGTAGCTTCTCCCCGCCGTATAGGTTTCAACCGTAATGCATACAAGATCCGTCTGCGTTTCATAGTCAATCAGCTCTATGCGATCGTCAAAAAATTCCGTCTCCACATCCGGAGGAGTCAACGCCTTAAGCATGGCAACGGTAAGCGGCTCCATTTTCCACGTACCTATATATTTCTGTCCTTGCTTTTTCCCAATTGCAGGAAGAATAAATGTGATTTTCATAATCTCTCTCCTCTACAATACCGGTATATCGGAATTGTCACACATCACCTCGCGGGTAAATTTATGCCATTTATCCGCGTAACCCTTATATCCCATATTTAGCGGCAGGGAAAGCCACGGGCTATGCAGAAACGGAGCGAGCCTTTTGAAAATATTGGAGGTTTTATAGGTTGCGCGCCAAGCCCTGTCCGTACCCTCTTCCAGCTGCTCCTTTGTCATATTTTTCGGTCGAAACACACAATGCTGCACATCATACATTGCCCAATTGCGCTCTATAATACGACCTTCCCGCTCCAACTGGAAATAGAACTGCGTCTGTGGAAAAGGAGTAAGAATAGAGTACCTTGGAAGATCTATTTTTGCCTTAATAATCATTTCCACCGTACGGTCAAATACGCTTACGTCCTCTTCGTCGCCGCCGAAAGCAAAACAGCCTTGCACGAGTATTCCGTTATCATGAAGCTTTTTCATAAGCGTAACATAATTGTCCACCCGGTTTACCCCTTTATGTATATACTCCTGCGATTCCTGCGTAATGGACTCGAACCCGATCAACAGTCCCTTGCATCCGCTTTTCCTAAACAGGGCAATCATCTCGTCATCCATCCCCACGGCGGAGGTCACAAGCCCCAGCCACATTATTTTCAGCGGAATCAACGCCGTAAAAAGCTCCGCTGCATACTTTAAATCGGTAATAAGGTTGACGTCAGGGAAAACAATGTGCTTCGTATTCAATGCCTCTATTTCGGCAACCACCTCTTTCACGGGCCGCTTATGAACCGTCCTGCCAAACGCCGCAGGATATGCGCAAAAGCTGCATGTATGACTGCACCCACGGATTGCTTCTACGGTTTTGGTAGTAATATAGCGCTTGGCATTTAACAGCTCCCTTCGGGGTGTGGGTCTGCCTGCTATTGTAAAATCGCCATTCTGGCAATAAAGCTTTTTAGGACCACCCTTTAAATAATCATAAATAAATTCCGGAAATGTCTGTTCCGAAAATCCGGTAAAAACCACATCCGCATGCTGCGCCGCCTCGTCCGGAAGCATGGACGGATGAACGCCGCCCATAAATACCGTCTTACCCTTTTTGCGGAAATAATCTGCATATGCATAGCAGCGTGGCGCCGTTCCCGTAATGCAGGTAATTCCTATCAGCTGTGCGTCAATGTCAAGAGGAATCCTTCCGGCTGTCTCATCGTAAATTGCAATCTCCGCGTCAACCTCCTCAGGAACAAGCGCAGCCAGCGTTGTAAGCGTAAGGGGCGCATAATGAAGTGACTTACCAAAATTTCCCGAATACCGGTGCATGGCTCCTGCAGGTGCCAGTAAGGCAATTTTCAGCATTTTCTTATTTCCTTTCAGCTCAATTCAAAATATTTTTCCCAACCGCTTTTTTTACTGAGGTATGCAGGCTTTACATCACCTGCCCTCATACCCTCTTCAACCATTCTTCCTATATATATACCTTGAGGATTCCCCTTGATTTTCACAACTTCCGCCTCCTTAAGCTGTCCAAGCCGGCGGCAGTAATCATAGTGATAGCTCTCCCTGAGCTCCTTATCAAGCATCGCGGACGTGACTCCCGGCGCCGTGGTATATAATTGATAGCGCTTCCCCTCGGGCGCAAGAAGACAAAATTTGTCTGCAATATTCAATCTTATACACACTCCTCTTGCAAATTCCTCCGTTAGCTTTTCACCGAATAAGTCCGTACATATCCCCGTTCTGCGCAGAAACCTTATTCTTGGAGGCGCATCAGGATATGCCTCCAGCACCTCTATAATATCCCCTATACAATAGCGGTAAAAGCCTCCTCCCGTTGTGACAATCACCTCATATTCTCCCAAGGAGAGCATATCTGCCGTAACTATTGCGCCGTCCGTAAGCCTGCGAAATTCATAAAAATGAGAATACAAGCTAAGCCTTGCCCCCTGCTCTCCCACCAGTGGAAACGAGGTAAAGCATTCCGTCGCAAGCAAACCTTTCGGCTGAATATATACATCCGGAAAATATTTTTGCACATCGCCAATGTAGGACGCGGCGCTGCCGTCCGCCCAGCAGCTTATCATCTTAAGGTCAGGAAACAGGCAGTCGAAACGTTTTTTTGACAAAGCGTCAAAAAACTCCTGCCTTCTCGACTCCGAAAGCTGCTCTGCAATCTCGGTTCTGTTATCCACCATAGAGTCGCAGAGCAATGTCAAAAATGTGGGATTCCACACGGATATCAGGGTAAGCTCCTTGCAGGAGACCAGCTGTACGGCGGTTTTTATGTAAAAATCCTGCATGTCCTTCACAAACCTTACGCTTCCGTCAACGGCAAACAGCCTTCTCATTACCTCCTGCCCAATAGCTCCAAAATATTCGGCGTCCTCCTCAAATCCGACGGGAATACCCGATTGAGTATAACTTTTCCCGGCGGTAACCGGCGTTATGGACCAATAGCTTTTTCCGCTGTCCACATTCTTTACATTTGAATAGATATCATATAACCACGGCTTTATCCCTCTTTGAAATTCCTTCTTTAATGTCTTTGTGTAGGGAATCAGCTTCCTGCTGCCGGAGGAGCCGCTTGTTAATTCGAGTAAAATAACGGATTCCTCCGTCAGAACCTGTTCCTCACCTGCAGCAATGGCATTGATATAAGGCTCAAAATCCTCATAGACGGCGAGCGGAACCCTTCCGGCAAACTCCTCATAGCTTCGGATGCTTTGAAAATCATACTTCCTTCCGTATAAGGATCGGGAATTTTTTTTCAGCAGTCTCATAAGATACTCCGTCTGTATCTTATTTATATCGCATGCCGACATAAATTTCCTATATTCTCTGCGATAAAGCAGACGACATATTCCGTTTAATATTTTACACTCAACGCTCATTGGAACAGTAACTCCGCCGCTTGCTTCTTCAACAAGCCCTTATCAAGCCTTGCCAGACACGCCAGATCATTTCCTTCAATATATCCCGGATTTGCCTGACAAAAAAAAGCCACGTCTTTATTCCGCAATTCACGACTGCCAACATCCGCAACCCCCGGCTTTAGCTTATCCTTGACGGATTTATATTCTATCACGCCGCTGCAGGGATTATACTCGCTTCCATACAATTCGGAGGCATAAGAGTCAATAATTTTTTTCTCATATGGAGGCGTAACGGCACGGCAGCTGGGATAAAATTGGGTGAAAAACAACGGCAGCATGCGATAGGTTTTATAACCCTTGCAGATTAAAAACCAGTAAAAATTATCATATTTCATCGCGAAATCAAACCAAAATTCCGCCCATATCTTAAAAAGCTCCATGCTCCCCCAATAATCCTTGTGGATAATGGTATCTCCCGAAAAAACGCCGTGAATCATTTCACCGTCAATATTCAGCTCCATTACCTTCTGGGTTGTAAAACCCACAAGCCCCTCCGATTCATGAAACAATACCAGACAATAATCCTTATCAAAAAAATCTCTACAAAAAATATTTTCGTCGGTATCGTCATAAAATTCGGCCATTAGCTTATACATTAAAGCAATCTCCGCTTCGGTACATTCTCCTATAGTCTTGACCTGACCCTTAAGCATAAAGCTTTAGCCCTCCTTTAGTCCTCTCCCGTTTTCATCCCAAAGCGCATTCCCTGCTTCTTGAATACCTCCTTACGGAATAACGGATTGTATATCAGATAAGTTGCAAACCGATACGGCGTACGCATATTGGTTCTCGGCTCCAGCGCCCTTTTCAAAATTGATATCGGGCTGTTAAATCTTCTCCGGCAGTCGAAGGAAATCTCCGTAAGCTCGTCCGGCGTCATATTTTTGGGTACAATGCTCGCATAATTGAAACGGTATTCCTCATGCAGCCACCATTTCCCGTCGTACAGCAGACGCCCCTCTTTTTTCATTTTCTCGTAAAACGGCGTATTAGGGTAAGGCATCAGAATATTAAACGCCGCAAACGTAAACTTGTTTTTAATGGCAAAATCACAGGTTGCCCTAATCGATTCAATCGTATCGCTGTCATGCCCCACCGTAAACGCAGCCCATGTCTGCAATCCCCATTTTCTGAGCTGCTCTATCTGTGATTTATACAAATCGTTTGAGGGATTTTTGTTGGTATTTTTGTTCATTTCGGCAATACATGCCGAAGAGATGGACTCAAATCCTATCACAAGACCCAGACAGCCGCTTTTTACCATAAGCTCCATAAGCTCCTTGTCTCCAAGCATGTCCATGCTTCCCTGACTTACCCAGTGAAGCTTTAACGGAATCAAGGCGCGGAACAGTTCCTTTGCCTTCTCGTGATTACACACGATATTATCGTCGACAAAAAACAACAGCTTCCTTTTTTGAGACTTAATTTCCTTGATAACCTCCTCCACCGGACGACAATAATGATGCGCCTTAAAGTATACGGAGGAAGCGCAAAAATTACAGCTGTGGCTGCAGCCTCTTGAAAATTGAAGCAATGTGATAGGAAGATAACCCTTTCCCTCAAAAATATCCCGCCGCGTAATCACATTCATCTGAGGACAATGCGGCTGCTCCGGCTCATAACGCTTTTTCAGGCAGCCATCCTGAAAATCCTTCAGCATTATCTCCCATACCGGCTCGGCGTCTCCGACAATCACACAGTCGCAATGCTCCTCAACCTCCTTTGGTATCAGCATTGCATGCATCCCGCCCATAACCGTTTTCACTCCTCTACTGCGAAATTCATTACTGATTTCATAGGCACGTCTCGCAGTAAAGGTTTCCACCGTGATTGCCACTATATCCGTGGGCTCGTCGTAAGGAATCGGCTCCATGCGATCGTCATACATGACCACCTCAATATCCCTTGGCGTAAGCGCGGCCAATATACCTAGCTGCAGGGGCTCCATCCTTGCCTCGTCAACATACAGGCTGTGCTCCCGCCTGCCTATATTGGGCTTAATCAACGTCAGTTTCATTCAAAATCCCTCCCAGCAGCTGCCCCTGTTTTTTTAAAATCTCCTTACGCGAAATCACATTGGCCAGAATAAACGCCAAAAAATTTAACGGAAGAAGGTGAACGGGATTTGAAAATAATCTCCTCAAAATGCACTTTACGGAATAAAAATCCGTACGTATTTTCAGGCATCCGTCTCTGAGCTGCTCAGGCGACATATTTTGGGGAATAAATGCTGTTTCACCGTAACGATACAAATCCGAGAGCCACCATTTTCTGTATAGCAGCCTGTTGTCCTTCTCCATTCTGCTGTAAACCCCCGTGCCGGGCATGGGAATCAGCGGATTAAAATTCGTAACCGCCATTTTATGCTTTACGGCAAACTTGTATGTCCTTTCAAACACATCCGCCTGATCATGGTCGCAGCCGAGAACAAAGGTACCGTAAATCAATAGGTGATGGCGGTAGATTCTCTTGATAATCTCCTCGTAATCCGCATACGAATTAGCCTTCTTATGCATCTCTTCAAGACTTCCTGCGTTAAGACTTTCAAAGCCAATCAAGACAAGGAAACAGCCTGCCCTTCTCATTTCCTTCAAAATTTCATCATCTCGCGCGGCGTCCATGCTGATTTGACACGCCCATCTCTTCTTGAGCGGCGCAATCCTGCGAAAAAGCTCCAGCGCCGATTTTTTATCGAAGAATAAATTATCGTCCACAAAAAAAATTATTTTTTCTTTTGCAAGCTTAAGCTCCTCGAAAATAGTATCCGCCGGCTTTCGCCTGACGCATCTGTACATGGTCTTTATGGAACAGAAGTCACAGTTAAACTTACACCCTCTGGAAAGCTGGTAAACTCCTATTCCGTAATAATTGTGCCTGTATACGTCGGAATCCTCCGTGACAGGCATGAGCGGAGTCCTCTCGGCGGATATATATCTGCGTTTGGGATGTCCCTCGCTGCAATCAGTCAGGAAATCCCCCCATGTATCCTCCGCATCGCCGATAAGAATCGTATCTGCATAGCGCAGCATCTCCCCCGCCATAACGCCGGCGTGAAATCCGCCCATTGCAATAATGTTTTTCTCCGTCTTATATTTTTTCGCAAGTATATAAGCCCTTTTGGCAGTAAAGGTTTCCACAGAGAACGCAATGATATCCGAATCTATTTTTTCCGGAAGCTTTTCCACACGCTCGTCAATGAAACAAAGCTCATGACAAACCGGCGTAAGATTTTTAATTATGCCGAAAAGCAATGGCTTCATAGCGTCAGAGCTTATATTTTCAAACATATTTAATCTGATAAACGTAATTTTCACTTATTCTTCCTTTGTAGACACAAGAAACCTTAAACCGCTATTATCGTGACAAAGCTTATGCAGGGAAGACCCGGGTACACTCGCTTAAATCGGCGGCCTGCTTCTCACTGATATATATATCCGCCGATTGGGAAAGATCGTTTTCCAGAAACGTTTCCGTCTGCAGCAGCTTAAGAACCTGCCGCCAATCCTCTGCCGCCGATTTCGTTTCAAGCCAGATTCCCATAGACGACGAACCCGCAGGACGCCCGTCGTCAGTCTCAATATAATCATAGCCATTGTCGCAAATCCTACCGTGAGACCATTCCTCGATCCGGTCCGGCACCAGATAACGCAAATCAAGATCGGCATTTTTAAGCTTGTTGGGATCCAGTACAATAATAATTGTCTCCATCCTGCCTCCTCAAATGTGAATCCATAAATGTTTAATAAATGAATGTCTGATAATAAAGTCAAATATTGTCTGCCTCTGACACATTCTATATTTAAATGTTAATATACGCCACCCGGCTTGTCAAGCAGACATAGCGCTGTCGGCTTTATCACCGACATACGGCAGGGCATGTCAAAAAGCATTGTTGTATCCCACTGCAGTTAACCGGCCGCGACAAAACTAAACGCTGCTTCGGCTCCCCAGATGCAAAATCAAATCCTCCGCTTCCGGTTAATCCGTTCATCTAATATGCTTTCCGGCGCATTCCCTTTGTTTTGTCATCCTTTGTATAGATTCATATTCTATACCACATACCCGGCTTACTCATCATAAATATGGGTTGAGAACTTCATTGCAACGTTTCCTTATACACCCGCAGCACATTCCCGTAAAATATTTTATCCAACTGCCCCTGCGTAAAGCCTACTCTGTGAAGAGCCTCCCACAAAAACTCCATGCTCTGCGCTCCGGGCAGCTCCTCATGAGTGTCTATACCGTCAAAATCACTGCCGATTCCCAATACCTCCATACCGCCAATCCTGACAATATGTCTTGCATGACGCACCACATCCTCTATTGTGCCCGGATTCTCTTCTCCTACAGGCGCCTCCCTCAGAAAGTCGGCGCAAAAATTCAGTCCCATGCAGCCCCCTCTTTCAGCAAGTCTGCGTATCATATCGTCGGAGAGATTGCGCACGCACCCGCAGACCTCTCTCGCATTGGAATGACTTGCCACAAAAGGTTTCTCTGTCTCTGACAGGACGTCATAAAAGCCCGCGTCCGACAAGTGAGACACATCTACAATCATGCCGAGTCTCTCCATCTCCCGCACAAACTCCCTGCCCTTCTCCGTAAGCCCTCCCGTCACGTCCGGAGTGTGAAAATATTCTTCAAAGATATGTTGTACCTTGCCCTTCTCCCTCGCCGCCTTAAGCATATCCTCTTCCCTCGTCTCATGCTCCGGTAAAGTCCTCTGCTTTTCCTTCCACTCCCGGCACAGCCTCCAGACCTCTTTACCCCTTGTATGGCTTAAATTGGGATGCCCTAACTCGTTTTTATGGTTCCATGTGAGCGTCAGCATTCGGACTCCCATTTCATATAGCTTATGCAGCTTCTCAATTTCCCCCTGACAGACTCCGCCCTCCTCCACCGTAAGCATGGCCGACAGCTTTCCTGCCGCCTCGTTTTCGGCTATATCCTCATACTTTAACACCGGCGCTATCATATCCCTGTTTTGGGAAAGCTCCTCCCTGTAAAGCTCATACAGGGTGCAGACCTCCTCCCAAGGGTCGCCGCAGGCTGATAAATTTACAAAAAGGGCAAAATTCTGCAAAAGATATTTGCTCCCTCTCATACGCCGCAAATCCACATGGCATGTATTTTCCCACAGTGATTCTGCCTGCCCCTTACGCCTCTTATCCAAAAGAACGGAAACCGTATCGCAATGCATATCGATTATTTTCATGTTTTCCCCCTCTGCCCGCTCTGCGGGCGCCCAAGTCAGTAGTTAAATTATACAGTGTCAAAAAGGGAGTACCCGCGGATACTCCCTTTACTCTATTTCACTTTATGTATGCAAGGCCTGTCTTATGCAAAGTAATTTCCTCCCCGCTCCATACCCTGTTTCACTTACTTCTCCTGCCCCTTAACGGCAAAGGACACGCCCGTGGCGTCGGGCTTCTCCGTATCAAAGCTGTAATCCTTGCCCGGAAGGATTGCATTGAGGATAATTCCTGTCAATGCGCCCACGGCTAAGCCGGAAAGACTGATTGTCAAATCACCCAGCTGAAATGAAACGGCTCCTGCGGCGCTATACTTAATACCGATGGACAGCACTAGAATCAGCGCGGCAATCAGCACATTGCGCGTCTTGGCAAAATCAACTCTTGTCTCCACAATATTACGAACGCCTACCGCGGAAATCATACCATACAATACTAAAGATACGCCGCCGCAGGTAGCGGTAGGCATACAGCCGATAATTGCAGCCACCTTCGGAGAAAACGAAAAAATAATTGCAAATACAGCCGCAATGCGGATAACCAGCGGGTCATATACCTTCGTCAGAGAAAGTACTCCCGTGTTTTCGCCGTAGGTGGTATTTGCCGGAGCGCCGAACAAGGCCGCCATTATGGTGGCAAGACCGTCGCCCAAAAGAGTGCGATGTAATCCCGGCTCCTTAATATAATTCTTTCCCACTGTGGAGGAGATAGCGGAAATATCGCCGATATGCTCCACCATAGTTGCAAGCGCAATAGGCATAATGGTGATAACAGAGGTAATTATCAGGGAAGCGTTGCCCCCTGCAAATATGGAAAACGCCGTCGCCTCCCAATGAATGGGAAGGCCAATCCAATCCGCCTGCGCCACCTTGGCAAAATCCACTCTGCCAAGCGCCGCTGCCAGAGCATAAGAACCGATTACGCCGATAATGATAGGAACAATTTTTATCATTCCCTTACCCCATATATTACAGATAATCACAAGCGCTATGGCCACTACCGCAATCAGCCAGTCCTTGGAGCAATTATCAATCGCCGACTGGGAGAGCGTAAGACCGATGGCTATAATGATAGGACCCGTTACAATGGGCGGGAAGAACTTCATTACCCTCTTTGCACCGAATACCTTGATAAGCAGAGACAATACAAGATATAAAAGCCCGGCACATGCCACGCCAAAGCACGCATAGGGAAGCAGCTCCTTGTCGGGCACCTCGTCCACCATCGGCGCAATGGCGCCGTATCCGCCTAAAAATGCAAAGGAAGAGCCTAAAAATACAGGCACCTTACCTCTGGTGATAAGGTGGAACAGCAATGTTCCCAGACCTGCAAACAATAAAGTTGTAGATACATCAAGTCCTGTCAGCATAGGCACCAGAATTGTCGCCCCGAACATTGCAAACATGTGCTGGACTCCCAACAGCAATACCTTCGGCACTCCTAACGGCTTGGCATCGTAAATACCAACCTCCCCCAGTGCCGACTTCTTTTCCTTACTCATGAATTTTCCTCCTGTAACCCGCCAAACAATTGCATTCGGCTTTATTAAATTTTTATAAACACCTTTTTTATGATAACTTTTCCCTGAGAAACAGTCAAGCAGAACTTGTCCGCCTCTTGCTATTTTTTCCTACATCACGTAAAATGTAAGATAACAGACAATGAAAAGCTGCCGTCGTTTCCTGCCGCAGAATTTTATCCACAGTAAACTTACAGGCTGCCATAAGCGGCTCTACAGATTGGAGAACACCATGAAAGAACAGCTTTACACTATCCCGCTAAACGATGCGGTAAACGCTTCGGACGAATGTCCTTTCTGCTTTATCGAGAGAAGTATCGAACAGGATTTGTTGGATTTTGTCCTTGGCTCCGGTTCCTCCTACATGGAGGCGGATATCCGTGAAGTAACGGACAAAACAGGCTTTTGCCGGAATCATTTCAAGAAAATGTTTGACTACGGAAATACTCTCGGCAACGCCTGGATATTAAAGACACATTATAAACGTATGATACAGGAGATGAAGCAGCAGTTTTCCGGCTTTTCTCCCGGAAAATCCTCTTTTAAGGGCAAATTCCTTAAGGCTTCCCAAAACGGCAATCCTATCGGGAGGTGGGTTAGGGAAAAGGAGGAATCCTGCTATATATGCAATCAGTATAAGGACACCTACGCACGTTATCTCGATACCTTTTTCTATCTGCTTAGTCAGGATGACGCATTCCGCGGAAAAATTGCCGCAGGCAAGGGCTTCTGCCTTCCCCACTTCGGCGATTTATGTGACGCCGCCGACGCTAAGCTCTCCGATAGAGAAAAGGAAGAATTTTACCATATGCTTCTTCCCTTAATGGAGAAAAATATGGAGCGCATAGCCGAGGACGTCTCCTGGATGGTGGAGAAATTTGATTACCGCAACAGGGATGCCGACTGGAGGAACTCCAAGGATTCCATTCAGCGCGGCATGCAGAAGCTAAAGGGCGGTTATCCGGCCGAGCCTGTGTATAAAATGAGCAAATAAAGGGAGTGCGGCTTTATGCCTGCACTCCCCTTTGATAAACGATGGCCTTCATCATATCCAGATATCCCGTAATTTCTTCGTAGAGCATTTCCGGTTGGAACGTACCGTTCTGAAACCTCTCTGTCAAAAGCCCCCTGATAGTTAAATCAAGCATTTTGCACAGCTTGTCTCCTGCCACCTGCCCCGGAAGCCGTCCAAAATCCATTCTCTTTTCAATTGTCTCATATACCTTCAGCAATTCGTTTCTCATATCTTCAACTGCAATAAGCGCCTCGCTTACGTCCTCGGACATGGAGCGGTTCAAAAACTGCTGCATATACGGATACCCCCGCATGGCAAGCATACGGGCATGTTCCCGCTGCTTGAAAAGCTCAAACATATCCGTTTCCCTGTCGTCCACGGCGCTGCTAAGCTCTAGCGCCATATATTTTACACTATAGTCATATACAAAAGTATAGACCCCCAGCTTGCTCTCGAAATAGTGAAACAATAATCCCTTGCTGATTGAAGCCTCCCTCACAATATCATCCGTGCTGGCATGGCGGTAGCCGTGAAGAGCAAATGTCTTCAACGCCGCATTGATCATCCTGTCCTGTTTTTCTTTTTTCAAATCAAAAAATTTACCGTTCATTTGTGCATACTCCGTATTGTTTCAGTTTATCACACTATCCTTAAGCTTTCAAGCCGTAACAGGCCGCCTTACCGTTCCAATATAACCGAAACCTTCAAGCAGACGATTTTTCAAAAATTTAATACATATTCTCTTTTCATTTTCGCAAAATAGTATTAATATATTGATATACGAATATCAAAAACCAGAAAGGAGTATTTCATGGCTAAAAAATTTGGTAAGATTTTACTTGCAACTGCTGCAATCGGAACGGCTGCCGCTGCTGCTTATTATTATTTCCGAAAAAAGGATGCGGATTTAGCGGCATCGGACAGTGATGACGAGGATTACGACGATTTCAGCGAAGACTTGGACGACGATACCGATTCTTCCCGCACCTATGTTGCACTGAACTGCGAAAATCCACAGACAGCCGACAATAAAACAGACGGGGATTCCTTTACTCCTCTCAACAAGACAATTTCTCAGGCTGCAGGCGCTGCAAAGGAAAAGGCCGAAGAGGCGGTGGAGGATTTCTTTGACGAAGAAGATCCTGCCGACGTTGAACCCCCTATTCAATAAAAATCAAAGCCGAAAGGGCAGGCTCCGCTTAGGTTCCTGACTCTCTCGGCTTTACATTTGCCCTTATAGCCATGCTACCCCACCGACGGCGATAAGCGCCGTCGTGATATTATAACCATGCCTTCTGTAAAAGCTCTGTTCCTTTCCTTATCTCCTCGCTGTTCAATCCTCCGAAGCCCAGCACCACAGCCGCCCGTCCTAAACTAGAGGCCACCAGACTGTCCGAAAGCCCATACACCTTTACCCGCTTTTCCTTGGCCGTCCTGACAAGCTCCCTCTCGGATTGTTCCCCTTTCGCCGTAAGCACCAAATGCAAGCCTGCATTCTCTCCGGAAATCTGAAATTCTCCCGCAAAGGGCTTTAGACAATCCAGAAGAAGCTTATGCTTGGCGCGATAAATTTTACGCATTTTATTCAAATGCCTTTCAAAATATCCTTCTCTGATGAATTCATTCAAAATACGCTGGTCGATACGCGACACTGTGCAGGAATAGAAGCCGCATTCCTCCCTGTACCGCAATAGCAGCTTTTTGGGCAGCACCATATAACTGACACGAATTGCCGGTGCAATCGCCTTAGAGAAAGTACCTATATAGATAACCTTTTCCCGCTCGTCCGAAGCCTGCAGCGCGGGAATTGGCTTGCCGTGATAACGGAATTCACTGTCATAATCGTCCTCAATAAGATATCTGTCTTCTCCCCCTCCCGCCCATCTTAAGAGCTCCATGCGCCGCCCGATAGGCATTATCGTTCCCGTCGGGAATTGATGGGAGGGCATCACATAAGCCACTCTTACCTCCTCCTCCCAAAGCTTGGATGTCTTCATTCCGCTTTCATCCATATCTACCGTTACAATACGATAGGCAAAGGACTGGAAAATCCGGTACGCCCTCTTATATGTAGGATTCTCCATTGCAATGGGAACATGCCTTCCCAAAATCTTTTCCAGCAGCATTAAAAGATAATCGTTCCCAGCTCCTACTATAATCTGCTCCGGCGAACAGTTTACTCCCCTTGAGGAATGCAGATATCGACATACAGTAAGCCGTAAATCATAATCTCCCTGTGGCTCCCCCTGTGAAAACAGCTCCTGATTACCGTCGTTTAGAGTATTTTTGGTTATCTTCTTCCAGACTCCAAAGGGAAATCCCGACATATCAATAGCATTGGGGGAAAAATCATAATATTCCGTTTCCTTTTTGCTCCGCGTCTCTATAACGGGCAGAATCGGAGACGGATTCCGCGCCTTCCTTACGTTTTCCTCCAGTAAAAAGAGTTCCTCCAACGGACACACAAAGTATCCCCTATAGGGTCTTGCCTCTATATATCCCTCGTCCAACAGCTGACCATATGCAGAGTCCACAGTACTTCTCGCCACCTGCAAATACTCTGCCAAAGAACGCGTGGAGGGAAGCCTCTCGCCAGCAAGAAGCCTCCCTTCCTTTATTTCCCTTTTAATATGTTCGTAAATCTGCTCATATAGACACTTTTCACCGTTAGTCTGCAATTGTATGGTTAAATCATACATAAAAATCCTTCCTCAGTACACCAGCAATCTATATCGTTCACATTCTGCAAAATAAACTGCCTACTTCTTCGTCTTAAGCTCTGCAAGCAGCTGTTCCTTTAAATCTCTTGCCTTATCCTTTGTACGTGCATTAGTGGAGGTCGTCAAAATAGTGGTTATCAGTTTGCCTGCAACGTCATATTTCTTCAAATGTAATGCCAGAACCGCCACAAGATAATCGATGGTGCTCTCATCCATTCCGCAGATAGGAAAGCTCTCGGACTGTCTTGCCTCGACCAGACCATTATAGGCGTTTTGCAAATATTCTTCTTCCTCAGCCTTCATTTGTTCCAGCTTATCCGTCTGTCCCTCAGCCTCCAGACTCTCTGCGTAACCGCGCAGAAGCCACGCGCTCTTTAAGCAGACGTATGCCTTCTCGCTTACCCTTGCTCTCTTTACCACCGCATTTGCCAGTGAAAGCTTATAGCGCTCCAAGGCATAATCATAGCTGTAAATCTCCTCCGTACAAGTACTCAATTGTACGTTTTTACTAATATTCTCCTTGATAAGCTTCGCCTGCCCCGAGGTCACTGCCGGGAAAAATCTGCTAAGGGCGGCGTAACCGCATTTTGTACATAAAATTACATCATACTTTACTGCATCTATACCCTCGTATTTAGGACGCAAATCTTGATCCGTACCCAACAGCTTTGCTTTGCCAGTCTTCATAATCTTCACGGGAAAGCTCTCGCCGCACACCGGACACTCCATTGTTTTTTCATAGATTAAGTCCTTCTCCGCCACCTTCACTTCCTTGGCCTGCTGCTTTTCCTCTTTTTCCGGCTCCTCATAGATATTCACGTTCTCCAGCTTATCCAATCCAAGACCTGCCAAACCTGATAACAATCCTGACATTTTCTTTCCTCCCAAAATAATCCTTTCTATATATTCGTTTATGCCTTAGGCAAAACATAAGAACTCTTTAAAGATACAATTCTGTTGAACACCAATGCCTCCGGCTTAGAGTCCTTAGCGTCCACACAGAAGAAGCCCTGCCGTACGAACTGGAAGCTGTCATACGCCTTCGCTCCTGCAAATTCTGGCTCCAGATAACATTTCTTCAAAATCTTGAGGGAATTGGGATTCAGATTCAGACTTCCGTCCTCATTATAAACACCCTTTTCTTCATCTATAATATTCTCATACAGACGCACCTCGGCAGTAATAGCCTGTTTTGCCGAAACCCAGTGGATGGTTCCCTTCACCTTGCGCCCGTCCGCGCTATTGCCCCCCTTGGTGGCAGGGTCATAGGTACAGTGAACCTCCATAACGTTGCCTTCCTCGTCCTTCACACATCCCGTACAGGTCACAAGATAAGCATTCATCAGACGTACCTCGTTGCCGGGAAACATGCGGAAATATTTCTTGGGAGGCTCCTCCATAAAGTCCTCTCTCTCAATATACAGCTCTCTGCCAAAAGGAATCTGACGACTGCCCAATTCTTCGTTTTCCATATTATTGGGCGCCTCCAGACTTTCCGTTTGCCCCTCAGGATAATTGTCGATAATGAGCTTTACCGGATCCAGAACTGCCATCATACGAGGTTTTTTGGCCTTCAAGTCCTCGCGGATACAATATTCAAGCATAGCGTAATCCACGGAAGAGTTACTCTTTGACACACCGCAAAGCTCCACGAATAATTTTATGGATTCCGGAGTAAAGCCACGACGGCGCAAGGCTGCTATAGATACAAGTCTCGGGTCGTCCCAGCCGTCCACGATACCTTCTTCCACAAGCTTCTTGATATATCTCTTTCCCGTGACCACATTTGTCAGATACAGCTTTGCAAATTCAATCTGTCTGGGAGGCACGGGATATTCCAGCTCTCTCACTACCCAGTCGTACAGCGGTCTGTGATCCTCAAATTCCAAAGTACAGACGGAATGCGTGATTCCCTCGATTGCATCCTCAATAGGATGGGCAAAATCATACATAGGATAAATACACCATTCGTCCTTGGTATTATGATGGGTCATATGCGCCACACGGTAAATAACCGGATCCCGCATATTGATATTGGGGGACGCCATATCAATACGGGCTCGGAGAACCTTCTCGCCGTCCGAATATTTTCCCGATTTCATCTCCTCAAAAAGCTGAAGATTCTCTTCTACGCTTCTTGTGCTGTAGGGGTCCTCCCTGCCCGGTTCGGTAAGGCTTCCCCTATATTCCTTAATCTGCTCCGCGCTTAAGTCCGACACATACGCCTTGCCCTTCTTTATCAGCTTTACCGCTGCCTCGTACATCTGACCGAAATAGTCGGAGGCAAAAAAAAGCCTGTCCTCCCAGTCGGCTCCCAGCCATTTGATATCTGACTTAATGGACTCTACAAACTCAACCCTCTCTTTTGTGGGATTCGTATCGTCAAAACGCATATTAAACTTACCGTTATATTTTTTAGCCAGACCATAATTCAATAAAATGCTCTTGGCATGCCCTATGTGCAGATACCCGTTAGGCTCCGGAGGAAAACGCGTATGAACCGTATTGTATACTCCTTCCGCCAAATCCTTGTCAATTATCTGCTCAATAAAGTTTTTGGACTCTATAGTCGTCTTTTCGTTCTCGCTCATGATAAAACCGACCTTTCACTCTACAAATATTGTCGCATCCGTAATAATTATATTAACACACCCGCAAGGAATTATAAACTGTTTTTTCTCCGTATTATATCAATTCATAATTATCCCCAAAAATATTTCCCGGCTCAATAAAAATGTTATGCAGGTCATCCTCGCTGACGGCCAGATAATCGCCCGGCATTCCGCGCATATACCTCTCGTCATCCCATTTTGGAAATACCTTCACACAGCTTGTCAGCCTCCTCGCATAAATATTAAAGGTATCCTTCGGCATACATAGCTTTGCAAAAGCTTCTATACCATATGTATTCCCATCCGACCAATTTTTTATAGTGGGCGTATATTGAATTCCTGCAAAATAATCTTTTGGCAGCCCTTGGCCCGTGTCGCTTAAATACTTGCGGAAAAAGTCACTCCTGACAAAGTGAATAATACCGTTTCGCTCCACTGAAAAGAACATATCCTCTTCCACCTGAAAATCCATACTGCCTGAATCCGTTCTCATGGAAATCTGTGTTCCCACCCCTGCGATATCCGTTGCCTTTATACAGCAGATGGGCTGTCTGAGCCTTCTGTACCTTTGCATACCGGATACGTCCGCCTTCGTTTGGTTGGCAAATATCAAGGTGTAGGACTGAAAGTATTCCGTCATACGGTTATTAAAATATGCCTCCGAATGCAGTACCGGAAAATGCTCCTCATACAGCTTCATACTTATAAATCCGCCGGCCTTTTCGTCATGTCCTCCGCCGGAGCCGATACCCTCCGCCAAAAACGCCGCCATTTCATTGGCATTGACCTCCTTGATACAGCTCCTGACAGAAAACTTGTATCCGTCGTTGATTTCATTATAAACCACACAGGTATCAATCTCCTCAACCTGTAACAAAAAGTCACTGATTAGCCCCAAAATATTGGGATCGCATGGCTGCGCCTTAATGACCGCAAAACGATAATCATCATTATAGTTATAACGAATCATGGCAATTCCCGCAATTTCCAATTCCTTAAGGGATAGATTTGCATTCCGAAACTGCGTCAGCAGGCGCTTGTTAAAGGAAAGCGTCTCCCTCATATCCATATCTAAGGGATTAAAAAGCTCCGAAAACTGATTGGTATCCGTGTAAAGACCGTAATACAGAGCCGTTCCTAAATTCACGTCCTCATTGACCGGATACCCCTCCTCCAAAAGCATGCTCCATACCAAGGTAGCGCAGCTTCCCAGGTTAGGCTGTATGCGTACAAGCTCACCTCCGCTTTTCTCTCTGGGGTGATGATCAATAACCGCCACGTTCCCCGCCCGAAGGCAGCTGACATTCCCCGAACCGTATTGACAGTCCACAGTTATCAAAAGTCCTTCCATTGCCTCGCTTTGGCTGGGGCGTATATATTTTATGGGAATATTCAGCTTTTCTTTCATCAGACGCAAATTCATTTTCTTGATTTTGTTCTGACCGCTGTAAACAAGCCGCACCTTCTTATGTTTGCTTTTAAAATAACAATACAAAGCATAGCCCGAGCTTATGGTATCCGCGTCAGGGTTGTCATGGCACTGTATTGTAATAGGATTGTACGGCTCTAAATCCGACAGTCTCATAGGCTTCCTCTCAGTCTCTTATGCTCAATAAGCCTATCATACTATATCTTGAGAGTTTTCGCTAGTCAAACTATAGAATTAATTTATATAAATTTATATGATGCAGGCCAATCCATATATGCAAAAAGCCGTACAGGCCGTCATATGACAGCCTGTACGGCACAGCCTCCAAACTTTATTCCCGGCTTATCGCTTTCTTAATGATGGAACAACCTTATTCCCGTAAATGCCATTACCATGCCATATTTGTTGCAGCATTCAATAACTGCGTCATCGCGCACCGAGCCTCCGGGCTGCGCAATGTATCTTACGCCGCTCTTATGGGCGCGCTCAATATTATCGGAAAACGGGAAAAACGCATCCGAACCAAGGGTTACGTTCTGCATTTTGTCAAGCCATGCCCTCTTTTCCTCTCTTGTAAATACAGGCGGCTTCACCTTGAAAATATTCTCCCAGACGCCGCAAGCCAAAACATCCATATACTCTTCGCCCATATAAACGTCGATAGCGTTATCGCGGTCTGCTCTTCCCAAACCGTCCACAAACTGAAGACCTAATACCTGAGGGGATTGACGCAAAAACCAGTTGTCCGCCTTGCTGCCTGCCAGACGGGTACAATGAATGCGGGACTGCTGCCCGGCGCCGATGCCAATCGCCTGACCGTCCTTCACATAGCATACGGAATTTGACTGTGTATACTTTAGCGTTATCAAAGCAATCTTCATGTCAATCAACGCATTTGCCGGGATTTCTTTGTTGTCGGTCACAATGTTTGACAATAAATCACCATTGATATCTAGCTCGTTCCTTCCCTGCTCAAAGGTAATGCCATATACCTGCTTTTTCTCCACGGGAGCAGGCGTGTATGCTTCATCGATCTGAATAACATTGTAACCTCCCCTTTTCTTCTCTTGAAGAATGGCAAGAGCCTCCTCTGTATAGCCGGGAGCAATCACACCGTCGGAAACCTCTCTTTTAATCAGTCTGGCCGTATCAACGTCACACACGTCGGAAAGCGCAATAAAATCACCGAAGGAAGACATTCTGTCCGCCCCCCTCGCCCTCGCATAGGCACAGGCAAGAGGAGAAAGCTCCCCTAAATCGTCCACCCAGTATATCTTCGCCAGCGTTTCATCCAGAGGAAGCCCCACTGCCGCCCCGGCAGGAGACACATGCTTAAAGGAGGCAGCCGCAGGAAGCCCTGTCGCCTCCTTTAGCTCCTTTACCAGTTGCCAGCCGTTAAAGGCGTCCAAAAAATTAATATAACCGGGTTTACCGTTTAATACGGTAACAGGTAATTCACTTCCGTCCTCCATATAAATACGGGAAGGCTTTTGATTCGGGTTACAGCCATATTTCAATTCTATCTCATTCATATCGTTCCTCATTCCTGCGCTGCTCCTTATGGCTCGGCATGCCTGAGCAATACGCCTGTACAATTCGTGCCGAAGCGTGAAAGCTACAATACGTTTAGTCTGCGCCTTGGTTCTTGTTTACAATGCTCGTCCTATATTCACCCGTTTCTATATCAATATATCGTACAAATAAAGACACCTTATTCTCCTCGTTCAAGCTATTCCAAAGCATGGCGGTAAAGTCGTCCATATCATCCTCTATAATCACGGGCTTGGGCTCTCCGGTAAAGCTGGGAAGCGGATTGCCGTCATGCATATATGTATGGATAAAACGACCTTCACCCGCCACAGGCTTGTCATAGCTGAAAGTATATCTGTTACAGCAGGAAGGGTTCCCGTCGTCACTCTTCAAGATAGACATGCTATAATCAAAGGCTCCCTTCTCCACATGCATTACTCCCGATATTCTGGGAGTATAATTGGGCGCATCCGGCTCAAATTCACGGCTTCTTAAGGATTGCTCAAAGGTCATTCCTTTACTCAGCCCGTCATAAATCGTATCTGTCTGGTCTCCATTAGTGACAATCGTGTCACTTCCAAGTACTCTTACGGGAGCGTAGATAATCAGACTGGGATCCTCTAATTTGGATGGGTCAAACGCTTCTGTACGGATACCGTCTGCTTCCGTGACAAACACGCGATTACGGCTGTTTACGCTTCTTCCCATGATAAAATATGCCGTTACGGCGTACTTACCGTTCGCAGAAAGCCCGATGACAATCCCCCTTCCCGGATAATCGTTGCTTTCCAATTCCTGTTGTAGTGATAGCATAATTTTCCTCCTAACAAAAAAACCACCTGAGCATCACAATAAGTGGTGCCCAGGCGGTCGGCTTAACGTATTTTGCACTCCCTGTGGGTTATCCCACCGCAGCTTCCTGCTTTCCGCCAGTCGTGCAACTCATGTAACTATATTACACTTTTTTACATTCTTTTGCAATACCCGTTACACTAATTCACTATTTTTTTAGATAGCTTCATCCGCCAGCCTTACTGTACCAAATACACCGGGTGACGACCAGCCCATACCGGTCTCGTCATACCAACTCAAGGTACCTATTCTCTTGCCTGTGCCGTCAGCATCATTAATCTGGAACTCCAACCCGATTTCCATATCTTCTGCGGCTTCAATATCAGTCCATTTATACGCCGCCTCAATCACATACCCGTCGGACGTAGTCTTTGCCGCTGAATCCACGTTCACTGCAAGACACTTTTTACCGTTAAAGGACTGTGCATTGGCATAGCTGATTCTGTATTGCTTATCGTCATCCTCATAGGCTTCGGTCTTATTATTATTCTCGTCAATAAACACCTCTAAGGAATCCTGCTCATGAGCGCTCTCGCTTTCATTATTCAGGTCGGCATCCTTAATCTCCGCAAAAACATACAAATAATCTTCGTCCCACATGGCAGTTACCTTTGCCGATGCTTTGGCCCCCAGATTAATGGTGAGGGGTATTTCTTTTCCCTTCTCGGACCAAATTGCCTCTTTTTCACCGTCTACAACTGCCGTTCCTCTGCCTATAACAGCATAGGGCTTAAGCACTGCCTCTGCAAAATACTTACTGCTGGTGTCCTGCGTATACTTATAATCATTGTAGGATAACTTAGCGTCTTTGTTAGTCACCCGGATATCAAAGCCGATTACCTTTGCAATGGCTGCATTGGCAATCTCTGTACTCAATTCTGCCTGATAACCACCCGCAACAGCCGTACAATCCCCGCGATTTACAGTAACCTTCTGAGGGGTAGTGTTTTCAGACTTGGAATTTGCAGCATCAACAAACAGTGTGATGCTGTCGTCGGCATCTACCGTAGCATCCTTTACCGTTACCTGTACCTTCAAAAGGTTTCCGCTCCAGACGGGAAGGAAGGTGACCTCGCAGGAATCGTCTCCAAAAGTATATGTATTTGCACTCTCATAACCCGTGCCCACACCCTGTACTACTGTAAGTTTCTTTGTGGAGGGCTCCAGCATGTTAGGATTTACAAATGCCCAATATGCAGGCTTCGCCTTATAATTATCATCAAACAGCAAAGGACATTGCATCTGCTTTCCGTCGGCGCCGCCTCCTACGCCGGAGGAGCTTTGCAGCCAGGAATATTTATCAACCACACCCCATACAGTGATGCCTGAAAACTCAATACCCTCCTCGGCATTAAGGGCCTTTGCCTTATCATAAAACGCCTTATAACGATATGCCTGTTTAGTATATTCTTCCGCTCTGGTAGCGTCCGTACCGTCAAACTTACTGCTTGCCTTAAAGTCAAGCTCGGTCAGCTGAACCTTGCCGACAACAGCCGCATAGGCGCGCACTGCGTCCTCAAACTGCACTAAGGTAGGAGATTCCATATTATAGTGCCCCTGCATTCCCATACCGTCAATTCTTGTTCCTTCCGCGGATTTCACATCCTGCAGAAGCTTTACAATACCGGCACGCTTACTTGGCACGCACTCATTATAATCATTATAATATAGCTCCAAATCTGCCGGCGCATATTTGTTTGCAAACCGGAATGCCTTAATAATAAATTCATTGCTCTGACTTCCATAGACGGACGCCCAATGCGACTCGCCGGATGGTCTGTATGTACCCGTACCGTCATTGATTGCTTCGTTTACCACATCCCAGCCGTAGAACAAATCCTTATATTTGCTGTCTGTACCGGTATAATACTCTAACATAGTCTTTATATACCATTCCAGACGTTGATCCATAACCTCCTTGGTAACGAAATCTGCATCAATGTCGTAATCTTCCTTGAAGAACCACTCGGGCGCCTGAGAATGCCATACGAGAACATGGCCTCTCACCTTAATGAAATCCTCAGGATGCTCATTGTTCCAATCCACAATCACATCCAGCATCTTGTCTGCCCTTGAATGATTCAACACAGGAACAAGCAGCTGCTGCCCGTTAAAGGTCACCGTCTGCGTTCCGTTTTCAGGACATTTATCGTTCTGATATCCGAGCATCGCGTCAAGCTTCAGCTCATTTCCCAAAGTAACCGCATTAAAATGCTTTGTTACCAGCTCCATAAGCGTATCATCCGTAATTTCGGATCCGGCAATAGCCGTACCTGCCAGTGCGGCGGGGCCGAGATCTGCGGTAATACTGTCCTTAAGGTTCGGAATATCCTGCTCTATTTCAGGTTTTATCTTTACAACCTTGCGCATGGACACACCGGTTATATAATAATCCCCCTTAACGCAGTCTCCCTGTCCATAATTGGTACCCTGCTCTATAATACGGATAGCTACCTTGTTCAGTTCTCCTGTATAAGAAATCGTAAAGGTACCCGAATATTTGATCCATTCACCGGGCGTAAGCACCTGACTGCTGTTACCCGTCAGCTCTGACGAGTAGGTTCCCAAATAATTGGTCTCTCCGTTAGCCGTTATATAAGGACAAAATTCAACTTTTCTCTGTTCCTCGGGAGCGCCCGCATATTCATCCGAAAGCATGGCATAGAATTCAAACTTATATTCTGCGCCTTTTTCCACTAAGGCCGTTATATCCTGAGAGAAGCAGTCCTGAGAAGAGGAGGTTGCCGGATCTCTGGAAATCTTGCCGTAGGTTTTTACGTCGCCGTAAATAGCCGTATCTGCCGTCTGTGCGGTAATGGTAGAGTTACCCTCCGCAATCTTCCATACAGCCATCCCTTCCTCGCTTGTATCCGCAAAGTCAGGGTTCATAATAATGTTATCCTCCAAGTTGGAACCACCCTTCATTGTAAAGGTGACGCTCACCAGAGATACTCTGGCATCGGAAGGATTTTCGTCTGTAATCATGATACCTATCGCGCTGATAGTGTCCTTTGAAGAGGGAGTCATGATATATTCCGTGGAACCTGTCTTCCCATATTCAACCTGAGCCTCTTCACTTCCCTTATAAAGCTTTAGGGAAATAGGAGCGGTCTGGTCTTCCACCACAAATTTTACGGCCGTACAATTGGAAAGGTCTATAGACTCGGGAAGGGTAAACTTCACCTGAGCATACTGCTTTCCAAAGGACATTTTATATTTTCCGTCCACCAGCTCATATGTGGCATCTCCCCACTCCACACCAAGCTTGTCTGCGGTAAATACCTTGTCGCCGGCTACGTCTTCGCCGCCCTCTTCCTCCGGTTCACTGTAGCCCCAACCCGAAGTATGGAATGTAACGCTGTCAATCGTCGCCTCAACTGCTTCCGTGTTCATTGACATAATTCCAAAATATTTCATACCGTTAAATCCGCTTTGAAGCTGTACGGACGGATTACAGTAGGATACCTGCTCGTTTGGAGCGCTTGGCCAATTGCCGGAGAAATTTTCCTCGGTATAAAACTTATAAGCCATCGCATCCCCATTACCCGACGTCACATTAAATGTCACCTTATGTACCTTTGCAGAATCAATTTCCCTTGGTATCTCGTAAAAAATCTCCTGATACTGACTTCCAAAGGAGAATGTAGCGGCTCCGCCATCAGCTACATCTGCCGTCACTCCTCCGTTCTTGCAGCTGTTTAAGGCAGAGAAGGTATAGGTCTTACAAATCTCGGCTTCTCCCTCAACGGTCAATGTGATACCGCTTATTTTGACGGAAGCCGTCTCCTTAAGAGACATAATACCGATAGCTCCGAAGCCTGCCGTAGGCGTTATCGTATTATGTCCGTATGCAGGGTCCTGACTTGTAGCCGCACACGTATCGTCCGCATACAGCTTAATCGCCAAATCGCCCGCATTGCCCGAGGTTAAATTAAGGGTAATCTTTTTTACCTTAGACGAATCAATTTCATCCGGCAGCTTATAAAAGCTTTCTCCGTATTGGGCAATATAATCCATGGATATCTCGCCGCCGTCACCCACGGATAAATTCACATTATAGGACTTGATTTTTGCCAAATCAATAAAATTGTAGGTTACATCTGTAGGCTCGTCCGACGTGGGCATGTCCACATCTTCAGCTGCAACCTTATCGAGATTAACGGTGTCTCCGCTAACAGTGTTTCCGCTGACAGTACCTGCTGCATTCTCTTCCGCTTGCACCTGTACCACAGGCAGCGTCTGGATACTTCCGAATACCATCAGCGCCGCAAGAATTCCTGCGGTGGTTTTACATAGTTTTCTCCACATTCTTTTTACCTCCTTAAATTTTATATGTAAAGCACAATGCCACTTAATTGTCATTATATAAGATAAGTTAACAATAGTCTACTTCAAATTTGTCATTTAATTATCACTTATTGCCATATTATTTCTTTTGCGACTTTTTTATTTGTGCATAACTTTAGTTGGACGCATAATTTAATGTAATAAATAGAAAAAACAAAAAAAGATGCACAAATTTCACACTTGTACACCTTTCTGTTTCGCCATATTTCATTTATTGAAGACTATTTACAGCCCTTCCCTCTCTAAAACTCCTTTTTCCAAAGCACATCATCATTTATTGCCGCCACATTGGCGCAGCCGGTTCTTGCCATAACGCCCTTCAGCTCTTTGTCTATTCCAATAAGGGTTTCCCTTACACCCTCCGCGCCCTTTTCCTTTAACGGCTCCATTATCGCTCTTCCCACGCAAACGGCGTCTGCCCCGAGAGCCAATGCCTTAAATGCATCCATTCCGCTTTCTATACAGCAGTCCACAAATACGGGAATTCTCCCGCCGGTCACCTTCACTATTTCCGGCAGAAGCATTAAGGGTGGCGCCGCATAATCCATAATGCCGTGATGATGGGAGACAACAATGCCCGCAGCGCCTATGGAAAGCGCCTTTCTTGCATCAACGGCGCTAAGCACGCCCTTTATTACAAAAGGAAGCCCTGCCGCCTTCACAAAGCCTTGAAGCTCCTCCATGGATTTGGGCTTCATCGGCAGCCCGCACACCGTATCATATTCTCCCTGCCCGTTAAAAGCATGGTCGATGTCCATGCCCACGCCAAAGGCTCCATCCTCCTCTGCCCGCCTGATTTTCTCAAGCACTAAGGCATTATCTGCATGAGGCTTGATTATTTTTATTACCTTGGCGCCGGTTTTACACATATCCGCTAATTCTTCCCGCTCACCCATACCGCTAAAGCAAAGCGCTCCCGCCATGGCGGCGCCCTTTGCCATTTTCACCATTCCTTCCGTACAAATACCGTTCAAATGAGACAGAGCCGCGGTAGCAATAGGCATGGAAAACCTCTCCCCAAACAACTCCGCCGCCGTATCGGGCTTAACCCCGTCGATATGTCTCATCTCCAGCAAAATACTGTCAAAATACTCTCTGGTTATCCGGTTAGAATCCTTATTTTGCATATTTTCCATCTCTAAACCTCCCTTTAGGTTCCAATACCCTTTACACAAAATCATACCTTACCAGCGTTAACCCCTGCGCCGGAGCGGTAGGACCCGCTGCCATCCTGTCTCTTACCTCCAATATACTCATAACATCCTCGGGGCTTTTCCTTCCTCTGCCCACCTCCATTAAGGTACCTGCAATAATCCGTACCATATTGTAAAGGAAGCCGCTCCCGCAGACCCGAAGCACCAAATCCGCACCCTGCTCCTCTACCTCCACGCTATAAAGCGTTCGCACAGTAGATTTCACCTGTGCCCCTGTCTGGCAAAAGCTCTTAAAATCATGTTCCCCCACAAGATATTCCGCGGCTCTTTTCATTGCGTCCACATTCAACGCATGATACGTAAAATAAGAATACAGCCTTTTTACAGGCATGGGAAATTCCGCCCTATATATCCGATATTCATAGGTTTTCCGGCTTTCGCAGCGCCTTGGGTGCCAGTCGTCCGCCACCTGCTCCGATTTTTGGATCCTTATATCCTCCGGCAGACGCTGGTTCAGCGCATAAGAAATTTTTTCGGCAGGCATACGGCTCCTTGTATCAAACACCGCTATATTACAAAGTGCATGAACTCCCGCATCCGTCCTGCTGGCTCCGGTCACCTGAATTTCTTCTCCCAAAAGGTCAAAAAGGCATCTGTTCAATTCGCTTTCTATAGTAACGCCATTGTCCTGTAGCTGCCACCCATGATAATTTGTGCCGTCATACGCCACCACCAGACGCACGCGCTTTGTCTTTGATTCAGATTTCTCCATAGCTGCCTCACATCCCTACGAAAAGGATAATCTTCCCACAAAAATACTGACTGCCAAATACATTAAAATACAGATATAAGCAATATAATCCCGTCTTGCATAAATTAAGGGCTTCATTTTAGTACGACCCTCACCGCCGCGATAACACCGCGCCTCCATCGCCATAGCCAAGTCATTGGCACGGCGGAATGCGGAGATAAATAACGGAACGAGAAGGGGAACCAGCGCCTTGGCACGCCTTATTATATTCCCACTCTCAAAATCGGCTCCTCTTGCAATCTGCGCCTTCATAATTTTGTCAGTCTCCTCCAGCAAAATGGGAATGAAACGCAGGGCGATGGACATCATCATCGCCACCTCATGCACCGGCACCTTAAATATTCTCAAAGGACGCAGCATTTTCTCCATGCCGTCGGTGAGATTATTGGGCGTGGTGGTCAGCGTCATCAGGGATGAGCCTATGACAAGAAGACTCAAACGAACCGCCATACCGGCCGCCATACGTGCTCCCTCAAAAGTGACGGTCAGCTTCCAGACCGTAAAGATAGGTGTTCCCGGAGTCAGAAAAAGATTAAAGAGCACCGTGATCATCAAAAGAACCATAATAGCCTTCATGCCCCTCACCATAAACTTAAACGGCACTCTGGAAAGCTTAATTGCCGTTCCCAAAAAAAGCGCGGCAATGATATAACCCAAAAAATTCTTGAAAAAAAACAAGGAGATTATAAATAACAGTGTTCCCCCCAGCTTCACCCTTGGGTCCATTTTATGCATAATGGAATCCGTCTGATAATATTGTCCTAATGTAATATCTCTAAGCATATCTTTCCTTTAACCCTTTAAAACCCGGACAAGCTCTGCCGCCGCCTCCTCTATAGTGGTTACATCCGCGTCCACATTCAGTCCTTCTTCACGCAATGCATGCATAATATAAGTTACCTGAGGTGCGGCAAGCCCCACCTCCTCCAATTCCTTGTAATAGCGAAACACCTCTCTGGGCGTATCGTCCAGCATAATCCTTCCCTGATTCATCACAATAATGCGGTCTACATACTCGGCCACATCCTCCATACTGTGGGAAACCAAAAGTATAGTCATTCCTGTTTGTACCTGAAGCCTTTTAATCTGACCCAGTATTTCATCTCTCCCCTTCGGGTCAAGGCCTGCCGTAGGCTCGTCCAAAATCAATATTTCCGGCTTCATGGCAAGAACACCTGCAATAGCCGCTCTTCGCTTCTGACCGCCCGACAGCTCAAAGGGAGACTGATAGTAAAGCTCGTCGTCAAGTCCCACCTTCCGCAGCGCGTCATAAGCGCGCAGCTCCACCTCCTTGCGCTCCAGCCCCAAATTTCTGGGGCCGAAGCATACGTCCGAAAAAACGTCAATTTCAAACAGCTGATGCTCCGGATACTGAAAAACCAAACCTACCCTGCTGCGAAGCTTCTTCATGTCATAATCGGAATCATAAATGTCTTCTCCGTTAAAATATATATGTCCCTTTGTAGCCTTAAGCAATCCGTTCATATGCTGCATCAGCGTAGATTTACCGGAACCGGTATGACCGATGATACCTACAAACTGTCCGTCGGGTATATTGAGGCTAATATCCGAAAGCGCTTTGTGCTCTAAGGGCGTTCCCTCCCCGTATATATAACTTACATGGTCTATAATCATAGACATAAAATATTTCCGTTCCTTTCTTCTACCTGCGGCAATCTGCATATAATATCACCGGTTGTTATCCCTTTTTCGTCCGCTCTGTATCCGTTCTATTCCACCGTTGTCCTACGCCCCGTCATCGTCAATCTCAGCTGTTCCACAAACTCCTCTATAGTCAATATACCGTTTGGCAGGGAAATACCTTTTTTTTGAAGCTCATATGCAAGCAGCGTCACCTGCGGCACATCCAGTCTCAGGCTCTTTAATTCCTCTACTCGGGAAAAAATTTCTTTGGGCGTTCCCTCCATGGCTATTTTCCCCTGATCCATGACAAATACCTTGTCGGCGTGAATTATTTCTTCCATGTAATGAGTGATTAATATCACCGTCACACCTTCCACCTGATTTAGTCCCCTGATTGCACGAATGACCTCCTTTCGGCCATTAGGATCCAGCATTGCCGTGGGCTCATCCAAAACAATACATTTGGGGTGCATGGCAAGGACGCCTGCTATAGACACTCTTTGCTTCTGTCCGCCGGAAAGCTTATTGGGCGAATGCTTACGAAACTCATACATGCCTACCGCCCGCAGGCTTTCCTCTACCCTCTCCCATATTTCCTTCGTCAAAACTCCCATATTTTCCGGTCCGAACCCTACGTCCTCCTCCACAACCTGCCCTATAATTTGATTATCGGGATTCTGAAAAACCATTCCCGTAGTCTGCCTGATATTCCACACCTCTTTTTCATCCTTGGTATCCATGCCATCCACCCAGACAGTTCCCTCCGTGGGATTTAAAATAGCGTTCATATGCTTGGCGAGTGTAGATTTACCGGAACCGTTATGCCCTAAAACAGCAATGAAATCGCCCTGCTTAATATTTATGGACACGTTATCCACAGCCTTGACGATTCCCTCCACATTTCCCTCCTCGTCGCGTCTGATATATTCAAATACAACATCCTTCGTCCGGATAATTCCCATAATGCCACCCTATCCTCGTGTTTAAATAAAATAAGCAGACCGTATAGCTCCCACTGCTTATACGTTTTTTATTTTACTAAATAAGCGGAGGAAATACAACCCTGCAATATTCGATAATAGAGCGCAAATATGATCCTCCCCACAATATTTTATCAAAATGATTATATTTAGTGCAAAAATGGATATTGAAAATGTATTGTACAATATGCGTATCCCATGTTATCCTATACTCTAAGACAATATATAGTATTCAGCATTATAATATCGAAATTTGTGCATTGGCGCCGCTTACACAAATGACGCTTGGACATGGAGGATTATCATGAACCCAAATCAACAAAAATTCATAAAGATGTTCGTTATATTAGCCGTTCTGGTGTTGCTTGTAGGAGGACTGACCCAGCTCTTTAAGGGTAATTCCCAAAGTCTTTCGGACTATGCCTCTCGCCACCCCCAGATTAACCCCTCGGAGCAGGAATCCAACCAGTCGGAAGCCTCCTCTGAACCCTCCAACGCTTCCGAATCGGAGGCAGAGCCTGACGCTTCATCCGCAGAGGACACGGAGCGCTCGGATGAAGCGACGGCAGATAATCTTAAGAAGCCTTCTTCCTCCGACAAACCGCTTCCTGTAGGCGCTCTACTGAACGGTGACAGCCAGCTGGAGCATCGTACCGCTTATAGTGAAGCATTCTATTATGAACCGCTGTCCGATAACCTGAGACGCTACATTACCGGAGTTTCTTTTCCCCAAACGAATGAAGGCAGCGAGTCTCTGGCCATAAGCTATGAGGAGCTTAGCTACCTGCACATTTTACATTACGATTTTAACGGGGAGCTTACAGAGGGGGAGCTGATATGTAACAAGGCAATTGCACCGGATTTAGTAGAAATTTTCTACGAGTTATACCGCAATGAATATCAGCTTGAAAAGGTACGCCTGATTGATGAATACGACGGTGACGACACTTCGTCCATGGAGGATAATAATACCTCCTGCTTTAATTATCGAAAGGTGGAAGGCAGCTCTTCTCTTTCCAAGCATGCTCTGGGCCGCGCCATTGATATAAATCCCCTTTACAATCCTTATGTTACCTATAACGCAGACGGCAGCGAGCATATATCTCCTGAAAATGCACAGGACTTTGCCGACAGAAGCAAAAGCTTTCCTTATAAAATTGATGAAGATGATTTGTGCTACAAGCTGTTTACAGAACATGGCTTCATATGGGGGGGCAACTGGAACTCCAGCAAAGATTATCAGCACTTCCAGAAAACAGAATAATAATGATTTATACAAAAATAAGGGGCTGTAAAAACTCCCTCAAAGGGGAATTCTTACAGCCCTATTTCAGCTTTCTCCTAAAGTGTGTTTCTTTGGATTAATTCTCTACTATACTAACTCAAGCACGACCTCCATCGCCGCGTCACCCTTACGCTGACCTATCTTAATAATTCTGGTGTAACCACCCTTGCGGTCAACATACTTAGGTGCATACTCGTCAAACAGCTTCGCAACCAAATCAACTTCCTTTGTATTTCTCTTTCTGCCCGCTGCTTCTTTAGGAACTGATACTACAGGACACAGCACCTTGAGCATCTGATGTCTTGCATGCAGTCTGGAAGGTAAGTCCTTCTTAATTTCCTTCTCCACGGACTCGAATTTTGTAACCTTCTTACCGTCGACAACCTCTTTTACTCTCTTACCGTCCTTGTCCTTTACAGGAACCTTGGCAGTGACTTTAACCATCTCAAAGTTGTCTTTTTCTTTTACAGCCAGAGCGATTAGCCCTTCTGCAATCTTTCTTACTTCCTTAGCCTTAGCCTCAGTGGTAACAATCTTACCGTTGTTAATCAACGCCGTTACCTGATTTCTTAATAATGCTTTTCTCTGTGCAGACGTTCTGCCGAGCTTTCTGTACTTTGCCATGATTTATTTTCCTTTCTCCATTCATGGTACATCCGGCCACGCGCTTTGGGCTTACTTACCGAATGCTTATTAGTTGCCATTTAGAGATGAACCATACATACACGCTTTGGATTTATGATGTATGGAATATCCTGCTTATTAAACTTATTAAACCTCGTCACTGGGATTTAACTGAAGTCCCAGCTCTTTCAATTTTGCCAACACCTCTTCCAGAGATTTACGTCCCAAATTACGAACTTTCATCATATCTTCGGAAGTCCTGTTCGTCAATTCCTCTACAGTGTTAATTCCTGCCCTCTTCAAGCAGTTATAAGAACGAACGGAAAGCTCCAGCTCGTCAATACTCATTTCAAGTACCTTTTCCTTCTCATCATCCTCCTTCTCTACCATAACCTCTGCGGTCTTGGCATTCTCGGAAAGGTCAATGAAAAGATTTAGATGCTCGCTGAGCACCTTTGCCGCAAGACTTACGGCTTCGTCAGGAACCAAAGTTCCGTTCGTATATACATCCAGTGTCAGCTTATCAAAATCTGTAATCTGGCCCACACGGGTATTCTCGACAGTCACATTAACTCTCTCTACAGGTGTATAGATTGAATCAATTGCAATAACGCCTATCGGTAAATCTTCGTGTTTGTTCTTATCTGCACTTACATAGCCGCGACCTTTTGTGATTGTCAGCTCCATGTAAAGCTTGGTATCCTTGCCGCTTAAAGTGGCGATTACCAAATCCGGATTTAAAATTTCTATGTCCTGATCTGCCTGAATATCAGAAGCCCTTACAACTCCTTCTCCCTCGTATTCAATGTATGCCGTCTTTGTCTCATTGGTCTCACTGCTGTTCTTGATGGCAAGACTCTTAATGTTCATGATGATTTCAGTTACATCCTCCTTAACTCCGGGAATCGAACTGAACTCATGCAGAACACCTTCAATTTTAATCTGGCTTACTGCAGCACCGGGCAAAGAAGAAAGCATAATTCGTCTGAGAGAATTACCGAGAGTAATACCATACCCTCTTTCCAAAGGCTCGACTACGAATTTACCGTACTTTTTGTCTTCTGAAATTTCAGCAACCTCAATATTAGGTCTTTCAAATTCAAACACTGCAATACCCTCCTTCTGGAATGTTTTTTAGGGAATACATACACTCTGAGCGCAAAATATGCCGCCTCAGAGTGTTTATAGGGCTTATTTGGAGTACAACTCGACGATAAGCATCTCATTTACGGGAACGTCAATCATTTCTCTGGTAGGAAGATTCTTAATTGTTCCCTTTAAGCTCTCAATATCAACATCCATCCATTCGGGTACCAATCTGCCGCCGGTAATCTCTACGATATCCTTATATCTCTGCAAGGACTTTGCCTTCTCGGAAATTTCTATTACATCACCGGCCTTTATTAAATAAGAAGCAATGCTTACACGCTTGCCGTTTACCAACACATGCTTGTGACCGACAATCTGTCTTGCCTCTCTTCTGGTTCTGGCAAATCCCATTCTGAAAACTACATTGTCAAGTCTTCTCTCAAGCATAACCATCAAATTCTCACCGGTCATACCCTTCATTCTGTCAGCCTTCTCATAATAATTTCTGAAAGGCTTCTCCAAAACACCGTATATAAACTTCGCTTTCTGCTTCTCGCGCAGCTGAAGTCCATACTCACTCACCTTTTTACCTGCTCTTGCAGAAGTTCTGTTAGATTTCTTGTCATATCCTAAGTAGGAGGGCTCAAGACCAAGAGCTCTACATCTCTTTAATACGGGTACACGATTTACTGCCATTTTCTTTTTTCCCTTCTTTAATATTAACCTTGAAAACCATGCTTCTGCGCATCATACGCATTTTGTGTTTTATGATTTTCCTGCTGCTACATAGGGAGAAAACAAATATCTGCTGCTTGTTTTCTTCCTTTGTGCATATTGTTTACAGCACCGTTTTGCGGCGCTTTCTTCCAACAGTTACCATAGACGCGTCATTATACACGACGACGCTTAGGAGGACGACATCCGTTATGAGGAACAGGGGTTACGTCACGAATGCTTACAACCTCCAAACCACAGGCAGAGAGCGCCCTGATTGCCGCCTCACGTCCTGAACCGGGACCCTTTACGAATACGTCAACGGATTTCAGTCCATGTACTAAAGCAGCCTTTGTAGCTGTTTCTGCTGCCATCTGTGCAGCATATGGAGTAGATTTCCTTGAACCTCTAAAACCAAGACCACCGGCACTCGCCCAGCTGAGAGCATTACCTTCAGTATCTGTCAATGTAACAATTGTATTGTTAAAAGAAGACTGAATATGTGCCTGTCCGCGTTCAACGTTTTTCTTTACGCGCTTTTTTGTTACTTTTTTACTTGCAACCTTTTTAGCCATTTTAAACTAACCTACTTTCTCACTTAATTTACAGTTACACTTTAAATCTTAAATACTCTGATTATTTCCCTAAGTTTGCTACAGTTCGCGAAGCAAACGTCACTTGCTGTATTACTTCTTCTTGTTTGCTACAGTTCGCGGAGCGAACGTCACTTGCTTATTACTTCTTCTTGTTTGCTACAGTTCGCGGAGCGAACGTCACTTGCTGTATTACTTCTTTTTGTTTGCTACAGTTCGCGGAGCGAACGTCACTTGCTTATTACTTCTTCTTGTTTGCTACAGTTCGCGGAGCGAACGTCACTTGCTGTATTACTTCTTTTTGTTTGCTACAGTTCGCGGAGCGAACGTCACTTGCTTATTACTTCTTCTTGTTTGCTACAGTTCGCGGAGCGAACGTCACTTGCTTATTACTTCTTCTTGTTT
>CAMNSZ010000003.1 GCA_946557105.1 uncultured Lachnospiraceae bacterium | reverse complement strand
GCGGCAACTCTGTTATATTACCACGGCCTCTTCCTTTTGTCAACTACTTTTTTTAACTTTTTCGACTTTTTTACAAGTCATTCTGCTGTCTTTAGAAATTTATTCGACAACGAAATTGAGTATACCATTGTCAAATCCTGTTGTCAACATTAATTATATAAAATTTATTAAGGGGCTTTGTTATCGCCCTGTTTTAAGAGCTTGTGCATAGAGTATTCTTTTATTTAGGCTTATTTTCCATATTTGACATTGTCTCTTAAAGGGCCTGAATTGTAAAGGCTTTTGATTCATTCTTAAAATTAACGACTATGGAATCAATGCTATTTGTTACCGCCTGTTCAACCTCCACCAACAAAACCAGTTCTTCGCCGCTGTTTGCCGAAAGTGTATTTTCATAAGTTGAAATATCATTTAGCAGCATTGTAGTTAATGCATTACGAATATAATCACCGTTCACGGTAATTTTTTGTTGTCCTGCTTTTGAAAACAAATCCACAGCCTGATCGTTTTCTGTGGCATTTTCTATCCGGAAGCTTAGTACCAATAGCTTTTTGCCCTCCGAAGCGTCCAGACTAAAGACCCCTTCTTCGCCTTCCTGCGGATAGCTTTCACACACCTGATAACCGCTATATGTCAAACTCAGCCCCTGCGGCAGGTCATAATATTCCTCCAATGTAGCAATTCCTTGATTTTCTATTATTCCTACTCCCACAACAGGCGTGTCATCTACCGCTCCCATGCCTTCCGGCTTTGGCGTAGACGCAGGTTTCTTTTCTCTTGCCGCCTCCCAAGCCGCCTGCCTTTTCTCCTCTTTCTCCATAAGCTCGGAATCTACAAGGCGGCTTCTGCTGTTCGCATCATACTTTAAAAGCTGGACGGCTGCATATTCTCCGATTAAATTCATCTGCTCGTCCGTCACCTCCTGCATGGCGCTTCCACAGCCGGTCATAAGAATCATAATTAAGCTTAAAATTAAAACGCAGTTTCTTTTACTCAGTCTCATATACACTCCACTCACCTTATCATATTATTTTTCTTTTCCAGTACAATATAAATTCCTGTAATAATCAGTGCGATAGCCCCTGCTGCAAAAAATAACGCCAGCCTTTGCAGTATGGGAATTCCCCAATAATCATATAATACTATTTTACCACACACAAGTAAAGAAAGCACCAGCCCATATATCCTTATTTCTTTTCTATGCCATACAAATCCTGTTCCTATACTAACCAACGCAATTAATATCAGTAAAATGCTATTGTTGATTGAGGCAGGCGTTTTCAAAATTAACGTCATGTAAGAAAGATAGAATGCCAGCACCAAATATTTACCCTTAAAGGCTAAATCATACTTATCTCTAAATATCAGTATAACGGTTGCCACGCCAAATATCAATACACAAAAATAGCCCAAATACTCATTTGCGAACTCAAAACAGCCCAACATAAAACAGCATATGCCCTGACAAATCCATATTAGAATATTAAATACCAGAATATTTTTCCCCCTAAAACGCTTTACACTGTTAAACAAAAGCTGAGCCGCAAACAACAGCCCTGATAAGAACGGCAGAATCAGGGTGTCCACATCTCCCAAATGAATTCCGGCAAAAAGCGCTACCGTAAAGGTCGCAATACATTCATAAAAGGTCTGTGTATGTCTTGTAAATAACACACTCAACAATATGACGGCACATAAAACGAAGCCCCCGGGATATTTATCCATACATATAAACAGCATCACGCAGGAAGCGGCTGTAATAAACGCCTCACTTACTCTAAGGACCTTTTCTCCAGTGAGCGATAACAGCTTGGCCGTAAGCAGCATAACCGCCATACACCACTCTGCCTCTGTGTCCACGGAGCAATATACGAGAAACGCGGCTATATTCAAAAAGTAGTAGCTATACCATTTTTCACTTCCTCCACGCAGCACTACAAAGCTCAAAAAGCAAAGCAATGCAACCACAAGCATACTTCCGTTACGCATCCAAAAGCTTGCTTCACACAATACACAGCATAAATTACTATAAAATATAATTCCCAGCCAATAGACAGTCAGAAGTCCTACATTGTCCACTGCTTTTCCCAACGCTGCTTCCTTCCGCTGATAACGCACCTGTATAATCAAAAGAAGCTGATGAACCAGTATTGCTCCCCCTAAAAATATGAGAGAAATTATGGGCGCCGTTCCATAATCCTCCGGACGCATTAATATCGTACAGGAAAACAACATATTCAGGCACATCTGCGTCAGATTAACGCTGGTATTATGTAATTTTACGGGAAACAGAATACATAAAGCATTCATAAAGAAATAAAATACTAACAATGCAATTAACTTGTCGTCCGTAAACACCCACTGCAGGGAAAACATGCATAAATAACAGGTTGACATCCCTAACACACGATAAAAAGCCGAGTTTTTCCTTTTGCTTATCACAATCATTACCACGGATAAAGTCAAAATTATAATAAGCGTACTCCAAAAATCACAATTATGAAAAGACCCATAATTGAACATTGTAGCCAAATATAACCCTACAACAGAGAATGCAGAGAGTATTACTCCCGGCTTCGGATATTTTCGATATATAAAAATCTCGGATACGAGCAACGCTGTCAAAGATACTATGTACATTCCGATGCCCTTGACAAGACCATTTTTGACAGTCATTCCCAAGAAGAACAACGCTATCAGTATAAATACGCCTCCCACGGCGCTTAACGCTGTCATGGCTGTGGCAGATTTTGCGTTTTTCTTCACGGGCAGCTTGGGCATGGCATTACATGGCATCTCAATTGCTTTAGGAGCCTGTGATGCTTCATATTGCATTGCAACCGGCGGACATATAGCCAAAGGCTGCGACCTTCCCGCGTTTTCCTCCTCTTTCGCCTTCTGTTCCATTCTCTGCAAATAAACCTTATAGAAACGCTCAAGCTCATCCTGCAGTAAGTCCGTCTGGTATATCTGACTGCGGACCCTTCCGATAAGCCCTCTTAAATATTCCGTAAACGCAGCATCCTTAGATTCCAACAACAGCTGCTGTACCTGCTGTTCTAAACGCTCTAGCTTTCCACCCGCCAGCTGTAGTTTTTCGTCTTTACCCTGATATTCCATCCTGTAAATCTCCCGCCTGCCAATCTTTATATTATATAATAATAGTCCGAAGCATATTTCCTACCGGTACTAATTCTCTCTAAATATATTATACTTTGCCATATCCTGACTGCGACAACTTACATGAAGCCAAATTCCCTCTGCCCGATATTCCCGCTCCAACACACTGGCATTTTCCATAAAATAAGATACCACGTCACCCCTGTCATAAGGGATTATAAAAAAGCATTCCACGTCTCCGGCATACAGCCTGCGCTTTATTAATTCCGCAAGCTCCTCTATTCCGGCGTCAAGTGCAGCCGCCATATAAATTTGATTTTCCTTCACCCTAGGCAGATTATCCCACTGCCGTTTGTCCGCCTTATTATATACTATAATCTGTGAAATGTTCCCTGCTCCAAGCTCTTTTAAGGTCTGCGCGGTCACCTCCATCTGCTGTCTGTAATTTTCATCGGAAAAATCCACCACCTGAACAAGTAAATCGGCATATTTTACTTCCTCCAAAGTTGATTGGAAGGCTTTAATCAGGCCGTGGGGAAGCTTATGAATAAAGCCGACCGTATCCGCCAAAAAGAAGGGTCTGTTATCCCCCGTCTCTATACTTCTCACGCTGGTCTCCAGAGTGGCAAACAGCATATCCCTTTCCATAACCGTCTTCTCCGGACTGCTGCCATAGCGTTGTACCATATGATTCATCACCGTTGATTTACCGGCATTTGTATAACCAACCAAAGCCACCTGAGGTATACGCGAACCGCTCCGTTTCTTTCTCTGGGTAACTCTGTTCCCTGCTATGGCCTCCAGCTCTCTTTTCAGCTCGCTGATACGATGTTCAATTTTTCTTCTGTCAAGCTCCAGCTTTGTCTCACCTGTTCCCTTATTACTCATACTCCCGCTGGCGCCACCCTGCCTGCTTAACGCCTCATGCATTCCCACCAGTCTGGGCAGCATATACTGAAGTCTTGCCGTTTCAACCTGCAGCTTTGCCTCCTTCGTCTTTGCCCTGATTGCGAAAATATCCAAAATCAAATTTGTCCTGTCCAAAATGGGCAATTCCAACTCCCTGCCTAAATTGCGTATCTGAGAAGGCGAAAGCGAATTGTCAAAAACTATCTCCTGCGCCTCGCATTCAGCCGCGAATTCCTTTACCTCCTTCACCTTACCGCTGCCAATGTATAAGGCTTTATTCACCATATCCAGCTTCTGTGTGATGATTCCTGTCACCTGTTTATCACAAGCCTCAGCCAGACTCTTCAGCTCGTCCATAGAGCGCTCAAAATCCTGCTCCTCGCCGGTATCCACTCCTACCAAAAGAACCTTTATTAAATTTTCTTCCTTTATCTCATCTCTCATATTAATCTCCGTCCTTAGGCATTATCCCACGCCTCTAATCCTCTACCGCCTCCAGCTCAAACCAGAATAAAACACCATTTTGATAGTTTTCCACTCCAAAGCCCTGATTCATGGAATCCATGATTGCTTTCACGATGGACAGTCCTACACCACTGCCTCCGTACTCTCTCGTTCGCGCCTTGTCTACCTTGTAGAATTTATCCCAAATACGCTCAATTGACTCCCTTGGAATTGGTTGTCCTGTGTTAAACACTGAGACCCTCACACGACCCATGGCGGACTGTACCTTAATTTCAATAAAGCGCTCTCCCGAACAATGATTTACCGCATTGGAAAAATAGTTCATGAACACCTCCTCTGTCTTGAACTCGTCAGCCCAGACGTAGACGGGCGCATAATCCTCCATCCTTACCTCTATCTCATTCTGCCGTGTCAGGATAGCCGCAGACTGAATATAATTTTTTATCAGTGACACTATATCAAAACGCTCCATGCTCACAACGTCATTTCCGAACTCCAACTGATTCAGGGTCAAAAGCTTCTTCACCATATTATTCATCTTTGCGGCTTCATCCATGATGACCTCACAGTAAAAGGAGCGGCTATCCGGGTCCTCGTTAATTCCCTCACTCAACCCCTCGGCATAGCCCTGAATAAGGGCTATGGGAGTCTTTAATTCATGAGACACGTTCGCCAGAAACTCTTTACGCATCTCGTCAATTTTTTCCTTTTTCTCAATATCCTTTTGCAGCTCGTTATTAGCCGTCTTTAAATCAGAAATCGCCCTCTCCAGCGATTCCGATAATTTATTGATATTTTCTCCCAGCAAATCCACTTCATTGCGGGCACGCTCCTGATATTTCGCCTCAAAATCCAAATGTACCATTCTCTCCGAAATGCTGCTTAGCTCCAAAATAGGCTTGGTAATCTTGCGTGACACAAACCAGATAATAATTCCTCCTGCTATACTGCCCAAACAGCCTGCATAAAAGAAAAAACGGTTGGCAATATCCACGCTCTCCCTGATACTTTCTATGGGAGTCTGCATAATAAAGGAAATCCCCGAATTAAGGCGTCCGTACATTTCAAAATACTCATTACCCGCCTGCCCGGTTCTTTGAATTCGATAGTCCTCACCCTGCTCCTCAATCCGCACCTCTTCCATAGGAAGCCCTAAAATATATCCTACTAAGCGCAGCTCCAGCTGCTCTCCGCCATTGACGGAAACATATTTTGTCTGAGAATTGGCATCCATCACGCAGACAGTAATATTATATCTATTACACACATCGTTAAGCTTTCCCTGAAACTCATCCGTATCATAACTGTCACTGTTTGCCGCCAGACTAATAGTGTTATAGGCATCATAAATAACCTGTCTCTTACTCCTAATGTAGTATTCCTCTAAAAACAGATTATTTATCAGCCAACACAGCAATATTGTTCCTGCCATCAGCCCTATAAAAATTAATGCAAATTGTCTTCTGATAGAAGGTTTCATATCAATAATCATGCCCTTCCTTACTTCAATCTCCTGACTGCTCGCTTATTTATTTTCATCACTCGTCCACTTCCAGCTTATAACCCATACCATGGGGCATGGGGGGTTTATCACTCATCCACTTCCAGCTTATAACCCATACCATGGGGCATGGGGGTTTCATCACTCATCCACTTCCAGCTTATAACCCATGCCCCAGATAGTTTTAATCAGTTCGCCTTTTCCGCCCAGCTTGCTGCGCAGCTTTTTCACATGGGTGTCTATTGTTCGGGCGTCGCCGAAATAATCATAATTCCAGACGTTATTCAGTATCTTTTCTCTGGACAGCGCGATTCCTTTGTTTTCCATAAAATAAGTCAAAAGCTCAAATTCCTTATAGCTGAGCTCTACACCGGTTCCATCTATCAATACCTGATGCGCCGCCTTGTCCACCACGATACCTCCGCAGCTTAGCATCTCCTCTTTGTTCAGTTGATTTGTACGGCGCAGAATTGCCTCGATACGCGCCACCAAAATTTTCGGACTAAACGGTTTGGAAATATACTCGTCAACTCCCAGCTGAAAGCCTTGTAGTTCATCCCGTTCATCTCCCCTTGCAGTCAACATAATAATCGGCACTCTGGAGTAGGAGCGCACCTCTCTGCACACCTGCCAGCCGTCCATTTTGGGCATCATGACATCCAATACAATCAAGGCAATATCCTTATCGGCACAAAACATGTCCACCGCCTGTTCTCCGTCCTCTGCTTCCAACACCTCAAAATTACTTTTCACCAAAAAATCCCGCACCAACTTACGCATTCTGCTCTCGTCATCCACTACAAGAATCTTTAATCTGTCCATTGAATCCTCCATGCCGCCGTACGCCTGTAATTCAGCGTCGGCAGAAATCTTTCCTAAACATAGTATAAGCAAAAATTATGTTGGAATTGTGAAAATCAAACATTATTTATTTTCTTCGATTGAAAGCTGACGCTCCTTTTCCCTAACCGCCTGCTCTCTTTGCGTCAACTCCTGCTCCCAGCCTGCATAGCGGTCGACAAGAGCCTTCTCGTAATTAAATACATTCGGCTGCTCTGATTTGAGCGCAATTACAAACATAGCTATGATGGCGATAACAAATACTACATTCAGCACCACGGATACCGTCAAAAGCTGAGGTTTTTCGTCCTTTTCTGCCGAGGGCCGTATTCGGGTCTGGGTCGGCTCAGTCTGCTTTCGGAGCGTGCCGTCGAAGGTCTGGTATAACGGAATCGGCGGCACGTCTTCGTGATTTATTCCGGCCTGTGCCATCAAAAAATCCTGCATATTTTTCAAATAAAGAAACCCCACCGGCGTCTTAAACACTCTCTCCTGTATTGCCTTTTTATAAATCGTCAAAACGCTCTCCGGTTTAGAATAATCGATTCTTTCCTCGATAAAATCTATTCTTTTACGCTCGCTTGCAGCTTTCTTGGCATCCTCCTCATTAAAAAAGGAATATCCCTCCACTACCGAAGCTCCTGTCTGATTCTTTAGTTCCATGGTAAGACCTCCTGTCAACCTGCCCTTTAATACGGACACCGCCAATATTTTTTATAAATTATACTATAAAATAGTAAAATAGAAAACCAATTTCTTAACGACACATAATAAGGCGTTAGAATTCATCTATGAATGCGGCAATACAATCGGTAATATTTTAATTTATTTTTGCGTATCCTATCCGAGAAAGGAGAATGTACCATATGAATCTAGATAAAATAGTATGTTATTGCATGTCCGTCACAAACGGTATGATCAAAGAAGCCGTTGACGCCGGCGCAAGCACCCTCGAAGAAGTTCAAGCCGCCACCGGCGCCGGAACCGTCTGCGGTTCCTGTGTTGATGATGTAAAACGGCTTATAGACCAGTTTGTAAGCGAACGCAATCAAAAATAAAAACCTTCCACCAATTAATTTATTCTGTATATTCACAAAATCGTAACCACCGGCTAAGCCGATGGTTACGATTACCCATTAGCAAAGACGGACGCGGCTTGCTTTGCTATTTCCCCTATATAATTTTTTGCATTATACTATTACATTTCCGTTCGGTAAAATTATATCGCCATTATTACCACTTACATCAAAAAATCCAACCTCATATTTTTGCGCTAATTTTCGCATAAGGTCATATGCTTCATCCGCTACCGACCAAGCAAATGCGGCATATATTACTTCTCGACCAATGCTGTAATCTGTCACATGACGTTCTAAATTTTCATCTTCGTCAAGCAAATCTACATCCGGTGCAAAGTCGCCGTTCATTGGAGGGAATGTATCTTTCATTTCCATAAACCAGTTTTGTAACGCCGGGGAAGATACATTGATGGACTGATAGTCATGTTCTTCATTCCATTCCGTTTGTTTCTCAAACCATGCCATAAATTCTTTTTTTGTGCCGGGAGCTTTTGTTTTCTCAAAGACCATTAAATCATAGCTCATAATCGTGTTCCTTTCATAATTTGTTAGTGTTTTCGTTTTGCTTCATCTTCTTGGTAAAGAAAAAGAAAATCCTGCAGCAATCCTTTCAGCGGGTTCATCCTCCGAAGCGCTTAAAACTCATCCCCCTCATTATAAACCTATAAGCAAAACACTGCAATAATTACAATAAAAAGCCTTATACACAAAAAAATGCCTGAAAATCATATTTTCAAGCATTCTTTAAAATGGAGTAGACGGGAGTCGAACCCGTGTCCAAAAGCCCATTCCCTGTACTTCTACTATCATAGTCAGTTATTAGCGATGGAGCCTGCCTCCATCTGTTCCCTCCACCGGACGAAAGCTGACATCCTTCCGGTCTTGGTAGCTTCATAATACGCCCATGACTGCAAAGCTTAGGTCACGTCGTTTCCTACATTATCGATGCCTGAATTCTATAGTGTAGGTGCTATAGGTCAGACAGCAGCCATTAGGCTGCGAGTGCTAAATTATCTTCAGCGTTTAGTTTAATTTTGCCATTTGACGCATTGCATACGGATAGCTTCTCCAGCTGCAAGACCCCTGTCGAAACCTTTACTACCCCTGAATATTCCTGTGACGTACATGCCGTCACGCTTGTGTAAAGGTTGATTGTTCTTACACGATAAGTATAAAAGATTCTCTACCGGATGTCAACCATCATATTTTGCGGTAAATTTTTCCGTATGGCTATTCCCTTATAACACTCTCTATGTCCGCTCTCATATCTATAAAAAATTTGGCAAGCTGCGGGTCAAAGTGAGAACCTCCCGACGCTTCTATAATTTCAAAAGCCTTGTCCGCCGCAAAGGGTTCCTTATAGCAACGTTTTGATATAAGGGCGTCAAACACATCGGCAACCGCCATAATTCTTGCACAGAGAGGAATCTGTTCGCCCTTAAGCCCTTCGGGATAACCGCTTCCATCCCACTTTTCATGATGCCCCGACACAATCTGCGCCGCAATTTCTATATATTCCTGCTCTTCAATATTTCCCAATATATTATAAATAATTTCTTTTCCCTTTGAGGTGTGCTGCTTCATACAGTCAAATTCCTCGTCTGTCAGCTTTCCCGGCTTCCTCAAAATATTATCGGGAACGGATATCTTTCCAATATCGTGCATAGGCGCAGCCTTTGTCAAAAGCTCTATATAATCGTCTGTCACAATATCCGCAAAATATCCTTCACTTTGCACCTTCCGTGCCAGCAGCTCAACATACTTACTTGTGCGTTTGATATGACCGCCGGTATCACCGTCACGGCTCTCAATCAAATTTGCCATTCCGATGATAATGTTATCCTGCATGGCAAGCATCTTCCGATTATGTTTGATAAGCTGCCTCTGCTTTCTCTCAACCTCTATCTCAAGCTGATTCTTATAATTTTCCAGACGCGAAGTCATATTTGTACATAATATCATACAGACTATCATCACCACAACCACACAGGCAACACAGACAATTTCACTGGTTCTGGCTATCTCTAAGCTTTGGCTCATACGCCTTTTTGCCTCTTGCATCTCCTCAGATATGAAGCCGTCCATATTATCAATATTTTTGTTAATATTATTAATATAATCCGTCATAACCGATGATATGTAATAGTTGGCCGTCGCCGTATTTCCCGCCTTACTCATCTGAAATACAATGTCAACGTTCTTAAAATAATTAACTATGTCCGAATACACCTTATGATAATACTGTTCCTTTTTGTTTTCGGCAATATGAACTCCCATTTCTGTCAGCTTACCCATAATAAGGTTGTAAAGCTCTTCCGCTTCCTTCTCCAGACCTTCCATTTCTTCGGCAGAAGCCATAAGGACATGTCTTGATATAAGCGCCTGATGGCTATACATAAGATTACTCAGCTCCGACATATCAAACCTGTCCCTAAGGTTCTCCTCCATCAGACGTTCATAGTTTTCGGATATTTTTACAATATTGTGCCGCATAATAAAAATACCGATAAGGCCCATAATTCCCGCCAAAAGCACTAACAAAAAAATCCGAAAGGGAATACGCTTAACTATGTTCATAAAACATCTCCATTCCAAAGCGTTTTCTACGCAGGCGCAGCTGCTTGCAGCAAATTGTCAACTACTTCTCACCAGATTTATAAATTTCAGGCGGAGCAGTTATACCATCCACCATTGTGTCCAAAAGCGTCTGCAAATCCTGATTGTCAGGATTCCCTCCCGCGATAGTTATCCCGAAAATTGCAGAGGGATCCCAAAAGGTATTCGCCACATTCTGGGTGTATCCGTACTGTGATTGTCTGGAAAGAGCCGCAATAGCCGGAGCTGCCTGAACGGCTTTGGAGTCAGCCGCATAGATATTGGAAGGGCATTCCCCCACAGCCTCAAATCGCTTTATCTGATATTCTTCAGAGGTTATTTTCTCTGCAAGCTTCATCGCCCAATCCGGATTTTGGGAATATGCATTAACGCCCACCAGCTTGTACCCTAGAAAACTGCACATCTGAACCTCGTCGCCGCAAACAGTATAACAGGGCAGCATAGCGGCCGCATAATTCTCTCCGAAAGCCGGTTCCACATAAGTCACATTCCATGCGCCGTTTATTCCCGCAATAATGCTGCCATCCTTTAATCCCTCTATGAATTGTGCGTCATTACAGCTCTTAAATCCCTTATGAGCCGCTATCCGAAGCATTGCCTCGGCAACGTCCACCCCTTTATATGCAGTATCCGTTGCATTCCAGTTACAATAATTGGTAACCCCGTCTTCATTACAGCCAAGCTCCAGCCCCGCGCCTCTGAAAAAAGAGTAAATATACCATCCGCTGTTAAAGTCCATAACCATTTTCTTATTGTTTGCCGCACATATGTCAAGAATCGTATCCAGACTCCTGATATCCTCCTCGGTAAAATATGCAGAGTTATAGAACAAAAAATATCCGTTTCCCGCAGTCTCCGGATATCCGAACAGCTTGCCCTCACGCATCGCTGCGCGGCAGGCTCCCGAATCCTCTCCTCCGTTGGCTGCAATTATGCTCTCGGTATTCTCTGTTATCTCCAAAAGCGCCCCCGCGCGCCACATCTCCTCCAGCTGGTCGTCAGCAAAAGTAAAAACATCCGCCGCTGCCTCGGGATTCGCTAGCACGGTCTCCTTACAGGTAAGCTCGCTTTCGTCGCTGACCGTAATGTCAAACAGCGCCTCCCCCTCATACTCCTCTTTAAAATCAGTTATAATTTCGTTTATAAGACTATGATTCCGTTCGTCGCACCAAACGGAGAGCTTGACCGTTGCCGGAGCCAGACTCTTTGTACTGCCGCAGCCTGTCAAAAGCATGGCTGTTGCCAAGGTTCCCGCCGCCAATACTCCCTTTACTATATTATTGCTCAATATTTTCATATCCGTCACTTCCCGCCGTTTAATATTTTCCATAATTTTCATTACCATAAGATTATTTTACTCTTACTGTTTCTATTATTCAAGGATATCTTTTAGCGCAACGCAATTCCTACAGTATAAAATTTGAGTTGCGGCAAATTATAAGCTGGCATATATTTAATTTAACTTTTTATAGCATATTGACGAACCATTCTCCTCTTTTTCCGACTTTATATGTGAAAGCGCTTCCGAGGTAATATAATGAACACAAATTATGATTTGACAAAATATGTTGACAAGCTATACTCACCTGCCATAAAGAAGACCGAAAACACACATATTGCCGAAGACATTACACAAGAAGCCTTCCTTGCCGCAACCGCAGCCCTATGGCATGGAAAATATCCCGATAATGTGCGGGCATAGCTTGTGCGGATAACGGCTCACAGGTATTGTGACTGGCTGCGGGAAAATATTGCATCTGCAAAGACACTCTGCCATTGTCTGTCATCTTCAAAGCAACAGAAAAAAAGCTCTGGCACACCACAGAGCTTTTCTCCTATTTTCATACTTCCTTAAACGTTCAGATTCCTTATCTTAAATTCTTTCTCCGCCTCCCGTCTTTGGTCTTTTTTCGCGATATCCTGACGTTTGTCATAAAGCTTCTTACCTCGCGCCAGCCCCACCTCCACCTTGACCTTTCCTTCCTTAAAATATACCTGTAGAGGAACAAGCGTGTAGCCCTTTTCTTTTATCTTTCCCTGCAGCTTGTTAATCTCGTACTTATGCATCAAAAGCTTTTTGGTCCGCAGGGGGTCCTTGTTGAATATATTTCCCTTCTCATAAGGGCTCACATGCATACCATACACAAACACCTCTCCGTCCTCAATACGGATAAAGCTCTCCTTTATGCTGCACTTGCCCATACGCATTGACTTCACCTCCGTGCCGTGGAGAGCAATCCCCGCCTCGTAGGTCTCGTCTATGAAAAAATCATGGAATGCCTTTTTATTGTTGGCAATCAGCTTCTGCGTTTCCTTCTTTGTCATCGCTATCCCTCCCTTACCAGTGAAAAATCAATGGTTCTGGTCATTTTATCACAGTCATCTACCCTGACTCTGACTGGCATTCCCAGCTTATAAACCCGTCCGGTCGCCTCCCCCACCATCTCGTAGGTGCTCTCGTTATAATAATAGTAATCGCCGGGCAGCTTTGACACATGTACCAGACCCTCCACCGTATTTTCAAGCTCCACATAAATGCCCCAGCCCGTAACTCCCGAAACTACTCCGGAAAAGCTTTCTCCTATACGCTCTTCCATATATTCCACCTTTTTTAGCTTATCCGTTTCTCTCTCGGCCTCGTCCGCCCTGCGCTCCGTCTCGGAAGAGTGCTTTGCCACCTCGGGAAGTATTTCCCGATAGTGGGCTATCCTGTCCTCACCCAGCCGCCCTCTTAACTGCTCCTTGATAATACGGTGAATCTGCAAGTCGGGATAGCGGCGAATCGGAGAAGTAAAATGGCAGTAAAACTGACAGGCAAGCCCGAAATGTCCGCTGCTCTCCACACTATATTTCGCCTGCTTCATGCTGCGCAGGGTGAGCCTGCTTATCATAGCCTCCTCGTTAGTTCCCGCAATCTTATCAAGAAGCTTCTGAATTTCCTTGGGATGAATCTCCTCGTTTCCGGTCTTACTTCCTTTTTTGTCAAAGGTCTTCATGTAATAGCCGAAATTATTGATAAAGGTAGAAAGTCTCTGTATTCGCTCCGCATCCGGCACTCCGTGCACACGATACACAAAGGGCAGCTCCTGCCAATAAAAATGCTCCGCCACCGTCTCGTTTGCCGCCAGCATAAAATCTTCGATGATTCTGGTCGCCACGTTTCTCTCATAGGGCTTGATTTCCAAAGGCTGACCCTCCCTGTTGAGTATGATTTTACATTCCGGAAAATCAAAATCAATGGATCCTCTCTTCCTACGCTTCCCTCTCAGAATCGCGGCAAGCTCCTCCATCTGCCTGAACATGAGTACCAGAGGGGCGTATTCCTTATACGCATCCTCCTTTTCCACAATAGTCTCATCCTCCAAGATATTTTTTACCGCCGTGTAGGACATGCGCTTATTTACGTTGATAACGGATTCGCAGATTTCGTAATCCACAATCTCTCCCCGCCCGTCCACGGTCATCAGACAGCTTAGCGCAAGCCTGTCCACGCCCTCGTTCAGGGAGCATATACCGTTGGAGAGAGCATGCGGCAGCATGGGAATCACCCTGTCCACCAGATAAACGCTGGTTCCTCTTTTCAGGGCCTCCCTATCCAACGCGGAATTTTCCTGCACATAATTAGTCACATCCGCAATGTGCACGCCCAAACGATATTTCTCCCCGTCAAAGCTCACGCTTACCGCATCATCCAAATCCTTCGCATCCTCGCCGTCAATCGTAACCATTACCATATCGCGCAAATCTCTACGCCCCAGTATGTCTGCCTCGGATACCTCAGAAGGAACGCGTTCCGCCTGATTCATAATTTTTTCACCAAACTCCACCGGGAGCTCATAGCCTCTCACAATGGACATAATATCCACGCCCGGGTCGTTGATGTGCCCCAGTATTTCCACCACCTTACCCTCGGGGCTTCTCCTGTCAGTGCCGTAATCGGTAATCTCCACTACCACCTTATGCCCGCTCATAGCGCCCTTAGAACGCTCCTTTGGTACAAAAATATCCTGTGCCAGCTTCCCGTTGTCCGGAACTACAAATCCAAAATTATTGCGGGAGCGCTCATATGTTCCCACTACCTGCGTCATTCCTCTTAAAAGCACGCTTATAACCTGCGCTTCCTGTCTCTTACCGTTCTTTTCCGCAAGCAGCGCCACCTGAACCGTGTCCTTGTGAAAGGCGCCGTTTACCTTGTCCTCGGGGATAAAAAGATCCTCTTCCCGTCCTTCAATCTCCACAAAGCCAAAACCCTTGGCGTTACCCACAAAGGTTCCCGTAAGCAGCCTTCCGTCAGCCTTTTTGTATTTTCCTTTCCCCGTAACGGTAAGTCTGCCCTCATTTAAAAGCTCCTGCAATATTCTATGGAACTTATCTCTGTCCTCTTTCGCAACCGACAAAAACATGGCAAGCTCCTTTTCCTTCATGGGAACATAGAGCTCGTCCTGCATAAGGTCGCAAATCACTTTTTTACGTTTTTCATCTATATCAATTTGATTTTTTTCGTTTTCCATTTATACCCCCATATTCCCGTCAACAAAAAAACACCCTTTGTCACAAGAGTGTTTTATCATTGCTTTCTGCTTAAAATACGTTAAGGTTCAATACCGCCGCCAAAACTATGAACAGCACGGCTAAGCCCTTGGTAAGCTTTACTAACAGACCTTCCATAGAACGCCCCTTATTCTTACCCCAGTAAGTCTCCGCCGCACCGCTGATAGAACCAAGACCCGCGGACTTGCCCTCCTGCATTAATACCAACACTACAAGCATTATACAAACAAATATGAAAATAACCGTAAGCACTATCTTTAACGCTGCCATCTCACACCTCCTAATGTCACGCATTAATCATAGTACCATAAAATTAACGAAAACACAACTACTTTTTCCAAAATATTCTGCAACATAATCACCGCTCCCGTCATACGGAAATTCAACACATTACAATTTCTTAAACGGCTCCATGTATTGTGCCGCCGTGCCAAGCTCCTCCTCAATACGAAGGAGACGATTATATTTCGCTACCCTGTCGCTTCTACAGGGAGCTCCCGTCTTAATCTGCCCGCTGTTCAGCGCCACTGCAATATCCGCAATAGTCGTGTCCTCTGTCTCGCCCGAGCGATGAGAAATAATCGCCTTATAGCCGTTCTTGTGCGCCATCTCCACAGCCTCAAAGGCTTCCGTCAGCGTTCCTATCTGATTGACCTTTACTAATATGGCATTTGCCGTTTTAAGCTTGATTCCCGCATCCAGCCTCTTTGTATTTGTGACAAACAAATCGTCTCCCACAAGCTGGACACTGTCGCCCAAGCGTCTCGTAAGCTCCTGCCAGCCCTCCCAATCGTCCTCCGCCAGTCCGTCCTCAATGGAAACAATGGGAAATTCCTGTACCAAAGCCTCATAGTAGGCTATCATCTCAGCCGTATCCCTCACAACCTCCTCGCCCTTTAAGCTGCTTTCTCCGGGGAAATGATACATACCTGTTTTCTCATTATAGAGCTCGCTGCTCGCCGCGTCCATGGCAATCTTGATATCCTGTCCGGAAGTGTAACCCGCCGCTTCCACAGCCTCCACGATTAGCTGAAGTACGCCTCTTGCATCCTCAATATCCGGCGCAAATCCGCCCTCGTCTCCCACACCGGTAGATAACCCCTTTTTCTCCAATATCTTTTTCAGATTGTGATAAATCTCCGCACATATCCTTAGCCCGTGGGCAAAGCTTTCCGCCTGCACCGGCATAATCATAAATTCCTGAAAATCCACAGTATTGTCCGCATGCTTTCCCCCGTTTAAAATATTCATCATAGGAACGGGCAGCAGTCTGGGGGAAACTCCTCCCAGATAGCGGTATAACGGTAAAGAAAGCGCCTCCGCAGCCGCCTTTGCCACCGCCATGGATACGGACAGCATGGCGTTTGCTCCCAGATTCCCTTTATTTTCCGTACCATCCGCCTCCATAAGCATTCTGTCTATCTTAATTTGCTCCAAGGCATTCTGCCCCACCAGCACTCCGGCTATTTTCTCATTGACGTTTTTTACCGCATGCTGTACTCCCAGTCCGAAATATCTGGTCTCTCCGTCTCTTAACTCAACCGCCTCAAAGCGTCCCGTACTCGCTCCGGAGGGTACCGCCGCTATACCGCTAAACAGCTGTCCTATTCCGTGATGATAAACGCTCACCTGTGCCTCCACAGTAGGATTTCCTCTGGAGTCCAGTATTTCTCTTGCATGCACGTCCTTTATTTCCAAATATTGTAACATTAAAAAACCTCCTTTTTGGCTTCGCTATAATCAAAAATAGTATTGCCTAAAAGGAGGTCTCTATTCTTCTTTTCTTTAAGCTTTCTTCACCAAAAGAGATTTTCCCGTCATCTCCTTTGGCTGCTCCTTACCCATAATTTCAATCAGAGTAGGAACGATATCGGCAAGACATCCTCCCTCTCTCAAGGTATATGACTCGTCATAGTTTACAAGTATAAAGGGAACCTCGTTGGTAGTATGTGCCGTGAAGGGTTCGCCGGATTCGTAATCCACAAGCTGCTCCGCATTGCCATGATCGGCGCAGATAAAGAGTACGCCTCCGACCTCCTTAATGGCGTCAACAGTCTTACCGACGCATTCGTCAACGGCCTCCACAGCCTTGATTGCAGCCTCCAGCACACCTGTATGTCCTACCATATCAGGATTTGCAAAATTAATGATAATCACGTCATACTTGCCGGAACGGATTGCACCGGTAAGGTTGTCGCACACCTCGAAAGCACTCATCTCCGGCTTCAAATCATAGGTTGCCACCTTGGGAGAATTCACCAGAATTCTGTCCTCCCCTGCGTTAGGTTCCTCCACACCCCCGTTAAAGAAGAAGGTTACATGCGCATACTTTTCGGTCTCTGCAATTCGTGCCTGCGTCATATTGTTTGCCGCCAGCCACTCGCCAAAGGTATTCGTGATTGCCACCTTGTGGAAGGCGACCTCCTTATTCTGAATGGTGGGGTCGTAGTCGCTGAAACATATAAAGGTAATATCCTTGCGCGAGCCTCTGTCAAAGCCTTTGAAATCGTCATCACAAAAGGCTCTTGTAATCTGTCTTGCCCTGTCCGGACGGAAATTAAAGAATACTACGCTATCCCCGTCCTCGATAACTGCGACAGGCTTTCCGTCCTCCACTGCAACGGTAGGCTTTACAAACTCATCAGTCTCACCCTTGTCGTAGGAGTTCTGGATACCGCATATACCGCACGCGGCGGAAAGCCCCTCTCCCTTCGTCATAGCGTCGTAAGCCAGCTTCTCACGATCCCAGTTATTATCCCTATCCATAGCATAGTAACGCCCCATAACGGACGCAATCTTACCTACGCCGATTTCCTCCATTTTGTCACGAAGCTGCTCCGCATACTCCTTGCCGCTTGCCGGAGGTGTATCGCGTCCGTCCAAAAAGCAATGCACATATACCTTTTCAAGACCGTTTCTCTTCGCAAGCTCCAGCAACCCGTACAGATGAGTATTGTGGCTGTGTACGCCGCCATCGGATAAAAGCCCCATAAAATGCAGGGCGCTATTATTTTTTTTACAATTTTCCACTGCCTTCAACAAAGCCGGATTTTCAAAAAAGGTTCCGTCCTGTATCTCCTTTGTGATTCTGGTAAGCTCCTGATATACGATGCGGCCTGCGCCCATGTTCAGATGACCTACCTCGGAATTTCCCATCTGTCCGTCGGGAAGCCCTACCGCCATACCGCTGGCGTTACCCTTAACAAAAGGATATTCCTTCATCAGCCTGTCTACCACAGGGGTCTTTGCCAATGCCACCGCATTTCCCTCTGTCTTTTGGTTCAGCCCATAGCCGTCCATAATCATCAATACAACCGGTTTCCTTATCATATTTCCTCCATTTCCGTCTGTCCAATATACAGAGCCCGTCTCTTCGTATTCACTCAATAACAAATTATACACTTAAAATTATTCCCATGCAATAACAACTTCCCACAATTCTGTCTAATTAAAGATTGTTTTTTATTTAGAAATGCCATACAATAAATATACTAAAAAATATCTTACAGGGTAGAAACGAGGATTGTTATGGTAACCTTACTGGGAAGACTTTTTATAAAAAATCATGAAGACACCAAAAGCCCTTCCGTCCGGCAGGCCTACGGCATGCTCTGCGGTATTGTCGGGATTTGCTTTAACGTGCTGCTCTTTGCCGGAAAATTTATCGCCGGAGCAGTGAGTAACTCCATAGCCATCACTGCCGACGCCTTCAATAATCTTTCGGACGCCGGTTCCTCCATTATCACCCTCATCGGCTTTAAAATTGCAGGAAACAAACCCGACCCCGACCATCCCTTCGGACACGGCAGAATTGAATATATCTGCGGACTTCTGGTCTCGGTTATCATCCTTATTATGGCTTTTGAGCTGATAAAGGGCTCCTTTTTTAAGATTATTCACCCACAGAAGGCAGACTATTCTCCCCTGATTATAGTAATTTTGCTGGTATCCATTTTAATCAAATGCTATATGGCTCTATATAACCGTAAAATCGGTAAAAAAATCAATTCCGCCGCAATGCTCGCCACTGCAACCGACAGCTTGAGCGACACTCTCGCCACCACGGTTGTATTAATTACCACTCTTGTGTCCCATTTCACAGGCGCCCTGATTGACGGCTATTGCGGCGTACTTGTAGGTCTGTTTATCTGTTACGCAGGTATTCAGGCGGCTAAGGATACAATAAGCCCTCTTTTAGGGCAGGCGCCCGACCCTGACTTTGTACAGCAGATATATGACCTTGTTCTCTCACAGGAGGGCATTATAGGCATACATGATTTGATAGTACACAACTATGGCCCGGGCAGAGTGCTCATTTCTCTCCACGCAGAGGTTCCCGCCGAGGATGATGTCCTTGCCATGCACGACAGAATTGATCTGGTAGAACATAAGCTCCGCGACACCCTGCATTGCAGCGCCGTCATTCACATGGATCCTGTCTGTGTGGGAGACGAGGAAACCATGCAGCTAAAGGAACAGGTTTATTCCCTGATTGCAGAGCTTGATTCCTCCATCACCATGCATGATTTCCGAATAGTAAAAGGACCCACCCACACCAACATTATTTTTGACGTAGCCGTGCCGTACTGCTTCAAAATGGCGGATGACGAACTGATTAAGGCAATAACTGCCAAAATTCAAGAGCTAAACGCAAGCTACTTTGCGGTAATCGAGGTTGATAAGCTGACGGCAGGTTCACTCGTCTAATATATATTGAATAATGCAGACGAGCTCCCCTTCCTCCACGCTCACAACGGCTTCCTCACCGATAAATTCATTACTGATTCCTATAGGGAAATCATTGCTCATAGTATAGTTCTCAAGGGGATATTTCATTCCTTCTATAGTGACTCCCCTCGCCTCTTTCCCCAACGTAAATAAGGACATGTACCCTTCCAGACCCTTTTTAAAGTGTACAGCCTCATTCTGTAAGACTAGAATCATACCGGTGCCATCCACTAGATAACCCACTGCACCGTGATTCTTCAAATACAAAAGACACTGTATATTTGCAAACGCATGGTCAAAGCGACCGCCCAGCCCTCCATAAATGCGAAAGTCTCTATAGCCCTCCTCCAAACCAAATTTTAACGCCGAAAGCATGTCCGTATCATCCTTCTGCGGCTTAAGCTGCCTGACTCTGTCGGGGATTTCCTCCTGCAGCCTGCTAATTGCCTCCCTCTCCCCCTCGCTTACCGAATCAAAATCACCTATGATATAATCCGGCTCCACATTCAATAATCCACAGTAGCTCAGTCCGCCGTCCACGGCAATGACAAAATCCGACTCCTCTAGGGCAATCTCTCCCACCGTCAAATCTCCCGCTCCGATTACAATACATCTACTCTTCATTATAGCCCTCTTTTCCAAACCTTCATTATAATACCCCTTTATTTTACTATCCGCACATTTACATTTCAACTCAAAACGTGTAAGATTATAGATATAATAATGCTTATACTTCCAATCAATATAATATAAAGGGAAGATATTGCATAACACCAAAATTTTTAAAAATTCAAAACAGAAAGGCTTCCTCTCATGATACCCCCACTGACTTACCCTGAACAAAGACGACTTTTGGTGCTTGAAAAACGATACCGCAATATGGCTCGGGATTTAATTACCCGCCGCGTGACCTACTATCATGGACTCACCGGCGGAAGTTACTCAAAAATAACCATTCGCGACCAAAAAAGCCGCTGGGGAAGCTGTTCTTCTTTAGGTACTCTCTCCTTCAACTACCGGCTTATTTTTGCTCCGGCCGGCGTACTGGACTATGTGGTGGTGCATGAGCTGTGCCATCTGACACATATGAACCATTCCAAGAACTTCTGGAACATGGTGGAAAAAATTATGCCTGAATACAGACAATACAAAAGCTGGCTTGCCAGCCATGAAAGAGAGCTCACCTTAGAACAGCATCTATTAAAGCAGGGAATTCCTCTCATACTTGACTGAACAAAAACGGCTATGACAGCTTACAAATTCTGTCATAACCGCTTTTTACTTCTTTCATGCGCCGTAAACTGTTTGGTCTACATTGCTCAATCGCTATTTATCTGTTCTCGTTCACATAAAGCTGTGCACGGCTCTGAATGATTCCCGCAACATCCTTTGCGCTCTTCTGACCTGCAAAGAAAGCCTCAGCCTCCTCAGTAACGATATTTTGAATATCCTGATTATAGTATTCCCTCTTTGTTACCGACTGGATAAACGATACTATTTCATCTAACTGTTTCTGGGTCAAGGGCTCTATCTTAATAGATTCGCCGTTCACCTCATACCATTCGTCTACCTCCACCTTCTTGCCGTCCTCATCAATATAATATTCCTTTTCAAGGGCTTCTTTGGATTTTTCCATAAATATCTCCTTAGAAACCGGAAGATTCCACCTCAGCTCTTTCTGATATTCATCCGTGAGATAATAACGGATAAAATCCCACGCGCCATCCAGATTCTTAGATTTTGCGGAAAGCACATAATTCCCGTTTGAGCTGATAAAGGAGCCCATACCATTGTCCGTAGGGAAGCCTATACAGCTTACATCTTCGCCAAAGGAACCGTTAATCGTATTGTTCAGAGAATTAAAGCTGCCTATATAGGAGTTCATCAATATTGTCCTGTCCTCACGGTATTGAGACTGATATCTCATCCACCAATCCCCTTCGTAAGTATCCTCGGACGTCTCCTTAGGCAATGAATTCGCATATTCCAGCATATCAATAAACTGTTGTGAATTAAAATTGCACTTGCCGTTTGCCACATCCACGAAATCATTCCCGCAATATCTTAGCATACTCCAAAGGAAGCCTGACTGCGTCTCCTCGCCAAATGCCACCGTACCCTCCGGCATGGTAGCCATCAGCTCCTCCAAATCCTTCATTGTCCAACTGGTTCTGTCGCCCACAAGGGACTTCTTTGCCATCATGGTCTGTACGGAGAAGGAATGAATCACCTGATAAAGCTTACCGTTCACCTTATATGCGTCAAATACATTGGTCATAAACTCCTTTTGGGAAAGCTCCTCGTCCTTCTCAATCAAGGCCCCTATATCAGCTAAAACCCCCTTGGAGACATAATTCTCTATAGATGTACCCCAGTTATCCACAACCAGAATATCGGGCATATGACCCGATAAAATATCATTATTCAACTGCGTATAGGACGCATTATAGTCATCCATGGTATTATACATCTGATAGTCTTTGATTGTAATGCGGTATTCCTGACTTTCCTTATTATATTCAACTACACGGTTTTTCAACTCATTGTCAATCCAATTTCCCCCGAGCACTAATACCTTCTTGTCAGGTATATCCTTGGGATCCACCTTGGTAAACATACCACAGCACAAATCGTAATTTATATTGTCATAATAGGTGGCAATGAAATTCCTCTCATCAATCATTACCATCTCATTAAAGCTGTCAATACCCAGATCAGAGTTAATATAACTCATAACCTGCTTTATCTCCGAATCTCCCAATGTATAACTGTAAACGCCGCTCATGTTGGCAAATACAATATCACTGTCAACTCCTGTCGTCATTGCATTATAACCCATCGTACCGAAATTGCCCGGAAGCTTTACTTCCTCACCTACGGTATCCGTATCTAAATCATAAGTCACCGCAAACATAGCCGTATAATCCTGATTATAGTAAGTTACCAACATAGTGCCGTCATTCTTAACCATAGTCGCGTTGATATTTTCAAATGCCGCAGTGTCATTTGCCTTAAGAGGTATTCTCTCGGAAAGCTTACCTTCTTTGTCCACAATAATCTTACTCCTATCGTCCCCCGAAATCAGCACGGCTACAGTTCCGTTCTTTAGAGGAACAAGATTGTCGATATAATAATAGTTATCCTCCGTATGCAGTTCTCCAATCGGAGACTCCCACTTAAAGTTCCCCTCCATATCCCAACAGCAAATAGAGCTGGTAGACTCCGAAACGGGATTTTCCTCATCCGTCCAGTCATCGATATCATGTCTCTTAATTACATATATCAGCCCGTCGTCCGTAATTGTCGTGGCTTGGTAACCAATCCACTCGGAACGCGTCGAGCCGCCGGGATATTTCTCGACCATCTCGTTATCCGCTACATCCTCAACGGCTTCCTCTGTCTGCGCGCCTTCCTCCCCGCTCTCCTGTTTTGATGCGCCGTCCTGTGCGTCCGACTCTTTTGATGACTCCGTATCCGGCGACAAAAGCTCCACTGCCTTTTCCACACTGCCGTCTTCCTTTATGGACAAAATCTTCATGCTTGACTTTGATCCGGATTCCGTATAGGTATACACATTTGCCACCATGTAGATTTTATCGTCTATCTTTTTTATATTTCTGATATTATAATTACCCTCGTCTCCCAAAACGGATAAATCAATATCTGTCTGAGAAAATACATACTCCTTTGCCAATCCGGCATTTTCTTTTCCCGCATTTTCATCTTCCTTTTTATTGCAGGCAGCAAGCCCCAGCGCCATAGAAAAAATAAGCCCTATACAGACTGCCTTCTTGAGATATTTCCTTTTTAAAGCCATTCCAGCCACTCTCCCTCCTCAGAATCTTTCCCTGATTTCTTTTTTCTTCTGTGTTTGATACGTTTCTTCTCTATCAGACGCTCCAATTTGTCCTTCCCTTTCAGCCAGACATCCTTTAACGTCCATCCCTTATGTCTCCACCATTTAACAAACATAATTAGCAGCACGGTAACGGGATATAACAAAAACAACAGCATAAACAATGTAACCACTGCAATCATATCCTCATATCCTCTTGCAATATTCTCCCAAAAGGGATATATTATCGCTTTGCCGTTCATGGAGCGCGTTCCAAACGCCTGTAATATCTTTAAGCTGGACAACAATGAAAACCTAGAGCTGTTTTCAATTATCTCTACTTCCTTCTCGTCTACCCCGAAATTTTCCTGCACCTTCTGCATGGCAAAATTGCTGACAGGATTAGGCATGACAATCTCATAATGATTAAGACCGTTTGACATTCCGTACTCTTGCAATGTCTCATAGGAAACATACACTACGGAGTCGTCAAGTCCCGCCGCCTCCTCCAGTCTGCCTTCAGGCCTCTCCACCACGCCCGTAACAATGTGCGGGCGCCCGCCTATACTAACCATCATACCCGCAACGTCGTTGGAACCAAACAGCTGCCACGCGGCGTCCTCGTCAATCACACAGTAATCCTGCATCAGGTCGTTCCCCGAAAAATATGCGCCGTTCACCAGCTTTAAAGGATGAAACAGGAAAAAGTCCCCTCCTATACCGATAGCGTCCAGCGTCAGAACTGCCTTGTCACTGGAAAGCGTAATTTTACCGTCCGCACTGTATGCATCCGCCCACAATCTGGCGCCGGGATTCTCCGACTCCATGGTAATGGACGCCTCTGTCAGCACTCTGTCCAGAGTATGCTCAAATTCCTGAATGGAGTCCTCCGTCACATACGAATTCGGAGAGAAAAAGCAGCTAATCTGCGCCACGTTCCCCTTGTCGCTCCATCTTTTCGCCATTTGCTGATCGTCCAGAGCGCTTCTCATCCGCCCCGCCACAGCAAGCAGAATCAAATAGATAAGAAAGGATATCACTGCACTGGCATACAGTATTATTTTTTTCATGGAAAAATTAATTTTTTTCACAGTTTCCTCTCATTCCTCACATCCGTTAATTATCTGCCAATCTCACCTGTTTTCCTGCCTCCACAGGCTTTGTTGAGGTAGTAATGATAAATTCATAACCATAAAGTCCGCCGCTTATCGCAGACTGTGTATCGTCGCTTGCGAGTACCTCCACGTCAACACGCGTCGCAATATAGCGGTTCCCCAAAGGGCTGCTCTTGGATTCTACAGTCAAAACAAATTTACCGTTGTTATCCTCACGTATTGCGCTGTTAGGTACAATCAAATCATAGGTTGCACTCTTTTGTCCCACCGAAACATTCAGACTCTGGCCTGCGGTAACGTTCCCCGTTACATTAAAGGTAAGCTCTTTTTTCTTGCTGGGATCATTCTTATCCGGCTTAATGCTTGCCAAAGTAACTTCCACATCATCATACCGCCATGCATTGATAAGGTCTGCTCTGTCACCTACGGCAAGCCTTTTGGCCTGCTCGTTCGTCACGGAAAAGCTCATGCTGTATCCCTGCCCCTCCGGCTGCAGTATTACTACCGGAGACGCTGCGGAAATCTCTTTTCCCGCTGCGGTATTTATAGCGCTCACCGTACCTGAAATATCTGCGGTAACGGTTTCTCCCAAGGACTTCTCCTCCAGCTTTGTCACCTTCTCCTGCGCCTCGATAATCGTATCATACAAATTATCCAAATTGAGAACCTTATTGATTTTGCCTGTCAAATCAGTTAAATTTGTATTTTTCTGGGTCAGCTCCTTCTGCGCCGCATCCAAGTTAAGCTTAACAACATACTGCTGGTTTTTCAGGTTCTGTATCGTACCGCTGGTATCTCCGCTTGCCGTCTTATTTTCCAGCGCAGTCTGTGCCTTCTCAAAGGCAAGCTGTGCGTTCTTCGCCGCCGTCTTGGCGCTAAGCACCACCTTCTCCGCATCCCTTTTCTGTGTCAATAGGCTGCCAATGGCATCATTATTGCTGACACTCTGCTCATATTCAAGCTGTCTGTTAATATTGTCAAGCCGGTTCTCTGCCTCCTTCAGGCTGAAATCCGCATTTTCTTTAACCTTCTTCGCTTCGTTAAACGCCTTGGTCTCTGCAGTTACATCGGCAGTATTGTCGGGAGTAATGGACAGCTGCAGGTCAAAGGCGTCATACTGCTTCTGCCAGTCGTCCACCTTTTTCTGTGCCGCAGCCACTTCATTCTGTGCCGCGGTAATCTGCTGACGATAGGTGCTGGCGGAAACATTCCCCTGCGCTTCCGCAATCACGCCTGCATTGATATCCGCGGACAAAAGAGCCACGTCATATGCCTCCCTTGCGTCTTCGAGGGCTTTCTTGGCTTCCTCAAGTTCCGTGCTCTCCTCCTCGGCAAGATACAACAGCACGTCACCCTTTTGTACCTCGTCACCCACGCGGACAGCCACGCTTGCAACCTTTCTTGTTTCCTTTACCATGATATTATAGGGATCACCGCTCTCTATCATGCCGGTGCCGCGGATTTTCGCAGTAATGGAGCCGCTTTGCACATACTGCGCCGCCACCTCGGGCAAAGAATAATTCAAAATTGTCTGGGAGAAAAAGGTAAGCAACAGCAGTACCGTCAAAAATACAATCGCCGCCGTTTTAACCCATTCCCGTCTCTTGGTTTTCTTCTCGTTCATATCTCGTCCTCTCCTCTATCCTTTAATACCACCCTGATAGGTAATACCGTCTACCAAATATTCCTCTCCGTACAAAAACACCAGCAGGCTGGGAACCATATATATAGTCGCCACTGCAAAGGCAAGACCCACCTCACCCGAATTTATTTTACTTAAAAACACTGACAAGGGGTGTGTCTCCGCATCCGATAATAATATAAGGGGCTGCTCCACCATGTTCCAATAGTCAATGAATACCAGTATTGCCGCCGAACAAAGCGCCCCCTTACACAAGGGCATACATATCCGCCTGTAAATCTGCCATTCGCCGGCCCCGTCAATCTGTGCCGCCTCAATCACGGAGACAGGTATCCTCTTCATAAATTTTGTCAGAAGGAATACCGCAAAGGGCGAAAAAATACCCGGCAGCCAGATTGCCCAATAACTGTCCAGTATATTCAGCCAGTCGCTGACTAAATAGTTTGGTACCAACGTAACCTGATAGGGCATCAGCATAAGTATTACATAGGCAAAAAAGATAATCTGTCTCAGCTTCCCGCTATACCTTGCGAAGCCATAGGAGGCAAGAGACGCCACAAGCAGCTGAAATGTTACAATAGGTCCTACCAAAATCACGGAATTCCAAAACTTCAACAAATATTCCGGACTTTTGAACAACACCGTAACATACTGGCTGAAGGAAACGATATCAGGAATAAACTTTAAGTTTACCTTTTCCGATATGTACACTTTCCCGCCGCTTGAGCTGGTGGCAAATACCGAACCGTAGTTTGCCGAAATCTCCGAGCTGGACATAAACGAGTTGGTAATCGTCAACACAATAGGCATTAGGAATAGAACAGCAAATCCCGCCGCCACTACGGTGGCAATAGCAATCTTTATAGTTCCCCACATTTTCCTGCGCTTTGCCGCCGCCTTAACCTTATCCCGTCTCTCTACGCTTCGTACAGGTGTGTCTTTCTTTTTCATCAGCCTTCCACATCCTTTCCGAATCGATTTTCAATTATAAATAAAGTACCTATAATCAGTATCATTACAAGTGACATCAAAATAGCCGCCGCCGAAAGCGTCTGATAATCCAAATTCTTAAACTTATTATTCATAAAATGCTGAAGCATATATATCGAATCGTAAGGATAATCGGTTGTCAACAGATAAATCTCCCTGAATATTTTAAAGGAGCTTATTAAGGACATGATTGTAACAAACAATATGGTGGAGGACAAATAGCGGATTTTAATGAAAAAAAACGTCTGCAGGGGAGTTGCACTCTCCAGTCTCGCCACCTCCAATATATCCTTGGGAATACTGGCAAGCGCCGCCATAAAAAGTATCATGTTATAGCCCAGATTCTTCCACAAAAACAAAATAACAATTACAAAAATAGAGTACTCCGATTTCATCCAGTCGATTTTGGAACCGCCAAACACCATCAACACATCATTAACCGCGCCGTTATAATGGAACAGGACCTGCCAAATCAATACTATGGACGCCACCGGCACCATCATCGGACTTAAGAAAAAGGTTCTGAACTGGCTCCTAAAAGGCAGCTTTGCCTCCAGCACAATCGCCAAAAGCAAGGACAGCACCACTGCAAGAGGCACCGCCGCCACGGAAAAGGTAAAAGTATTTCTCACTGCCGTCTGAAACGCCGCATTATTGGTCACATTCTTAAAATTATCTAAAAATACAAAATTGGCACTGATGGGATTATCCAACAGCGAATAGTAGATGACTACCACAAACGGCATAATAAAAAACAAAAGTACGCCAATTAAGCTTGGGGCTATATAAAGCCCCGAGCTTATTTTCAATTTGCGCAGCCGTTTTGTTGATTTCTTATATTTTTTTATCTCCTTTGTTTTCAATGCTCCACCTCTATCGGTTCTCATTTACATATACCTGAATGCGGCTCTGAATAATGCCTGCGACGTCGTCCACTGATTTCTGCCCCTTAAAGTAGCCTTCAGCCTCTTCTGTAATAATGCCAAGAAGCTGACTGTCACCGTTCATGCTTGCAGGTACCGCCACGGCAATCAACTCATCTACCAAATCAGCTTCCTCGTTCGTCGTCCTGTGGTAGGTATAAGACCATCCTGTGCCGCTGCCGCTTATTATTGAGGCGCTTCCGGTACTGCTGCCCTCTTCTATAGGATTTCCGTTCTCGTCCAATACGGGATCTCCGTTCTCATCAGTCACATAAGTAATCTTGGTAGCCTCTTCCCTTTGCTTGGCAAGATATGACTTGCGAGTGGAAAAGCTTTCATTGAATCTATAATCCGGCTCCTTTGAGAGCGTCTTCTCAATAAACGCCCATGCCGCCTCCTTATGCTGAGAGGTCGAGGAAATACCGTAAATCTCCTGCAGATTCATCTGACAGCCGCTTCCGCCGCTCACATCAGGAAAACCGATACATGTTACGGCTTCTCCGTTAAACTGCGCTATGCTGTACTGCATGTCGTCATAGCCGCTGACATATGCCGGATTTAAAAGCACCTCGCCTGCCGCTAACTTTTCAGGAGTAGACTTATCGTTTGACTCCCAGTCAAATTCATCCGGAAATTTATTGACAAACTCCAACAGCTGCTTAAATTCGGGAGAATCAAACTTACACTCCCCTGTTTCCCAATTAATATACGCCGCCTCATTATAGTTTAAGCAATAGCTCAAAATAGTAGCCTTTTGTGCATAATCAAAGAGCAGCGCGTTGGGATGCTTCTCACAGAAGGCTATCATATCCTCCAGCGTCCATCCCATTTTATCTCCCACATCAGCCGTCTTTCCCATAACCGTCTGCAGATTGAAGGAATAAGGAATTGTAACTAATACGCCGTTTATGGTTAAGCTGTCAAGAATATTTTCCAAGTAATCGTCCTTGCTTAACTCGCTGCTCTTTTCAAGGTAAGAAGTCAAATCCTCAAAAACGCCCTTTGCCGCCAGCTGCTTTATGTTCAAGTTAGACAAATTCATAATATCAGGACAGTTTGTGCCCGATATAATATCGTTATTCAGGTTAGTAATGGCATCCCTGCGCGCTTCCTCGGACCATTCGTTGTTATTCATATAGGTCTTTATTTTGACGCGGTACTTGTCATTTGACTTGTTAAACGCAACCACCGACTCTCTCAGACGGTAATCTTCATATAGCGAGCCTATCGTCACAATCTCCTTTGCCGGAACCTCGGAGGTCTTTTTCTTTGTAAGGTATGCCATCTCATATCCGCCGGAATTCCAGTCGTTGAGCAGCACTAGCAGCCTACCGTCCGCCGAGGCCGCTAACTTATCCACATAATTGCCGTTTATATCACAGTCAATCCAATTAAACAGCTTCTCTGCGGTATCCGTAGCCAAATCATACTCATATACGTCCGTTCCGTCCTGAACCAGAAAATCCTTTTCGATTCCCGCGGACAGACTGCCGTTACTATTGTTGCCTCGTATAAAGTTCTTGTGTACATCTCCCAGCTTTTTGCCGGCAAAATCTACCTCGGCAAGAACATAGCTGTTGTCTCCCGAATTATTGTCGTAATAGCAGGCATAAACCTTTCCGTCCTTTCCTCTGCCCAATGCATTAAAATAGCTTACACTGCCCGAGATCTTTCCCGCGTATTTGCCCTCCTTGTCAAACAGCCTGATCCAATCATTGGAAAGCGTATAAATCCTGCCCTCGTTATCTATGCACATTGCTTCCATGTATTCATGCTCTTCATCCTCATTGAGCTGCTCCGTAATATCCTGCTCAAAAACCTGCTGCCCTTGTGCATCGAATTTTTTTAGGAATGTACGGCGTTTTTCCCAGTAATCCTCATTCGGCTCCTCACCCTCCTCCAGCACGGGGTATCTGGTCATCAACAGATAGACATTTTCGTCTTTATCTATGAGAAAGTTCTGCAAATTGTCTGAGCCGGCGTTCCCGATTACCTCAATACCCTCTCCCAGCTTATTGCCCTCAATGGGATATTTCAGTAACCTTGAACTGGGAGTGCCGGTCTCCTGATCCCATTCGGTAACCAGATTATACAAAAAATCTCCCTCTAACACTGCCTGCCAATAGCCCTCGTCCTCCTTGAGCTCTATGTACTCGGGAATATAAGTATATTCAGGCAGCTTCTCTCTGCTTTTTTCCTCTCCTTTATTACATGCGGCAAGTGAAAGCGTCATGACCGTAACAAGCGAAAATGAAAGCGCCCTCCTCCACAACTGTTTAAAACTTTTACAATTCATAATCAACCTCTTTTCGTTTCCTCTCCTAACATTCAAACCTTCTCCAAACCCTGTTAAGCCTTGGAGGGAACTTCTCTTTTGTGTATCACATGGTCATTATAGCACAACATATAGAAAAAAACACCTTAAGATTTTATGAAATATAATTTAGCTTTATCACAAATTAGGTATTTTCCCTCCAAAATGCACCGTTAAAAAACAATTTACGACATAAGCTCCGTGCCAAAGCATTTTGTGCGCAGGCGCTTTAATCCACGCTTTTTAAGGATTCCGTCATGCTGATTCTGTCAAGCTTCCTTCCCATAACAAGGTTAATCAGCGCCGCGAACACAAAAGTCAGTATTGCACTGTAGATATAGCTAAGCGCCAAAATATGAATGTCAAAGGCAATCATATCCATATTAATCTGATTCATCACAAAGAAATGAAGCCACTTTCCAAGGGGCATTCCCACTACCGCTCCCATAAAGGTCAGAACCAGATTCTCCCTGAATACATAGACCGACGTTTCCCTTTTATAAAAGCCTAACACCTTTATTGTGGCAATCTCTCGGATTCGCTCGGTTATATTGATATTTGTCAAATTGTATAACACAATAAACGCAAGACCTGCAGCGCATATGATAACCACTACCACAATCAGGTTCAAGCTGTCCATCATACTGGACATCCTCTCCATAGTATCCTGATTGACGCTTACGCTTGCCACTCCCTGAAGCTTCATAAACGATGTGGACAGTACATGCGCATCCGCCTTTGGCACCACGTTAATATACGCAGTGGTGTACTCCGGCGTCCGTCCTGTCTGCTGCTCAAACGATTCACTGCTTATATATACATAATTATAAATAAAATTCTGGTTGATACCCACCACCTTCACCTCAATGGTCCGCATGTTTTCATCCCGGAGAGTAATCCTGTCGCCCACTGAAATCCCGAGCCGCGCCGCAATCTTATCGGAGACTACCGCTTCTCCCGCCATGGGATATGGAATGTTTTCTCCTTTGGCGGTATGCAGGTTTAGGAAGGAAGCTATATCCCGTTCGTTTTCCAGAACTATCAGATTCACGCTCTTCTGCCCTTCCTTCACCACAATATCCCATGCGGCCTCCAAAGCCAGCAGATATCCATCCATATCGCCTCCTGCGGCCGCTTCAAGCTCTGCCTTTGCCGCCTCGTCCACAGGCTCAGAAAAGACTGCCGCAATATCGTAAACCTGAATTTCCTCAAACTGCTGTGTCGCCACGTTGGCAATCGAATCCTTGATGCCAAAGCCGGTTACCAACAGCGCCGTACATCCGCTGATTCCCATCACCATCATGACTAAACGCTTTTTGTAGCGCACAATATTGCGCACGGAAACCTTTCTTAAAAATCCCAGCCGTTTCCAAATAAACGGAATATACTCTAAAAACACTCTTTTTCCTGCCCTTGGCGCCTTTGGGCGCATCAGCTGCGCCGCCACCTGCATAAGCTCCACACGGCAGGAAAGCCATGTAGTGCCCATAGAGCAAAACAAAGCCACCGTCAACGAAATCAGAGCCAGCCTCCAATCAAATACATAAACAATATCGGCCACCCTGTACATCATGCCGTACACCGTCCATATCACCCATGGAAAAAGTCTGGTTCCTCCCAAAAAGCCTATGAGAGAGCCTGTAAACGCGGCTAAGCCCGAATAAAACAGATATTTTGACATAATAAGCGCCTCACCGTAGCCAAGCGCTTTCAGAACACCAATCTGCGTTCTCTGCTCCTCCACCATACGGTTCATGGTAGTAATGCACACCAAAGCCGCTACCAAAAAGAAAAACATGGGAAACACATTGGCAATTCCCTCCACGATTGCCGAATCATTTTCAAAACACACATAGCCTACATTCGTATTTCTGCCAAGCACATAAGCATCGGGGCTTTCCAAATCCTCAAGCTCCCTTTTTGCATCTGCAATCTCCTCCTCGGCTTCGGCAATCTTACTGTCAAATTCCTCTTCTCCCTCCCTATAATCCAGAAGCCCTTCCTCATATTCCTTTAAACCGTCCTGATACTCCGCATCCTTTTCTTCAAGGGTCCTTCTTCCCTCCTCAAGCTTCCGCTTAGCCTCTGAAAGCCTGTCTTCTCCTCCGGAAAGCTCATTCCTTGCCTGTTCCAAGGCCGCCCTTCCTTCCTGAATCCTATTATCTGCATCTGCAAGCTCCATGTATGCCGAATTAAGCCCGGTCTCCCCCTGTGTAAGCTGTCCCCTTGCGTCGGCAAGCTCCTGCTGGTGAGCGGCAATAGTGAGCTTTCCTTGCTCAATAGCCGCCAATATCATAGCAGCCTCCTGCTCCGGCAGCGCCGCCGCTCCTGCCCAAAAGGCCTCCTCCTGTCTGGCCAGCTCTTCCTTTTTTGCATTTAGCTCCGCCTCTGCGCTCTCCAAAACACTTTTTGCGTCATCTATCTCTTCTTTACTCTTGTTCCACTCTGCCCAGCCGTCCGCCGTTCTTTTCTCGGCGTCGGCAAGCTCCGTCTCCTTATCTGCAATCGTCTGCCTTGCCTTAACCAGCTCCGCCTCATTTTCGCTTATCACGGCTTCAGCGTCCTTAAGCTCGTCTTTTGCGTCGGCAAGCTCACGGCCCCCCTCGTCCAGCTTTTCCTTCGCTTCCGTAAGCTTAGACCTTGCGTCGGCAAGCTCTTCCACTCCTTCCTGCCTCTTATTCTCAAGCTCCTGCTCTGCGTCGGCAAGTTCCTCTTTAGCCTGAGTCAGAAGCCTCTCATACCTTCCGTCCGCCGCCTTCTGTGCAAGCGTCTTCCACTCCTCGTCCTTCCGCTTTACAAAATCGTCATAGGCATCGCTGTACAAAGGGAAATTTTCGGTAAATTTAACATAAATCTCAGTATAATATTCCTCCGCAAACCCCTCTGGCAAAAGATATACAAAACCGTCTATCTTCCCTGTTCCCAGTGAAGTATTGCCCCGTTCAAACTGGATATAGAGAGGTGATTGTACCACTCCCACCACAGTATATTCCTCAAAAGCAAAATGCTCTAAATCCTCCGGCTCATTATTTTCCGATAGCTTTATTGTTCCTCCTATGGGCGGATTCGTAAACATATTGGCGTCTATCACACATTCCGCAGAGTTTTCGGGCATACGTCCTTTAACCAGCACTACATTGTTTACGGTTTTCGTAAGGCTGTGCGCCTTTACGGCGCCTTCGTTCCCCTCCTCGTCTTGATAAAGGATATCGAAGGAAAGCGCACCCTCCACAGACTGCACATCCTCATTGTTCTTCAGGAAATCCACATCCTGCCGTTCAAAGCCCATGGTGGATAAAAGTCTGTAATCGTAGAAGCTGTTTTCTATAAAATATTGTTCAGTGGTCCGTATCATTGCGGTTTTCGACACCTTAAGCCCCGCGAAAAGTCCAACGCCCAGCGCCACAATCGCAAGTATCGCTGCAAAACGTCCAAAGCTTCCCGCAATTTCCCGAAATGTAGATTTTCTTATGGAAGACAGTTTCATAATCCCGATAAATCCTTTCCTATTTTAAACCGCATGCCAAAAGTCATAATAAACGGCTACCACTCGATATCCGCGACATCCATAATTTTTTGGTTTTTGACAATGCTGACCACCGTTCCGCTTTTTACCGTTATCACCCTGTCAGCCATTGCCGTCAGAGCCTGATTGTGCGTAATCACCACCACCGTTTTACCCTTCTTCCTGCAGGTTTCCTGCAACAGCTTTAGCACCGCCTTGCCCGTATTGTAATCCAGCGCCCCCGTAGGCTCGTCGCAGAGTAAAAGCTTTGGGTTCTTAGCCAAAGCTCTCGCAATGGCAACACGCTGCTGTTCTCCGCCGGAAAGCTGCGCCGGGAAATTATTCTTCCGCTCCGAAAGACCTACCTCCTCCAAAACCTCCATAGCATCCAGCGGCTCCCTGCATATCTGCGCCGCAAGCTCCACGTTTTCCAACGCCGTCAGGTTCTGCACGAGATTGTAAAACTGAAAGACAAAGCCTACATCAAAACGGCGATAGGCTGTAAGCTGTTTTTTGTTAAAGCTTGAAATTTCCTGTCCGTCCAGATAAACATGTCCCTGCGTAAGCGAGTCCATTCCTCCCAAAATATTCAATATGGTGGTCTTTCCTGCGCCGGAGGCTCCCACAATCACACAAAATTCCCCCTGATCAATCTCAAAATTCACATCATGCAGAGCCGGAATTTCAACCTCGCCGGTCTTATATATTTTATTAACGTCCTCAAAAGCAACAAAAGCGCTCATTGTTTTTTCCTCTTTTCTTATACAAAATCACCGCATTGCCGAAAACCTTTTATTATGTCATCTCTATCCCAACCCAGATTTTTCCACATCTGATTTCAGTATATCACAAAAATAAGACGAAGCAAACAGCACTTCCCCAAACGGCTCGATTTTGCTATAATTTATTTAGTATATTTTTAGGAGGCTACATCGTGCTGTCAATCCATATAATTGCCATTTTTACAATATTGCTATTCATAATATGCTATCGACATTTCAATTTTAAAGCTACTCCCGCCGCCTTCACTAAAGGGGCCGGAAACCTTTATTGCCTGCCGGCTGTTTTACTGGGCTCTGCCCTTGCCCTGCGCTTGCTTCTTTCTTACTTTTATCACGGCTTTGACACGGATATTTCCTGCTTTGCCGCATGGGCGGACAGAATTTTCCGATTAGGTCCGTCGCAGTTTTACAGTCCGGATGTCTTTACCGATTATCCCCCCGGATATATGTATATATTATATGGCGTCGAAGCCGTGCGCTCCCTGCTTCGGATTCCCTATATGTCAGAGCTTCATATTCTCCTGTTAAAGCTGCCCGCCATCCTCTGTGACATTGTCTGCGGCTGTCTTCTTTACAGGACTGCCTGCAAAAAGACATCCGATACCACAGCGCTCCTTCTTACCTCTATTTACCTTTTTAATCCTGCCGTTATTTTGAATTCTGCCGTCTGGGGCCAAATAGATTCCGTTTTTACTCTAGCTGTTGTCCTAATGTGTCTCGGACTTGTAAATTGCCGTATGCCGCAGGCCTATCTGGCCTATGCACTGGGTGTTCTTTTAAAGCCGCAGATGCTGGTTTTTACTCCTGTTTTGCTTATCGGCGTATTCGACCATGTGTTTATTAAACAATTTTCGCTGCGGAAGCTGATGTTAAATCTTATGTATGGCGTATATGCGCTTTTGGCTCTGCTCTTGCTCTGTCTGCCCTTCGGCCTTGACAGGGTTTTTGCCCAATATATCCAAACGCTGGGAGCATATCCCTACACGGCGGTGAACGCATATAATTTCTGGGGCTTGCTTGGCTTGAACTGGACCGGTCAGGATGGCATCCTCCTCTTTTTCAGCTACAGGACATGGGGTGCGATTGCTATTTTTCTTATTGTGCTGTTCACCTTTCTTATCAGTTTCATCCTTAAAGGAGACAGCACAAAATATCTTCTTTTAGGCGCCTTTATTATTTTAACAATGTTTGTATTTTCCGTACGAATGCATGAGCGGTACATGTATCCGGGCCTAATCCTCTTGCTTTTTGCCTTTCTTTACAAGCCTGTCAAATCAACGTTTGTGTGCTATACCGTATTTTCAGTGCTGCATTTTTATAACACGGCGCATGTAATGTTCTTTTATGACCCGCAAAATTACCATAGAAAAGCGCCTGTCATCCTGCTTGTATCAGCCGGGATGGTTCTCTGTATTATATATTTCCATTCCGTCATCGCCCGCTGTTACCAAAATAAGAGCATAACGGAAAAGCTTTCCGTTTCAGCTGTTTCTTACGGATTAGAAAACGATTTACAAATCTCCGGACCTGCGACGAACCAAGACCTGCCTCCTATCCGGCGCTCAGGCGAAAAAATTTCTTTCAGCAGGCTTGACCTTTTTTTGCTTTTGGCAATTACCATACTATACGGCTGCTTCGCTCTGTATGATCTGGGTGATACCTCGGCTCCCCAGACTGCCTATCACATGCGTCAGGGCGAAAGCATAGTTCTTGATTTTGGAGAAAATACGGCGCCCGCACGTCTTTCTTATTATATTGCGCCTTCACAAAAGCGCCGTTTTTCAGTGGAATACAGCATAGGGAAGAAAGAGACATGGCACTATTTGAATGACATCATACTGGATGATGTGTTTACATGGGAAAACATCCCTCTGGAAAATACCTCCCGGTATCTTAGGCTTACTCTGCTTAATAATAATGCCTTCCTGTTGGAGCTTACCTTCTCTGACGCACAGGGAAATATCCTTATACCGTTAAATTCCGACGATTATCCGGCGCTCTTTGATGAAGTCTGGCTTCACCCCAAGCGTAGTACCTTCAGAAACGGTATGTATTTTGACGAGATATACCACGCGCGCACTGCCTATGAATATCTGCACGGACTATACAGTTACGAAAATACTCATCCCCCCCTTGGCAAAATTCTGATATCCGTAGGTATTCGTCTCTTTGGAATGACCCCCTTCGGCTGGCGCATTATTGGCACTCTTTTTGGAATTGCCATGGTTCCTATCGTATATCTGTTTGGCAAACGCTTTACCAAAAGCACCCCCGCCGCAGCGCTTGTATGTACCCTCTTTGCCTTTGATTTTATGCACTTTACACAGACAAGAATTGCTACCATTGACGTGTATGTAACGTTTTTTGTAATCCTCATGTATGTTTTCATGTATAAATACGTCTGCTTAAGCTTTTATGACACTCCTCTCCGCAAAACCCTTGTGCCTCTGGGTGCAAGCGGCGTCTGCATGGGGCTTGGCATCGCCTGTAAATGGACGGGAATATATGCCGGCGCAGGTCTTGCAGTCATTTTCTTCGCAACCCTCTACAGACGCACGAGGGAATACCGTTATGCCCAATCCGACCCGGACGGCTCTACCTTAGGCATTTCTCACGCCCGCATTCTAAAAACCTTCATTCCCAATGTGAAAAAGACCGTTCTTTTCTGTGTTGTCTTTTTCGGCTGCATACCTGCGCTTATTTATCTCCTGTCCTATCTGCCCTTTAAAGACGGAACGAACAATGGGCTTTTGGCCCGCGCCGTGGAAAATCAAAAGCTGATGTTTGGCTACCACAGCAGTCTGGACGCAACCCATGCCTATTCCTCCGCATTTTACGAGTGGCCGGTCATGGTCCGTCCTATCTGGTATTTCTCCGGAATAGTGAGCGACACGGTCAGAGAGGGCATAAGCGCCTTTGGAAACCCTCTTGTCTGGTGGAGCGGCATTCCTGCCTTTCTTTATATACTTTATCTTACAACAATAAAAAAAGACAGATACGCAGCCTTCTTAACCGTTGGTTATCTGGCACAATATCTGCCTTGGTTTTTCGTTACTCGAATCACCTTTATCTATCACTATTTCCCCAGTGTTTTCTTCGTAGTGATGATGATTGTCTACAGCCTTATGCAATGTGGGAAACGGCTCTCTCCCCGCAGGCTTGTAATCCTTATGAGCCTTTACGGACTTGCCGTCCTTGCGCTGTTCGTATTATTCTATCCCGTACTGTCCGGTCAGCCCGTAGAGGCTGCATTCGTGGACAAATGGCTGAGATGGTTTAACGGGTGGGTGCTGACGGCGGGCTAATAAAAATCCACATCCGCTATAACACCATAATGATCGCTTGCCGACAAAGCTATATCCTTATAGATTGTTTGACCAAACGTTATACAATTTTTCAAAGTCGGAAATTCAGCCGGATACGTATTTTTTAAAAGAATTCTGTCAAATCGGGAATTCCGTTCTATGGTGTTATTTTTAAATCTTGGATTTTTACGAAAATTCAAAGTATATGCCGCCGCAGTATTTGATAATTCAGCATGGGATAACGCTAAATCAAACCAGCACGGCACTGCTTCACTTTTATCTATCAAGCATTCCCCTGTCAGAAAACGGTGTACGTCAGATGTGTCGGAACAATTAAAATCTCCTGCCAGCAAGGTATAATCATATTTATCTCCCTTACATTTATCTTCAACGGAAGTAACTATATCTACTATTTGCTTTTCCCGTGCCGCCGTACTATCCCAAGGAAGATGCAGATTAACAATGGCAATCCTTTTGTTGTTCCATAGGAAGGAACAATAAATGGCATTTGCCTTATCCAACCATGAAGCGCACTCTTCAAAAGGGCATCTGCTTAATATACACAGCCCCTCGTCATTATTCCTGTAACTGTCAAAAAACCAATATTTGTATCCGGCTCCTTCGGCAATATTCCCGGCCATGTTCCTGTTTTGTACCTCTTGCAGGCACATTATGTCCGCATCTGAATTGAATATTTCATCGATTATATAATTTAATCTGATTGGCATTCCGCTTTCCGAATTCCACACGTTATATGTAGCGATTTTCATCTAAAGTTCCTCATCAAATCATAGTTTCCTGAAAATGATTTCAGTTAGTCTCTATTAGCTGAGTGTGAAGTAATAGTTTGTCAGCTTTATCATTTTGTAAGCACCTCATAAGATTCCTTATTCTTCTCAATGAATCGTTTCGATATACTCAACACATCTTCATTTGACGCAACAGCATCATGTTCTGCTTTGCTAAAATCTATGACAAGGTATCTTGGAAGTGCATATCGGACATCAATTTGTAATTATTTTACATTCTCTATTCTCCATAATATAAGGCAAAATGAAATTTATCATCTTTCTCTCCAATAAACATACATCTATATTTTCCTTTTCGTTCAGACGAAATTCTTACTGGACTTTCTGTATATGCATTTACATAATCATAGGTTAAATTTTTTGTTTGCTTGGGAGCATTTTTATCCTTTTTTATTAAAAAAGGAAAATAAGACAGTTTTCTTTCATCTGCCAAAGGGTAAGCGCCATTGCCTGTACCCAACTGAATTAATTGCGAAAATGATTCTACACAATTAAACCATCCAATTACAAACGCAACCTTTCCAGCTTTTCCATTATCTATTTGATCCATCAACCAATCAAAATCTTGCTGAAACACCGACCAGTTTTTACTTGCCACTCTTGTATTAGCTGAACTAATCCAATTTTTTAAATATTTCACTTCGATTTTAAAATCCCTCTGTCCTATATATAAATCATGATTTATTTTCTGCGCTTTCTTTATTCTACCACTTTCTCCCGCTGTATAATGAGCATTCTGTTTGAATGGGTATCCTAATCTTACTGTTATATCCATTTCATTGAACTTCTCATCTGCCTCAATTTTTAATTTCGGCTTATCCCATCCTTTATACAACATATTGAATTCATCAATCATATATAAGCAATTAGCTACTAAATACTGATCAATTGTTGGACCCATTAAACAACCATCCCTTTCCATTTCTTGAATTATACATTTCATAAATTAATACAATTATATTACTTAATTCAAACTAATATTCAAAAACTATAAGGCAGATCCCAATCAGCATTTTTTGTGCTAAGTAAGCTTATATAAATACCAAAACCCCTGTAAACAGCATTCTCACGCCATTCACAGGGGTTTCTTCATTCAAAATAACCAGACAAACTTCGCTTATTTGCCCATCTGAGCCGCAACCTCAGCTGCAAAATCTTCATTCTTCTTCTCAAGACCTTCGCCTGTCTCAAAACGAACAAATCTCTTGATGCTGAGCTCTGTGCCGTTCTCTTTGCCTACCTGTGCAAGATACTGTGCAACTGTCTGCTTACCGTCCTCCGCTTTGACGTATATCTGCTCTAAGAGACAAACCTCCTTAAGCTCCTTGTTGAGACGTCCCACAATAGCGCCTTCAATTACCTTCTCAGGCTTGCCTGCCATCTTAGGATCCTGTTCAATCTGAGCCTTTAGAATTTCCTTCTCATGCTCCTTGTATTCCTCGGATACATCTTCCGTTGCAACATACTTAGGATTCAGTGCTGCTACCTGCATTGCAATATTGCTCAATGCTTCCTTTACAGCGTCGTTCACAACAGCAGTATCAGCCTCTACAATAACACCGATTCTGCCGCCGCCGTGTACGTAAGATACCACGCACCCGTTTGCCGCTTCCACCTTCTCAAATCTTCTGATATTTAAGTTTTCACCGATAACTGCAACTTTCTCAACCAAAGCTTCCTTAACGGTCTTACTGCTATCTGCATTCCATGCCTCGGCAAGAAAAGCGTCCATATCTGTTGCGTCGGAATTCACCGCTTGTTCTGCAACAGCCTCAACAAACTGCTGGAACTGCTCGTTCTTTGCAACAAAGTCCGTCTCGGAGTTTACCTCTACCACTGCCGCAGCCTTGTCGCCCTTGGCTGCAATACGGCAAATACCTTCCGCTGCAATTCTGCTTGCCTTCTTCTCCGCCTTTGCCTGTCCGTTCTTCCTAAGGAACTCAACGGCTTCGTCCATATTTCCATTAGTCTCATTAAGAGCCTTCTTACAATCCATCATACCTGCGCCGGTCTGCTCGCGCAGCTCTTTTACCATTGCTGCTGTAATTTCTGCCATTTTAATCTTTCCTTTCCTTAATCGTTAAGCTTGATAAAGCTCCATACGCCTCGTGAGCACAGTGAAGCTCACTGCTTACCCAGTCTACCGAACGCTTATTCAGCCTCTGCCACTTCCTCAATATCCTCTGCAGCCTCAGCGTCAACGGCAACATCCTCCTCAGTGTAAACCGCCTCTCCCTGATTAGCCTCAATAACAGCGTCAGCCATCTTCGCAACAATCAGCTTAACGGCTCTGATGGCATCATCATTACCGGGAATAATATAATCTAATTCTTCAGGATCACAGTTGGTATCACCAATGCCAATCAGGGTAATTCCAAGCGAATGTGCTTCCTGTACACAAATTCTTTCCTTCTTAGGATCTACTACAAAAATTGCATCGGGAACTCTTGTCATATTCTTGATACCGCCAAGGTTCTTCTCCAGCTTCTCCCATTCTTTCTTTAACTCGATAACTTCCTTCTTAGGCAATACGTCAAAGGTTCCGTCCTCGGACATAGCCTCGATAGCATGCAATCTGTCAATACGTGACTGAATAGTCTTAAAATTGGTAAGCATACCTCCCAGCCATCTCTCGTTTACATAATACATACCGCAACGCTCAGCCTCTGACTTCACTGCATCCTGTGCCTGCTTCTTGGTACCTACAAAAAGAATCGTGCCGCCCTGCGCAGCAATCTCAGAGATAGCCTTGTATGCCTCATCAACCTTGCCTACAGACTTCTGCAAGTCAATAATGTGGATACCGTTTCTCTCGGTGAAGATATACGGAGCCATCTTAGGGTTCCATCTTCTTGTCTGATGTCCAAAATGAACACCTGCTTCAAGTAACTGCTTCATAGAAATTACGCTCATTTTCTTACCTCCGTTTGGTTAATGCTTCCGCGTCCTTTTTCTGCCGGATATGCGCTTAAATCCGGTTAGCTCCGACGACGATTCCGCAATATGCGAAACACCACCGCCAAATCAGGATACGTGCTTTTTTATCACAACATTGTTGATTATAACATAAGAAAACCCCTGTTGCAAGGGGTTTTACACATTTTGAACATATAATCGGTAATATTCTAAAGCATACAAAAATATATGCGCCGCTTGGTTGCCCAACAAAGCATTACGCCTATCTGCCTATAATTATCCGTGCAATTTCTTCTTCACTGCTTCCCTTGGCAATCTTATAGGTTCCTGCCCTGAGCGTCTTGCTATAACCATTGTCGCACAGATATCTGTCATATTCCGAGGCGTCCTCGACCAATCCTGCGGCTTCCAAGCTCCTACTTACACTTAGCGAGCCCTCTCCCCACTCTATCACCACCGTTATGAGCCCGTCGTCGTTTTGCCCGGAATCCTCCGAAGCCTCCGTTGACGCTTCCGCCGTTTCTTCAGGCTCGTCTGTAGAAATAGCCTCCGAAGCCGATTCCTGACCGCCGACAGACTCATCTATGATTTCCTGCGTTCCTCCTTCAGAGTCTTCCAGGCTACCGTCGAGCTCTCCTGTCGGCTCCTGCGATGCACCTTCCCGTTCCTTATTATCCTCTATGGGGCTTTCAGATTTACCTTCATCTTCCCCGTCTATCAGGTCGGACAGCGTTACCGCCTTCTGCTCCACCATTCCAAGCTCAGCCGCCCTTGCCTTTATTTCTTTGTCAGTCATGGTTTCTCCATTTACAACCACTCCCATAATAAATGCAGACACCAGCATGCCAATGCCAAGCCCCCGCAGATAATATTTTAATTTCATATTCTCACACACCCTGTATTACGAATTCTTATACAAGTCAATTACCAGCTTAACCTCGCCTACTCCAAGACCCAGTTCCTTTGCTATTTCCACCTTGGATTTGCCCTGCCGATGCATCTTTAATATCTCTTCATTACTGTTTCTGCACTCCTCTTCATCTTGCGATAGGGAATTAACGTCCGCACCGCCCTTTTGTTTATTTTCAGTCTCGGAGACATATAATAATTCCTTGATTTCTCTGTCAGGATCCGAAACGTTTTCCGTCACATCGCCACCGGGCGCCGCCCCATCCGAAAAAACCGCAGGCTCCGGTGTAAGCCTTTGGAATGTACTTACTACCGCTTCAGCCTCCTTTGTAGACGCCTCTACTTCCTTAACTGCCCTATTTACCTCCGTAACAATATTTTTCAGGTTAGCATGCTTATCGTTCAACATATCATAGAGAAACACAACCTCCTCATGGTTCCTATGTATTTCTCCCAACACAGTATCTGAGTATTCGTTGACCGCCATAATCTTCTCGTTGGAAAGCCGCTCCAAAGAACGCTCCGTCTTTTCCATGGCATTTCCTACGGCCTCTTCAACAACATCATCCACATGCCCCTTGACATTTTCTATTTCCTTGGACACCATCGCCTGAATTTCTTCTCTGGCAAGCGCTTTTGTCTCCTGTGAGGTCTCTCCTTTTTTTGACGGAAGCAGAAAACTCAAAACAAAAACAACCGCTCCCGAAATCAGCAAAATTATCTCCGTAATACTCATAAATTTCATCCAATCCTTCTATTTTGTTACGCTAAAACTTCCTAATCGGAGCAATAAACTGTATTTGTGTAAGCGTCTCGCGCGAAACAAAAAATTCGTGCTTTATATTTTCATGTCAAAGCCTTGACGCCCTTTTGCAATAACCTTATCGTTCTTTTCCTGCTTTTGGCGCTTACTGCCGCCGTTACCCTGATACTCGTTGCCGCCCTTTTCTTTGGCGTCAAACTTTTTGTTATGCCAATCGGAATTATCGCTGCTGTGCACCTCTTTGATTTGCTGCTCCGTATTTTTTTGAATTTGCTGACCAATATTCGTCTGGTCTACAAAGCCTTTATTATCCTCATTATGCTTTATAGGCGTATAATCTTGTGCCCTTGAAATGGTTGTAAGCTCTATTGAACCGAACGCCATATTATTTCTCCTTCATTATAAAGCCTGCATCTTTACCTCGCCGTCTTTTCTCACAAACCTGCAGTATTCGTAACTGCTCTGCACCATCATAGACGCATCCCCGATGATAATGGTAGTTCCCGGGTAAACAACGCCCGACACCTCCACCTGAGACTTTTTCCCGGGGTCGAACGCCTGCTGAAAGCCTCTCATCAACTCGTTTTTTTTCTTCAACTCCGCATTCTTTTCTTTCAGTATATTGGCAACGCTTCTTACATAATTTAACTGCTCCGTGGAAAATACAAATCCTTTTGCCTTTTTCTCGGTAAAGTTAACAATAACAGGCTGCGCATTTTTTATAGCCTTAATAATATCCGAAATTTCTTTTTGGGTTTGCATATATTGCTGCTTTACCTGCGGACTAACCCCCACTTCGACTATCGTAGGCGTACCCATGGTAGCTCCCAGAGTCTTAACCGAAATTTTATTTCCTGCCTGTACATGACCGCCGGCAACAAACCCCCTCTTACCGGTCACGGTAATATCCGTTCCCGCCGAAACCTTAGTGTGAAGAATGGACTCCGCATTGACATAACCTGCCGCTTCCGCCTTGGTATTCTCCAAAAATTTCGCCACAATATTACCGCCTGCCTTTAGTGTTCCCTTGGACATACCGTTCATTCCTCTGGCAATGATAATATTACCTCCCGCATATATATGCGCTCCCTCCACAATACCGTTGATAACCACATTGCCGTTTGCCCTGACCTCATAATTGGAAGCTACGTTACCATTGACCTGAACGCTTCCTGAAAATTCAACGTTGCCGGTGGAAATATCCACATTCTCCACTTCATAGACGTCCGATACAAATACCTTATCCTCCACAAGCATTACATGGCCGTCTACCTTAGAGCTTATGGTCAATTTATCTTCGGACAATTCAATATTATTACCAAATTTCAAATTTACTCTATGAACATTTCTGGGCTTAATGCGATTCCCGAAAATATTGATTCCGTCGTCGCCCTCGTCGGCAGGAATAATTCTTGCCAGCATATCTCCCTTTTTGCAATGGTTGATTACATTTAGATGAAAATAATCCACGCTTCCGTCTTCCCGCATTGTAGGCTGGGCATGCACATCCGTATTGAAATAATATTCTATACGGGCATCCGTACCGTTTCTAGGCTCCCTGCCTTTGGCCACAACCAAATCGGTACAATAAATACCGGGAGACTGAAAGTGATCCTGCAGCACACTCATCTGTATTCCCGACGTAATATTCTTAACGCGTAAATCCTTAAAGAAATCATCAAATGTCATCCTTTTTCCCGTCTGGGACGGAGAAAAAAATTTTACAACGGCCGTCATCTTGTCTTCGCTGACTTCAAGCTGATAATCCTCCTTAATTGCCGGACATTCGCCGCTTCCAAGAAAACAGACCGTTTCTTTCCCATCAGCAATCGCCCTATGTAGGGATTCAAGGTCATATTCAATCTTAACGCCATCCAAATACCGCACAACATCAGCAATTGTTACAGCTTCTCCCCCGTCCACGGGCGGAAACAGTTTAACGCCGAATCCTCCTATTGCCTCAACTAACTGAAAATAACCATTTTGCATAAAATATCTCCCTTACATGCCGATATGCTGTCCTTTTGCGCGCAAAACAATATATAATAAATTTAATCACCCGTTAAAATACCCATATAATTCCCCATCTTTGCCTTCATCTTTTGCAACGCTCTGGTATGAAGCTGTGAAATTCTGGACTCTGAAACCTCTAAAACATTACTGATTTCCTTTAAAGTAAGTTCCTCATAGTAGTAAAGAGTGATAACCTTTTGCTCTTTCTCTGTCAAAAGCTTTAATGCTTCTCCCAAAACCCTGCTGAGCTCTTCTTTCTCAATGCGCTCCTCGGGATTTTCAAAACGCGAGGTCGTATGACGGCTATAATCCTGAGCCACATCGCTTCCCTGCTCCATATATTCGTTCAGGGAAACAACGCCCGTGATTTTCATCTGCGACTGCCAATCCAGATATTCCTCATCCGAAATACCCAGCCCTTTGGCTATCTCATCATCACTGGCACTACGCCCCGTACTCTGTTCTATCTCTTTGATAACGGCCTCTATTTTCTTCTGTTTCTGTCTTATGGTTCTGGGTATCCAATCCATTTTTCTGATTTGATCCAAAATTGCGCCGCGGATTCTCAAGCTTGCATAAGTCTCAAACTTTACCTCCTTCATACAGTCAAATTTGTCAATAGCATCAATCAGCCCGAATATACCATAGCTCACCAAATCTTCATACTCCACATTATATCCTAAATACATACTAAGCCGTCCTGCCACCAGCTTAACCAAGGGTGCAAATTCCAGTATAATCTTTTCTCTGGCTTCCGGTGATTTTGTCATGGCGTATTCTTCTAATAATTTTTTCTTACCTGCGTCATCCATAAACCTTCGTCACACCCTCCATCAGTCTTATTCTTCCGTTTCCTTTTGCTCTTCCTTCTCTCCCTCAGTATTTTCGGCTTCCTGCTCCGTCTCCTTTTCTTTATTTTTCTTCTCGTTCTGAGCGTCAAAATAATCCAAGGTCCATTTTAAGCCGCTTCCCAGCACGTAAAAAACCAACAGTACAATAAGCAGGGAAATAAGCTTGCTCACAATAGAATAATTCTGTATAAAAGTAATAATACAGGTGACTGCTCCCGCCACCAGCATCAATATCAACGGCATATTTTTCCTATTCATACCCATATTCCTTTTTAAATAACCTTCTCGGCTCTTCCCACTGCCCTGATGAAAAATTCACCGGTCTCCGGGAAGTAAGTAACCGTCCTACCGTAATTTGCTCCTGTATCCTCTGCCAGTATCGGGATTCTCAGCTGAGACAGCTTCTTCTTAGTCGCCTCCACATTGCGCTCCCCCACCATTACCGTATCCGAGCTCGAACTGAACTTGAACATTGTAGCCCCGCCGGCAATTTTAGCCTCCAGACGGCTTCTCTTTGCTCCTAATCTTTCCATTTGATTAACCAGCTCTTCAATTCCCGTGTCGGCAAACTTCGCTATATTCTGCTGACTGTTTCGTATCATTGTACTGTCCGGCAGCATGATATGCGCCATTCCGCCAATTTTGGTTACAGGATCCCTGAGCGCTATCCCAACACAGGAACCAAGCCCTAATGTCGTCACACCATTGGGGCTTACACAAGTTTTTAAATCTGCCATTCCCACTTTAATTATCTCGCTCATTCATGTGCTTCCTTCGCATTTACAAATCTTTTCATTTACATTACCGGCATACCCAACGAACTCAATATCTTAGCGTAGGACTCCAATTCCGGTATCAAAATAAAGTAACCGTCAATTTTTACCTCATCATAAAACTGAGATTGAATCAAAAGAATATTGTCACCAATAATGCCAAACTGAATAGCCGGCACGCTTAAAATGGCGCCTGCCATATCTACCGTAAGCTCAGGCGGCGTCGGAAAAATCTTAAGGTTCGTCAATGTAGACAAAGAATTTAAGTATGCTCCCGTGATAATATTTCCAATCTCCTTCATCGCGGACAGCTCCATTTCCGTGAATTCCTCTCCCTCGGGAGCCATACCCATCATAATTTTATTAATCAAATGCTTAGCGCTTGCCTGTTCCACAAGAAACATCATACTTCCGGAAATATCGCCTTCTACCCCGAGATAGACGCCGACCATAATCTGTTCCTCGCCGCCCATAAGCTCTCCGACCTCGGAAAACTCCAAAAGCTTTACCTGCGGCACCTTCATATCCACCTTACACTGGAGCATTTGGGAAAGTGCCGTCATGGCATTTCCCGCTCCGATATTTCCTAATTCTCTAAGTAAGTCTGTATAATGTTCCGAAACCTTTTCCAAGCTAATACCGCCCATGAAACACTTCCTCCACGATTTTACTATACGTTTTCTTCCAATGTAATGGAACTTAAATCAAGCAGGGATATAAGCTCATTATTGTGTTTGCCTACGGCATTAATAAAATTAGCTTTTCCGTCCTTGCTGTCGTAGGTCATCTTTTCAATCTGATCTTCTCCCAATGTCACTACTTCTTTTACTTCATCGACAATAATCCCCACATTGCCTTCCTGTTCCAGCTTCAAAATGATAATTCTGGTAGCCCTTTGATACTCGTCGTTCTCCAGCCCCATTTTCAGGCGGATACTCATAACCGGAAGCACCTCGCCACGAAGATTGATAACGCCCTTTAAATAGGCGGGAACCTTCGGTATTCTTGTCATACGCTGCATTCTCACAATATTATCAATATAACGGATATCAATACCATATTGTTCTTCACCCAAACGAACCACTATATATTGAACTGTCTCGCCCGTTTCTTTTTTCTCATTACTTAACGCACTCAAATCACTTATTGTATTCAGCTGTTCCATATTGTTATCTCTCCCTTCCTTACAGCAATGCGTTTGCATCCAAAATCAATGCCACTTCGCCATCGCCTAATATAGTTGCGCCGCTGATAAATTTACACTGCTTAATATACTTACCCAGGGATTTTATAACAATTTCCTGCTGACCAATCATATCGTCAACTACTAAGCCTGCCAGTTTGTCTCCCTTCTTGACAATAACGACAATAAGGTTTTCTTCTTCGGTTCTGGCACTTTCCACATCCAAAAGCTCCGACAGACGAATCAACGGGATAACCGTTCCACGCAAGTGAATTACCTCTTTGTTCTGCACCAGCTTAATCTCATTTGGAGCAATATCCTCAATGGTCTGAATAGAACCAAGGGAAATGGCGTATTTTTCGCCTCCGACAACTACCATCAGAGTTTGAATAATGGCAAGCGTCAGCGGAAGACGGATTGTCCACGTACTTCCCACGCCCAGCTTTGATTTTACCTCAACCTCTCCGCTTAAGGATTCAATCTTAGAGCGAACCACATCAAGACCCACGCCTCTTCCTGATACGTCCGTAACCTGCTTCGCGGTAGAAAAGCTGGGAAGGAACAGCAGATTGATAATATCCTTATCCGCCATACCCGCTGCCTGCTCCGGTGTAATCACTCCGCGCTCAATAGCCTTATTTTTTACCGCTTCGGTATCAATACCGTTGCCATCGTCCCTAACCTCAATCACAACATTGTTGCCATCCTGATATGCATCCAGAAAAATGGAACCGACAGCGGGCTTTCCCCTCTGTGCACGCACCTCGGCAGATTCCAATCCATGATCCGCGGAATTACGAAGCAGATGCATCAGCGGATCTCCGATCTCGTCAACCACGGTACGGTCAAGCTCGGTCTCCTCACCGCTCATATACAGCTCCATCTTTTTATCCAGCTTCTTGGACAAGTCTCTGATCATACGCGGGAACTTATTTACAACACTCTCTATAGGCACCATTCTCACCTTCATTACGGATTCGTGAAGGCTTGTGGTAACACTCTCCAAATACTCAATATGTTCGTTGATTCCGCTGTTTCCCGCCTGCTCCTGATCCGTTGCGGACACAAGCGAATTCTTGGCGATAATAAGCTCGCTCACCAGATTCATCAGCACATCCAGCTTCTCGATATCCACACGAACCGTGCGGTTGACAACAGGCTTACCGGGCGTCTGTTTTTTCTCAGCCTTTGCCGGCGCTGCCTTGACACTCTTATCCTCCTTAGCGGGAGCGGCTGTATTAGCTGCCTCTGTCGCAGGCTTCGCAGTTTCTTCCTTCACCTCGATGGGCCGATAATTCTTCGTCTTCTCAAGCTCTAAGGGAGCTCCCGTAACATTGGAAATCTCCGAAACATTCCCCGCCGCCTTAATCACCTCATCCAACGAGTAATCGGAAATAATAATTAAGGTAAAGTCTTTGTCAAATTTCTCATCCTCAACATCCTGCGCGCTGGGATTGGATATAATTATCTCGCCAAGCTCCTCTACCGCCTTAAACACAAGAAATGCCCTTGCCGCCTTCAAAATACAGGTTTCCTGAACCACAACATTAATGCCGTAGACATTTTTTCCCTGTTTTTCCGCTTCCATAATAACACGTATCTGACTGTCATCCAAGGCGATATCATGCCATTTCTCATTGCTGCCTTCAGGCTCATTGGAAACGGCTGCAGGCTGTGCTGCTTCCTGTACTTCCTCCCCGGAGACCTTTTTTAATATATTATTCAGTTGCTTAATCAACGGTTCATTGTCATTTGTTCCCTCGTCGGCGCTCTCCTGAATACTATTTGTATACTCATCCAGAGCATCCAGACAGCGAAACAACACGTCGATCATTTCCGGCTGAACCTTAATATTTCCGTTTCTTACCTCCGAGAAAACATTTTCCATATCATGAGTCAGATTCTGCATACGCTTATAACCCATTGTTCCCGCCATTCCTTTAAGGGAATGAGCTGCTCGGAATATTTCGTTTATTGTATTCATATTCTCAGGATCGGCTTCCAGCTCCAAAATCTGAGTGTTCAGATTCTGTAAATGCTCCTTTGTTTCATCCAGGAAAATTTCAAGATATTGGCTTACGTCCATCTTATCCTCCATTCTGCCGAAATAGGCTTCCTTGTCATTGGAGATTCACTCCAACCTGTAATATAATTTCCTGCGCAATCTGTTCCAACGGAACAACCTGATCGGACAGCTCCGCTCCTATAACGCTCTTCGGCATACCGAATACGATACTGCTGCCCTGATCCTGTGCAATAACATGCACTCTCTTTTTGTTCTTAAGATTCCTGATGCCCTCCGTACCGTCTGCGCCCATACCTGTCATCACCACACAAACTACCTGATCAAAACGGCTGTCCTGCAGAGATTCATACATATAATTCGCACAGGGTCTGACCCCCTCTCTGGTAGGTCCGTCCGTATAATGAATAGTATATACGCCTGCCGGAGAAGTCCTTACATGCATATGAAGACCGCCCATGGCAACATACACAACGCCGTTTTGCAGCTCGTCTCCTTCCGCAGCTTCCTTGACCGTCACGTCGCTTAGATCGTTCAATCTGTCTGCAAGGGATTGCGTAAATCCCTTTGGCATATGCTGAACCACTAAAACAGGCGCGTTCAGCTCCTTTGGAAGCTTAGGGATCACTGCCTGCAGCGCTTTTGGACCTCCTGTAGAACTGGCAATGGCAACCAGCTTCTTCCCCGCCTGACTGACAGAATGCTTCTTCACAATATCCACCACTTTAACGGCGGTATGTCTGTCCTTCAAAATCTTTTCCCGGGATTCAAATTTGGGAAGTCTGCTGTTTGCTACCACGTCCAAAGTGCGTAACAAATCCGCCTTAAACTGTTCTACCCGGCAATCCATAGCGTTATCCGGCTTATGTATAAAATCCAGCGCTCCCAGCTCCAACGCGTCAAGCGTTGTCTTTGCCCCCTCCCTCGTATCCGTACTAGCCATCATAACCCTTGCCGGAATCTTAAATTTGCGGAGCTCTTCCAACAGCTGCAAGCCATTCATCTTGGGCATATTTACGTCCAAAACTACGGCGTCATAGGTATTCCTGCTAAGCAGGTCAAACGCATCAAGACCGTTTGTTGCTTTCGCAACAACCTGAAATCTCTTATCGCTATTAATTATATCACAAAGTACCCTTCTCATAAGTGCAGAGTCATCTACAACTAATATTTTTTTTGCGACTTCTTCCATATTTATAACCATGCCTTTCCCGCTTGGGCTTTTAGGATAATCTGTCTTTTTTACGGCTTCTGCGCTCTTCTTCAAAGATAAATTTTATTATTTCCTCTCTGGTATTCACATCCAGATTATAATACTGTACGCGATGCTCATATGCATCCGACTTATTCTCTAATTTCTTTACCGCAAGCACCTTTCCGATAATCTCGTATTCCTTGCGCTCTCCTCCCACTATCAGATGATAGCTGCAATATATAAGGCTCTCGGGCTCATACCTTTGAGACGACATGAAACGCAGACCTCCGCCGCTGATATCCACAATTACACTGCGCTTTAAGGGAAGTCCCGGCTGCAGCGTATAAGGAACCTTTTGTTCAACCGCCTGTATTTCCTGTTCCTCCAAATTTCTGGCGCACATCTCCAAGGCACAGCTAAAACGGTAAAATTCCCTTCTCTGGTATTTTCGCAGATTACTGGTCAGCTCCACCACCAATATATATACGTTGTTGCTTTTATAGCGGTCAACAATTCGTGCAAAACACTGGTATAAACCGCTCTCACCGTAAAATACCATATCGTATTCGCTGTCCACGGGAAGCAATATCAACTTTGTCTGCTCCATAGGCATTACTATTTCTAAGGAATCCTCCGACAAAATATCATGTACGCTGCTAACGTAAATTTTCTGAGAATCGTCGTTTGCGTCTCCTCTTATTTTGTCTACGGACTGTAATTCGATTTTATTTCCTGCGGTAATAAATTTAGAAAGCATATTCAACACCCTTTCAATGTATTTTATTTATTTTCCCGTTACAATATGAGAGAAAAATGCCGCCATCCCACGCTTAGGCTGGCGCTGCGATTCTTCCTTTTCCAGCAGCCGGCATGCAATCCTTTCATACGCCATACTTGACCTTGCAGCCGGATTTTGAATAGATATGGGAGTTTGCTGCATTACCGCCTTTACAAGCTGCATGTCCTGAGGCACGCACCCCAGATAGGTCATAGGAATTTTCAAATACTTGGAGACTACGGTGTTTAATTTTTCAAACAGTACCAACCCCTCCTCTTCCTTTTCCACTCTGTTGGATATCATCTTTACCTTTGTAATATCGTCACGAAATCTCGGATGTCTGTACAAAGCCTTTAGCAGCGAATAAGAATCCGTAATGGAGGTGGGCTCCGGCGTTGTCACCAATAAAATTTCCCCGCTTGCCACCAGAAACTCTAACACGGCATCGGAAATACCCGCGCCCGTGTCCACCATCACGATATCCGCAATGGCGTCCAGCTCCACCAGATTCTGGACAATATAAGTCAAATAATCCTTGCTTAGGTTGGACATACCCGCAATGCCTGACCCGCCGGAAATAAATCCCACATCCATGGGCCCCCACGTGATAATCTCCCTAATGTTCTTTCCCTGATAAATTAAATCGCATAGATTATGCTTCGGCACCGCGCCGAACATAATCTCTATATTTGCCAAACCAAAATCAGCGTCCAGAATAATAACCTTCTTGCCCATCTTCTGAAACTGGATTGCCAGATTAATGGTTGTATTTGATTTACCTACTCCACCCTTTCCGCTGGTAACCGTGATTACTCTCGCCAAAGGTCTCGACTGCTTGTTGGCTTTAATAATCCGCAATTGTTCTGCCTGATCCATATCCGTTCCTCCTGCGTTCACAAAAAACTAGTGCTTTCCTCCTAATAGCTGCTTCACTGTCTTTTGTGGATTGAACTGCTCAATATCATCCGGCACATTTTGCCCACAGGTCACATAAGCTATGGAGCTTTCCGTCGCCAGCCTCAGATTAAACAAATTTCCGAGCGTGACCGTCTCGTCCAGCTTTGTAAAAATAAGTTGATATTCAGCTATTTTTCTGTAGCTACTTGCTATTTTCAATAAATCACGGTATTTGGTGGCAGCGCTCAGCACCAAAAAGCATTGCTGCTCCACCTCCATTGTCTCCTCCGTCAGGGAGGATAAAAGGTCTTTCATTTCTTCCAATTGCTTCTCGTTCTGATGCGAATGCCCTGCCGTGTCAATAAAAATATAATCATAATCTTTAAAGCCTATAAGTGCAAGCTGTAATTCCTCTTTGGTATAAATCACTCTAAAGGGTACCTCCAGAATGTTGGCGTAAGTCCTCAGCTGTTCTGCCGCCGCTATACGATAGGTATCCGCCGTGAGCAGCGCTACCTTTTTTTTCTCATCCACAGCATATCTGCTTGCCAGTTTTGCAATGGTCGTTGTCTTACCCACGCCGGTAGGTCCGATAAACACCACTACCTTAAGCCCTTTTTTCGCCGGCACGATACCCTGTGATTTACCGAATTTCAGTATCATTTTCTGGTAAACATTCGCCAAAATATAATCGAACGGCATATTGGGCTTTTTACTCTTTTCTATATCCTCTAATATTTGATTTGCGTATTTTTCATCCACCTCGTTATCTATCATGGTATTATAAAGCAGCCTGACAAACTTTTCCTGCTCCTTATTCTCTTCACTGTTCTCACAGCCCTCCTCCGCCTTCACAGATTTTGGTCCGGTCTGGCTGTCCGCGGCCTCCTCGGCTTCAGCTCCTGCCTTGTCGTCATTATCTTTACTGCTCTGCTTATAGAGTTCCGTCGCTCTTAACTGATTCTCCAAAAATGTCTGGAGACTATCCAGCTTCTTCTCTATATTCTCAGCATTGTTGATATGAAATTTCTGCTCCCCTTCCTGCACGGAGGTCCGTTGAGATTTGGGCGCCTCCTCCCTGCGCACGGAACTTGTAATTTCTTTTTCTTCCTCTAACGCTACCGTCACTTCCGTAAGCTTTGAACGGAATGCCGCAAACAACCCTTTCGGCTTAGTAACCTTGACATTCATAATCACAATTCCGTTACCCAGCTCTTTTTTTGCGGCTTCGACCGCTTCTTCTTCTGTTTTACCGAGAAATTTTTTAATAATCATTATGCTGTCACCATCCCTACCGATTGTAATTCTACATTAGATTCCACTTCATTGTAGGACACTACCACCAAATCCTTATAATAATCCTCTGTCAATCTCTTAAAATACACACGCACAATCGGCGAGGTAATAATAATCGGGTTCTTTCCCAGATTCTCCAGCTTTTTAACCTCACTGCCCACGGAATCTATAATAGCCCTTGATCTGGAAGGATCAAGATTCAAAAATGCACCTGTCTCCGTCTGTTTTACACTCCCCATTATCTCCTGCTCCACCTTAGGGTCAAGAGTCACAACACTGGTAGTCTCATGGGAAGGAAAATACTTGGTGGAAATAGCGCGCTTTAGACTCTGACGCACATATTCCGTTAATATATCTGTATCTCGTGTAGTGGGGGCATAATCCGCCAGAGTTTCCATAATTGTCAGTAAATCCCTTATGGATATACCTTCACTGAGCAGATTCTGCAATACCTTTTGAATCTCACCAAGCCCTAACAGCTTGGGCACAAGTTCCTCCACAAGGGAAGGATTTGTCTCCTTCATGTTATTTACCAGATTTTGCACATCCTGACGGGTCAAAAGCTCAGCTATATACTGCCTGATAATCTCGGTCAAATGAGTTGCTATAATGGAAGGGGGGTCTACTACCGTATATCCCAAGCTCTCCGCACGCTCCCTCTGCCCCTCCGTAATCCACAGGGCAGGCAAATGGAAGGAAGGCTCAAAGGTGGGAATACCGGATATCTCTTCCTCCACATAACCGGGGTTCATCGCCATATAATGGTCAAAAAGAATCTCGCCCTCACTGACCTGAATTCCCTTAATCTTAATAATATATTGATTGGGATTCAACTGAATGTTATCACGCAGTCGGATAATAGGAACCACCGTACCTAATTCCAAGGCAATCTGCCTTCGTATCATAACTACACGATCCAGCAAATCTCCTCCCTGATTCACATCTGCAAGGGGAATAATACCATAACCGAATTCCATCTCTATCGGATCCACTTGCAAAAGGCTATTGACATTCTCGGGCTGGCGTATCTCTTCCGCCGCAGCCTCCTCGCTGTCAACCTCCTGCTCTATACTTGCAGTCTCCAGATTGCCGGCTATCATCCTTCCCCCGACAACAAAGACCATTCCCATTCCCACAAATAAAATGGTGTTCAGCTCGGTTACCACTCCCAAAAAGGCAAGAGTCGCGCCAACAAGGTACATTACCTTCGGCACCCCAAACAGCTGCTTGATGATTGCCGGTCCGAACTCCGATTCCTTTCCCCCCTTGGTGACCAGAATACCTGTTGAAAGAGATATCAATAGAGAAGGAATCTGGCTCACCAGTCCGTCACCGATGGTAAGCAGACCGTAATTATTAAGCGCTGCCGATATTTCCATGCCATCCATTGTACCTAAAGCAATACCGCCGGCAAGATTGATAACCGTAAGCAAAAGACCCGCAATGGCGTCTCCCTTAACATACTTTACGGCACCGTCCATGGAACCGAAGAAGCTGGACTCCAGCTGAATCTTGTCTCTCCTCGCCTTTGCCTCCTTATCATCAATGGCGCCCGTATTTAAGTCGGCGTCAATAGCCATCTGTTTACCGGGCATAGCGTCCAATGTGAATCTTGCCGTTACCTCAGCCACACGCTCGGAGCCCTTATTGATTACCAGAAACTGTATCAATATAAGAATAATGAAAATAATTGCACCGACAATCATATTTCCGCCGCCGACAAACTGTCCAAAGGTACGAACCACGTTACCGGAAGTTCCGGTAGTCAGGATAAGTCTGGTAGAAGATACGTTCATTGCAATTCTGAAAATCGTGGTAAACAGCAGGATTGTGGGGAAATAAGACAAATCCAGCACTTCCTTGGAAAACATACACACAAACAGAATGGTAAAGGAAACGGCGATGTTAAAAGCCATAAATACATCCAAGACTCCCGCGGGAAGAGGCACTATCAGCATGAGAAAAGCCACAAGAATATAAATCGCCACCATGGTATCCGTTTTTGCCAATCTACTGTTCATATTCCGTACCTCCTTTCCTAATCATTCTCTTGATTTTAACTGCTTTCTTAAATCTTTCCCTGAAGATGATATACAAACGCCAACACCTCCGCTACCGCCTGATACAGCTCTGGCGGCACTGCCTGCCCTACGTCCACATTGGCATAAAGCATCCGCGCCAGCGGCTTATTTTCTACTATCTCTATGTTATTTTCCTTTGCAACCTCTTTAATACGAGCTGCAAGATACTCCTCCCCCTTTGCTACTACGATAGGGGCGTCCGCCTCCTCGGGAGCATATTTTATCGCAACTGCATAATGGGTAGGATTGGTGATTACCACATCGGCCTTCGGCAGCTCCTGCATCATACGGCGCTGCGAAACCTCTCTCATCCTTTGACGAATTTTGCCCTTTATCTGAGGGTCTCCATCCTGCTGTTTATACTCTTCTTTTATTTCCTGCTTTGTCATTTTCATATCGTTACTGAACTTTACCCTTTGATATACATAATCAGCAAGGGCAATAATCATATAGACAGCCGCTATCCTAATCCCTAAATCGGTCACCGTCTCCGCCGCAAGCTGCAGTGCCTGAAGCAGCGGCATATTATAAAGCACATATAAAAGCTCCCATTTGTCCTCTAAATATCCATAGCAAATATATAAGATCAATCCGATCTTGGCAAGAGACTTAACCAGCTCAACCAACGCATTCACGGAAAATATCTTTTTAAAGCCCGAAAGGGGATTTATCTTGCTTAATTTAGGCTGCATGGGCTTGCCCGTAGGCTTCCACCCTACCTGCGCCACATCGCTTACAAACGCTATTACAAAGCCTACCAGTAAAATCGGTAATATTATAATGATGATATTGAGCATCATATCCTGAAAGACAATTCTGATATCGTTAGTGGGCATAAAACCATGCCAAAAGGTGACCGTCTCGGGTATCCTGTTGTACACATTGCTAAACATGGACAGAAGCTGCACTCCCATATTTCCCACCCAGAACTTCAATACCAAAAACAGCGCCAATAGCCCTAAGCCGTTGCCTATCTCACGGCTTTTTGCCACCTGCCCTTCTTTTCTTGCGTCTTGCAGCTTCTTTTCGGTTGCCGGTTCTGTTTTCTCTCCGCCTTGTCCTTCCTTGGCAAAAAACTGCAGATTATACTCGAGTATCACATCATGCCTCCCACAAAAGAAACTATCACCTTTTTCATTTCCTGAAATACAAAATCAGCTGCGCCGGGCAGCATGCCCGTTACCAAAAACAACACCGTTAAGCCCACTATAATTTTCAGCTGCATACCCACCGCAAACATGTTCATCTGCGGCGACACCTTGGCAAGCACACCCAGTATAGCGTTCAGGAGAAGCATTACACAGAAAATCGGCAGTATAATACGGAAACCTATAATAATGTAATCGCTTAAAAAGATCATCAGCGAATTAAGCAGGGATTCCCCATGAAACACCGCGCCGTTTACAGGAATCAGGGTAAAAGTATCGGCAAGCGCTCCCAACAAATACTGATACATACCTGTGGCAACCATCATAAGCATTATCACGTACTGATAAAAGGCACCTGTAATACTGGTGCTCTCTTTAGTGGCAGGATCAAATATCGTCACCATTGACAACCCTGTCTCCATATCCGCTATGGAACCGGCAAAATTCACGATACTCAAGCAAATATTCGCCCCAAATCCTACCAACAGCCCTGTAATCGCCTCTCTCAGTATAATCAGCGCATATTCCATAACTGTATCATAAACGATAGCAGGGGCGGGAGTCAACACCTGATATAACAGCATTGATGTAAAAAAACTGATACCTATCTTGATTCTTGCGGGTGTATTGCTCATACCGAAAAACGGCGCAATATATACAAAACAGGAAACTCTGGTTAAAATCAGCAAAAAATATTCTAAATCATAAATTGAAAAAGAAAAATTTATCATGCGGACCGCTCCCGTTACCTGTTTATATACAAACTAAAGCTGGACCAAAGCTCATTGGTAAACTCTGCCATATTCTGCAGCATCCAGCCGCCTAACAGCATCAATCCCAAAAAAACTCCCACAATTTTAGGAACAAAGGTCAGCGTCTGTTCCTGAATTGAAGTAACCGTCTGAAAAATACTGATAATCAAACCAATAATCAACGAAACCAAAAGAATGGGCAGAGACACCTTAATAATTAAATATAATGCATTATTGGCAATATCTACAACCGCATCTATCGTCATTTTAATCCTTCCTCCCTACCCGGCCGTCAGTAAAAGGTCTGTACAAGACTCCCTATTATCAGGCTCCATCCATCGGCAATAACAAACAACAATATCTTAAAGGGCATGGATATCGTTGTGGGCGGCAGCATCATCATACCCATACTCATCAGCGTGGATGCCACAACCATATCCACTACGATAAAAGGTATGTAAATCAGGAAGCCGATCCAAAATGCTTTTCGCAGTTCACTAATCATAAAGCTCGGAACCAAAACCGAATTGGGAATATTTTCAATGTCTCCATCCCATTCCCTTCCGGCAATGTTCATGAAAAGCTCCACATCCTTTAACTGAGTATGAGGATACATAAACTCCCTTAAAGGCAGTATTCCTTTCTCAAACGCTTCCTCCTGCTCAATGACGCCCTCCTGAAAAGGAACAATAGCCTCCTCATTAATGCGGGTTATTGTGGGCTCCATAATAAAAAACGTCAATATCAGCGCTAACCCTATCAATATCTGATTTGGCGGCGCCGTCTGTGTCCCCAGTGCCGAACGTGTGAAATGCAGCACGATAATAATACGGGTAAAAGACGTCATCATGATTATAAGTGTAGGCGCCAAAGCAATCAGTGTTAAGGTAATCAATATCCTAAGTGTTCCATTTAGCTGCCCGTTGCCCTCACCATAAGTAAGCGTCAGAATGTTCTCCGTGTTCAGCCCATGCAGCTCCTCTGGCGTCTGCGCCGTTCCCGGCGGATTGATTACCGTGGAGACATCTCTCTCCCCGGTCAGGTGATTCTCCGTTGCATGTGCTAAAATCGGTTTAAAAATACACAATATGCCTACCGTAACCAGCAGGCATATTATCAATATTATCTGTTTTCCAGTAAATAACCTTTTTGTCATGTATATCATCTATTCCTTTGGCGAGTCCTGACTTTTATGTTTTCTGACGGCATTCTCAAACAACTCCTTAAACTGCCCTCCCTTGTACTCGGGAGGCTCCTTTAACTGATCGACGGGAATTTCACCCAGCATTGTCACCGTATCCTTACAAACGGCAATCGCTATATAAGTCTCGCCTACCCGCACAATTTGAATATATTTATTATTGTTTAGACGAGCAGCCTCAATCAGTTGGATATTACAGTTTACTGTCTGCTTCTTCTGATAATTGGCAATCCAACGGGTCGTCCATGCCGTTACTCCAAGCACTGCTACAAATACCACCAACACAGTGATTAGCTGTGCGTAGCTATTGCTCCTGCCTGTCAACAGTACAGCCATTATCCCACAACCTTCTTTACCGCCTCAATAACACGTTCTGCCTGAAAAGGCTTTACAATAAAGTCCTTTGCACCTGCCTGAATGGATTCAATAACCATCGCCTGCTGACCCATTGCGGAACACATAATCACAAGAGCCCCGCTGTCCATTTTTTTAATTTCCTTCAATGCCTGAATACCGTCCATCTCAGGCATGGTAATATCCATTAGTACTAAGTCCGGACTTACTTCCTTATACTTTTCGACAGCTTTTTGACCGTTTTCAGCCTCACCTGCAACATTATAACCGTTTTTGGTCAGAATGTCCTTAATCATCATTCTCATAAACGCTGCATCATCACAAATCAAAATATTTTTTGCCATATTTTAATCCTCCATCCTATCATATTAGGCATTTTCTTTTTTTATTTATTTATTGCACTTTATTGTTGATTATTTCTGTCACTCTGATACCGTAGCTCTCTTCGTCGATGACCACCACCTCACCCTTTGCAACAAATTTTCCATTCACCAGAACATCTATTGGCTCACCTGCAATACGTTCCAACTCAATAATCGTACCCGGTGCAAAGTTAAGGATTTCGGAAATGGATTTGGTGGTTCTTCCAAGCTCAACGGTAACCTCCAACGGAACATCGATAATCAGCCCTATATTTTCCTGACCCGGAATATTGTTGACATTCCCTGAAAAGCTTTGGAATTGCGCAGGCTGGACATTTACATTCTGCATGTTCATCTGTTCCATTCCCATTTGATTCATCATGGGGTTCATTCCCATTTGATTCATCATAGGATTCATTCCCATCTGGTTCATCATGGGATTCATTCCCATTTGATTCATCATAGGGTTCATTCCCATTTGATTCATCATAGGATTCATTCCCATCTGATTCATCCCCATTCCGTTCATGTCCGACTGACCCATTCCCATCTGATTCATGGACGAATCCTGTGCAGGCGGCTGTGCAGGATTCGGTGTCGGTGCCGGTTCGGGCACATCGCCCGTTTGGGTGCTGATAAAGGTATCAACCAGTTTTTTGGCAAATTCGATAGGATACAACTGCATGATCGAGCTGTCCACTAAATCATCAATCTGCATACGGAAGGCTATCTTAACAAAAGTACCTCCCAAAAACGGGGAAATTTCCTCTCCTGATTTATATTGCGCCAAATCAAGTAATGAAGCGTCCGGCGGGCTGATATCTATCATCATTTTTAGCATTGTGGAAAGGGAAGTCGCCGCTGAACCCATCATTTGGTTCATCGCCTCCGAGATTGCACTCAGATGAAGCTCTCCCAGTTCCCCGTCCGTGTTGGTGCCGTCACCGCCCATCATCAAATCCGTAATGACTTTTACGTCATGCTCCTTCAAAATCAGAATGTTGGTGCCGTCCAAACCCTGCGTATATTTTATCTGAATGAAAACGCAAGGTCTTTCATACTCCTCCAAAAGAGTATCCCACCGGGCAAGCTCCACGGCAGGAGTTGTGATATTAACCTTCCTATTGACAAGTGAATATAATGTTGTCGCCGAAGAACCCATGCTGATATTGGCGACCTCACCGATGGCATCCTTCTCAATGTCTGAGAGAAGCCCTTCTTCTGTCGAACCGGAACCCTTCGGGGTGCTATCCGCCATATTCTGGGTTGGTTGCGAGGTTGATGCAGTCTCCTGACTGTCTCCCTCTGCTCCTTCACCCGACAAGTCCATACCATTCAGCAATGCGTTTATCTCATCCTGAGACAGCATTCCATCCATAAATCTACTCCTCCTCTCTTAGTACCGATGTAATCCGGACAGCATAAGAGTCTTTATTGGCGCCGGGCAAAGCGGTAAACTTTCTAATATTGCCTACATAAACATTCATGTCATTATCCACCTTAGAATCTAATCGGATGCAATCCCCTACCTGCAGATTAAGGAAATCCTCAACGGAAATAGTACTGGTTCCCAGTACCGCCTTAACAGGAATATCCACTTTGCGAATTAATGCTTCAATGTAATCCTCGTAATTTTCATCCTTCTCCTTCTGCATTGTAGAGAACCAATACCTTGTATTGAGCTTATCCATAACGTCTTCCAATGTACAAAACGGAAGACAAACATTGACGTATCCCTCTACATCTCCCACCTTCAAATTTAAAGTAATAATTGCTATCATATCGCTGGGTGCAATCACCTGTGCAAACTGCGAATTAGTCTCAATCCTGTCCAAAACCGGTGATATGTCTATTACATTCTTCCACGGGTCTCGCAAAAGCTGAGTCATCATAATCATTATCTTTTGAATAATCGTCAGCTCTATCTCGGAAAAATCCCTGTTCTTCTCAAGCGGGATACCGCTGCCTCCCAGCATACGGTCCAACATCGCATAAGCAAGGTTTGTCGCCAAATCTATAATAATCGTACCGTTTAAGGGGGCAAAATTGACTATCCCCAATACAACGGGATTGGATAACGCATTTGTAAATTCACTAAATGCCACGGTTTCGGAACTGGCAACCGTAACCTGCACATTCTTCCTCAAATAGACCGGAAGATTGGTCTGAATCAATCTGCCATAATGCTCGAACATGATTTCCAACGTTCTTAAGTGCTCTTTTGAGAACTTTGTAGGGCGGCTGAAATCGTAGTTTCTAACCTGCTTTTTTTCTTCGCCCTGCATTTGATCTGCGTCCAGTTCTCCGGTGGACAATGCCGCAAGCAGATTGTCTATCTCACTCTGTGAAAGAACCTCTCCCACAAATTCTCACCTCCTGTGCCCTTACTCTTTCTAGTCAATCCATATGCTCTTTACTGTCAAGCTGCAATATTATATGCAGTCCTAAGACAATACACTACTTAGCACCGCCAAACTTCACATCACTAATTGCCACATTATAGATAAATTTGGAATCAAACAGCTGCTGCACTGCCTCCAAAATTTCTGTCTTAAGTCCATCAAGGTTATTGCGGCACTCACTCTCCGTGTGCTCTGTCACCACGGAAGTGATAGCGTCCTTTATTAAGCTCTCCCTCTCTCCTATAGTCTCGCCATAGGTCTTATAATCATCATGCTTGATATTCATTGATATCGCCACATTACACACAAGATATGTATGCTGATCTCCTTCGTCTGCCAAAGGAATCGTCATAGCGCCTGTCAGATTGTAAACCTTCGTATCCGCCATGGATACCGGTTCGTCTATCTCCTCTTCTCCCGGCTGTTTTAATTCCAGATTCAGTACGGTAGCAATGTTACCTACCAGCTGGGAAGTTTTCTTATTGGTTCCCATAACGGTGAACATCATAATACTTGTCAATACAATATTCACAATTGAAAGTGCAAGTATGAGTACGGTCAATAAATTTTTTTTCATAATTACTCCCATCCTTTTGTTTTAGCAGACATTCAAAGCCTTCCCCTACGAGGGATTATAGATTCTGATTTCTACTCTCCTGTTTTTACTTCTGCCCTCCTGCGTGGCGTTGTCTGCAATAGGCACTCTTTCTCCCATTCCCGCATGCCTTAAATTTGCAGGCTCCAATACGCTGTTCTCACACAGGTAATAAAAAACACTCAATGCTCTGGCACTGCTTAATTCTTCATTGCTGGCGTATTGTGCACTGTTAATCGGAACATTGTCCGTGTGCCCCTCTATCTCAATTGTACCCTGAGCATATCGCTCCAATATCACAGAAGCCTTATCTAAAATCTGCTCTGCCTCCTTCTTGAGCTGCGCGCTTCCCGAGTCAAACAAAAGCGCACCTTTCATGGTAAGCTGCACATACTGGGAAGTAAAACTCAGCTCTATCTGGTCGGACATTTTATTTTCGATTATTGCCTCCTCAATCAGCTCTGAAAGCTGCTCGTTACTCTGCAGCCGCTGTTCCTCCAATACCTGTTCCATCTTATCCAGATTCTCGGGCGACTTCTCAAATTCTTTAAAATTGTCTGCGTCGTTCTCGCTGTCTGCAGTCTTACCCGTACTGTTAATATATTCGTCCAGCTCGTTCAGCTGGCTGACTCCGTTACTGATAAGAATGCCTTCGCCGATAGCATTTGCGCCCGAATCAAAAACACTGAATGTGTTGTTCATTGCCGCCACCATTGCGGCAAGCTTATCCTCCTCAATGGAAGACATAGAAAACAGGAGTACGAAGAAACATAGAAGCAGATTCATCAAGTCACTGAAGGTTGCCATCCACGCGGGCGCTCCCGGCGGCGGCGTCTCTTCTTTTTTCCTCGCCACTACTCCTCACCTCCTGCTGATTCATCCGTATCGCTTACTCTGTCCTTAGGCGCCAGGAAGGATTTTAATTTTTCCTCTATAACACGGGGATTCTCACCTGCCTGAATGGATAGCAGACCTTCTATCATAACTTCCTTCTGCATCATCTCCACATCATTGTCCGCCTTTAATTTATTGGAAACGGGAATACAAATCCAGTTGGCCAAAAGCGAACCGTACAGCGTGGTAATCAAAGCCACCGCCATCGCCGGTCCAATCGCTCCCGCATCCGACATGTTATATAGCATATTTACCAGACCTACCAGCGTACCGATCATACCCCATGCAGGCCCCATGGAACCCAGCGTATCCCAAAATCCAATCAATGTCTTATGGCGTCTTTCCACACTAATAAGCTCGGTTTCCATTATGGCACGCATCAAATCAGGATCCGTACCGTCCACAACCAAAAGAATACCCTTTTTCAAAAAAGGTTCATCCAAATCGGCTGCCGCCTCCTCCAAGGAAAGAAGACCTTCCTTCCTTGCAATATTGGACAAATCAATTATTTTGTTAATCATTTCTCTGGTATTAAGTGACGGAACCTTAAAGATCAATGTAAAGCTCTTTAAGCCCGATATGTAATCCTGCAAATTGAAGGACGCCAAGGTCGCCGCAAACGAACCGCCAAAAGTAATGATCGCCGAAGCATAGTCCAGATAACGTCCGAAGCCTGATACACCCGCATTATCTATAATACCGAATATCAACATTCCCAAACCAAGAATAATACCTAATAATGACGCTATATCCACAAAAATCACCTATCATTCTGCAATTTTTAGAATTATTCTGCAAAAATATCCTTTCTATACAATTCTACAAGATTTTTTATCTCTTGTCTACTTTCTTTTATAATTATTTTTTTCTCTTAATAATTGTTATTACTGCAGCCCCATTTTATCTACTGTTTCGTATATATAAGGGGCTGCGGGATTTTTTATTCTCTATACGTTCACTTTTTCTTATATAAGATTACCACACATTTCTTCTTGGTCCAAAAATTACCTTCATTTCTTGTACCAAAAAATCCCTTAATTAAGGATATTCCTATAATCATAGAACCTTTTATACTGCCATAAGGGACGGAAATTCTCCGTCCCTTATGGTAAATCATATTACATACCGATTATCGCTTCAGATTTGTCAGCTCCTCTAACAAAGTATCTGACACTGTAATGATTCGGCTGTTTGCCTGAAAACCTCTCTGCGTGGTAATCATCTCCGTAAACTCAGACGATAAATCCACATTACTCATTTCCAACTGTCCTGTGGACATATAGTTTCCGTTGGCGGTAATATCTACACCGATACCGTCAAACTCGCCCGAATTGAGCGTTGCCGAATACAAATTATCACCGTTTTTCTCAAGTCCGGAAGCATTTGGGAACTCTGCCGTTGCAATCTGACCCAGCAGCTTTGTCATGCCGCTGTCATAGCTGGCGTAAATCATACCGTTGCTCTGAATGGAAACACCAATCATATCTCCCGAACGGCGTCCGGCGCCTATACCGTCAAAATCTCCGTTGGTAGCGCCAATGGTAGATGTTCCCTTGTTGTTTACCATGGAGCACTCCGAGAAATCAACCTCGATATCGGCAAAATTACCGCCCAGCTTACTCAGGGAAAGCATCACTGTATTTTGAGTTTCTATACCTCCCAGACCCGCAAATTTACCGTTCTCGGCGCTAAATGTAATGGTTGAACCTATGTAGTTTCTACCATTCGCCGTAAAGCTGGCATCATCCGCAGTAGGAGGGAACATATAATTCAAAAAGCTATCTTCCGTCTGGCCCAAAACCGCATTGGTAAGCAGCTGTTCCATTGTAACCTTTGTACCCGCATTCACGGTGCTGTTTACATACAGGTTCATAAATTCATCGGTAGAACCCTCGTAACCATATGCCTTGGCTATATTGTCCAGACACTCCTGAACCTTCATTTTTTCCCCGTTAACGGTAATATCCTCTTCCATGGGTCTGAGCTTTCCGTTGTTAAACATGGCGTTCAAATCGGCATATACGGTAGCGCCATCGGGGGATGTCAAGGTCTTGTTGGTGGTATCCCATGCATATCCCTGCTTGTCGAAGCTTACCTTGATATCCTTATCCTGCGTTCTGGGAGAACCGAACACTCTGTCCGCCTCCGCCTTAGGAAGCTCAATTTCGTTGCCTTCAGAATCCAGAATCTTGGTAAGCTCAAGGCTGTATTCATTTGTAACCTTCGATTGCTTAAAGGTGAATCTTGCAGTGTAACTATAACCTAAAGCATCAAAGAATTTCATGTTAATCGTCTTTCCGTTGGTACTCTTTACATCCTTATCGTTCTTATCCAAAATACCCGAAGCATAGCCTTTGGAAGTCGCCTCAGGAGGATACGTCATATTCTGACTGCTCATGATACGAAGCGCTGCCACCGTATCCTGCTTAATCTTACCCGTTTCCTCATCCACTCCCCAGCCCATAACATTGTAGCCGGTGCTTGTCATGGCGAGATTACCCGCGCCGTCAATATAAAAGGAACCGTCTCTTGTAAAATAGTTCTCGGTGCCGTTATTGACAATAAAGAAATTTCCTCCTGTAATCATAACGTCAAAGGGATTACCCGTTGACTGGCTGGAACCCTGCCCCGTAATATTTGTGTTAATCGCGCCGCTTTTAACACCGAGACCAATCTGCCTTGCGTTCGTACCTCCGGTACCGGTCGCTGCATTTGGTCCGCTTGCCCTCTGAGTCGTCTGGCTCATCAGCTCGCTGAAAGTCATAGAACTGGACTTATAAGCCGTTGTGTTTACGTTTGAAATATTGTTACCAATAACATCCATCTTTACCTGGTGCGTCTTAAGACCTGCAACACCAGAATACAATGATCTCATCATAGTATTTGTTCCTCCTGTGCTAACGAAGCAAACATTGCCCTCCTCTGTCATTCGGAAAGCGTAAACCTCCTGAAAGGTCCGGTTTACATAATTACTGCCCCGTTAATATTTGTGAAAATGTTTTCGTCTGCCTGCGTGCTATCCATTGCGGTTATCACTGTTTTATTTGGCACGCTCACAATGAATGCCAATTCATCCACGATTACCAGCGAATCTTTGATTCCTTTCCTCTCTGCCTTCCTCGCTCCGTCGCTCAAACGCTCCAGCTGACTTTCACTCAGCTCGATATTACGGTCTGCCAGCCTCCCTGCCGCATGCTTGGAAAACTTTAAGCCCTCTGTCTGCGCCGTCTCCTGAAGGCTTTTCTGCTGTAAAATTTCCTTAAAGGAAATCTCCTGCTTGGTCTTACCCTCATTTGCGGCTCTGCTCCCGTTTAAATAACGGTCGGTCAGCTGCTCTATGGAAAGGAAACCTTTATTTTGAATATCCATATTCCTCACGCTCCTATTTCCGCTGCCATGCTACGGCTCATGTTTCGTCCGTACCGGTACCGTCTGTGCCCTGCGTCGCATCGCCTTCATCACCGGATCCTTCGTCTCCGCTGCCGGTGTTTCCCGCTGCCGCTCTGACCTCCTTCAGCTTTTCGATATACTGATTGAGCAGCTTTACAACATCCTTTGCAACAAAGCTCTTCTCATATTCGTTCATCTCGTTGTAAATCTTCTCCAGCTCATCAATATCCTCCGCGTCACGCATATCGATTCCGTTTACCCCGGGAAGATCATTGAGCTTCTTAACAAATTCGGTAGCCTTATCGTATGCCGCCAGATATTCCTTATCAGCAACCGTATCCAAATCCTCCATTGAATAAAGCTCTTCATTGATAGAAAGATACGCCTTACCGTTCTCATAGACAACATAGTCAACCTTACCCCGTACATATTTGCTTTCTCCCGAGGAAGTAGTCGTCTTAATGTAAACCTCTTCACCCACAAGAGAGCTTGCACGCTGCAAATCCATGCTTCCAGCCATATTCGACAGCTGCTCGACCTGTGAAAATTGCGCATATTGTGAAATATACTCTGTATTGGAGGTCGGCTCCAGAGGATCCTGATACCTCATCTGTGCTACCAACAACTGTAAAAAGGCATCCTTATCCATACCGTCCTTACTTGCCTTGGAGGTGTTTTTCAAAGAATTCTGGGAAGTTGTCTCCTCAACCTTACCGTCCTTTACCGGTGCCATTAATGCCATATTCTTCACTCCTTTCTTACTGATTCTTTGTTATAATAATTATTATAATTATTATAGTTATTATACGGTGTAATCCACCGTTGTGCCACTCGCGCTCATCATTTGTGCCGCCAGTTGTTCTTCATGCCCCTGCTCTTCCATGCCCTCTACAGCTAAGGACCCATCCAAACGAATTCTCCTGTTTCTGCTTTTTCTCTCGGGAGCTTCCTGATTTCTTTCTCTCCCCTGCTCGAGATTTTGTTCAAATTGATGTGTTTGTACCGTTACTTCAATGGCTTCCACCTTGACGCCCTGCTCTGCAAAGCTTTCCTGCAGCTGTACCATCTGGCTTTCAAGCGCTGCCTTAACCGCCTCGTTCTGAGTAATAAATTGTGCCGTCAGCACGCCTCCCTTGCTTGCTACCTGCACCTGAAGGGTACCTAAGCTGGCCGGATGCAGCTGCATTTCCAGACTGGACATGTCAGGCTTTATCTGTATCTTCATGTAATCCATAATCTGGCGCATAATATCCTGCGTTTCCATATCTCCGGCAAAGGTGCTTTCATTTACTTGACCCGTCTGCATATTAAAGGCGTCTTCCTTAATCTGCTGCAGCATTATGTTCCCGCTCTGATGCTGACCGCCCGTATTGTTTTGGGAATGCCTGCTTCCTCTATCAGACTTTGCGGCCTCACCGGACGCTTTCGTCTCCTGATTCTGAGCATCGCTCTCCGCCGCATATCCGCCGTCCGTTTTAATTTCCTTACTCTGTTGCTCCGCAGCCGGTTCGTCGGAAATCTCCACTTCAATAACAGGCAGTCTTTCGTCGGTTCCTTGTAAAACTTCCTCGGGCGCCTCGCCTGTCACAACGCTCTGCGCCTCTAGTATAAGTTCTTGCAGCTGTTCCACGTCTGTCTGAAGCGTCTTCGCACTCTCGGCAAAAATATCGTTTTGGGCATTCATAATCGTCTGAAAATCCCTGTAAAGCCCTTCGTCCGTCAAAAGCGCCGTGGAATCCTCTGCTTTCACTGCCGTCAAAAGAAGCTCGCTCAATTTCCCTGACTGCAGTAGGTCCAGTGCCTCCAGCCCCATATCGTCCATGAGCCGTGTCACATCCTCTTCGCTGATGCCAAGGGTTTCTGCAATCTGTGTAATCAGTTCTGCCGCGCCGGCCTGTAAAACCTCCATAACATTTTCAACAGTCCTGCCGTCCGCTTCCTCCAAATCCTTGTCAGGTTCCTCGGATCTTTTGAATTTCTCTGCGCTTCTTTTGTCGGATGCTTCCCCGGTCTTCGTGGCTTGTGCAGGTCTGTCGACACTTTTTTGTTTCGGCTCGGCCTTCGACGCTTCATCCGGTCTGTTCTGACTTGTATGCTTATCAAACACTGCCTGAAATCCGCCGTCCTTAGCCGACTGTACGCTTGCGCCCGCATTTATTTTTACCGATTGCAATACTGTACTCACATCCTTTACAGATGTACTCGTCATGCTCCTCCTCCTTTCTCTCCTTATTTGTAGGTTTTGGTCTATTTATATAAATATTTGCCGCCTGTGCATTTTCTGCGTCAAACGGTCAATCCCTACCTAATTTTATATCGGCATACTGCCTTAAGTAATTAAGACTCCGGATCCATTATCTTGGTTAATTTCGCTGCCACGGCAGGATCCATTGCTCCCATAATAGAGCCCCTGCTCTCCGCACTCATCACCTTAAGAGTCCTTGCTACCACGTTCAAGCTGTCAGTCATCTCCTCAAATATCTTTGCTGCCTCCTTCGGCTTCATTTGGGAGAATGTAGCCGCAAAATCCTGAATCTCCTTGCTTTCCTCAAGCTGGGTCACCACCTGTTTATAAATATACTGCGCCGTGGTGGGGTCCATAGTCTCATAATATTTCCTGAATTCCGCGGCGCCCGGTCCTTTTTCTGCATACACTACTTCCTCATAAAATTCCGTGCGTATACGCTGAAATTCCACCTGCTTCTGCTCAAATTCCTGCAGCCTGATAATCTCTGCCTTCAAGGTGTCGATTTCATCGTTCTTTGCCTTGACGGCATTCAAAGCCTGCTCCAAATCCAGCTCCAGCTTTTTAATATCCTCCGCAGCGTCCTTTAAGTTGGTATATCCGCCATAATTTTCCGGATTAGTCGTCTCCGTCAAAGAATTCCCCGGCAAAATCCTGTTCACCAACGGAACATCCTTCAAAATCGGTGTCAGCACGGAACTTCCAAAGCCTCCCACATCCAGTTTTATAATCACACATATAACCGCAATCCAAAGCGCGACAATCAGAAGGGTCGCTCCAAAGGTCACAAGACCATTCCCCTCCCCCTCATCCTCCATCAGGGCATCCTCCTGCTTGGCAATTTCCTTTGCCCGCATTTTGGCTTCCTTCTTCTGCTCTTTCTGCTGCCTCTTAAGCTGCTTTTTTTCATCCTGCAATTTTTGTCTCTCCGCCGCGGTAGCCGCTTCCTCCGGACTCTTTTCCTTTGCCATTAATTCCTCACCTGCCGTTTCTGACCATAAGTATAGCTAACCAACTCGTCTATCATCTTGCTCTCCGCCTTATTTTCCTCCTGCAAAAATTCCTCGAAGGCCTGCTCCCGCAGCGTTTCATGAGTTTTTCGTTCCGTCATAACCTCCGTGAGCTCTGCCCTCGCCCGCTCCAGCCTCTTTTTCGCAAGAACCACCCTTTTTTGCTGTTCCACAATATAGGAATCCATCACCGCAATCGCATTTTTATTTTCCTCGATATCCCTGACGTTAAGGCTTCCCGCCAAAAGGTTTCTCGCCTTTTCCTCATAAAAGCTTCGCCTCTCGCAAAGCCTGTCAAGCCTCTCTTCTTCTTCGTCAAGATCTCTTTTTGCCACGGCAAATATCTGCTTTGCCTGCGTTTCCATTTTCATCTTAATATCCAAAATACTCTGTAAGGAATATCTGAATTTCGCCATTGCAAACCATACCTCTCCTGCTCTGATAGAGTCTTTGTCCTGCTTCCACGCCGCTGCCTTACTCTGATTTGCTTAAAATAACCCTGTCAAAAGCTCCATGCTCTCCTCAAAGCCTATCTTCTCGTCCACGTCCTGACAAAGGAAATCATTTACCGCGTCAATTTTAGAAATGGCATAATCTATGGATTTATTACTGCCGCTCTTGTAAGCGCCGATATTAATCAAATCCTCCGCCTCGTTATATGTAGCAAGCACGTTTCTAAGTTTTCCTGCCGCCTGCTTATGCTCCTTATCCGTTATCTGGCTCATGCATCTTGAAATGCTGGCCAGAACATCAATTGCAGGATAGTGGTTTTTGTGCCCCAGCTTTCTGCTGAGCACAATATGTCCATCCAAAATACTTCTTGCCGTATCGGTAATGGGCTCGTTAAAATCGTCACCGTCAACCAAAACCGTGTAAAGCCCTGTAATGGAGCCCTTCGCCGCACGTCCTGCCCGCTCCAAAAGCTTTGGCATTTCCGAATACACACTGGGGGGATAACCTCTTGTCACGGGAGGTTCTCCGCTGGCCAAGCCTATCTCCCTCTGTGCCATGGAAAAACGGGTCAGAGAATCCATCATCAAAAGAACATCCTTACCCTGATCCCTAAAATATTCCGCAATCGCGGTAGCCGTCTTTGCGGCTTTATTTCTCTCCAGCGCCGGTCTGTCGGAGGTTGCCACTACTACCACGGAACGTTTCATACCTTCTTCTCCAAGATCCCTCTCTATGAATTCACGTACCTCCCTGCCCCGTTCTCCGATAAGAGCAATGACATTGATATCGGCTTTTGTATTGCGTGCAAACATACCCATAAGAGTTGATTTTCCCACACCCGAACCGGCAAATATTCCGATTCGCTGTCCTTTTCCCACTGTAATCAAGCCGTCAACCGCCTTGACGCCCAAAGAAAGAACCTGATCAATAATCTCGCGGCTCATGGGGTCCGGCGGCGTCGCTTCCACCGGGTAACGCGCTCCTTCAGCCGTCTGACCGTCTACGGGAATCCCCATACCGTTCAAGGTTTTCCCCAAAAGCCTGTCACTCACCTGAACCATCAGCGGATAACCGGTGTTTTCCACAATGCATCCCAGTCCTATGCCGTCTACGGCGTCATAAGGCATCAGCAGGGTCTTCTTATCCTTAAATCCTACCACCTCAGCCAGAATAGGTGAAGACACATCCTCCGATTCCGGCAGTATCCGACACACATCGCCCAGCTTGGCATCCGGTCCTACGGATTCAATGGTCAGACCTACTACATTGACCACCTTACCCAGCTTACGATAGAACGTTTTTTCCGTTATCCTGTTATATTTTTCAAAATTAATTGCCACACCTTGCAAATATATCACCTATTTCTCATAAGACAATAGCATTAGTTTTTGTTTCAGTTCCGACAGCTGTGTGCCCAAACCACAATCAAATACGCCGTTATCCGTCTCAATCAGGCACTCGTTTTGTCCGAGAGTTATATCTTCCACCACCTCCACAAAGCTGTTAGCGGACGCGGCGCCTGCCATAATTTGTTTTTTCTGCATACTCACATAAGGATAATCCTCCTTAGATACATGAAGCATAAAGTTATGACTTCCCTCTATGTTATGTAAAGTTGCAGAAATCAAATACACCAGCACCTCACGGTAGGAGCCAAGCTCCACATGAAAAATATGCTCGTAAATACCTGTTATCGTATCTATAAACTTAGGCTCCAGCTCCGTCACCAGCCGGTCATACTCTGCCCTAAGTCTTTTTCTCTCCTCTTCCGTCTCTTTCCTCAGACACTCGCCTTCCTGCCGTGCCCTCTGCTGTCCTTCTTCGTAACCCCGTTGCCTTGCCTCCTCGAAGACAATATCCTTCTCCCTTTGCGCCTCATCCTTTGCATCCAGCAAAATCTTCTGTGCTTCGGCATTTGCCTCTTCCCGGATCCGGGCGGCTTCCTCCTTCAGCATATTCACTTCAGCGCGTAATTCTTCCGCTTCCTCATGCGCCTTAATGACATTTCCGGATACTCCCTCTTGCGGCTCTTCACCAACAAGAGAATTTATATCCACGCTCTGAACTTGTATGCCCTCCACAAAACCTTCATTTGCGGTAAGCTTCATTTTGACTTCCATAGCCTCAATTCGCTTGGCTACAAGTGTATTTGTGTCAATTAAGCGCATATCGTCCTGATTTATATTGGTAAAACCTCTCTTTAACAGATTACTAGACAACGATCTCGTCACCTCCACCTCTGGAAATAACAATCTCGCCTGCATCCTCCAGCTTTCTGATAATATTAACAATCTTCTGCTGCGCTTCCTCCACATCCTTCATACGCACAGGACCCATAAATTCCATGTCCTCACGGATCATAACTGCAAGACGCTTAGAAAGGTTATTAAAGATAGCATTCTGTACCTGTTCGTTGGAGCCCTTCAAGGCCACCGCCAAATCGTTGTTGTCTACGTCGCGGAGTACGCGCTGAATAGCTCTGTCGTCAAGCAGCAGCACATCCTCGAACACAAACATCTTTTTGCGGATCTCGTCTGCAAGCTCCGGCTCCTCGATTTCCAAGGTCTCCATAATATGCTTCTCCGTTCCGCGGTCCACGGTATTCAAAATCTCGACTACGGCATCCACTCCGCCGATAATGGTGTAATCCTGATTTACAAGACTTGTAAGCTTGGACTCCAAAACCTTCTCCACTTCCTTGATGACGTCCGGACTCGTTCTGTCCATAACCGCAATACGTCTGGCCACGTCCGCCTGTCTGTCAGGCGGCAGCGCCGAAATAATAAGAGACGCCTGCCCAGGCGGCAGATATGATAAGATGAGGGCGATCGTCTGCGGATGTTCGTCCTGAATAAAGTTGATGAGCTGGGAAGCCTCCGTCTTGCGCACAAACTCAAAGGGTTTAACCTGCAGGGACGCCGTCAGCTTGCTGATAACATCCAGCGCCTTCTCGCTTCCCAGCGCCTTCTCAAGCAGCTCCTTCGCATATGTAATACCACCCTCCGCTATATACTGCTGCGCCAGACATACCTCATAAAATTCGTTGATGACCTCCTCCTTGACCTGTGGCGTCACACTTCTGGTATTGGCAATTTCCAGCGTAAGCTCCTCTATCTCTTCTTCCTTCAAGTGCTTAAATATTCCGGCCGAGCGCTCGGGCCCTAATGAAATCAGCAGAATGGCTGCTTTTTGCAACCCTGAAATGTCACCGTCTTTTAATCTCGCCATTGCAATTTACCTTTCTTTTAAGCCCAATCCGCATTCAGCCAGTTGCGCAGAAGCGCGGCAACAGCCTCCGGATTTTCATCTACAAACTTCTCAATCAGCTTACGTGTCTCTGATTTTGCCTCCAAATCAATATCCTCAAGCTCTGACTCAGGGGTAGACTGAAGCAGATTCTCCACAGAAAGCTCTTCCTCATCCCCAACCTCTCTCTGCACACGCATGCTGCGCAATACCACGAAAGCCAAAAGCGCCAAAATTACCACCAGCATCACTACACTAAGTATATTCGTTCCGCTGATATCCATGCCTTCTTTGTCATAAAACACAGGTGTTTCATAGGCTAGTATCGTAATATTGTCCTGCTTAATGCTGGTAGCGTTTGCCACCATGCTGTAGAACTCGGGATCCACCTCCAGCTTTGTATCTTCACTGTGCTGCGCCTTGTACTCATCCCATGTTATTCCGTCCAAAAGGCCCTGCTTTTTAGCATCTTCCTCCCGTAGCTCCCTAAACTTTATCATGGCAATAGAAATAGAAGAGGCATTATAATCAATGCTTCCCGCCGGTGATAGCTTATGGGTGCTGGTCTCGTTGGGCAAATAATGCTTCTCGCTCTCACTCTCTTCAGAAGTTGAATTGCCGTAATCGGGGCTTACCATAACCGTGCCGTCATTGGATTCCGCTCCCGGAACCGCCGCACCGCTGTTTTCGCTGGACGACTGAAACTGGCTCTCCTTTGCAAGCATGCCTTCTTCTCTGTCGTCATTGGCGTAATATTCCTTTCGCGTCTCCTCATAGGACGCATAATCCAAGGTTAAATGACTTGTAACGTCAATTGCATCATACTGATTCGTGCCATAAAGCAGTCTTGTAACCTGACTGGCAAGCATTGTTTCCGCCTGATTCTGCAGCTCCAGCATGGAATGCGCCGCACCGGTAGTACCGTATTCGTCGCCTCCCGCAAAAAGCAGGTTTGAATCAAAATCCGTTATGGTAATATTGGCAGTGGTCTCGTTTCCAAGAAAGGTCTGCACTGCTTTTGCTACGGCGGCCGCATTAGCCGAGGTAAAGTTGCCGTCCAGCTCCAGCTGTACGGTCGCCCATGAATCCTGCTTCTGTGCCATCAACGTGCCGTTCTGCGGCGCCATCCGTATATTTACTTTGGCGCTTTTAATCGTTGACATCGCCGACAAATCGCTCTCGAGCTTCCTCTCCAGATAAACGCCCCAAAGCTTTTCCTTATCAGCCGCAGTAGTAGAAAGCCCGCCCTTTAACGCATCCTCAGGCGAATAGCTGTCCGGAACATAGCCTGCAGCGCCCAGCGCCACGTTTGCGGCAGGAAGCTGGCTAGTCTCGACTTCGATTTTCAGACCGCTCGTATCTTCCCTGTGTTTAATACCCGCACTGTCCAAAATACTGATAACCTCTGCCGACTGAGCGGTAGTTTCACATGTGGTAAGCTTGGTATACTGGGGCTGTGAAAATATGTATATAATAATCGCAAAAGTAAAAACAACTACTGCTGCAATACCAACGATAATACTCTTCTGCTTGGTAGTAAATTTATTCCACCACTCCGTTACTTTTGCAAGCAACGCCTTCAACCTGTCAGCCATGACACTTCTCTCCTAAACTTAAATCTGCATTTGCATTAGCTCCCTGTAAGCATCCATGATCTTGTCCCTGATAGCCACTGTGTATTGTAATGCAGTAGACGCCTTTTGAATTGCAATAGTCAAGTCATGGGTGTTCTCAGTCTCACCCAAAGCAAATTTAATTTTTTCATTCTCCATGTCCGACAGATAATTATTCGTCGTCTTAATATTGTCAATCGCCGTATTCAAAAATGAATCAAACAGCGTTCCCTCTGCCTTGTCCGTTTTCTCGGTCAAGGTTCCCGTCAGAGAGGGCATGTTACCCACGCCTTTTAGGCCGCTTAAACCCATCTGTGTATTAATTGCCGATATGTCCATTTATTACTCTCCTCCTAAATACTCCCCAAAGTATTACTGCTGACTCAGCTCAAGACCTTTTAAAGCTATGGATTTGCTTGCATTGAATGCCGTGGAATTTGCTTCATACGCCCGGCTGGCGTCAATAAAATTAGTCATTTCCATTATGATATTCACATTCGGTCCGGTGACATATCCGTTTTCGTCAGCATCCGGATGGGAGGGGTCATAAACCATATTCATCTCCGTCTCCATATCCTCAAACACACCTGCCACCTTTACGCCCTGTCCTCTGTAACCTGCGGAAATATTCCCTAATACCCTGCTGAAGGACGTCTGATTTCCCTTCTGCGCAAAGGTAACCACCTTGCGTCGATAGGGCGTACCGTCCTGCGTACGGGTCGTATTGGCGTTTGCCACATTCTCCGATATTACATCCATACGATACCGCTGTGCGGTCATACCGGACGCATTGACATTAAAAGATGAAAACATGCTCATAAAAAAACTCCTTCCCAAGCCATTTGACTTTTTGCGCCTGTCACAATATTACGACCGTTTACCGGCGCTTCTTAATCATCACTTCATTACCATCTGTAAATTACTGAATTCACTGTTGATACTGGTAATAAGACCCTGATATTTCAGTTGGTTTTCCGCCAACATTACACCCTCGTTATCTATATCCACGTTATTGCCGTCAAGGCGGTAGGAGAAATTGGCATAATCCGTAAACAATCTGGGCTTTAAGTCAGCCGATTTTATGTCCGAAACCTTGTCGTCCATCGTCACATAACGATTGTTCCCAAGCGCCTTCCTCAGCTCTTCCTCAAAGGATACGTCCTGCCTCTTGTATCCTGGAGTGTCCACATTGGCAATGTTGTTGCCGATAACTTCATTCCTGAGCCAGCTGGCGTCCGCCGCCTTGTCTAATACATTTATGTAATCAAAGGCATTTGTATTAATCATTTTTGCTCCTTTCCGCGCATGCATATAAAACAGTATATAAACTGCCTGCTCTATTCTATTATAATTATTTTCGACAAAAACACAATATGATTTTGATTTTTTTCCATAAAATACATTATGTTGTATGAAAAATTAAAAGGACCTATTGATGATTCAATACATCCTTTTACAAAATTACTTGACACTACTCAAAATTCCTTTTCTTTATGTAGCTCCCAGAGTTCTTCGCTTTCTGCAGGACATATACGATTTGCTTACCTTGTATACTTGCTATCCGCGCTGATTTTGCCTTTTTAATTCTTCAATCTCATCGAACACCACATCGTTAAGCACCTTAATATAAGTTCCTTTCATGCCGGAAGAACGCGACTCAATCACACCCGCGCTCTCAAACTTACGCAGCGCGTTTACAATCACGGAACGGGTAATTCCCACCCTGTCCGCTATCTTGCTTGCCACCAGAATCCCTTCCATACCGTTTAATTCGTCAAAAATGTGAGTAATCGCTTCCATCTCGGAAAATGACAGCGTACTGATAGCCGACTTCACTACCGCAATCTTCCTGCTCTCCTCGGCGCTCTCTTCGTTGACGGCACGAAGCATCTCCAGCCCCACCACAGTGGTTCCGTACTCGCAAAGAATTATATCATCTATATCATATTGCTCGTCACATTTATATATGAATAATGTTCCAAGACGCTCGCCTGCAATTTCTATAGGCGCTATAATCGCCTGAAACTTCTTGGTATCAATACTTTCAAAGCCTAAAGTCTCTAAATTCACATTCTCCTTGGTAGACAGCACTCCCAAAAAACGTTCGTTAAGCATTGCGTCGATAAAACCGCCTACATTCTCGTCCAAAAGCTCCGTGATAGACTCAATTCCCTCAGACTTGCCCACGCCCAGCACCTTGCCTTTACGGCTAATCACCAACACATTGGAGTTCAAAATTTCACGCATTACCTTGCAGATATCACTAAACACCACTTTGCTGGAATTATTATTGTGCAAAAGCTTACCGATTTTTCTTGTCTTGTCCAATAATTGTACACTGCTCATTTGTTTCCCTCCGTTATAAGCTTGCCAGCTTTGCCTTCAATACCCTCAGCATAGCTTTATTCTAGCACAAACAAAGGCAGATTACAATGCACAAATTTTCAATTCATTTGCATTTTCTTTAATTTATGAGACAATTTCACGATTTATCCGTCCTTCTCAACCATTTTCCTGTTTTCAACATGACCGCACTGCTCGTTCATACAGACCAATTTATTCCCTTTTTCAAGCAGCATGGAATTACATTCAGGACAGCTTACTCCCGAGGGCTTCTGCCAAACCATAAAGTCGCACTCCGGATTATTGATACAGCCGAAATATTTTCTTCCTTTTTTCGTCTTCTTAAGCACGATATCTTTGCCGCACTTAGGACAGGAAATGCCTATTTTTTCAAAATAAGGTTTCGTGTTCCTGCATTCCGGAAAACCGGGACAGGCAAGAAATCTTCCGTGAGGACCATATTTTATGACCATCTGCCTGCCGCACATCTCACATACTTCCTCCGATACCTCGTCGGCAATCGTTACCTCCGCTAAATCCTTTTCGGCATTCTTCACCGCCTCCTCTAAATCAGGATAAAAATTCTCCACAATAATCTTCCATTTGACGGTGCCTTCCTCCACGCCGTCGAGCAGCGCCTCCATATTTGCGGTAAAATTCACATCTACAATAGTGGGGAACGCCTCCTTCATCATATTGTTGACAATCTCTCCAAGCTCCGTCACATAAAGGTTTTTATTTTCTTTTGCAATATAATGTCTTGCGAGAATGGTCGTTATCGTGGGGGCATAAGTGCTGGGGCGCCCGATGCCAAGCTCCTCCAGAGCCCTGACTAAAGAAGCCTCCGTATAATGAGCCGGCGGCTGGGTAAAATGCTGTTTTGGCTCAGACGATATATGCTCCAGTTCACTTCCCGCATCCAACTCGCCCGAGAAGACATTTTCTTCCTCCCTCTCCTCCTCCTGAACATAGACGCTCATAAAGCCGTCAAAAACCCTCTTGGATGCCGCCATGGTAAATATTTGCTCCTTGGCCTGTATCCTGACGGAGGTAGTCTCATATCTTGCCGCCTGCATACAGCTTGCCGTAAAACGCTTCCATATAAGCTGATAAAGCCGGAACAAATCTCTTGGGAGCTGCTCCTTTAAACCTGCGGGAACACGATTCAGATCAGTGGGGCGGATTGCCTCATGGGCATCCTGAATTTTCTTGCCGTTTTTCTTGCTTTCACCGAAAACAGCTGCGTACTCCTCGCCGTAGTGAGCAAAAATAAACTCTTTGGCTATATTCTGCGCTTCCTCCGACACTCTTGTGGAATCGGTACGCAGATATGTGATCAAGCCTACCGTTCCCTCGCCCTTAATATCCACGCCCTCATAAAGCTGCTGTGCCAGACGCATGGTTTTTTGAGTAGAAAAATTCAGAACCTTGCTCGCCTCCTGCTGAAGCGTGGAAGTTGTAAACGGCGTCGGCGCCTTTTTTACGCGTTCTCCTTTCTTCACGTCAATAACCCTATAGTCCGCGCCCTCTATATCCGCCAAAACATTATCTACCTGCGTCTTGCAGGTAAGCGCCTTCTTCTCGGTTACGGTGCCGTAATATTTTGCTTTAATCGGCTTCTTCTCTCCCTTTATCTTTAGATTAACATCCAAGGTCCAGTACTCTTCGGGAATAAACGCATTAATCTCCTCTTCTCTGTCACAGATTATCCTTAAGGCCACGGATTGCACCCGGCCTGCGCTTAAGCCCCTCTTTATCTTCGCCCACAAAAGAGGTGAAATCCGGTATCCCACCATACGATCCAGAACGCGTCTCGCCTGCTGGGCGTCCACCAGATTCATATTAATTTCCCGGGGATTTTTGAGCGATTCCTTCACCGCATTTTTGGTAATCTCGTTAAAGGTTATGCGATACACCTTTTTATTTTCCAGCTTAAGGGCAAAATACAAATGCCATGAAATTGCTTCTCCCTCACGGTCGGGGTCGGTTGCAAGATAAATTTTCTCTGCCTTTTTCACTTCCCGGCGCAGACCGGCCAGAATATCACCCTTCCCCCTGATGGTAATATACTTTGGCTCGTAATCATGCTCCACATCTATTCCCAGCTGACTCTTAGGCAAATCACGCACATGACCCTGACTCGCCATTACTTCGTAATTTGCTCCCAAAAATTTTTTGATTGTCTTCACCTTTGCCGGTGATTCTACAATTACTAAATATTTTGCCATACCTTCGTTCCTTATTTTCTTGATTTTTGTTGCCTACAGAGGCTAATCGTGAAACACTATACACCAAATATTTTACGGACGCAAGATTTTTCCATAAAATTAAAAAAGTTTTTATCGTTACATTATTCTACAAAAAATCACCTTATGCGCTTATCTATTAATTATATGTACAAAACGGTTCATCCATGCAAAGCATAAAGCCTTGATTTCCATAAACAAAAAAATGCCTCAATCGGCACTTTTGTAGAAATAATATTTCCTGTGCAATAAAAAAAGTATTGAAAACATATATTTCCAACACTTTTCCGGGTTGAGCTATTCTACCTTAAGTAGAGCAGCTGATAGGGGAATCGAACCCCTGTTTCCGCCGTGAGAGGGCGGCGTCTTAACCGCTTGACCAATCAGCCATACAGCAAGTACTTCTCTGCTATTTTGTACCGCCTCGAACAGTACTTGCTTATAATAATACATTTCAAAATAAATTGCAAGCATTTTTTTAAAAATTTATACAATTTTTTTAAGCAATCTTTTTTAACAGTCCGGCCCTAGAAAATTATCCGGCCAAAACGCACAGTTGCCGGCGTATAAATTACTATGGCCGAACCGGCGCCCGCCTTCAGGACACAAAGTCAAACAGACTTATCTGATTGGATTCAGGAAGCTTCCCCAATAGATTCAGGGAATCCATTAGCTCTATGACTGTCTTCGACACCTTCGTCCGCTGCCTGAAATCATCCTTGGAGAGGAAGGGACCGTCTTTTGCAGCCTCCACGATGGCGTCCGCCGCCTTCTCCCCCAGACCGTCGATGCTGTTTAAGGACGGCATCAGCTTTCCGTCCACTATCTGGAACAATCTGGACTGCGCCCTGAAAATATCAATGGGCTCAAACTGAAAGCCCCTTGCATACATCTCCTGAACGATTCGCATATCGCCATAAGCGTCCTTCTCTTTGTTGGACAAAGAATCGGAACGCCTCTTGTAATCCGCCATAATGCTCTCTAAATGCTTCTGCCCCTGACACATAATTTCATAGGAAAACGCCTTGGCGCGGATACTGAAGAAGGCTCCGTAATAGGCGAGGGGATAATGTATCTTACAATAGGCGATTCTCCATGCCATCATAACATACGCCGCCGCATGCGCCTTGGGGAACATATACTTAATCTTTTTGCAGGACCAGATATACCAGTCCGGCACATTATGAGCCGTCATCTCCGTAATCCACTCTTCTTTCAGCCCTTTTCCCTTACGAACGCTTTCCATAATGGTAAAGGCAAGACTGCTCTCCACTCCCATCTGAATCAGATACGTCATAATATCGTCGCGGGTACAGATTGCCGTGGAAATGGTCGCCTTTCCCTCCTGAATCAGGGTCTGGGCATTTCCCAGCCACACATCCGTACCGTGAGAAAGGCCCGAGATACGCACCAAATCCGAAAAGGAGGTAGGCTTTGCATCTATTACCATCTGCATGGCAAAGTCCGTGCCGAACTCAGGGATTCCCAAGGCCCCCAGCTTACAGCCGCCTATCTGCTCCGGCATGATGCCCAACGCCTCCGTGTTCTGAAAAAGCGACATCACATCACTGCCATCCAAAGGAATGGTGACGGGGTCTTTTCCCGTCAAATCCTGCAGCATACGAATCATGGTGGGATCATCATGACCCAGAATGTCCAGCTTCAGCAGATTGTGGTCAATGGAATGATAATCAAAATGTGTGGTGACGGTATCCGTCGTCATATCGTTTGCCGGATGCTGCACGGGGGTAAAGGAATTGATATCCTGCCCCAGCGGAAGCACCACGATTCCGCCCGGATGCTGGCCCGTGCTTCGTCTGATTCCGGTACAGCCCACAGTGATACGGTTTATCTCGCTGGTCCGCTTGTGCACGCCCCGCTCCTCAAAATAATTTTTTACATAACCGAACGCAGTCTTATCCGCCAGCGTACCGATAGTTCCCGCCCTGAAGGTCTGCCCCGCGCCGAAGATAACCTCCGTGTATTTATGCGCCTTGGACTGATACTCTCCCGAGAAATTCAGGTCAATATCCGGCTCCTTGTCCCCCTTAAAGCCAAGGAAGGTCTCAAAGGGAATGTCAAAGCCGTCCTTGTGAAGCAGTTCGCCGCACACAGGACACACCTTGTCCGGCATATCTATTCCGGCCTTTCCCGCATAAGCCTTCACATCCTCCTCCTCAAAATCCACATAATGGCACTTACTGCAATAATAATGGGGACTTAAGGGATTAACCTCCGTTATTCCCGCCATGGTGGCGACAAAAGAGCTTCCCACAGAGCCTCTGGAGCCTACCAGATACCCGTCCTCCACCGATTTCCACACCAACTTCTGGGCAATGATATACATCACGGCAAAGCCGTTGCTTATAATGGAGTGCAGCTCCTTCTGTAAGCGTTTTTCCACAATATCCGGCAAATCGGGACCATATATTTCATGCGCCTTATTATAACAAATCTCCGTTAATGTCTTATCGCTGTCCGCAATCACGGGCGGACACTTGTCCGGCCGCACCGGCGCAATGGTTTCAATCATATCCGCAATCATGTTGGTGTTGGTAACGACCACTTCCTTGGCCTTGTCGCTTCCCAGATAGGAAAATTCCTCCAACATTTCCTCTGTGGTGTGTAAGTATAGGGGCGCCTGATCATCCGCATCCGTAAAGCCCTTGCCCGCCATGATAATACGGCGATAAATTTCATTCTCCGGATCCAAGAAATGTACGTCGCAGGTTGCAACCACCGGCTTGTGGAACTGCTCTCCCAGCGCCGTTATCTTACGATTCACGCTCCTTATATCCTCAACGGAATTAATATCTCTGAATTTTTCCGACTCAATCATGAACTTATTGTTCCCACAGGGCTGAATTTCCAGATAATCGTAGAAATTCACCAATCTTGCTATCTGTGCGTCCGACTGACCGTCCAAAATCGCCCTGTACAGCTCTCCCGCCTCGCAGGCGCTTCCCAAAATCAGCCCCTCCCGGTATTTCATCACCAGACTTTTGGGCACTCTCGGATGTCTGTTAAAATAAGTTAAATGAGACTCCGACACCAGACGATATAAGTTGATCCGCCCCATATCGTTTTTGGCAAGAATAATTGCATGATAGGAAGGAAGCCTTCGCACCAGCTCCACGCTTGCCGCTCCCAGAGCGTTGACCTGCGCCAGCGTATCCGCTCCCTCTTCATGAAGCATGGGAATAAATTTCACAAAAATATGGGCCGTCGCTTCCGCATCATCCACTGCCCGGTGATGATTCTCCAAAGAGACGCCCAAGGTCTTCGCCACTGCGTCCAGCGTATGCTTCGCCTGATTGGGAAGAAGCACTCTTGCAATACCAACCGTATCCACATAGGTGTACTGTGTGGGATAGCCAAGTCTTCTGGCATTTTCCGTAATAAAGCTCATGTCAAAGCCTGCGTTGTGCGCCACCAGAACGCATCCCTCGCAAAATTCCAAGAATTCAGGTAGAATCACATCTATAGCAGGTGCATCCACCACCATATCGTCACGAATACCGGTAAGCTTTTCGATTTCAAAGGGAATGGGCGTCTGCGGATTGACAAATGCGGAATATCTGTCCACAATTTTGCCGCCTGACACCTTCACCGCTCCAATCTCTATAATACGGTTATTAACCGGCGAGAACCCTGTCGTCTCTATGTCAAATACTACAAAATCGGCAGATAAATCCTGCCCCTTATCCCCTGTCACAATCTCGCGCAGGTCATCCACCAGATACGCTTCCATACCATAGATAATCTTGAAAAAATCCTGCTTGTCAGGATTCTCCTCCCCCGCCTCCTTGCGCTTTCCCTTCTCCTCCTTCCACAAGTCCTCCCACACATGGTTTGCATCGGTAAAGCTTTGCACCACGCCGTGGTCCGTAATGGCAATGGCGCGATGACCCCATTTATAGGCGCGCCTCACAATATCCGTCGCCTCGGATACGCCGTCCATATCGCTCATCTTGGTATGACAGTGAAGCTCCACCCTCTTGTGTGGCGAAATATCCATGCGGCTCACGGTAAAATCCGGTATCTTCTTGATTCCTGCAATGGAGCCTATGGTCAGCTCGTGGTCAAACTTGTCCACCATGCTGATACCCTTCACCTTCACAAAGGCTCCTTTCTTAATACCTCCCAATATTTCCTCCACCTGATCGTTACGGCAAAACATTTTTACCGTCATTGTGTCCGTGAAATCCGTTATGTCAAAAATAATAATAGTCTTTTCGTTTTTAATCTCCCGTTTATCCAGATTGAGGATTTTCCCCCGGATAACCACCTCTCCCATCTCGCCGATGATATCCTCAATTTTCATTGTCTCCTCTTCAAAATCCCTGCCGTACAGTACATCCGGATTATCGGAGCGCTTAACGCTTTTTCCAAAATCACCTCCCCTTCGGAATTCGCCCTTCGTAAACTCTCCCCGTTTAAATTCACTCCTGCGGCCGGAGCCTGTCTGAGAGCCGCCCACGCCGCCAAATGCTGCGGCGCTGCCTGAAGCATTGTCCGGCCCTGCGACATTACCTCTTACCCCAGCCTGCGCCGGCGCGGCGCCTTTCTTGAAAGCGCTTCCCAATGATGCCGGTTCACCTGCTCCTTGCCCCCCAAGGTTCCCCGCCTCCTTATTTTCTCCGGCTCCGCCGCCAAAGCCCGCATCCTGTCTGCCGGCATAACCCTCCTCGGATTCTTCTTTGACATTTCCCTTCGCCCGCCTGTAGATTTCAGATACCTTCATCTGAATCTTGTGCTCCTCATCCTCTCTGGCGCCGCCCTCCTTCGCCTCCCTGTACTTCACCTGAATGGCTACCGAAAAACCGCAGCGTTCCACAAGCACCTTCTCAAGCACCCGGATAAGCTCCTCCTCCTTACTGCGCACAAGCACGGTATCCTCCACCGTGAGAATCATTTTATTTTCCGAGGGATAAGCTATCTGCGCCGTTTTAAAGGCATTATACTCAATATGACTGTACTCCCGAAGCTCCGCCAGAATACTGTCCTTATAAACATCCATCAGCTTTTCGGGATTGTACTGTGAGGACAATGCAAAATGTTCATAAATTTTTACCGTCATATTTGCCGAAGGAAAGAGCTGCCGCTTAATCTCGGTCTCGGCAGTCCAGATATCCTCCTTGGCAATCAGTCTTGGACTATACAGATAAATACGAAGAAAATCCTTTCGCCTTGTGGCGGAAATCTTTTCTACTTCCGTCTGCTCCATAATGTCATAAATAGCTCTATTTAATTTTAACGTAGGAAATACTTCCAAAAACGGTTTACCCATGAATTGTCACCTAATTCCAGTTGTCAAGCTCTTCCTTTAAAGCCAAAAGCAAATCGGCCTCCGGCACCTTACGGATAATTTCACCCTTTTTAATAAGAAGCCCTTCGCCGATGCCTCCGGCTATTCCAAGGTCAGCCTCCCTCGCTTCCCCCGGACCGTTTACCACACAGCCCATTACGGCAACCTTGATGTCTAAGGGATAATCCTCCGCCAGCTTCTCCACCTTAGACGCCAAATCGATAAGATTAATCTGTGTTCTGCCGCAGGTGGGACAGGACACCACTTCAATGCCCCCCTTACGCAGCCCCAGCGTCCTTAAAATCAATCTTGCCGATTTTATCTCCTCCACGGGGTTGCCTGTCAAGGATACCCGGACCGTATCGCCTATTCCTTGATTTAGGATAAGGCCAAGCCCGATTGCCGACTTAATATTTCCGCTCTGAACCGTTCCCGCCTCCGTAATCCCCACATGAAGAGGATAATCCGTCTTGCCTGCCAAAAGCTCGTGGGCTTTTACGCACATCAGTACATCGGAGGATTTTATACTGATTACCATATTGTCATATCCCAAATCCTCTATGATATGTACCTTATCCAAAGCGCTCTCCACAATCCCTAAAGCCGTAACGCCGCCGTATTTTTCTATGAGATGCTTCTCTAAAGAACCGCTGTTGACGCCCACACGAATGGGGATATCTCGCTCCCTTGCCGCATCCACTACCGCTCTTACCCTCTCCAGACTTCCGATATTTCCGGGATTAATACGTATTTTATCAGCGCCGTTCTCCATGGCTGCAATGGCCATTTTATAATCAAAATGAATATCCGCCACAAGGGGAATATGTATCTGCTTCTTAATCTCCGAAATTGCCGCCGCCGCCTCAATATTGGGAACGGTACAACGAATGATTTCACATCCCGCCCTCTCCAGCTCCAGAATCTGGGCCACCGTCGCCTGCACATCCTCTGTTCTGGTATTGGTCATGGACTGTATCAAGACAGGGTTTCCTCCTCCAATCCTGCGGTCTCCTATTTGAATTACCTTTGTCCTTTCTCTATATAAAGTCTTATTTTCACTCATATAAAAATCCTCCTTCTCATCTTCAACCCCGTTCAAAATTATGCCGACAGAGTTTCATTATTCCGAAAAATATCCTACTCATTTTAACATTGTACCACAATCCCCGGCATGCCTCAATGCCTGTCTGCCCGCCCGCGATTATTTTCTGTATTATGTTACAGAAATAATCGCGCCTTTACAAGCCCCTATAAGACAATGCCAAACCGTCGCCTCAATCCTATGCGGTCAAGAACTGTCTCTGTTCCCGGTACAGAAGCATCCCGGGGAAACCTGCACCGCATACCCTTCCATGCACAGACGCATCAGAATAACGCTGACCTCAGACGCAGAAAGAGGCTTGGGAAGCAGACTGCTTATCTCCTCTATAGATTGAGGTTCAAAATTCAAAAGCATATATACGCTCTGTAATTCTTCCGAAAGCAAATGCTTTCCTTTTCGTATCTGGTTTTCCTGTTCCTTTGTCACCACCGGTTTCCCGCACTTTCCCACGTCAGGATTTTTGTTCCCCTTCTGTCTCTCCTTTAGCTCCCGCAGCTCCTCCACAAAATCCTGCGGCGACAAAAATACGCCCGCTCCCTGCTTTAACAGTCTGTTGCAGCCGTCGCTTAATCGATCCGTGACCCTGCCCGGCACAACATATACCTCCTTCCCCTGCTCCAACGCCATATCAACGGTAATCAACGTACCGCTCCTGCTTCTCGCTTCAATCACCACCACCGCGTCCGCAAGACCGCTTACAATTCGGTTACGCGGCGGGAAATTCCGTGAGAGGGGCGGTGTTCCCGGCAGATATACCGATAAAACACCTCCTTTTTCTATCAGCTCCTCGTATAATCTCCTGTTGGATGGCGGGTAACAAATATCCGCCCCACAGCCTAAAACTCCATAGGATATGCCTCCCGCCTTCAAAGCCGCCTCCTGACTGATTCCGTCTATCCCCCTCGCCATACCGCTGATAACCGAAACGCCCTGTTCCCCCAAATATCTCCCCAATTCCTGCGCCACATAACTGCCGTATCGCGAACAATCCCTTGCTCCGACTATTGCCACGGACGGGCTGTGGTTTTCGGGAAGTCTTCCCCTATAGAACAAGGCAAAGGGAGCGTCCGGAATATGATACAGCCTTTCGGGATATTCCCCGCTTCCCCGCCAGACAAAACCCAGTTTACGCTTTTTTAACTCCTCATACTCCTCCTGAAGGCGCCAGACACTTTTTGCCTCCCGCAGGCTTATCAGCTGCTTTTCGCCAAGCACCCGTTTCAACAGCTCATCGGACGCAGCATATATTTCCGAGGGACTTTGACATATCCGCAAAAGCCTGTCGATTGTTTTCACCCCTATGCCGGGCAGACTATAAAGCCAATAGGCATAATAATTCTCTTTCTCTTTCATAACTCCTCTTTTTTCCGCCTCCTTTTATATATTTCAGATTTTATATCCAATATTCCCGCACAGGCCGGTAGCATGCCGCCTCCAGCAAATGTCCGGTATTTATAACATCCTCCCCTGCCAAATCGGCGATTGTCCGCGCCACCTTCAAAATTCTATGATAAGCTCTGGCGCTCAGCTTTAAGGAAGCATACAGCTCTTCCATACACTTTTGTTCCTTTTTTCCCAACACGCAATATCTTTCTACCTCTCCTCCCTCTATGTCGCCGTTAAAACGATATTTCGTTCCCACAAAACGCCTCTTTTGTATTTCTCTTGCCGTCTCCACTCTACCTTGCAGCTTTTCGCTGCTATCCTGCGGACTCGAACTCTGCAGGCTCAAAATATCCACCGCATGCAGCTCCACACACAAATCTATCCGGTCTAATATCGGACCCGAAACCTTACTCATATATCTTTTCACTTGCATTTGTGTACAGCGACATTGGTTCCTATCCGGATAATACCCGCAGGGGCAGGGATTCATGGCACATACCAGCATAAAATCCGCAGGATAGCTGACGTTTGCGTTTGCCCTTGCCACCGATACGATATGCTCCTCCAAGGGTTGGCGCATGCTGTCCAATACGTTCCTCTGAAACTCAGGAAGCTCGTCCAAAAATAGAACGCCCCTGTGGGCAAGCGAAATCACGCCCGGTCTGGGTACCGAACCGCCGCCCGTAAGCGCCGCCTGCGATATCGTATGATGAGGACTTTGAAATGGTCTAGCCGTCACCAGCGGCTGTTCTTCCTTCAAGGTACCCGCAACGCTCGCCACACATGTCACCTCCAGACTTTCCTCCAAAGTAAGAGGCGGCATGATTCCGGGAATACGTCTGGCTATCATAGACTTTCCCGTTCCGGGCGGCCCCACCAAAAGCAGATTGTGAAAACCCGCCGCGGCTATCAATGCGGCACGCTTTGCGCTTTCCTGTCCGCTTACCTGCGCAAAATCATTTCCCTCCCACGCAGCCCTCCTCCCAAAAAGCTTTTCTGTCGAAATCCTGTGTGCCGGCAGCAGCTTTTTCCTATCTGCGGGAGCCACACACAGAAATTGCAGCAGCTCCCCGATATTTCTGACGCCTCTGACGGCAATCCCCGATATTGCGGCTCCCTCCGCCGCATTTTCCAGCGGAACGACACATTCCTTCAACCCCTGCTTCGCCGCCTCACCCACAATGGGAAGAACCCCTCGAACTCTTTTTATCTCGCCGTTTAGGCTTAATTCTCCCAGAAAAAGAACATTTTTCGTTGCCGCCGCCGGGAAATATTCCAACGCCTCAAGCATGGCAACCGCAATAGGCAGATCCAGTGCGGTCCCCTCCTTTTTCAAATCTGCCGGAGACAAATTTACCGTTATGTGAGTAGGGGGTATATCCAAACCTGCATTTTTCAGCGCCGCCCAGACTCTTTCTTTTGATTCTCTCACCTCGCAACTTAAGGAACCTACCATTTGAAAGGTCGGAAGCCCCGGAGATATATCCACCTCCACGGACACCAAAAAGGCATGAATACCCATAAACGCACCCGAAATAATTGTACTGTACATAATTATCCTCCTTTATACTTTTTACTTAGTGAAATTCACAGAGCATTAGCGCAGATTGTGCCCGCTGCTTGCAGGCGCTTTGTGGAAATACAGAATAGACAGCTTTAACTGATTACTATTTTGGAAAAGTTATTTGCAATGAATTATTGAATAATGTTTATCAGATATTTATAAATGTATGATGTTAACGAATTCTGCGAAAGAGCTGTGGCTTTGCCGCATCGCGCCATAAACCGCAACGCTTTCGCTGTCTTTCAGGATGCTCGAACGAGCCTTAGATTAAATAATATTTGAAATGTCATTTTGTCTCTATTGTGCCGGAACCTTGTACATATAAATCCGCCGTCTCCTTATCTATACGCCCTTCATGAAAGAGCCGTAATATCGCTTCATCCATCGTAATCATGCCCTGTTTCCTACCGTTTTGCATAACACTCGTAAGCTGTTGTGCTTTATCCTCGCGAATCAAGCTGCGCACGGTATGGTTTGCATGCATTACCTCAAATACCGCCACACGCCCGCCGAACCCGGAGGCGGGAAGCAGCTGCTGGGAAAATACCGTCTCTAACACATTTGCAAGCCGCAGCCTGACTTGCCGTTGTTGATGCACAGGGAAAATATTTATCAAACGCTCCACCGTATCCACCGCCCCTACGGTATTTAAGGCCGCCAACACCAAATGCCCTGTTTCCGCTGCAGTGAGCGCCATACTTACAGTTTCTGAATCATTCATCTCATCAATCAGAATAACATCCGAATCTTCACGAAGCGCCGCTCGCAGCGCATTTGCATAGCTTCCGGAATCGATGCCTATTTCACGTTGGTTTACTACAGACATTTTGTGCCGGTGTACATATTCCACCGGAGCCTCCAGCGTAATGATATGCGCCTCCCGGTTACTGTTAATTTTATCGATTATTGCCGCCAGAGTCGCAGTTTTACCGCTCCCCGACGGTCCCGCCGCCAAAACAAGACCTTGCCTTAGGCGATATAAATCAAATACGGAATCCGGAATCCCCAGCCCCTCAAAGGGCATCTTTTTATTTCCCACCAAGCGAAACGCCAACGCGACAGTACCTCTGTGCTTGTAAGCGCTAAGGCGGCATCTTACGCCTTCCGAAGCGAAGAAGGATATGTCACACTCTCCCCTCTCCTCAAAAAGCTCCCTTTGCGCCTCTGTCATGGTATTTACCAGTATGTCTAAAGTATCCGCAGGAAGCAGCTTGGGAAATTCCATGGCAATCAGTCTTCCGCCCACGCGCATCATCGGAGAAATACCGACGGAAATATGTACGTCACTGGCGCCTGCTTCCTCCGCAGTCCTCAAAATTTGCTCCACATTAAGCATTGAGTATTTCCTCCTTCACCGGCGCTAATACCCTGCCTGATGCAAAGCATCCGTATCCATGATATAACGATTATCCAGTGTTTTCATAATATCTACTATCTCAATATCTCTGTTTGCACGCAGGCTCAAATCTATAATACTGTTATCTCTAAAGCTCAAAACCATTGGTCTCAACACATCTTTAATATTTTCCGCCAATACCAACGCCTTCTCCCCTGTGTTCAGCTCTACACATGAGCCCGGAAGCAGGATATTGATAGAACAAATCAACGCCTCCACTATCGCCGGGTCATAAATATGAGGATTATCCCGAAATTCACGAAGCGCCTTCACCTCCGATTCAGCCGTACCCGTAAGGCTCATCGCCGTCAGCTCATCATAACGGTTTGCTACTGTCAAAACCTTAGCGCCAGCCAGCATCTTAGCGTTAGACGCCTCCTTTTCGCTATTCAACATATCCATCTGCAGCTTAAGCATCTGCATACATATACGTCTTATCGCCGTTCCTTCGGTCACCGCATCCTCAATCAAGTCAACCGCCTGACTCTGCGCTTCCAAAAGCCCCAGCTGCGAAACAGCAGACAACTCGTTTCTGTCAAACATATCACTTTGGAATCGCACTCTTCCCATATCATGTAAAAGCGCCGCACAGACAGTATGATTCTGTTCCTCTATACGCATATTCATCATGTGTGACATCAGGGTACATAAAATGGCTACATTTAAAGAATGTCTGTAAACATAATCCTCTTTGCTTCGCAAGTTTTGATAGAAATTCATCTTGCCGTCCAGATGACCGAACTTTTTGACCAACATACCTGATATATGGTTTATTCTGCCCTTCTTCCCCTCGTTTAAAATTCTCTCTGTCTCTTCCTGAAGGGAAACAGCCATCATCGTTTGAAAGCGCTCAAATTCCAAATCCTCTTCACTCATGGGCGGCAGGGGCTCGGCAGGCTCCAGCACATAAATGCCAAGCAAGCCGAAATTATGTACGCTTTCTATCGCCTGTTGCGTGAGCCGGGAATTGCGTTCAAATAATAGCACTCCCTTCTTGCTATATATGGGACGTGCCAGACGCATTCCTATTTTTAATTTTTCGGTTCTTACAAACTGCATGATACTCCCCCAAATTTATGTTGATAATATGCGTATTTTCCATAGTACAAACAAAAACGTGCTTATGTAAATTTATTATACTCTAACGGTATAAAAATGACAAGGTACATTGGCTGAATTGTTTTTTTACCAGAGCTTTGTATCCGAGCGTCCGAACTCCTCTCTGGGCTTATATTTCTTTTCTCCAGACTTTACCGCAATTCATTTATATACTTTCTTCCTAATCACTTTCATTTTTACGTCAACAGCGTCTATATCAGGAAATCTGCCGTTACCTCAAAATTTATATTCTATGCTTCCATATAATATAAAAGAAAAGAATCTATCTCTTCTTGAATTTTGAAATATGCCTCTGTGGGTTTCCCTGCAAAAAAGGATAAAGCCGGTTCGGATATCATTACCAAACTGTCCTTATCCCTTTTTCGGCTCCTTCTATATCTCTTCCGCCGCTTAATTCTGCTCAAACTTCTCCCTAAGCTTTCCCAGCGCTTTTTTCTCAATCCTCGAAACATAGCTTCTGGAGATTCCCAGCCTTTCGCCAATCTGGTTTTGGGTGGTTTCTTTGTTTCCGTTGAGTCCGTAGCGGAGTATCAAAATCTCCCGCTCTCTGTCGGTGAGAGAATTCTGCAAAAGCTCAAAAAGCCTTTTGGTGTTGCTATTCTGCTCCATGCGTTCAATCACATCGGGCTGCTGCTGTTCTATCACGTCTACCAGACGAATTTCATTTCCTTCTTTGTCCTGTCCAATTGCTTCAAACAGTGAAATTTCTCTGGAGGTTTTCTTCTTGCTCCGCAAAAGCATTAAAAGCTCATTGTCAATACAGCGGCAGGCATAGGTTGCAAGGCGCCCTTTTCCGGCGTCAAAGGTATCGATTGCCTTTATGAGACCCACGCATCCAATGGATATCAGGTCTTCCATATCCTCGCCGACATTTTGATATTTTTTTACAATATGTGCAACCAATCGAAGATTGTGTTCAACCAAAATTGTCTTTGCCTCTCTGGCTTCCTCTCCATTTCCCTCTCTGAGCAGACGGATGTATTTTTCTTCTTCCACTTTCGTTAAGGGCTTCTGAAAGGTTTTCAACATAACCTCCGCAGACTTCACTTAACAATAGTTTATGTCACAAAACCCCTTCAAGTGCATGTCAGTACGATTTTGGAGCTGTACAAAAATCAAGGGATACCTTAATCAGGCAAAAACTGCGCCATTACATAATTGCTGATATCAATTCCGCGTTGGGTGAGCGCCAGCCTGCTCCCAAAATCCGGCGGGATCAGCTCTGTTTGCCGTCCGTTCCAATCCATATCCCTTATTTTTCCTCCGTGAAAATAGAGTAATCCATCCTTCACATTTTTCCGTATCACTTCTCCGTATACCTGTTCAAGAGTTTTTCCGAAAATCCTTTCAAACTCCAATGGGCTTATTCCCTCAGTCAGCCTAAGCCCCAAAAACATAAATTCCTCCATCTGCTCCCTCAGAGTCAGCTTCTGAATCCCACCGCGGCAGTTCAAGGGATTTTCAATATAAATCTTAAGGCTGTTCCTGTTGGAAAATCGCTTATTGTCTATCAGAGAAGCGGCGCCTATACCAAATCCGGCATAATCCTGTCTTTTCCAATAACCGCAATTGTGTATACATTCAAAACCGGGGCGCGCATAATTGGATATTTCATACCTCATATAACCCGCTTTCCCCAGAAGCTCCTTAGTTCTCTCATACATCCTTCTCTCACAGTCCTCGTCGGGCAGAAAAAGCTTCCCCTCCCTTTCAAGTTCGGCAAAAAAGGTTCCCTCCTCCACAATCAGGCTATACGCGGAGATATGGGCGGGCTGCGGATTTAACCCCGTCACAGCCTCAAGCGTCCTCTCGTAATCCGCAAGACCCTGCTTCGGCAGGGCCGCCATCACATCCACATTAATATTGTCAAAGCCTGCTTTTACCGCCCGGTCGTAGGTATCCAGAAACCCGGCAAAAGTATGGATACGCCCCAAGGTTTCAAGCTCCTCATCATTTGCAGACTGTAAGCCAATGCTCAGCCGGTTAATCCCCGCCCTCCGGTAACGCACAAGCTTTTGGGAATCCACCGTTCCCGGGTTTACCTCTATCGTAATCTCCGCCTTTGGCATAACCTCATAGCATTCTCGCACCAGAGAAAGAAGCCCTTCTATCCACTCCGTCTCCACCACCGAGGGCGTTCCCCCGCCTATAAATATAGTTCTCACTACATATCCCCGATAATCACATGCCCTCCCCTGCGTCTCCCGCAATAGGGCTTCCATGTAGGCATTTCGCTCTTCCCCCTCGCAGGGTGCGGATAAAAAATCACAATACAGACATTTTTTCACACAAAAAGGGATATGGAAATATAATCCCAATCCCTTTTTCCCCTCTGAAACTTTATCGCCTGTTCTCTTCCGTCCGGACATTAGCTCACCCTGATTCCTGTATCTTTTATTTTCTGTCGTCCAGCTTGAGGACGCTCATAAACGCTTTTTGAGGGATTTCTACATTGCCGATCTGACGCATACGCTTCTTGCCCTCTTTCTGTTTCTCCAAGAGCTTTTTCTTACGAGTGATATCACCGCCGTAGCATTTGGCAAGCACATCCTTACGCATTGCCTTCACCGTCTCTCTTGCAATGATTTTGCCTCCCACAGCCGCCTGAATCGGTATCTCAAATAAATGTCTGGGTATTTCGTCCTTCAGCTTCTCGCACATCCTGCGCCCTCTCTCGTAGGCGGAATCCGCATGCACTATAAAGGAAAGGGCGTCCACCTCCTCACGGTTAATCAATATATCCAGCTTCACCAGACTCGACTGCTCATAGCCCTTTATGTCATAATCAAAGGAAGCGTATCCTCTGGAGCGGGATTTCAATGCGTCAAAGAAGTCATAAATTATCTCGTTGAGAGGCAGCTCATATTTTAACAGGGCGCGTGTTCCCTCTATATATTCCATACCCAGATATTTCCCCCTGCGCTCCTGACAAAGCTCCATGATGGAGCCTATAAACTCGCTGGTAACCATAATTTCCGCACTGACAATAGGCTCCTCCATAAACTCAATCTCCGAGGGATCCGGCAGATTGGAGGGATTCGTCAGCTCTATAACCTCGCCGTTCGTCTTATATACCTTATAGATAACGCCCGGCGCCGTAGTAACCAGATCAAGATTATACTCCCTCTCCAAACGCTCCTGTATGATTTCCAGATGCAAAAGCCCCAAAAAACCGCAGCGGAAGCCAAATCCCAAAGCGATGGAGGTCTCCGGTTCGTAATTCAGCGAAGCGTCGTTTAGCTTCAACTTTTCCAACGCATCACGCAAATCGGGATACTTGGCGCCGTCCGCCGGATACATTCCGCAATAAACCATGGACTGTACCTTTTTATAGCCGGGCAGCGGCTCCTCACAAGGATTGTTCGCATCCGTCACCGTATCCCCCACAGCCGTATCCTTCACGTTTTTGATGGAGGCGGTAATATATCCCACCATCCCGGCGGAAAGCTCCTCGCAGGGGATAAACTGTCCCGCGCCGAAGTACCCCACCTCCACAACCTCCTGCTTCGCTCCTGTGGCCATCATGCATATGGCGGTGCCTTTTTTCACGGTTCCTTCCATAATGCGGCAGAAAATGATAACCCCCTTATAGGAATCATACAAGGAATCAAAAATAAGCGCTTTAAGAGGGGCGTCGGGGCTTCCTTTAGGCGCGGGGATTTTCGTCACTATCTGTTCCAGTACATCCTCTATCCCTATGCCGTTCTTGGCGGAAATCAGAGGGGCGTCCTGTGCCTCCAGCCCGATTACATCCTCTATCTCTTCAATCACTCTCTGCGGCTCGGCACTGGGCAAATCTATTTTGTTTATAACGGGAAATACATCCAGATTGTGGTCCAGAGCCAAATACACGTTGGCAAGGGTCTGCGCCTCGATTCCCTGCGCGGCGTCCACCACCAAGATAGCTCCGTCACACGCAGCAAGCGAGCGGCTCACCTCATAATTGAAATCCACATGCCCCGGAGTATCTATCAGATTAAAAATATACTCCTCACCATCCTTGGCACGATAGACGGTGCGCACCGACTGCGCCTTTATCGTGATACCTCTCTCCCTCTCCAGCTCCATGTTATCCAGCACCTGCGCCTGCATCTCCCTGCTGGTCAAAAGTCCCGTCTTCTCAATAATACGGTCTGCAAGAGTCGATTTACCATGATCTATATGCGCTACAATACAAAAATTGCGAATTTTGCTCTGGTCCATAACTGACATTGTCTTTTCCTCTCTGTCCTGTACTCATCGTTCCACAGGATAATTGTACCATGCGAAACAGTATGATTGTAACAGAATTTTCTCCTGTTGTCCATGCCCTACGCCACACTTAATACCATTACTCCCTGACTACTGTCCGCTCAGCACCATATCCAAAATATGCGCCAACGGATCGCAGGCGTTCATGGCCTCCTCCACGGTATTATTCTGGGCTCCCAGCTCTACAAGCAGCGTCTTAGGACGCAAATGCATATTATAGCGGTAACCCTTTAAATATATTTTTCTGGTGAGACCGGGATAATATTGTGCCGCCTTTAGCTGCATCTGAAAAGAAAAGGCAAGATTGTCATCCAGATTCTCGTTTTTCAGATAAGAAATATTGCCGGTCTTACGCGTTCTGCTCAGTCCGTTAAAAAACATGAACCGCGCAGTCGGCCTGCCGTCCAAATCCATCACTAATCTTGTCTCCTCCGCCATCTCGTCTCTGTGCAGATCTATAACAACTTCTATGGAAGGATTTTCTGCAAGAACCTGCTCAAGCGCCGGCAGCGCTACCGAGTAAGCGTCGTCCCTTGCTTTCACGTCATATTCCCCCGTATGGTGCAATACCCTATAACCATACCTGCTTGTCAATACCTGACTCAGATATTCACCCACCCCCATAATGGTAGTGCTTTTATCCCCCGGCACGGAATCGGCAAACGCCTCCTGCGAATGAGTATGATATATTAATATCTGTGGCTCCTCCCCCTCTTTAGATATGCCCATATTTTTTCCCAGCAGCTTATCTACCGCTAACTGATCACTTCCCGCCATGGTATTTTTGTCTATGGTATAAAAGTTTTTTACAAGAGTATCATAGTCTTTTAATATGGAAATATCCACTTCCTTCTGTAAGACGTGGGGCTCAAACTGTATGGGTGTTTTGTTCTGCACCTGCTCCTGCAAAAGCTGTTCCTGTAACAGCTGCTCCTGCAAAAGCCTCTCCTGCTGTTCCCTGCTTATTCTTTGGGATTCTTCGTTTTCTGCAAGCATCAAATCCTCTAAATCCGGTTGTACAGTCTCTTCTTGCCGTTTGTCGTCCTCCTCAAATTCCTCTCGTGTATGTATATTTTCCTGCTCCCCTCTTCCCCTTAAGCTTACGGCATATCCGTAATAAGGCATAATATCCCACATTTGTTTTTCCGCGATCCAGAGGGTGTTTCTTTCCTCCTCATGCAGGAAGGAAGCAACGGGTAAATATTGTTTATGTAAGGCGTCTGCGGCATCCAGCGCCAAACTTTGTTTCATCATATCCCAAACGGTTCCCTCCGACATATCCCCTTCCTTATTTCCTGCCAGACAAAACAAAAAGAAAACAGCCAATCCCACCAGCAAAACCGCAGGATTAGCTCTTAATTTTCCCGTCCTTACGCTCCAACACTCCCTTCCCTAAAGCTGTTAATAATATATGCCGTACTCTATAAGGCTATTCCATGCCTTTTTCCAAAGCGATATTGATACCCTCTGACACTGTAAAGCTCACTCTCTTGACTACCGCATCAATATCCTTCCCCGTCATATACATATTGTTCAGCTCCGCAAAGGCATGCCTGTGCTGCCCCATATATTTCACACTGTCAAATTCTTTATCGTCAGCCAAAAGTCTTTCCAGCGCGTCGCCTACGATGGTTGCGGCATCCACAACAGTGGGTATGCCTATTGCGATCACCGGCACGCCGAGACTTTCCTCCGTAAGAGCATTGCGATGGTTCCCCACACCCGAACCGGGTTGGATTCCCGTGTTGGTAATCTGAATGGTACGGTTTAAACGTTTTGTGCTGCGCGCGGCCAGAGCGTCAATTACAATCAGAACATCCGGCTTTGTCTCATGAATCACTCCTTTCACAATCTCCGCCGTCTCCATTCCGGTTTTTGCCATAACTCCCGGCTCTATACTGCTGATTATGTTTATTTTTTTGCAGTTATAAGCCGCCTTGCCGTAGGCCTTTACCACATGTCTGGTAATAAAGAGATTATCCACCACCTGCGGACCCAGCGCATCCGCCGTCACCTCTCTGTTGCCCAGCCCTACCACCAGTATGGACTGTTCCTCCTTTGTGTGCGGCATTATATCCCAAAGCTCCTGCGCCAGACACTCCGAGATTTCTCTGTGATAATCTTCATCAGGCTCCACCATGGCAGGCGCCTCCATAGTGACATAGGTACCTATGGGCTTACCCATTGTTTTTGCCGCATTTTTAGTGTCCACCATAACCTTGGTCACCTGAATGTCTTCTTCCTCCTTGTAATACTCCTCCACCCGCACTCCGCGCAGCTCCTGCTCCGATTCACTGATGCTTTCTCTTGCTTCCAACGCCAAATCCGTTCTTATCTGAAAATTCCCCATAACCCTTTTTTCTCTCCATTGTCATTACGCATTATTATGCTGCTTCATTGTAATCCTTCCGTTCGCGCCACAGCCTTATCAATCCACAAATCGGCCATTGCTGCTTTCACGGCAAATACGGCTTCACTAAATTCAAACCGTAGCCTTATGTAACAGCTTTTACAAAAAAACAATAAAATATGTATTGACAAATTTACAAATATTTACTAAACTACAATGGTATGTTTACGTTAGTCTTCCGTGTCTGACTAAGGTGAAATATTCTTAAAAACGATAATTTATCATATACAAAATGGAGGTGTACGACTTGGCTAACATTAAATCCGCTAAAAAGAGAATTTTGGTAAACCGCACTAAGGCTGACAGAAATAAAGCTGTTAAATCCGGCGTTAAAACAGCAATCAAGAAGGTATATGCCGTAATCGAATCCGGAGACAAGGATGCTGCAAAGGCAGAGCTTATCGCCGCTACCAAGACAATCGAGATGGCTGCTTCTAAGGGCATTTATCACAAGAATAATGCGGCAAGAAAGGTTTCCCGTATCAGCAAGGCTGTAAATCAGATGGCTTAAATTCAGAATATATAAAAAGCACCTATACCGTCATGTAGGTGCTTTTTTTGTTGCAAAAAACCGAGAAAATTATTAACGTCTGCGCCCTGCGCCGCTATGTCTTACGCCGCTTCTGCTGACATGGCTTGAGCTTCTCCCCCCACGGCTTCCTCCGCCGCTGCTCGTCTGAATATGTCTGGTAACAACACTTTTACGCAGGAAATCATCCCTTGACTGATTTATCACAGGCTTATCGCCCTCTACATATTCCGTAGTCTTTGTAGTGTCCAAAGCCTTTTTCTGCGCCATTTTACGCCCTGCATAAATCAACGCAGCCACAACCGGTGCAATCAAAATTACCAAAATGGGAATCACTGTCCTGTCTGAATTGTTCATCAGACTACATGCCGTATCTATGTACGCCATATATGCCCGATAGGGTCCTTTGTCTATTTCGTTGTAAACGGCGTCAACTACCTTGTCGGATGCATATCCCGCAAAGCGCCTTTCCGGCTTCCCTGCCGCACTGAACCAGCTTCCCTCCTGATCCTCATACCAATTATCCAAAAGCAGCACACCGTCGCCGTGAACCTTATCATAGCCGAATAAATTTTCGTCGTAAAAATCGTCCGCCATGTTCATCATGGAATACATCCAGCTGCTATAGCCCGCTTCCACATCCTCCTTTATTGTCACAAGGACAATATCCATTCCCATCTGCCTTTCCTTTTTTGCAATATAGGCTCGCAGATTGTTCTCCTCTTCGTCCGTCAGCACATCCGCATAATCATACACCCTCTCGACGGGAGCCTTGAGATTACCGCGTTCCGGCGCCTTAGTCATCCTTTTGTACACCGCAAAAGCAAGCCACACTGCCAACAGAATCCCCAAAATCAAAAACCAGATTCCGAAATATTTGAAATATTGTTTCCTTGCTTCTTTCCATATCTCTTTATTCATTATAATCCTCATTTCCGGAGTGTTTACGTGACCGTTCAACGTAAATCTCCAATCTGCTCCTGCAATTCAATTTAGCCGCGTATCAAAGCATTCGGAAAATACTGTTTATAATCAGCATTACAGCCGTTAAAAGCGCCCATATCGTTGTGCTGTACACCAGAACCTTCAGCTTGGAAAGGGGAGCCATTCCCACAATCTTTCCGGTCTGTCCGTTCACATAAAAGGGATACTCCTTTCCCTTATATTGATAAATATATCTCCAGACCGGAAGCAGACCATACGTGGAGGCGCTGTTCCTTATATTTATCTGTCTATTATGTATCTTGATATTTCCGTATCCCGCCATGCTCTGATTCAATAGCTGTGTGGCATCGTCATTCATTTTATGCTTCGCCCGCGGTTCCGTTAAGTCAGCCGTTATATTGTATTTCTCCGCAAAAAATCCGGAGAGATATTCCGGCTTAAAATCCTCAAATTGTTCGTATGTATACGGCTCCACCAAATCCATAACGTCATCCGGCATCTGTATGGAAGCGTCCACCGGAACCTTTCTGAAACAAATATCCATATTCCTTACCAAGTTGTAATAGGAGGTCTCCGTGTACTGTGTACTGCCGGTGGTCCAGCTTTTGACCTTTGTGCCTTCGCCCGTAAAATCCACATTAGCATCATAATCATAAAACCAAAAGGGAACATACACTCCCTGCATACTGTTCAGGCGGACCTCGGAAAGGAAATCCGTGGGCGCAAATATGTTCTTTTTAAATTTATCACGCAAAGCCTTTTTACAGTTTTCCTTTCCTATTTGAAAGGGTATCATCATTTTCGGCTTATACTGCCCCGACACTCTCTCGTCAAAAATCAAATAATTGTCGCAATACGGACACTGTGCGGTGGAAGCATGCTCCAAAACCGGTATCTCGCCGTTACAATTCGGACAAAGCTGCATTTCCTGCCCCGGATGCTCCTCCCTTTCCTCACTTCCCAGACTGTCACAGTACGGACAAAGCATACTTTTCTTTTCCGGACTATAAACCACATTTCCGCCGCAATTTTTACATTTAAAAATCATCGTACTCTCCATTTCTGAGCGATATTACGCAGACACCGCGCACAAAATTGAAAATTTTGTGTTGCGCTTCAAATTTGTGACGCTCCGACACGAATTTGTAATCAAAAAACAAGTTTTTAACAATCCGGCGGCGACGCCAGTGCACGGATTACCTCGCCCGCCATAATAAGCCCCGCCACCGCCGGCACAAACGCAATGCTTCCGGGTATGGCACGTCTTCCTTCCGTTTCCCCTTTTTCCTCTCCTTCAAGCATTACGGGCTTTCTTATCTCTTCGTCGGAATATACTACCCTTAATTTATTCACTCCCCTCGCCCTTAATTCCTTTCGCATTATCTTAGCCAAGGGGCATACTCTCGTCTCATAGATATCCGCCGGCCGAAGTCTTGAAGGGTCAAGCTTATTTCCCGTTCCCATACTGCTAATAATGGGAATATTAAGCTCCTGTGCCGTCAATGCCAAATCTATTTTTGCAGTGACGGTATCTATCGCGTCCACAATGTAATCATACTCTTCAAAGGGAAAATTCTCCCTTTCCTCGGGCAGATAAAAGGTATTATAAATTGTCACTCTGCACTCGGGATTGATAGAAGCAATCCTCTCCCTCATCACCTCTGTCTTAAGCCTCCCCACCGTTTCATGTGTGGCTATTATCTGTCGGTTAATATTCGATAGACTCACCACATCATTGTCCACCAAATCCAATGCTCCCACGCCGCTGCGGGCAAGAGCCTCCGTTACATGTCCTCCCACTCCTCCTATACCGAAAACCGCCACTCTCTTTTGCATAAGCAGACTGACGGCCGACTCGCCAAGCAGCATTGCCGTTCTCACAAGCTCTTCCTTCATATACACACTCTCCGACTATAATCCCGTTCTCTCTTATGTATCCAAAGATATCTCATTCCAATCCTGCTTATCGCCAATAAGCCACTCCAATCCTCTTCTTCTCTCCGCCACCACCTCGGGATTTAGATTTCCGATTGATGTCTGGGGCCGCAGCTGCTTTTCAACACAAGCCCAGTGATATCGATAAAAAAGGTCTGCCATATCAAGAAGCTTTTCCGCACTTTTCAGCTTTGCGCAGCTTTTAGCAGTTTCTACATCCGTATAGATTGCCGCCAGCTCTATAGCCTTTTTACAATCACAAGTCGTTTCAACCTTCAATAATTCCTTATCGGATATAAAGTTAAGCGCCCATAATAGTGCCCAATAGGTTTCATATGTCCAGACCACATCAATTACATTCTGCCTGCTATAACCGGAACTAAACAGAGCCAGCTCCTTCGGCAGCAAATCCCCGATACCTACGCCGCTTTCATTCATCAGGCGGACACATTTCTCCCTTGTTGCCTCGTAATCCTCTCCGTTTGAAATCGAACATCCCAGCTGTATGGCAAAAAATGCGGCATATGCTCTTTTACAAATTTCGTCCACGCTTTTGATTTTTACCTCGCTGCCTGCAGGGAGCAAGGGCAGGTTCTCACAACAGGCTATACCCATACTCTTTATTGTCTCATTGGATTTTGCTCTCCGCTCCTCCGGCGTCAATACTTTATTATTTTTAAATTTGTCAAATAAACCCATATCGTATTCTCCTGCTAAATAAATTCTTACCGTACCTTAAACAGTATAACCTTTTTAATATATTGTACATCATAATCTGCCGAACGCGCAATATAATAATCACCGTTCCGAAAGTTCCGCACAACAAAATCCCGCTTTCTTAAGTAATTTATACTAACGAAAGCGGGATTGATACAACCTAAGCTTATTATTTGTAGTTCACGATTTTTCCGAAGTCAGCCTTTAAGGAAGCTCCTCCTACAAGACCGCCGTCTATATCCGCCTGCGAGAACAGCTCAGGAGCGCTGTCTGCGGAAACGGAGCCGCCGTACTGGATACGGATGGCGTCCGCAGTGGCAGCATCGTAGATCTCGGCAATACAGTCTCGAATTGCCTTACAAACCTCCTGAGCCTGCTCGGTGGTTGCAACCTTGCCGGTTCCGATAGCCCAAATAGGCTCATAAGCGATAACGGCGCTTGCTGCCTGAGCCGCAGATACGCTTAAAAATGCAATCTTAATCTGCTGACGGATAAAGTCTATGGTAACTCCCTGTTCTCTTTGGGTGAGAGTCTCACCGCAGCAGATAATAGGTGTAATGCCATGCTCAAATGCCTTAAGCACCTTCTTATTAACGGTTTCGTCCGTCTCGGCAAAATATTCTCTTCTCTCGGAATGACCGATGATAACATATTTTACGCCGGCGTCAACAAGCATGGCAGGAGAAATCTCGCCCGTGTAGGCGCCCTTCTCCTCAAAATACATATTTTCCGCGCCAATCATAATGTTGGAGCCCTTTGCCGCTTCCATGGCGGGGATAATGTCAATTGCCGGTACGCAGAACAGTACGTCAACATCATCATTTGCCACAAGAGGCTTTAAAGTATTGACTAAAGCAACTGCCTCACTGGGAGTCATATTCATTTTCCAGTTACCGGCAATAATCTTCTTTCTTGCCATTTTTTTATCCTCGATTCTATATTTTTTATTGGGCAGGCAAAAAATCCTGCGCCGCAAACTTTCTCCGAACTTTAAAAATCACTACTATTTGTCGTCAGCCGCTGCAACTCCGGGAAGCTCCTTGCCCTCCAAGAACTCAAGGGATGCGCCGCCGCCGGTGGAAATATGACTCATCTTGTCGCCAAAGCCCAGCTGATTTACTGCTGCAGCAGAATCACCGCCGCCGATAATGGTTGTTGCATCGGTTTCCGCAAGGGATTTTGCCACTGCAATCGTACCTGCTGCGAGGGTAGGATTCTCAAATACGCCCATAGGTCCGTTCCACACAACGGTCTTGGCCGCCTTCACGGCATCGGCAAACATTGCCGCCGTCTTAGGTCCGATATCAAGTCCTTCCATGTCCGCGGGAATCTTATCCGAATCCACGCTTGTCACCTCTATAGGTCCATCGATAGGATTAGGGAATTCCTTTGCGATAGTCGTATCAATGGGAAGCAGAAGCTTCTTGCCCAGCTTTTTAGCCTTATCCATCATTTCCTTACAGTAATCAAGCTTCTCGTCATCCACTAAAGACTTACCTACCTCGTATCCCTGTGCCTTTAAGAAGGTGTATGCCATACCTCCGCCGATAATCAAGGTGTCGCACTTCTCCAACAGGTTGGAAATAACGTTCAGCTTATCGGCAACCTTGGCTCCGCCCAAAATGGCAACAAAAGGTCTTACGGGATTCTCCACTGCATTGCCCAGGAAATTAATCTCCTTCTGCATTAAGTATCCGACAACATTCTCTCCGCCCTTTGCGGTGATACATTTGGTTACGCCTGCCACGGATGCATGCGCCCTGTGGGAAGAACCGAAAGCGTCACATACATAGACATCGGCCAAATCGGCCAGCTCCTGACTGAACTGCTCGCCGTTCTTCGTCTCCTCTGCGCCACGGAAACGGGTATTCTGCAATAATACTACGTCTCCCTCCTTCATTGCCGCAACTGCGTTGGTAGCATCCTTTCCGGTTACATTATAATCGGAAACAAATACCACCTCCTTGCCAAGCTTTTCAGACAGTCTCTTAGCCACAGGCGCTAAAGATTCTCCCTCGTTAGGACCGTTCTTTACCTTACCCAGATGTGAGCAAAGAATTACCTTTCCTCCGTCGTTAAGCAGCTTCTGAATAGTAGGCAGCGCTGCCACAATACGTGTTTCGTCCGTGATCTCGCCATTCTTTAAGGGTACGTTAAAATCACATCTTACCAGCACGCGCTTGCCCTTTGCATTAATGTCATCTACCGATTTTTTGTTTAAGCCCATCTTCCTGACCTCCATAATTTATAATATTTTATACAATTTATATTACTAAATCCTATATGACAGGATTCTCTTCCCCTGCATAAAAAAGTGCCGCAAATGGCACTTTGGCAAAGACAAAATTTCCTAAGGCAGGTTCTTATTCTTTAGAATAATAAAGGGGTCCGGTCCATAAGACCGGACCCTCTATAGGTCTTTTTCTTTTACTTTATTATGCCAGCTCGCTGAAATATTTGATAGTACGAACCATCTGAGAGGTATAGCTGTTCTCATTGTCATACCATGAAACAACCTGAACCTGAGTATTACCGTCTTCCATAGGAATAACCATGGTCTGGGTTGCATCGAAAATGGAACCGTAGGTGCTTCCTACAATATCGGAAGATACGATTTCGTCTGTATTATAAGCGAAGGATTCCGTAGCAGCCGCCTTCATCGCCTCATTAATCTCATCCTTTGTAACCGCACCCTTAACTACAGCCACCAAAATTGTAGTGGAACCGGTAGGGGTAGGAACACGCTGTGCGGAACCGATTAACTTACCGTTCAGCTCAGGAATAACAAGACCGATTGCCTTAGCTGCTCCTGTGGAGTTGGGAACGATATTACAAGCGCCTGCACGGCTTCTTCTTAAGTCGCCCTTTCTCTGAGGACCGTCAAGAATCATCTGGTCGCCGGTATAAGCATGTACGGTTGTCATGATACCGCTCATAATAGGTCTGCAGCCGTTCAAAGCCTTAGCCATGGGAGCCAGACAGTTTGTTGTACAGGAAGCTGCTGAAATTACGGTATCCTCAGCCTTTAAGGTCTCATGGTTTACATTGTATACGATAGTGGGGAGATCATTGCCTGCGGGAGCGGAAATAACAACCTTACGAGCGCCTGCAGTGATGTGCGCAGATGCCTTCTCCTTAGAGGTATAGAAACCGGTACACTCCAAAACAACGTCTACCTTCAGCTCTCCCCAAGGAAGCTTGGAAGCATCAGCCTCTTTGTAGATAGTGATGGTCTTACCGTTCACGGTAATGCTGTCCTCGCCAGCCTCAACAGTGCTTGCATATTTGTAAACACCCTGAGAAGAATCATATTTTAACAAGTGCGCTAACATCTTAGGGCTTGTTAAATCGTTGATTGCTACAACCTCATATCCTTCTGCATCAAACATCTGTCTGAATGCAAGACGACCGATACGTCCAAAACCATTAATCGCTACTCTTACTGCCATTTTAGATTCCTCCTAAAATATATAATTTTATATACTTGCAGCCGTCCGTAAACGCTCAGCCGCAATATTTTATTTTGACTTTCCCAAAGCCGTAGGCAACAGCTTGTCAGATTGTCAAAATTTTGTCAGCACAGTTATTTTACCTAATTCCGCTAGATAATTCAAGATGTAAATGAAAAATAATTTCCATTTCTGAGAAATTTTACTGTATATTTATATTCTCGGTGATTTTTAAAATGAATTCTGTTATACTGTTTCTATATTTTATAAAAATTATACCGTTTGTCTGTGAAAGGAGATACCATGCCCATTACATCCGACTGCCATTTACATACCTCCCATTCGGGTGATTCCTCCGCTCCCATGGAGGATATGATTTTACGGGGTATTGCTCAAGGGCTTACCGCCATGTGCTTTACCGAACACAATGATTTCGGGTATCCCGATATGCCCGACATGCCCGGCTCACAGTTTTTGCTAAATACGGATTCCTACCTCTATGATATTGTCAAATACAAGGAAAAATATGCGGATAAAATAAAAATTCTTTTCGGCGTGGAGCTGGGCCTGCAACCCACGGTCGCCCCACAAAACGCCTCTTATGTCAAATCCTATGATTTTGATTTTATTATCGGCTCCTCGCACCTTTGCAACGGACGCGACCCCTACTATCCCGTTTTTTATGAGGGGCGCAGCGAAACGGTCGCATACAGGGAATATTTTGAATCCATTCTGCAAAATATTAAAATGTTTTCGGATTTCGACGTCTACGGACATCTGGATTATGTGGTGAGATACGGCCCCACTGCGGACAGGGATTACTCCTATGAAAAATATCGGGATATTTTTGACGAAATACTTGCTCTGTTGATTGAAAAAGGAAAGGGTATAGAAATAAATACCGGCGGGCTGAAAAATGGAATGCGGGATCTTCATCCCTGCACCGGTATTTTAAAACGCTATAAGGAGCTGGGCGGTGAAATCATCACTATAGGCTCCGACTCCCATGACGCCGGACATATTGCAGACAATTTTCACCGCGCCCAAGCCGCCCTACAGGAATGCGGCTTCCGTTATTATACTATTTTTGAAAAACGGACTGCCGAATTCAAGCTGCTTTAAAGCCTGCCGGTTATGCCGTAACTGGCCCTACTCACACAAAACAACTATCAGCTGCGGAGTAGTCTGGGCCGGAATGCTTCTGGTGGAATTTTCATATACTACCACTAAATTATGGTTTGCCGGACTCCCCTGATAATATTGATTATTGGTGGTACGGACAGCCACAGAACCGTCAACGTTCAGCTGCAGGGTCTGTTCCTCGTTTACAAAGGACGCATTATAATAGCTGACGTCTATCATGCGGGCGTTTCTCTCCTGTGCCACCACCGCCGCATTATACTGGGGAGGATAAATCAAAGGCATCGGAGCGTCCGTGCGGTACCAGAAGGTACACATCATTCCCACGGAAAGTGTCTCAAAGTCCACAACATAGGTTGCCGGCGATATGATAAAATTTACCGTATTGCCGTCGTTATCTTCTATTGTTGCAAAAATCATACAGGGATTCCCTCTCCGGTTCCCCATTCTCGTGGGCACCATTTCAACTATCGTACCCGTCACGCTGGCAAAGCTGTTTCTTCGGTAAGGATTCATTACATTAAAACCAAAATCCATATATCCTCCTTTAGACGCCTGCCCTTATCCGCCGTTTTCCGGCTCTGTCGGCACAGGCTGCCGTTTTCTGCTACTATATGGAATACTATATGCTTCCGTTAAATAATTGTTCCGCCTCCCAACACATACTCGCCGTCATAAAACACTATTGCCTGACCGGGTGTGGCGGCGCGCACCGGATTTTCAAAGCAACATAAAATCCTTCCGTCCGCCTGTTTTTCTATAACGCAATTCTCTCCTCTATGATTGTAACGGATTTTGGCAAGCACTCTCACGGGCCCCTCCAAATTCTCTACAGCCATGTAATTTACTCTGTCGCACAGCACCCTATCCGCAAATACGGCTTCATTATCCCCGACCACCACCTCGTTTGTCTCAGGACGTATATCCGTGACAAATACTCTTTTTCCCATGGGAAGCCCAAGCCCCCTTCTCTGCCCTATCGTATAGTGGGTAATACCCTTATGCCGCCCCAATATCTCTCCTTGTCCGGTCACAAAATTCCCGGGGCCGGGCACCCTGTCTTTCGCCGTCCTGTCAATAAACGCTGCATAATCATCATCAGGTATAAAGCAGATTTCCTGACTGTCGGGCTTATTTGCCACAGGCAGCCCGGCGCGTGCGGCAAGACCGCGTATATCTTCCTTGGCGTAATCCCCCACGGGCATCAGCGTGTGGGAGAGCTGCCTTTGGGTAAGATTGTACAAGGCATAAGTTTGGTCCTTCTCCGCCGTCACACAGCTGCGAATTGCAAACCTGCCGTTTTTCAGCCTTTCAATTCGAGCATAATGCCCTGTTGCAATATAGTCCGCGCCAAGCTCCAGACTCCTGTCTAACAGAGCCTCCCACTTCACATAACGGTTACAGGCTACACAGGGATTGGGCGTCCGCCCCCTAATATACTCCTCCACAAAATAATCCATGACCCGGCTTTTAAATTCCCTTTTAAAGTTCATCACATAATACGGAATATCCAAATGCTCCGCCACTCGTCTTGCATCCTCCACGGCAGAAAGCCCGCAGCAGCCGCCGTTTTGTTCCTGACGAGCCTGCTCCTCGTCCTGCCATATCTGCATGGTGACGCCTATGACATCATATCCCCGCTCCTTCAACAGCATCGCAGCCACGGAGGAGTCCACTCCTCCCGACATTCCCACTACTACCTTTTCCCTCATCGGCAAATCCTCTTTGTTACCTTCCTTTTGTACTCCTCGTATGCTTTTTATTCACACCTTCGATAATCTTTTAATCTCAATCATATACAAAAAATAATAAAAATGCAAATAAGATTTTTTGTCCTGTCAGAAAACATATTACGGCACAGGGAACGCATTGTCACACATTTTATATTTTTCAACATATAATATATTTTAAAATAACATAGGCGGCTTTTATTTATGCTACCAAAACCCGAATATATCCGAACCTCTGTCGAAGTCAATCTTTTTTTTCAGAGGATTATGAAGGAACACTTATTTTTACTGGAAGTCAATTTACAGCCTGCGGCAAACCCATATATTGTAAGGGCCAATGAGCTGAAAAGACGGTTTGAACATTTACTGGAAAATACTTTACATTATTCGGATAAGGTCGTATCCGAAAGAGTCATCTCTTCAAAGGAGCTTGTCACCCCTTATACCCTTCGGTCGGAGGAAGTGACCTCTAAGCTGACAGGCGCCGGCATAAATACGTCAATTACTAAGCGGGAGCTTGCGCTTTCGGGCTCTTCTAGATTTTATGGCAGCGAATTACTGCTTGACGCCGTTAATAAAATAAATAACGGCTCCTACCTCTTACTGCAGGAAACGCTTTCTTTCCAAAAGGACCTTTTGACAAAAGCGCTTCATTGCAAGGTTTTTATGGGATTGTATCCCGAAATGCTGGAACATGATATCCGGGAAGCCGGGCACTATTTGAAGCTCTTAACGGATTTACTTGATTTTCAGCTTCCTAGACGGACATTGTGCGAGGATCTTAATTTCTGGAATAATATTATGGAGGAGCATGCGCGTTTTATTGACGGGATGCTGGATCCCACAGAGATGTTGCTTAAGGATACGGCAAGAGCGTCGGCTCAGGGCTTTGAAAAGCTTCTTAACGCATGTATATCCGGCGCCGAATATGCCGTTTATCAAAGCAGCTTAAGCGCAACTGAGGAAATCAAAGATTTCAAACTCCATACAACCGAGGGCCTATTGACCTGTAAAATAAAATCTATCATTCCTCCCCTGCTCGCCGACCATGTCCTAAGAGAAGCCAATCATTATTTGAGACTTTTGGATATACAAAGAGCATAAATCTATAAGGCCATATTAAGGCATGTCCGCACTGCCAAAAGCTTATCTTATTTGCCGGATTGTATTTGAAATGTATGTGGCTGGAAGCCCGCAAGGAGCGTACAGCCACATACTTGGCAGCAACCCTCACTTTCCGTTTACTTCACAATACGGTAGTAGGTTCCTGCAGTCTTCTTATAACAGAAACTATAAAATGCGGCAAAAAGCAGTCCCACCGTAACTGCGCACACAATTATAAGCTTTGTATCGAACAGGTTGATCGCCGCCAGCAGCATAATCACCATAGGCATGGCAGCCGCAGTGTGGAGCAGCGCTCCAAAAAGTGGCAGCGCAAACACTAATAATATCTGCTTTTTTATAGTCCTTTGTATTTCCTCGTCACTCATGCCTACCTTCTGCATGATTTCAAAGCTTTTCTTATCCTCAAAGCCCTCTGTAATCTGCTTGTAGTACATAATGATTAAAAGGCATACAAGAAATATCAGTCCATAGAAAATTCCCACAAACAACAAGCCTCCATACATACTCTCCATATCCGACTTGCTTTCCCTGTAGTCAAAAAATCCGGCAAAGCCCGGCTGATTCGCCGCATACCGATTTAACCTTTCGGAAAACGCCTCTACCCTGTCCGCATCACCTGTGGGATTAAAGCTATACCGATGGGAAAGCAAAGCCGCCGTATCCACTCCAAAGCCTGCCGCCGTATCCACAAGCCCTTCCATATCGGGCAACACCACCACATAAAAGTAGTTCATATTGTTTATTTCCTTATTTCTTATTCTGCTGCTCTTCAACTCCTCCTTTACTCTGTATTCCTTATCCGCCAGTCTCAAAGTATCGTATCCGTAATCGGCTCCGGTGCTGAAAATAAATACCTCTCCCTGTCGTAATTCTTCACTCTTTCCCTCAAGCCTGTTATATTCCGCAAGACTCATTAGCACTATTTCACTCCTGCTTCTATAGCCGTTCTCATTCTGTCCGGGAAGAAACGCCGCCTCATGCTGTGCTGCATAAACCGTACAGGACTGATAATCGCAATAATCCGAAAGCTCTACTTCTTCTTCCTTGGCCAAGTTTCTTATCGCCAGAGATATTTTGGCACTGTCCGCCATATTTTCCCCCAAAAAAATCAACTCTATTTCTTTGGGATAAACCGAGCTCTTCACGGAATCCATTCCCAAATACAAGGCAAACGTACACACCACCGTCACAATCACCATTGTGCTGAAAATACAGATATTGGAAAGACTTGCGGCGCTTTTTTTCATGCGGTACAGCATACCTGACACCGTGACAAAGTTATCGGCACAATAATAAATTTTCTTTCTTCTCTTTATGGCGCCAAGGAATATAATGCTGCCCGAAGTAAAAAGATAGTAGGTTCCTGCCACCACAAACAGTACCGCCTGAAAAAATACTAAAAACAGCATAGAATCCATTTTTACTGTCAATGCCATATAGTAACCGCCTCCCATAAACAAAACGCCCACTATACTCCAAAGCAGGATATGCTTTGGCTCCTTCTCTCCCTTTCTTGAACCGCTCATCAGCTCAACGGGATTTGATTTACCGACATGGAACAGATTTACCAGCAGATTTAGTATTGTAACAAATGCATAAAAAATCAGGGTATCCCAAACCGCCTTGGAACTTACCGCAAAGGACGCTTCCACGGGCAGCTTCGCCAAATTGATTAAGAAAAGAAAAATCAATTTTGAAAACAGAATTCCCAAACCCACAGCCGCCAAGATTACCACTACATAAAGCAAAATACTCTCAAACAGCATCATAATCCCGATATGCTTTTTCTCCAGTCCTAAAATACTAAACAGCCCCAGCTCCTTTTTTCGTCTCTTGATGAGAAAGCTATTTGCATAATACAAAAACGGAACCAGAATTATCCCCAGAAGCCAAAAACCAATCTGAACCAGCATCATGGCGTACATAGCTCTGGGCAACGTGGCAATAAGATCGTTACATAATATCAGGTCAAACACAAAATAAGTGAAAATTGCAAAAACACTGGCTCCCATATAGGGAAAATAAGTGGAGCCGTTGTTTCGTATATTGGAAAACGCCATTCTTGGCAGCAATGTCACTCGCTTCATACCCTCACCGCCTCCTTATTGTTTGTTTGAAGCACGGTAAGAGAATCGGAAATCTTGCGGTACATCTCCTCGTCGTTAAGCGCTCCCCTGTAAATCTGGTTAAACACCGTGCCATCCTTGATAAACAGAACTCTTCCCGCACGGCTTGCAGCCTGAATACTGTGCGTAACCATAAGAATCGTCTGCCCGTCCCTATTCACGTCCGCAAAAATACGGAGCAGCTTATCCGAAGCCTTAGAATCCAAGGCTCCGGTGGGTTCGTCGGCAAACACAATCTGCGGTCTTGTGATAAGAGCTCTCGCCACCGCCGCCCTCTGTTTCTGCCCTCCCGACACCTCGTAAGGATACTTTTCCAAAATCTCCGTTATAGATAGCTTTTTTGCCAAAGGCAGCAGACGCTCCTCCATACTCCTGTAATCTCTCCCCGCCAGCACCAGCGGCAGAAAAATGTTATCCCTTAAGGAAAGTGTATCCAGCAAATTGAAATCCTGAAAGACAAAGCCCAGATTATCCCTCCTAAAGGCACAAATCTCCTTCTGCCTTATATCAGCCATATTTTCCCCGCCAGAATTACCTGCCCGCCCGTAGGCTTATCCAGCGACGCCATAATATTTAAAAGCGTAGTCTTACCGGAGCCCGATTCGCCCATTATTGCCACATATTCCCCCTGCTCCACGGAAAAATTTACATCCTCAAGCGCCTGTACCTTATTTCCGCCCAAACGCGTGGTATAAACCTTTTTTAAATTTTTGACTTCCAACAGTACCATATTGTTCCTCCTGTTTCTATATCATTTGCTTCCGCTTAAATTGTCTTTTCAAGAAGATCATACAAAAAAAGGAAATGTCATGCCATAGAATTGCCTTACATTTCCCTGCCGCAAGCTTACATTTCCGTAAGCTTACGGAATTCTTTGCTCTTTTCTTTTAATATTTGCTCCTATAACGCCTATCCGTAATCAAGCTCTTGCTTTGTCACAAGCGTAATATACACCCTTGTGCCTGCTCCCTCGACGCTTTCCACCCGAATGGTATTTCCCAGTCTGTCCAAAATACGCTTGCTCAGATACAGCCCTATACCGGTGGCTTTTTTATCCATACGTCCGTTGTATCCCGTAAATCCTCTCTCGAAAATACGGGGTAAATCCTCTTGCCTGATACCTATACCGTTGTCTCCGATTACCAAGGTGTCAGGCTCCGCCTCCTGAATATACAGGGAAACCGTTCCCTCCTTTGGCTCTCTTCCCGCAAGCCCTCTGGCCTGCGCAGTATATTTAATACTGTTTGATAAAATCTGCTCCACACAAAAGCTAAACCATTTATCGTCCGTGACCGTTCTCATCTGCATGGGCTCCAGCTCCAGCCTGACTGCGCTGTTGATAAAGAGTACGGAATACTTTTTCACTGCCTGCTTTAGTAACCCGTAAAGGTCGTATTCCTTAAGCACCATATCCTGAGACATGGTCTCAAGGCGTTGAAAATGGAGCACCATCTCCACATACTGTTCTATCTTGAAAAGCTCCTCCTGCAGCAAAAAGCTTTCCTTCTGACCTGCAGACTGCCCGTTTAACAACAGCTTCATTGCGGAGATGGGAGTTTTTATCTGATGCGCCCACATCATGTAATAATCACTCTGTTCCCTGCTTTTCTCTTCCCAAATATCCTGCCTTCGCCGGTCTCTGTCACAAAGTGTCTCAATCAAGGAAATATAGGCGTTCTCAAGCATAGCGCCTTCACCTTCCTCCAATGCTCCTATAGCGCCGCCTTCCCTTTGCTTTCTTTCTCTTATCAAAAACTCCCAGACATTATCCGGATGCTCCTGCGCCATACTGATTCTTTTTCTTTTCTCCACATATCTCCTGCCGTAAAAAATCCCTGCAAAAATCCAAAAGCAGGCTGTCAGTACCACTCCGTAGCCTATTTTAGGCAGATTCTCCAAACGATACAAACATGCGAGCCCCCAAAAAGTAACTGCGGTGATTAAATACAAGCAGATAACAGGACGTTTTTCTTTTAAATAGTCCTTCCAATAATCAATGACTGTAGCTTTTTTGCACTTCATTTTCCTATCCTTCAAGACATGCCTCCTTATAGCGGTCTTTCCTCTACTATATATCCCATACCCTTCTTTGTCTGTATAAGCCGCTCCACCCCCGCAGCCTCCAGCTTCTTCCTCAGCCTTGCTATATTTACCGTGAGAGTGTTGTCGTCCACAAAGCAGTCATTATCCCACAACCGTTTCATAATTTCTTCTCTGGACACATTTCTTCCCCTGTTCTCAAATAAAAGCTGCATTATCTTAAATTCGTTGCGGGTCAGCTCCAGCTTTTCCTCCCCCACCTTTAAGGAGGCGTCCGCAATATCCAAAATAATGCCCCGACACTCCAAAATACTTGTCTGCTCCCGAAATGCATAACTTCTTCGCAGCATTGCAAGAACCTTGGCGGAAAGCACCTCCAGATCAAAGGGCTTAGTGATAAAATCATCACCGCCCATATTTACCGCCATAACGATATTCATGTTATCTCCCGCAGAGGACACAAAAATTATAGGAACCTGCGATACCTGCCGTATCTGTCCGCACCAATAATGACCGTTGTAGTATGGAAGCCCTATATCCATAAGCACCAGCTGGGGCATAAAAGCGGCAAAACAGGCGAGCACATTTCTAAAATCCTCCACACACCCTACCTCATAGCCCCATTTTTCCAAATGTTTCTTCATCTCTGAGGCTATTACGGCATCATCCTCAACCACCAAAATTTTATATTTATCCATATTGCTCCTCCCCTCCCGCCACTCTCTATTAAAAGTTGCATTATAAATTTACGGACTGTTATGAATAACTGTCGTCATATCCGGGAAAATCTTACATATATCTTAATGTTCTTACATACTTCTTATAAAAGCTTACATATCTCCAAAAGAGTCTTACATACTTCTAAATCATTCTTAATTTCCGTCGCGGAATATTGCGGCCCGAATTACTGTTTGTTATATTTGTAGCAATTTTTAGCACACTTGTATTTTAACTATTTTATTTGTACTATACTAGGCCTGATGAAAGGAACGGTCCTATGCAATATTATCAAGCACAACAATTCCGCAGACTAATGCTTATTTCAATTTGTTTTATCTGTATGATAAAAATCCTTTTTGTGGGATACGATATAGACGAGCAATATGCAATTTCCATGTCCTACCGAATGCTAACGGGCGATTTCCCTCTGCTGGATATGTGGGAGCCTCACCAGACCTCCGGCTTTTTGACTGCTCTCTTCATGCTGCCTTACATTGCCGTCACAGGCTCTGTCACTGGTATTGTTCTTTATCTGAGAGCATGCGGGCTGCTCTGTCATATTTGCGTTACGTATTTTTTATACAGAGCACTGCGCCGTGAGCTTAATCAATCAGACAGCCTTCTCATATGTGGTATTTTCGTTATGTCCCTGCCCAAGTTTATGCTGTTACCGGAATTCTCTAATATGTATCTTTGGTTTTTAACACTGTGCGTGTTATGTCTGCTTAGATATTACCAAACAGGTAAGCTTCTTTATCTCATATGGTCGGGTTTTTTTCTGTCCTTTGAGATTTTAGCTTATCCCTCCACTGTTTTTTCCTTTTTTGCCTGTCTTTTTTGTATGATACATTTTCACTGCAAATCTTTGCAGTCAAATACTTTCGGCATTCTGCGGGCGCACAAAACGGCTGCTTCAGCCTGCGTATCACAAAAACGGCTGCTGCTAAGGGAGCTTTTCAGCTTTACCCTGCCCTGCGCTTTTTGCGCCGCAGTCTTTTTCGGAGCGCTGCTCTCGCATATGACCATCTCCTCACTGTGGGAACAGCTGCGTTTTATTTCCAGCGACGGTTCACATTCCGCCTCCCTCGTTGAAAAATTTGACGTACATTTACTTTCATTGCTTGAAATTTTTTTCTTTCTCGGAATCTACTCCGCATTTGCCACCCTGTTTTACTTTATAATCCGGAACGTCAGGATGTGCAGAAGCATACCATTCTTGTGGGGCAGACTTCTGTTCGTATGTTCACTGTTAGGGCAGATTGGCATATGGCTTTTCGGAAATCAATATCCCGGCTATCCCATGTTAGAGTACCCCCTGATTTCCCTGACCGCAATCATCCTCGTTATAATGAAAAAAACAAGCCCTATTCCTATATTTACATTATTTATTATAATATCGCCGGTGGCCTTTTTAGGAATCCTGCTGTTCAGCAACCATCCGCTCATAGTATCCCTTCCCTATCTTGCGCCCTGCGCAGTAGGCGTTCTGGCGCTGCTTGGACAAAAACATCGTTTTAATAGTACGGCAAAACAAACAAACCTGCTTTGCCGTGTCCTCTCCTACCGGGGAATTATAACGCTATGGCTTCTCGTGCTGGTTTTCGGCAGATGCTATATGCTGCGTACCACCGGCGGCATACACTATACCATGACGGATAAAATCAGTCTGATGAGGGAAGGACCTGCAATCGGCGTTATAGCAGACACGGAAACCGTACGCCATTATAGAATCAACTATCAATTTATCAAGGAAAACCTTCCTGCAAACGCCAGAGTCTTTTACGCGGGCGCTTCCTCTCAGCTATATTTAATGAAGGATATGGAAATATGTACGCCTTCCACCATAAGCACGCCAACCTTTAACAATACAGTAACTGCTTACTTTGACAGGCATCCTGACAAGCTGCCTCAATATCTTATCTGTGAGACCTCTCTGAATGATTTGTATATAGACAGCTGGCTTTCTCATTTTATCGACAGATACTGCTCCTCAATGCCTGTCGCCGCCAATGATTTTCTGTTGGTATACACAATAGCATATATCCCCTAGACCGTCAAATCAAAAGACCGGGCGGGGGGGCGGCTTCTATTTCCTGCCATTTCAACTATAATTTCAATTTCCCAATTCTATTAATAACTTTACTCCCAGTACAGTGGCAGGAATTCGATAGCTCGGCGCAAGATTTGAAAGCACTACAACCGCAGTTCCCGTTTCAGGGTTAAAGCCAAGATAACTGTTATAATCTCCCGTACCTCCGTTATGCCATATAATGCCGTTTTCGTTATCTATGATCCAAGACATTCCAATCTCGTCCATATTGATACCCATAGTTTTATAATTCTCGGTAGAAGCATTTATTGTTTTTAGGCTCTTTTGACATTCGGAAAAATACGGATTGCCCTCAAGAAGCATTTGCGCATAGGAAAGCATATCAGAAATATTTGATGTAATAGCGCCTGCCGGCAAATAAGCATCGTTTCCTTTCCAATCCCAATAATTGTCTAAATCACCGCTTTTATCGGAAATTTTTGTACCGGTCAGTCCTAATTCGTTTGATACAAAATTATTTGCCAATGTTGTGTAATCAGTGTCATATACCGCCTCAAGCACCAGACCTAAAACCCCATATCCATAGTTGGAATAGACAAAGCCGTAGTCTTCCTCTTCCATAGTCAATTCACTTGCTCTGTGAAGTACCATTTCCTTTGTAATACCATAAAAATCGTTTCTTCCCTTGAAAAAGTTGGAAATCATCGGACTCTCAAAATAGTACCCTTTATATCCCGAGGTGTGCGTTAATAATTCTTTTATAGTCGGATATTCGTTGCCGTCGGGGAGCGGCAGATAATTATCTATCGTATCGTCAATGTTGATTTTTCCCTCCGCTATTGCTTTGTTTATTAAAGCCGCCGTAAAGGTTTTTGTCAGAGAGCCGATTTCATATGTATGAAGCTCTGCCGGAAGCTCTTTACCGTTTTCTCCATACACCCTGTAGGAAGCCTGTCCGTCTTTAATAATGCCGACGGTTACACAAGCGTCCGCATTATCCTTTGTCGTATACTCCAAAACTTCGGTAAAGGTCAGCTTCGGTATCTTACTTATTTGATATTTTCCGTAACTCATAACGCCGATAACCGTTAAAACAGCACAAAAAATAATAACTGCAATTACAATAATCAATACTTTCACTCTCTTTTTTCTCCTGCTCACTGTAAATCCTCCTCGCATTTTCAAAGAATCAAAGATGAATTGCTGCTAAATACGCCGCGATACCATCTTCGTCATTACTGCCAATTACACAATCTGCTTTTTCCTTGACCTCCTTTATAGCCCTCTCTTTTGTTGCGGTCTTCTTGGTGAATTTATACCCGTATCCACCCGAAAAACGTATGCAGTCACACCCATTCAACAATTCCTGAAGTTTCCTTGCCTGATTGTCCTTAAAAATCTCTACACACATTTTTAAGGAATTTTCTTTAAAATCTGTATAAATACTATCTCCCCAGCTATTATCCTGCTTTTTAGGGTCAATCTTACATTTCCGTAATGCTTTTAACGTTGCTTGTGAAATGGTTTTGTCACTGCGAAGCGATGCTCCATTCAAATCAAACAAAAGTAATTTGCATTCTCTCACCTCAAAACTTTCCCTTGCCAAATACCCATAGGGCAAAAACAAGGGAAATACATATCATTTCATTATATGAGACTCTAAAAGCCTTGAAAATAAAGAAAGTTCAATTATTTCATACACTGTTAGTATTCTTCTTCCTCCCCCTCCTCATGAATATCCTCCTTCGGCTTACTCAAGCCTTCTATAACTATTTGATTCTTCTCAGCATAATCCCAGAGCGCCGCATGAATTGCCTCCTCCGCCAGCAGAGAACAATGAACCTTTACGGGAGGCAGACCATCAAGCGCCTCCGTCACCGCCTTGTTCGTCACCTGCATTGCCTCCGCTATAGACTTGCCCTTTACAAGCTCCGTCGCCATGGAGCTTGTGGCAACCGCAGCGCCGCAGCCAAAAGTCTTAAATTTCACGTCTCGTATGATGCCGCTCTCGTCAATATCCAAAAATATGCGCATAATATCGCCACATTTGGCGTTTCCCACGGTTCCCACACCGCTGGGGTTTACTATCTCCCCCATATTTCTGGGATTCTGAAAATGATCCATCACCTTTTCACTATACATAGCCGTTCCTCCATTCCCCGTTTTATTTTCGCCTGTAATCACCGGACGGACGCTTCACCCTTATTTTTTACAAATACCGCGTATCCCTTGCCGCTGCTATTTTTCTGTCTGCCGGTTTTTTATAAAATCCTCATAGAGAGGAGACATGGCGCGCAGTCTCGCCACGATTTCCTTTACCGCCTCCACTACAGCATCCATTTCCTCCATAGTGTTTTCCTCGGACAATGTGATTCGCAGGGAGCCGTGCGCATCCTCATGCTTAAGCCCGATAGCAAGCAGCACATGGGAAGGATCTAAAGACCCTGATGTACAGGCGGAACCGCTGGATGCACAAATCCCCTTCATATCCAGCATAATCAACAGAGATTCTCCTTCAATAAACCTAAAAGAGAGATTGGCGTTATTAGGAAGCCTTTCTGTACGATGTCCGTTAAGGAAGCAATAGGGAACCTCTTTTTCAAAACGTTCGATTAGATAGTTCCTCAGAGCCGTCTCCTTTTCTGCCTTTTTTTTCATTCGTGTCATGGCACGCTGCGCCGCCGCGCCAAAGCCGACAATTCCCGGAACATTTTCCGTTCCCGCCCTCCTGCTTCTCTCCTGTGCGCCCCCGTGTATAAAGGAACGGATTTTCACCCCGGTGCGAATATATAAAAACCCTATTCCCTTCGGTCCGTTCAGCTTATGGGCACTGGCGCTCAGCATATCAATATGAAGACTGTCCACATCAACCGGAATCTGCCCGAAAGCCTGAACCGCATCGGTATGAAACAGAATACCCTTCTCTTTAGCAATGGCTCCTATCTCCTCAATGGGCTCTATTGTTCCGATTTCATTGTTTGCAAACATTATGCTGATAAGTATTGTATCAGGGCGTATGACCGCCCTCACACTGTCAGGGCTTACTCTTCCTGCTTTATCCACATCCAGATATGTAATCTCAAAGCCTCTTGTTTCCAAATACTCGCAAGTATGAAGAATAGCGTGATGCTCTATTTTTGTGGTGACTATATGCCTCCCCTTGGACGCAGCCGCCTCTGCCGCCGCCTTCAGCGCCCAGTTGTCGGACTCAGACCCTCCCGCCGTAAAATAAATTTCCTCCATCTTTGCGCCAATGCTGTCGGCGATTATCCTTCTCGCCCTGTTGACAGCCTTCTTTGCAGCGCTTCCCTGCGCGTAAATTGTGCTGGGGTTGCCGTAACACTCCGTAAAATATGGCAGCATTTCCTCCAACACCTCCGGAGCCGTCTTTGTCGTCGCCGCATTATCCAAATATATCATACATCCTCCCTGCCCGCTTTAGCGGGCATCCATTCATATTTGAAAGTGCACTTCTTTCAAATTTTTCCTCCCTGCCCGCTTTGGCGGGCATCAATACGCATAATCCATATCTAATTACTAGGAATTGTATTTACAATATAACACCAACTGTTTGTTCTGTCAACTCCTACTGTGGAATATAATGGGGAAAAGACTATTGGGACACATCTATCTATGTCAAAACGAAAACAGCACCCCTTGGTCATAGGCACCATAATTCTTACCGTAACAGGCTTTATCAGCCGCATTATCGGCTTTTTTTACCGTATTTATCTCTCAAGACTTTTTGGCGAGGAAGGCATGGGAATCTATCAGCTTTTAAGCCCTGTTCTTGCCCTATCCTTCTCTCTGTCGGCCGCAGCCTATCAGACTGCCATATCCAAATTTGTAGCGGAGCGTACGGCCAAAAAGCAAGGACGCGTGTTTCACCCCATGCTTGTAGGCTTAAGTATTTCCCTGCCATTATCGCTCCTATGCAACGCCGTGATTTTCTTAATGGCAGATTTTATAGGCATAAAGCTGCTGCTGGAACCGAGAACGGTCTCCATGCTTCGCATACTCTCCTTTTCCATTCCTTTCAGCGCCGTTCATTCCTGCATTAACGGCTATTTTTACGGTGTAAAAAAAGCCGGGCTTCCCGCCGCCGCACAGCTTGTGGAGCAGCTCGCCAGAGTTGGCTGTGTCTACGCCGTTTCAGTCTATGCCTTTCACAGAGGAAGCCTTCCCACTATCAATGTAGCGGTTGTGGGACTTGTGGTAGGAGAATTTATTTCCATGCTGGTGACCATCGTCGCAATTTATCATGCCTACGCGAAAGAATATGCTGCTTCCCGGACATTCATAAGCGTCTGCCGAAGCAGGGAACTAACCCGAAAATCCTTAAGCCTGCTTCCCTTCTATGGCGGCATCTTACATATGGCTCTGCCTCTCACCGCTAACCGCATTGTGTTAAACCTGCTACTGAGCGTGGAATCCGTCTCCATTCCCGCTAAATTAAAGCTGTATGGCTACGATACCGCCACCGCATTGAGCGTTTACGGCGTATTGACCGGTATGGCTATGCCCCTAATCTTTTTTCCGAACGCAGTCACCAACTCCATTGCCGTGCTGCTGCTTCCCCTTATTTCGGAAAGCTATGCCATCGGCGACATAAGGGCTGTCAAGGCGGCGACTCTGCGCACGATAAAATATTGTTTTATCTTAGGCTTTGGATGTATGTGTATCTTTGGTCTCTTAGGCAGTTTTGCGGGAAATTATCTTTTTAACAGCGCTCTCGCAGGACATTTCATTACCACACTAAGCTTTATCTGTCCTTTTATCTATTTGGACACCACCCTTTCCAGTATTCTTCAGGGGCTGGGCATGGCAGGACATATTTTTGTAATAAATGTCATCTGCCTCCTTATTCGTCTTTCTTTTATTTTCATAGCCGTTCCCATGGTTGGGATTACAGGCTATCTGTGGGGGCTGCTGGCAAGCCAGATAGCGCTATGCGTCCTCTATCTGCTGTGTCTGTACCGCTTTGTAAAGCATCATTAAAAAGCTGCAAAAAAAGAGCAGCCTGCGCTGCTCCTTATTGTAATACCTTTTTCAATTCATCCATAAATGTATTGACATCCTTAAATTCTCTGTATACGGAAGCAAATCTCACATAAGCAACCGCGTCCAGATTCTTCAGCTTATTCATTAAAAGCTCTCCGATTACCTGACTGGGAATCTCCTTCTCCTCCATATTGAAAATTTCGTTCTCCACCGAATCCACAAGACCGGTAATCTGTTGAGCGCTTACAGGACGTTTATGACATGCCCTGAGTACGCCCGCCTCAATCTTGGCACGGTCATATGCCTCCCTGTTGTTGTCCTTCTTTATAATAATCAAAGGAATCGTCTCTATTTTCTCATAGGTTGTAAAACGCTTTCCACACTCGTCACAGACTCTGCGGCGGCGGATGGAGTTGTTATCCTCTGCCGGTCTGGAATCAATTACTCTGGTATTTTCATGGTTGCAAAAAGGACACTTCATACGGCTTCCCCCGTTTCCTACTGTGTTTACAGGCTCCAAAATCTCTCCGCTTGCGCAAAGGAGGCAGCTTCACTCTTTTAACTTCGTGCTTTTAATTTTCTCGCCGGCATATCGGAATAAAATGAAATAACCCCACAGGCTTTTATTTTATTCCGATATATTACATTATAAAGGGTTTAACAACTTATGTCAACTAAAATAATATCCGGTCCTATTTGACGGATGTCTTTATAAGGAATTGCTATATCTGCTTCACATCGCAGGAAATTAAGCATTTTATTGCATCCCGGAACCATGATTTTACATATACAGCCCTTACACTCGTCAAACTCCAAATCGCACACCTTACCAAGCTTTTTGCAATCTCTAATATTAATGACATCCTTACATTTTAATTCCGAAAAAAGCATATCGACCACCAAACAGTCCAAAGCTGCAATTACTTCTTTTCTGTTCAGTATATGCAGGAACAGGTATATATCAGAACTTCTCCGAGCATACTACCTATACAATATTGAAAAGTCAAAGGAGAGGACGCGTATGGCACAAGGTAAGGTTGAAATCTGTGGTGTAAATACCTCAAAGCTCCCCCTGCTCAAGGCAGCGGAAAAGGAGTCACTTTTTGAGAGAATTGAGGCGGGAGATTTAGCGGCAAGAAAGGAATATATAGAGGGAAACCTACGCCTTGTATTAAGCGTTATCAAACGTTTTTCCTCCAGCAATGAAAATGTGGACGATTTATTTCAAATCGGCTGCATCGGGCTGATAAAGGCTATTGATAATTTTGATTCCTCACTACAGGTAAAATTCTCCACCTATGCCGTTCCCATGATCATCGGAGAAATACGAAGATTTCTTAGAGACAACAGCAGCATCAGGGTCTCCCGTTCCTTAAAGGATACCGCCTACAAGGCAATCTATGCCAAGGACGCCCTGACCAGAAGAAACGCCAAGGAGCCCACGCTTGAAGAAATCGCAAAGGAAGTAGGTATTTCCAAGGAAGATATCGTCTACGCCATGGACGCCATCCAAAATCCTATGAGTCTATACGAGCCTATTTTTACGGACGGGGGCGACACCCTCTATGTTATGGATCAAATCAGTGACAAAAAAAATAAGGAAGAGACCTGGGTAGAGCATCTCTCCTTAAGCGAAGCCATGAAAAAGCTCAGCGCACGCGAGCATGAAATTATTTCCCTGAGATTCTTTGAGGGAAAAACCCAGATGGAGGTTGCCGACATTATAGGTATTTCTCAGGCGCAGGTCTCCCGTCTGGAAAAAAACGCACTTCGCTCCATGCGCTCATATCTCACGGCATAATTATCTGCTCTTACGCCGGAATATACAAAACAACAAATAACCTATAATGCTGCCCAAAAGGTTTGTGAGTATATCATCCACTTGGAAATATCCTCTCCCTGTGTAAAGCTGCATGCACTCCACCGCTACGCTGGTTGCAAGTCCTATCAATGCGCAGGGAATAAACCTGCGCAGCGCAGGGAAAGCCCATGCACATACAATCCCATAGGGAATAAACAAAAGTACATTCTCGATAACAAAGGCTTTATTTCTGTCATTAATTCCCCATGTTGAAAATAAATCCAAATCAACTCCTATTCTGGTGCCGCTTTCTCTGGATAAAAAGGTAATACACAATATAATGACCACATACATCATAAAAGCGCTCATGGCGCACACAGAAATCGGCGGCTTGTTTCTCTTTACCTGCCATTTGCGAATCAATGTAAATAAAAGAGCAAAAAATACCCCTGCCGCCAACCCGTAAGGCAAGTAGCACATAGCCCCTCTCATATCCTTTATTATATATTTAAGCATATTATTTCTCCATAGTATTGTACGGAGCACACTAATCCAGCCGATAGCTGTTCCAGTTGTCCGCAGCACGCTCCCACCTTTCCTTTTCCTCAAATAATCTGTCGTTCATCCACGCAACCGCATCCGTCACACCGTCCTCGGAAAAGTCAAAAAAAGCGCTGGTTTTCTGTTCATCGGGAGTTTTAAAAAAGTTAAAAGGTTCAGGCCACACCGTAGCCTTCAGCTTCTTCTCACCGGCTTCGTCAGCCGCCTGCTCCAAACGATAGCGCATTCCCTGATGACAAGCCGTATACTCTGTCTTTTTTAAATACTCCATAGATAGTATATCTTCACGTTGTATCATATTTGCCTCATTTTACACTGCTTTTATACAACAGTATGCCGCACGCGCATCCTTAAACCGACCGCGCCTGACGTGGTTTGGTCGGTTAATTGCATCGTGTCAGCACACCGGCAGCTATTTATAGTATTTACAGCTTTTTTAAGTATATACTATCCTTTTATCCTTTGCAAGCCGCCCTTCATTTTAAATATGATTGCTCATCTCCTTTTTCAGCTGGCGCATAATTTTTTTTTCAAGCCTTGAGATGTAGGACTGGGAAATTCCCAAAAAGCTTGCTACCTCCTTCTGGGTCATCTCCTGACCGTCTCGGCTTCCCAGACCGAAACGCAGCTTTATAATTGTCTTTTCCCTGTCCGAAAGCTTATTGATAGCTCCGAGCAAAAGCTTACGGTCTACCTCGTTTTCAATATTTCTGTAAATAATATCCTCATCCGTTCCTAAAATATCCGAGAGCAATAGCTCGTTTCCGTCCCAATCCACATTCAGCGGCTCATCTATGGACACTTCAAGTCTGGTCTTATTATTCCTTCGCAAATACATTAATATTTCATTTTCGATGCATCTGGAGGCATAGGTCGCAAGCTTAATGTTCTTGTCGGGATTAAATGTGTTAATGGACTTTATCAGACCTATAGTGCCTATGGAAATTAAATCCTCCACTCCCACCCCCGTATTATCGAATTTCTTAGCTATGTAAACCACAAGCCGCAAATTATGCTCAATCAATATAGCCTTCGCCTCATCCTCATATTCCGTTCCCAAGTCGCTGATAACCTGATTCTCTTTTTCCAGCTCCAATGGCGGCGGCAGGACCTCCGCTCCGCCTATGTAATGAATGTCACCCTTTTTCTGCAAAAGAATGTTTTCCCTACGTATCATTTTAAACTGCATTTTCCCGGGTATTGCCACCTTCAAAATCATAATCTTTCCTCATTTCACATATTTTTCTAGAATAATCGTCCGAACAGGACGCGGGTTTCCAACCCTCCATAAATAAAAAACGTCAACACTTTTGAAAAAGCATGGGATTCACAATCATTTTCACACCTTCACTGATTCTCTCCTCACAGACGGCAACATATACATCCCTGAAGGATTTAACCATCCCCTCCAGTTCTATTTGCAACTCCGATAATAAATACCCCTGCAAAACCCCTCTTTTTCTGCCGATACTGTGATACGGAACAGCACGGTATAAAGCCTCCTCTTCCTTCCAAAGACTGTTAAATACATCCCGCTCTATAATGCATACCGGTTTCCCGCTGATAGGCTCTATCAGACTGTTGCCGGAATCCACCAACGCCTCCACCGTCATACGCTCGTCTTTTTGAATTAACGTAGCGCGGCAAAGGCTATCCTGCTTTTTTTTCAGCTCACGCTCCTTGCAAAATAAAAGCGCCATGCATATCAAAGCACCCGCTCCCATAATCCCAAAAAGACCTGTTATCCACCGTCTTATGAAAGGCACACAGCTTATCAGGAACAAAAGGGTTCCCCCCATCAAAAAGGAATACAGCAAGAGCTTTTCCAGTATACCGAACATTGCGCGAACGCTTTTTATAGGAAATGCCGTAAATATCATGCCAATCGTTCCCACGACCACTCCTATAACCAGCTTCAGCCACACCAATCCGCCGATGAAAAACGGTAATATTGCAAACACCGCTCCCACAACGGCGCCAAACAACAAACGCTTACACGTGGCAGTGTGAAACGTGCTATGGTTCACCAAAAGCAGGAGATAAAAATTCATCACCAGATTCATCAGGAATATACTGTCAACATAGACCTCATAATACATTGCATCACCCTTTTCACAATTATTATAAGGGCTTGCCGTCATGGATTTTGTCAAAAATACGGCTTGATTCTTGCTTTTTATTTTATGGTTTTCGACACGGTAAACACCGCAAGATTTTCTGCACACAAAAAAAGCATGTCCGGCTAAGTTAAAGCCAAACATGCTTATTTCTATACAAGAATATGCTATCGGAACGTTTATACCGCCACCGCACGTTCAGAATTTACATTATCCCTTCCGAAGGGTTACTTCCTCTGCAGGAAATCGGGAATCTTCAAAGATTTCTCCTCGACCGAGCTCCTGATATCGGCAGGCTTCTGAATGCCTGTAAAAGGCTGTACGGGCGGCTTGGGAGCCGTCGCCGCCGATGGCGCCCCCGCAGGAGACTGGAGATTAAAGCCCTTTAAGGAATTGGGCGTAATATGAGAAGAAGGCTGTCTATATGCCGGAGCCGTGCCCAGTCTGCCGGCAATGCTGTTTGACGGCATATCCTCAAGCCCGGTGGCAATCACCGTAATCGTACAGCTGTCGGACTTGGAAGCGTCATACATCGCGCCAAAAATAATGTTGACCTCGTCGCCGGCAAGCTCCTGCACATAGCCCGCGGCATCGGAAGCATCCGCCAATGTGATATCGCCGGAGACATTAATGATAACATGCGAAGCGCCGGAAATGGTGGTCTCCAGAAGAGGACTCTCCACCGCCATCTTCACAGCCTCCAAAGCCTTGTCGTCACCCTTGCCTTCACCAATACCGATATGTGCAATTCCCTTGTCCTTCATTACCGTCTGTATGTCCGCAAAGTCCAAATTGATGATAGCGGGTAAATTAATCAAATCCGTTATTCCCTGAACCGCCTGCTGAAGCACCTCGTCCGCCTTCTTAAGCGCCTCAGGCATGGTGGTGCGTCTGTCCACAATCTCCAACAGCTTATCGTTTGGAATCACAATCAAGGTATCTACATTTTCTTTAATGCGCTCAATACCGTTTATAGCGTTTACCATACGGGCTTTCGCCTCAAACCGAAAAGGCTTTGTCACAACTCCAACCGTAAGTATGCCCATATCCTTGGCAAGCTTTGCCACCACGGGAGCCGCGCCGGTTCCCGTTCCGCCGCCCATACCGCAGGTGACAAACACCATATCCGCGCCCTTTAAAGCGGCGCTAATCTCCTCGGTGCTCTCCTCCGCAGCTTTCTCGCCCACCTCAGGCTTTGCTCCGGCGCCCAGCCCCTTGGTAAGCTTCTCGCCTATCTGCAACAGCTTAGGCGCCTTACAAAGCTGCAGCGCCTGCTTGTCCGTATTTACACCGATAAAATCAACTCCGTCAATTCTCTCCTCGACCATTCTATTTACAGCATTATTACCTGCTCCACCTACACCGACCACGATGATTTTTGCAGCAGATTCAGCGTCGTTTGTCTTTATCTCCAACAAGGGTAAATCCTCCTTTTCCCATTCAAAACTCCATATATTCTATCATATAATTATTTTACAAATTAATCAACATCTTTTTTTCTTTTTTTGTTTTGAAAACATGACCGTTGTTCTTTTGTATCCACAACCGGCAAACTATTCTCCGGCGGAGTAAGCTTCTCACTCCGTATCCGGCTTAAAAGTATATTTTCCGTTGCTCGTCTCATAGCTGTCCATCTGCAAAATTCCTTTTTTGCCCTCCAGCTCCGTCAGAAAATCCGGAAGCAGCATAAGCTTGTCCTCAAGCCTTGCGGTTTCGTTCCCCAGCGACACCCTGACGCTTCCGAAATAAATCGTCACCTCCCCCGACGGACGAAAATAAATTTTATCCGCCGCCAATTCGTATTTCGTCAAAAGCTTTGTGATAGTCAGTATCTTGCTAAAAATCTCTTTATCCTCCACAGGCAGGGGCTCTCCCAAGACTGCATAATCAAAGGACAGCCCCGTAATCTGCGGAACTCCGACCGTAAGCACACTGGAGTTTTCCACCACATAACCGTCCTTATCAAAATACATAAAGGTATCCATATACTTGATATATCCGGCAAGCGCTTTTTCATATACCGTAATCCTGATAGTATCGGGCGCCAATATGGCTACGTCCATAACATCCACAAAGGGAATGTTTTCCACACCCTTATTTTTATATTTCAGAGAAAGATATAGGGAATTATTTCCCAGAGGACCATCCATCACGAAGCTCTTGATTTCCTCCTCCGTATAATGGTAATTCCCCACCACATAAACATTCTCAATGGTGTATACGGAAAGCACATATCGGCACCCTGCCGCAAGCACTATCAAAAATATAAATAATATGAGTATTTTAATAAACAGTTTTCTTCCGCTTCTATACACTTACAATACGCGCTCCTAACTCTCTTAAATCTTTACAGATATTCTCATAGCCCCGATAAATATACTTGCAGTCCGAAACGACGCTCTCGCCCTCCGCCATAAGCCCGGCAAGGACAAGCGCAGCTCCGCCCCTTAGCTCCTTAGCCTCCACCGCTTTTCCGTGAAGTCTCTCAACCCCCTTCACTATCACGCTGTGCGCATCGCATATCTGTATATCGGCGCCCATTTTCCTTAAGGGCTCCACGACTCTGAAACGGTTCTCAAATATGGTTTCCTCAATCCGGCATTGTCCCTTAGCAGTTGTTAGCGCGACGAGCGCCATAGACTGTAAATCCGTGGGAAACCCCGGATAGGGCGCCGTCCTCAAGCAGGGAATCGCGCCGGGTCTTTTAGCCGCCTGCACGTATACTCCCTCTCTTGCGGCAATACACTGGGCTCCCATTCTTTCCGCCACATGCAGCACCGCCTCCATCTGCGAGTAGGGCGCCTCCTCCAAAAGAACGCTTCCCCCTGTTGCCACGGCCGCAAAAAGATAGGTTCCCGCCACAATTCTGTCTGCCGGCACGGTAAAATCGCCTCCGTGCAGAGTTCTGTTCCCCTTGACGCGCAGTCTTGAGCTTCCGATTCCCTCAATGACCGCACCACAACAATTTAAGAAGCGGCAAAGCGCGGCGACCTCCGGTTCCCTTGCCGCACCCTCAAGCAAAGTATCCCCCTGTGCCGTAACCGCCGCAAGAATAATATTTTCCGTAGCGCCCACGCTTGCCATCGGCAGCTTGATGTGCGCGCCGTTAAGCTGCTTTGCAGCGGCGCGGATAAACCCCTGCTCCTCCGTAAACACTACACCCATTTTCGACAATGCCGACAAGTGCAAATCTATGGGACGCTCTCCGATGACACAGCCTCCCGGATATTCCATCACCACTTCCCCGCATCTGCCAAGCAAGGCACCCAGCAGACAAAGAGAAGAACGCATGCCGGTTATGGCCTCTCCCTGCATTTCACCTTTACAAATATCTTTCGCATTCACGCGGATACCGCTCTCCTCCCAGCTTACATGACAGCCCAGACTCTTTAGCAGGTTTATCATTCCATAGACATCCGAAATCTTAGGACAGTTACGGATATAGGAAGTCTCTTTGGTGAGCAGGGTTCCTGCCAAAATAGGCAGAGCCGCATTTTTAGAGCCTTGGATGCGGACCTTTCCCTGCAGGGCAACACCACCGTGAATTTGAATAGAATCCATGCGACACCTTCCGGTCTTTGAAATTTAGGAACTATTCTATTCTATGTAGCACCGCCGTGATTGGAAACTTGTACCGTAATAAGCGGATATCCTACAATTCCTTTAGCTGTATTCTCTTAGCCACGCTTAACACCAGACCTATCTCAATCAACAGAAAAATGACAGATGAACCTCCGTAACTGATAAAAGGAAGAGAAATGCCCGTGTTTGGTATAGTGTTGGTAACAACGGCTATATTTAGGATTGCCTGTATGGCGATATGCCCGATAACGCCCACCACCAGCATTGCCCCGAACAAATCGGGAGCATTGTTGGCAATAATCATCATTCTCCAAATAAGCAGAATAAACATCAGTATAATAGCAACCGCACCGAACAGCCCCAGCTCTTCACATATAATCGAAAAAATCATATCGTTTTGAGCCTCAGGCAAAAAACTCAGCTTCTGCATACTCTGGCCCAAGCCCTTTCCCCAGATGCCTCCGCTTCCTATAGCATAAAGCGCCTGCAGGGTCTGAAAGCCTATCCCTTGGGCGTCGCTCTCGGGATCCAGCCATGCCTGAATACGACCGCTTCTGAAACCGCCAATCAAATCTGTGGAAGTAATCAAAAAGATAAGCAATGCCGCTGCACAGCACACTCCCAGCCCCAGCACGATAAATTTCTTATAATCCGGACTTGCCACAAACACCATCAGCACCGAAATCCCTATTACAATTATTGCGGAGCTCAAGTTTTTAGTGATAATATATATCATCCCGGCAATGGGCATAGGCGCCAGAATCATAAAAATAAATCCTTTCATTGTGCGTATGCTGTTTCCTATCTTGCAGACCAGCACCGCCAGAAACAATATCATACACAGCTTTGCCACCTCGGCCGGCTGTATATTGAAGCCGGTGCCCGGAATTCCTATCCAGCGTCTTGCCTTATGCGATTCCACTCCCAAGGGTGACAACACCATCACTATCAGAACCGCCGAAACCACATACCCCAGTACGGCAAATCTCTCCCAAAAATGATAAGGGATATTTGCCACAACAATCATGGCAATCAGCCCAATCACCGACGCCACCGCCTGACGCTCCAAATAATGCGCCGCATTTCCAAATTCCTCAAAAGCCGCATAGGAGCTTGCCGAATAAATCATTATCAGACCAAATCCCAGCAGGAAAAGGACAATGAACAAGAGACTGTAATCAAAAAAATATTCCGATTGTTCTCTTCTTCGCTTTTTGTTTCTTCTAGCTGCCATAGCCACTCCTTTACAACTATCTCTTAATCTGCCAAAGCATTTACATATTCCTTAAACAGCCGTCCTCTGGTCTCATAGTTGGGGAACATCCCCCAGCTGGCACACGCCGGAGACAAAAGTATTGCATCTCCGCTTTCGGCGAGAGCGGTACAAAGCTGCAGGCATTCCTCATAGGTATCCGCAAAACGGATATTCGTAAAACCGTGGGCTCTTGCGCATTCCGCAATCTTCTCTCTTGTCTGCCCGATTAGCACCAGCCATTTTACCTTACCGTCAAAGCTCTCAATCCACTCGTCGTACTCGTTCTGCTTATCATAACCGCCTCCAATTAATATGGTTGGCCTGCTCATCGCTTTTATCCCCTGTATCGCCGCATCAGGATTGGTTCCTTTGGAATCGTTATAATAATCCACGCCGCCCTTGCTTGCCACAAATTCTATACGGTGTTCCACGGCGCTAAAATCTCTGATAACGGAAAGTATGGTTTGCATCGGAACACCCAGCCCTTGCGCGAGGGCGATAGCCGCCATGACATTCTCTACGTTACACAGCCCCACCAGCCTCATATCCTTATGAATGTCCATAAGCTCCTGTATTTCTCCCGATACACTCTTTACAATCTTGTCTCCCCGTAAAAAATAACCGTCTTCCAGCTCCTCCTTTGATGAAAACAAAACAGGCCTCGCCGGACATCTTCCGGCAAAATCCCTTGTATACTCATTGTCATAGTTAAGGACACAGATATCCTCCTTCGTCTGGTTTGCCGCAACCGCTTCCTTTGCGGCGACATATGCCTCCATGGTATGATGGCGGTTTAAGTGATCCGGCGTGATATTCAGGATAGCTGATACCTTCGGATGAAAGGTATGCACGGTCTCCAGCTGGAAGGAGCTGATTTCCCCCACCGTAACGGTGCCACTATCGGTTTTCAATGCCTCCATCGTATAGGGATTGCCGATATTTCCTACGACAAACACCTTTTCCTCACCCAGATGCGCCTTCATGATTTCACCCAGAAGCGTTGTGGTTGTGGTCTTGCCGTTTGTTCCCGTTATTGCCGCCACCGTTCCCTTTTCGGCCAGAAAGCCCAACTCAATCTCTCCCAATATCTTGGCGCCTCTGTCACGCAGCCTGTTTACCAAATCAATATCCGTTGGCACCCCCGGGCTTAACACTACCGTGTCGATACTTTCCTCTATCTGCCTTGGAAGCTCTCCTGTAACGCATACCGCCCTGCTTCCTTCGGGCAGCCTCTCACGCAATTCCTCTGCCGTCAGCTTATCGTTTCCGTCGTATAAAATGAATTCCACATTAAAATATTTCAAAAGGCTGGCCGCACCAATCCCGCTTATGCCGGATCCTATTATCAAACACCTTCGTTCCTCTAACATAATTTTCCTCCTGCCCTGTTCCAGATAATTTAAAGTCCTTTCAATCCTAACAGACACATAATTGCGGTGATAATCGTAAAAACCGCCACAATTCTTGTCTCCGTAAATCCGCACAGCTCAAAATGATGATGCAATGGCGCCATTTTTAATATCCTTTTACCGCCGGTCAGTTTAAAATATGTTACCTGCAATATTACGGAAAGCACCTCCGCCAGATACACAACACCCACGATAACTATAAAAAGCGGAAGCTCCATCATATATGCGCTTCCGGCCACAAAGCCTCCCAGCGCCAAAGACCCCGTATCTCCCATAAAAACGCTTGCCGGATGTACATTAAACAGTAAAAATCCAAGAAGCGCCCCTACCACCGCACAGGTGATGGGCTCAAGCCCGCTGCCCGTGCCCAGCGCCACCACCGAAAAAAATACCGCCACTATCACGGTGACACTGCTCGCCAGTCCGTCCAAGCCGTCAGTGAAATTCACTCCGTTGACGGTTCCCAGAACCACAAAAAACAAAACAGGGATATCCCACATTCCAAAATCTATGTACTGCTCCCTTAAATATGGCACTCTCATCGCCAGAGTGACGTCCGTATAATGCAAAAGATAATATGCAAAAATTCCCGTCACTAAAAACTGACCCAATATTTTCTGCCATGGCGAAAGCCCCTCGGGGCTTTTTCCCACCACCTTGATATAATCGTCCAAAAAACCGATAAGCCCAAAGCCAAAGGTGAGAAACAAAACAGGTATTACCTTCGGATAATCCTTTGCAAAAAAAGCCGAAGTCGCCACCACACTGAACAGAATCAATATTCCCCCCATTGTAGGGGTTCCCGTTTTCTTTAAATGGGAGCCCGGTCCATCCTCTCTCACCGTCTGACCGCATTTTAGCCTTCTCAAAAAAGGAATCAACACGGGCCCCAGCACAGCGCTTAATACAAAAGCAATAATAACAGACATAACGCCGGCATTATTCATAGCTCATTATACTCCTTTATCCCCAAATACGGAAGAATATTTTCAAAAAGCTGACGAACGATTGGAGCGGCAATCTGTCCGCCATAATATACGCCCTGCGGATTGTTGATAATAGCTATGGCTATTACCTGTGGGTCATCCGCCGGTGCGAAGCCCACAAAGGATGCGATATAACGACCGCTTCCTCTGGGAAGAGTCTGGCTTGTAGCCGTTTTACCGCCCACCCTAAATCCCTCTACCTTGCCGTTTTTACCGCTTCCCTCCGAAACGACCATTTCCAGTATGCTGCGCATGGTAGCGCTAGTCTCCTCCGATAGAATTCCTTCCTCCACCGGATAGGCAAATTCCTCCACCACATTGCCCTGTTCATCCAGCGTCTTCACTCCGAAATGGGGCGTAATACGTCTCCCTCCGTTTATAATGGAGGACGCCGTAGTCAAAAGCTGTATGGGCGTTATCTGAAAGGATTGACCGAAGGATACGGTTGCAAGCTCCACATTCCCCATATCCTCCTTTTTGTGCATAATGGTTCCCGCCTCTCCCGGCAGGTCGATGCCCGTTTTTTTCTTTAGACCAAACTTTTCAAAATAATAGTAATAATCGTCCACTCCCAGCCGAAGCCCCACCGTAATAAACACAGGATTGCAGGAATTCATGGTAGCATGGACAAAATCCTCCGCCCCATGCCCGGCCACCTTGTGGCACCGGATTTTTCTGTCGTCCACCACGATAAATCCCGGACAGCTAAAGGTACTTTCCGGCGTTACCACTCCTTTCTCCAAGCCTGCAGCCGCAGTAACCATCTTGAAGGTGGAGCCCGGCTCATAGGTATCGTTAATACATCCGTTTCTCCAGATTCCGTTTAATATATCCTGCCTCTGCTCGGCGCTAAGGGCGTCTCCTGCCGTCTGCGCTTCACTCACAGCCTGATTTTGTGCTTTATCCTCCTGTTCTGTGTCGTCCTTTCCCGTATCCTCCCCAAGGCTTCCCTGTATCTTTGCAAGCGTCTCCTTTGGGATTTCATAGGGATTGTTTAAATCAAACTCCGGCACGCTTACCATAGCATATATTTCGCCGTTCTGAGGATTCATCACAATAATGGAAACACTGTCTGCCTCCTTTGTTGCCATTGCCTGTGCCGCAAGCTGGGTTGCATAGGTCTGGATGTTTCTGTCCATGCTTATGTACAAGTCGTTACCTGCGACAGGCTCGATGCGCCTCTCTCCCGCCTCATCCACCTCAATGCCCTTGGCATCCGTCACGGTAAGAATCATGCCCGGCTCTCCCTGAAGATATTTCTCGTATATAACCTCCAGTCCGATTATTCCCTGATTGTCTCCTCCCGTAAATCCAAGCACCTTGCTGGCAAGCTCACCGTAAGGGTAATAACGCTTATAATCCTCGTCCACCTTAACTCCCGGCAGGTCATACTCGCGGATTCTGTCGCCTATTGTCTTATCCACATTGCTCTTAATACGTTCCATAGAGGAATACTTTTCCACCCTCTTACGCACATATTCTTCCGTCAAATCCAATTCCCTGCAAAGTACCCGGATAACCTCCTCCTTATCCTGCAGCTGATTGTAAATTACCGATATAGTACAGACCGTTTTGTTGTCCGCCAATACCGTTCCGTTTCTGTCCAGAATTCTGCCTCTCGCCGCCTTGATGCTTCTCTCCCTCTCATGCAGCCTTGTAGCAAGCTCCTCATAATAACCTGCCCGCCACACCATTAAGTATACCAATCGTCCGAACAGAACCACAAAAAGTAAAGTCAACAGAAAGAACAAGGCTATAATTTTCTTTCTGTGAAAAATTTTATTGTTGCTTGTGAGCATGGCAAACCTCATAAAAAGGGTTTATTAAACTGTATTCCCATTTTTATGAGGTTATTCGTTTCATCCTATGTTTATTCACCTTGCGGATTTATAATCGCAGGATTTACCGGCACTGTCGCACTGGGAGAATTACTTTTCGATACACAGTCTCCCGTTACCGGGTCATATTTTTCTCCCGTTGCAGGATCTACGTGATAACCGGTACTCTCCTCGACCGGAAAGTCCATCCACGCCGGCCGGCTGCCCGTTCCCGGTCCGGAGGTATCGCCGCCGGTACCTTCGTTGTCGCCGTTACCGCCCTCCTCCGGATTTTCCGCCGGTCTTCCATATTGAGTGGTAATGGCAAGCTGTCTTTCGTTCAACTCCTGTATTTCTTTCTCGCTAAGCTCCTCCGTCATGAAAATATTCAGATAAGGGAGAACTTCCGTCAAAATATTTCTCACAATTCCCGTGGCAAATTTTGCATCATCCTGTTTCGACGCATTCGCTCTGTCAACCACCACATAAATGGCTATCTTCGGATTATCCTCCGGAGCATAGCCTATAAAGGATACGACAAATTCGTCATTGTCGCGGGGATAGGTTTCCGCCGTTCCCGTCTTTCCGCCGATGGCGTACCCCGCCGGTCTTGCCGTTCTACCCGTTCCGTGCGCGTCCATAACAACGGCGCGACAGCACTGGCGAACCATCCTTGAGGTAGATTCGGATATTGTCTGCTTTAAAACTCTGGGCTCAATATTTGCAACCGTCGCCCCGCTGGAGTTGGTAATCTTGTCCACCATATGGGGTTCATAGTAATAACCGCCGTTAATCAGCGAGCAAAAGCCCGTTATCATCTGAATCATCGTCACGTTAAAGTTTTGACCGAAGGTATTGGTCGCCAAATCCGCAGGACCCATTCTTTCAAGGGGATACAATAGGTTTGCCGTTCTGGCCTCACCTGCCAAATCCACGTTCGTCTTTAAACCAAAATTAAAAACGCCCTGAAATTCACTGAATTTTTCCTTCCCCATTACCTGTCCGATTTTCATGAGCGCAACATTACAGGAATACGCTACCGCCTGTTCCAAATTAATATCGCCGTCGCCCCATGTGTTGTGGCAATGAATCTCATGTCCTCCCACCTCCAGCACTCCGTTACATTCAAAGTGGGTATTTTCTTCTATATCTCCGTCCTCCAAAGCCGCCGCCACCGTAAAAGGCTTAATCGTAGAGCCCGGTTCAAAGGTGCTGGAAATGCAATAATTCTTCCAGAGATTGTTCAAATTCAGATAAAATTGATCCTCCGTCATGGTACCAAGCACCGATTCGTTGATAACGGTATCTGTCTTTCTGATTTCTATATAACCATTTGCATTGGTTATTTCCTCCACCATAACGGAACCTATTAAAGCATTTGAATTTCTTGTATCGTTCAGGTTATAATTAGGATAGCTTGCCATGGCGAGAATATTTCCGGTATTCACCTCCATAATGATACATCCTATGTTTTCCGCGCCATTACCCTCATGTTCCTTATCCTTATACTCGTCGTTGAACTCCTTTAAGTATTTTTCCACAATCTGCTGAATGTTCAAATCAATAGTGCTGTGTACGGTATTGCCGTCCACTGCCGACTTGATGGTTCTCTCCAATGCCAGATCGTCGTTCAGATAACCGTATTCTCTTCCGTTAATTCCGTTTAAAGTATCGTTATAATACTCCTCCAGCCCGTATTGTCCTGTGCCGTCATTGCGGGTAAAGCCTATTACGTCCGAGGCTAGCGTTCCCCCGGGATATACCCGTTTATATTCCTCTTCAAACCATACGCCCTTAATGTTTTTATCCTCCTGCTGCATGGCCTTAAAGCCTGAAATTTCCTCATAGGAAAGCTTTCTTAAGGGCACATACCATGAGGATTCGGGATGCGTACTTACAAATTGCCGTATTTCCGTCATATTCAACTGGGGAAAGCAGCTGCCAAGCGCCTGCATTGTAGGTTCCAGATAATCTTCTTTATACAGCATGACTGCCGCGTCGATTACCAGATTGTATACCTTTTCACATGTAGCCAGTTTATTGCCCTTGGCATCCACAATATCGCCTCTCCTAAAGGGAAGGGTAGTGGAATCGTAGCGCTGTTGGGAAAGTACCTTTTTTTGATACCGGGTGCCCTCATCCCTGACAAGCAGACTCAAAATAACCGTCAACGCCGCAAAGAGCAACAGAACGCAGACAAACAGCACTACCAGCTTCTTTTGCATTTTTATGGAAAATTTTTGGACATCGTTTTTTTGTTCGTTCAATTTACACCTCTAATTCAAAAGTCATACCCGCACCTTAGTTGCTGTTTTCATCTACCCGCCGCATATAATCGCTTCCCGCGTTGGCATATGTAACAATCTGCCCTTCCTTGGCATAAGTCATGCCCAGCTCGCCGATTGCAATGCGCTTAATCTCCTCCAAATCTATGCTGCTTATGATTCTGTTATATTCCTCGTCGTTTGACAGTTTCAGATTATTGAGCTCACTTTCCAGACCTGCAACCGTCTTAATCTTGTTGGTCAATTCAGACTGCAACTGAATATAATTAATCAATATCATACCTGCCGCACACAGCGCCGCCATCAGGAACACCACATAGCCAAAGCTCATGTGACGCGCCTTATCCCTGTTCTTTCTCGTCTCGTTGCTAAGCTGTTTTCTGGGTTCTTCCTCAATTTGCCTGCGTATATCCTGCTTTGGTACCACATTTCCGTATATATAAGCTGACTGGGCTTTCTTCCTTGCCGTGCTTTGACTATAATTTATTCTGTTTGTAGGGGTTGTGCTTCTTCTTGTCTGTGCCATTTTTATCGCCTACCTTTTCTTACTTTCAATCTGTTGCCGCGTGCTTCTCGAACACGCGAAGCTTTGCGCTTTTTGAGCGGCTGTTCTCGGAAAGCTCTTCCTGCCTTGGAAGTATGGGCTTTCTGGTGATCACTTGGCCCTTGCTTTTCTTCCCGCATACACAAACCGGAAATTCCGGCGGGCAGGTGCACGGGTTTTCATGTCTTCTAAACTCTGTTTTTACGATTCTGTCCTCAAGGGAATGGAAAGTAATAATACATAGTCTTCCCCCCGGATTCAACATGTCGATGAACTTCTCCAAGGATGTACAAAGTACGTCTAACTCTCTGTTGCAAGCGATACGGATAGCCTGAAAGGTCTGCTTGGAGGGATGGCCCATACGACGCATTTTCGCAGGAATCGCCGCCTTGATTACCTCGTTTAATTCAAAAGTCGTCTCAATAGGCCTTTCACTTCTTGCCCTTACAATATGCTTCGCTATATTCTTGGCAAAAGCGTCTTCCCCATAATCCCTGATAATACGGAAAAGCTCCCTCTCCGGATAATCATTTACAATTTCTCTGGCAGTAAGCGTCTGTCTACGGTCCATACGCATGTCCAACGGTGCGTCATAGCGATAGGAAAAGCCTCTTTCTCCTGTATCCAACTGGTAAGAGGATACCCCCAAATCCAACAGGATTCCGTCCACGCCCGTAACTCCCAATCCAGCCAGAGCCGCACTGACATTACAATAATTTTCCCGAAGAAGAGTGACCCTGTCCTTAAAGCATCCGAGCCTTTCCCCCGCTGCGGCAATCGCCGCGTCATCCTGATCAATCCCGTAAAAATGACCGGTAGTCAATCTTCTGCATACTTCATAGGCATGTCCGCCGCCGCCCAACGTGCCATCCACATAAATTCCGTCCTGCCGGACCTTTAATTCGGTGACAGTTTCATGAAGCATCACCGAGTAATGCTTAAAATCCATTTCCGGTCTCCTTCCTTTAGATGGTGAGACCCAGAGCCTCCATCGCAGAGGTGATTTCGTCCATATTATCTTGCTCGGTCACACTCTCCCACTTTTCCCTGCTCCAGATTTCAATGCGGCTTCCTACGCCCACTAACACTACGTCTTTATCTAAACCGGCAAATTCCCGAAGGTTTGCCGGCAAAAGTATTCTACCCTGCTTGTCCAATTCCACCTGTGCTGCACCGGCAAGAAAAAAACGAGCAAACTGTCTTGCCTCTTTGTTGATTAACGGCAGCGATGTCAATTTTTGTTCAAAAGCATTCCAATCCTCGTTGGCATACACAAACAAGCAGCCATCCATACCCTTTGAAACCACAAATTCTTCCCCGAGAAGCTCGCGGAATTTTGAGGGGATAATCAACCTGCCCTTCGCATCAACTGTATGGTTGTACTCGCTCATAAACATCGCAATCACCACCGTTCAAAAGTGTGTCTGCCACGAAAGTTAGTCTATATCATTCGGCAATCTACCACTTCATGACACTTTGTACCACTTTCACCCACTTTTAATAAGATTCTAATATAAAATAGGGCATTTTACAAGTAAAATCAAGAAGTATTTTTTACAATTCGGCATAAAAAAACGCCTTGCAGAAGCCTGCAAAGGCGCTTTATACAACATATAGTGTTATGGAGCTGCATCCTATACCATATTTACCATAGAATGAAACTCCACATTTTTTAATAACAAAAAATTTTTTTATTTATTTGTCTTATTTATCTTATTTATCCCATTTATCCCGCTCCTTCAGCGGAGACATTTTACCTTTCCTTATCCAGACTCTGACGACTATCTCTGTCGTCAGAGCTAAGACAATCAGGCCCAAAGACAATAACCGTGAAACCGCAAGGAAAGTACCCGGAAAAAGCAGCCTGTCCGTTCGCAGCCCCTCAATAAAAAAACGCCCCAGCCCATATCCTACAAAATAAAGCAGACATATCTCACCATGAAATTTCTTACGCCTACGATAAATAAGCAGCAGGCATAGAAGTAACAGATTCCACATGCTCTCATAAAGAAACGTGGGGTGTACTTGAATATAATCACAGCCTTCCTCAATGTGCCCGGCAATGGTTTCTGTAATATCTCTGCTTCTGACTGCCTGAAGCGGCAGCCGCATGGCAAAGAGACCGTCCGTGTATTCCCCAAACGCCTCACGGTTAGTAAAATTCCCCCACCTGCCGATAATCTGCCCCAAAATCAAGCCAAGCGCGCCTGTATCACCCATTTGAAACGGATTTTTCTTTTTGATCCTGCAAAAGACAAGCAATGTAATAACGGCGGCGATCACGCTTCCGTAAATTGCCATACCGCCTCCGCGGATATCGAATATACTCCATAAATTGTCCTGAAAATTCTCCCACGAGAACACCACATAATAAATACGGGCTCCGATTACGGAGAATACGACGGCATAAACAGCAAAATCCCAATAGCTGTCCGCTTCCTGCCCCGTTACCTTGGCGTCATGCACTGCAAGCAAAATGCCGGCCATAATTCCAACTGCAATAATGCAGCCATACAGAGCAATGTCAAAACCGAATACGGTGAATTTCTTTGGTACATTCTCCAAGTAAATTCCCAGATTGGGAAACGCAATATCCATGGGATTCATACTAAGCTCCCTTCGACGACACAATTAAAATTCCTTAATATTACACAATCCTTTACACATTAAACCGGAACAAAATGACGTCTCCGTCCTTTACCACATAATCCTTTCCCTCCATGCCCACAAGGCCCTTTTCCCTTGCAGCGGCAAGAGAGCCTTGCTCCAACAAATCCTTGTAGTTTACTACCTCCGCTTTGATAAAGCCTCTCTCAAAATCCGAGTGAATTTTTCCCGCTGCCTGCGGCGCCTTTGTACCCATTTTAATAGTCCATGCCCGAGTCTCGTCCTCTCCTGCGGTCAGATAGCTCATCAGACCCAACAGGCGATAGCTTGCCTTTATCAGCTTTTCAAGCCCCGACTCCTTAAGCCCTAAATCCTCCAAAAACATTGTCTTCTCGTCATCCTCCAGCTCCGCAATCTCCTGCTCTATCTGGGCGCAGATAACAAACACCTCGCTCTCCTCATCCGATGCAAAGCTGCGCACGGCCGCAACCTTATCGTTCGCGGCTCCGTCGTCAGCCAAATCCTCCTCCGCCACATTTGCCGCATAGATAACAGGCTTGTATGTAAGCAGATTATAAGAGCTCAGAAGCGCAAGCTCATCCTCATCCTCCACCTCAAGACTTTTTGCCATCCTGCCGCTCTCCAAATGCTCTTTTATTCTGGCAAGCAAAGCCTCCTCCTTAGCAAGAGTCTTGTCCATTCTTGCCGCTTTTATAACCTTACTCTGCCTTCTCTCCAATATTTCCAGATCCGAGAAAATGAGCTCCAAATTAATCGTTTCAATATCCCTAAGAGGGTCCACGCTGCCGTCCACATGTACCACATTGGCATCCTCAAAACAGCGCACTACATGGACAATGGCATCCACCTCACGAATATTGCTCAAAAACTGGTTCCCCAGCCCCTCCCCCTTTGAAGCGCCCTTCACCAGACCTGCAATATCCACAAATTCAACGACCGCAGGAGTCACCTTCTTGGACTGATACATATCGCCCAACAGCTTTAGGCGCTCGTCCGGCACGGCAACAACACCCACATTAGGGTCTATAGTGCAAAAAGGATAATTTGCCGATTCTGCCCCCGCCTTTGTCAGGGAGTTAAAAAGCGTGCTTTTTCCTACGTTTGGCAATCCTACGATTCCTAGTTTCATTTTATTATCTCCTTTATCTCAAAGTTCCTAATTTCTTAGGTTTTGGCGTTGTTGCCAGTGTTCAACTACGCCAATCACTTAGTTATACTACATTTAGCATTTTTTCGATTTTCTCGACTTCTTTTTTCTTCTCATCGTCTGTTACATGAACATACAGATTCATTGTGACGTTTATGCTGGAATGTCCAAGAAGCATTTGTAATGTCTTAGGGCGCATACCCGCTTCAATACAGCGTGTCGCATAGGTATGTCTGAGGGTGCGCATTGGAAAACGCTTAATTCCCGCCTTATCAGCCAACTTGAATAAAGAATTGTCATAAGTTGAGTTCTTCGTTGGCTCTCCTTTCCGGCACAAAAATACGCAATCTGCAAAATCCTTGCTTATTATTTTCAAGGCTTTCACTTTTTCTTTCTGCGCTAATAAAATCCTCCTGCATTCCTGCGTTATAGGAATATCTCTGTATCCGCCTTTGCTTTTTGGGGTCCGATCCGCCACTCTCCTATTGAATGACGGTATTCCATGCTTCTTGTTATATGGATAACTCCTTCCTCAAAATCAATATCGCTCCAACGAAGCCCTATCATCTCTCCGGTACGCAGCCCTGTCTGCAATAGAAATGCAAACTGATTATAATTGCTCGTACCGTAGGCAGCTATCCAAAAAGATTTTTTGTTCCTCAACTGACAAAACCCTTTTTTCTTTTGCCTTTTTTCCCGGTGGAACTTTTACTGATTTCTTTACCGGATTTCGACCTAGTATATCATTCTCCACTGCCGCCTCAAATAAAACGTACATGGTAATCCTGCACTGATACACCGTACTCTCTGCATATTCTGGTGTCATTTTATTCAAAATATCCTGACAATGTATAGGTTTCACTTCCGAAAGAAGCATTCTGCCGATATGCTCTTTAATATTCCGTTCAAATCGATCTTTATAATTTCTCTGCGTGTTTGGTCTGATTGTATCGCCTTTTATGTCATTGATAAAATAATCAAACCAAGCCTCAACGGTCATATTCTCACCTGCGGACAAATCCGAATGCGAATCAATAAATCGCGACCTTTCAAGTCTTTTCCCATATGTACGCCTCCTTCTATTGCTAGAAAAAAGCACAATACAGCAATATATATTGTACCATACTCAGGCTCTAATGTCCATATTTTGTTCCGTGTGATTTTACACATATAAAATTATATCACTAAAAAGGGCTTAGCCAACGCATTCTCTGTGATCTGTTCATCACAATCTGGGTGAAAAGCACACTTTTTAATCACTTTCCGAAACCTCGGCGGCCTTTACCCATCGGCGTTTGCGGGCTTATGCCGCCCTCGGCGGCATAAGCCCTTTTTCCTGCTTTATAATCATAGGAACACATTAGATGCTTTTGTTTGTGCTGATTAAATACCATTTTTATAGAATCTGCTGTATAATGTTCCCAGCAACGGTTATAGTTAACTCATTGGCGCATTAAGTAAACACATACGAACCCATCTTAACATTGCCATTACCGATTTTGACAGCAGATAACCTTTTGCAATAATGAAAGGCTCGATCATCAATTTCAATTTCGTTACCCGAGCTTCCGTCATCGCATATAGAAACAGTTAACAGGTCTTCGCAACTCATAAACGAATATTCGTCCGCGCTGATCCTGCTGTCGGTAATAGGCTATAATAAACACTGTTACTTGAATATTTTCACACCGTCGCCAGTTTCACCTATAAAAGCAATATAGCCGTCCACAGGAAGGTCGATGGTGTTAATTGCATCCTTGATGTGGGTGCTATACAGCAGCTCACGGAACTTGTTGTAGACGAATACGGCAGAGTTGTCAGGACGTTCGACAACAATACTCTTTCCGCTCATATCTTTCCCGATACGATACCATACGGCTTCACTGCTGTGAAGGGATATCTCGGTGATGTCAGCGGTAAACACCGGGAGGCTGTCCACACTGCGGCAGCGCGTTCCGTCGCTCAGATCAAAGGAGGCTGCCGATGTTTTGTCCGCATAGGTTTGCCGGGTGATCTCTATATCAAGCAAATTACTGTTTACGCTGCTCGGTATGGAAGTAAAGAAAAGGGCATGATCTTCATCGGACATTTTTTCCGCTCTTGTGACCCCTGTGCTGTTTTTTGCCAGAATATAGCCGGGAAATGCCTTATCTGTCACGACCCGGTAAAACGGAGTTTCATATTGCTGGGAGGTCCATTTTTCGTTATATGTGACGAATACTGTCTGCGAAAGCTCGTCCCAGCTTTGCTGTACGTTGGGGGAAACGGGATTTTCGTCCATTTTTTCGCCTGTGTACATACTGTCTAACGTATTTCCAAGTCCCGGGTATACGGTGAACATATCCGTTCTGATGTATATTCCGCCGTCCTTTTCCTCGAAATAAACGATCTCCCTGTCTGAAGTCATCTTGCCGCTGTCGTTTACCTTGACAAAGCCTCCCTCCTCGGTATATCTGTATATTTTGGGTGATGAGTTGTCTGTGCCCAAGTCCTCCTTGTACATAGCGGTATCGTCAAATGTAATCCTGCATATTCCGGTGTTGGATGATTCTCCTATGCAGTATAGACCCTCATATTTTTTATAATTATCGGGTATGATGTCCGTTATTTTCGGCTCGGGAGGGGTCAGATCGCTTACCGCCTTTCCTCGTTCTTCAAGCACCACGTCCATCAGAGCGGACGCCATAAGTCCGGCATATTGGCTGCTGCCATTTCCGGCAGTCAGTACCGCAGCGCTGATCTGTTCGTCGGGAGCAACGAGGAGGCACGAGTGCATATACGGTACATCTCCGCCCTTGCCTATGACTTTTATGTTTTCCTTTTCGTACTTGACTTGTTCCACAAAGTCCCAACCCAGACCGTAGCTCTCGTATTTTGTGTCATCATTCCAGCGGGTGGACATCTGTGTTTTTGCATCATCCGAAAGAAGAATATCATTTCCCGTAAAGAAAGCGCTGCCGAAATTTGCCACGTCAGAAGCAGTGGCATAGATGCCGCCCGTACCTGCCGCCATTTCATAAGGGTACTTGACCGGCAGCGAACCGCGATAGAGAGATACCCGTGTATCGCCCAAATCGCCCGAATACAGGCTCCAAGCCGTTCCCGTATGATCTGCGCCTATCTCTGAGGCTATGTTATTTCTTACATAATCCGTATAGCTCATACCGCTGACATTTTCTACGATATGCTCCATGATGACAAAGCCCACGTTATTATAGCAGGCATATTCCCCGGGGTCGGCTTTAAAACGCAGCCCCGACACTATATCAAATACATTGTCATGAACGAAGCTGTCAACATCTTCATAAAAATAATGGTTTGTAACCAGACCCATAGGTATGCCCGATGTGTGATCCATAAGCATACGCACGGTGATGTCCTTGTACCGCTCATCATTCATCTTGAAATCGGGGAGATACTTTGTGACAGGGGCGTCAAGTTCTAACCTTCCCTCGTCAACAAGCTGCATGACCGCCAAGGAAGAATACATTTTGCTTACAGACGCAATGCAATATATCCTTTCCTGCGAAGCGGTTATTTCGGCTGTAAGTTCCGATTGCACAGGTTCGGCATCTGCCGCATTTCCAACAGATGCGTATACAGTTCCTGCCATACACAAGGCGGATATTGCCGCGATAATTTTTTTCTTCATCATTATTCAACCCCACTCTCATTCCGTCATAAGCTCGGTCACGGATATTTTTCTGATTTTGCCCGCACTGATGTAGGTAACGACAAGGCAGAATAACACAAGCACTACCGCCGTACCAATCATCAGTGGTAGGCTTTCGGGAATCTGTACACCGAACGCCGCCATCCAAAATACACGCTGTACCCATACCGACAACACCGCGGCGATGCAAGAGGAAATGATCGTTACAGGGAGAATACGCAGGGTAAGCTGTATCATAAGCTCCCTTGATGTATAACCCATACTTTTCATGATACCAAATTCCCTGCGCTGTCTTTTTACGGCGGATACGGCTATTATGCCCAATATCACCGCTACCACAACGGCAATGAATATCACTGCCCAGAACGAGAATGTCTTTGTAACCGCGGCTATGGGTCCCATTTGGGATTTTGCAATATCCTTCACGGAGGATATTTCCTTTATCACAAAACGGCTGCTGTTTCCGCTGATGACGGTATCGCCTATTCTGATAGCATAGTCAACGTCGGTAACGCCGTACTGAGAGATAAGCACCGCCATTTTCTCGTCCGCTTTCGCTCTGATACGTTCCTCAAGACTTCCCCGGACAGACTGTTCATACGCCGCGTCCTTTGCGCTCGCTCCGTACAGAGCGGTGAGCTTATCCGTAAAGGCAGGGCGGTCCTTCTCGTCTTTGAGAGTTATCTCCACTGTGTTCGGGCGGTCGTTCGGACGAATGCGTCGGTAACCGTCCTCGGTCATGTAGACGCTCATGCCGTTGTTGTTCATAGCAGGAACAATGCCTGTTATGATATAGCTTTTTTCACAAACATCGCCCTTGATGATGATACTGTCGCCTATGTGCCGATTTTCCGTCTCCTCTCTCTTTGCAGATATCATGATCTCGTTGTCGTACTCAGGGAAACGTCCTGTTTTAAGGCGGATATTATCCGTGAGGGAAAAATCGGCGTAGGAAATTGCAACCGCACTCTGATTGCTGCCCTTTATTTCCACATAATTTCCTGTCGCGCGGGTCAGAAGAACCTTTTCCACTTCGGGGAACTTACGTATCTCATCACAGAATTTTTCCCCATTCACTCCGCTCATCATAACTATGCCTATGTCTGACATCTCCATTCCCATAACTCCCATAAGCCCGTTATAGCCGCTCTTGAAAAAGTCAAAGGTGTACACGCTGAACATTACGGCAACTCCCGCGGCGATAATACAGATACCCATACCTATATTCGAGCGGAGATCGTTAAATATACCCTTGAAGGCAAGACGGATATTTATGCTGTGTCTCATTTTTTCAAGAGGAAGTATGTTTTTCCCGAAATGGTGGGTCTTTATGCCCTTGCGAAACGCCACGACGGGAGGGAGCTTTTTCACCCTTGCCGCCCTTGACAGCGCAAAGAGAGTGACAAGGGCTATTATCAATATCACCACGATAAGAATGCGGGGAATATTCACATCCGTATGCACGTCACGGTTCATCATACCCCTTGTGAGAGTATCCATGACCGGGGAAAAGGCTGCCGCTGTTATGCCGCCGATAATCGCGCCAACGCCCCCTGTAATGATATATTCTAAGATGTAGGAAAGAGATAGCTCGCAGCTTGTATACCCCAATGCTTCCAGCACTCCTATCTGCACCATCTGCTCCTCAATATCCTTTGAGATCTTGTGAAGAATAAGGAAGAGTGCGGATATCATGGTGACAACGGAAAGAAATACACTCATATACAGAAAAACATTAAGAAAATTAGTTTCAAACAGTCTCTCTCTATCTTTATCGATTGGTAATACTATACTTGAAACATTCTCATTTGACTTTGCGGAGCATTTTTCATAGTATTCCTCATGGGAGAATTCCCCTTCAGTGTCAAATGCTATCATGTGGTATTCCTCATAGACAGCGGACAACAGCACCATATCATCGTCTGTAATGATACATTTTAACATACTGTCGGAATTATATAGACCCGTGCTGTAAAAACCGGCTATGGTAAAAGGGTAATCTCTGCCGCCCGAAACAAGAGTAAATGTTTCCCCTGGGGCAAAGCCGCCTGTGATCTCAAAATACTGGGGCAGCCATATAGGGTGAGACAGCTTTTCGATCTCATCATCGGAAAGAGCATTCAGTTTCTTGAAATTTTCTATCTTCCTTTCCGTGCTTTCGGTCACAAAGATCAAATTATAGGCGATACTTTCACCCTTCTTTGATATTGCCGACGCAGCAAGACCGTAAAGTACGCTGCTTTCCCGAACGTCGTTAATATTGTATTCCTCTTCCAGAATATCACGATATATGTCGCGATATTTGTCAGCCTGTAATAACAATATATAATCGGCTGAGCCCGTTTCCTCAAAGGCGCGGTCAAACGCGCTGTTTATCTGTGTAATGCTGACGGCAAAGACCGCCATGAGAAATGCCGTAACAAGGGTAAGAAAGACAATTGCAGCCGCCTCACGCTTGTTTCGCTTCAAATTGAACAATGATAATCTGAATATCTTCATAAGTCACCAACCCATTTCGTCAAGGAATGCCGTCAGCTTTTCGCGGCGCTCTTTAGGGTCGTTCCCGCCGTATTTCGCCATTCTGTGTTCGCCGACAGCCTTGCCGTCGCGCAGATAGACGACCCGCGTCCCGCGCAGCGCTGTCTTGATATCGTGCGTTACCATAACGATGCTCTGACCGTTCTCGTGAACCCCAGTGAAGATGTCAAGAACGTCCTTGCCCGCTGCGGAGTTGAGCGAACCGGTAGGCTCGTCCGCGAAAAGAATTTTCGGCTCGTTTATCACAGCGCGCACGATTCCGACACGCTGCGCCTCTCCGCCGGAAAGCTGGTTCGGGTATTTCTTCTGCATTTTCTCATCAAGCCCGACCTTTGCGAGCAGTTCCTTTACCCGTTTGATAAGCTCGGGGGAGTTTTTTTGCACGGCAAACGCGCCCGTCAGCACATTGTCAAGGACGCTCTGATTTTCAAGCAGATCGATGCTCTGAAAAACGAATCCGCAATTTTTTCTCCTGAACACAGCAAGCTGATCGTTCGTATAGCCCGAAATCTCGGTGTCGCCGAAGAATACCTTTCCCAAAGTGGGCTTATCCATTCCCGAAAGAGCATAGAGCAGGGTGGACTTGCCTGAACCTGAAGCGCCCATGATGACAGTAAAATCGCCCTCCATGATCTCCAAATCGAGGTTCTTGATAACGTGCTGCTGTGCAGCGCCGTTTGAAAAAGACTTGCATAGTTTTTCTGTACGCAAAATAGGGATCATATTTAACACTACCTTTCAAATATATGATTATTTATCTTATGATAGTATTATATATGATCCCGTTAATGATTTCCTTGTCAAAATCTTGTCAAAATCTTGTCTTTTTCTTAACTGATCGGAATAAGCAGCGTTACGCACAACCCGTTTTCACTCCTGACATATAACTCTCCGCCCATTTTATCCATGAGTATCCTTGCGATATACAGACCTAAACCGCTGCCTTCCTTGTCGCCATGTTGCTTTCCGCGATAGAATTTGTTGGTGATAAGCTCTATCTCATCTTCGGAAATGCCCGAGCCGCTGTCACTGATCGACACTTCAAGAAAGCTCTCATCAATATGGAAAGAAATGTCTATGGGAGTTTCCGCGTATTTGTAAGAATTAGATATGATATTGCCAATGACCTGCGACAAACGCAGCTTGTCAATATGTACAATGACCTGCGGTATTTCGGATATACGCACAAGCCCTCTGTCATCGTATTTGGAAACGATCTCCGCTATAACAGCGGAATTTTCGTCCGAGCATTCTACCTTGAACTCTCCTAAGTCCTCCAAAGTTGAAGAAAACAGGTTGTTGACAAGCACCCCTATCTCATCGGCTCTTTTATAGATGTTGTTCATCTTCTCGGTCATATCTTCCGTGACTGTTATTTCTTGACCCTCATTCTGAGAGAATACCGCCGCCATCAGCTCAGATGTGAGTTTAATACCCGTCACAGGCGTTTTCAGGTCGTGAGAAAGCGACGCAATAAGCTCACGCTCTTTTTTCTGCAAGGAAAGCTCTCTTGCTCTGGACGCTTTCAGCTCCTCTCGCATGATATCAAAGCTCTCCGAAAAAGCGCCGAACATATTGCCCTTATCCATTTCAAGAGGTCGGTCAAGGTCGCCTGCCGCCACATAAGATGCAAAATCTTTCATCTTAGCAAATGGGAGTATGATCGTTTTGCGGATATACGCCCCGAAAGCCGCCGCCGCACCGATCAGGAGAAAACCGCATACACAGTAAACAGCGATGATATTTGTACGCAGACGGTCGAAATGCTTCTTGCTGTCTGTAAGTACGACACTGCCTGTTATCTGATTATTCTCTGTGATATAGGTATAGGGATAACGCCTTTGCATTGCCGTCTCAACGGTTATCGCTTCCGAACGGTCGGAACGGTTATCATAAATAACATTCCCGTTTATGTCAAGTATTACATATTCCCGTTCCGGAGCTGTGTTTTCAGGCGGCATATCGTCTGGAACCATCTTATGCGCAATCTCATTGAGCAAAAGCACATCATAATTATTTTGTGAAAAATAATCTGTGCCGGTGATCTTCACAACAGCAAACAGCCCGACGACGAGCAACAGGACAAGAAGCACCATAAATCTGTAATATCCTTTCATAGTGCTGTCTCTTCCATCATGTAGCCCACACCCCATACGGTTTTTATGAGCTGTGGTCCTTTGGGGTCGGCTTCGATCTTTTCACGCAGATGCCGGATATGTACGGCGATCGTACCCTCGTTGATATATTCATTCTCCCACACATCTCTGAGCAGATCGTCCTTTGAAACGACCTTGCCCCTGTTTGTGTAAAGATAATACAGCAGCTTGTATTCCAGTGCTTTGAGGGTGATCTCCCTGCCGTCTGCAATGATCTTGTGAATATTTGTGTTAAGGTACATTTCACCTGTCAGTTTAACAACACCGTCCTCATTCTGCTGAAAATTTCGGACAGCGTGCGTATTATTCCGTGTCCTGTCGTATCTTAAAACGGCAGCTTTCACCTTGGCAAGCAGAACGCTAAGCGTATAGGGCTTTTTGATATAATCATCGCCGCCTATGTTCAGAGCGATAAGCACATCATCGTCACTTGTCCGGGCACTTATGAAGAATATCGGCAGGTCATAGTTTTCCCGTATCTTCTTGCAAAGATCGAAGCCTGATTTTTCACCAAGATTGATATCAAGCAAGAGCAATGAAACATCGTGTTTTTCAAGAAAAGCTACCGCATCAGCATAGCTTGTTACATAGGAAGTCTTTACGCCGAACATATTGAAATATTCGGAAGTAGCCGTGGCTATCATTTCATCATCATCTATCATTAGGACTTTATAGCTTTCCAAATCCATAACCCATCTCACTCACTTATACTATTTGTTGTTGAAATATCATTCTTTTATATACCAAACCTTGCTTCAAAAGTCAATCATAAATATGTTTGGTCACCTAGTAGTACATAAAAAGGGCTCCATATAATTTCCAGTAAATTGCTCCCATTATTTCCTTATTTTGGTTATAACGCAAATTTGGAGAGTGTGTCAAGGGCAATGGCTACACAATAACTTTCATCAGTTGAACCATCATCGACTACGATAACCTCAAATCGTTCTGATGAAATGGTCTGATACTTAATTGATTCTAACACCAATTTGAGATAACTAATTTTATTGTATGTTGGAATTACAAGACTCGCATTCTTCTTTCCTATCCTATCTTTATGTATTTTAATATTATAAAACTCTATGGTTCGGTAAATATCCCTGCTGAATAAACTAATTAATTAGATTATAACTTCTTCCAACAATACCAAATATAAATACTTTGACAGAATACATCTCCTTTGTTCAAGATATGAGCGATTTACCTTTGAACTCGATTGGAACTGATTTATTCATTAGTCCAAACAATGTTGGACTAATATCTAATACCGAGCCATCTTTTTTAACTCCATCAATTTTATTACCTTTACCAGTCCAAAAACCCTCTCTTCTATGCCATCCGCTCTGATAATGTCTATGAACATGTTCTGCCCAATAATTATCACCAAGTGGCAAATATCGCTCGTCAAATGCCTCTAACATAATGTGTGGTGCCTTATTAGAATATGTTCCTGAATAAAATTCCTCTCCCTTTATTACTGCTTTAAAGTATGGTAAACCCGTCTTTGGATTTATCAATTTATTCAAATACTCCATAACTTCATTGCGAACTGATTCAAATTGCTCCATACCAACAATTCCATCTCTATATAAACCTTTAAGATTTATGTTTACTCCATGCGAACCTTGGATAGATTCAAACGCAATTGTACGTTTCCAGTCAAATTGTCCATTTTTTTCACGTCTCAAAAAATTTTCTTTTTCTAAATAACTATTTAAAGAAAAGAATTCTCTTAATGAACCAAAACCTAAATCTGAAAAAACAAATAATTGTGTATCTTTATCCATTTCATCAAGAAATCGCCCTACCGTCTCATCCATAAGCTCATAAGCTTTAAATATTGCAGACTCAGTTTTTTCTTGAAATACTTCACTATCAAGTTCTTGCATATAAAAGTGAGATAATCTATCCACAATTGTAAAGTTAGCTATTAACACATCCACTTTTTTTAGTAATTCAAATGCAACATTAATACGTTTCTTTTCTAATTGAAAAATCATATTAAGAAATTTCTCACGTTCTGTTCCTGTGTATAAAGCGGAAACATCGTTCCCATACGGGAATCCCGCCTTACTTAACTCTCTAATAAGATTCTCAGGATAACAAGCTCTTAATGACTGTTGAAATAAATAGGTTAGCATATATCCATTTATTGGATATGGCTTATGTGTACCAAATATATTAATTACAGCAAACCTCCTATCATTCATTTCCTCCCTTTGCCAAATAGACTTTTTTTCTAGCTGATCTGATGTAATAATCTGAGGAATGTAATGATAATTGTGAATATGCCAATATGAATAAACTCCTGTTTCTTCTGGCTGATAACCTGTAAATGCCGTTTGAAGTGCTGAGCCTTCATAAGGTACTTTGCTTGATAACAATAATCCTCCCTGTTCCCTCATCAAACTATGTATATTTTTTAAATATCCTTGATTCATGTATTGATTTAATAACTTTGTTCCCATTCCCTCCAAAACAATACAAATAATTTTTTCTTTTTGAACCATATTCTTCTCCTTAGATTCATATATTGATACCATTTTGATAATAAACTCATCAATTACCAATCAATTCATGTACTCAAAATAATGCAATTATTTGTAACCATATAAAATCATTCCACTGACCATTCCCAACAATTCGCTCAATATCGCTGATATCAATACTTTATGTTCCCATATAGTGCTTTCTAAAAAAATTTGTACTAGTTTAACTAAACCAAGTATATATTTACTTTGTTCCTTCTAAATATTTTGTAAACAAGAATACTCAAAAATTATTCTGATCTTTTGACAAACACTAAGCTCGTAGTTGGAAGTTCTTTATATCGTTTAATATCTACCAATTCTAATTCATAAGTCTCTCCGATTAATTTCATATCATTAGTAGAATAATTAAACTTTGCTCCGATTAAAAGCCAATCAATTGTAAATAATAGTGCTTGTAAAGGTTCCGTATGGTTATCTTCCAAGAAGAAATCATGTAAAACAAGTATGCCATCCTTACTTAAGCCATTAGACGCTTTTTTCATAATTTGTAATACTATTTCTCGACTAAATAAGTGCAAAAGATTAGACATTAAGATGCCATCGTATTTCTGAGGAATCTCTTCTTTTGTAATATCAATTGACTTATAGGATATTGATTCTTCCATTCTATTAAGGATTATATTATCCCTACATACTGATTCCATCTCTGGACGTTCATATATATCAATTTGAGCATTTTTTAAAACATTTGCTATTGCAATTGCGTAACTACCTGTTCCCCCGCCAACATCCAGTATTCTAGGTTCCTTCATTGTAAGTTTTCTAAAAATTCTACTAACTTGAAGAGCAGCATATCTCCCTCCATTTTCCATTGCCTGACCATAAGTATATTCCATATTGTGCTTATGCTGATTATTAAAGTCATCTACTGAATCATTTTCCATAGCATAAACCAATTTATTATATGTATTATAATTTTCCATTAAAAATTTTTCTAATTTTAATAAATGAACCATTGAATGAGCACTTGTACTAACTAATAACTCTTTATATTCACTCTTTAGACAATACCATTCCTGCTCCTTTTTCAATAAACCAATTCTAACAAATATATTGAGCATAATCTGCATTTTCTCTACAGAATGAAAAGAGCAAATTTTGCAAAGGTCATCTGCTGCAATTTGATTTGTCAAATAATTAAAAATCCCTATGTCTACTGCGTAAAACAGTAAAAATGAAACCTTATAGCTATGCATTAGTTGAATTAGTAAGTCAGAATTCATCCCTTCACCTTTCCTCTATAATTCATACTTAAACTCTCCTTTCAAAATAATGCTAAAACTTCGCCACAATCAACTTTACCGATGCTGTTTTTAGGAATACTCTCTACAATTTTTATCACAGAAGGAATCATATAACGTTCTAACTTTTCTTTTAAATACTCATTAATCTTTATCAAATTTAAATTTTCTCTTCCCGAAATAAGCGCAACCAAGACTTCCTCGTTATTTTCTTTTCTTTTACCTAATACCACTGTATCCTTCACATCAGGATACAATTTTATTACATTTTCAACATATACAGGATTTATCTTCTTTCCTCCTATGCTCACAATGTTTTTCAATCTTCCTAAAATGTATATATTGCCATACTGGTCAATTCTAGCAATATCCCCTGTAAAAAAGAAATTATCAGATTCAAAAACATATTCTTGTCCATAATATCCTTTCATTACAGATGGAGCTTTTATCCACAATTGTCCTTCATTATTCGAAGATATACTTCCATTATCAGCTCTCAGTTGGATAGAAACTCCTTTCATTGCTTTTCCTACACTTGGGTAACTTTTGCTATCCGTTCTTGTAATAACACCTCCCGTCTCTGAACTCCCATAATTAGAAGAAAGTACAATCCCAAATTTTTTCTGAAATTCAAAAAATACTTTTTCGGAAACAATACCTGTTCCAACTACGATATAATGCATAAACGAAAGATCATATTCTTCTTCACATTTCACTTTTACCAATAATTCTGCCATAACTGGTACAATAAATGATAAGGAAGCTTTTTCACTTTTAAGAATTTGTAAATACTTTCTTGGTGTAAATCGTTCCATCAATACAATTGTGGCGCCTGTGATTAAACCACTAATTAATACCGCACCAAATGCAAAAGAATGATATAGTGGTAACGGACAAACAATTACATCCTGAGATGTTATATTAAGTCTCTCCTCATACATCTCCCCTTCTGCCACTAACTGCTCACTTGTACGAATACATATTTTTACCTCTCCAGTTGAACCTGATGTAATATGATAAACTACCTCAGCTCCATTATTGGGAAATAAAATATCAGTTTTTTCTTCCGCATCATCCTTAAAATAAAAAAAATTTTGACAATTATCTGGAGTAATTTCATATGAGAATTTTAATGTACTACGAAGATATTGTATCTGTTCTTCTTTACTCTCTGGTGATACAGTAATAACTTTTGCACCTATAATAGCAAATGCCAAAAAGCTACTTAACCATTCACAACAATTTTCCATTTTAAGAAGCACCTTAGAATTTGAATTAATACCTCTATGTATCGCTGCTTCCCTTTTCTTATAAACTTCATCCCAGAGTTCGCTATAAGTTAACGCTCTTCTTGTATCTTTAATAGCAACCTTATTTTTATTAACTCTTACTTGTTCCATAATCCTCTGAAATAACATATTCTTATACCCTCACTCTAGCCATAATTCTATGTTATAAGTATAGACTTCAAGCACATAACCTGTAATATAAGACGCTTTCTCTGATGCAAAAAAGCTATAACATGTAGTGTAACTATAATTACATGCAATTCCTTTTCACCGTATTCTCTTACTATAGATTCTGTAAAACACTGCAGAACATTGCGTCTCAAATACCATCCCTCGTACACCTGCCACCTGCGTTTAAAGCTATATTAGTAATCTGTACAAATTTGTACTACATCATATATAGAATGGTATATTTACTACAAAACCTAGTCTTTATTGCACTTACACCTGATGTAATGTATTCCACAGTTTCATTTACATATATTGGGGAACAATGACAGTTTCAATTTAGAAACTACTGTATATCCTGTTTTTTAGTGTGAATGCCGTAATCTCTATTGCACTGCCTTTTAACAAAAGCAGCCTTTATTTTGGAAAATGCATTACTTATACCCCACACCTTTCAATAATATAATTTGCAAAGCTCTCTAAGGATTGTATTAAGCTAGCACTTAGATCTTCATCTGGTATCATAATATCATACTTATTCTCAACTCTTACTAAAATCTCCAATGCATCAACAGAATTTATATTTAATTCTGTAATTAAGTCCGTTCCATCAATCTCTTCTTTTGTTATATTAACTTCTAAGCTCTCAATTAAAATTTCTTTTAGTTCATCACATACTTTTTTTATTTCCATATTTTTATTCCTCCATTCAATTAATTTTTTATTATGAATCTGCGCTTTAGTATGCTTTAAATAATCTTTTTCTCCTACAAAATGAAATGCGAAGATTTTCATTAATTCTTCACTTTGTATATTACCCCAAGTAAAAACACTGGATAAACTCTCTAGTTATAACTTGCGCTTTATAACATCATCTGTAAAGACAACAATCTCACAATGTTTTGAATTCCTAAAGTCTTACGTAAGACTTCATAACACACCATCTTATTAAATCATCTTATCATTTGTATTTTTGGCAATGAGATCTTTATATCATAAAGTGATTTTCGTACTTCTGGTAATCCGAACATATAGTTATTCTCGCATAACTCATCAAGAGTAATTGTATCATTCATATACAAATTGTATATAGAACAAAAATTAAAGCAACCTTTACAAATTGGAACCCATTGTTTCGTTTCAAGTAGTATCTTCTGAAACTTTGTTTTTCCAAACTTCTTCACAATTTCCACTGAATCATCTGTTAATACATTACCAATATTAAGCTGATCTTCTGGTAAGATATTAGTACAACCTTTCATTTTCCCATCATCAGTATAATTTACGCTTATTAAAGGATTATAACATTGGTAACTTAATTTTTTCCCTTGTAATAATTGATATAAATAATTCATATACACCTTCGGCGGTAAAATGTTTTTGTATGTATCATAATTATCTATGATTCGTTCTATACCTTTTATATCTTCAGATGAAGGTCTATATTTTCTTTCATCATCAATAATTAATATCGGTGTCACTTTAAGAGTATTCTGTAAAATAGACGAAGGAACATCATTCAAAAACTGAAGAAATTCTTCATATCTTGCTGTATTTAAATTATTTAGAACACTTGTTATTTCCAAATAAATATTATTTTCTCTAAAAATCCTTATAAAATTAAGCATACTCTTCATAAGCTCTTCATCATCAAAACGATATCTATTCATATCTGTTTTATGTCCATCTAAAGAGATTTGAAGCAGTATTCTTTTGGAATCAATAATCCATTTTAAATTATCATCATTAAAATGTCTTCCATTTGTCTGAATTAATACATATGGATAAATCTCTAGTAATTGTTCTACAAACTCTCTTAGATTTTCCATCAAAAATATTTCGCCACCACATATTTTAATGATAGGACTTTCGTAATGATCATTTGAAAACTCTAAAATTTTATTGATTCTATTATATAAGTCACCCTCATAGCGATATGTATAACAAGGATCTTTTCCTTTTTCTCTGTGATGATAACAATACTTACAAAAAGAATCACAAACATGTTGGTATATTAGTAAATTAGTAATAATAACTTTTTTCTTTGCTTCAATCATAGTATTTCTTATCTGATGTCTATAAAAACACAAACATCATATTTTCCTTTCTTTGATTACATAATTTTAAGAAATCTTAAAACAACATAAATACCACATGTTTTTAGTATTGAAATCAGTATTCCTCACGATTACAATGCTATATCGTTAACCTAAAATTATTTCTAATAAATTTTTCTATATAGATAATTCTATCTTAAATTAAAGACTATAATATTTGTGAAGTTGGTATTTCATGTTGCCATAAAGACGATGCTCTTGCATCTCTATATTAAAAACCAGCTTTTTAAACCGCTTATCCACGTACTGCTCCTACAAGTGAAAGAAACTTCATAATCATTTAATTATTTATTTTTTAAGCGCCATATAATTACTCTATTCAAAAGTTAATTTCATTCTTGATTGCACATCTTTCATCCAACAAATTGCATCGTTCACCATCTTTGCAGTTACATTATGACCAACGTTATTATATATCTTTAATTCAACTAAATTTCCTTTTCCGTATTCTTCAAATTTCTCTCTAAGATGTTGAACGTACATATTTACTGTAAATAATGAAATAGTGGTATCAAGTTTACCGTTTAAAAATAAAATTGGTTTGAAATTCGATTGATCATAATTATTTATTGGTTCATGTTTGCAAGCATATTCTCTTACTGAATCATAGTCCATTACAGGATTAGAACAAGCATGGAACTTAAATGAATCAAAACCAGAATTATCAATTATATATTGCCAACTACAGGTACCTATGATACTTACAACATACTTAATTTCTTCTAATAAGTATCCTGCAACCAGAGCAATACTAGCACCAATTGATATACCCAATGCACCAATATTTGAAAAATTCAATGTGTCCATATAATTGAGTTTTAAGTATTGAATTACATATCGTATATCATGCGCCGTATGATATATATCTTTAAAAACATTATTAAATTCATATTTATGCATTTCCTGGTTACTTACTTGATGTTCCCCATGGCCGTACATATCGCATATAACTACAAAATAGTCTTCTTTTGCTAGTCTATATGCCAATGGAAGTTCGTATGTTTTATCTTCCAATAATTTATGAAATACAAATATAACCTTTTTTATTATTTTCTTTGTATTTTGCACAAATAATACTGGTATGTTATTCACTATTTCATTACTTACTATTATATCTAATTTTTTATCCATCGTTTTCCTTATTATAGTTTCACTCAGTTTTCTTCGGCGATTATTAAAACTACATAAATCCTTTAACACCTTACGGAATTCCTAAATATATTTATATCTAATAAAATTACATGTCTTTCTAATAATCCATAAAAAGACAAAACTGAAAAATGTAATTCAGCAGTTGTATTATTATGTCCATGCAATAATTTTATAGCATCTTAAAGCTCCATTTCCCGCACAATTCCTAATACATAACTTTTAGTTCCTCCTGATTTTCTCTAACACAATCCCTTTGAGCCATACTACCCAACAATGTTTTCCTCCATGCTGTTCCACTTAAATTTTGCAACATCAATAACTTATTCCGGTTCTCTAGCAAACTGTTTTGTATGCTATTCCTATGAACGCTGTATTATCTGCCTAAACAATGTCATATAATCATCAGATAATAATAGCTTGGCAAATCCGTTCCCAATATTATTACCTATCAAATTATTTTTGTTCTTGTAAATCATACTCAATATTTAGTTCATTGAGATTATGATAGGCACACTGCTTTATCCATAATATTGAAATCTTTATGATTCCTGTGATATAAGCTGCCATTGAACACCAAATCGATCCTTCACTGATGCATACATAGGCGTGAAAAATTGTGGACCTAATTTTACAATAATTTTTCCACCTTCCTCAAGTTTTTGATATGCATTGATTACATCACCATTAGATGGCATATAAACATTTAAAATAACCTGATTACCTGATATAACCTCTTCCAATGTATCACTCATGTTAACATAGGTTCCAAAAATGTTCATACCTGAGTGCATTACAAAATCTTTTGTCTTTTCTGACTTAGGCAAATCTGAACCCTCTGGTGCCTCGCTGTAAAATTGAACATGTTTATCAGATACTTTGAATACTTTTTCATAAAAATCAATTGCTTGAGCGCAATTACCATTAAAATGTAATACCGGTGCAATCATATAAATCCTCCTTATTGGTTATTCATAAAAATTTGTTGTATTAAATACTTTAGTTATATCATAAATATAACTATTAATATTAAAGATTTTCTCTTACAATTTCTGGCCATTGATCATAATTATTACCATATTGATGTAGAAATGCTATTATAAGCCTTTCAAGTCCAAATCCAATGCACCCTGATTCTGTATTTTCACATCCTAAAACTCGAAAATCAAACTTACTAGAAAATGTTATTCCATGAATATTAAATGACGCACATGCTAAAGATGCATTTTTTCCTATCATTAGTCTTAACTCATATTTCACCCTATTTAATCTTTGATTTTTCCCGAACCTTTGCATTATAGGCATAACAAATGGATCTGCGGCTATATTTACATAATAACTTATTCCTAATTCATTCAACAATCGTTCTACTTTTGAAAGCAATATTTTACGCATATCAATAACATAGTCTCTATTTCCAATCATAACAATCTCTCTAATATTATAATCTTGCAGTCTTCCCAATTCTGTCCAGTTTAAATGTCCTTCATTTCGAAATACATTTTGTCTCAGAGAAAAAATACTATTTTCATCTAAACATTTATTTCTCAGATATTGATATACATGAAAGCATGCCGAAGGCGATAAAGAAAACATTGGTTCATTAATTATCTCTTTCATTTCTCCACTCATGTACTTCTTTGATAATTCTTTATATTTATGAAGCGCTTCAGTGACTTTTGAACATAGAAGAATATGCTGAGGCGATGTATTCATGTAGTTTGTATCACATAAAGTATCTAATTTTAATAGTGTGGGAAACTTCATATAAGATACCTTCATATCGGAGAGAATTGATAAGAAATATTTATCAAAAAACTCATATAATTTTAATCCAGTTTCCGACAATACAACCATACCATTGTCGTCAAAATGAATAATCTCTCCATTTTTTATCTCTTCATCACTATAAAATTTTTGCTGTAAAACATTACTATATATTATTTCTTCATCCTGTTCTCCTTGAACATCATTTAATAACTCATGAATATTATCCTCTATTACAGATACATCTGCATTATCTGTTACTTGTAGCTGAAGTATATTATGATTTACAGAATATCCTACTATTTCCTCTGATCCATAACTAATTAATCTTGCTGCTTCTTTGCTAAGTTCATTTTTCATCGGAATGCTAATTATCTTCATCAATAATCCCTCCCAATTTTTTAATAAGCATCCTAATATATGCCTCTTCTGAAGGAATAAATCTTGTATCTACTATAGTATCACGACATTTTGCATATGGAAAACTTTCATATTCTATCAGAAAATACACTATATTTCCTACCACTGCATTATTGGCAAACATATTCACGTCAGACTCTGATGGCTCTGGGAATGTACCATACATACGATTTAATTTAATGTGATGAATAGTATCGCAAAGAAAGCTGCAATTTTCAGGACTTATATTACTATTCTTTGCATAAGTACATGCTCTACCTACTGCCCCCACCAACGTATTGTAATGAATATATACATCTAAGCCAAAATCGTGAATGTTTTCCACCATATCCTTGACAGAATCTGAGGGAGATAATTCTACTCCATGAACATTCATTTTCTTAAGAAGTTCTATCTTCTTCTTATGCAAAATACTCGGATACAAATAGCAATTGAGCATATCTACTTTTTCTTCTGGATGAACTCTCTTTTTATAATTATGTTCATACTCTTCACTTCGAACAAGTAATCGCCCAAATATTAATTGCACGTTTAAGTTCAATCTGGACAATTCATATAAAATACCATAATCATTCACAATGATTCCACAGACGTTCAGTTTCTCATATGCATTTAAAACACTTTCTAATACGGAGGAAAACCTTGCTTGAGGCACTTTTGGCGTCACAATACGGAATTTAATATTTCTAAATCGTTTATATTCTTTTGAAATTCGCTCTAATTCACTACAACACTTTATGCTACAGCTCTCAGAGCCTATTTCAATAATACAATCATCATATCTGTCTATCATTTCTAAAGTTAAATACCTTAATGAAAGCATACTTACTCCTACATGTTGTATTCATTATATACACATTATCCTTTCCTCATTTACTTTTGTTTCAAGCTATAAAACATAATTATCCTGTTATGTTTGAACTTATTGCTATTTTATGCAATATTTATAAGCGCTATATTAAATATAAAATTCATCTGCCATATTACAATATTTACACTGATTTTTTGAACATACAGCCTTTTCCCACCATAATGGTATAATTTTTTCTATATTTTCATTGTATTCGTTTTTTGATGTCTTTCTGGCCAATTTTAAAGCCTGACTAAAAAGCTCTGTAATAGGTGAAATCTGTTTGTAAGAAAACTCTCTCCCTACAATTTTTAACGAATCAACCCCCATTTCATTTAAATCCCAAATTGAGCAAATACCACAACCTTTGGTTAAATCGAGGAAGCAGGATGGCTGTTCCATATTATCTATATTGTACCTATTCTTGCATGGAATACCCATACTTAATCCATGGCCCAAATTACAATTTCCACTAAATGAACAGCCACCATACCCAAATACCTCAATCTCCATAAGTTTACTCTTCATGATTTCTTTAATTTCTTCAAAACTTATCTGATAGGATAAAATAGCCCGTGTTACTCCAAGTTCTTTTAAAAATTTAATTTGTGAAATACTCATTGTATCAATTGCTGTACTAGAATGAATACCCACCGGTAGATTTAACGATTGTAATACATACAAAAGTCCAATATCAGTTACAATCACACCTGAAACACCACAATCAATACCGTCTAGTACATAATCAATATAAGCTTTTTGCAAGTCAATATTTTTCTGCATAAAATCAGAGAAGAATTGAGCGTTTGCTGTTAAGTTAACAGAAACATTCTCACTGTTAGCGTATTTAATTATTTCCTTTAATTCAGCTTTTGTTGGTTGCATCACAGTTCCATTATCATCAATTTGAAATCTTGCAGAGAAACTAAACTTCTTTGAATAATCCGCTCTTAGCCCAACATACAATTCCTCAGCTCCAGATTCAAGTTGCATTTTGCAAGAATCTAAGGAATTAACAGGTGCTAACAATTTCATCATACTCACCTTCAATCTTCCTTAATTTCTTCACAATCTTACTTTTTAATTCTATTGAAAGCTTTTAGTAATAGCATGTTCTGTATCACCAATTGAGATTTCCACCAGTTTCTACTGATATTCCATTGTTCACTATAATCCATCCAGTTCCAAACAATATTCCAAACACCATCAGAGTTTCTATTTTTTATTATATAGTCTAATTCGTACTCAACAATTTCTTCATTGTTTTCATAAAAAATATTATTGGGGGAATCAATAAACTGTGATGGTTTACAGCAATATTTATTCCAGTTTGCTGTGTTCTTTTCTATAAATTTTGCAACCTGCTCTTTTAATGCATTTTTCAAATCAGTAACTCTATTATGACTTACTATGGTAGTGGTTTCCAAACTGCTAACTAAATATGAGAAACAAGTAATCTCTCCTTCACGGTTCAAATCTCGATATAATTTCCCTTGGTCATCTTTTTCACAAAGATAACATTCCACAGCACGCTTTGCTATATCAACAGCTTTTTTGTAAATGTCCGAACCTACATTTGCAAAGCGAATAATAAATCCTGCAAGTAATGCAGTTGGATTATATCCCCATTCTGCTAAATTTTCTTTTGAAATAAAAGTCCACCATGGTGCATGCGGATAGTCGTTATTGCTTGGAATTGTAGCTGGCCAAAAACCATCAACAAAATCATTTGTATTTTCTAGATAATTTAATATTCCTTTTATAATTTCATCGTCAGCATCTGCTATACTTAATTCTTCTAACAATAATATTGCAATGGATGTTGTATATGGAGAAGAATTATGATTCCATGAATCAGCTTCAAATGCATTCCCAAATCCACCATCTGGATTTTGATATTGACGTACAATTCTTAATACTTCCTCTACACTTTCTCCCTCAAAATGATATCTCCATTTTGCATATTCTAATGGTCTAGCATTAGTGTATATCCATTTTCTAATTCTTTCATAATCCAAAGCATCTAACATCATAATAATCACCTTCATGATATAAGCAAAAATCTTACATCAGCGTTTCCTTTCTTTTTTTAATCATTGCACATGTCAGGATTTTGTCTGCTCTATTCAATATAATTAATATGTAATGTCCTTAATTGATAATCTGACAAATCCATATTGTCTGAAAAAACTGAGTGATATGAAAATCTTTCACATATTTTTCGTTTCTCGAAATCATAAATATATATATATTGTAAACTAATAAATAATATATACTCTCCATTCGCTGAAGTTTCGATGGTTACAATCTCATTTGAGCTCTTTTCAGTATTAACATATAAAAACGGATCCTCAGCCTCACTCAAACTGTTATCATCAATATCTTCATAAAATACTAATTCCATATTTGAAGCGTCAATAATCATTAGTCTATTCGGCTGCGCAAAAGTACATATATATGAATTTCCTTTATGATAAAACACCCGGTGAGAAGTATATCTATAACCATCTTCATATTGGAAAGAACCAACCAATTCTAGATGATTATCAATTAACTTAAATTTATCAATCACTGCTGGTTCATAATAAATAAATGCTCCTTGAACTATAATAAAATTATGAGAAGACGTATAAATTGTATTAGTAACAGGGTCAATTTCAAAATGTGCCGGTGTACCACCTGATGTTTCATACGTTTGCTTTTCTTTCGTTTGTTTATTTAGTAATAATATTTCACCTGGTAATATTTTAACTTTATACTTATCTTTTAATAACTTTATAATTTCTACTTTTTGCTCTTTCGTAAGTGATATATACTTCAAATCATAATTTGGTTTACTTTCTGGCTGCGACTTCATTACAATTTTTATTGCATTTCTCAAAATCATTCCAGCCAATGTATTTTGGTCTAAAACTTTTCCACTATCTCCAAGAAGGAAAGTTGGGTATTTGAATACATGGCTAAGAAGAAGATGATCCTTACAATCACGAATGACATGTGGAGGAACTTCATATCCTTGAAATTTATCTATTTCATTGAACTCATCGAGAGTCAAAGAAGCTCGATAAATATGAACACAGTTTGAAGAATCTGTAATTGTTAAATAGAAGTAATTTGAATCCTCCGCATCCTTATATACTGTTGAACTAATTCGTTTCATCTGAACACTCTTGTCTTGAACAAGATCATCACCAGTATACACTTTCATTGTTAAATCTTTATAATTAACATAAAATATATATTGCTCTTCATCAAGAAAAGTCAAGAAATCTACACCATCATGGATACCAAGCGTCATATGTGGCGTTTTTTCAACAATAAATTTTTCATTCTCTTTTTGACTATTTACAATATTAATATTCTCACTATCATACGAGAATAAATAAAGTATTTCCTGATTGTTAAAATCAAGAATAGCAAATGTTACAAAAAAAGGTCTAGCATCGTCTTTATTTATTAAATAAAAAATGATAGGCTTATGAAAAAAATTACGATAATCCTGATTTAATGTTAACTTCTTTCTATAACTTTTTAGCTTTAATTCAAACAAAAATATAACCCCCAATCTTTTTCTTAAATATCCAATATCATATGATACATTTGATTCATATCAGTTATAACAGCTCTTACTCGTTCTCTAAGATTTTCCATTGTATTGTCATTTGCATAAAATGAAGCCTTACCAAATAAATTAGCTATTACAAACCATTTTGTTTCAAGATCATTGCATATAGAATACATCTTACATAATGATAAATCTTGTTTTTTTATCAAAAGATTTCTGATATATTCATGAAATAAACTGTATGTAACTACTGGTCCCCCAAAATTAGTAAGTCGACTATGTACATATCTCATTACTTGTGAAAATATAACTTTATTATCAATTTTAGTCCACTTATCATAGTCCTCATAAAACTGTTGATACGCTTTCATGCCTGTGTATATATTACCTTGTAGCAAATTGCTATCAAAAAACTCTACCGCCATATGTTTTAGTGGGCTGAGTGCTGCGTCATACGATAAATCATCAAATGTGCAAGATGAATGTTTTTCAAATACAATATTACGAAATCCAAAGTCTTGCATAAATATATCTTCTGATGTTTGTAAGCACTGTAAATATTCATTAAATAAAAGAACGCCATTATACGCTGTTGTTGGGCTAGTAGGAATATATGAATCTGACGCGTATACTTGATTATTTTCCCAATCATATCCAATAATATTAATTGAATGAGAGATACGATTTTTATATTTGGGCATTAAATAACCTAGAAATTCTCTTGATAAAAGCGATAACACTGGCCGCCCATTTTGAATGTGCTTCTCAATAAACTCTTGTACGACTCTCTTCTCAGTATTACTGCTTGTCTCTATTGTGAACTCAAAATGTTGAATTATATTTTTTATCATTAATGGAATATTATATTTCATTCCACCCATAACTAAATCAAATAAAGTCATTTCCTTATGTTCAGATAATACACTTTCTAAATCAATAGGTTTATAATAGAATAATCCTGCTTCAGCCAAGCAAAAAACAATACTTTCATTTACATTTAAGCCATAAAAATTGAATATATCGCTAATACAACTCATAATGCATATCTGACCTGTTGAAGTATAAAATTCATCCAACTTATACATAATTTTGCCCCCTAGTATAGTAGGAATATCTCTTAGTATACTTATACTTAGGTAAGCATTTCTTCCACGTGCTGAACAAAACTTCTAATATTATAAAATATAGTGGCATCAAGTTCTTCTGGCTCAATTTCAATATCAAACTCCATTTCTACCTCGACTATAATTTTTATGAAAGTTATAGAATCTAGATTCAATGTAGATAGAGGGGCTTCTACTAATTTTTTGTCATCTAAGTTAACGTCAGTAAGACTCTTTCTAAATATTTCTAAAATCTTTCCTTCTACTTCATTCTTCATACTATTCTTACCTCCTGTAATGTTATACTATTTGTAATAAACTCATTCGTAATTAATATCTTTGGTCAAAAGCATTTCTTATATCTTTCTTTGTATATGATTATAAAATGCCAAAGCATCAAGTGCATCTATAGTCGTATCAACTCGATGCAATTCACCATAACTTGTGCTAAGACCTCCATCTTCTCGCTGTCCATTCTCTAAAAGTTCTAAACCTTGTACTACCACCGGATGGCTACTCGATATCTGCATACTCATCATTGATTCTAATACCCAATTTATGTCTCCGAGATCGTATTCACTAATATGATTAATTAAATTGTACATACACGATTCAGCAATCTGTCTATGAATCATCTGATCACTATTATGAAATCCTATGATTGCCATCCAATTATTATGGTCATAACCTGGAAAACTGCTACCATTCCAATGTAACCTTAAAAATGATTGTGCCTTCTCAAGCATATCTTGATTAATATTTCTCTTTGTAATGAGATATCGTAATATGCCATTCGTAAGCCACACTTGATTGATCATATATTTTGGATAATACCATTTAGGAGGCTGCGACTCTAAAACTTTATACGATTCATCCCAAAAGCCTTTCTTTTTCTGTTCTCTTTGTAGATAAGCAATCGTAGCATCGTATAACACTCCTGAATCTACCCCAAGACGTTCAAGTTTGCTTAACGCAATCATAGTGCATGTAATACTACTTGCTTTTCCATTATAATCGCTATCTAGTCCAAAAAACCCTCCATCGTCATTCTGATAACGAGCTAAGGATAGCAAAGCATATTCTACAAGATTTCGATCAAATAGTGCTTTAAAATATGCCTGTTGAAATGCATTACCATTTTGAAAAACAAATTCAATCGCTTTATCAACATTAAATGACACTTGTAATCACACCATTCCTTTCATTAAGGCAACATACTTCATTAAAAGATTCTCATTCTCACGAATAAACACATCTGAAATCTTATTTATGGTCTGAATAACACATTGTTGAAAATATTTTTTATCTTTAGTTACCAAAATTGATGCCTTACGAAACATATTAGCAATTATAACGCTCTTTCTTCTGTTCTGTAGAAATTTCATTCGTAACTCCTCTGTATTTATCCCAAAAATTTCTTGAATCAATTGAAGCTTTAATAAGAAATTCCCATTTACCCCCTCTAGTATTGTATTAAATAATATTCTTTGCTCTAAAACATATTTTACCTGATTCTCCTCTTCAAAATCATATATGCTTGGGAACAATTGAATATATTTTTCAAATGCAGTAATTTCTTCTTTCCATTCACTTTCTATGTTATTACAATCTTCGAGCAAATCTTGACGAACATGATTCTTTATTACTTTTACATCTATAGCATTTGACATATCCAAATAGAAATAATACGGTCTTGCATTAAATATTTTAGTACAATGTTTCATCATCATTTGCATATCATCAACCCTTACTAAAAAAATATCTGGATATATACTTTCATAAAGCCCATGTTTACTATCATAGCCAGTAATCGGATGTCCATGGTAATCATGTTTTCGTTCTCCATCAACTAAGGAATCATAAAAATGATCATAATATGTATATACGAACTGATTCTTTTCTAGTGCTTTACAAATGAAACTATGTATATCCTCTTTTTTATCATCGTATGAATGAATTCCGATATGATAATACTCATTCAGATTCTTAATTATGCAGTCTATATTTTTGTCTTCATGTAATATAAATATATCAGAATCTATTAGCATTTCTTGATTAATAAAAGCTCTTGTGCCAATTACAGGTATAAAGTTATCAACACCAGCTTGTCTTATTAAATACCAAATGGTATATTCATTACAACTAAGTAAATCAACATAATATCCATATTGAGAGATTAAGTTTTTTAATAACACATCACAATCGTATTGTGCTTTGATCATTGATTCTCCTCCAATTTACACTTAACTTTCATTATTATACTTTCAACAGTACTCATCCAAGTTAAATCTAAATCATCTTCCTCAAACCTGATGTTATAGTTCTTCTCAATCTCAACTAAAACATTCATGGCATTAAATGAATCCAATCCACATTTGAATAAATCAGTATCTAGCCCTACTTCAGACGTACAGTATCCTTTTAGTATTTTAATAATCACATCATATATTTGAGACATATTAATCATTTTCCTTCTTATTAATATCTATTTAAAATTATGTACTGTAAATAACGCTGGGTCTTGTGGCACTATTTCAAGAATCTGATTAATATCAACCTTCTCATCTATCAACTGAAACAGCCATGTTGGATCTTGAACAAAATGTATTGATGTCGTTAATTGATTTCTAACATACTGATTTAACTCCATTGCTCTATTGAAATCCATAGTTTCATGTTTCCAGTTGTAATCTTTACCAATAAGTTTATATTTATCTTTCAATTCATGGATTGGCGTTCTAGTATCATAATACCAAGTAGCAACACCATAGTATTTCAAATTTATAGCTTTAATAAACTGAATTGTATCATTTACTGTTTCCTCTGTCTCTCCTGGAAACCCTACAATAAATGAACCAAATCTTTGTATTCCATACTTCTCCAATAATTGATTTCCCTTAACTAATTCTTCAAGTTTAACCCGCTTATTCATATTATTTAAAACATATTGATTTCCAGACTCAATTCCTAAAAATGTACCTATACATTTACTTTCTTTCATAAGTTGGACTGCCTCTTCATCCAAAAATTGACATCTGATAAATGAACACCAATTGAATTTATATTTATTTCTTATTATCATTCTTAGTATCTTTTTGAAGCGATCAACTGGAACATTAAACGTATCATCAATAAAATGAACTGTCTTAACATTTGGTAGTTTATCAATAGAATTTAATTCTTTTTCAATAATATCCACATCTACATAGCGATATTTACCTGCGTTAATATGATACGAACAATATGAACAAGAAAATGGACAGGATATTGCAGTTCTTACTGGTACCGTGCGACCTACTCGATCCGCAAATAGACTCCAATCAACAATATTATCTTCCAGCTTATTATCCTCTGGTACTAGCTCGTTTCGTATGTATTTAGACTCATATTGATACAATATATTAGGAATATCATCAAGTGTGGCACCAATTTTTAATCCCATTATAACCTTATATAATGTCTCTTCACCTTGAAAGCTGTTAATATATATATCTGCACCAATTTTTTTTAAGACATATTGTAAAACCATATTATCTTGCAACTCAGAGTCATTTATTAATTTAGTAATATAAGCCCCTCCAAGTATAATTTTCACATCCTTATTAGGGTTTACTTTCTTTATAAATGCCACAATTGACTCTACTGATTGTATACTTGTACAATATGTCGTTGATAATCCTATAGAGCTGATATCTAATGTCTCTAATTTTTCTTTTAACATTTCCATATCATCTTCAATATAATTTATGTAATCAAATGTAACATTTCTTTTATTTAAATAAGTACCCAGATAAGCAATGGCCGCATTAAAATCTTTTTCCATCTTATTAGAACTTAATCCATTTTTCTCTAGTGTTTCATTAATTTTTGAATAATTATATCCTAAATATCCAATTAGTAAGCAATCAATAGCTTTTTTCATCTTTACTCTTATAATGTTTTTAAATAAACACCATATACCTTTCTTTTGTTATTATATTTTATTTAAATTTTAGTACTACAATTTTCATTATTTTATATTCTAACTACTTTTGCTCAGTGTTTTCTGCTGTTATTCATTCAATAAAATATAGAACTTCAATTTATGTAATAGATTCCTTATAAGAATGGGCGATTATAAGATTCTTACAAGTACTAAAAAGTGCAATATACAATTAGAATAGCAATAGTAACGAACCTGCATATCACCTAACTACCGTTGCAATTGTCGTAGGAATTCTATATCCTTTTGACGGATATAAATGAGTATCTTATGGGATAATCAATTCACAGTACAGCGCTTAGTTGGAATAAGATTCTGTGAATAATTTAGGTTAAGTAAGCTTATCTATCAGTTCGTATATAGTATTTTTCTCTAATACCTTTATTTTCTCTATTCTCTCATATATATTATCCACTAATTGAATAGAGTTAACAATATTATGCTTTATACACAAATTTAGCATGGTTTTACTCTCTTTCTTAATTTCATTCATTTTCTCTTTTATCGAAGAGAGATCCGATACCATATGGTTTTCCTCTAAATAATTGAGTGAGTATAGTATGCTGCTTTTATGCTCATAAACTATATAAAAGTCTCTTATATTAAGTTTTCTCTTATTTGCAATGCGTCGTTGAATACTATCATACAATGCATCATAAACTCTTATTCCATAGTATTCTACATTTTTCAATCGTTCATCGTAAAAATGCTTATTATAAGTTTTCATATCTAAATATAAATCAAGTTTCTCTCTATGGAATTTTGCATCATAATAATCAGTCACCATGTCTAAAAAAGATTTCTTGTTAAATTTGTAATCAAAATCCGTTAATGCAATCTGATGAAGCCATTCTCCATCATCTTCAGAATAAGATTGCCAAAACTGTTCAAAACTTACAGAGTGTCCTCTATACAAACCTTGATCATCATATCCAATTAAAAATAATAATTCTTTTTTAAGATCATATCCATAAAATAATTCGTCATGCATAAAATGTTTTTTACCATACATTGGTCTATGTGGGATATAAAATTCATCCAACAACATGTAGACATAATTATTTGCGTCAATGTTTGATATAATATAATGTAATATTCCAGCTCTTCCTATAACTTCACTCTTTGAGGTAACATTTATATTCAATAAAGGCAATGAACCTAATATATTTCCAGATAAATAATTAATTATTCCAGCGTCTTCATATGAATAATGCACAAGTAACTGAATATAATTATTTGCTAACCAATCTTTATGACTTTTATGGATGGATATTATACTCTCTGCAAAGGCATTAAACTGTAATGATTTTATTTCAGGATTCTCATTTATATACAATTTTTTCAACCAAAACGCTCCTTCCTATAATTTAAAAGTTCAAATTATTGATTAATCTAAATCCACTTGAGCTATTTTTTCGTCAATATATTACAATATTTTAAATGTACGAGTAACATGCTTATTTATTATCCTATAATGTATAGCCACCATCAACTATCAAGTTCACACCTGTAATAAATTGCGACATATCTGAACATAGGAACAATACAGAATTAACAATATCAGCGCAATCAATTCTTTTTTGTAAAGGCGCCTTTTTAATGATATTATCTATACTAGTCTTATTTGTTTCTTTTTCATTATCATTTGATTCCTCACAAATGATAGGAAGATGTGAAACGAGATTTACGCGAATTCCAAAGCCTCCCAGTTCTTTTGCCAGTACCTTTGTCATAGCTGCTACACCTGACTTCGATACTGAGAAACTAATATTTGATGGATTCGCTTCAAATCCATTCAATGTTGAAATATTCACAATAATACCATTCCTTGATTTCATTAAATAATTGAGACTATTTTTAGTACATAAAAAAATGGTCTTCATATTTGTTTCAAGTACATCATCCCAGTCGTCTTCTACTAATGATTTTGACTCTATTTCAATAGAATTTATCAGGATATCAAGCTTATCTGTTGTTTCTTTAATTGTTTGAAATATACGCTTTACATCACTTTCCCTTTTCAAATTGCCCTGTACTAAATATGCTTTTCTCCCAATTTTATTAATCTCATTTACAATCTCTTCTCCTATCTCATAGTTCCTATGATAATGCACATAAATATCCGCGCCTAAATGTGCTAGACTAAGCGCAATTTCTTTTCCAATCTTTCCAGAAGCTCCTGCTATCAATACTGTTTTATCTTTCAATGAAAAAAAATCTCTTGAGTTATTCATATGTACTCCTTGATAGATATAATATCAATATATCGAAAAATTTGTCATTAGTAATAGAATATTTGTATTAAAAAATGTTTAAATTTCTTTCAAATTCAATCATAATGTATACCCTCCATTAATAAGCAGATTCACACCAGTAATCCCTTTAGAAAGACGAGAACACAGAAAAATAACCGCGTTAGAAACATCCTCTGTAGTAGCAACCCTATGTAGTGGCGTTAGATTTATTAATTCTGTTTCATCTTTAACGTTTAATACTTTCGTTTTTCCTATCATAGCGAGAAACCAACTTTCATTTTCATCCTCTATAATTACGTCTTTCGGTTTTACATAACCTGGAGATATTGAATTAACACGAATACCATATCTACCTAAATTTTTTGCAAAACCCTTTGTCATTTCGATAATACTAGCTTTTGATGCACAGTAACTAAGAAATGTAACGTATGGTTTCACACCACATGTTGATGCCATGTTCACAATACATCCGCAATTGGACTTTGATAATAACTTAACTGCATATTTGGTACAAAGATATGTACTTTTCAGGTTTATGTCCATTACTTCATCCCAATCTTCTTCCTTTAACTTTTTTACATACGAACTCGGCTGAATTCCTGCATTATTAATTAAAATATCCAGCTTTCCAGTAGTTTGTTCAATTTGTTTGAACATTGCTTGAATATCATTCTCTGATGACAGATCCGCATTGATTAAATAAGCTCTACGTTCCATTTTATGTATTATTTGAAGTGTTTTAACTGCCGTCTCTTTTGAGTTCTTATAATGTACAAAAACATCTGCTCCAAATTCAGCTAACCTTTGCGCTATAGCTGATCCTATAAATCCTGATGCACCAGTCACTAAAACAACCTTATTTTCTAATGATATTTTTTCTTCCATCTTCTTACTCCTGACCATGTTTATTATTAGTACATTTTCAACGCTGTTTAAAAGTTGTCCATATATCATCAGAATAATCATATACAGGAAATATTACGATATTACCCATAGTACTTTTTGCTATATTTTCACTTACTTCCACACAATTATAAACATCCGTTATAAATATATAATCGGGAGCAATTGATTCTAAACAATTCTCTTTATAAATAGGATACCAAATATCATTCATTTTAATATATTGACTCTCTGCCTCAGGTTCAATAACTTTTATATTTATCGTCTTATTAAAAATAGCAGCTATTTCAAAGACTATTTTTGCTAATTCATTATGAACTCCGTAAATAGCAATTGAGCGATGCATCTCCTCTGCATAATTAAAAACAGGAAATAATATTTTCTTCTTTTCATCCTTAGTAAGTCGTCGTGCAATTAATTTCTGACTTATTAATAAAGCTTTCTCTAATGTCAAACCTTGATAAGGTATCATTTTCTCCATTTTATCATAATATAGAATTCCATTATCACGATGTAGAAATTCTTTTGCTATTTTTACATTAATATCTTTGCAGTATTGAATCAATCTTGCTCTTTCATCGTTAGTAAAATAAAACTGATTATCATTTTCTGAAAATAAAACCTGATTAACTACTACATAATCTCTGGTCATATTGATATAATTGTTCTTAGTCTTCAGTTTATATTCAATTAAATCTCTTGATATTCTTTCATTTCTGTCTCTGTATGGCTTCATAAGTCCAATCTGCTCATCACTCAATCCAAGGATATTATGATAAAAATCATATACCGTACCCTTTGGTAATTGTGATTTTTCATATGGACGTATAATTATATTATCTTTTCCAAAAATACTTGAAAAAATACAAAGCACACTATAGTAATCCGAAATATTAATCATATTCCTACAAAATAACATAAAATCTGTTGGTTGCTCTCCCTCGTTAAAAACATAATGATAAATCTTATTATCACTATCTTTATTATCTACAGTAAGCTGAATGTTTGTATCTTTAATAGATTGATTATACAAAGATTCTATGAATAAATCTTGTCTACGCAGATAACAAACAATCTTAATATTGAAATCAGAAAATGCTTTTTTTATTCTTTTTAATAAATTTAACGAATATAAGCCACTTCGCACTGAATATTCACCAAGAAGTCCAAATATACCAAAAAAGGCTTCATTTGAAATGATAGTATTAACATAATTATGTCTCTTTACCTCTGTCTTAATTTTTTCAACAAGTATATCAAAATCCTCTGGACATCTATTTACAATCCACTCATGCTTCTCACTATATATTTTCTTTTCATATTCTTTTCCTAAATATTTCTTTAATAATTCATATTGTAGTGAAAAGAAAACTTTAGATTCATATTCGGTATTATATTCACCATAATATATACTATGGTTTTTTAAATACTCCTCATTTATAACTAAAGATGACTGTAAGGCTGTAGAACCTGTTTTGGCTGACCCAATATGTATGTAGAGGTTCTTCTGATTCATTACTACTCCTTTCATAGTCAACACTTAAGGAAGTTTTCTTTAAAATCTTATTTTCCATAACTAATTGCTCATTTCTTTTACATTTATAGGTAATTAAATATAATATTGAGCTTGTACTTTATACATGTTAGCATAAATACCATTGCAAGCGATTAATTCATCATGAGTTCCATATTCACACAACTTACCCTCATTTAAGACGGCTATCTTATCACAAAACTTACAAGAAGATAATCTATGCGAAATGTAAATTGCCATTTTATCACCTATTAAGTCATTAAATTGACTATATATTTCATATTCGCCAATTGGATCTAATGCTGCTGTTGGCTCATCCAAAATAACGATTGGAGAATTCTTATACAATGCTCTTGCAATCGCCATTTTCTGCTGTTCACCTCCGGAGGGCTCAAATCCTGTCAGATCATAACTTTTAAATACGTGTGAATATAATCCTTCCTTAAGATCATCGAGTTTCTGTTTTAAACCAACTCTTTTTAAAAGGGAAATAATTTCCTTATCAGACGCATTGTTTGTGTTCTCTAATGCTATATTCTCCTTAATTGTTAATGGAAGTATCTTAAAATCTTGAAATACAACAGTCATTTTTTTTATGTATTCATCATAGTCATAATCTAGTATATTGATACCATTCAACAATATTTCCCCTTCACTTACAGAATATAATCGACATAATAGTTTAATCAAAGTAGTTTTGCCAGAACCATTCTGCCCAACTATTGATAAGCGTTGTCCATTCTGTATTCTAAGTGAAATATTTTTAAGTACATCGATATTTGTGTCCGGATAACGAAATGAAACATTTTTGAATTCAATTTCAAACTTATTTGTGCCAGATAAATTTCTATTTCCTAATGTTGGATTATATTGCACTAATGTCATAAAACTTACATACTCATTTGCATAGACACATTTTTTTTGTAAATCCAATAAATGCTTCAGAATACTATTAATAGCATCAATAAATGTAGTACTTGCCGTTGCCAACATTGAAAAATCACCAATTCCGATCGCCCTGTTCAATGCAAGATATCCCATATAAAAATAGCACAATCCACTTGTTAACGCAGAACAAATACTTGAAATGCCTAGATATTTGCTTATCTTTGTTGATTGTTCTTTTAAAATATTAATTTGTTTATCATAAAAGCCATCAATTTCTGTCATCATCATGTCAGATGCATTATATAATCGAACATCTTTACCATATCGTATATCCGCTAAAACAACTTGAAAATAGTTAAATGATCTCGATATAGAAGACAAAATTTTAAAATTTAAAAATTGAACAGCATTTTTTTTTGAACTGACAAAATTATTAATAACTACATTCACTAATACTAATAAAATAAGTATTTTTGAATGAATTAATACAATACCAATCGTTCCAATTAAGGTTATAATACTACTTAACATACCCGAAAAAGTGTTTGCAATACCTCTTATACCACCAGAAAATCCCTCACCCAAACTTTCTTTGGCCTTTTGAAGCTTTTCCAATACTTGTTTATTTTCAGTACTCTCAAAATTCATTTTCATGATTTTGAGTCCTATTTTAGCTTCTAGATATTTTTGTATATCATCGTAGTATTTCTTGTCTAAATTCTGTGTAGTAACAACAATAATTTCACCACATACAAAATTTAGTGCAATCATAACCACTACAATAGTAATTACTACGGGCATTCTTCTTAATCCCAATAATTCATCAATAATAAGTTTGGGAAATATAATATTGATAAATGGTCGCATAGACTTTATTAATACATCCATTAAATATACAAAATAGTATGTCTTTTTATATCCCCAGACTTCTTTCGCCAAGTATAGTACTATTTCTTTCATTTTTTTTAAATTTATCGGTTTATCAATATTGTAACTCATTATTATTTATTTTGCCGTCTCCTCTTGATAATATTGTGCTTGCATCTGAAACAAATTTGCATATGTACCCTGCTTTTTCAAAAGCTCGTCATGAGTACCTATTTCAATTAGCTCTCCCTGATCAAATACAGCTACTTCATCGCAAAATCGAGTAGATGCCAATCTATGTGAAATGTATACTGCTGTTTTCTTTCCTATTATATTATCAAAGTTCTTATATTGATTATATTCAGCAATTGCATCTAGCGCTGCTGTCGGTTCATCTAAAATAACAATTGGTGAATCTTTATATAAAGCTCTTGAAAGTGCTAGTTTCTGTCTTTCACCTCCGGAAAAATCAATACCATCTTCGTATAAGTATTTTAAAAGCTGTGTATTTAATCCTTTTGGAAGGTCTTCCACCTTATTTAATAATCCCACTTCCTTTAGTGATGATTCTACTTTGGATATATCCGTTTTATCTCTAGTCTTCATTGATATATTTTCAGCAACAGGAAATGCAAATAATTCAACATTTTGAAATACCGGCGAAAACATTTCAAAATATTCCATTTTATCAAATTCCCTGATATTGATACCATTTAATAATATTCTCCCTTGATTTGGTTCATATAATCTACACAATAATTTTATCAAGGTAGATTTTCCTGCTCCATTAAGTCCAACTACAGCAAGTCGTTCTCCTGATTTTAATGTTAGATTTAAATTTTTTATTGCTGGCTTTATTTGACCTTCATAATAAAATGTGACGTTTTCAAAAACAAATTCATACTGATTGTTTTTTATGTAATCTTTTACTGATAATGTTCCTGCATTACTGGTATTTTTATCTGCAAGTTCTATAAAATACCGATAATCATTAATTTCTAACGATTGAACTTTTATACCTGTGATCTCATATACCATTCTGCTGATTGCATACGAATATGCTTTTGCAGTGGCAATATAAAAAGTAAAATTTGCAATTGATAGCCCATTGAATAACAGACTATATAGTAACCATCCATACAGAATAACTTCTTGAATTACTCCTATGACTTGTATAAAAGAATCACATTGTATCCAACGTTTTCTAGATTCAAGTACTTTTGCCGCTATTTTTTTATTAATTGACATATGTTTTAAAAATAACCAATCTGCCATATGATACATACGTACATCTTTACCGAATTGGCAATCACTCGTAATCATATTTATAACAAAATTTTTTCTCCATAATGGCGGCAAATAATCCCAAACCCTTTCTTTATCTTTTATCTTAGCTTTACTAACCGGTACAAATTGGGTTACTGTTAATAGCATAATGAAAATAGAAATGATTGGACTCAGTCTGGAAATCAATATCGCAGAAACAATAATTTGAACAATACATACGCAAATTCTTTGTAAGGAATGTAATATACCTTGAATTCCTTTGTTAGGATCATACAAATGATCTCGTACTTTATTATAATCATGCAAAACTAACGGAGTTTCCAACTTTTGATAATCCATAGTTAGTAATTTAGACATAATAATCCGTTGGTATTTAGTCCTCACAGCTATAAAACGCCAACCTTCCTGTAATTCGCTAAACTCATTCATAAAATAAATTAAAGCCACAGCAACTGTATAACATATAATCAAAACAGCAAATGTTCCGTAACTTCCATAATTTTCAACCTGCTCAATCACCATCTTAATTATTACTGGTATTATAAATATAGATGCCGTTTGACTAATACTATGCAAAAAGGATATAAAAATCAAGGCGCGCTGCCATTTACATATCCCACTCAAAATGTACTTTATATTTTGTATTGTGGTATATCCTTTCTTTTCGTTTTCTATTCTCATTTCTTTCAACTCCCTAGGGGTAGATTTTTCATTACTTAGCAACCTAAAATATGTATAATCTTAAAATTTATTTATAAACCACATTAGGAATCGATTGCGCACGCTCAAAAGTAATTTCAAATTATAATTAGCCAAAGTATATTTTATATCTCCGAGTATTACCTTGACACACATATCTTCCCTGTTTTTTAGCTTTTCCATAATCTCATGTTGTATATTTCCTATCCGCACAGGGCTAAGGTTGCCGTGAAACCAAAAGGTATTCCCTGCCCTAACTTTTGAGCATGAAGTTGACATCAAAAAGTACTTATCAACAACTAAAAGTAAAAAATATTTTTAGAACAACAACCCAAAATTTGGCTTCATACTAACACAAAAAAACTAATGCGGGCTGTAACAATGCAACCTGTATTAGTAACTCCCTCCGTTTAAACATTTTTGTCACTACACTGTATGGCAGTGAATATCATTTGTATACTCCTCCCATATCACATAGTATAGATTATAAAACTTAATTAGCGTCGAAATGAGCTTATTTATTGTCATCTATCACATTAGTTATCTTACCAAATAATATATTTTTAATATTTTAAATTTATTATAATGCACTTTATAAATTTATAAACCAACAATAGTTCCATTGTAACTTACCTATTGGTAGGGGATTACTGCGCTTATATCACGCAAATAAATATCTATTTACATAATTGTCGCAATTAGACAAATTGAGTTATCGAATAGTCAATTGCAATTTTAAATTTATTACTAACAAAAAGACATGTCTGATTTTAATATCAGATATGTCTCTTTAACCGCTATAATCAATCCCTGAACCTTTACACTACTCAATCAATCTCCATTTCCAAAACCTTGCCCGTTATTGCATTCATTGTATAACTGTATTTCTTCCCACCAGTTCAAAATTCGATCTCATATTCCTTGATGCCGTCGCCATAATCCTTCTTGTCCTTTGTAAAAGTCACATCAACCACGTCCATTTCCGCATGGACAAGAACCTCGCTCCTCACCTGCCTATCCTGTGCCTCCTGTCTATCCATATTATCCCTTCTTAGTATACATCAAATAGCCGAAAAACTATTTTGCAACTCACACGCTCCCCTTTTTACATAATCCACTTGACATTGTCTCCGACTACATTATATTTGTCTCAAAATCCTATGAGCACATACACAGATTCTATAGTTTTAATAAATTCACGATCTCTAATATTTTTTCCTGTTCTTCAATTCTTCATAAAGCATTGCATAATTCTCATAGCGCATCCTGCTAATCTGCCCCTGCGTAACGGCGGTTCTCACACCGCATACAGGCTCCGTCAGATGGGAGCACCCGCCAAATTTACAATATTTCTCGTACTCTGCAAACTCCGGATAAAAATCCCCAAGCTGTTCCTTCTCCAGATTAAACAGCCCTAGAGAACTAAATCCCGGCGTATCCAGAATATAAGTGTCCTTTCCCATGGCAATCAGCTCGCAATGGCGGGTAGTATGCTTTCCTCTCTCTATTTTGGCGCTTATACTGCCGGTCTCCATTACAGTATCAGACTGCAGGAGGTTTATCAAAGACGACTTTCCCACACCGCTGGGCCCTGCCACCGTGGTTGTCTTCCCCTGTAATAGAGCCTCTATTCTGTCTATACCCTGATTTTTAGCCGCGCTGACAAGAAGAGTCTGATAGCCGCATCCTCTATATACCCTCTCGTACTCGCATCCCGCACCCTCATCATCTAAATCCCGCTTATTAAAGCATATTATGCAGGGAAGCCCCTGCTGCCCCATCATAATCAAAAACCGATCCAACAGATTAAAATTAGGTTGAGGCTTTACAACGGAAAAAACCACCAACGCCTGATCTACGTTCGCCACGGCGGGACGAATCAGCTGGCTTCTTCTTTGCCCTATTTTCTCAATATTGCCAAGCATCCTCTCCTTGTCCAGTATATCAAGCTCCACGTCGTCTCCCACAAGGGGCTTGGTGTTATCCTTACGGAAAATTCCCTTAGCCTTACACTCATATATACCGCTGCCGTTTACAAACACATAATAGAAACCGGCAATTCCTTTGATAATTTTACCCTGCATGCTTTCTATTCCTGTATAAATTCAACTCGTCTTTCAAAGGACTTCGTCTCCGTTGCTCCGGGAACGGTAACCGTCTCTCCCGTATCGGGATTGGTCGTAGTGCTTCCTGCCGTCGTCACTGTATAGCTTATGGTAATAGTGCCGCCTGAAGCGGTCAGTCCGTAAAAATTCGCTGCCTGAGGGAAGGTCGTCGTCTTAATGTCCAGCAGGACCTTGTTGTCGTCAGTTACCAGCTTAATCCCTACCTCGCTGCCCGGCACATAGTCCGGCGCCTCATCCACACTTGGCGCCTCGATGCTTTTATTGCATTTATAGGTATACTTTTCCGCTCCCTGACTTACCTTGATATCCAAAACCGTACCTGGGTCCACATAGGAGCCTTGTGAATAGCTCTGATAACAGATATGCCCTTCCGGCACCTCCTCACTGTACACATAGGAAACGCTTCCTATGCTCAGCCCTGCCTCGATTGCCTCCACCGTGCCGTCCTGCTCCGACAAGCCCACAAGATTAGGCACTCTTATCTTAACCTCTTCCTTCCCCTTGCTGACGGTCACCGTCACCACGCTCCCCTTTGGAACCTTATTTCCGCTGACGGGCATCTGGGAAATCACTTTTCCCTCCTCCACCGTATCGGAGTAACTCTCGCTCTTGTTTACAGAAAATCCGTGGTTAATCAGACTGCTCTCCGCTTCCTCAAAGGTTCTGCCGGATACCTCGGGCACAATCACCCCGTCTATCCCCGCGCTTACCGTAAGCTTTACCGTGCTTCCTACCTCCACCTGTGAACCTGCGGCTATATCCGTATCGATTACAACACCCTCGTCAATGGTATCGGATTCCACATATTCCGTCACCGGATTCAAACCAAGTCCTGTCAATCTCCTCTTTGCGTCCTCCACATTGATACCCTTCACATCTGCCATGGGAACATAAGAAACAGTCGCCTGCGTACTGTCATCTATGATTACGGAGCCCTTTGAATCCTCTGAGCCCTCCCTGCCGTTTCCAAAAATCCTCACTGCAAAAATGATTATTATCACACAGAGCACAATTCCGAAAATAACCGCCAATACCGTGGTTATCCTCTCTGCCCGAGGATTATAGACATAATCATAATCCTCCTCATCCTCTTCCTCCCCGTTCTCGTAGCCGTCGCTCCTTAAACGCATTATATCTTCGTGTTCCTCATATTCCCTGTTATCCTGATAAGCGGAATATCTCTTTATCTGCGCCATATCGGTGTCGCTGATCATTCTGGTGCTGCCATCCATATCAGGATCGTTCACCACCACAAAATCCTCGTCGGGATTAATTAGGGATTGTTTTAAATCGGTGACCAAATCCTGCATATTCTGATAACGTCGGTCCGGCGATTTCTGACAGCATTTCAGGACAATGCTTTCCACCGCCATGGGAATTTCCGGCACAAATTCCTTTGGAGAGGGCATTTCCTCCTGAATATGCTTGATTGCAATGGCTACCGTTGTCTCCCCGTTAAAGGGCACCCTGCCTGTCAGCATCTCAAACAATGTAATTCCCAGAGAATATATATCGCTTTTTTCGTCGCTGTAACCTCCTCTCGCCTGTTCGGGAGAGGTATAATGTACAGAACCCATTACATTAGAAGTAATAGTGTTGCTGGTTGCCGCCTTGGCTATGCCAAAATCCGTTACCTTTACCTTACCGTCCTTGGAAATAATAATATTCTGGGGCTTGATATCCCTGTGGATAATATGATTGTTATGTGCCGCCTCTATCCCCATACTCACCTGAATGGCAATGCTGACAGCCTCCTTATAAGATAATCTTGCCTTCTTTTCAATATACTTTTTGAGGGTAATGCCTTCCACCAGCTCCATTACAATATAATAGATACCGTTTTCCTCGCCCACATCATAAACATTGACTATATTAGGATGCATAAGCCCTGCAGCCGCCTGAGCCTCAATACGGAATTTAGACACAAAATTTGCGTTTTCGGAAAATTCCTGTTTAAGAACCTTAACCGCTACATAACGGTTTAACTTATGACATTTTGCTTTATATACATCTGACATGCCGCCGGTTCCTATTTTTTCCAATATCTCGTAACGGTCGCCTATCATCATTCCAATCTTAACCATACTTCTTCTCCAATCCCTTTATGCAAACGGTTCTATTAATATCACGCTGATATTATCCCTGCCCCCGTTTTCGTTTGCCGCCTGCACCAGCTGCTGCGCCTTTTCCACAATATCCCGCGCCCCGCTTAAAATCATGCGGATTTCCTCATCCTCGAGCATATTGGTCAAACCGTCCGAGCACATGAGAATCATGTCGCCCTCCGCAAGCTCCTCCGTAAAATAATCCGGCTCCACCTTGTCCTGCGCCCCGATTGCTCTGGTAATTATGTTTTTATCGGGATGATTTCTGGCTTCCTCTCTTCCAATACTTCCTATCCGCACCATTTCCTCTACCAGAGAATGGTCTCTTGTAATCTGCTTTATACCACTTTGATTAATGATATAAAGCCTGCTGTCTCCCACATTTACCACCTGCAGATACTTTCCCATGCAGGTCGCCGCCACCACTGTGGTTCCCATTCCCTCTAAAGCAGCCTCCTCACCCGCCTTTTTACGGATAACCTCGTTTGCCGCCTCAATGGCTTTACCGAAAATAATGACCGGGTTCTTTTCAAAAGAAGACTCGATTTCTTTCATCATAGTCTCAACCGTAACCTTGGAAGCATAATCGCCTGCATTGTGACCTCCCATGCCATCCGCCACAATAAATACATTGGGCAGATTTCCTACCGGAATTTCCGAGGTATATACAAAATCTTGATTTAATTTTCTCTTCCTGCCGATATCGGTTATGGAAAATGTCTTCAGCACGTCCTACTTCCTCCTACGCTTTCACGCGGGGTTCACCGATATGCCTGCGCCTTAACTGACCGCAGGCTCCGTCGATATCTCTCCCCATTTCCCTTCTTATAGTAACATTTATTCCGTTTTTTTCAAGTTTATTTTTAAAGGACTGAATCCTTTCCCCGTCAGATTGTATAAAAGCCCTCTCTTTTATAGGGTTCACCGGAATCAGATTAATGTGGCAGTTAATAGGTTTTGCCAGCCTGATCAGCTCCTGCGCATCCTGTTTAGCGTCGTTGACGCCTCCCACTAAGCTGTACTCAAAGGTTATGCGCCTCCCCGTTTGTTCAAAATAATATTGACATACATCCATAAGCTCCTTTATGGAATATCTGTCTGCAATTGGCATTAGCTCTCTGCGCTTTTCATCCGTTGCCGCATGTAAGCTAAGAGCAAGGGTAATCTGAAGCTTTTCTCCTGCAAGTCGGCGCATTTCGGGAACAAGCCCGCAGGTGGACACGGTCACGTTCCTCTGGCTGATATTCAGACCGTTCTCATCCGTAAGAAGCCTGATAAAACAAAGCAGGTTATCATAGTTATCCAACGGTTCCCCTATTCCCATCACCACCACGTTTGACACTTTCTCCCCTGTAAGTCTGGTTATGGCATATACCTGCTCCAGCATTTCGGAAGGCAGTAAGCTTCTCTCCAGTCCGTTCAGTGTAGACGCGCAGAATTTACAGCCCATTCTACAGCCTACCTGTGATGAAACGCATACACTGTTTCCATGCTTATATTTCATCAAAACGCTCTCCACCACATTACCGTCGGCAAGCTCAAACAAAAATTTTTTTGTGCCGTCAAGCTTTGAGGTCTGCAGCTCAAGCAGCTTAAGCGAAGTATAAATGTATCTTTCCCTGCATCTGTCTCTAAATGCCTTTGAAAGGTTTGTCATATTGTCAAAATCCTCCGCCAGCTTAACATGCATCCATTCATACATTTGTTTTGCCCGAAAGGGCTTTTCTCCCTGTATTGCAAGCTCCAGCATTAGCTGATCCAGCGTCAGGGACTTTATGTCCTTTAACTCTTTATCCATAAGAATTTCCTCAAAGCGCCCGCTGTCTTTCACATTTTGGCGCTTATTTTCAATCTATCCTCCGAAGCCTTGCAAAAAAGAAGCCGTCCGCTTCCATAAAACCGGGAAGAAGCTGAACGCACGCCTCTTCAAGCCTGTCCGAACCCGCATACCTGCCCTCTTTTGCCAGAAGCTCCTTCACCCTCTGCCTCTCTTGCAGCAAACGTTCCGGCAAAAAATCATCCGATGGCTCCGCCCGAAAAGGAAAGTTGTCCTCAATCCATCTGACCATGTCCTGATTCTCCGCTCTGTTTATAGTACAGGTACTGTAAAGCAAGATACCTCCCTTTTTCACATACTGCCAACTATTTTCTATAATCTGCTTCTGCAATGTGGTGATGGTCTTTAAGCTATCCTCGGTGACACGATACTTGATATCCCTCTTTTTACCTATAACCCCAAGCCCCGAGCATGGAACATCCAAAAGCAGCACGTCAGCCTGCTTAATCAGCGCTGCGTCCTGCTTTGTGGCGTCAAAGACCTGAACCGTTATGTTTTCCGCCTTCATACGCCTTATATTTTCTTCGATAACCGTGCATTTTGACTGGGAGACGTCTCTGGACAATACCTGTAATGCACGTTCTGCCGCCAGAATGCTTTTTCCTCCGGGCGCTGCGCAGGCATCCAGCACAAAATCCCCTTCGCGGACTCCCGCCGCCTCCACGGCAAGCGCGGAGCTTACGTCCTGTACCGTAAACAATCCTTCCCCAAAGCCTGCAAGGCTCTCTATCCCGTCTGCGTTCTCTATGGAATAAACATAGGGAAGATAAGGGCTTTGACTTATTTTTGCCTCCGGCTCCTCCTCCCCTCCCTGTCCGGCAATGACCTGAAGACAGCTTTCTATCTCCTGCGCCGAAAGTCTGGTGGAAAAGCGAAGAGAGACCGGGTGAATCTCCAATAATCCCTCTAAAAGTGTTACCGTGATACGGCTTCCGTATTCACAAAGCCACCTCTCTGCCAGCCATCTTGGCATAGAATATTTTACGGACAAAAATAACGCCGGTTCCCTCTCCTCATCCGGCAGGGAAAGAGACTCTTTCTGTCCGGAAAGCTTTCGCAAAACCGCATTTACAAAACCCTTCAAATTATGAAATTTCCTCCTGCCCGCCAGCTTACATGCCTCGTTACAGACCGCGCTGTCCGGAACCTTGTCCATATAAAGAATTTGATACGCACTCATTCGCAAAAGGCTCCTGATAAGCGGCTTCATCTTCCTTACGGGAACCGTGGAAAAACAATCCAGATAGTAATCAAGCTCAATCTGTCTTTCGATTGTTCCCTCCGTCAAGCGTTTGATAAAGGACTTTTCCTGAACGGACAAATAGTCGTATTTATCCAACACCGCTTTCATCAGCTTGTTGGAATACTCCCTCCTGCGCTCTAAGGTCAGGAGTGTATCCAACACAATCTCTCTGGTATTTTCGTTAGTCATCTCTTCTGTTTCCGCCTCCGAACAGCAGTATCAGCCTTAAAAGCTGTAAAATAGAGGAGGCAGCGGCCGCCACATAGGTAAGCGCCGCCGCCGAAAGTACCTTCTTGCAGCCCGTATTTTCCTGAGCCGTCAAAAGCCCGTACTGCTCCACCTTCTGCACCGCCCTTCTTGAAGCGTTAAATTCTACCGGCAGAGTAATCAGCTGAAAAAGCACGGACAAGGCAAACGCCCATATTCCGATTTGAATCAATGTCTGGTTCCAGCTTAAAAGCACGCCCAAAATAATGATAGGCAGACCCAGATAGCTTCCGATATTGACTACCGGCACAAGAGCGGAACGGATGGACAAGGGAGCATAGCCCTTGGAATGCTGAATGGCATGACCGCACTCGTGAGCCGCCACTCCCACCGCCGTCACCGACGCGCCGTTGTAATTTTCATAAGAAAGACGCACTGTATTGGTACGCGGGTCATAATGATCCCCCCTGTGATTTTGTAAGCATTCTATCTGTACATTGTATAATCCCTCGTTATTCAGTATCCTCCTTGCAGCCTCCGCTCCCGTAAGACCGCCGACGTTGCGAATCCTGCTGTATTTACTCATAGTACTGTTCACCAGCGCGCTCGCGCCCAGACACAGCACCATACCAATCAACACCAAATAATATGTGGGATCCCACATTAGTCCCCAGCCATAAAACATAATTTATTCTCCCTTCTTACCCCAGTCTGTTCCCCGGCTGTACCTTCACACCCAGCAGAAAATCATGGGTACTCATACGCTTTTTTCCCTCCAGCTGTAATTCAAAAATCCTCAAAATGCCTTCTCCCGCCGCCACGTCAAAATAATCCTTTTCCACCGCGCACACAACGCCGCAGTCCGCTTCAAGGGAAGCTATCTGCTCCGCCGTTTTCACAGGCACGGCTCTCCAGATTTTTAGCTGCTTCCCCTTATAAAAAGTATAAGCGCTGGGCCAAGGATTCATACCTCGAATCAATCTGTCCAATGAGACGGCGCTTTTCCCAAAATCAAGCCGCCCCATACTCTTGTCAATCAGAGAGGCATAACAGCTTTCCTCGTCACACTGCTTCATCGGGATTATTTCTCCGGCCTCCAGAAGCGCAAGCGCTTCCACAATGGCTTTTCCCCCAAGCTCCATCAGCTTGTCATGCAAGGTTTCAAAGGTATCCTCCGCCGTAATCTCCGCTTCCTTCTTATAGAGCATATCTCCCGTATCTAAGCCCGCGTCCATCTGCATAATGGTAACGCCGCTCTTTTCTTCCCCGTCAATAATCGCATGCTGGATGGGCGACGCCCCCCTATATTTTGGCAGCAGCGAAGCATGGATATTCAGACAGCCAAATCTTGGAATATCCAAAATCTCCTGAGACAAAAGCTGGCCGAAGGCTGCAACCACATACACATCCGCCTCGTATTGCCGAAGCTGCGAAACCGCCTCCGGCGTTTTAATCCGTCTGGGCTGTAACACCGTAATCCCATGCGCAAGCGCGCACTCCTTTACGGGAGAAGGCTGCGGCTCCTTACTTCGACCCTTTGGCTTATCAGGCTGCGTCACCACTGCGGTGATTTCGTGACCTGATTCTATCAATGCCTTCAATGCTGCCACCGCGAAATCAGGTGTTCCCATAAAAACAATTTTCATAGCCGGTAATCTTTCCTTTCCCAAAACGCTTTACTTTAGGCCTCGTTGTCCGTGACAATCTGCAGCTCTCCTTCCACCTTATCCACATATAGGCGTCCGTCCAAATGATCCAGTTCATGGCAGATGGCACGCGCCAAAAGCTCTGTACCCTCCAGCTCATAGGGCTTCATGTTGGCGTCTAACGCCACCGCCTTTACATAATTGGGTCTTGTCACCGTGCCGGATTTACCCGGAACGCTAAGACAGGCTTCCGAACCTGTCTGTTCCCCGCTGGATTCCACTATACGGGGATTTATCAAAACATAAGGATCCTCCCCCGTCACGTCAATCACTACGATTCTCTTTAGTATGCCCACCTGAGGAGCCGCAAGACCCACTCCGTTTGCCTCATACATAGTCTCCAGCATGTCCTCTATCAGCTCTTTCACTCTTGGCGTCATTTCCTTGACTTCCTTACATGTCTTGGTTAATACCTCATCGCCGTACTCACGAATATTACGAATCGCCATTTTATCCTCCATTCCAAGCCTAAATAGTATTCATCGGGTTAAAATCAAATTGCACCGTCTCCTTTTTAGGCTGCCATAGTTGTAATTTTTCTTCCAATAAATCCTTTACCTGTATCAGTTTACCATAATTTTGACATTTCACATAGAATACAAATCTAAAAATATCATTAATTTTACCGATTGAGGCAGGAGCCGGTCCTACCACGGATATTTTCTCCCCGCTTCGTCCGTTACGCTCCGTCATAGACTTTACCACGTCCGCAAGTCTTTTTGCAAGCTCTTTTCCGTTTTGATACCCTTTGTCCGTCTCGACAGTCTCCACACCGGCGACCGAAGGAACGTTTCTTTCAACGCGCTCCGCTTTTGCGTAAACCTGTACCGCCAGCATATGCGCCGCCGGCGGGTAACCCGACAGCTCCCTGTAAAGGATTTCCTCCTGATAAAAGCTCTCATAATCCTGTGCTGCCGCATGTACCACCGCATAATGCTCCGGCTGATAGGTTTGTATCACCGCCTGACCTGAAAGAGCGCCCCTGCCGGCGCGCCCCACCGCCTGCGTCAAAAGCTGAAAGGTTCTCTCTCCACAGCGGTAATCCCCCACGCACAGGGACATATCAGCCGCCAGCACACCCACCAGCGTCACTTTAGGAAAATCATGCCCCTTCACAATCATCTGGGTTCCAATCAAAACGTCAGCCTCCTCGTTGGCAAAGGCAGAAAGTATATGCTCATAGCTGTCCTTCGTTCTAGTGGTATCCGCGTCCATCCTTAACGTCCGCACTCCCGGAAACAGCTCATGGAGCTTTTCCTCAATCTGCTGGGTACCCGCCCGAAAGCCTCCGATATATTTGGAACCGCAGCTTGGACACTTCACATATTTCCCCTCGCTGTAGCCGCAGTAATGGCACACAAGCCTCCCGCTTCTGTGCTCCGACAAGGACACGTCGCAGTGAGGGCACTTCGCCACATAGCCGCAGGAACGACAGGAGACAAAGCCCGCATAGCCTCTCCTGTTTAAAAACAGCATACTCTGCTGCCTTTTCTTAAGCCTGTCTTCCAAAAGCTCCTGAAGCCTTCTACTGAAAATGGAGCGGTTGCCCGATTTTAACTCTTCCCGCAAATCCACGATTTCCACCTTGGGAAGCTCTCCTCCCGTAAGACGCTCCTTTAGGGAAAAAAGCCTATACTCCCCCGAAAGGGCGCGAGAGTAAGCTTCCATGGAAGGGGTTGCGGAGCCCAGCACCACACTGGCGCCGTGCAGCCTCGCCATCTCTATCGCCGTCTCTCTGGCATGATACTTGGGAGTCACCTCGCTTTTATAGCTTCCCTCATGTTCCTCGTCCATAACAATCAGCCCTATCTGGGGAAAGGGGGTAAAAAGCGCCGAGCGGGGACCGATAATCACGTCTATCTCTCCCCGTCTGGCACGTTGGCACTGGTCATATTTTTCCCCGGCGGACAAAGTAGAATTCATGATACTGACCCGGTTTCCGAACCTCTTGTAAAAACGAAGCAGCGTCTGGTAGGTGAGCGCAATCTCCGGTATCAGCACTACCGCCTGCCTGCCTCTTTTTACCACCTCCGCGATAAGCTGCATATAAACCTCTGTCTTACCGCTTCCGGTGATACCGTGAATCAAGTAGGTTCCCCTCTTTCCCGCGTCGTATTCCTCCAAAATGCTATCCACAATATTCAACTGGTCCGCGCTTAAAATATTTTTCTGCCCCGCGGCGCTTTCAAGCTTTACGGGATTGCGATAGCTGTCCGTGCTCACAATATGTAGGACGCCCGCCCGCTCAAGGCTCTTTATGGTTGCCCCGGAGACATTTAACTTGCCCGTAAGCCATTCGTAGGGAATACTCTCCTGCTCTACAAGCTCCCGCAAAAGCCTTGCTTTGGCGGTCTGCTTCTTCCGCTCGCTCTCTCCCAACAGAGAAAGGATTTCCTCCCTGCCCATGCTGCGCTCCACACATTTATGCTCCAGCTTTTTTACGGATTTCTTGGCAGGCAGCACCGTCTTTAGCGCCTGTATCATAGTGGAGCCGTAATTGCGCCTAATCCAGCCTGCCAGAGCAATCAGCTTATCCTCCACGGTAATGCCCTTCTCTGCGATTCCTGCAATATCTTTGGTGCGCGCCGGGTCAAATTTACAGGTCTCGCTCACAGCGACGCAATAACCCTTTATCAGCTTGTTGCCGCCTCCGAAGGGAACAAGCACGCACATGCCTGCCTCCAGCGCGCCCGCCAACCTTTCGGGCACTCTGTACTGAAAGGTTTTATCCAGTTTTTCATGGGAAATATCCACTATAATATCTGCGTACCGTTCCTTCACACTCTTCTCCTGCCGCGTCATCCCGCTATCATCTCTTAATTCATACTTTTTCATTCTTCCGAAAGAATGTTCCAAATCCGATGGTCTCTCCTATCCTACCGGCACTCCAATATCTCCCGTATCAGAACCCTCTCGTCCATAGGGTATTTTACGCCTTTAATTTCCTGATAGTCCTCATGCCCCTTTCCCGCAAGCACTATGATATCCCCCGGCTCTCCATGGGCAATAGCGTAGGCAATCGCCTCCTTGCGGTCACAGATTTCCACATACCTGCCTTCCGTTTTCCGGATTCCCGTCTTTATGTCGTCAATAATTGCCTGCGGCTCCTCAAATCTTGGATTATCCGAAGTAATAATGGTGAAATCCGCCAGCCTGCCGCTGACCTCGCCCATCTCAAAGCGGCGCTGTCTGGAACGGTTCCCTCCGCAGCCGAAAACACATATCAGGCGGTGGGGCTCATACTCCTTTAAGGTACTAAGCAGGCTCTTAAGCGCCATGGCATTGTGGGCATAGTCAATAAGAAGAGTATACTCCTTTGAAACCTTTACCGGTTCTATGCGCCCTTTTACCTTTACCGCAAGGAACGCTCTGCAGATATCGGACTCCCGAATATTAAAATGACGGCAGACTGCAATCGCCGTCAGGGCGTTGTACACACTGAACCGTCCGGGTGTTGGAACCTCCACCTCAAAATCCATAAGCCCGCTCACTTTAAAGCTCACCCCCAGCTCTGCAGGCTTATGCACCAGCTTAATATCCTCCGCCCGAAGCATACAGCCTTCGCTCAGACCAAAGGTCTCAAGCTTGCAGGTATGCCCTGCCGTCACCTGTTTTACATGGCTGTCGTCACCGTTTACAATCCCCACCTTACACTGCTTAAACAAAAGTTTCTTGCAGTCTAGATATTCCTCAAAGCTTGCATGCTCGTTTGGTCCGATATGGTCCGGCTCTAAATTGGTAAAAATACCGTAATCAAAGATAAAGCCCTGCGTCCTGTGAAGCTTAAGCGCCTGTGAGGATACCTCCATCACCACAGTGTCAAGCCCCTCCTCCACCATACGGGCAAAATATTCCTGCAATAGATAAGACTCCGGCGTGGTGTTATTGGCGTGAATATGAGTCCTGCCGATAATCACCTCGATTGTTCCCACAAGCCCCACCTTATAGCCTGCATTCTCCAAAATGGATTTCACGATATATGTGGTCGTAGTCTTACCCTTTGTTCCGGTGATGCCGATTATCTTTAATTTCTCTGCGGGGTGCCCAAAATATGCCGCCGATATATGCGCCATGGCATAGCGGGTATCCTCCACCCTGACGACGGTTGCCCCCTCCGTCTCCACTCCCTGTATTTCCTTTGAAACCACAAGCACGCCCGCTCCCTTTTCTGCCGCCTCAGCCGCAAAATCATGTCCGTCAAAATTAGCTCCCTCAATACAGATAAAGAGACAGCCCTCGCTTATTTTTCTGGAATCGTATACTACCTGCGTCACTTCCCTTTCGACGCTCCCCCGTAAACAAGTATATTGCAAGCCTTCTAATAAATTCTCAAGCCTCATCCTTTTACTACCTTTCCGCATACTCCTTCGGCACGCATAAATATACTCTATATTGTACTCTATTTTTATAATTTCTACCACCCCAAAAAATTACGCGGAATAAATGCAAAAAGAAGAGCGGCTTTATCCGCTCTTCCCTTTATTCTTCCTGATACTATATCAACCAGGTCCCCGTCACAACTACCCAATCCGTTCTATCAGACACTCCACCTGAAAGGGCTTTACAACAAAGGCGTCCGCTCCAAGCTGCAGAGCCATCCTTACTGTTTTTTCCTGAGACAGCGCCGAAAGCATGACTACCTTTAAATCAGGCTGCTTTTCTTTTATTCTTCTCAACGTTTCTATTCCGTCCATAACCGGCATCACAATATCCAGAACACATACATCCACTGCTTCGTTCTGCAGAATATCCAAGCATTCCTGCCCGTTTTTTGCCTGCAAAACGGTATGTTTTTGATGCGTTAATATATCCTCCAGCATCATTCTCATAAAATCTGCATCGTCAACAATCAAAATTCTCTTACCGCTTCCCGTTACAGGGCTTGGAACATAATCAAAAATACTATCTGCCTGACTTTGATTTAATACTTCCCCGACGTATGAGCCCTGCTGCCTTGGAATGCCCAGCAGCTCGTCGGCGCTTACCCACAGGGCCTCAGAAATCTGGGGTATCATTGCAATATCGGGATAGGAAATCCCCATCTCCCACCTTGATACTGCCTGAGGCGTAACATTCAGCTTCTCCGCCAATTCCGCCTGTGTAATGTTCCTCATCTGACGCTTTAATTTTATTACATCTCCGATATTCATAGCTTTCCTCATTTCTGCGCTGCGTATTGCATGACTCAAGTTTGCAGATGCAGCGCGAATACAAACTTGGGAGTAAAAAATTAATTTTCACTTATATTACGCTTACAATTCATTTGCATCACCGGTGATTAAATAAAGACTACCATGTCAAATGTGTCTGCGTCAATCAATCAGCAATTGTTATATACGGTATAAAACAAATACTTTTCAGAGGAAGCCGGCCGGAACGCTCTAAGTCTTTAAACGCACTTTAGGAGCGCTCTTTTTCTTTCCTGTATAAATCATAAAAGTAACTGTTATTTTCCAGCAATTCCTCAAAGGTTCCATTACCAACAATCTTTCCGTTCCTAAATACAATGATTCTGTCAAATCCGCTGATGGAGGACAATCGGTGTGCAACGGCAATCACTGTGGCATGATTTATCTGCGCCAAAACATTTTTCATGACGATACCTTCAGTCACATTATCCAAAGCTGACGTCGCTTCATCTAAAACAACTATATCCGAATCATCAAACCATAATCTGGCTAATGCCAGACGCTGCTTTTCTCCGCCTGATAAACAGGTTCCTTTTTCACCAATTTTTGTGTCTACTCCCCTATCCAACGCTGCAATCATTGGCAGCAGCTGTGTGTTTTCAAGACACGCATGAATATCGGCCTTTGAAGCTTCTTTGTCAAATACCAGATTTTCTCTGATTGTGCCATCAAATACGGGTGTGTCTTGTGATAAATAAGACATCTTTCCATACAACGATTCCAACAAAATATTTTTTAGAGGTTCATCATCAAACAGGATATTCCCCTCCTCATACTTGAGCAATCCAATCAGTACCTTTGCCAAGGTGGATTTTCCGGAACCCGATTCTCCCACAAACGCTACCTTTTCACCCTTTTTAATTATCAGGTTGACAGACGCAAGCACTTCTTTGTTCTCATAGGAAAATGATAAATCCTCAACACGAATCTCGTTTATAAGCGTATGAAATATCACACCTTGTTGAAGCTGTTCATCCTCCTTCAATTCTAACAGCACCATAAATCGCAGCCATGCCGTTTTGTTCAATTTGTACTGAACATAAAGGACGTTAAAAATTGCAATGGGAGTATACGCATTATCAATCAACGTAATCAAAGCGACTACCGAGCCAATAGACAAACTACCGTTTTTCCAAGCATAGACTAAAATCCCAATATCCAAACAGGCGACTAATAATGCAAATATGGTGAAAAATGCTTCATGTATCATAGTCATTTTTACTTTTGACGATACAATAATTCTCTTGGCTCCCAACGCCTTTTTTATCTCGCTTGGAAATTGATTATTCATACGAAAAACAGGCATTTCCATAAAACCACGCACAAGAAAACGATTTAATTCCTCCTCATTGGTTAATATCTTTTCCTTGACCTGATATAAGCCTTTAAGCAATAAGTTAGTTGCTAAAAATACAACGATATATCCTGCCACAAGAAAATAAGTTATATTTCTGTCTATTTTCCAAATAAAATATAAACTAAACAGGATTGTGGGAAGTAAATTTCTGACAACGCAAAACCAAAAGTCGTATAAAACACCTTTTCCTGCATTTGCGCCATTTTCTATCTGCTGTACCAATTTTCCTGTTCCTAACTTTTGATATTCGGAATAATCCATTTTCCCTATTTTCTTCAGCGCCAATAATTTAAAGGCCAAATAAATTTCATTTCCAAGCTTCGCCGCCGGATATTCATCCAAATAATTCATTCCGTAGTTAATAAAAAGAACAGCGCCATAAAACAAGATTCCATAAACCGTTATCGTCCTGTCCGTCAATCCATCTACAATTTTCTGAAAACAGCCAGCCTTGTAGTTTAACATAAAAGCATTAAAAAATCCTATTACCAGATAGACAATTATCCAACGCCTGTTATTTTTCAAAATTTCTTTCATATAACGCATAACCGTACTCCTTTTCTAATTTCAATATTTTCATTAAAGCAGTACAGTCGTAACTGTCAACGGGTTAATTATCCTCAGCACAATCCGTTGACAATTATATCGACCGTACTGAGTAAATATCTCGGATATATTTCATAAAACAAATTCACCTCCAATTCTATATCTTCCTCTATAATTTGTAAGTTGTTACCTGCCTTCAATTATATCAAGCCTTTTAAAAACTGTTTCCCATTTGCATTCCGGACAATAGCGTGGACAGTTTAAAAATGCTATTCTCCTTTTCTTTTCAGACAAAAAAACTTCCTACACAAACAGCAAAAACAACCAAAAACACTTTTGGTATGCTTTGCCATTCATGCGGAAGCTTCTCAACATCCCACATTATTTGAATCGTTATCACGATTCTCAATTTCTATGGTAGTAACACGCGAATGGACGAATTGAATTACTACTTTTACAAAGTAGCATATATTTATTGTTTTGTCAATAGCTGCCCTATCACTATTCGCTGATTTTCCTTTTCTCAAAAACGGTATCTCAAGAATCGCGTAGACCTATCCGCATACCGCTTCCCGTCAGACATACCTGCCGCAAAGAAATAGCAAACAGCCACAGCACGGCGCACTGCGTGACGGCATATGTAATATTACTCCTCCAACAGCTGCTTCTGTTTCTTCTTGCTAAAGCCGGCAAGCACTATCCGGTACGACTCGTCCAGCATATCCTTGAGTAAATCATCCGGCACACTGCCGCCTGCCGCTATGGAATTCCAGTGCACCTTATTCATATAATAGCCCGGTATAATATCCTCATACCTGCTTCTTAGCGCCTCACCCCGCATAGGCTCCAGCTTTAGGGTTATATAATAGGGAATATTATTTTTATCAAGACATACTGCGGCAAACATTTTGTCGTACAATTTATACCGAATCCAGTTCCAGTCCTCCTGCAAATCCTTAACAACGCCTTTTTTGCTCAAGAGATAATCATCAATCCATTCATATTGCATATGTTTACTTTCCTCCTTTACAACATCCGATATTATGATGAAAAATGTGCTAATATTTTTCGTCACCGCTTGTCAAGAACACAGCCCTTCTGTAAAATAACGTTTGCATACTGGCTCGTTTCTCCCGTTGCCACCACCGCATACGCTCTCTTTGCCTCCTCATAAAAGGCAAAACGCTCCAGCTTTCCTATCACCTGTGTTCCCCGCACTTCATATTTGGAAATAATATCATCATAGGTCTTCCATATGGAGACATCCGCCATATCCCCCGGCACTCTGTCCATCAGACTGACGGGCTTCTCCACGTACTGGTCAAGGGGGAACACCTCCAATATCGCCTCCAAAATCTCCGGCACACCGTGACCATCCATTCTCAAAACAATTCCGTTTTTCCCTATGGACTGGGCCGGGAAATTGCCATCCGCAATCACAATAGTGTCACTGTGCCCCATCTCGCACAAAACCTTCAAAAGCTCCGGAGATAACAGGGGTGAAATTCCTTTTAACATACTTATACCCTCCCTCGCGCTTCCAACGCGCGCTTCCAACATGATTGAATACGAATTTTTATACAGCTGTCAACGCCTCTGCCGGCTGTTACAGCATATTTGGTATCTCTTCCATTTCGGTCACATTATCAAAACCGTAAAAGCCCGCCGCATTGTCTCTAAGAAACATTTTTTTCTCGTCCGCCGTAAGCTTGTCGGTGCGGCGAATGAATTCAACGCTCATCTTATAGGTGATTTCCGTCATGGTTCTGGGATAATCGCTGCCCCACATAAGCTTTTCCATTCCGCATATATCCCTTGCCTCACAGACGGCGTCCACCGCCGACAAAAAGGGATATCCCTCGCTGCTGAAAAGCCATGTCAGCCCGCCGCTTTCAATATAAACATTTTTATTCCTTGCCAACGCAATTTGCTTCTGCCAGCCGCAGGTTGTGACCATACCGAAATGACCTATGGCAACCCTTAGATCCGGACACTCTTTTATAAGGAATTCCATGTCCGACACCTGACAGTCGCCGTCCGCTAAATCAATGGAAATAAATTTGCCCTGTCTTTGGGCTTCCGAAAATACAGGCAAAAGCTTTTTTAAATCTCTGTCCGCAAGCCTTCCCGCACAGATTTTAATACCATCGAAACCTTCCCTGCGAAAATAAGGTCTCTCCTCATACAAAGAGCAGATTTTCAAGCGCTTTTCATATTTTTCCTTAGCGCTTAACAGATAATCGTCCTGATTGCCGTCGATATATTCCTGCGTCACCACGCAGCCGCTTACTCCTGCATAATCCATGTTTGCAATCAGGCGCTCCGCCGTATTTTTACCATCGTCCATATAAGGGGGCATCATCTGGCGAACCTCCCCGCCAAAATTGCTTCTGCCGCCGCCTACATCAAACACCGGTCTCCCGTCCACAATGCCCCGCTGCTTTTCCCACAGATGCACATGGACATCTATTGCAATCTCTCTGCTCATAGAGTCACTCCATCCTTAAAAATAGCAATCTCGCTATAGCCGTTTATTTCGTTTTTGGTTTCCTGTCCGTTAGCCACGGCAACAATATACTGCATCAGCTCTTCGGACAAATCCCTGCCCTCCAGTACGTTCCCCGCATCAAAATCAATCCAGTCCGGCTTTCTTTCGGCAAGCTTTGAATTACTGGAAATTTTAACCGTGGGAACAGGCGCTCCCAAGGGGGTTCCTCTTCCCGTGGAAAACAAAATCATATGACAGCCCGCCGCCGCAAGATTTGTTACCGCCACCATATCGTTACCCGGTCCGTTCAACAGATTCAAACCTTTTCTGGTAATCCTGTCTCCATAGGTAAGCACATCCACCACTGTCGCCATGCCCCCTTTTTGGGTACAGCCAAGGGATTTTTCCTCCAATGTGGAAATTCCTCCCTCCTTGTTACCCGGAGAAGGGTTCTCATATATCTCCTGTCCGTGCTCCGTAAAATAATCCTTAAAGTCATTGATAAGCTTCACGGTCTTTTCAAAGACCTCCTTATCTGCACAGCGCTCCATTAAAATAGTCTCCGCGCCGAACATCTCGGGAACCTCCGTGAGGACAGTGCTTCCCCCCGCAGCAATCAGCTTATCGGAAAACTGACCTATTAAAGGATTCGCCGTAATGCCCGAAAAACCGTCGGAGCCCCCGCATTTTAAGCCTACCTTTAGATGAGAAAGAGGCACCTTCGTCCGTCTGAAGGTTCCGGCATATTCCTGCAGCTGTCTAATCAGACTTATTCCCTCTTCTATCTCATCCTCACAATCTTGCGCATTTAAAAATCTTACTCTCTTTTCATCGTATTTTCCTAACGCCTTTTTAAAACGTTCAATGTTGTTATTTTCACAGCCCAGCCCCAGAACCAAAACGCCTCCCGCATTAGGATGAAGCACCAAGCCCTTTAAAATCTGTTCCGTCACGCCATGATCCTCCCCCAGCTGGGAGCAGCCGTACGGATGAGTGAAGCATTTGGCTCCGGTGAGGCGGCTAAGACGCTCCGACACTTTATTTACACAGCCTACCGTATTGACAATCCAAATATCGTTACGGATTCCGATTTCTCCGTTCGGGCGCACATAGGCTTCTATTGTATATTCCGGCGCCTTTGGCAGCGCAAAGCTTTTCGGTTGGTAAATATAAGTCAGCTTTTCTTTCAGATTGGTCCTTATGTTATCCACATGGACTCTCTCACCCTTTTTTATTGCACGGACGGCGTGTCCGATGGGATAGCCGTATTTGATAATGTTTTCGCCCTCGGCAATATCACAAAGCGCCACCTTATGACCTGTTTCAATATCCACCGCCACATTGTCAAAAGGATGTATTTGCCTCTGCCTCATCCAAGCACCTCCTCCAACGCCGACCTCATCCCCCGCTTTTGCATAACGGTAAGATAACGCTCTACCTCGGGCTGCATAAAGGTCAAATCCCTTCCCCAATATTGCTCCTTAGACAAGATTTCTCCAACGTCAGCCTCCTTCATAAACGCCATAATGTCCTCGCTGTCATTTGCCTCGTCGGTGCGGTAAAAGGCAATCAACGCCGCCATTGAAAAGGTCATGCACGCAGGCAGCCTTTTATTTATCTCATAATATTCCAATATGGTGGGCAGCACCCTCGCCTTAAACTTACTTACGGAATTCAAGGCAATACTCAGCAGCTGATGCTTCACAAAAGGATTTGCAAAACGCTCTAAAACCGCCTTGCCGAACCGAAGATCCTCGTCGGTGCCGCCAAGGGTAGGAATAATTTCCTCAAAAACAGTCTTATGCAGGAAACGGTTTACCAAAGCGTCGTCCAGACATTCTTTTACGGTAGAAAGCCCGTACAGTCTTGCCGCCAGCACCATGGAGGTATGAGCGCCGTTTAATATGCGCACCTTTCTCTTTTTGTAGGGCTTCACATCCTTTGTCCAAATCACATTAACGCCTGCCGCCTTCAGAGGAAATTCCTTCTCGAAATCCCCCTCTATTACCCACAGATGAAAAATCTCCGCAGTGTTTAACAGCGCATCCTGTTTCCCAAGCTTCTCCATAAGCTCTTTCGCTTCATCCTTCGGATATCCCGTACAGATTCTGTCCACCAAGGTATTACAGAAATAGTTTTCCCTTTCCAGCCACTGTACAAATTCCTCCGGAAGCTGCCACAGCCCCGCATACTTCTTCACGCATTCCAAAAGCTCTTTACCGTTGTTGTCAATCAGCTCGCAGGAGAGGATAATAAAGCCGGAAAGCCCCTGCTTAAATCTCTCGTACAATAAAGCCGTAAGCTTAGCGGGAAAGGATTTGGGAGGCGCATCCTCCATGCTTTCCGTACCCAAATACTCTATTCCCGCCTCCGTGGTATTGGAGATAATAATACGCATATACGGATTGTGGGCAAGCTTTAAATACTCCTCATAGTCCGTGTAGGGATTTACCCCTCTGGAAACGGAGGTTACTCTTATACACTGATTGACTACCTCTCCCTTTTCGATTCCCCGCAAATATTGATGATATACGCCCTTCTGCTCATTGATAACGGGAATAAGCCCCTTGGCAATGGGCTGTACCACCACGACCTTACCGTCGTACAGCCCCTGCTCATTCATTTTATGTACAAATACATCCACAAAGCTCCTTAAGAAACCGCCTTCGCCAAATTGTATAATCGTCTCCTTCATCGCCCGACCTCCTCCTTACATCTCAATCAGAACCTTTGCCAGACTGCCCGTGTTATTTGCCAGCGCCCTAAAGGCGTCATCCGCATGCTCCATGGGATAAACCGCGCTGACCATTTTCATTACGTCCACTCTGCCGCTTGCAATCAAATCAATCACCGCCTTAAAATCACTGGCATAAGAATTGCGGCTTCCAAATACATTCAGCTCCTTCTTTAACAAAACGGAATGTAAAAAGGTCGTCTCCTTTTTACCGTTTCCAATCAAAATAATATTTGCCGCAAACGCCGCGCAATCTATACATGCGAGAAATGTCACCGAAAGACCACACGCCTCCACGCACACGTCAAAGCCGTTGCCAGCCGTAATTTTCATCGCCTCGTCCTTAATATCACATTTTCCGGAATTTATAACGCCCGCAGCGCCGAACTGCTTTGCCATTTCCAGTCTGCCCTCAAGCACGTCCGCAACATACACCTTTGCGCCCTTAGCCTTTGCCGCAAGCAGCGCAAACAGACCGATAGGCCCCGCTCCTACAATAAGAACCCTATCACCCTGCTTTACGGCGGCTCTGTTCAGCGCGTGATAGCTGATGGTAAAAGGCTCCACCAGCGCAAGCTCCTTTGCAGACAAGCCCTTGCCCTCATAGATACGCTCTATAGGCATTGCCACATACTCACAAAAGCTTCCGTCTCTCTGCACGCCCATAGTCTGATTGTCCGTACAGCAGTTTACGAACCCTCTTTGGCAGGAATAGCAGGAACCGCAGTTGAAATAGGGGTTTGCGGTAACGATATCCCCCGCCTTTAAATTCCTGTCATTTTCGGGAACGGATACTATCTGGGCGCTGAACTCATGACCCGGAATTCTCGGATAGGTTGTAAAGGGCTGGTTGCCCGTATAGCTTGCCACATCCGCTCCGCAGATACCGCAATACAAAATTTTTAACAGCGCCTCCCCCTCCTTCACCACAGGCATTTCAATATCTGTCACTTTAATTTCAAAAGGCTTATCAATCATCACTGCTTTCATCTTTATTTATCCTCGCTCTCCACATATTGTTTATTCCAGATTACGGCTGTCTTTAAGGGCGCCGCCTTATTGTATATTTTATTTTTGTAGGCGTCTATGGGATTTTTTATAAACTCCTCCTTGTCAATCAGCTCCACAATCTCATCATAATGGCTCTCCGCAAGAATTTTAACGGCCTTCTCCATATGATCCTGACGGAAATTAATTGAGCCGAAAATCAGATGATTTTCAAATCCAAAGGGCATTGTGTCGTAGGTCACCTGAGGCCCCAATGAAAAGCTGTTATAAATTCCGTTACAGCCCAAGACTCTGTGCTCAAATGCAATTCTGTGTTCCACATTGCTGCCGCTCACTCCAATAAAGAGCGACGCCCTTCCTCCCAGCTTCTCCACAATCGCTTCGGCCAGCTCCTTCTCGGTATCAAAATTATTTTGCAGATACCATGCGCCCGTCTGCTTTAATGCAAACCTAACCTTCGGGGAATCCATATCGCTTCTTGCCACAAACAACACTTTTGCATTCTTGTGATTCCTCTTAATCAAATCGCCCATAAACATTCCCGTGGTTCCCAGACCGAAAATAACGGTACGCTCAAACACATTTTCCTTTGCAAGCTCTCTTGCTTGTTCCTCGCTACACCTATTCTTTGCCATTTCCACGCGGAAATTATGGGCGCTGCCCAAATCCTCCATTCTCTCCAGCTGGAACAGCATACATGCAAAGGGGTCGGGAAACACCATTTTCTTTGCAAAGGAAAGCTTAAGCTTACCGTTTTCCACATAGCCGTCGGGTATAGGAAGCAGCATATCAGGGTGAAAATACTGCTTGTCGCAGAAAAGTCCATCCGCCTTGTCGCAGCCGTATTCAAAATAGCTCTCGTCCTCCGTGTATCTGGTAGGATCATAGCTGTCTCCTCCGCGAATCAGAACAATGGCAAAACGATTCTGGGAGGGCACCCATACGATTCCCTCATGTCCGTTTATCAGCCTTTCCTTCCCCTCCGGAAATTTGGGCGACAGCCTTCCTTCTGCACCCATATGCATCAGCTCGTTGTCCGTGCCGCAAAATCCCACCATGACGGGCTCGCAGAGAATCCCTTCCTTCTCCTGCTCTCCCCTAAGCCTCTTACGGCTTACGTCGGTAATCTCCACATCCCCATAAGCCAGCGGCCTTTCCCTGTCATTTTGAAAATAGGTTCCCTTTACAATCATCCTTCTTCTCCATTCCTAAGCGTTTTTTACATGTCATAACCGCAATCGCAGGCACAGACTCCAAGGCTTTTGCCCTGCGTCTGGAAAACCGTGACGCCTCCACACAAATCCCTGCCTGCGTCAGCTTGCCGGCAGACAGTCCACATCCCTGCCCACACTGTCTTTATATTATACATTATATATTTTTAACCAATGGAAATAAGAGAGTTACATGACGTATTCTTACAATTACTGTCGTATTCTCGCAAGTTTTGATTTTAATGCAAAGAAGCCATACCTGGCGGCATGACTCCTTTACAATTTTCTTATGAGGGGGGGAGATAGTGAGTTCATCAACTATCTAAGTCATATAATATACGCAAAATGTGTACAAACTGTGTCCACTTTATAATTTAAATATAAAAAAAGCCTTAAGCATTTGTTACCGTCCGTTGTTATTTATTAAATTATTAAAGTAAATCCAGATAAGTACTCATAACAATCTCGGCGCTCCCTGCCGTTGCCGCATTAGCTGCCGCCAGCGCCGAGGCCTTTTTCATGGCAACGTCTGCCGGTTCACCGTTCAATTCACTCATACACAGGGCGGCAACCGCGGTATCGCCGCAGCCTACCGTGTTCACTGCCTTGACCCTTTTTGCCTCCTCAAAGATAACCTGTTCTCTGTCCACATAGAGCAAGCCCTGCTCTCCCATGGATACCACCACCTTATTAATCCCCTGTGCCGCCAAGCCTTTTGCCTCCTGTATTATAGCTTCCTTGGAATCCAGCTTTTTCCCCGCAAGATATTCCAGCTCCTTTTTATTAGGCTTAATCATATAGGGCGCCGCCTTTATCCCCAGCTTAAGCGCCTCCCCCGAGGCGTCAAGCACCGTCCTTATACCCTCTCTTTTACATGCGGCAATAAGCTGTCCGTAAATATCCTCGGGAACTCCTTTCGGAATACTGCCTGAAAAAACCATTAACTCACATTGCTCCATGCAATACTCAAATTCCTTTATGAAACTGGATAACTCCTTTTCTGAAATCACCGGACCCGGCTCTAAAAGCTCCGTAACTAAACCGTCATCCCCCACAAAATTCATATTGGTTCTCGTTTCTCCCTGAATTCTTGTAAAACGGCACTCCACCCCCAGCCTCATCATGCTCTCTTCAATCATTCTTCCGCTATAACCGCCAAGAAAGCCCGTCGCTGCCACAGGCAGGTGGAATTTCCTAAGTATTTTTGCCACATTGACGCCCTTCCCGCCTGCCTCGCTGAGCGTCTTACGCATCCGATTAACCTCGCCCACTGCCAGTCTGTCCGCCCTGCAGGTCTTGTCCACTGCCGGATTTAGGGTTACTGTCACTATCATAATCCCATGCACTCCTTTTTTATCCTACCACTCGTTTTTGGCTCCCGCCGTCTAACAATAATGCTGCATAATATACTGAACCTCCGTTTTCCCCCGATAAGTGTTGAGACCAAGCTGATATACCACCGAAATCAGAAACTCTCCCTTCCCCTCATAGAGCCTCTCCTCGCAGTCTTCTCCGAATTTACCTCTGATAAATCTGTCAAACCTGTCCAAATCACCAAAAAACACCAGCTGCCTCTGCTCGCCCTCAGGTGTCTTCACCGTAAACCGGGCAAAAGATTTATTGGCGCCCATCCTTGTTCCACTCACAAAACAAAGCTCCTTCTGGGCAAACAAGGGCTTCGGATTGCCCACACCAAAGGGCTCCAGCCTCTCAAGCTCCATAACAAGACTCTCGTCCGCATAGACAAGAGGCATGGGCACGTCAATATGTACCTTGGGAATAAAATCCTCGTCCGACAGTCTGCTGCTCTCATTGAGCGCAGTCCGCAGCGCCTCGATATCCTCCTCATGCATGGAAAGACCTGCCGCCAGCTTATGTCCTCCGTATTTTGTAAAATAATCCTTTACCTTGGTCATTTCCTCATACATATGATAGGCTTCTATGGAACGCCCCGAGCCCTTTACGCCCTCTTCTGATTTTGTAAGCACAAATACAGGATGATTATATTTTTCACGAATACGTCCTGCAATAATTCCGGCGAGGCTCTCGTGTACATCAGGCAGATAAAGTAACAGCACCTTATCGTTTTCCATATGATGCTCTTCAATATATCCCTCCGCCTGCTCTACTCCCTTTAGCGTCAGGCTCTTTCGGCTGTCATTCAAAGCCTTCAGCTGCGCGGCTGCGCTCATGGCCTCTGCCTTCGTCCGGCTCTGCAAAAGCTCCAATGCACGCTTAGCCGTATCCAGACGGCCTGTGGCGTTCAGGCAGGGGCCAAGCACAAAGCCTAAATGATAGGCGGACAGGCGCCGGCAGTCTATGCCGTTTACCTCCATCAGCGCACTCAAGCCTTGATTTTTTGTCTGCCTTAAGCGCTTCAAGCCCTCCTTTACCAAAATTCTGTTCTCATCCTTCAGCTCCATTACATCACATACCGTGGCAAGGGCTGCGAATTCCAAAAGCTCATCCATAGCTTCCGAAAGCGGCTGGCTCTCTGTATTATCCGAAAGCGCCTGCATCAGCTTAAACGCCACCACACCGCCGCATATATTTTTGAAAGGATAATCGCACTGCTCACGCTTCGGGTCGATCACTGCGCCCGCCGGAGGAAGAAGCTCCCTCCTGACACCCTTCTCCTCTAAAAACGGCACCTCATGATGGTCGGTGACAATCACCTGTATCCCCAACTCCTTCGCCAAAGCAATTTGAGATGCAGCAGCAATTCCGTTGTCACAAGTCAGTATCATTTCTACGCCATCCCGTTTCGCTTCCTCGATGAGCTTGTCATTCAGCCCGTAACCGTCATGAATCCTGTGCGGGATAGCCGTGTCAACCCTCGCTCCAAGAAGCTTAAGACCCTTTAACAAAATATAGGAGGAACAGATGCCGTCTACATCATAGTCCCCGATAACACGGATAAATATGTCCTGCCGAATCGCCTCCTTAAGAAGCGCCACCGCCTTGTCCATATCCTTTAAAAGCAAGGGTGAATAACAATCTTCAAGGGAACCCTGCAGGAACTTAGAAATTTCGTCCTTCGTGGTCAAATCCCGATTGCGCAAAATGCGCGCCAGAACGGGACTGATGTGAAATTCTTCCGCCCACTTATTAAAATCGGCTTTCTTTGCCGCCACAAACCATTTTTCCATCACCATTACTCCACTTAATTAAAATCGGCATAGTCTTTTTTGACTATGCCGATGACATCACAGCTGATTATTTCGCACCCTTGGGCGGAAACTTCTTGCGAAGCACATACCACAGACCGCCTGTGATGCATACGGAGGAATATGCGCCGCAGACAATACCCACCATCAGAGGCAATGCAAAGTCCCTGATACTGGTAACGCCCAAAATATACAAAGCCGCTACCATGACAAAGGTTGTCAGTGAAGTAAAAATACTTCTGGACAAGGTCTGGGTAATACTCCTGTTTACCACATCCTTCAAATCATCATTTCTGCTCATAATATTCATATTTTCACGCACTCGGTCGAATATAACAATCGTGGCATTGATAGAATAACCTACAATCGTCAGCATACAGGCAATAAAGGTGTTTCCCACGGATACTCTTGCCACCGCATAGAAGGCAAGCACCACCAGCACATCATGGAGAAGAGCCACAATACTGCTGACGCCGAATCGGATGTCACTGAATCTGATACGAATGTATATCAGCATACAGGCAATTGCAATCACTACCGCAAGGATCGTATCCGTTTTCATTTCCCCGCTGATGGTGGAGCTGATGGTCTCGGAGGTAATTAAAGACTTATCCACATGAAACTCCTCCACAAGCATTTCTTCCAAGGCCGTCCTTTGTTCCACGTTTAAGGAATTAGTCTTGAAAATAACTTCGTTGCTGTCCTGAACGGTCTGTATCTGCACTGCCGAGCCGGTTGCCTTCTCTAATAAAGGAACTACCTCGGCATTAATCTGGTCGAGAGTCTTATTCTCGGCAAAGGTCACCGTAGTAGCCGTACCTCCCTTAAACTCCAGACTATAATTCAAAGCGTCACCCTTATTGACCTTGTTTACTCCCATTACAATAAAGCCTGCCGCAACCAATGCAATGGAAATACCGAAGAAAATCCCCTTCTTTGAAAGGAAATTAATGGTCTTAGGCTCCTTGCCGATACCGTACCATTTTGCATCCCTTATTCCCAACGCATATAAAGCATTGAGTACAAATTTTGTAACTACCAGCGCCGTAAACATGGACAAAACGATACCCAAAGCGAGCGTCTGCGCGAAGCCTTTAATCGTACCGGGCGCCAGCAACAGCAGCACTCCCGCCGCTATCAGGGTTGTAATGTTGCCGTCCACAATAGCAGATAACGCTTTGTCAAAACCAATCTTAATCGCGCTCTTTACCGTCTTCCCTGTAGCAAGCTCCTCTCTGATTCGGGCAAAAATAATTACATTGGCGTCCACCGCCATACCTATGGAGAGGATTATACCTGCAACGCCGGAGAGAGTCAGCGTCATTCCGAAGCCGTTTAACAGTAATACCACTAATGCCACATACATGCTTAATCCCAGCGCCGACGCCACACCTGCGACGAAATATACCGCAATCATAAAAATTATCACAATCACAAAGCCTATGGCGCCTGCCTTGATACTGGTGTCAATGGCGTCCTGACCCAGCTGTGCTCCTACCACCTTAGAGTGCAGCTCCTCAAGCTCCAGCTTCAGCCCTCCGATGCGGATGGTGGAAGCAAGATTCTCTGCCTTCTCATAGGATTCCATAGGTGAAATCTGTGCCTGTCCGTCCATAAACACCCCGTTTACACTGGGAACGCTGATAAAGGAACCGTCATAATAAATGGCAAGCGTCTCCTGCTTCTCGTAGGCATTTCTTGTGGCCTCGGCAAACTTGTCGCGCCCCTCGTCAGTCATCACAAGATCAACCGCATAAACCGTGTTTTTCAGCTTGTCCTGACTTGTGACTGCCCGCGCCTCCTTGACATCGGTACCTACAAGCTTGATGGAACCGTTCTCTAACAGCTCGTCTATGGATTTATTTAATATATAGCCCGACTGGACATATGAATAATTGGCATTTCCCTCCGAGTCCGTCTCCGAAATAAAATACAGTGAACCGGGTCTTCCTAACTCCTGTAAGATTGCATTGGCATCCTTCACACCGGGAATCTCGATATTGATTCTGTCGGTTCCCTCCTGATACACAATCGCTTCAGTGCTGTAATTTTCCACGCGCTTCTGCAACTTGGCGATAGTATCTTTCATGTCGGTAGCGCTTGGATCTTCGTCTCCTACCACCTGATAGGTAATACTGACGCCTCCCGCCAGATCCAATCCCAACTTAATGTCAGCCGCACTGCCCGTTCCCTCTGCGTCGGTTCCGTACAAGTCCACATAGGAAACTCCGACTATTAAGAGAATCACACAAAGCAGCACAATAATTGCTTTACTTTTTTTCATCTTCCCTTTGTCCTTTCTACATCTGAATCTTTTACTATACCTTTTCCCCCGCCATAGCCGCCTTCATCATAATCGCACACTCAATGCGTTTACGCTGCAGTTTGCAGCCGGTATCATATGCATCATTAATATTACCGTGGAAATTATAGGAATTCGCTGCACAGCCGCCGCTGCAATAAAACTTGGCAAAGCATTTCCTGCATTTATCCTTTGCATATACGTTGCAGCATTTAAACTCATCCCTAATATCTTCCCTGACAATTCCCTCATATACGTTTCCCATAAGGAATTTCTCGTTTCCCACAAACTGATGGCACGGATAAAAATCACCCCATGGCGTCACGGCAAGATACTCCGTTCCGGACCCGCAGCCCGACAAACGCTTTGCCACACAGGGTCCTCCCTCTAAGTCTATCATAAAATGGAAAAAATTAAACCCGTTTCCTTCTCTGCTGCGCTTAAGCATCTCCTCGGCAAGCTTGTCATATTCCTCCATAAGCTTTGGTAAATCCTCCTCGGTAATAGCATAGGAATCCGTAGGCTGCGCCACCACCGGCTCCACGGATATCTGCTTAAAGCCAAGATCCGCCAAATGAAGTACATCCTTGGAGAAATCAAGATTGTTATGGGTAAATGTACCGCGCACATAATAATTCGTCTGACTGCGGCTCTCGGCAACCCGCCTGAACTTTGGAACAATCATATCATAGCTGCCCTGTCCTCCCCTAAAGGGGCGCATCATATCATGAATTTCCTTCCGTCCGTCAATGCTAAGTACAATATTTGCCATTTCCCTGTTGGCAAATTCCAAAATTTCATCGTTTAAAAGCACTCCATTGGTAGTCAGCGTGAAACGAAATTTTTTATTGCAAGGCTTCTCCAGACTTCTTCCGTATTCTACAAGCCCCTTTACCACTTCCCAATTCATAAGCGGCTCTCCGCCAAAAAAGTCCACCTCCAGATTTACCCGGTTCCCTGAATTTGCAACCAGAAAGTCCAGTGCCCTTTTCCCCACCTCAAGGCTCATAAGAGCCCTTCTGCCATGATATTCGCCCTCTCCTGCAAAACAATATCTGCAGGCAAGATTACAGTCATGGGCAATGTGCAGGCATAGCGCCTTTACGACTGTCTGTCTGTTCTTAAAATCAAAAACATAATTTTCATAAATGTCGGGGGCAAAAAGCTGACCTTCCTTCTCAAGCTCCAGCACCTCGTCCACCGCTTCGATAATCTCCTCCGCCGGATAAGGGATGTTGGCAAGATTCAGTACTGCCGCCTTAATAGTGTCGGCGTCCTTGATACCCTCATTGACTAACGGCTCCACCAACGGAATCATATCATACACAATATCGTCAACCACATGAACGCCGCCGCTGTTTACATCCATGACAATATTGTACCCATTGCTTTTATATTGGTGTATCACTTAATATATTTTCCTTTCTACAAGTACCCGTACTCACGAAATAAGCAGCGACCTAAATCGCTGCTTACGCTAGTCTCTCTTTTCTTTGATAATTATTTAATCTTTTCGCAGCTCTGATTACCTACAGTACAAGAAGTCTTACAAGCAGACTGGCAGGAAGTCTGACACTCGCCGCAGCCGCCCTTTTTCATGGATTCCTTCAAATCTCTGGTTGTCAAAGTCTTAATATGCTTCATTTGCAAATAGCCTCCTTATGTTTTATAAGTCAAAAGACTAATAAACTTTTTGTAGTATACCATAAATTTATCATTTGTAAAAGGGTTTTTTATAAATATTTCTGCTATTTTTTCTTTTTTCGCCCATATACGCGCGACGGCTTGTTCCAAGGCATACCGCTCGCCGCAAAGCATCCTGCCGGGGAACGGCCGCCTTCAGCTAACCATTCCTCCCAGCATGCCCCCTCCCGCGCACAAAAAGAGCGTGGTCAAAAAGTTCATTCCGGGAGTTTCCAGAGAGCGGTCTACCCCCAGTGAGATCACGGCAAGCACCAAAAAATATGCCGCGCCCATAATCAATCCCCACATAAATTTTCTGCTCTGCATTTTTTTGCCGGACATAAAGCCCGCAAAAAAAGTGGCAATTACATAAATTACAATAATAGCAATTGATACAATAGCTTCCTTTAAGTGAAATTTATACAGCAGGAACGCCAGAAGCAGTAACAGCGCTGCTGTCAATATGTACGAAAACAAAAGACATTTCAAAAAAAACAACCATGATACCTTTTTTTCATTGTCTGTGCGGCTCATCGCCCTACTCATAACCTTGTTCATATTTCCTCCGTTCCGATGCGCTTTACGCCATACATTATAGTTGTAACTTTCCGTTAAAATATGCGGACGCACCCCCTATGAAAATTTTTATACGCTTTACGTCAGGCGGCGAAGCCTCTCTGGCAAAACCGAATAAAAACTACCGCATACTAAACTGTTACTAAAATACTATGCAGCCGCGCCGGAAAACTTGACAATACCACCACATATATTGTATAGTTCAATACATATAGCTGCAAAATCATGCAGTCAAAAATATATTATTAAAAGGAGTGGTTTTTTTGGATACCCCTGGTGTCATACAACTTGTAGTTCTTATTATTCTGGTATTTTTGTCAGGCTTTTTCTCATCTGCCGAGACGGCGCTAACTACCGTCAACCGGGTGCGGCTGCGCTCGCTTGAGGAGGAAGGGAATAAACGGGCGGCAAAGGTCAACAAAATTCTTGACAACTATGGCAAAATGCTCAGTACAATTCTGATCGGCAACAATATAGTCAATTTATCGGCTTCCTCACTTGCCACAACGCTTGCGCTGCGTATCAATCTGGCAGTAGGTATCGCAACCGGTATCTTAACCGTCGTAGTTTTGCTTGGAGGCGAAATTATCCCCAAGACTTGGGCCATGCTTTATTCCGAGCGGCTTTCCCTGCTCTACGCCGGTATCATTTATGCCTTAATGCAACTGCTTACCCCTGTTATCTTTATCGTAGATAAAATGGCGAACGGCGTTATGAGGCTATTACACATAGACCCCAATAAAAAAACAAGCACCATGACAGAAAATGAATTAAAAACTTATGTGGACGTGAGCCATGAGGACGGCGTCATAGAGTCCGAAGAACGTGAAATGATTTATAACGTTTTTGATTTCTCCGACGCCCTTGCAAAGGATATCATGATTCCCCGTATCAATATGGTAACCGTCAGCGTAGACGCCTCCTACGAAAAGGTTCTCGGCATTTTCCGGGAATCCATGTACACAAGGCTTCCTGTCTATGAAGACGACAAGGACAATATTATCGGTCTTATAAATATAAAGGATTTCATTCTCACCGAGGATGAAGAAAATTTCCATGTGAAAGACATACTGCGCGATGCTCATTATACATACGAGTATAAAAAAATTGCGGATTTAATGTATGAAATCCGCGAGAAAACCACAAGCGTTACTTTCGTACTGAATGAATACGGAGCCGCCGTAGGTATGATTACTCTCGAGGACTTGCTGGAGGAAATCGTAGGGGAAATCAGAGACGAATACGACGGTGACGAGGACGAATACATCAAAGAACTGGACGAACGGAATTTCCTTGTTGAGGGCAGCATGAAGCTGGACGATATTAACGACGCCCTTAATACAGAGCTGGACAGCGAGGATTACGATTCCATCGGAGGTATCATTATCGAATGTCTTGACAGACTCCCTGAGGATAACGAGGAGGTTACTTTGGAAAACGGAATCCGCCTGAAGGTACAGGGCATTGACCAAAACCGAATAAACAAGGTATTGATGACACTGCCCGAGAAGTCTGCTTTGGCTGAAGAGTCCGAAGAGGATTCCGCAGAGGATAAACGTTGTGAAGCGTCGGAAAACGGATCGGAGTAGGTTCCTATATTCTATGGCAAAACTTTCCGTATCATAAAAAATAAATCCCCCGAGAAAAGTCTCGGGGGATTTATTTTTTAATATCTTTTCTATTTTGCCTCATAATCAAAGCTTGCAAAACCAGCGTATTTATCGTCAGGCATGCCGTTCGCGGATGCATACATTCCAACCGTACAGCCTACAAAACCTCCTGCCACCTCGGTGGAAAGCGTGGAAACAGATATGGAGCCAAGGAAAGTTCCGCCCACTATAACGCTCGCTGTCAGACCCTTTACTTCAATCTGCAAAACAACGCTCTCTCCGTCCTCCTCAAAAGCCTCTGCCGCGGGCAGCGTTCCGATTACAGTATCCGCTCCCTTTTCACAGAGTATCACCTTGATAATTTCACAATTTGCCTCTATACGCAAATTGTATTCATTACTCTGCATTAAAACTATACCTGCGCATTCGTTTCCTGAGAGCCCCGCTACATTTACCTTTGTAGTTGCGCAAAAAGCATGGTGCTGCTGCCTGATTGCCACATAGGAGGGGCTTGCCTTCTCCTTGATGGTTTCCGGCTGCAGCTTAAGCTCCAATGCCTTGCCCGTAAGCTTATACATATCCTCCGCCGGATTGCGGAGCAATAAGAACTCCGCTCCCAGTCTATCCATGCCGGCAAACTCATAATGCCCTGTCTGTTCCGAGGCAGGCGTCCATTCAGGAAGCTCAATCGCCACCTCATCGGTCAGCATTCCCACACCGGGATTTACTACAGGCCAGCCCTCCTCCCATACTACCTTTGCCAGAAATGTTTCCCTTCCCATAGTAGTATAGCCCTCTAAGGGTCTCACGGCAAGCATTACCATATACCATTCCCCATTAGGTGTCTCAATGATATCGGAGTGCCCCACATACTGAATAGGATAATCCTTACCGAGATGCCTGTGAGTAAGTATAGGATTCTTTCTATAGTTCTCATAAGGACCCCAGATATCCTTACTGCGGCATACGGATACACAATGATCAGGACCCGTTCCGCCCTCCGCATGCATAATATAGTAATAGCCGTCTTTACGGTAAAGGTGAGGCCCCTCCGGCCACGCAACGTCACGCATGGCGCCATTCCAGACATCCTTCTTAGGACCCACAAGCTTCATCTGTGTAATATCCAGCTCCTGCAGCCAAATATAGTAATCACCGTTATATTTGCAGCCCTCGGGATTCGGATGGGTTCCCATATAATAGCAGGTTCCATCCTCGTCAAAGAAAAGACTGGGATCAATACCATCCGCTCCCTCGAGATAATATGGCTCGGACCAAGGCCCTGCCGGATCTGTAGCCGTCACAACAAAGTTGCCGCCGAAGGATACATTCGTACAGATTACATAGTATGTACCGTTATAATAACGGATGGTAGGCGCAAATAAGCCCTGAGAATGTCCGCTCTGTACAAGAGGCAGCTGAGACTGCCTGTCCAAAACATTTCCTATCTGCTCCCAATGAGCCAAATCCCTGCTGTGGAGCACCGGAAGACCCGGAAAATAGGAAAAAGTAGAATTCACAAGATAATAATCTCCTCCCACCGCACAGATGGATGGATCGGGATAAAATCCCGGCATAATCGGATTTTTTGCAATTACAGTCATTTTTCTTCCTCTCATTCCCGCATAAAGCGATTTAATTTTTTGCTTTTAAAAGCTGATAAATATTTACAAAAGCCTGTTTTACTTTATATTCCTCCGTAAACAGACCACAATAAGGGCCATTCATCTTGTAGCTGTAATCGTCCTTTTTTAATTCCGGTCTGTCATACAGCCCCCAGACGGAAATCCCTGTAAGGGGCTTATTCTCCCCCTGATTCAAAGAAAGAAACATCTCAAACAGCCTTTTATAATAATCTGAATGCATTTTAACAAAGACATCACTGTTTTCATAATTGCGCACTGCCATCTCCGTAACTTGAACCTCCACGCCATGGGATGCGTACAGCTCTATCGCGGTACGCATCTTTTCAATATCACTGTCATTCATACAGCCTGCCTGACTTCCGTAGCCGCCTATGTACCCCTGCATACCCACTCCGTCGCAAAGTCTTCTGGGGTTGCCCTCCCCGTCCACGGCATAGGCGTTGACGCTGTCCACAAGGGCGCAGATGGCATCTCTCTTCCGATCTAAAAACGTGTTATAGTCATTGTAAAACAATTTTATATCCACATTGGGATTCTCCGCCTTTAAACCATCCACGGCATTTCTTGCGTAGAGAAAAGACAATTCCACATAATCGTTCCCTACCAGCTTATAAAAGGGATTATCCGCCCCGTTCCTCATGGTGCGCACATGCCTTTCGTCCTCTGCAAGATACTCCCCTTCACTGTCTCCCACAGCCTCGTTCACTACATCCCAACAATACACCACACCGGGATATTTGGTTTCAAAATGCCATATCACTTGGGTAATATAGGACTCAAGACGCTTTTTCATTGTCTCCTCATCCACATATCCGCCCTTGCTGTCATAACCTTTCCTGAAAAACCAGTCCGTCATATAGGCATCCCACACCAGCGTATGCCCCCGAACGCCTATACCGTTTGCCTGTGCAAAATCAAGAATCCTGTCCGCCTGCGTAAAATTCATCACGGGCATTCCGTCCTCAGCCGCCTTGGAAGCGCTTTGATCCAGCAACGAGTATGCCTTCATTTCGTTACCGGCCGTCAGGCTGCCAAAATGCGCCTTCACAAGCTCCAGATAATTCTCGTCGTCAAGCGCCTTGCAATTTATCAGCGTTCCGAACCGTATTCCTTCTTGTGACAGCAAATCCTCCATTGAATCATACATTCTAAAATCCGTATCAAATTCCTCCATAGCGTCCTTCTCGACCTCCTCGCCTTCTAAGGACGCTACAGCCTCCTCCCCTGACATTTCCGGCGCTAAAGCAAGCGTATCCTTTACCTGCTCCTTTGAAGCCTTCTCTCCGCAGCCCGCCACCCCCATGGCAAACAACAGTAATACCAATATTGTCATTTTCCTTCTCATTGTACATTATACCTTTCCTGCCAGCGTCAACCAAAATCCCGCACCACTGAAGACACCAAGCCCGTACTGACGCAAGACTGAAATTCTTCCGCAGATATAAACCCTCTTTGTACCCCCTTATCATATCCTTTAACATCCGCCTTCTTATATCCGGCTTAAGCTATTTCTTATAAAAGCTCTCCTTCGGGCCTAAATAGGAGCTCGGAAGCTTCCTTCCCTCCGGATAAATAAGAATCCTTTCAAGCACTAAACCGGCTTCCATAGCGCCTACGGTAAGCTTCTGTACCCCGCCTTCAAAATGAAGCTCTGTTCCCGTCACGCGAATCTGATTCAACACTCCCTGACACCATTGTCCGTCACTGTTCTCACCTCCGCGATAAGCCTCATCCAGAATTTGTAATATTTTACGCTCTCCTGCCCCTGTGGTAAGCTGTACCTGCAAAGGCCGCCTGTTCTGCAAAGAATTCGTGGGGGTAGTCCATACCTCCACCCGGTAATCCCCCTCGCCGGAAAGTAAGAAAGAATAGGTAAGCTCCGGCTTCTCCTCGTCTTTGGCAAAATCGGAGGTGGTAGGAAATACCTTCATGCCGCTGCCGCTTCTGCCATAACCGACAAGCTCTGCAAATCCTCCCTTTTCCACATCCTTTTTCTCCGCATAATGGTTTGCTTCCATGGTAATAACACCGTTGGTATCCACAAAGGTCATTGCAGGAAGCTCCGCCATATCCTGCTTTTTACCCTGTACCTCCACGGCGACGGTAGTATCGCCGTCACTGATAAGCAGTCTCACCTTCTGAGGCTCTATGGACAGGTATTGTCTGTCGCAGCTAAGAATTACACGCTGCAAATCGGCTGTCTCCCCCTGCATGGGAGAGACGGTAAGCCACCTTGGCATCTCTCCGTCCTCAGCCTTTATCTCATAGCGGATACTGCCCACGCCGTCATTGCACACTTCTAAAACGGCTTCCTCCACGCCTTCAGAAAGGAAGTCATCCACTCTGATACACAGGGGCGCACCATAGTTTTTTACAAACAAATCCGCCTTGTCGGCTCTGGAAACACTCATTCTGGGCTTTGTGACAGGCTCCACATACATTCTCACCGGATAGCGCCAGCCATCGTCGTTCCACTTGGTAAAGCCGATGTGCTCCTCCAGCTCCATACCTTTCCACTTGCCGTCGCGGAACGCTCCAAACTCTGCCGACAGACGCTTATCCTCTCGGATACATTCCTCCAAAAGCTCGCCGTATCCGTTTGCCGCCTTTCTGCCCTGAGAAGCATAATGAGCGTTCTTTCCCGCATAGAGATGCATGCGCAGCAGATTAATGCTGATCTTTGCCGGATAATATATAAGGCTGTAATACGCCTGCCTTGTAACATCATCCAACGCCTGATAAACCGCCTCGTTTTTATCCTCTATCTGCTTTGCCCACGCAAGCATTCCGTCTGTCTCTCCGTAATGACAGGGATGATAAATTCCTGCATGCAGCGCCTCCGGCCTTCTTTTTGCGTTCATGTCCACGAAATCCGTATAAACCTCCGCAATTCTCTTCTGCTGCCTGCCGTCCGCTCCCGGAAAGGTCTGCTTCACCCAATTGTCCAAATAGGTTCTATAGCTGCCCGGCGCACTGCTGCCCCATGTCTCGAAATCATAAGCGAGAGTCAGGAAATAATTAAGCGCTATCTCATTACCCTTTAAGTCCCCTACATTGACAATCCACACATCCCTGATGCCATAGTCATATGCCTGTGTCATCTGCTCCCATGTAAGCGCAAAGGAAGTGGAGGACATCCATTCATAAGAAACCGGTCCGCCGTGGTAATCAAAATGATAATACATACCAAAGCCGCCCTTGTGAGCCCGCATCTCCTCCGTGGGAAGTGTCCTCATATGCCCAAAATTATCCTCGCAGAGCATGAAAATTACATTCTCGAGCTCCTTCCACTCCTTAAGGCCCTCGGTATTCTCGTCACCATAGAAATACGCCTCAACCTCCTTGTACAATGCAAGGAGCTGGGGAACGCTGTCCACATCCTCATTCACATATTGGCCAATCAGCTGACGCTGCTTGGTGATAATATCCTTCAACAAATCAATATTATCCTTAAGGGTTGCATCAGGACCCAGCATCGAGCTGTCGCGCTCCCCTCTCATGCCTATAGTGATCAGGTGTTGATACTTACCGCTTCTCTTAAGAGCGTCAGCCCAATATCTGGACAGCCCCTCGCTGTTGGTATAATAATTCCATTCGTTTCCGTAAGGCGTATCCTCCCCCCTTACCTGATCCCATTCCTCACTGGCGCGCAGACAGGGCTCATGGTGGGAATAGGCAATCGTTATGCCATAAATATCGGCAAGCTCCTCATTCAAGCCTTCCGGTCCGTCCAGTGGAAAGCACGACGTCCACATTGCCGGCCACATAAAATTCCCCTTCATGCGCAGCAGAAATTCAAAGACATAATCATACATTTCTGCCGTAAAGCCGCCGAAATGGGAGAATGTCCAATTACCGAAGCAGGGCCACTCGTCATTAATAAAAAACCCCCTGTATTTTATGCTGGGCTCCTTGGAAACCTTTTCAATATCCCTTGCTATTTCCAGCCGGTTCTTTTTCATCGGCTCGGCATCCCCCCAATAGCACATGGGGGAAACGCCGATATATTCTGAAAGCGCAAACATTCCGTATATCGTTCCAAGCTTATCGCTGCCCAGTATCACCAGCGCTTTCTCTACACCTGCAAAGGGCTTCTCCACTATCTGAAGGGCATAAACCTCCCTCTTGCCCGACACCATAGAAGCATCTGCCTTTCCCTCCGATACAAGTGTATCCAATAAGGCGCTCTTTCCCAACGTGGCGCACAATACAAGCTGTCCACCCGCACAATCCTCTGTTGCAAAAACGTCAGGCAGCGCGCCGCTTACCTTTTCTACATCCTTCGCTACCTTCGCCGCAACCCGCTTAACTCCTTCAAAAGCGCTCTCCTCGACTACGAAGGGCAAAGCTCTGTTATCTTCAGCCAACACCATTATATCCATCCTGCTTTCTCCCATCTGCCCGCACCGCCTTTTATTATGCTTTTGGCGGGCACTTAATATCTGCCTGTATTTACTGACTACTCAACAAAACCGAAGCCCAAAACCGTAAACAGCTTATCCTCGTCTCCCTGAACAACAGAAAGCTCTATTAAATGCTCCTTACTCTCTGTCTCAGAGAAAAGTATTTGTGCGTTACAGTGCGTCCAGCCCACCTCTCTCGGGTCGACCGTAAGCGCTTCCTTTCCGTCCACACATACCTTTACTCTTGCGGAATTTATATTTCCCGAATCCTTGCTCACCAGAACAAGCCCTTTGCACTTTATCTTCATGCGGAATGGCTCCGTTCCCTTCCTGTGCTGCCAGTTATAAGGAAATTCCGGCGTGGGCGCATAGTTGTCGTCCATCTCCACCGCCTGAAGCTCCTTGTCCGTCTCACAGAAGCTTCCCTGCTCCATCCACAAAATTTTATCTGTGTTAGTATGCTTATCCAAAAGACGCACATGGGTAAAATCGGCTCCAAACACCGGCTCCTTCTCCCGCCAGTCCGCCTCTCTGTCATATTCCTCCCCATCGGCCTGCTTCAACAGGTTTATGATACAATCCGCCATAATGGTGTGACCCATATTTGCCGGATGATAGGAATCATAGAAAAATTGGCTCTTTGTCAGAACCCTTCCCTCTCCGGACTTCTGATAAAACTGTTCTACCACGCCGTCTCTTATGCTTACCATAGGAAGCTCATAGCGTTCACCCACAGGCCCTAATCTATCCTGCAGGTTCCAGTCGTCGGCAAACACTGCAAATAGAAGAAGCACGGCGGTCTTCTCGGAAACGGACAATATCTTTCTCACCAGACACTCATAGCAGCGCCCCTTCGTCTCGTCTCCCTCATCGTTTACCGCAAACTCCACCACTACCAAATCAGGAACGACCGTTCCCTCCCTGAGCACGTCTCTCTCAAAACGTACCATTCCAAGCTCGGAAGGAGTTCCCCCAACGCCCGCCTTAATAAGCTTCACATTGTCGCCGCAGCCAAAAGTCTCCTTAAATTTCTCCCACGTCTGATATGCATAGCTTTTTGTCGTAATGGGAATCGCACCTGCTCCCTGAGTGATAGAGCCGCCAATAAAGGCAATGGTAACATCCTCGCCTCTCTTCGCTTTGTCAATTACATTCTTTAACCGGTAATTGTTGCCCGTCTGCATCAGAGAGCGCTTTAAAATCGCCCGATACTCCGGCGCATTGATATCAATACTTCCATATTCCTCCTGCTCCGGCGCAGTATAGCCCTCCCTCAGATAAAGCTTTACATCCACAGTCGCCTGCTTTTCTGCCTTATCAAACTCAAATCGCATCTGTCCCGGAAGAGCATCGTCGTCGGACCATTCATAATCATCCAGCCAGATAATCTGCTCCATTCCGTCCGGCGTGCATGCCGCCTTAATGGTTGTTCCTGAATTATTGGGGTCTGTCTTCCCATACATCTGGAAAGCATAATAAATAGTCTGGTCTCGTTCCTGCGCTTCCACTGTGACGCCGATTCCCGCCACCATATCCATAAATCCCTCTGCGGTTTTCAGCTTCTCAAGCATAGCCTCATCAGTAACATTTCCCACCATCCGCGCAAATGTAATAAGCCTCACATCATTCAAATAAATAAATTGTATTCCTCTCCCATCAGGCTGGGGGCTTCCAGCCACCTCCTTCTGTCTGCAGATATAAAAACTGCTGCCCTTTACCGTGGGATCCTTTGGTGCTTTTGGTCCTGCCATAGTCTTATCTCCTTCTTTTGTATTTACCAGATACGGTAATTGCCGCTTAACGCAAGAAATGCAAACATATACAGACAATTATCGTAATACCTTCTGTCGCCTGTGCGCATAGGCTCCTGCCAAAATCTTTCCACCCACCATGCAGCAAGCTTCTTCGCCTCGTTATCGCTGCTCAAGGAAAGCGGACCTTCCACGGCAAGCGCTGCCTGTGCCGTAGTCGCCACTATCGCCACAGGATGAAGCGCCTCCTGAGCAAGAGCCGTTCCATCAACTTCAAAAACCCTAAAGGGATTCTCCTTATGCGTTACCCCCAGACAATACTGCAGGCGCTCCACCGCAATTCTCTGACCCGCATCTTCCTTACACCACTCATAATCCAACCCAATATTTGCCGCAGTGCGGTAAGCGTCGCTGTAAAACCAGTCATGACGGTCATCTGTCCAAGGCAGCTTTCTGCTCATAGGGCTTCCGTCAAATTCTGCATATTCTGCATTCATACCCGATACGGGGTGACACGCCTTAGCAAGATATTCTCTGCTCACTCTTGCGGCATCCGCCCAGAATTCCCTGTCCTCCTCGTCTGCCCACCGGGCAAACAGCTCATAGAAATGAGGCAGATGATAAGAGGGATCCGTAAAACTTGAACCGGGAACAAAAAGTATCTGCTTATTCTCCCCGTTCCACATGGCGCTTCCCTGCCTTCCGTTTTCCCCCTTGTGGATACACGCCCGCAAAATCTCCTTTGCCTGCTCGGTATAATTGAATATACCCTCACCGTTTCCCCACCTGTTCGCCGCAAAAAACAGAGACATCGCAAAAAATTCCTCACCGTCAGGCGCCGGACCGTATGCGTTTTTCTCACCCGTCACCTGACAGGACCATGCAAAATATCCTTCGTTCTCCCCCTCCTGCATCCACATATAGGTCTTTGCCCATTTCCACAGACGGTCAAACTCCTCTTTCATGTCAAGCTGTACACACATCATCATGCCGTAGGACATTCCCTCCGTTCTCGCATCATGATTGCCCGTGTCCTCTATGTACGCCATATCCTCCCCCACGGGAAAATATACCTTGTCCTCTCCATAAAAAAAAGTATCCACTACTTCCTTTAATCTGCTGTCAATTTCCTGTTTGGTCTTTCCGACCTCCTCAAACACATTGCGATAATCCTGTTTTTTTAGCTTGTTCATTTTAATCCTCATTTCTGTACTGTTTAAATATCCGGTTTCTCCGGTTTACGAACTTTTCCCTTTTTATCATAAGATACCGCCTTCAAAATTGCTTCCTAAAATATGCTGTTTTCTTCTCATTTATTGCCAAATGAAATTCCCTCCCCCTATAGCTTTTCCTGCCTGACCTCCCTCCCCACGGTTAAACGCGCCAGCATAACCAATTGCTTTGAGAAGGGCAGAAGACAAACTGTAGAAACTATATTAAACAGACTATGTATTATTGCAATGCCTATTGCGCTCACCGATTTTTCAAGAAAGGAAAAGGGATAAAATACATTCAAAATATAAAATACCGTCATAAACAGAATCGTGCCTACAACATTAAAGTAGAAATGTATAAGGGAAGCGCATTTTGCATTTTTTGAAGCGCCCACCCCCGAAATCATAGCCGTCACACATGTTCCTATATTCTGCCCCATGATAAGAGGTATCGCCGCGCCGTAGCTCACCGCTCCGGTAATGCTAAACGCCTGCAAAATCCCCACCGCCGCCGAGGAAGACTGTATAACGGCAGTCAATGCAGCGCCTGCAAGCATGCCCCATACAGGATGGGAGAAACGTGTTAAAATTCCTGTAAATTCCGGAATCTGCGCCAAGGGCTCAACGGTCTTACCCATTGTTTCCATCCCAAACATTAAAACGGAAAAGCCCACAAAAACAGCGGCGGCACTTTTCATTCTGTCCTTGTGGGAAAACATAAGAATCCCCACCCCTACAATTGCAAAGAGCGGAGAAAAAGAAGAGGGCTTCAGCATACGGATAAAAAAATGGTCGCTGTCAATCCCCGCAAGACTTAAAATCCATGAAGTTACTGTTGTTCCTATATTCGCTCCCATGATAACGCCTACCGTCTGCTCCAGCTTCATAATACCGGAATTGACAAGCCCCACTACCATTACCGTTGTCGCCGAGGACGACTGTATAACGGCTGTGACCCCCGCTCCCACCGCCACCGCCTTTAAGGGATTGCTCGTAAGCTTTTCCAAAACCCGTTCAAGCCTTCCACCCGACATGCGGGAAAGCCCCTCCCCCATCAGGTTCATTCCGTACAAGAACAGTGCAAGTCCGCCCAGCATAGTCAAAAAATCATAAAAATCCATAATTTCCCCCATTTAATAAAAATGCGGATAACACCTTTTTCGGAAACGCCGCCTGTGCAAAAGGCTCCGCCCTGTACGGGCAAAGCCTTTATAAAACCGGAACGACGCTTTATCCGGAACTCCTACTGTACTGTCTCAAGGATTCCGTCTGCAATCGCCTGCGCCATCTCATTAAAGCGCTCGTCAAACAGCTGATTGTCCGCGTCAGTGTTAATAAATCCTGCCTCCAACAGCACCGCCGGCATCTGGGTTTTATTTAACACTACCAGATTGGTTCGTGGGTTCACCCCCTGATTGACAAAGCCCACCCGCTCCAGCTGACTGTTAATATTGTTGGCAAGCTGCGCCGCAGCGCCGTAACGGTTATACACCAGAGATTCAACGCCCGTATATTGATTGGGATAAGGACTGGAATTGCGGTGAATGGAAACAAAATAATCCGCCCCCGTCTGATTTGCCTCCTGTGCCTTCTGAGTAGGGCTTTCGTAAACGTCTGTAGTTCTTGTGTAGTATACGTCCACACCGTTTGCTTCCAAAATCCTGCCTACGGCAAGCGTGAGCGCAAGCACATCATCCTTTTCCCGCCTGTTGTTATAAACCGCGCCCGGATTTGCTCCGCCATGCCCGGCATCCAAAACTACCAAAGCCATAAAAAATGCCTCCCGCATATTTGCTACATTATATGCGTAGAGGCGTTTTATAATACTATGATAACGTATGTCTTCAACAAATATGTCGGCTTTAACATAAACCGACTGCTTTTTGCTATCCTAACCCGCAAACTGGCTGTTATACAGCTCCGCATAAAATCCGCCCTGCGCCAACAGCCTCTCATGATTGCCCTGCTCAATTATGTTGCCGTCCTTCATCACAAGAATAATGTCTGCTTCCTTTATCGTGGAAAGCCTGTGGGCAACGATAAAGCTGGTCCTTCCCTCCATCATCCTTGCAAAGGCATTTTGTATCTTAAGCTCCGTGCGCGTGTCGATGGAGGAGGTGGCCTCGTCCAAAATAAGCATGGGCGGCAGGCAGAGCATAACTCTGGCTATACACAACAGCTGCTTCTGCCCCTGTGACAGACTCCCTCCGTCTTCGTTTATCACGGTGTCATAGCCTTCTGGCAGACGTTTGATAAAGCTGTGGGCATGAGAAGCCTTTGCAGCCGCAATAACCTCCTCATCCGTTGCCTGAGGTTTGCCCATCCGGATATTATCTCTGATAGTACCGGCGCGCAGCCATGTCTCCTGAAGCACCATGCCATAATTGGTCCGCAGACTTCCTCTGGTAATTTTTCTTATATCCGTTCCATCCACCTTAATACTTCCGGAATTTACATCATAAAAGCGCATCAAAAGATTAATTACCGTCGTCTTACCGCAGCCTGTAGGACCTACAATTGCAACCCTCTGCCCCGATTTTACCCGCAGATTAAAATTCTCAATAAGCCTTTTCTCCGGAGCATAACTGAAATAAACATTTTCAAGCGTCACATTGCCCTCCGGATTTTCAAGGATTTTTGCATCGTCTTCGTCCGGCGTCTGGGGTTCTTCCTCTATCAGCTCAAAAATACGCGCCGCGCACACAAACGCATTCTGCAGCTCGGTCACCACGCCGGATATCTCATTGAAGGGCTTGGTATACTGATTGGCGTAGCCTAAAAAGCTGGAAAGCATTCCCACAGTCAAGCCTCCTCCTTCCTGCATGGCGATAAACGCGCCGAAAATCCCCACCCCCGCATAGACAAGACTGTTTACGAAACGTGTGGCAGGATTGGTAATGGAAGAAAAAAAGATAGCCCTCAAAGAACACTTCCGCAGCCGTCCGTTGATTTCCTCAAACTGTTCCTTGACCGCTCTTTCTCTGGAAAAGGTCTTCACTATTTTCTGGTTGCCCACCATCTCCTCAATAAGAGACGTCTGCTCGCCTCTGGCCTGAGACTGCTCCTGAAACATCACATGCGTCTTTTTCGCGATAAAACGTGCCACAAGAAAAGAAACCGGCGTAATGCAAACCACCACAAACGTAATCGGGATATTGATAACAAGCATAAATCCCAGCGTTCCCACTATGGTAAGCACACCTGTAAAAAGCTGTGTAAATCCCATCAGCAAGCCGTCTGCAAAGGTATCCACATCCGCAATAACCCTGCTCACCACATCTCCGGCGGAATGTGCGTCCAGATATTTCAGAGGGAGAATCTCCAGTCTGCGAAAAGCATCCTCCCTGATATCCCGCACTACATGATAGGTTATATAATTATTACAGGTATTCATTACCCACTGTGCCGCTGCCGTAATTGCAACAGAAATCGCAATCTTTTTGAGAATTGCCAAAATGCCCGGCATATGCACGCTTCCCTTATCAATCATCAAATCCACGGCTCTACCGGTCAAAATGGGGATATATAAAGTAAGGGCAACGGTAAGCGCCGCCAGCGCCAAGGACAGCCCCACCATAAACCAATACTTTTTTATATAGCTTAAAACCTTTTTCGCCGTTGAAATATTATTCATATCAATTATCAGCCTCTCTTCTATACCGTTTGTTATTGCATATCCTACACGGACTATCTGATTGATTCCGCAGTCTTTGTCTCTGAAGGATACTGCGAATAATAAATTTCCTGATAAACCTCACAGCCTGCAAGAAGCTCCTCATGAGTGCCCATTCCCGCTATCTCCCCGTCGTCCAGCACAATAATTTTATCGGCATGTCTTATGGTTGAAGCACGCTGCGATACAATAAAGGTCGTGGTAGTGTCCTCAATGGTGCGCAATGCGGCGCGCAGCTTTGCGTCCGTGGCATAATCAAGCGCCGAAGCGCTGTCGTCCAAAATCAATATATCAGGCTCACGCACCAAGGCGCGGGCAATGGTAAGTCTCTGCCTCTGCCCACCTGATAAATTCCTGCCGTTTTGAGCGATATGAGCCTCCAGCTTTCCGTCCTTGCCCTCCACGATTTCTTTTGCCTGCGCAATCGTAAGCGCCCTCCACATTTCCTCCTCGGTAGCATCGGGCTTACCCCAAAGCAAATTGCTTTTGACGGTTCCTTTAAAAAGCACCGCCTTCTGAGGCACTACTCCGATGCGGTTTCTAAGCTCCTCCTGCCCATACTCCCGCAAATCCCTTCCCTCCAACCGGATAACTCCCTCCGTTGCCGGATAAAAGCCGGGAATCAGATTCACAAGTGAGGTCTTTCCCGAACCGGTACCGCCGATAATGCCTACAGTCTCTCCTCTGTTTACCGAAAAATGCATATTGCTTAAGGTCTTCTCTCCCGCCCCCTTATAGGTGAGGGATACATGCTCAAAGCTAAGAAAAGCGTCTTCCTCCCCAGCAGACGCATGTCTGTCCTGTGACGAAATCCCTGCTCCTGCTTCCTCGTTTTGAATATCAAATACGGCGGCAACACGATCTGCACAGGCAAGCGCCTTAGTAATGGTAATAATAAGGTTTGCAAGCTTCACCAGCTCCACCAGAATCTGCGACATATAATTCAAAATGGCAATAACCTCACCCTTTGTGAGGCTTCCCGTATCGACCTTAATTCCTCCCATATAAATCAATACCATGACGGCTCCATTGACAATGACATAAGTAACAGGATTCATACATGCGCTGATTTTTCCGACGAACAGCTGCAGGGAAGCAAGCGCCTTGTTATTTTCCCTAAATTCTTCCGCCTCCCGCTCTTCCTGATGAAAAGCGCGAATCACACGTACGCCGGTAAGATTTTCTCTGGTTATGCCCAACACTTTGTCCAGCTTTCCCTGCACCTTTCTGTAAAAGGGAATGGTCCACATCATAATCCCGAATACCACCGCCGCCAGCAGAGGAATGGCGACCACAAATACAAGGGCGCATTGTACATCAATGGTAAAAGCCATAATCATCGCGCCAAATACGATAATGGGTGAGCGCAGGAATAAGCGAAGTACCATATTCACACCTGACTGCACCTGATTTATATCACTGGTCATACGGGTAATCATAGTGGATGTACCCGCCTTATCAATATTTGTAAAATTCAAATCCTGAATATGTCCGAAAAGCGCCGTGCGCAGCTTTGCGGAAAACCCCACCGCCGCCTTCGCGGCAAAAAATTGCGCCGTAATGGATGAACAAAGACCCACGATTGCAAGCGCCAACAGACAAAGTCCCATCCTGACGATATAGCCCGTATCCTTGTTATCAATACCCCTGTCTATAATACTTGCCATAACCAAGGGCACAAGCAGCTCAAAAAACGCCTCCAGCAGCTTAAATAGCGGAGCCAGCACCGACTCCTTCTTATAATCCTTTAAATATTTAAGTAATCTTTTCATTGCTATGCTCCATCTTCGTCATTCTCCGCCATAGCCGACAGGAGATTCCGGCATTATTCAGATAAACGCAAATAACGGGCGCTCCCTGACTCGGGCGTCTCGCCCGGCTGCCGAGTCATGAGACGCCCTAAATGATTGCTCTAAATTAAACAACATTGTGCCTGCCGCCCGTCGCTTTAGCGGTTCTTCACGTAATCTCGCATGTTCCTACTGCTTCAACGGGTTCTTATAGAACTCCTCAAATTCCTCATAGCCCTCCTTTATAAGCTGCTCCTTTTGGAATTTCTTGTTCTTATTCATACGCGCCACAAGCACCTTAGTGCCATCCTGCCGCGCCTTTTGCGCCTTGGCAATCACTCCGCACAGTTCGTCTCCGCCGACGCCCTTTTCAATCAAATACGCCACCTGCTTAGGCCTTACGGGCACTTTAAAACCGCTCTCCATAAGCAGGAGGATAATTCTCTCAAACCCGATGGAGAAACCGCACGCCGGAACATCGCTGCCGGTAAACTTTCCTACCATCTTATCATATCTTCCGCCACCGCCGCAGCTTCCGCCGAACTCGGGCATGGCAATTTCAAAAATGGTTCCGGTATAATATGACATTCCCCTCACCAAGGTTGCGTCAAACACAATCTCAAAATCTGAAGATTTGGTTGCCCGGACGCTCGCAATAATCTCCTGCAGGCTCTGCTCCACCTCAGGCTCCAAAAATTCCCCTAGAGTCTCTGCCAGATACCTCACGCCATCCTTCGCCTCGGAAAGCCCTTTAAACAAGCTTAAATACTTGTCCACGCAGCCTTTTTCAAAGCCGTCCTCCAAAAGCTCTTTTTCCACACCCTCAAGCCCTATCTTATCCATTTTATCCAAAGTGATAAACACACCGTCGTAGCTTTCCTCAGGGAAACCGCTGTATGCCGCCATCGCCTTCAAAATGCGGCGCTCGTTGATGCGGATTTGAAAATTCTTAAAGCCCAGCTTTCCAAGGGTAGTGGTTGTGGCAAGAATCAGCTCTATTTCCGCCAGATTAGAGGCTTCGCCCAAAATATCAATATCGCACTGCATAAACTGACGATATCTGCCTCTCTGGGGCCTTTCCGCCCTCCACACGTTTCCCATCTGTAATGCCTTAAAGGGCGTGGGCAGCTGCGCCGCATTATTGGAATAAAAACGTACAAGGGGTACGGTCAAATCATATCGCAGTCCACTGTCTACCACGTCCTCCTCCGTCTCCGCCGCCTCTACATTCAGCTTTTCTCCCCGCTTTAAAATCTTGAATATCAGCTTTTCGTTTTCTCCGCCCTGCCTATTGCTTAAATTTGCAATATTCTCCACGCAGGGGGCTTCAATGGAGGTAAAACCGAATCTGCCGTAGGTCTCCTTGATAACGCTTATTACATAATCCCGGATTTGCATCTCCTCCGGCAAAATATCCTTCATGCCCGTCACGGGCTTTTTGCTAAGTGCCATAAAATCCTCCAAGCCGCCGGCGCCCTTAAATACAGGCATCGGCACATTTTTTTCATTCAACCGAGTTAAAAATATCTACTATATGATATATTTTTTCACGGTGCATGTCAAGGGTGGAGGAAATTTCCTATATGATAAAAAAAACGTCTGCCGGATAAAACCTCCGGCAAACGCCTTTCCCTAAAACACTTAAATAGTGTAATCAAACCTGCTGCCGCTTTCTTTTGTATCCTCGGCTCTGATTTCACTCCAGTCCACGCTCTTTATTTTCTGCAACAGCTCTCTTGCGGAACCGGCCTGTACTCTGGTCCTCTTCGTCCTATCCTGCTGGGCCCTGTCCTCTTTCTTATCCTCTCTTGCCTTTTCGATGCGCTCTCTCTGCTTCTCGCTCACCTTCTCCAACTCCGCGAAGTACGATACCTCTCCATCCTTGCCGATAGAAATGCCCATGCGGGTCACTTCATCCTTTCTGGCTCCCAGTTGGCTCTGCATATCGTCCAGCTTGCCCGTCGCCTCATCCAATATCCCGAGATACTTGTCCTTCGCCTTACTGTCGGACGCCATCTCCTCCAGCACATCCGGCTCAATCAATACGCTGTATTCTTTGGTCCCTCTGGAAAGATAGGTCGCAGCCTCGTCTTCGTTTTCATAATCCGCCACCATAAAATCCATGTTTCCATATGTCTTCTTTAACTGCTCCAACAGCCTTTTTGCCTTATAGCTAAGTTCCGATTGACCGCTTTTGTCTGCCGCTCCTGTCTTATCCTTATTGGCTGTCTCCTTTGTCTGTCTGCTTTGTACGTTCTTATCATAATAGCTGTTCTGATATACGCCGTAGCCCTCAATCCTGCTCATCTCTTTGCCCTCCTTGCATCTAATCCTGAAATCCTTTTCTAATAGGACGCCTCTAAAGCGTGCCGTATCTTTAAATAATATATCGGCATTCGTTTAAAAAAAATTAGTACTTTTGGCATAAATTCCGTTATTCATTTCTTGCAAATATGATTCCTATGCTGCGATGTCTGTCCTTCAGAAATAAGCTTAAGACAAACCACCGCCTCTATTGACGAAGTCCATGGGAACATATCCACTCCCACCCCCCTCGTCATACGGTACCCCTTCTTTGTCAAATACCCTAAATCTCTGGCCAGCGTCTTTGGGTTACAGGATATATAGACAATTTTTTGTGGCTTCAGCTTGACAGCGGAGCTTAAAAACGCCTCGTCGCTTCCCGCTCTCGGAGGATCCATCAGCACCACGTCCACCCTTGCCTTCTGCTCTGCCAGCTGCATCATAAATTCTCCCGCATCCCTCTCATAAAATGTAATATTTTTTATATAATTGCTCTTTGCATTGATTTTAGCGTCCCTGACCGCCGCCCTGTTAAGCTCCACTCCCATAACCTCTTTGGCATGGCCGCTTGCAATAATACCTATGGTTCCCGTTCCGCAATATGCATCCAGCACTGTCTCCTTCCCCGTAAGCGCAGCGTATTCCAGCGCTTTGCCATAAAGCTTTTCGGTCTGCATGGGATTAACCTGATAAAAAGATCTGGACGAAATACGAAATACCTTACCGCACAGGGTATCTTCAATATAGCCCTTACCATAGAGCACCTTCTCCTTCTCCCCCAAAACCATGCTTGTAATCCTGTCGTTCACATTCAATACAATTGTGGTTATTTCGGGATGCTCCTTTAGAAGCGCCTTGATAAAATTATTTTTGGAGGGCAGAATAGGCGAGGTCAGCACAAGAACTACCATAATCTCCCCGCTGTGAAAGCCGGTTCTTACCAACACATGACGCACCAGTCCGTAGCCCGAATCCTCATTATAAGGGCGAAGCCTAAAGGACTTCATCATATTTCTTACGGTAACTATGATTGCGTCCGCTTTCTCATTCTCCAAAAGACAGGAGTCCACCGGTACAATATGATGGGTATTTTCCTCATAAATTCCCGATATAATATTATGTCTTCTGTCCTCCCCAAACACGGCGTGCACCTTATTCCGATAATGATAAGCCTCCTTTGCCCCTATCATAGACTCCCATTTTCCGAAGCGCCCGCAGAGCTCCCTCAGGGTCTTTTCCTTTTTCTTAAGCTGCTCCTCATAGGACATATGAAGCCATTTACAGCCGCCGCATTTACCTGCCGCCAAACAATTCATTTGCATTCCCTCGTCTTTAAAGTATTTTTTGTTTTCCGGTCCGCAGACAAAAAAAGCACCGACAAAATCGGTACTTTTCTCTATCGGAGTGACAAGATTCGAACTTGCGACCTCCGCCTCCCTAAGACGGCGCTCTAACCAAACTGAGCCACACCCCGTGACACGAATTGTATTATAACCTGTCTTTTCAAAAAAAGCAATACCTTTTTGATATTTTTTGTATTTTTTGCATCTGTTTCGCCATACGGAGCTGATTGTTCAATTTGTGCACGGAAGCTTACTCACTAAAAACAAATCGAACAATCAATTCCATTGGCGGCCGCCATGCGCTCTTACCACTCTGTAATCCGCAGCCCTCCGCTGACCGTAGATATCGTAATCTCATTGTCTCCGCCGCCGTAGCTGCCCTCCGCATGAGTTCCCCGTTTATTAAAGGACAAGGCATTGTCAAAAAATGTCTCCGCCTCTCCGCTGACCGAAGAAAACTCTAGGGTAAGAGATACCTCCGCCGGCAGCTTCAAATCCACCTCTCCACTGGTTGTTCCTATGTCAAGGCTGCCCGTCAGCTCGCTGAAAAAAATACGTACGTCTCCGCTGACGGTGTTCGCCCTGCCCCGGCTTTTGCCCGACGCAACCGCAATATCGCCGCTTGTTGAACTAAGGTCAAAGCCGCCGTTTATCTCGTCCAGATGTATTTCTCCCGAAACCGTACTTACGCTGCGCTCACCCTCGCCCCCCATAATATGCACGTCTCCGCTGGTACTAGAAACCGTCAGGCCGCCGTCCGTTTGCCCCAAACTTATATCGCCGCTTGTCGTAGACGCCTTGATGCTCCTTCCCGCAGCATGTTCAAGACGAATATCTCCGCTGGTGGAGCTCAGCTTCACCTCTTTGGAGCTGACTGTCGGAAAATAAATATCGCCGCTTGTGGTGGATACATGAAAGCTGTCTCCCCATGCGGGCTCTCCCTCGGCGCGAACGTCACCGCTAACCGTAACCACAAAAAGCTCCGGCTTAAAACCGGCCGGCATATAAACTTCTATATAGCCGTTATGCCGATTCCCGATAGAAATGAAGGCAAAGGTATTCCTTCTTTTTCCCTTTATTAACAGTCGAGAATCCTTCCGTTCCAATGTAGAAAGCTGATTTTCCTCCGCGTCAAAATTCAAATACTCCCGGACAACAATATTTTCCCCTTCGCTTTCATAGAAATACACACTGTTAGAATTCATCCCAAATTGTATTTCCAGTCCGTCGATGCCTTCCGGCTCTATTTCCTTTTCCATTGCAAGCTCATAGCTTTGTAAAGTATTGCCGCCACGGAATAAAAATGTTTCCCGGCTGCCAATCCCCAGTATCAAGCCCGCACACAAAAATACAATCAGCACACAAAGAATAACCACCAATATCTTTTTAAACGTTCTCATCCGAAACCTCCCTAAGCATCATTTGCCATTGTCATTCCGTAGTCTTCAGACTTATGATCAGCTCCACTACTGCCTGAACGCAGGCCCCGATCAGAAAAATAACCCATGTGACATACCATGCCGATGTTTTAAAGCTCACGAGAAAATACAACACAATAGTTAACGTCCAGATGATTGCGCTGACGGATGTTCTTATAGCCTTATCTCTGTTAGAAGCATGTTTGGATTCCTTATAATTCTCCACCAGATTATCCTCCTTCTTTTGGTAATTCGGATACATATTTGCCGCATAGACCAACATACACGTAGGCGCGATGCATATTACGCCTGCAAGGACTAACCCCAGCAGGGAAAAGTCTATTCTCGCTCCCGTTAATATGAAGGAATCCTCCAATAAAGTGAATGTCAGCAGAACGACGCCTGCAAAAATATAAAAACCTACGGCAATTGCCGTCAGCATTGCCTTTTTCCTCCGCTCCGTTTCCGTAAGGCAAAGAGGATTCTTCTCCTCCAAGTCCTCAAACAGCTCCGTCACATCTCCTATAGAGTTAATCACCGTCTGATAGGCGTCTTCGGAAGCGTATCCTTCGCTTAAAAGATCCTCGTACTTCTCGATAGTATTCTGCGTCATCTCCTCCTTCATATCCAATGCCTTTCGTGTCTTGGGTGCTGCGGTAAACAGCATTTCAATGTGCTTTTTTATTTTCTCATTCATACTTTTTCCTCGCTTTCTGCCGCTTGGCGGCTCTACAATCGCCAAAGCATTGTGCCCCGGCAATAACGCCCTCCATATCGGAGCGCTATAAATTTGCGGTTAAAAAACAAGCTATCGAATTTTATTGACTTATACCAGCTCTACTCTATTTCAGAAGCTGGTCTATTGTCACTTTTGCTTCTTCCCAATCCCGCCTATAGCTTTTATAAGCTTTCCTGCCCTCCTCGGTTATTGAATAGTAGCGGCGGCGTGCGCCGACCGTCTCATTGCCCCAGTACGTCCGAATATATCCTGCCTGCTCCAATCTTCTGAACGCCGAATACAAGGTCGCTTCCTTAAGCTCATATTTATTATCAGTCTTTCTCATAATATCTTTGTTTATCTGATAACCATAGCTATCCTGCTCCAGAAGATGCGAAAGGATAATAGCCTCCGTGTGCCCCCTCAGAATATCGGATGTAATTGACATGCGATCTCCTCCTTTGCAGCATCTTTATATATACACTATATACAAATATACCTCGCCTGTCAAGGTATATTTGTATTGTGAAGTATGTAAATTTCCTGCGGAAATTCCCCTTGGAAAAGCCAGACAATATACTTCCGAAATCGACTCTGCAAACCGATTATCGCCTATAGAAAGAATAACGCAAGCGACACGTCAGAGAATACCTCCTTTTTCCTAATATAAAAAACTGCCGCATTAAAATTTCAAATACAAGACCTTTCCGATACCAAGTACGGCAAATTTCATGTCCTGTGTTTTCTTCCTTTAATGCGGCAGACCCAGCCTTTGCGTATTCTGTTTTCAATTATGCAGCCGTTGTTCGCTTTGGGGAATCTCTCCTAGTTTTTTCCGCCTTCCTCCTTTTTAGCCGAAGTCTGCTTTGATACGCCGGAAGGATTTCCCTGTCTGGCGTTTCGCTTATTTACGCTGTCACGAAACAGCGCATAAAACGTTGCGGCAAACGGAATAAAAAACAAAATACCCGCCACGCCGAACATGCTGCCTCCAAGGCTGACCGCCGCCAGCACCCAAATGGAAGGCAGCCCTACGGAGCTTCCCACCACCTTAGGATAAATCAGATTCCCCTCAACCTGCTGTAATATCAGGAACATAATCACAAACCAAAACGCCAGTACCGGATTCTCCGTCAATATCAGGAAGGCGCCTGCAACACAGCCGACAAACGCTCCCACTATAGGTATCAGTGCGGTAAAAGCAATCAGCACGCCTACCATAACCGCATAAGGCATACGGAAAATTGTCATGGCAATGACAAACATAGTTCCCAAAATCACTGCCTCCAGACATTGCCCCGTTATAAAATTACTGAAATTCTTATAAAGCAGCCCGCATATCTGTAATATCTTGTCTTTAACCTTCACCGGAAAATATGCCGTCAAAATCCTGATTCCCTGATTCCTTAATTTTTCTTTCTGGCTTAAAATGTACAATGCAAAGATAACGGAAATCACTCCGTTTACAATTCCGCTCACAATACTGCCTGCCACGTTCACAGTGGAGGTCAGCACGTTACCGACACCGTTTTTTAGGAAACCGATTATACCGTCCGCAACGCTCTCCCAATTTATCCGCAAGTCCTCCAAGGCGGCAACCGGATCCTTCAGCTCGGGATATTTTTGGCTGAGCTTCTCAAGCTCCACAAGCATATTGCTGAAAAAAACCGGGATTTCCTTTCCCAGAGTGGCCGCCGTCTCATAAATCTGCGGCAATATAATGGAAATAACCAGCGTAATTACCAATATTACTGCGGCAACTGCCAAAAGCATACTGACCGGACGCTTAAACTTCTTTGCCGACTTCCCCTTCCAGCTCTTTAAAAGCCTATCCTCTATTCCTCTCATTGGCAGATTCAGTACAAAAGCTATCGCTCCTCCGTATAAAAACGGACGGGCTATTCTAAAGAAGAAAAGCGCCGTTTCTAATGCCTTCTCGCTATACATTAAAAGCAGCACCAGCACTGCGCCGAAAATCATAAGTCTACGTATTTGTTTGATTGTCTCTTTTGAAAATCCCATCGCTTTACCTCCCTGCCCGCTGTGTTGTGCAAAGCGGGTAATCCTTAAGCTCTTCATCCTTCGTTCCTAACAGTCTAAGCAAAAATTCCCACACTCTCGCCGTGGAAGAAATGCTTAAAGCTTCTTCAGTAGTATGAATATCGCTTATCTGCGGTCCTATGGAAACGCAGTCCAAATCCTCCAGCTTATTTGCCAGAATACCGCACTCCAGACCTGCATGAATGGCCTCTATACGGGGCTTTACGCCGTACATTTCCTCATATACCGCCCTCATCTTTTCCCGCAGAGGCGAATGCTCCCGATATTTCCAGCCCGGGTATTCCCCCGACAGTACGCACCTTGCTCCTGCCAGCCTTGTTACCGCCTCCACCTTATCCGCCAAAGCGCGCTTTGCGCTTTCCACACTGCTTCGCAAGGATATTTCTACATTCAACAGCCCTTCCTCATATGTCAGAATTCCCAAATTCAGTGAGGTTTCCACCAATCCTTCGATATCCGGGCTCATCCCCTGCACACCGTTTGGAAGCGCCAGCAAAAAATCGGCCGCCTTCTTCGTATCGTCCGCCGTGGCGCAGTGATAGCTTCCCCTTCCAGTTTCCCTTACCTGTATATAAACCTCAGGGTCTCTCCCCGAAAGCTCTTCGGCAAGCTCCGTCTCCACACTCTTCAAAAGCCTGTTTAATCGGTTCTTATCCTTATCCTCTATTACCACTACGGCCCTGCTTTCTCTGGGAATGGCATTATCCGCCAATCCGCCCGAGGCAGCGGCAAGGCTTACAGAAAGCTCTCCCGTCAGACGGCGCAGCACCCTTCCCAACAGACTGATTGCATTACCTCTTTCCTTATGAATTTCTCCTCCCGAATGACCTCCCAGCAGACCGCCTATTGTAATCTCAAGGGCCGCTCCTTCCCGCTCTTGTTGCGTCAGTGCAAGACTGCATTTTTGCCTTGCCCCTCCCGCACAGCCGGTTAGGAAAATCCCCTCGTCCTCGGAATCCAGATTTATCATACGCCTTCCGGTCAGCACGGACAAATCAATTCCTCTCGCCCCGTCCATGCCCACCTCTTCGTCTACTGTTATCACTACCTCAAGCCGGGGATGCCTTACGGTGTCCGCTTCCAAAAGCGCAAGGGCATATGCCACCGCAATGCCGTCGTCTCCCCCGAGACTGGTGCCCTCTGCGCAAACCTTGTCGCCTCTGACGCAGACATTCAGTCCTTCTCTCGCCATATCAATAGGACAGTCCGGCCTTTTCACCGCAACCATATCCATATGACCTTGTAAAATTATGGGCGGCTCCTTCTCATAGCCCGCAGAAGCCTCTTTTATGATTATTACATTTTTTAGCGCGTCCTGTACACAAAATAACTTGTGCTCTCCGGCAAAGTTTACCAGATAATTGCTGATTTGCTCCACATTCCCGGAACCATGGGGAATCCTTGTAATTTCTTCAAAATAGTAAAAAACCCTTTGGGGCTTTAACTCTGACAATATTCCCATTATACATACCACACCTTTCCGCCGCCTGCCTCTTTATGGCAGCCCACGCTCTTTATTTCTATGTAAAAAGCTCTACAACAAAATTCCATATATAAAAAAGAGGAGTCCTCCGACTCCCCTGCGCTCCCCGAGTAGGGCTCGAACCTACAACCCCGCGGTTAACAGCCGCGTGCTCTACCATTGAGCTATCGAGGACTATTTCCAATGAAATACAGTATAATGGCTTTATTTTCCAATGTCAAGAGCTTTTCATTATTGCCTCCCAAAGCCCGTTTAAATAAGTGGCGCCCAGCGCTCTGTCATACAGCCCGTAGCCTGCTCTTCCGGTCTCCCCCCAAATCATCCTGCCATGGTCCGGACGGATATATCCCTGAAATCCGTTGTCATAAAGCGCCTTCATAATTGCATACATATCAAGGCTGCCGCAGGAGGACAGATGCGCTCTCTCCTCAAAGCCGTTTGGCAGAACCGCCACATTTCTCATATGCGCAAAATGGATTCTGCCCATTGCCGCATACTTTGCCGCCATTCTTTCCACATTATTTTTACAGGAGCAGCCAAGAGAACCTGTACAAAGAGTAATACCGTTATTTGGCACATCCACCAGCTTTAAGAAACGGTCAAGATTCCCCTCGTCCGTAATAATTCTTGGTAGACCGAAAATACTCCAGCAGGGATCATCCTCATGTATTGCCATATTTACATTATATTCTACAGCGGCAGGAATGATTCTCTCCAAAAAATATTTCAGATTATCCCAAAGCTTCTCCTCCGTCATACTCTGATACAACTCCACAACATTCTTAAGCTCCTCTCTTGAGTAGCTTGCATCCCATCCTGGGAGCGTCAGATCATTTCCGCTCTCCAAGGGATTTACCTTCTCCACCTGCTCCTGATAATATGCAAGAGTTGTGGAGCCGTCCGGAAGCACATGGTCAGTCTGGGTTCTCGTCCAATCAAACACGGGCATAAAGTTGTAACAGATACATCTGACACCCGCCTCCGCCACTCTTCTGATATTTTCGCAATAATTGGCAATATAACGGTCTCGCGATTCCTTCCCCAGCTTAATATCCTCATGCACGGGAATACTTTCGATTACCTCAAAATGCAGACCTGCCTGCTCCACCTGCCTCTTTAATCCCGCGATGCTCTCTCTGCTCCAGACCTCGCCTGCCTTCACGTTATACACAGCCGTAACTATGGAATGCATACCCGGTATCTGCGCTATATTTTTAAGGCTTACCTTATCCTCTTCCCCGTACCATCGGAACGATAGCTTCATATATTGCTCCCATCGGCGCGCCTTCACCCGCCCTGAATTTTCTTTCCAAAGTCAACATGCATTCCGCCAACGCCGTTTCACTTCCCGTAAATCCAAGCATTTGCGGAACAATATGATGATATTATTGCACATAGAAATGATTTTATACCAAAAATTTATAGCTTTTTCCAAATCTGTCTTTTAAGCGTCCTTCTCCACCCGTTGATATTATAATTTGTTTTCCACTCTCACAACCGTTCCCGTCAAAACAGGCAGCCCCGTTTCACCGGCGGCCTCCTTGCTTCTTTCAACACTACAATCACTTTCAAACTTCAGTATCGAAACCTCTACCCGAACCTGAGCCTGCTTTTTAAATAGGTTTAACCTTCTTTGGCCGCCCTTTTCTTTTTCATAGGCTTACTCCCTTCTCCCGGCTTTTCTTTATAATTTTATAATAGAGAAACCGCTCCTATTCCTTCTTTAAATAAAAACGGGAAAAATTTCATAAAAACAAGGGAGCCCAAAACAGGACTCCCCAAAGGGATATCTTAATCAGCCTTCAATCTGCTGCGCCACCAGCTGCTCCGCGCCGTAAAGCTTCCGCAGCGCAGGCTTTTCAATCTTGCCCGTGGCATTTCTGGGAACCTCCGCAAAAATAATGCGCTTGGGCCGTTTGTAACGGGGAAGCTCCTTACAGAATTCCTCAATCTCCTCCTCCGTACAGGTCATTCCTTCTTTTATGGAAATAATGGCTCCTGTAATTTCACCCAGACGCTTATCCGGCAATCCGATGACAGCCACGTCCTTTACCTTGTCAAAGGCGCTTAAAAAATTCTCAATCTGCACGGGATATATATTCTCTCCGCCGCTGACGATAACGTCTTTTTTGCGGTCAACCAGAAAATAGAAGCCGTCCTCGTCCTGCATTGCCATGTCTCCCGTATAAAGCCAGCCGTCCTTTATTGTCTCTGCCGTAGCCTTGGGGTCGTTGTAATAACAGCTCATTACGCCCGGACCCTTCACGCACAGCTCGCCAACCTCGCCTTTTTCCACTTCTGCGCCGCCCTCGTCCACAATTTTGCACTTCCAACGATAGCCGGGAACTCCGATTGCCCCCACCTTGTGAATATTCTCAACACCCAGATGCACGCAGCCCGGACCCGTGGATTCGGACAATCCATAATTGGTATCGTACAAATGATGAGGAAAATATTCCCTCCAATGCTTAATCAGGGAAGGAGGAACCGGCTGGGCTCCGATATGCATTAGCCGCCATTGCTCTAACTCATAGTCCTCAAGCTTCAAATCTCCCCTGTCCAGCGCATCCAGAATATCCTGCGCCCAGGGAACCAAAAGCCACACAATGGTGCAATGCTCTTTGGAAACCGTATCCAATATAATCTCCGGACTTGTTCCCTTTAACAGAACCGCCTTGCTTCCCGCGCAAAGGCTTCCCATCCAATGAAATTTTGCCCCCGTGTGATAGAGCGGGGGAATACATAAAAAGACGTCGTCTCTATCCGTCAAATGATGCTTCTGCTCCATCTGCGCCGCCTGCATCAGACTCTCGTGATTATGTAAAATAGCCTTTGGGAAGCCTGTAGTTCCCGAGGAAAAATAAATTGCGGCATCATCCTCATCCTCCAGACGCACCAAGGGCGCCTGACTGGAACAGTCCGCCACCAATTCCCTATAGCTCTCCGCAAAGGTAGGGCAGCCGTCGCCCACATAAATCAACAAACGCCCCTTGCTCAACCGCTCCTCTATAGACTCAAGCCTCCCTATAAATTCCGGTCCGAAAAACAGCACATGAACCTCCGCCAAATCCGCGCAATACTGAATCTCGTCAGAGGCAAACCTAAAATTAAAGGGTACCGCAATGGCTCCCGTTTTCAAAATACCGAAATATATAGGCAGCCATTCCAGACAATTGAACATCAGTATCGCAACCCTGTCTCCCTTCTGAATCCCCCGGGATAACAGCATATTGGCCACACGATTAGCCTTTTCGTCAAATATACTCCATGTTATCTCTCTTCTATAAGGAATATTGGAGGTAGCCTGTACCAAATCATATTCCTTCCATGTGCTTTTCCTTGTATCCTGCATGGTGGGATTCAATTCCACCAATGCGACTTCCTCCCCGTAAAGCTTATGATTACGCTCCAACAAATCTGTAACCGGCATTTTATGCTCCTTTTCCGATGCTTCGCTTCATTACGTTAAATTTTGACGCTTTAGCGTTTTTACTTGCTAAAGCACTTATCATAAAATACCACATTCAACGTCAAAAGTCAATGGTCCGGCAGACTGCCGCCGTAGCAGGAAACTAATTTATCAGATAATATTTAATACATTTAACACATTAAAACGAAACAATGGAATTAAAGGCCGCTTTTGGCTCCCCGCTTTCATCAAAAAGCAATGGCCAGTCCTTTCTGCCGTTTACAGGGAAATCATCCTTCCACGTGTATCTGTCCGTGACACCCCATATAGTTACCCCTTCAATCACACTTTTGTATTCCCTAAAGATTTCAAAAGCTTTTTCATAAAATTCTGCCTGCCTCTCTAACAGCTCTGTGGTGGGACGCTGCAAGGTATTGTTTCTGTCGTCAAAACCGAACACAGATACATCCATCTCTGTTATCTGCAGCTTTATTCCTAAATCCGCATACCTCTCTATCATTGATTTTAATGCTTCGGGTTTATGAAAAACTATGTCGTAATGTCCCTGTATCCCTACTCCATGGACAGGTACGTCACGGCTAAGCAGCCCCTTTATTAAAGAATATACTTTATCGCCCTTTTCCCCCATCTCCGCATTATAATCATTGTAATAAAGCTTTATATCGGGATTTGCCTCATGGGCAAAAATAAACGCCTTCTCTATAAATTCTTCTCCGATGGTTTCCAGCCACTTTGACGGTCTGTAAAACGTATTATCATCAGCTATTGCTTCATTCACCACATCCCAGCAATAAATATTATTTCCAAAATGCTTAACCACCAAATTAATATATTCCTGCAATCTGCCCAAAACAATTTCTCTTGATACCTTTTCTCCCTTATCATTCGTAAAGAACCATTCCGGAGAATGATCGTGCCAAACCAAAACATGCCCTCTTACCAGCATATTATTTCTTCTTCCGAAATCCACCAATTTATCGGCTTCTTCAAAAATAAAAGTATCCTTATCCGGATGTATTTTATTTAGCTTTAACTCATTTTCAGGCGTTATACTATTGAAATGTTTCGTGATTAACTCGCTGTCCTTGCTTACCAGTTCATCATTCACTATTGTTCCTATAGGAAAATATTCCTTATATACTCCACATAATGACGGTACTTTACTATTCATTTTTTATCTCCTTCTTAATATTTTTCATGACAGACAAATACACTCTGCCGCCTTTAAATCCTTATGTATCTTTATTGCCGCTCCCTCTGTCCACGTTAATTCGTATCCAGTCGTCTTCGTATATATCTACCGTTCTTCCGTCTTTTCGCCAAATTTCCGGTGCAATCACTATCTTGTTGGAATTTGGGGATAAGTGCTGCGCCCACCAGCTGAAGGTGCTGTTAGATATAATAAAGTGTTTGCAATGACTCATCATCCTAAGCTTTTCCCACGTGGGATCCTTACCCGTCTCATAATAAACCGTTCCCGGAAAATGCATATTTTCTTTTACCCATTCTATATCATCCGAAAAAATAAAAAATACTATGTCCTTTAACATTTGCTGTATTTTTTCTATCGCATCATAAAAATATTTTTCGTCGCATATGTATATATTATTGATTTCTCTTTCACTCAAGAAATCCCCTCTTCTTATTGACACACACACAGACTCTGTATTGTCCATTAAATCATATAGTCTGGCGTTTTCCTCCACTCTGCTGTGCTTAGGTACCAATTCCTGCCGGATGACAGAATCGACGTCGGAAAAATATTTAGAGGATTCAAAATATCCTATCAGAATTTTATCCTTTACAAATCCGAAGGGCTCCTTAAAATCATAGAATCCGTCAAATAAATAAAAAATTCCAAGCCTGTTCAGCATGTTTTCAATACGCAGTAAATATTTGTTTATATCGATATCATTCATTTTAGACAATTTACGCTTTAGAAATCTTATAATTGCTTTTTGATAAAGCGCATATTGACTTAGCTGATAATCCTTATACGGATAAAGCGCATAGTCCTCCAGTTTATTGACCCAGCCTTGATCCGCCAAATTTCTTCCTATTACTTGGTCAAAATTAATAGCTAATTCATCACGAAATTTAATAGCCATTTTCCTTGCAAACGCGTATTGAAATAATTGATTTCCTATTCTCTCTCGTATCTCTAAATAAACCATAATCCTCTACCCACTTTTAAACCGTTTTGTTCTTTACTGTTTTTTCATGGCAATCGGTAATTTTATCCTCCCACGCCCTCCAACACATCAATTAGTTTACACAAAACCCTATATTCCGCCGCTTTAATATTCTTTATTCTGTCAATCATCCTGTCTGTAATCCCCTTTGGATTCACTACATTATGTTTAACAGCCATATTAACGACAATAGATATATCCTTGTATATCTCTTCATACGCTTCTATATATTCTTTGAGACATAAGCTGTCATTTTCTAAAAATTTCAGTCTTTCCAGCATCATTTTTTTATGGTCCTTCAGCAAATAGTAAAATTTTAAGTCAATCTGCTCGTCGCCTATGGTTAAAAGATTTCTGCACAAAACCTCATAATAATCCATTCCCCAAGTAACAAGCACTCTTCCACTGTAATTGTATCCCTCCCAATATTCGGGAGCCTCACTATTGACATATTGCTTCAACCAAAATATTATGTTATGCACATTGTACCCATAATCACATTCTTTATTTACTTTATAAGAATATATAAAATGGTTTAAATACGTGAAACCCTTCTTTACATCCTCGTCTCTGTACGCTTCCCGAAACTCGTCAAAGGAGCATTTAAAAAAAATATATTTACCGGCTCTGGAGGCAAAGTCCGCGCAATGCAGCTCCTGCTTTGCCTGATCATACCCGAAAACCAGAATATCATGAGTCCTGTCAATAGAGCTGTTCGCTAAATATTTATGGTTAATCATCATATGGACAAAGAAATCATTCTCCAACACATCCTTGATATAATCAACTATATCGGAATATCTTTTATCCACTAAATTCTCATGACATTTTTGTGTCAGAATCCATTTGCATAATTCTAACGACTTAATCTCATATGGCATTGGAAAATAGAAATCTCCCCAACTGTTTTTTCTCAAATTATTGTCTATATAAATTTGAATATAATTGCTGAAGACCCACCCCCTTGCGTTAGGCTCTGTTCCTAAAATGGTCAGTAAATGTGCATGATGCGTAAAGGTGGTTATAATGGGTTCCTGTATTTCTAATATTTTTTTCATACCCTTTATCTCCCGTTTGTAAACCCTCTATGTCGATAATTCTTACACCCTATTCAATAATCTGATAAACATCTTTACTAAACAGCTCCAAAAAATGCTCTAAATACTGCTGCTCAAAGGAGCATATCGAGCTATCTAATTTTCTGACCTGTACGGCAGGACAGATGCTAAAGAGACAGTTCCCGCTAAAATAACATGTTTTACACTTATCCATAACGCGTTTTACATTACAAACCCATGAAGCTTCCTTATTTTTGTCCATACTTATCTGACCGTTGCTTTCCAGTTTTCCGATTTTATTGCAATCCTCTACAAAATTACCGGTGCATTTATAGAGAGTTCCGTCCGAGCCTATAATGAAATAATTTAATTTGTTCGCATAACAAACGCAGGATTCGGAATCCAGCTTTCCCAGATGTACATAGTAATTAAATTTAAACGGAGATTTTTTTAACTTTTCAAGAGCTCCCACATACATATCCTGAACAATCAGCTCCTCCTTTATCCGGGTGACTCTCTCTCCTCCCCAGTCGGAAACCTGATGCATATAAATTGAAAATCTTGAATCCTGTCCGCATATATGATGTAGCGCCTCTATATACTCGTCAAAGCTTTCATATATGCTTTTTGAAAGATTTGCCCTTATAGCAATGTTAAATAACTTGCTTTTGGCATGTAAACGAATATTTACCAGATTATCTACGATTCTTTTAAACGTCGGCGTACCGTCCATTAAGGGTCTCTGGAAATCATGGGTTTTTTCGACACCGTCGATTGTTATCTGATATTTGTACACATGATATTTTAACAGCTTGTCCAACATCTCCGGGTCAAGAAGATATCCGTTGGTTGTCATACCCGCCATATATGTCTTTTTTACGCTCTTACATATACTAATAAACTCTTTAGACAGATTTTCAATGACATCCATGGCTATTAACGGTTCTCCGCCAAACCAATGCACCGAAAGACCCGTGTATTTGTTAATATTTTTTTTCACAAAGCTGATAAGGCTTTCCTGTGTTTCGATGGACATACCGGGCTTTTCAAAGGTTTCATAACAATAAACACATTTAAAGTTACATTTCTCGGTAGGCAAAATAGTAATATTTAAACGCGGCTCACTTACCACCTTTAAAAATTTATATTCCCTTGCCTGTTGCTCATCCGCGTCATCCTCTATGAGATATCCGTTTTTTACAAGACGCTTATAATCCTCGTCCTCTTCCTCCGAATATTCTAACGACAGCATTTCCCGGATTTTTGACGCCTTACGGGAATTGACAAAAATCAGACTTTTGGTACCTTGAAGAGAGTTATACAAATACAAATCTCCATTTTCGCTTTCATGGACAAAATTACACATAGACGCCTTCATTCTCTTACCTCCTACTTATCACTGCACTATAAAGCTGCCGCCGGAACCTGCCAGAACTCTTCGTCATTTGTCACAAACCTATGTATATCCATATGACCGCCTTCCTCCTCGACCAACTCAAATTCCTCTTCCAAAATTGTAGACGGAAGCAGTTCATACCGCACTGTTCCTTCAGCGTTAAAATCTCCTATATAAAAAAATCGAAAAAGATTTTTACTCAAATACGAATAAAGATTCTCCCAAGCAAAATACTGTTTATAGGAGGATTCCTTCACTCCCGCCATCATTCTGTGATTATATTGTATGGAAAACGGTAAATCCGCAACAATAGCGCTTCGTATTTCCGGCAACGACAAGATTTTTCCCGATTGGTCGCAATAATAGCAATTCCAGCTGGGGTCCAGCATTACCCATTTGGAATATTTCTCGCTATAGGCATGCACCACAACATGGTTTTCAACAGGGGTAATATCTATGGGCATACAGAAAATCATACGACTGATAATTCCTAACTGATGCAGGCACTCGTTTAACACCATTGCGTGAGAAAGGCAATTAACCGTCACTTTGTTTTTTTTCACATGGGCAAGTATCCTTTCGGCGCTTAAGGGATATGGGCACTCCTCTTGTCTGGAAAACATCAGGGTTTCATTTACCCAGCGCAAAGCCCTTTTCATTCTTTCCGATTCATCCTTTATTCCCATAAATCTTTCCGCCGGAAAATATTTCTTAAATTCCGCATTAACGACAGGATTGTATTTTCCCATATCTTTTTCCCAGCATGAGGATTTCTTAGAATACACAGAGTGTTTTCTTAACAGCTTCACATATAGCTCCTTATACTGGGCTATCTTTTCAAAATCATGCATTACCGTTCCCCTATTTTCACTCCGACAAATAACTTATTATAGTTTCACACAGCTTGGCGGCTATATTTTCATTTAACACAAACGTTTTCACCCCGTGACGCTTTTGCAGCCTCTCTGTAACCGCCTCGCATTCCTCCTTGGTCAGAGGTACTTTAGACGAATATATGCTGCCAAAGTTATCTCTTAGCTTCATCGGGAAAACGACCAACGCTATAACCTTTGTGCCGGCCAGACTCTCCATCGTATTTTTTGTCCTTTCAATATAGTTATCATCATCAAAAGGATTCACGCACAACACCACAACATCCGGCTGCGCCGCCATAAGTAAATTAATTTGAGTAAGCGGATAATAAGCCAGATTTGCATAGCTATAGGGAACTGTGTTGGACTGCGAGCCAATCATTATCAAATCCACATCTTTCTTGCACAAATCCGCCAAGGCATTATTTATATATACAATGCTCTCGCCTCCCGTTAAATTAACACTGGAGTTATATCCCATGGGAAAAGAACAATCCATACCAAACAATTCCCCTGTGGGCTCCGTTCCAATCTGTCCTAAATGCCAGCCCATTTTTAACAGCTGTCTCCTCATTGCCAGCTGCAGCGTATACTTTCCCTGCTTGGAGCTTGTGCCGAATACCCCGATAATCGGCTTATTTAACTTATAAAGCTTTCCGAAGCAATTATCCTGAAGATGCCTTTGGTCAATAAGAGGATAATAAACATTATCATTATCTTCAAATTCCTTGTTTACATCAAAAGAAAAAACCTTCTTATGATGATTCAAAGCCTTGTTAATCAATTCCGTATGCGCCGATTCCCGATTTGTCAGCTTCCCGTAATGCTCTAAATGTCCCACAATCAGCGTATCAAAATTATCCCATTCTATATGGTCTATATTCTGAATCTTCCGATTAAAGGACAGGCTGTCCGTATGCAGTAAATGATCGGGCGTCGCGCCGATATGAGGAGAATATTTGTAATCATAAATCCCTTCAATTTCAAACCCCAGCAAATCGCTATATCTGACAATACTGTGTATTTCCTTATTAAAGGGAACTATTGCGGCTTTTTGTATGGGGAATAATGTTTTTCTTTTGCTGCCGCTTCTGTTCACAAACCCAATTTCCCTAACGGCCGCCTTCCTTAGCGCAGAAAGCATATTTTCATAGCCGGCTACTCCCTTTTGTATGAAATCGGCTATTATTACCCCTACATGGGCACAGGCAAAGCTGCTTCCTCCCAACAGAATATAGTCGGGATTCACCCATGCCAGTCTTTGATACTTTCCGTTCGCCCTGATATTGACAAGATTGCTGTGAACATATTCTATCTGGTTTCTGTTATTACAATTATCACTGCTATCCACACCGATTACAAACGGGTAGGCGGCCGGATAGGAAATCGCCCCGTCATTATCAAAGGCCGCTACAAGCACCGAACCCTTACGGCTGATTTGCTCGCACAAATCATAAAGCCTGCTGCTAAAACATGTCGTGCCTAAACTGATATTTATAAGATCATAATCCTGCTCCTCTAATATTTTCTCCAGCGCGGCAATCAGACAATTTTCGTCGGCCTCCTCAAATCCGTCTTGGATTTTATAACAGGTTATATAAGCTTCAGGCAGTCTGGAGCGGTAAATATTATATATAGCGGTACCATGGCCAAAAATATCTTCACCATCCTTTTCTTCATTGGAAATTGTTCCGTTTTCCCAAATCCGCACCAATTCAAATTGTTTACCCGATATAGCCGGATGACATGTTTTCAGCCCCGAATCTAAAATAGCAATCTTAACGCTTTGTCTTTGTGTACCTTCCATTTTTCCTCCCCATGCCGAAACATATATTTATTTACTCTTATTCATTATTTTGACTCACTGTCGAATCGGACACATTTCATATCCGACGGAAAAATCATCATGGCATTCTTTAGATACGGCGCGACAAATCCTACAATATTTTTCCTGACACTCCTGACAATATTTTAAATTTTCTTTCTTGATTTTTCGCAGCCCTTTTAAGATCTCTGAATTTACCCAATATTCTTTAACGCTGCCAAATTGTTCCTTATAATGCAGCTGCGTGCATGGCATATACTGTCCGTCCACAGTCACATTACAGCTGAAAACACCGGCAAGACACCCGCTTAACGGCGTTTTAGGTAAGGTTGGAAGCAATGCTGACAATTGAGGAAAGCACTGTTCTACCGTTATGCCTATTTTGTCGTAAAACGGAAATGTGTTTATATAATCAGCTAAATATTTATAGTCTTCCGCTTCCATGGGCGAGTCAACATAGCTGTTATTGATTAGCTTATTCCCAATAACAGACACCGCCCTTGCATGATTTTCCAAAGCGAGCTCCACTACTGCCGGAAAATCATATACATTATCGTGGCGTGCAACCCAATTGATTTTAAAGGGGGCTCCCTGCGCATCCAGCCGCTTTATTGCATCCACTGCATAAGAATAACCCTCTCTGGATAATTTATTTACTTCTTCTGTAGAACCATTCAAAGATATAAATAAATTCATACACCCCATTTTAACATATTGAATGATTTCATCTGTCAGACCGTATCCGCTGCTAAAACAGTTAAATTGAATTTTGCGCTCGGTAAGATATTTTATGATAGATATAATATGAGGATAAATTAAGGGTTCTCCCCCATTAAGAATAAAAAGCTCCGTTCCCTGCTCCGAACACTCTTCTATGACACTTATTAATTTATCTATCGGCATATCTTCCACCGACAATTGCTTTTTATAGCACTGCGGACACCTAAACGGACATCTGTTTGTAATCTCCACCTGTACAACCCTAGGAAAAATCAGACTCCCTGTTTTCAAATAGCATTTCAAATCATCTTTGTTTACCATTATTTAGCCCTTTTCTGAAAATGTCCGAAGATGTCGATACACATAACACCTTCGGACACAACTTTGTTACTCAAACATAACGATTAGCAGTATGTAGTATAATTGGTGCAAGAGCTATTACCATACTCACCGCCATACAGAACTACGTTCTCACTGTTCTGAGCAACTGTATTCTTTTTCTGTAATTTCATTTTTCCCACCTCCTTTCTAGTGATTTTAAATATTCATAAATATATCATATCATCAGCTTTTGTTCCTAAAACAGGTTAATGATCCGCAGCTCGTGCTTCATTGTCGTTAATATACCCTTCCAGCATTTTTACAAATCCATTCAACGACTGTAAATTATCGTACAACAGAACGCTGTCATCTAATTCAAAATTAAATTTAGCTTCTATTTCTGCTATAAATCCGATAAAGACAATGGAATCTTCAATATATTCACGTAAATCAACGTCTTCTTCAACTTTTTCGGTATCACATATAATACCCATATCATTTAGTATTTCAAACAGTTTATCTCGTACTTCTATAGTATTTATCACAATGTCATTCCCCCTCCTTAAAATTTTAAGCTTAGAAAACCTCGACCGTTTCTTTTTTATCGTCAAAAATCATCTAAAATCAATTAAAATCATCTAAAACCGACAAAATTCTTAAAAACTATAGCATTATAATACAACAAATTATATATAGATTAAATCACCGCAAATTCATATTTACGTTACCTTTTGTTCTCGCCTTTCCTTTCCCTTAAGCTCTTACCGTCTGGTCGCATTGACAATTTTTCTCTTTTAATCTATGATAAGAAAAAGCAAAACGGTTTACGGAGGCCCATATGATAATTGATTTTCACACTCATACTTTTCCCGACGCAATAAGCGTAAATGTAATACACAAGCTGAGCCTTGCCAGCCGTACAAGAGCCTTTTCGGACGGCAGCCTTGACGCGCTGCGCCGTTCCATGGAGACGGCAGGGATAAAATACTCCGTAAATCTCCCGGTTATGACTTCCCCCGGTCAGGTCGAAAAAATCAACCGT
>CAMNSZ010000002.1 GCA_946557105.1 uncultured Lachnospiraceae bacterium | reverse complement strand
TGTTGAAACAAAAGCCCCTGTTTCAACTTCTGATTCCATGTGCGCCGTAGCGCACGAATCTATAAAGTATAAATGTTGAAACAAAAGCCCCTGTTTCAACTTCTGATTCCATGTGCGCCGTAGCGCACAAATCTATAAAGTATAATATGACTTTCACTATATCAATTCAACGTGTGAAAGTCAACAGCTTTGTAAATAAATGTGCAAAAATACTAACAATTACTTGTAATAATAATGAATATTTAGTAAAATAACCGTATGGGAACTGAAGATACTAAATTAAATTTGTCAGAAAACCCAAAAACGGCTAAATTGGAGGAGAGGCATATGAAAGTTTATACAACTGACAAGATACGCAACGTGGTATTGTTAGGGCACGGCGGTAGTGGAAAGACCAGTCTGGTGGAGGCAATGGCGTATTTATCCGGTATTACGTCCAGAATGGGTAAGGTATCCGATGGTAATACATTGAGTGATTATGGTAAAGAAGAACAGAAGAGACAGTTTTCGATCAGTACCTCCGTGATTCCGATTGAGTGGGAGGATATGAAAATAAATGTGATAGATACCCCGGGTTATTTTGATTTTGTAGGCGAGGCAGAGGAGGCTGTCAGCGCGGCGGGAGCGGCAATTATCGTGGTAAACGGTAAGGCGGGCATAGAAGTAGGAACTATAAAAGCATGGGAGATATGTGAGAAATATAAGCTGCCTAGATTTATCTATGTGTCAAATATGGATGTGGACAACGCTTCCTTCCGTCAGGTTGTGGAGGATATGACAGCGCTTTTCGGAAAGAAAATGGCGCCCTTCCATCTGCCGATTCGCGAAAACGAGAAATTCGTAGGCTATATCAATGTGATTACCGAGAGCGGTAACCGTTGGCAGGGCAAGGATGTAGTTCCCTGCGACGTGCCCCAGTACAGTGAGGCAAACCTGCAAATCTGCCGGGATACCCTGATGGAAGCGGTAGCGGAGACCAGTGAAGAATTTATGGAGAGATATTTCGGCGGCGAGACCTTTTCCGAGGCGGAGATTCGTGCGGCGCTGCGCACGAATGTTTGCGATGGCAGCATTGTGCCCATGACCATGGGTTCTAACGTATTATGTCAAGGGATTTATACGCTTCTTGACGATATCGTAAAATATATGCCCAGCCCAGAGAACAGACAGGTGGCGGGAATTAATCTGAAAACTAACGAGATATATCATGCAGATTATGATTTTTCCAAGGCTAAATCGGCGTACATATGGAAGACAATTGTGGATCCCTTTATTGGTAAATATTCGCTTATTAAGGTGAATTCCGGAGTGCTTAAGACGGATGATATGATTTATAATATAGACCGCGATATTGAGGAGAAGGTGGGGAAGCTCTATGTGATGCAGGGAAATAAACCGCTGGAGGTAAGCGAGCTGCATGCGGGCGATATCGGCGCACTGGCAAAGCTTACCGCCGCAAGGACAGGCAACAGTCTTGCCACCAAGGCCACTCCCATCAAGTTCGGCAAATTCGAGATTTCTACTCCATATACCTATATGCGTTATAAGCCTAAGAACAAAGCGGATATAGATAAGATTTCTCAGGCGTTGCAGAAGATGACTCATGAGGATCTGACACTTAAGGTGGTGAACGATTCCGAAAACAGGCAGATGCTTCTTTACGGTATGGGAGATCAGCATTTGGAGATTATCGTGAACAGGCTGCTGAACGAGTATAAGGTCGAGGTTGAGCTTGCACGGCCTAAGGTTGCATACAGGGAGACTATTAAGAAGAATTCGGACGTGGAATATAAGTACAAGAAGCAGTCCGGCGGTCATGGACAGTATGGACATGTAAAAATGCGTTTTTTGCCGGCCGGAGATTTGGAAACTCCTTATGTATTTGAGCAGGAGGTGGTGGGAGGCGCCGTGCCTAAGAACTTCTTCCCCGCTGTGGAAAAGGGATTACAGGAATCTGTGTTAAAGGGTCCTATGGCGGCTTATCCCGTGGTCGGTGTAAAGGCCGTGCTGTATGACGGCTCTTATCATCCCGTTGACTCGTCGGAGATGGCTTTCAAAATGGCGACCATACAGGCGTTCAAAAAAGGCTTTATGGAGGCGCATCCCGTGCTGTTGGAGCCTATCGCCGCTTTGAAGGTAACGGTTCCCGACGCTTACACGGGAGATATTATGGGAGATTTGAATAAGAGGAGAGGACGCGTGCTGGGAATGAATCCTGTGGCGGGAGGCAAGCAGATTATCGAAGCGGATATACCTATGAGCAGCTTGTTTGGTTACTGTACGGATCTTCGCTCCATGACGGGCGGGCGAGGAGAATACTCCTATGAATTTGTGCGCTACGAGCAGGCTCCCTCAGATGTGCAGGAGAAGGAAGTGGCGGCAAGGGCGGCCAAGGTTGCCGAAAATCAAAAGGACGAGTGAGCTCAAGACGAATTGTAGCTTGACAGCATGAATAAAACAAGTTAAAATAAGCAAAGATTTATAAGAAACAAATACTGTGAAGAGGAATAGTAAGGGCAATTAGCTTTCAGAGAGCCGGCGGCGGGTGCGAGCCGGCAGTGAACGGCTCCCAACTCGCCTCGGAGTTCCCCGCAGGAAGCGCAGGTGTCGGCGTGTGTAATGCAGGGCGGGATATCCCGTTACAGATAACGCAAAAGTGCACGGATACAATAAGTTTTTGTATCGTGAATTAGAGTGGTACCACGGAATGAAGCCCTTTCGTCTCTAAATACGAAAGGGCTTTTTTAACATTAGAATTGTTCGTAAAACGGGAACATTCATTATTTTTTATGGAGGAAAAAATCATGGTAATACCGTACAACCACCATGAGGTGGAACAAAAATGGCAGGGTATATGGGATGAGGAGAAGGCGTTTAGAACCTCTGACGATTATTCCAAGCCAAAATATTATGCGTTGGTGGAGTTCCCTTATCCTTCGGGGCAGGGGCTTCATGTAGGACATCCGAGACCCTATACGGCGCTTGACATTGTTGCACGTAAGAGAAGGATGCAGGGCTATAATGTGTTGTATCCCATGGGCTGGGACGCGTTTGGACTGCCCACCGAGAATTACGCCATCAAAAATCACATTCATCCTAAGATTGTTACCAAAAATAATGTGGAGAGATTTAAGAGCCAGCTTCATTCTCTGGGATATTCCTTTGACTGGGAGAGGGAGGTCAACACTACAGATCCTGATTATTATAAGTGGACCCAATGGATTTTTTTAAAGCTTTTTAAAGCGGGTCTTGCCTATAAGGCGCAGATGCCCATTAATTGGTGTACCTCGTGTAAGGTAGGGCTTGCAAACGAGGAGGTAGTGAACGGCGTCTGTGAGCGCTGCGGCGCCGAGGTGGTGCGTAAGGTCAAGAGCCAATGGATGTTAAAGATAACGGAGTATGCGGATAAGCTGATTGAAGGGCTGGATACGGTGGATTATATCGAGAGGGTAAAGGTATCCCAGAAAAACTGGATCGGTAAATCTCAGGGCGCGGAGGTTGACTTTGCGCTGACGGGAAAGGAAGAGAAGCTGCGCATTTATACTACCAGACCTGATACCTTGTTTGGAGCTACTTATATGGTGGTTTCTCCGGAGCATCCTCTGATTGACAAATATAAGAACGAAATTAGAAACTGGGATGAAATAGTTTCTTACCGTGAATCGGCGGCAAAGAAATCCGATTTCGAGCGTACGGAGCTAGCAAAGGATAAGACCGGAGTGATGATTGATGGTATTACGGCAACAAATCCCGTAAATAACAAGGAAATTCCCGTATGGATATCGGATTATGTACTCATGACCTACGGAACCGGTGCAATTATGGCGGTGCCGGCACATGACGAGAGAGATTGGGATTTTGCGAAAAAATTTAATATGCCCATTATAGAGGTGGTTGCAGGAAGCCCTGTCAGTGTGGAAGAGGCCGTGTATACTGATGTGGCGACGGGAACAATGGTAAATTCCGAATTTTTGAACGGATTGTCCGTGGCAGATGCAAAGGAAAAAATCATCACATTCTTGGAGGAAAAAGGTATCGGCGTAAGGAAGACCAATTTCAAGCTGCGGGATTGGGTATTCTCCAGACAGCGTTATTGGGGAGAGCCTATTCCTATTGTGCATTGTGAAAAATGCGGTTTTGTGCCGTTGGATGAAAGCGAATTACCCTTGGAGCTGCCCGAGGTTGACAGCTATATGCCTACCGACAACGGAGAGTCGCCATTAGCTGCAATGACCGATTGGGTAAACACCGTTTGTCCATGCTGCGGCGGGCCTGCAAAGCGGGAGACGGATACCATGCCTCAGTGGGCAGGTTCTTCGTGGTATTTTTTACGATATACGGATCCTACTAACGACAAAGCGCTTGCAAGCAGGGAAGCGCTGGAATACTGGCTGCCGGTAGACTGGTATAACGGAGGTATGGAGCATACGACGTTACATTTGCTGTATTCCAGATTCTGGCACAGATTTCTCTATGACCAGAAGGCAGTTCCCTGTCCGGAGCCTTATCAGAAGAGAACCAGTCATGGAATGATACTGGGCTCTAACGGTGAAAAAATGTCTAAATCCCGCGGGAATGTGGTAAATCCCGACGACATTGTAAGAGACTATGGTGCGGACACCCTGCGGACCTATGAAATGTTTATCGGGGCCTTTGACTTGAGCGCCGCATGGAGTGAGGATGGAGTGAAGGGCTGCCGCAGATTTTTGGAGAGAGTTTGGAAGCTACAGGATATTCTTGTCAAGGGCGAAGGCTATAGCGACGATTTAGAGACCAGAATGCACCAGACTATTAAAAAGGTGAGCAGCGATTTTGAGAATTTGAAATACAATACGGCAATCGCCGCCATGATGTCTCTTATTAATGACTTTTACAAGAAAAACGAGGTGACGGACGGAGAATATAAGACTTTGCTCACATTGTTAAATCCGGTGGCGCCCCATATAACCGAGGAGCTTTGGCAGCTTGCCGGCTATAAGGGAAGGGTATACCAGACCCAGTGGCCTTCCTATGACGAGGCGAAGACTGTTGAGAGCACTGTGGAAATAGGCGTTCAGGTAAACGGTAAGCTGCGCGTCACCGTTATGGTGGCAAAGGACGAGCAGAGGGATAATGTAATAAAGATGGCCAAGGAAGCCTTGGGGGATAAGCTCACCGGAAGCATTGTAAAGGAAATTTATGTTCCGGGAAGAATTGTAAATATTGTTGTAAAGTAAAAGCATAAGCATGACTCTAAAAGGTCAAAACGGTTCTCCTGTCGTTGGCAGAAGAACCGTTTTGATTTACTGGCCTTGTTTCTTTAAAAGCTTGTTAATTTGTTCCAGTTCTTCCTCCGTACTGTGTTTCTTAATCGCAGCGATTGCAGCGTTCATCTCCTGTGGTGTAAAGGTAAGTTTTTCCGATTTTGCTTTTTTCATCATTGGCATAAGGTATGCCATCATTTCCTTTTGACTTTTACCGTGTCCATCGGCGAATAATTGTCCTAGAAATTCCAGTTTTTTTTCGGGAATATCTTTTACAAGCTCGTCTGTCATCCAGGCGGGTTTCTTTTTGTCGTCCATAAAATCCTCCATTCGGAGCGCTTAATTATTGCTTTGCGCTTAATATAGGTCAAAGTATAATCCGTTTGCCATTATTTATTTTGAAAAAGATTTGCGAGCTGTGAAAAATCCATACCGGCAAGTCCTGACAGGAAATCCATACCGCCGTTGTCCTCGCCGTCTCCGCCGAAGGGAGCGCCCTCGGGGAACATTTCCTGCATCATCTGAATCATTTGCATCATTTCCTGCATGTTTTCAAAGCTTTGGTACATTGCACGCATTTGCTTTATTTTTTCCTGCTCTGCCGGAGCGCAAAGAGGGAGAATTTCGTCACAGAGCTTCATGGTATCAAAGCTGTCTTCATGGGGCAGATTGGAAAGAGATGCAAAAGGGTATTTTTGAAAAAACGAAATAGTATATTGTAATTCCATTAACTTTATGTAGATTGCAAGATTTTTCTGACTGGAGGGAGCTAAATAGGTCAAAAGGATTTTCAGCATTTTCATACGGTTGGTGGTGAAAAGCGTATCAAAAGCTTCAACCTTGCCAAGTTCTTTTTCGTCCATAGCTGCCTCCTCGTTTTTATGGTGATTCATTCTATCCTATGTAGCGGGTACAATCCTTATGCTTTCTGGATTGTAGAAAAATAGGCTCCCGAGGGAGCCTATTCAATAGAAGGGATCCTACATATTAGCAGCAGGAAGAACCGCAGCCGTTGTTGCAGCCGCAGCCGTTACCGCCACAGAAGCTGGAAAGAAGAAGAATCCAGATTAACCATTCGCAGCAGTCGTTACCGCAGCCGTCGCCGCTTCTTCCGAAGAGACCGCCGCCGCAGCCGCAGCCATTGCCGCAGCCGAAGCCGTTACCACCGCAGAATAATAATAAAAGGATAATCCAGGAACAGTTTCCTCCAAAGAATCCGTTGTTGCAGCATGCGTTGTTGTTAGCGCAGCCGCAGTTGGTAGCAGTTAAATCGCTCATTGCTTTATTGCCTCCAGATTTTATTTATGGTTTATTCTATGCATGGCGGCATGTCAATGTTTCCATAAGATTTCAGAGATTTTTTTACCGTACTTTAGTACCATATATGGATAAAAGTCTTGCATAAATTTCAACATATAGTAAAATAGAGGTATAGTAATATTGCAGTGATATTAGAAATATAAGGTAGAGGTATGGAAGAAGGCAGATTTGTTGTCGAGGGCAGGCAGTTTCGCTCCGAGTCGGAGTATAAGCGTGCCCTGCGCGATAAAGAAACAATAGATAGGCTCCGCAGGCAGGCCTTGGGCAGTAATGCCGAACAGCTGGATAAATTAAAGCGTGACGTTAAGGAAGGGAAATATCAGTTTTATACGCTGCTGGGGCAGGATTTTCAAGAAGAGCTTGAGGAAATGTCGGTTTTACCGAAAAAAAGCGGCATGGGCAAAAAGGGCGCTGGCAGGACCGGCTCAGGCAGGGAAGCGTTATTTAAACAGAAGAAATCGCCGCCGAAAAGAAAATCGAAAGAAGAGGAAGAACAGCTGAACGCCATTGCGTTGGAGGAACTGCGAAAGCGGGAGAAAAGACGCCGCATATTACTGGTTTTGTGCAGCTTACTTGGAGTGGCGTGCCTGAGTTATTTTTGTTTATATTCATATTATGATTATAAGACGAGGATTAGCTATAAGCAGTTGAGCGATCTAAAGGAGAAAACGGTAATCGGTCAGATAAAGCCTACGGCTCCTGACGTGCAGCAGACGGTGCATGTGAATTTGGACGGGGAGCCGGAGCCGAAGGAGGTACTTGAAGAATATAAAAATTTATTAAATAAAAATAAAAAGCTAATCGGATGGCTCAAAATTGACGATACAAATATAGATTACCCTGTCATGCAGACTTCTGACAATGAATATTATCAGGATCATAATTTGAATCAGGAATATGATAAGAACGGTTCCATATTTATGGATAAGGACTGCGATGTGTTAAAGCCCAGTACGAATTATATTCTCTATGGGCATCACATGAAAAGCGGCAGGATGTTTGGGAAGCTTGATTCATATGCCTCCGAGGATTACGGCAAGAAGCATTCTTATATTCAGTTTGATACCATTTATGAAAAAGGTTTGTATCAGGTAATGTATGTATTCCGTTCAAGGGTATACAGCGAGGAAGAGATAGTTTTTAAATATTATCAGTTTATAGATGCGTTGAGTGAACAAGAATTTGATTCCTATATGCAGGAGATGTCGGCAATGTCATTGTATGATACAGGCGTGACGGCACAATACGGGGATCAGCTTTTGACATTGTCCACCTGCGATTACAAGGAAAAGAACGGCAGGTTTGTGGTAGTGGCAAAAAAGGTAGCAGCAAAGGAGTAAGAAAAATGTCCAAGGCTATTAAGAAAAAAAACAGAAGATTAAAAAGGACAGTGCGCAAGACATTGGGGGCGCTATTTTTAGCGTCTGCGCTAGTGGTTGCAGCAATTCCGGTAGAGAATCTGCGGGCGGATGAGCCAAGGGATGCAAAACCGTTAAAGGTTACGGTGGATGTTCAAAACTGCAGAATTCCTATCGTAGGTTTGGATGAGACGATTTATACAACCGGAGACGGCAGGTTCCAATTTGCATATGTAAGCACTAACGATGCGGCGGCAAGCAATAAAGTAGCGGTTATATTGGGCTATGACGGAGGCAGGCTGGAGGGCGGCGTTCTGACGATACCGAATACCGTGGACGCATATCTGAAATATTCAGAGAATCTGGGAACCACCTACGGATATTGTGCCGTGGGAAAAAGCGGAAATTTTCTTTTTTATGAGGTTATCGTAGAGAAGACGGATGAGTTTGGCAATGTAATAACGGAAGACGACTTGAATAAGCCCGTTTTGGATGATGAAGGCAATCCTACCAGAAATCCTGTTACCGGTGACGTTATCTACGAACAGAAGCCGGTGTATGAGAAGCAGTATAAGCCTTGCTATTATACGGACTACTCCAAGTGGAGTAATCTTGAGGTTGACGAATTTTATTATCAGTCGGGTACGACAACCGTATCGGGGGCGGAGGTACCAAAGTATTCGCTCACGGAAGGGTCTCTGGTACAGCGTATACAGGCTGCGGAGGTAAAATATATCGGAAACCAGACTCTGATAGCGGGAACAGGGGACAGTGCCGGTACATGGACTGTGGCGCCCGGATATGTGGACGCACCGGAGAAGGGTATTTTCCGTGGTGAGAAGGCAGGAAACATTGAAACTCTCTATGTGGGAAGCAGTTTGAGCGGTATCGGTAATTATGCATTTAACGGTTGTACCAACTTAAGCAGTATTACCTTGGAAAACGGTTTGGATACTATCGGCAATTATGCCTTTGCCAATTGTGTCAATCTGGAGAACGTAAACGTGGAATTGACGGCTATGATTACCACTATCGGCGACCATGCCTTTTATAACTGCCGCGGACTGCAATCCTTCAAGATGCCCAGACAGGTATCGAAAATCGGTGATTCAGCGTTTGAGGGCTGCTCCAAAATGACGTCTATAGAGCTGTGTGGAGAAGGGAAAAATGTACAGCTGAATACTTTGGGAAATGATGTGTTTAAAAATTGCTCCAGCTTAACGGCGGTTGTTTTGCCCGAAAGCTATGAGGAGGATAATCTTGATATCAGTATGTGGGAGGGGTGTACCTCTTTAGGGCACATTACGGCGCAGAGCGGTAAGGTAAATTTTGTTGAGTCGGTTGACGGAAGCTTTAAATTTAATGAGTTTAAGGAAACGGTGCCGTCATCCTTCTATTTTGAGGGAATGAAGAACTCGCCCCTGCACCGCACTTCAACGGACAGGTCAATAGCGTTTAAATATCTCAACGAGGATATTTATGAAATTACGATTGAGAGTGAAGATGGGAAAAAGGCTGTTTATCAGGTGAATTCTTCAAATGAGCTGATTTATTGCGATATATCCTCGGGTATGTCGGAGGTGGAGATCCCGCCGACAATCGGACCATACCAGATTACCTCTATCTGGTCAACAAGTTTTCAAGGAAGCTGTTCATTAGAGAAGATTACCATTCCTTCTTCAATTAGAACGATAGAAAAAAATGCATTTAGAGGATGTCATCATTTGAATACGGTTATTTTCAGTGAACCGGTAAATGTGACGACTATCGGTGATAACGCATTCCAGACACAGGACGTGGCAGTTCATCATTCGAGCTGTACCGACCAGACGCTGCCGAAGGAACCGGTGCTTCAATTTGTAGGTCCTATTTCTTATGACTGTAAGCCCTTTACCTATGCGATGGATCCCGCCAGCAATATAAACGTGGGTTCTCAGGTGCGTTCCTATATTACATACTATGGCAGCTGGCCTCAGAACCTGCAGGTAAAATATAATCCCGATACGGATAAAAACGAGTTGATTAATTATCTGACCTATCAGGAATTAAATGGTTTTAAGACTCTTTCCTATGAAGAGGCTTTGAAAAAATATCCTTATATGACCACTAAGACCGTAAAGGATTATGTTGATGCGGCAAGGGAGGCTGTAGACAAAAATTCGGATCCCAGTAAAGTACCTACCATGACGGATTACGAGAGGGAAATTATCGATGCGGCGCTGAATATTGACCTTCCCGAGGGTATCGAGTCAATTAAGCAGGGACTTTTTACCACTAAGGAGCTTGATCCCAGCGAGAGCGGTGTAGACAAGACGATTACGGCGCACAGTCTGATTGAAATCGCAGACGAGAGCTTTAAGGATTGTACAAATCTTACCGAGATTAATCTCGTGGGCGGAACAACAAAAATAGGCGCCCATGCGTTTGAGGGATGCGCAAAGCTGGAGAGGGTGTACCTTCCCGGCACTTTGAAAGAATTTGGGGTGAGACCCTTCGCCGGTTGCGGAAAGCTGCAAAATGTATCCTTCTTGGATAGCCTTAATTTTGTTTGCGACAATTCCATTATATTCCAGCTGGATGCGGACGGAAATAAATATAAGGTAATAGAATATTTGGAGGGAAGAGAGAGCGGCGTAGTTACGGCTCCCGAATTTACGGGTGTAAAGGAAATTGCCGAGGAAGCGTTTATGGGTACGGGCGTCAGCTCCGTGGATTTGCGGGAATCCGAAGTACAGGTAATTCCTGCGAAAGCATTTGCGAACACCGAAAAGCTTTTTGCGGTATATCTGCCCAAAACATGGAACACGATTGCGGATTCATCGTTTGCGGACAGCAACCTGCAATATTTAGAGATTCCGGGAAGCTTGGGATATATCGGTAATGATGCGTTTACCAATCATGACTCTGCGCTTACCTTTAATTGTGAGGACGGCAGCAGCGCAAAGATATATGCGGATAATCAGGGTATAAAAACAACTAATAAGCCTATTGAAATTTATTATACCGTACGTTTTTGGGATTACGGGAATAAGCTTTTGGATACACAGTCTGTATTTGCAGGAGACGATGCGATACCGCCTGAAGTAGAGGGAAGAGAAGGCTATGTGCATACGGGTTGGTCACCGGATTATCACGGTATTGACAGAGACATGGATATTACGGCTCAATATGAGGCGGAGGATCCGGATGCCCATAAGTTCAAGGTAACATTTTTGGATCATGACGATAAGGTATTAAAGACCGTATTGGTAGCAAAGGGCGAGGATGCGGAGCCTCCCTTTGATCCGGTGAGAGAGGGGTATACCTTTATAGGCTGGAGGCCGTCTGTTAAGGATATTCAGGCCGATACGATTATTTATGCCCAGTATGAGAAAAAGGATTCTTCTCAATCGCAGCTGATTGTACGTTTTATTGACCATGACGATAAGGTTTTATATACACAGAAAGTCAATTACGGCGAGGACGCTTTCCCGCCGCAGAGCCCTACCAGAGAGGGATACACATTCACCGGCTGGCGTCCGGCCATTACAAATATAACCAAGGACTTAGACACCTATGCCCAGTATGAGAAAAACGGTTCGTCGAATAATCCGGGTGGGGATAATCCTGGTGGAGATAATCCGGGTGGAAATGGTTCTGGCGGAAATGGCTCGGGTGGAAATGGCTCGGGTGGAAATGGTTCTGGCGGAGATAATCCGGGCGGAAATAATCCCGGTCAGACCACCTCGAAGCTATATACCTTGACCGTGAGAAACGGCAGCGGCTCAGGAAGCTATGCGGCGGGTACTCAGCCTATTATCATAGCAAATGACCCTGCTTCCGGCAAGGAATTCAGCCATTGGACGATTGCTCCGGCTAATACAAAGATTGCAAGTACGGTTTTGTCGGCGACGGTTATTACTATGCCGGAGGCAGATGTAACGGTAACGGCGAACTACAAGGCAAAGAGCAGTTCCGGCAGTACCTCCACAGGCACCGGAAGCAGCAATACAACCAACAGCGGTTCTCGGCCAAATAATTCGGAAACGGTAAATAAAGGAGGCACCACGGTTGTAATAGATAAAAACGGGTTGTCTAATACGGGTGTGGTATCCGCCACAGTAAGCGGTTCTTCGGATAATTTTACCATAAAGATTACGGAGAGCACGGCGGCTAACGAAGAGGCGGTGCGAGCCTTGATGGCGGAGTACGGAGATTTAACAAATATAAAATATTTCCCTATGGATATCAGTCTTTATGATTCTACAGGAAAAAACAAGATAACGGATACGAAAGGCTTGTCCATTAGTATTACGCTTCCTTTACCCGATTCATTGATCACTTATGCAGGAAATAATAAGGTGGCGGGAATCGTGGATAGTAAGCTGGATAAGCTGAAGCCAAGGTTTACTACAATATCAGGCGTATCATGTATCACGTTTACGGCGGAACATTTTTCACCGTATGTAATTTATGTGGATACCAATAACTTGACGGCGGGTGTGATTAGTGACGATACTCCTAAGACGGGAGACGGTATTCATCCTAAGTGGTTCTTGTCCATTGGTCTTGCCTGTGTGTCCTTTGTGTTGTTTATGAAGAGGGACAAACGCAAGCTGCAGAAGGCGAGAGCATAGTACTAAGGTTACGTAAAAACAGGCAATAAAAGGAACTGTAAAAAGAACTGGAAGAGTATATGAAGAGAAATAAAAGGCTTTGGGGTATTCTGTTTATCATAACAGCGCTTATTATTACACAGCTTCCGGTATCGGAAGTAGATGCTGCAACATCTGCTTCCGATTTTAGAATGGAAGGAACTACATTAGTAAAGTATCGTGGCACGGAGAAGAGCGTGTCTGTTCCTGATACCGTAGAGATTATCGGAGAGGGAGCTTTTGAGAACAATACCTCCGTCGAGCTGGTGGTATTACCTAAATCCGTAAAGAAAATTGAAGCCTATGCCTTTTGGGGCTGCGACAGTCTGGAAAAGGTTATTCTGGGTAAGGGCCTCACGGAGGTGGGGGACTTTGCATTTACGAAGTGTCAGGGGCTTAAAGATATGTCTATTCCCGGTAATGTCAGAAATATAGGAATTCAGGCTTTTGCAGATTGCGTAAATCTGGAGAATATTTCCATTCCGCCGGAAGTAACCAGTATTCATGATACGGCCTTTGACGGCTGCAGTAAGTTGGTATTTCATTGTGAAGAAGGAAGCTTTGCGGATAAGTATTCCGAGAATTTTTATGAAAAGCAGAAGGAAATGCCGGAATATGAGGATGTGCCGGATTATCCGGCGAATGAACCGGATAGCACTCCCGAACCGGAGATACCTATAGTTACAATTCCAAGTATACCTCCCGTATCTGATGAAGATAATTCTTCGCTGCTGGGAAGCACGATGGTGGTAGGTAATCAGGCGGTAGTATTTATAGATAATACAAGTCCTACAGTATTTAGTTCGGATAAAACAGAAGGCACGGATTCTCCGGGTGAGAAGGCATTGACCGAAACCGTGCTGACGTCACCCCATGAGAGTATACCTAAGTATAGTATTGTAGACGGCAGGCTTGTGGTAGACCAAGCCTATTATCGAAATAATGAGATTAGGAGCGTAGCTCTTCCTTCAGGAATCGTAGAAATAGGGCAGTTTGCGTTTGCAAGGAGCTTAGTGGAGAATATTTCACTTCCCGACGGCGTGGAAAATATTTGCTACGGTGCATTTTATCACTGTGATGCTCTGAAGCAGGCTGAATTGCCTCAAAGCATAATGAATGTGGCTCCAAAAGCATTTTCCCATACTCTGTGGGTAGATAATTTTTTAGAAAACGGCGAGGGAGGAAGCGGTGATTTTCTGATAAGCGGCGGCGTCTTGGTGGCGTATCGGGGAAATTCCGCACAGGTTACAGTTCCCGAAGGAGTGCGAGTGATTGCTGCGGAGGCATTTATGAACCATTCGGAAATGGAGAATCTGATTTTGCCGGAAAGTCTTCTCGTTGTAGGTGAGGGGGCTTTTGAGGGCTGCAGCGGGTTGAAGAATCTTACGCTCGGGGAAGCTTTGCAAAAAATTAAAGACAGAGCCTTTGCAGACTGTAGTCTGGTTGATTTGAAGCTTCCGGCAGGCGTTGTCGAAATCGGTTTAAAAGCGTTTGACGATATCGTACAGTTAAGCTTTTCGGGAGAAATGCCAGATATGACTTATGAAGCCTCCGCACAGAGGCTCTCCAATGAAAAATACAGAAATTACGGAGAGCGTACGGAGGATGCGGGTGTGTCGGTGACCGGAGCGGAAAATATGTCCGCAAGTCTTACCGGCGCAAACAAGAGTTATACCTTGGCGGTCGTAAGAGTGGAACAAAGCAGTGAGATGGAGAAAGCATTTTTTAGAAATCTTCAAACGTCTATACCCGAAGGGGCGGTGTTATATGATTTAAGCCTTACGGACAGCAGCAATATTCCTTTGACTAAACTGGGAAGGCAGCTTCTTACCGTTACCATGCCGGTGCCGGAGGCGTTTGGCGGACAGGAGCTTAGAGTGGCAGCGTTGGACAGGAACGGTCAGCTTGAGCTGATTGCCAGCGAGGTTATTTTGCTGGACGGCGTGGAGTCCGTTCGATTCCAAACCAATCATGTATCATTAATTGCCGTTTACGGAACGGGAGTATCCTCTGAAAATGTCAGAATTGTCAATATGAGCGCCCCGAAAGGGGAGGAGGGGAGGATAGCGTCTCTGCAAAAGCAGCCCCTGCTAATAGTAAAGTGGTTGATGATTGTAACCCTTTTTATAATCGGCATTTGGTTTGCCCTGAGAAAACAAGGAACCAACAAGCTGCTCCGGCATAAAATATGATAAGTATATGCCGGAGCAGTCTTTATTATGCAAAGGGTAAGAGAGCAATTGGGAGTTTCTTTGGAGCTGATACAGTCTTTACCTTCAGAGGGAGTTACGGTGGCTGTTTTGGACAGCGGAATTGCAAGTCACCCCGACCTGACTGGGAAGATAATTGCGTTTCGGGATTTTGTAGGTAACAGAAGGTTTCCTTATGACGACAGCGGACACGGTACGCATATCTGCGGAATTATTTGCGGAAGCGGAATGCTATCTAACGGGAATTGCCGGGGCATAGCGCCGGCGTCAAGGCTGGTTGTGGGAAAGGTATTGGATGCAAAGGGTGATGGCAGTACGGAGAATATGCTTGCCGGGCTTAAATGGATTGAGGAAATACGCGCCCAATATAATATCCGTATATTAAATATATCCGTGGGAATCGGAAATCTGAAGGAAGCATACAAGGAAAAGGCGCTGCAGGAGCAGCTTGAGATTTTATGGCAGGAGGGTGTGACAGTGGTGTGCGCTGCGGGCAATAAGGGTCCGAAATCGGCTTCTATTTCCGCTATAGGAGTGAATACACAGGTGATTACCGTAGGCTGTCATGACGGCGAGTTTTGCAGGGATAATCCCCGTAGGTGCGAAAGCTATTCCGGAAGAGGAGCTTTCGGGGCAGTACCTCGAAAGCCGGATATTGTTGCACCGGGAACAGATATATTGTCATGTAATGCCTTTTTAAATAAAGGCGCTTATACGAAGAAAAGCGGCACATCCATGGCGGCGCCCATAGTTTCGGGCGTGCTTGCGCTTGCGTTACAGAAATATCCGCAGATGACAAATGAGGAGCTTAGGCAGAAGCTTACCTTTAGCGCCAGAGACTTAGGGGAAGCGTGGAATAAGCAGGGCTGGGGTATGGTAGATGTGAGAAGGCTGTTAAGTTAGGGGTGAAGGGTGCACTTTGGAAGTGCCCCTTTTTTACCATATAAGAAATTCGTAAATTCTATTGACATGTCTCGTATGATTGTATACAATTATACGAGGTAATGCAAAATGTCTATAGTTCCAATTTTGCTTAGAAAGAAAGGCGTGTCAAAAGATGAGAAATAACGATATATTTCAAAATCGTCCGGTGACGATGAATACTAAAAATAATCTTTTAGAGATTGAAGAGCACATGTACATATTGGATGATGTGGAGAAGCCCAATGTGTTCCGCAATATGTTTCCCTATTCGGAAATTCCTAAGATTCCCTTTAATGACAGGATTGTGCCCCACAATATGCCAAGGGAGATATGGATTACGGATACTACCTTTCGTGACGGGCAGCAGTCTAGAGCTCCATATACTACGGAACAGATTGTGAAAATTTATGATTATCTGCATAAGTTGGGCGGACCGAACGGTATGATTCGGGCCAGTGAGTTTTTTTTGTACAGCAAAAAGGACAGGGATGCAGTATATAAATGCATGGAGAGAGGATACGAATTTCCCGAAGTCACCAGCTGGATTCGAGCCAGCAAGGAGGACTTTAAGCTGGTAAAGGAAATCGGCATGAAGGAGACGGGCATTTTAGTAAGCTGCTCCGATTATCATATATTTTTAAAGCTCAAAATGACAAGAAAACAGGCGATGGAGCATTATTTGAGCGTTGTCAGGGATTGCCTTGAGGAGGGTATCAGCGTGCGGTGTCATTTGGAGGATATTACAAGAGCGGATATTTATGGCTATGTAGTGCCCTTCTGTCTGGAGCTGATGAAGCTGATGAAGGAATATAATATTCCAATCAAGGTGCGCGCCTGTGATACTATGGGATACGGTGTAAATTATCCGGGAGCGGTTATTCCACGAAGCGTTCAGGGAATTATTTATGCGCTTCACACTCATGCAGGAGTGCCTCATGAGCTGATTGAGTGGCACGGGCATAATGACTTTTACAAGGCGGTTGCCAATTCGACCACAGCGTGGCTTTACGGCTGCGCAGGGGTAAATACCTCTTTGTTTGGAATCGGTGAGAGGACAGGAAATACGCCTCTTGAGGCAATGGTATTTGAGTACGCTCAGCTTAAGGGCGATTTAGGCGGAATGGACACGCGGGTAATCACGGAGCTTGCCGAATATTACGAGACGGAAATCGGTTATCACATTCCTGAGAGAACACCCTTTGTGGGCAAGAACTTTAATGTTACCAGAGCGGGAATACATGCGGATGGATTGTTAAAAAACGAGGAAATTTATAATATTTTTGATACGGAAAAATTTCTGAACCGCCCGGTACTTTGCGCCGTTTCCAATACCTCGGGGCTTGCGGGGATTGCGCATTGGATTAACACCTACTACAAGCTAAGGGATGAAAAGCAGGTGCAGAAGAATTCCGAGCTGGTTGCGGAAATTAAAAAATGGGTGGACGAGGAGTATGCGCAGGGTCGGGTGACGGTTTTGACCGATGAGGAGATTATTGCATGTCTGAACCGTATATGTCTGGAGAAAAACATAAAAATAGGCGAATAGGTTCGGTGCGACGGTTAATCAGTTATAGAAATGAATGGAATGAATAAGCCGTATTGTCGTGACGTCGGTTAAATAAATGCGGATGTTTGCCTTCCGGAAGGACGCCACGGGTTATATGTGCAGATTGGAGATATTGTGAGTAATTATGATGTAAAGCAGGAGGTTACGGATAAGTACTCCCTGCGGGGGCGTGTGTTTCATAAGCTGAGAGAAGATATTTTAAGCGGAAAATACGAAGAGTATGAGGAATTAAAGGAAGTGGCAATAGGCGAGGAAATGGGCGTCAGCAGAACTCCCGTCAGGGAGGCGTTCAGGCAGTTGGAGCTGGAAGGACTTATTCAGATAATTCCAAATAAGGGCGCTTATGTCACAGGTATTACGGAAAAGGATGTAAAGGATATTTATATGATACGTTCCCTGCTTGAGGGATTGTGCGCCCGTTGGGCGACAAAGCATATAACAAAGGAGCAGCTTGAGGAAATGGAGGAGAATGTCTATCTGGCAAAATTCCATGCCCAAAAGGGGCATTTGGACCAGTTGGCCGAGTTGGACAACCGTTTTCATGATATTTTATATGAAGCGTGCGACAGTAAAATTTTAGAGCATCAGCTCAAGGATTTTCATCAATATGTACTCAGGGTGAGAAAAAAGACATTGTCCAGTGCAAGCAGGGGGCCGAAATCCAATGAGGAGCATGAGCAGATTTTGGACGCAATAAAGGCGGGAGATGAAAGTCTTGCGGAGAAGCTTGCCAATGAACATATGATAAACGCTTACAGGAATATGGTGAAAAACGGGCTTCATGAGGCATATCAAAAGTAAAGAGCGCAAATACCTTTAGCGTACCGTAACGTAATATTGAACCACAGCCGGAAATATGATAAACTGAACATACTGTCGGGATAGGGATTTTAAATGCAGCGGTTTTACTATTAAAATGAAAGGATAAATGTGACATGGAAAAAATTAAAATGACAACCCCTCTGGTGGAGATGGACGGAGATGAAATGACGAGAGTTCTCTGGCAGATGATTAAGGAGGAGCTTCTGTTACCATACATAGACCTGAAGACGGAATATTACGATTTAGGGCTGGAATACCGCAATCAGACCAACGATCAGGTTACGGTGGATTCAGCAAACGCAACCTTGAAGTATGGCGTTGCCGTAAAGTGCGCTACCATTACTCCCAATGCGGCGAGGATGAAAGAGTATAACCTGAAGGAAATGTGGAAGAGCCCTAACGGTACAATACGTGCCATTTTGGATGGTACGGTATTTCGCGCCCCTATTCTTGTAAAAGGTATTGTTCCCTATGTGAAGAATTGGAGTAAACCGATTACCATAGCCCGCCACGCATATGGCGACGTCTATAAGAATACGGAGATTAAGGTACCGGGTGCGGGTAAGGCGGAGCTGGTGTTTACCGCAGAGGATGGAACGCAGACCCGGGAGCTGATTCATAATTTTGACGGAGCCGGAATTATTCAGGGCATCCACAACACCCGGAAATCTATTTCCAGCTTTGCGAGGGCATGCTTCGGTTACGCTGTTGATACTAAGCAGGATTTGTGGTTTTCAACTAAGGATACCATTTCCAAAAAATATGACCATACCTTTAAAGATATTTTTCAGGAGATATATGATGCAGAGTATAAAAGCAAATTTGAGGAATTAGGTATCGAGTATTTTTATACCTTAATTGATGACGCGGTGGCAAGAGTTATACGTTCAGAGGGAGGCTTTATATGGGCATGCAAGAATTACGACGGTGATGTGATGTCCGACATGGTTGCAACCGCTTATGGTGATTTGTCCATGATGACTTCGGTTTTGGTTTCCCCCAGCGGTGTATACGAGTATGAGGCGGCCCATGGCACGGTCCAGCGTCATTACTACAAGCATTTGAAAGGAGAAGAAACCTCCACCAATGCTATTGCGACTATTTTTGCTTGGACGGGCGCTCTGCGTAAGAGAGGAGAGCTTGATGGAAATAAGGAGCTTGTCGTGTTTGCCGATAAGCTGGAGAAGGCTTGTATTAAGACTGTGGAGGATGGTAAAATGACAAGAAGTCTGTCGTTAATCTCTACCTGTGAAAAGCCGGTGATTCTTAATAGTCTGGATTTTATCAAGGCAATAAGAGAGACATTTGATAATATGTAGGTTACTGTTAAAAAGAAGCTGAAATCTTACAAAAAAATTAAGAAATTGTAAGATTTTAGCTTCTTTTTAGCATATTGCATTTATAGTAAAATATAGAAGTACCGGATGTTAAGAAGGCCCGACCGTCTGTGGGGTTATCTGATTTCTAGACTTTTAATAGGAGAAGAACAGATGAAAAGGAATGGCATGTGTTTGATATTATGTACAATCCTCGTATGCCTGATATCAATTTTGTTTGCCGGATGCGCAGAAAAGCAGGAAACGAACGTTGAAAATATGGTCGAAGAGCTTCCGAAAGAAGGGCTTCAATGGCAGACGCTTAATTTTGCAGAGCCATCGAATATAACCGACGGGGCTTTTGTGTATATAGTTGATTATCAGGAAGATTTAGTGCAGAAGCCTGATTTTAAGTCCGAGAGCGTCAGGCGCTACCGGAGCAATTTTAATTTCTATAATGATAAAATTTATATTTTAAGCTTCTATTTTATAGAAGAAACCGGAGAACACCGGTATTATATGGACAGCTACGATTTAAATTCCAAGGAGAGGATAAACAGAGAGATATCTATTGATATACCCGAGCTCCCGGGCTTCTATATTTCAATGTATCAGGTGTACGGGGACGGAAAAATGGTCGCCTTTTATCCGGAATTTAACAGTGACAACAGTGCATGGGAGCATTTTTATGCAGTGTTTATAAACAATGAAGGAGCTGTGCAGGAGATAAGGGATATTAATCCGGCGCTCAAGGAGCTGGGAATCATTTATGGCGAAGATGGTTTTTTTGTTGATATAACGTGCGATAACAATGGCTTTTTATATGTTTGTGACCAAGACCTTCCCCGCGTGGGGGTAATTGATAATACGGGAGCGCTGGCAGATATTATGGAGGGTATGGGAATACATGAAGGGGAAGTTGCCTGCTCCATGAAAAGTCCGGAGGGAATTCCCATATTTATGGCTTCTAATGTGAGGGAAAAAAAGAATATTTTGTTTTGGTATGATACGGAAAAGCCCGGTATACGTATTTTATCGGAAAGCGTCTATGAAAACGCATCATCGCATGGCATTAACCAGTTCGGGGAAATATATTATATCAGAAAAAATTCCATAGTGCGTTGGAACGCAAAAACGGGAGTCAAGGAAAATATATTTAAGTGTAAGGGTACGGGAATTGGGGAAAACGGCACCCTGCAAATGTGTATGACAAATTCGGAGGGAACATTGTTCCTTTTGGATTTTAGCGGGAAGGAGGTATGTCTATATGAGTTCGGGAACGAGCCGCCAAAGGTGGACAATGAGATTACCATTGCTGATATTTGCTGGTGGAGGGATGACTATTTCGGCTCCCATGCAGCAGGCTTTTCCCGGAAAAACCCTTCCTGTAATATCAAATATGAGTCGGAGGATACAGCGGAGGATATGACCCAGTGGCAGGCATATCACGACAGGATTATGGCTGAAATAGTGGCGGGAAAGGGGCCGGAGATTTTATTGGTCGATCGAAAGGATTTACAAATACTCTCCGATAAGGGAGTGCTGGCAGATCTCTCGGGAGTTCTGCCCAAGGAGACGGAGGAACAAATATTTAAAGGGGTTCTGGCGGCGGGAACCATCGACGGGAAGCTGGTAGGGCTTGCAGATTCGGTAAGATCCCAGACGGTTCTCGTTTCAAAAAACGTATGGAATAAAAATACGTGGACCGTGGAGGAATTTGTTCATCTGGTGGAAGAGAACGAGGGGAATCTGGAGGTTATATTTGCAGGCTCGTCCGGTGAAGGACAGCCGGATAATATTTTGTATTATATGGCCATGAAGGATGTGAAAAACTCTCCGTTTGTTGATTTCGAGAAAGGAGAATGTTATTTTGACTCTGAGCTTTTCCGTAAAGTCCTTGAATTGTCAAAACGATATGGAGGTAACGAAGACCAAGACGGGAACGGCTCCGTTTCCTATGAGGAAAAGAAGAGAGAGCTGAAGGAAGCGTTAGATAACGGACGAGCCATAGCGTATCCGGATACTGTGTTTGGTCTTTCAGACTTTAGTACGCAGCTGGAATATCTGGGAGAGGATTATTATTATGTAGGTTATCCTACAAGCGGCAGCAGTGGAAATTATCTGAACTGCCGCGAATATATGGTGGTAAACAAAGCGGCGGCGGAAATGGATATGATACAAGAGTATATCCGATATCTTTTTGAGGAAGATAACCAGAGAGGAATGGGCTCGAGTACTGTCAGAAAGGACGTGCTGAGTAACTCCTTGGTTTATTATAATACAGAGGTGGACTTTGACAGAGGCGACGGAATCCTAGAGGTTGTGGGAATTAAGCCTGACGGAACAACATACCTTGAAGAGTATCTTGCATATGTGAATGGCTGTGTACAGTTATCAGAGGCAACGGAAGAAATTTGGGAGATGGTCTCAGAGGAGGCGGCCTATTATTTTGCAGGACAAAAGGAGCTTGACAAAACGGCGGATGTGATTCAGAGAAGAGTACAGCTTTATTTGGACGAGCGAAAATAAAGGTAACAGTATGGTAAACTCACGGAGGAAAAAGATGAGAAGAAAATTTTTGTTAAGCTGCTTACTTATTATGAGCATTATCGCAAGCTCTTTTACAGGCTGCGCCAATGACGGCTTAAGAAACGGGGAGAGTGCACAGCCGAAGGAGACGCCCAAGAAGAGAGAAATTTTTTGGCAGGAGCAGAAGTTTCCCGAAGTATCGGATGTTAAGGAGGGCAATCCCGTCTATATTTCCGGATATTATGAGGATTTGGTTAAAGAGCCGGATTTTACATATGAGTGGGGATATCAAATGGCGTTCGGCGTCAGTGAAGAAAAGCTCTGCTTTGTGAATGTGTATTCCGAAGAAAAGACTCGTTACTTTCTGGATACCTTTGATTTGAATACCAAGGAGAGAAGTCAAAGAGAGCTGTATTTTGACGGCTTGGAAGTTCCCGGTTTTTCTCCCTGCCATTGTGAAATAGTGAATGGGGGAAATATGGTATTTTTGGGAGAGGCGTATAATCAGGATTATACTGAGGTAACAAACTATTATGCGGTATATATGAATGCGCAGGGAGAGTGCCTTAAGACGCTGGATGTTTATTCCGCGCTTACGGAATTTGGGCTTAAGCTTGATCCCCAGCTCCGCCTAGAGAGCATGGTATGTGACGGAGAGGGATATTTATATATAAGAGATCCGAAATTGCTCCGGGTGGGAATTATAGACGACACGGGAACTCTTATAGATACCATGGAGCTTGAGGGAACGTATGACGACGGAGTTGTATGCTCCATGAAGAGCCCCGAGGGGGTACCAATATTTGAAGCTACAAATATGAGAGAGAGAAAGAATACACTTTTTTGGTATGACACGGAAAAAAAGGCTTTACGGGTTTTGGCAGATACAAAATACGACACTGTCTATGCATATGGGCGCAGCTTTAACCAGTTTGGAGAAATTTATTATATACGATATAATAAAATAGTATGCTGGAACACGGCTTCAGGAAAGCAGGAAAGGATTTTTGACTGTAAAAGCAACGGAATGGGGGAGAATGAATTTTATTTACGGTGCGTCAATAATGCGGCGGGAGAGCTTTTTCTTTTGGATACCGGTGGGGATACCGCATGTTTGTATGAGTTTTCCGACAAACCGGTGGAGAAAGAGAGCAGTATCAGGATAGTGGATATTTGCAGTTGGGACACCGAGGATATCAGCGCCGGAGCGGCAACCTTTTCAAGGAAGAATCCATCCTGCCATATTGAGTTTGAGTCGGATACGGGAAGCAATATGTCGGAGCTTGAAGCATATAGAGACAGGATTCTTGCCGAAGTCATGTCAGGAAAGGGGCCGGAAATTTTGATAGTGGACGGAGACGAACTAAGGCTTCTTAATGAAAAAGGAGCTTTGGCTGACATTTCAGGAATACTGCCAAAGGAAACGGAGGAACAAATCTTTAAGAGTGTTTTGGAAGCGGGAACCATTGACGGAAAGCTGATGGGTCTTGCAAGTGGGATAAATATGTCCTTTTTCCTTGTGTCTAAAAGCATTTGGACAAAGGATTCATGGACGTTGGAGGAATTCGTTGATTTGGTTGAGGAAAAGGAAGGAGAGATTGATTTTGCTGTGGAGGGGGACCTCTATTTGAATACTCCTCAATTTATTATGAAATATCTGACTCTGATGGATTTAAAAAATTCTCCGTTTATTGATTGGGAGAAGGGAGAGAGTTATTTTGACGGCGGGCTTTTTAAGAAAACGCTGGAGATAGCCAAGCGGTATGGAGTAACCCCTGAAAAAGGCGCCAATTCTATTAGCGAATATGAGGAAGAGCAAAAGAGAATTAAGGAATCAATGGATAGCGGACGTGCCATAACGTTTGTTAAAAATCACGTAAATGGTTTTACGGGCTTCAGCGATACTATGGCATTTTTGGGAGAGGACTATTTTTGTGTGGGATTTCCAACAAACGGTAAAAGCGGGAATTATTTAAACTGCGGCGGCTATTTGGCGGTTAACAAAACTGCGGCGGATATGGATACAATTTATAAATTTATCCAATATCTTTATAATGAAGAAAATCAAAGAAAAGGAGGAGCGGATACTATCAGAAAGGATGTTTTAAAGAACGCTGTTATTCCCCATGAAGTGGATTTGCCACAGGGTGGAAATATGAACAATTTCAAGAACTGGAATTGGGCGTTTGATGTGGGAGGAAACACCTATTACCTTTTAGACAGTAAACAGGACGGTTCCTCTTATCTTGAAGATTATTTGGAATTTATTGACGCCTGTGTTCCTGCGCCTGTTGGAACGCAGGAGATAGAGGATATCATTAGTGAGGAGACGGAAGGCTATTTTGCAGGCGAAAAGGATGTGGACCGGACGGTGGAGGTAATACAGAGAAGGGTACAGCTTTATTTGGACGAGCATAAATAAATGTGCGCATGCGGCAATAACATGTGCTTATGCGGCGGAATGAATCATTGGATACAAAAGAGACGGAGGAATGAGACATTATGGAGAGAAGGAAAATGAGAAGAAGATTTGTGCTTAGCTGCGTGCTTACCCTGAGCATGACGATCAGTCTTTTGACAGGGTGCGCAAATGGAGCTTCCGGAAGCGAGGAGAGCACACAGCCAAAGGAGACGCCCCGGAAGGAGGAGGTAAACTGGCGGGAGCAGAAATTTAAGGAAGTATCCGATATTACAGAGGGCAATCCCATTTATCTTGCCGCATATTATGAGGATCTGGTTAAAAAACCGGATTTCACATATGATTGGAGCTCACAAATTGGCTTTGGGGTCGGTGACGACAAGCTCTGCCTCGTGAATTGGTATTATGAGGAGGCGACGAAAAAAGGCAATTATTATCTGGATACCTTTGATTTGAATACCAAGGAGAGAAGTCAGACGAAGTTTGATTTTGACGCTGTGGGAATATCTCTTTCCGCCAGCTGCTGTGATGTATTAAGCGGAGGAAACATAGTGTTTTTTGGAGCTGTATATAATAATGATGAGGTGACGAATTATTATGCGGTATACATGAATGCGCAGGGAGAGTGCCTTAAGACATTGGATATTTATCCTGCGCTTACGGAATTGGGGCTTGAGTTTAACAGCAGTATTTTTTTTGAAGGGATGACATGTGACGACGAAGGATACTTATATGTCTGCGTTCCAAAGCAGCCACGCGTGGGAATCATAGACGAGACGGGAGCCCTTGTAGACACAGTGGAGGTTGAGGGAGCGTATGATGAAGGATTTGTCTGTTCCATGAAGAGCCCCGAGGGAACGCCCATCTTTGAGGCGTCAAGTATGAAGGAGAGAAAAAACATCCTGTTTTGGTATGACACGGAAAAAAAGGCGATGCAGCCTCTGGGGGATACCAATTATGATGTTATGGTGAAATACGGACGCTGTTTCAACAGGTTTGGAGAGATTTACAATATCCGAAGCAATAAAATAGTCTGCTGGAATACGGTTGGAGGAACAAAAGAAAGGATTTTTGACTGCAAAAGCAATGGAATGACAGAGAATGCTTATATGCTTAAATGCTTTACTAATGCGGCGGGAGAGCTTTTTCTGATGGATACCGGCGGAGGCGCTCCGTGCCTGTATGAGTTTTCCGACGAGCCGGTGGAGAAAGACGCTTCGATCAGGATTGCAGATATTTGTGCTTATAACGACGCTGTAATCAGCGGAAATGCGGCGGCTTTTTCAAGAAAGAATCCTACCTGCTATATAGAGTATGAGTCAGTGGGCGCTGAAGCTCTTTACTCGGATCTTCAAGCATACCGAGACAGAATCCTTGCAGAAATCGTATCAGGAAAAGGCCCCGATATTTTAATAGTGGATGGGAATGATTTGAGGCTCCTGAATGAAAAAGGGGTGCTGGCTGACATTTCGGGCGTACTGCCGAAGGAGACGGAGGAACAGATATTTAAGAGCGTTCTTTCGGCGGGAACCGTTGACGGGAAGCTGCTGGGGCTGGCAAACTCAATGAATATAAGCACCGTCTTTGTATCCAAAAACATATGGACAAAGGATACATGGACCGTGGAGGAATTTGTTAAACTGGTAGAGGAAAAGGAAGGGGAGCTGGAGGATATCTTTGCATGCAGTTATTACATGAAGCAGCCCTGGTATATTATGAATTTTATAGCTATGGCAGATTTGAATAATTCCCCCTTTGTGGATTTGGAGAAGGGAGAGAGCAGCTTTGACAGCGAGCTGTTTAAGCAGGTTCTCGAATTGGCGAAGCAGTATGGAATAACAGATACCGATAACTTAGTTGGTTCGGATCCCTATGCCTTTGATGAATGGAAAAGGGAACAGAAGGAATTACTGGACGGCGGACATGCAATAGCATATATTGAATCGTATTTGAACAGTCTTTCTACTGTCAGTAATATCATGGCGTCGTTAGGAGAGGAGTATTATTGTGTAGGCTATCCTACAAATGGTGAAGGCGGGAATTATTTAAACTGTAACAGCTTTTTGGTAGTGAACAAGGATGCAGTCCATATGGATATGATACATAAATTTGTCGGCTATCTTTTCAATGAAGAGAATCAGAGAAAAGTCGGCGCAGGCACAGTCAGAAGGGATGTATTGAGCAGTTATGTGGTTTATCCCGATTGGACAACCGGAGCTCAGTTCAGTATGGGCGGAGGAATGTATGTATTGTTGGAGTGCAAGCCGGACGGAACGAGTTACCTTGAGGAGTATCTGGAACTTATAGACAGCTGTGTTCCCGCACCTGTCGGAACGCAGGAGATAGAGGATATCATTAGTGAGGAGACGGAAGGCTATTTTGCAGGTGAAAAGGATGTGGACCGGACCGTGGAGGTAATACAGAGAAGGGTACAGCTTTATCTGGACGAGCATAAATAAATGTGTGCATGCGGTAATGACATGTGTTTATGCGGCGGAATGAATCATTGGTGAAAGATGCAAAAGAGACGGCGGAATGAGACATTATGGAGGGAAGGAAAATGAGAAGAAGATTTGTGTTTAGCTGCGTACTTATCCTGAGCATGGCGGTCAGTCTTTTGACAGGGTGCGCAAATGGAGCTTCCGGAAGTGAGGAGAGTACACAGCCAAAGGAGACGACCCAGAAGGAGGAGGTAAACTGGCAGGAGCAGAAGCTTACGGAAGTATCCGATATTACGGAGGGTAATCGCATCTATCTTGCCAGATATTATGAAGATTTGCTCCAAGAACCGGATTGTACATATGATTGGAGCCGCCAAATCGGGTCAGGGGTCAGTGACGACAAGTTCTGTTTTGTCAGCCTTTATTTGGATACGAAGTCGGAGCCGATGGAAAGCAATTATTATTTGGATACCTTTGATTTGAATACCGAGGAGAGAAGGCAGACGAAATTTGATTTTGACGATGTGGGAATTCCCTTTTTTATGCCTAATTATTGTGATATATTGGGCGGAGGAAACGTAGTGTTTTTTGCTCAGAAGGCTAATAATAATGAAGTGACGAATTATTATGTGGTATACATGAATGCGCAGGGGAAGTGCCTTAAGACATTGGATATTTATCCCGCGCTTATGGAGCTTGGGATTGAGCTTAAGGGCGATATGGCCTTTACTGATGTAGTAGGTGACGACGAGGGATACTTATATGTCAGCCTTTCCGACCGGCCCTGCGTGGGAATCATAGACGAGACGGGAGCCCTTGTGGATACAGTGGAGCTTGAGGGAATGCATGACAAGAACGCAGTTTGTTCCATGAAAAGCTTTGAGGGAACGCCCATATTTGAAGCTTCGAGCATGAAGGAAGGGAAAAATACACTGTTCTGGTATGACACGGAAAAAAAGACAATACAGATTCTGGGAGAAACAAATTATGATATTAACGCTATATATGGTGGACGCTATTTCAATAAGTTCGGAGAAGTTTACAGTATTTTGAGTAACAAAATAGTTTGCTGGAATGTGGCAGAGGGAACAAAGGAAGATATTTTTGATTGCAAAAGCAACGGAATGACAGAGAATGATTATATGCTTAAATGTTTTACCAATGCGGCGGGAGAGCTTTTCCTTCTGGATATTGGAGGGGAGAAGCCTTGTCTGTATGGCTTTTCCAACGAGCCGGTGAAGCAAGGCGCAGGTATCAGGATTGTAGATATTTGTAATTATAGTAATGATAATATCAGCGGGAATGCGGCAGCCTTTTCAAGAAAGAATCCTACCTGCCATGTTGAGTATGAGTCGGTGGGATTTGATCTCAACGCGGATCTTCAAGCATATCGAGACAGAATTCTTGCCGAAATCGTATCCGGAAAGGGTCCGGACATTTTGCTGGTGAATCGCGATGATATGTGGCTTCTGAACGAAAAAGGGGTATTAGCCGATATTTCGGGCGTGCTGCCAAAGGAGACGGAGGAACAAATATTTAAGGGCGTTCTCTCGGCGGGAACCATTGACGGAAAGCTGATAGGGCTGGCAAGTTCAATGTACATAGAAACTCTCTTTGTGTCTAAAAACGTATGGACAAAGGATACATGGACCGTGGAGGAATTTGTTGAACTGGTGGAGGAAAAGGAAGGGGAGCTGGAGGATATTTTTGCATGCAACCATAGAATGAAGCAACCTTTATATGTTATGAGTAACATAGCAATGCAAGATTTGAATAATTCCCCCTTTGTGGATTTGGAAAAGGGAGAGAGCAGCTTTGACAGCGAGCTGTTTAAGCAGGTTCTCGAATTGGCGAAGAGGTATGGAAAAACAGATACCGATACCTTTAATAGTTCAGACCCTTATGCCTATGACCAATGGAATAAGGAGCAGAAGGAATTGCTTGACAGCGGACATGCAATAGCGCAAATCGAATACTATTTAAGCAGTCTGGGCAGTGTCAGTAGCGTTATGGCGTCATTGGGAGAGGATTATTATTGCGTAGGCTATCCTACAAACGGTGAAAGCGGGAGCTATTTATACGGCAACAGCTTTTTGGTAGTGAATAAGGATGCAGCCGACATGGATATGATACATAAATATATCGGTTATCTTTTCAATGAAGAGAACCAGAGGAAGATGGGGGAAAGCACAGTCAGAAAGGATGTATTAAGCAGTTATGTGGTTTATCCCGATTGGACAACCGGGGCGCAGTTTAGTAAGGGCGGAGGAATGTATGTATTGTTGGAATGCAAGCCGGACGGAACGAGCTACCTTGAGGAGTATCTGGAGCTTATAGACAGTTGTGCGCCTGCACCTGTCGGAACGCAGGCGATAAAGGATATCATATATGAGGAGACGGCAGGCTATTTCGCAGGTGAAAAGGATGTGGATCAGACGGTGGAGGTGATACAGAGAAGGGTGCAGCTCTATTTGGACGAACACAAGTAACAGCGGATATAGCCGACCGACAAAGGAGAGCCAAAAGTGAAAAGAGAGATATCGCGTATAACAATCTCAAATATGATAATGTGCGGCATATTTGCAATTGTGTTAATTTTTTCGGGCTGTAGTGCAGGAAAGGAGCCGGCGGACACAGAGGGGCAGAAGGCAGGTCAGGAAACGGCGAGTTTGCCCCAAGAGTTTAACTGGCGGGAGGAAAAATTTGCGGACATGCTTGACATAAGTGCCGGCAGCCCGCTCTACATTGCGGATGTGGCAGAAAATCTGGTAAGGAAGCCGGACTTTTCCTACGATTATGAATATGGAGGGCTATATGATTTTTTGGGGGATAAGGTATATATTTTTGAGAGGTTCTATTTAAACGAAGAGGAGGGGCATAAATATTTTTTAAATATATATGACCTGAACACAAAAAAATCCCAATGTGAAGAGCTCCTCTTTCATATTCCCGAGGTAGAGGATTTCACCCCTGTGGGCTTTGCTGTGGCGGGGGAGGATGAATTTGTCTTTTTTTCGCAAAAGTATGACGAGGAAGGAGAAGGCACGTTACTGAATTACTATGCCGTGACTTTAAACAAAAACGGCGAAGTTATCAGAGTAACGGATATTTATCCCGCTATAAAGCAGATGGACATACGGCTCTTACCATATATGACCTTGGAGAGGATCGCCAGTGACGGACAAGGGCTTATGTACATATGTAACCCGGATGCGCCTTGGGTCGGTGTTGTGGATGAAACCGGAGCGCTTGTGGATATTATGGAGCTTTCTACAGCCGCCTCGGCAGGGGTGTCCTGTATTATGAAAAGTCCTGAGGGTATTCCCCTTTTTGAGGTCTCTGATATAAAAAACGGTAAAAATACTGTTTTTTGGTATGACGCTGTTAAAAAGGATATGGTTATACTTGCTGAGAACGCATATGAATATGTGGTTTCCAGAGGCATGAACGGCCACGGACAGATTTATTATCGATTGATGGATGATTTGATTTGCTGGAATGTAAGAACGGGAGCCAGAGAGATGCTTTTTGACCTTAAAGGCAACGGCGTGGTCGGAAACGATATGCTGCAAAGATGGATATGCAGCAGCACAGGCGAATTGTTCTTGTTAGATTTGGGGGATAAATGTCTTTATCGGTTTTCCCATGAGGAGCCTGATAAGGGTGGTAACGAAATAAGGATTGCGGACCTTTGCTTTGGCGATGATTATATCAAATCCGGTGCGGCAAGCTTTTCCAGAAAGAAGCCTGCTTACAAGGTGGAGTATGAGAAAGCGGATTTTGACGATAGGCAGGCATATCGCGACAGGGTAATGGCCGAGCTTGTGGCGGGGAACGGTCCCGAGCTATTGGTGGTAAACGGTGAGGACATGAAGGCACTTTACGAAAAAGGAGTTTTAGCCGATATTTTGCCTATAATCAGCGACAGTGTAAAGGATTTGCTGCTGCCCGGAGTGCTGAGGGCAGGAATGAGGGAGGACAAGCTGCTTGGCATCGGCTATAGGATACAGACGCAAACAATGTATACCTCCAAGGATATTTGGGAAAAGGACACATGGTCTCTGGAGGAATTTATTAATTTGATAGAAGAGAAGGAAAAGAGTGGAATGCAGAATATGTTTGCCGGAGTAAACAATCTGTCTGCGTACAATCTTTTTTATGATATGGTAATGACAGATTTAAAAAATTCTCCCTTTATTGACTGGGATAAGGGAAAATGCAGCTTTGACTGCGAGCTTTTTTATAAGACTATAGAAATTGCCGAAAAATACGGGGTTAAATATGATGATTCCATAGTGAATCATGAAGAAGAGATAAAAAGGCAGATGGATATTATAAAAGCAGGCGAGGCGGTGGTTTACATTGCAGATTCCGTAAACAGCTATGACGGGTTTTCCCGTAACATGGATATGTTGGGAGAAAAGTATTTTTGCATTGGATATCCTGCGGCTGAAGAAAGCGAAAGCTATTTTAACAGCTACAGCTTTCTGGTCGTAAACAAGGCGGCTGAGGAAAATCAGGCGGTTAAGGAGTATATTGATTATTTTTTTGATAAGGAAAGACAGGACGAGTGGGGGCTGGGCAGCGTAAGAAGAGATGTTTTGGAGGATAAAATACAAAAAATTCAAGGCTCAGGCTGGGAGGAGCTGCCGGTTAAGGCTGACGGTTCCTCGTATCTGGAAGATTATATCCGGTATCTGGATAATTGCGTGCCTAAGTTAGAGAGGCAATATGAGGGAGTTATAAAGATTATCGACGGGGAAATCAAGGAATACTTAGCGGGAGCAAAAGGAACAAAGCAGACGGCGGATGCTATCCAGAACAGAGTACAGTTATATTTGGATGAGAACAAATAGAGAGAAAATGGGAAGCAGGCGGTAGTTTATTCCGCCAGTGCTTCCCATTCTTCGTATAAAGTTTCTAAGCTTGCACTGATATCCGAATGCTCCTTTGCCAGCTCCTGAAGCTTGGCAGCCTGAGTGCCGACGGCAGGGTCCGACATTATGGCGTCAAGCTCCGAAAGGCGCAGCTCAAGGGCGGAAATTTTTTCTTCGCAGCGTTTTAAGTCGTTTTCCTTCTTGCGCAGCCTTGCCTGTGCCTCCTTCTGCGCCTTCCAATCCTGTTTGGAATCGGTAGGGGCATCGGTATTTCTGCAGTGATTCGTGTTTAAGGCAGCTTCAGGCGATTGTACCGTGACAGCCGCCATCTGGGTATCGTGTTTTTCCAGATAATAATCGTAATTTCCGATATAATTTACAAAACGGTGCGCCGTTAAATCCAATATGCGATGAGCGGTTTTGTTGATAAAATAGCGGTCGTGGGATACATAGAGGACAGTACCCTCGTACTTGTTCAGCGCATCCTCCAAAATTTCCTTTGACAGGATGTCCAGATGGTTGGTAGGCTCGTCTAAAATCAAGAAATTGGCATTTCCCAGCATAAGCTTTGCAAGGCAGACGCGCCCCCGCTCACCGCCGCTTAAATCGGAAATATGCTTGAATACGTCATCGCCTGTAAATAAAAAGGCGGCCAGCACACTTCGTATCTGTGTGTTGGTAAGATAGGGGTAGTCATCTGAAATTTCTTCAAACAGAGTTTTCCCATCATGGAGTACATGGTGTTCCTGATCGTAATAACCGATTTCCACATTTGTTCCCAGCTTAAAGGAACCGCCGTCGGCAGATATAAGCCCGTTTAATATTTTTAGGAGAGTAGTTTTGCCGGTACCGTTGTCTCCGATAATGGCCACATGCTCCCCGCGTTTTATCTCAAAGCTTACATTTTCAAAGAGGAGCAGTGAGCCGAAGGATTTGCATAAGCATTCCACGCTTAATACATCGTTGCCGCTTGGCCTATAAGGGGAAAGTGAAAGCTTCATATCCGTTCTTGCTTCTGTGGGCTTCTCCAAAACCTCTATTTTTTCCAGCATTTTTACACGGCTTTCCGCGCGTCTTACGGATTTTTCACGGTTGAAGGAGCGGAGCTTTTCAATGACTTCCTCCTGATGCTTTATCTCACGCTGCTGGTTGAGATAGGCATTCAACGCCGCAACGCGCAGCTGTTCCTTTTTCACCGCATAATCGGAATAATTTCCTATAAAGGTGGTCGCCTTACTTTGGTCTATTTCAATAACCTTGGTAGCTATACGGTTTAAAAAATAGCGGTCGTGGGAGACGATGATAACGGCTCCTTTATAGTTGAGGAGGTAGGTTTCCAGCCAGGAGATGGAATTCATGTCCAAATGATTGGTCGGCTCATCCAGTATAATCAAGTCGGGCTTTTGCAGTAGAAGCCTGCCCAGTGCAACACGTGTCTTTTGACCGCCGGATAGGGTTAGAACCTTTTTGGAAAACTCCTTCTCCTCAAAGCCTAAGCCCTTCAAGACCCCGGTAATTTCGCTTTTATAGGCATAGCCGCCGCCTGTTTCAAAGGCATGAGTGAGGGAAGAGTACTTATTCATCAAGAGTTCCAGCTCCGCGCCCTTTGCATGCTTCATATCTTCCTCACAGGCGCGCATGTGAAGCTCTAAATCAATCAGCTCCTGTTTTACGGAAAGAAGCTCCTCGTAGATGCTGTGATTTGTGTCCACGGCGCCATTTTGCGCGAGATAACCCATAGATTTATCCCTAGAGAGGGTTACAAGCCCCGAATCCGCCTGCATTTCCCCAACTATAATGCGAAGCAGGGTGGTTTTTCCTGCGCCGTTGATACCTACAATGGCAGCCTTTTCGTAATCCTCTATATGAAAGCTGATATTTTGCAGCACTATGTTTTCCGCAAATGACTTTGATATATTTTGACAAGATAGTATCATTGTAATCCTCCAGACCGAGCGCGTAATTCACTCACTACATTTTACCCTGCGCAAATTATCCTGTCAATTCATTGACACGTTTTTAACATTCGACTATAATAAACATAGCGTTTTGGTTTGATAATAAATTGGAGGTATCCCCCCGTGGAAGAAAAAGAAATATCACAGGCTGTCATTGGTCGCCTGCCCAGATATTTTAGATATTTAGGCGAGTTGAAGGATGAGGGTGTGGAGAGAGTGTCCTCACAGGAATTAAGTGAGCTGATGAAGGTGACCGCCTCCCAGATCCGTCAGGATTTTAATAATTTCGGAGGCTTTGGACAGCAGGGCTATGGCTATAATGTAGAGTTTTTATATAAGGAAATAGGCAGGATTTTAGGGCTGGATAAGAAGCACAACTTTATAATAGTAGGCGCGGGTAATCTGGGCAGGGCTCTTGGGAATTATATGAATTTTGAGAGGAGAGGCTTTATTTTTAAAGGAATGTTCGATAAAAACCCGGAGCTGATTGGTGAGGACGTGCGCGGCGTCAGGATAATGCCATTGGAGCGGCTGGAGAGTTTTGTGAGAGAGAATGACATTGATATAGCAGTGCTGACAATCCCTAAGGCAAGCGCGGAGGAAGTAGCGGAGAAGCTGGCTCAGAACGGAATTCGGGCAATTTGGAATTTTGCCCATGTGGATTTAAATTTGCCGGAGGGCATACAGGTGGAGAATGTGCATCTTTCGGACAGTCTGATGAAGCTTTCCTATAATATTAACCGTTATATGCATGAGACCGGTACGGAATAATTTCAGTGAATTTCAAATATTTTATTCCGTTGCAGGAGGAAATGAGGTGACCGTGGGGAATGGGTAATAGTGGTGATAAAAAGAAAGAGCTGTTTGTGAGTGCGCTTCAGGATAAAAAAATCCCGGTGCTGACCTTGGATAATAAGTGGTACAGACTTTTGGGAGAGCTTGAGAGAGAGACGGTAAAAGAGTGGGAGGAGCAGCTGAATATTCTTTTAAAGCGGCAGGGAAAGCTGAATACGGAAGTCAAGGATATCAAGAAGCTGAAAAAAAAGCTGATGCAGGAAATTGTGTCTATGATGGATGATAGCAGTCAGAGCGCCGGCGTAAAGAAGAAAATCGACGATAACAAGCGGTTGATAGAAGAATGCAATGAGAAAATTGACAGTTATAAGGATGAGCTTTTAGACTTGCCCCGGGAAATCGAAAAAATTAATTTCAAGCTTATGCTTATGACAATGGAATACTGCTATGACGAAATGCAGGAAAATACTCAGGCTATCAATGATACGGCAAAGTGGGTGACCCAGATACGTATCGAATTGAAAAAGAGACTTATCCACAAGCAGGAAATGGAGCAGAAGAATCACGAAATTTACTCCTACATGCATGATATTTTCGGCGCTGATGTGGTTAATTTGTTTGATATGAAATATAATCCCGAGGAGCAGCGTCCGAAAATCCCACTGAAAGAAAAGCAGGAAGAAAAGCAATAAATTACGATAAAAGGGCTTGCCGTTGCAGCCCTTTTTGGATTGTGTCGATAATATCGGTGATTTTCGTAAAAGCACCCGGACGGGAGAAGAGGGTTGAATAAAAATGTGTATTCAGCTATTGCTTTGAGTGCGCGCCGCAGCGCGTAGATGGGAATAAAAATGAAATATTTGGTGACGGCGGAGGAAATGAAACGCTATGACGAAAACACAATTGAAAAAATAGGGATTCCGGGAATGGTGTTGATGGAGCGGGCGGCGCTTACGGCGTTTAGAGCGCTGGAGCAGTATTTTTTTCCGGAGACACTAGAGCGGCGCACAGTGCTGGTGCTTGCAGGGATGGGAAATAACGGGGGAGACGGGCTGGCGCTTGCAAGGCTTTTGCGCGAGGCGGGATGCAGGGTGGACGTCTGGTGTGTGGGTGATGAGACAGGTGCAACGCAACAGTGGAAATGCCAGAAAAATATTTTACGAAATTATCCTCTGAGGATAAGCAGCAAACCAATGAGAGAGGAATATAATATTCTGGTGGATGCATTATTCGGCGTAGGGTTGTCCAGAGATATCGAAGGAGCCTTCAGGGAGGCTGTAGAGTATTTTAACAGGGCTTCGGGCTTTAAGCTGGCGCTGGACGTACCAAGCGGCATCTGTGCCGATACCGGAAAGGTGCTGGGCTGTGCCGTAAGGGCGGATATGACCGTAACCTTTGCCTTTGAGAAGAGAGGCTTAAGATTTTTTCCGGGCTGCGAATATACGGGAGAGGTGATAACGGGAGATATCGGTATCGGAGAAAGGGCATTTCTAGGATGGGAGCCTCAAATGTTTTACTATGACGAGGAGCCGTATAAGCTGCTGCCTAGCCGGCGCAGAGACGGCAATAAGGGCAGCTTCGGAAAAGTGCTTTTGGTTGCCGGAAGCAAAAAGATTGCGGGGGCGGCCGTATTAGCGGCGCAAGGTGCATATAAAGCCGGAGCCGGTATGGTGAAAGTGATATCTCCTTTGGAAAATCGCGTCATTTTGCAGCAGGCCGTACCGGAGGCTCTGTTTGGAACACTCGAGGACTTAGAGGCGAGCCTTAGTTGGGCGGATGTGATTGCCATAGGTCCGGGTCTTTCGCAGGATGAGGAGGCTTTGGAATGTCTTGACAGGGTGATTTCCGAGGGCAGGCTTCCCTTGTTAATTGATGCGGACGGCTTGAATCTGTTGGCGAAAAGCAAGCTCCTTTCGGAGAGGCTGTCTGCTCAGGGCGCCCTTTGCAGGAGTATTATTTTGACGCCTCATGTAGGAGAGCTTGCAAGACTGTCTAAGAAAACGGTCGACGAGCTGAAGGCGGATTTGCCCGGTTTCGGAAAGGAGCTTGCAGGCAGGCTTCACTGCATTGTGGCGGCAAAGGATGCGAGGACCTTTATTTGCGGAGAAAACGTTCCCACATGCGTAAATCTTAGGGGAAACAGCGGTATGGCGACGGCTGGAAGCGGCGACGTGCTGACAGGTATTATAGCAGGCTTGCTGGCACAGGGAGCAAGAGCATTTGAAGCCGCGGTTTTGGGAGTATATCTCCATGCATGGGCGGGGGATAAGGCTTCGGAGGCTCTCGGAGAGCATGCCTGCATGGCAGGAGATATTGTTAAGCACTTAGGAAAGAAGGGATAAATCACATGGAGAAGCCTAATTCATGCAAGAGAGTTTATGCGCAGGTGGATTTGGATGCCATTACGGAAAATATGAAGAATATGAAAGCGAACATCGCCGGACATACGCAGATGATAGGCGTGGTCAAGACGGACGGGTACGGTCATGGCTGTGTACCTATAGCGCATGTCTTGGAGCCCCTTGATTTTATGTTCGGTTTTGCAGTGGCGACGGCGGAGGAGGCGCATATATTGCGGATGGCAGGGGTGAAAAAGCCCGTTTTGGTTCTGGGCTATACTTTTCCGTATTGCTATGAATTGCTTGCAGAAGAGGAAATACGTCCGGCGGTTTTCAGGGAGGATTCTATTGAAGAGCTTTCGGATGCGGCAAAAAGGACCGGCAAGGCGGTCAAGGTTCATGTGAAGGTGGATACGGGAATGGGCAGGATTGGAATCTCGCCCGACGATGAAGGGATTGCCTTTGTGAGGAGGCTTAAGGAGCAAAGAGGTATTGAGATAGAAGGCATTTTTACCCATTTTGCAAGGGCGGATGAGAGAGATAAAGCAAATGCCAAAAGACAGCTGTCTATGTTCGTGGATTTTGTCAGGAAAGCGGAAGAAGCCGTTGGCTTTACCATTCCGGTAAAGCATTGTTCCAACAGCGCGGGTATACTCGAGCTGCCCGAGGCTAATATGGATGCGGTAAGGGCAGGTATTACCCTGTACGGGCTGTATCCCTCAAGTGAGGTGGACAGAGACAGGGTGCCTTTACGTCCGGCGCTATCCCTATATAGTCATATTGTATACATAAAAACCCTTAAAAAGGGTCAAAGCGTCAGCTACGGCGGCACTTATACCGCGGCGGAGGATATGCGGGTGGCAACTATCCCCGTGGGCTACGGAGACGGATATCCCCGCTCCCTGTCAAATAAAGGTTACATACTGATACATGGTAAAAAAGCGGCGATTCTCGGAAGAGTGTGCATGGATCAGTTTATGGTTGACGTGAGTGAAATCCCCGAGGCGAAGGAAGGGGACAGGGTAACGCTTCTCGGGGAGGCGGATCATGAGCGGCTGAGTGCCGAGCGTCTCGGGGAGCTTTCGGGCCGATTCAACTATGAGCTTGTGTGCGACTTGGGAAAGCGTATCCCCAGAGTGTATGTTAAGGATGGACAGATTGTCTACGTGAAGGATTATTTTTCGGATTATGAATAAGTAAATTGAATACCTCCGGATAAAAAGGTAATACTATCCATAGAATTGTAAACGCTCCAAAAATGGAGATTATCATGGAGGGAAAATGAGAAGAGGAGATGTATATTATGCAGATTTACGACCGGTCATCGGTTCCGAGCAGGGCGGTATCCGCCCGGTGCTGATTGTCCAGAATGACGTGGGCAACAGACACAGCCCGACGGTTATCTGCGCTGCAATCACGTCGAAGATGAATAAGGCAAAGCTGCCTACCCATATAGAATTGAATGCGGAGTTATACGATATGGATAAGGATTCGGTAGTGCTTTTGGAGCAGCTCCGGACAATAGACAAAAAACGTTTGAAGGATAAGGTGTGTCATTTGGAGGGAGAAATTATGAAAAAGGTCAATAAAGCGCTGATGATCAGTCTGGAACTGGATACATAAGGAAGTATTGTAACATGTTTCGGTGAAACTGGCAGACTGCTTGACGAAAGTTTGTATAAATGATATATTTATGGTTAATTTAGGTAAAAAAGACGTAAGACGTTGAAAGAGAGGTACTATTTGAATGGATGACAGTGGGCCTACTGCCAGTATTATTTGTTTTGTGGTTTTATTGCTGATTGACATGTTTTTCTACGGCTTCGGGGCGGCAATCAGTAGTCTGAACGGAAAAGAGGTAGAGCGGCGCGCCGAGGAGGAAAAGGATAAAAAATCCCTGCGCTTGTATAAGATTATCAGTAACCCTGCTGAATATGTGAATACGGTTCAGTTGATTGTGACTATGATTAATGTGATTGTAGGCGCGGTATATTTTATGCTTTGGCTGCAGGGAATAAGTAACGGACTGAATGAATTGACACAGGAGAATCTGAACCTCAACGGTATTCCAGCCATGGCAATAATAGCCGTCTCCGCCGTTTTTGCCATGTTGGCGCTTCTGTACATATTGTTGACCTTTGGTGTTTTTCTGCCAAAGAAAATAGCGTCCAGAGTGCCGGATAAATGGGCATATTTTTGCATTACGCCCGTAGCGTTTGTCATTGGGCTGTTAAAGCCGCTGACCGGGCTTGTGACGGCAAGCGCTAACGGAATATTGTTCCTTTTTGGCGTGCGGGGCGGCGAGGCGGTAAATGACATCACGGAGGAAGAGCTGATGAGCATGGTCTACGAGGGCCATGAGCAGGGCCTTATTCAGGAGAGTGAGGCGCAGATGATTTCCAATATTTTTGAACTGGGTGACAAGGAAGCTCAGGATATAATGACCCATCGCAAAAATGTGGTAGCCATCGACGGTGAAACGGGGCTTAAGGACGCTATTGCGTTTATGCTGGCGGGCAAAAACAGCCGTTATCCTGTTTTTGAAGAAAATATTGATCATATAATCGGAATACTGCATCTTAAGGACGCTATGCGTTATCAAGTGGAGCATAAGAACAGCAACGCTGCAATCAAAAACATAAAGGGGCTGCTCAGGGAGCCCAGCTTTGTGCCTCAGACAAGGAATATAGACGAGCTTTTCAAGGAAATGCAGTCTAAAAAGCTGCAGATGGTAGTCGTGGTGGATGAGTACGGACAGACGGACGGGCTTGTGGCAATGGAGGACATTTTGGAGGAAATCGTAGGTAATATTCAGGATGAATACGACGAGGACAGGGAATACATTGAAGATAAGGGAAACAATGAATATATCATTGAGGGAACCACACCTCTGGAGGATTTGGAAGAGCGCTTTGATATTCATTTTAAGAAGGAAGAGTTTGAAACCTTAAACGGCTTTTTGATTTCTAAGATGGACAAGATACCGGAGCCCGACGAGGATTTTGATATAGACTATCAGGGATATAATTTTAAAATCTTGACTGTGGAGAAGAAAATGATTCAGACAGTGCTTGTAACAAAGCTTCAGACAAAGCCCAAAGCAGCGCAGGTCGCTTTGGACGCGGCGCAATCCATGCTTGAAGAAAAGTAAAAAAAATGCTATGATTTAAAATAGTTTGAATAAAAAGAAGGAGTATAAAAATGTCAGGACATTCTAAATTTGCAAATATTAAGCACAAAAAAGAGAAAAACGATGCTGCAAAGGGCAAAATTTTTACCATTATAGGAAGGGAGATTGCGGTTGCCGTAAAGGAAGGCGGTCCGGATCCCAACAATAATTTTAAGCTTGCGACGGTAATTGCAAAGGCGAAGGCTAACAATATGCCTAACGATACCATTGAGCGCGGTATCAAAAAGGCGGCGGGAGACGTGGGAAATGTAAATTACGAGTATGTTACATACGAAGGCTACGGTCCCAACGGTATTGCCATCATCGTGGATGCGCTTACGGACAATAAGAATCGTACCGCTGCAAATGTGAGAAGCGCTTTTACAAAAGGACAGGGCAATGTGGGAACTCCCGGCTGCGTATCCTTTATGTTTGATAAAAAGGGTCAGATTATTATTGATAAGGAAGAGTGTGATTTGGAGGCAGATGATTTGATGATGCTTGCTCTCGATGCGGGGGCGGAGGATTTTGCGGAAGAGGAAGACAGCTTTGAGGTGCTGACTGCCCCCGAGAGCTTTGACGTAGTGAGGGAAGCCCTTGAAGAGGCGAAAATCCCCATGCTGAGCGCGGAGGTTACAATGATTCCCCAAAATTACGTGGAGCTTACGGACGAAATTGCAGTGAAGAACCTGCAGAGGACGCTTGATCTATTGGACGGTGATGATGACGTACAGGCGGTATATCACAACTGGGATGAATAATCGCAAGGACAGAGGAACTTTTGGTGAGGAAAATAAGCTTCGGTATGGAGGATTAACATGGAGAATAAGTATAAAAAGGAAACTATATGTATACAGTCGGGCTGGAAGCCTGTAAAGGGTCAGCCGAGAGTTTTGCCGATTATCCAGAGCACCACATATAAATATGATACATCTGAGCAGATGGGAAAATTATTTGATCTGGAGGAAAGCGGATATTTTTACACAAGGCTGCAGAATCCAACCAATGATTTTGTGGCGCAGAAAATTTGCGAGCTGGAGGGCGGAGTGGCGGCTATGCTGACAAGCTCGGGTCAGGCGGCAAATTATTATGCCGTTTTCAATATCTGTGAGGCGGGAGACCATGTAGTAATGTCTTCGACCGTTTACGGAGGAACCTTTAACCTTCTGACTGTCACTATGAAAAAGATGGGTATTTCCTGTACGGTGGTAGATCCGGATTCTTCGGAGGAGGAGCTTGAAAAGGCGTTTTGTGAAAATACAAAATGTGTATTTGCAGAGACGATAGCAAATCCGGCGTTAGTGGTTTTGGACATTGAGAAGTTTGCCCGTCTTGCGCATTCCCACAATGTTCCCCTTATTGTGGACAATACCTTTGCAACTCCCGTTAATTGCAATCCTTTTGAGTGGGGCGCGGATATTGTCACTCATTCTACCACAAAATATATGGACGGGCATGCTATGTGCGTTGGCGGCGCAATTGTGGATTCCGGTAATTTTGACTGGGATGCGAATGCGGAGAAATTTCCCGGACTTACCACGCCGGACGATTCCTATCACGGCGTTACTTATACCCGGAAATTTGGTAAGGGAGCGTATATTACGAAGGCTACGGTACAGCTTATGAGGGATTTGGGCTCCATACAGTCGCCTCAGAATGCATTTCTGCTAAATGTAGGTTTGGAAACCTTGTCTCTGCGCATGGAAAGGCATTGTGCAAATGCACAGGCTGTGGCGGAGTATCTTGAAAAGCATGAGAAGGTAGCGTGGGTGAATTATCCCGGACTTAAGAGTAACAAATATTATGAGCTGGCACAAAAATATATGCCGGGAGGTACCTGCGGTGTTATTTCCTTTGGGCTTAAAGGGGGAAGAGGAGCAGCGGAGAGGATGATGGACGAGCTTAAGCTTGCCGCCATTGTCACCCATGTTGCAGATGCAAGAACCTGTGTGCTGCACCCTGCAAGCCACACCCACAGGCAGATGACGGACGAGCAGCTTGTGGAGGCGGGAGTAGCGCCGGATTTGATTCGTTTTTCCGTTGGAATCGAGCATGTGGACGATATAATTGCCGATTTAGAGCAGGCATTGCAGAGCGTGTAAGCAGCGGCGCCTATATAAGCCTGCATAAATTTGAAAAAGGTTATGGCAGATGGGATGCTGCCTGACGGAAATGAGGTAAGGATGGATAAACTGGCAATTGTAGTTCCCTGTTATAACGAGGAGGAAGTTCTGCACATTGCTTCCGAGGCGCTTAGGGGCGTGCTGGAGGATTTAATCGGAAAAGGCAAAATAGCAGAGGACAGCTTTATTCTTTTTGTAAATGACGGCAGTAAGGATCGTACATGGGAATTGATCGAGGAGGAGCATGGAGCACACCCTGACGTTGTTCGCGGAGTAAAGCTTGCGGGCAATGTGGGTCATCAGTTTGCGTTGACGGCAGGGCTTATTACGGCTAAGGATATGTGCGATGTGACAGTGTCCATTGACGCTGATTTACAGGATGACGTGGCGGTTATTGAGGAGATGATAGACAAGTTCCATGCGGGATGCGATATTGTATATGGTGTGCGCAGAGAACGGAAAACAGATACTTTCTTTAAGCGGACTACGGCACAGGGCTTTTACAAGATTATGAGCCTTATGGGTGTGAAGACGGTTTATAATCATGCTGATTTTAGATTGATGAGTAAGCGCGCGGTGGAACAATTCTCACAATATAAGGAGACGAATCTCTTTTTAAGGGGAATGATGCCATTAATAGGTTATCAGACGGACAACGTGTATTATGACCGTAAGGAGCGTGTGGCGGGAGAGTCAAAGTATCCCTTAAAAAAAATGCTGGCGCTTGCTTTTAACGGAATTTCCTCCTTCAGTGTAAAACCCATAAGCCTGATTTTAGGTATGGGCTTCCTCATTATTGCCATCTCGGTTCTTGCGGCGATTTATGCTCTGATATCTTATTTTACCGGACATGTGGTTCAAGGCTGGACTTCTCTTATTTTGTCCATCTGGTTCCTCGGAGGCTTACAGCTTCTGGCAATCGGGCTGGTGGGACAATATATCGGTAAGATTTATATTGAGGTAAAACACAGACCCCGATATAATATTGAACAAATACTATAAAAAAGTGCCGCTTGCGGCACTTTTTGCAAAGACGAAAATTCCTATATGGTAAAACACAGCCTCTTTTGCCTATATGTTTGGGTCGATGTTGCGAGGCTGTAAGTATTCAGCCTATTTCCGCATGGGAAGGGCTCGTGCAGGAAAGGCATGGGTATAAGCATGAAGATATCAAACAGAATATTTGGCATTCTGAGCATTTTAATGCTAATCATATTTTCCCCTGTGTTGTTTTGTGTAGTGATTATGGGTAACAGCATGGATTATTGGGATGATATGAAGATTGTGACCAGATTGCCTAATCAGGTTCTTTTCATAATAGCTCTTGCAGGACTGGTAATATGTGTTTTCCTTTTTTGGAAATGCAGGGGTTTCAAGCTTTCGGTGCAGATGAATTGGGTGACAAATTCAGTGCTTGTCCTTTTGTTTCTTATTCTTTATTTCGTCAATATCCGTGTCGCAAGAGAGATTGCTTTTCATCTTCCATGGGATATTATGGTGGTGAAGGGCGCCGCTTATGAAATTGCCTTTGAGCAGGAGATGGGATATCAGTACTATTTCTCTATGTATCATAATAATATTCCCATAGCCTATATCTTGGGCAGGCTGTATCGTAAAGCGATGGAAATGCAGAATTATCCGTATATTAATGATTTTATATGGATACAGGTGAATTGCGCTCTTATATCTATAGCGGGCTTTTTTTGCTGTCTTACCGTCAAGAAACTGACGAAGAAGCTGCTGCCCGTTGTGGCGGTGTTTTTTCTGTATTTGGTGTTGGCGGGAATATCCCCATGGAAAATTGCGCCTTACACGGATACCTACGGAATGATTTTTCCCGTTATGTGTATTTACTTTTATGTCTCTTATAGAAAAGCGGGTCATATATGGAGTAAAATCATAAATATTTTGTTGTCCGTAGCCGTTGGAATGGCGGGGGGCTTTATAAAGCCCAATCTTTATATTATTGTCATTGCGCTGCTTGGAACGGAGTGTATCTGCCTGTTGACGGATTTTAAGAAGCGGTGGGGATTTTTTTTGACGGAAGTTGTTTTGACAGTAGCGTTTATTTTTGGAAGTAAGGTATATACCAATCATATTATAGAGGAAATCGGGTTGGAATATAATGAAGAGATAGAAGCGGGTCTCCCACATTATTTCCTTATGGGTCTGAACGAAGATTCCACCGGCGGGTATAATCAGGAGGATGTGGCGCTATTCGGAGAGTTTCAGACGAGCAAAGGCGACAGGGAGCGGGCAGAAATGCAAAAGGCCTTTGAAAGGATGAAAGACAGGGGCTTTTTCGGAAGTATTTATTTCTATCTTAAGAAAATGGTAATGACCTTTAACGATGGGGTTTTCGGCTGGAGAACGGAGGTCTGGATTCATGAGAAATATCCCGCTTCCATGGCGAGCAATAGTGCGTTTACCGAGCAGCTTAGAAGTATCTTCTGGATAAGTGATGCGGGATATGATGTGGGAGGCTATAACACGCTTTGTCAGCTTGTCTGGATTTTCGCCATTCTGGGTATTCCGGGAATCTGCCTGTTAAAGGCTGGGGAGAGAGAAGAATTAGGAATTTTGATTATAAGCTTCCTAGGAGTTTTTTTCTATCAAATGTTGTTTGAAGCAAGGGCAAGATATCTTTTTGTTTTTTTGCCAATATTGCTGGTCGTGGTCATTTGCGGTATACAACAGTATACGGATTGTCTTGTTTTAAGCTTTGCAAAAAGAAAGAAGCGTGATGACATAATACCGAAGGATAACGTAATATCCGCATCTAATGAGGAAGTTTGAAAATGAACTGGGAAAAAAATGCATTTGGTTATTTCATGTGGTTTTTATACACAATAGCTGTTGGAAGCGGCCTGTTTTGTATGCTTGCCTTCTGGGGAGATGAAAGGGGATATTCTCTGCCGGTTTGTCTTTTGTTATGCTGTTTATGTCTGTTTGCCGCAGGAGCCTCGGTATTTCTTATGCGCCTTTTTGCGGGGGCGGTCCGTGTGATACAGGAAAAGAAGAGACTCCCTTACTATTTGGAGGGAGCCGCGGTTTTGGCTTTGCTAGGCGCAGGGCTTTTTCTGTGTATAAGGAATCTTCCGGAAAGCATTATTGATGAAGGTTATTATGAGCTTGCAAGGGTTACACAGGAGCATGAAGTAATACAGGTGGTGCACGGCGCGGTTTACGTGTATTTGCGGCTTTTGCATATGGTATGTTTGTTATTTGGCAATAAGGTTATAGTGTGCGTGTGGCTGCAGACGGTTTTATATATGCCGGCGGCAGTTATATTTTATATGGCGGTGCGCAGGCTTGCGGGAGCGTTTCCGGCTGTTTTGACACTGGCTTTTATGATGTTTTCTCCGTTCCTTACGGCGCAGACAAGGTTTCTTTCGCCCGATATATTGTTTTTGCTTATTTATGCTGCCGCGCTGTATTTATCGGCAGGAGGCCTGAAAGAGAGCCGGCGCGGCTTTGCAAGGAGTGTTTTTACGGGAATTGTAATAGGACTTGTGATATATCTTGATATTATGGGCGTGACCCTGTTGCTGTTGGCGCCGTGGATTTTGACCTGCAGTCGGGAAGAACGAAACGGAGCCTATAAGCATAGCGTTCGGGCTATAGCCCTTTGTCTTGCAGGTGCGGCGGCGGGGTTTTTTTGCTGCATTTTGACAGACGCCTTTTTGAGCGGCAAGGAATTCTTCAGCGTGCTTAGCGCATGGGGAAGCTTATATGTGCCGAAAGGGTTTAAGCTGCCTGTCGTCTCATATGGAGAAGGAGTTTATTGGGATATCGGTGTATTACTGTTTTTGATGTGTATAGGGATTTTCAGCTTTTGGTGCGTGAGGAAAAAAGAAAAAATCAGCGCATGGGTATTTTCCTCGGGCGTGTTGATTGCGGCGCAGTGCTTTTGTATGACGACAAATGAAATGCCGGGTTTTCGGATATTGTTTCTTTTTCTGGCAATTTTGGCGGGAATCGGCGTTTCAAGCGTTTTCGTGCGGGATGACGTAATGCTTCCGGCAGATGAAGAGGCGGAGGAAACAGAGAAGACGCAGGAGGCGGAAAAGGCCGGGGAAGACGAAGAGGCTGAGAAGACGCAGGAGGCGGAAATGACAGGTGGAAAAGAGAGAAACACAAGGCAGGCTCGGACGGGAACGCCCGTAAAGTATATAGATAATCCGCTGCCGCTGCCTAAGAAGCATGTGGCAAGGAAGATGGATTTTAAGCTGGAGGTAGTCGAGCTGGAAGAGCTTGATTACGACTACCAGACGCAGGACGGGGACGATTTTGATATTTAAAGGGTTTGCACATAAATCACGTGGAATTGGCGCAAAATAAGAGGGAAAATCCTATATTTGCGGTGCTTTAAGAAAGGTGGTTTATGTATGGCAGACAATAAACAGACGGCTCGAAACGAGAATCAGGGTGACGGACAGGAGACCGGTACAAAGGCTGATAAAGAGAAACATCAGGATCAGCGGATTGAACAATTAGGGCAGCTTACGCTGAATGAGAATGAGCAAAAGCAGGATATACATTTAATATCCATTATAGGCGAGATAGAGGGGCATGATAACCTTGCAAGTAATTCCAAAACTACCAAGTACGAGCATATTCTGCCCCAGCTTGCCGCTATTGAAGACAGTAGAGAAATTCAGGGCGTATTGGTACTTTTAAATACCATGGGCGGGGATGTGGAGGCAGGGCTTGCCATTGCGGAAATGCTTGCCTCCTTAAGTAAGCCTACGGTATCGTTGGTGCTGGGAGGAAGCCATTCTATAGGCGTTCCCATAGCAGTGAGTACGGACTATTCTTACATTGTGCCTACCGGAACCATGGTAATTCATCCGGTAAGGACAAACGGCATGGTAATCGGCGTGGCGCAGACCTTTGAGTATTTTAAGCTGATTCAGGACAGAATCACGGGTTTCGTATGCGAGCATTGCAGGGTGGACAGAAAAAGGTTTGAGGAATTAATGCTGGAGACGGGTATTCTCACCAAGGATGTGGGAACGATTCTTGTGGGGGAAGAGGCGGTAAAAAACGGGATTATCGACGAGGTTGGAGGTATTGACAAGGCGATAAGCAGGCTTCATGAAATGATTTCACAGCGGTAGGAGAATTAATGTACCCACATGTTTACCAAGGGTGAACCTGCCGGCATACCGGAATAATGGCGGATTCCATGAAAAAATTGTATACATGGTGACAAGCGGGGATAAAAATGTTATACTAAAAGAAGCGCATTTTGGAAGTCGGGGCAGATGCGTGTTTAGAACAGATAGAGAGGTAAGTGAAAATGGCGGCTACATCAAGCAAAAAAACGTCATCTTCTCAAAAGAATAAACGTAAGTCAAACACAGGAAAAAAGAAGGCTGATGAGCAGAGAAGGATGCAGGAAAGCGCACTGTTCCATGAAATCGGTCTTATTGTAGTGTTTGTGGTAATGGTTATATTGTTTTGTTGCAATTTTGGATTAATAGGACCTGTAGGCAATGAGATAAGCGGAGTGCTATTCGGTTTGTTTGGATTTACCGCATATGTGGCGCCGGTTTTGTTGTTTCTGGCGCTGGCTTTTTGGTTCGCCAACGAAGGTAATTTAAGCGCCGTTAGGAAAATTATAGCGGGAGTAGTGCTTTTTGTAATGCTTGGAGCGGTATGCGAGCTGATCGTAAATAACGTAACGCAAATGGACAAGTATGATATAAAGGCTATTTATGAGAATTGTAAGGACGGTAGAATGGGCGGCGGCATAATTGCCGGCAGCCTTACATATGTTCTTCATCACTATTTGGAGACTATAGGAACCGTATTGGTAGTATTGCTGCTTTCCGTAATCAGTATTATTTTATTGACCGAAAGGTCTCTGATAAGCAGCGTTAAATCAGGCGGAAGCCGAATCAGGGAAAAATCTCATTTAGACGCGGAGCGCAGAAGAGAGTATGCGCAGCTTAGGCGACAGGCTGTGGAGGAGCAGCGTTCCCGCAGGGAAGAGGAGCGCAGGCTGAAGGCGGAGGAGAAAGAAAACGAGAAAATTCTTCGCATGGAGAGAAGAGTCAGCGGGGTCATGATGGATACTGCCCTAAAGAAAGCGTCCGAGGAAAAAAAGAGGGATGATATCCATGAGATTACATATTTGGAGGACGAGTTTGAAAGAGAGGAGCACAGACCGGCGAGCCCGGCGGAACCGACTGAACCGGCAGTTGATTTTGACAAGATACAAATCCGCAGTGCGCATCAGGTAAATCTTTTAGAGCCCGAGGGGGAACGGCAAAAAGCGGCGCAGTATGAATCCGTACAGCACGGGCAGAATGAAGAGACGGTTCAAGAGCAGTTCCCGCTGGGAGGGGAGCAGATACGCATACATAAAGAGGGCGTTGCGGAGCCCGCGCCGGCTTCCCGTGGAGAAATGAGACCTGTGGCAAAGCCTGCGGAGAGGCAGAATGTAAAAGACGATGTGGATTTCTGCAAGGAAATGCAGGAGGATGCCAAAAGGACGCCCAAGAAATATATGTTTCCGCCTTTGTCCAGACTGCAGAAGGGTGCGGCGGTTACCGGAGATTCCACCAGGGAATTAAAGGAAACGGCTATGCGTTTGCAGCAGACCCTGAATACCTTTGGGGTGAAGGTAACGATTACGGATATCAGTCAGGGTCCCAGCGTCACCAGATATGAGTTACAGCCCGAACAGGGCGTAAAGGTATCGAAGATAGTGGGGCTTGCCGACGATATCAAATTGAATCTTGCGGCCACGGATATCCGTATCGAAGCGCCCATTCCGGGCAAGGCGGCCATTGGTATTGAGGTACCAAACAAGGAAAATATGACGGTTGCTTTAAGAGATCTGCTGGAGAGTAAGGAATTTAAAGAGTTTCCATCCAATCTTGCGTTTTCGGTGGGAAAGGACATTGCAGGTAAGACAGTGGTTGCCGATATAGCGAAGATGCCCCATATGTTAATTGCAGGTTCCACAGGTTCGGGTAAGTCCGTATGCATAAACACCTTGATTATGAGTATTCTTTATAAGGCGCACCCTGATGATGTGAAGCTTATCATGGTGGATCCCAAGGTGGTGGAATTAAGCGTATATAACGGTATTCCTCATCTGCTGATTCCCGTAGTTACAGACCCCAAAAAAGCGTCTGCCGCTTTGCACTGGGGAGTTACTGAGATGGAAGACAGATATCGGAAATTTGCCGATTTCAATGTCCGTGACTTGAAGGGCTATAACAAGAAAGTAGAGAATATGATGGAGAATGGCGGTGAGGCGGCTCCTGCCAAGCTTCCCCAGATAGTTATTATTGTAGATGAGCTTGCGGATTTGATGATGGTGTGTCCGGGAGAGGTGGAGGAATCCATATGCCGTCTGGCACAGTTGGCGAGAGCGGCGGGCATTCATCTGATTATTGCCACCCAGCGTCCCAGTGTGGACGTCATTACCGGTTTGATCAAGGCGAATATGCCCAGCCGTGTTGCCTTTGCGGTATCCAGCGGAGTTGATTCCCGTACTATTTTAGATATGAACGGAGCGGAGAAGCTTCTGGGTAAGGGAGATATGCTCTTTTATCCGCAAGGCTATTCCAAGCCTGCGCGTATTCAGGGCGCCTTTGTGTCGGACAAGGAAGTGTCGGATGTGGTGGATTTCCTCAAAAATCAGACATTAGGAAACACTTACGCGGAGGATATCGAGGAGAAGATACAGAATATCGGAGCCTCGGGAGCTGCGGCGGGAGGCGGCAGTGAGAGAGACGAATATTTTGCCGAAGCCGGCAGGTTTATTATCGACAAGGATAAAGCGTCCATCGGTTCCCTGCAAAGAGCGTTAAAGATTGGCTTTAACAGAGCCGCAAGAATCATGGATCAGCTATGCGAATACGGCGTAGTGGGAGAAGAGGGAGGAACAAAGCCGCGCAAGATATTAATGAGTATGGAAGAATTCGAGCAGCTGTTGGAAGAAATATAGAAGTGTAAATTGTTGCGCCGCAGTTAGAGCGGTAGAATGAGAGGATATATGAAGACAGATATTCAGATTGCGCAGGAAGCCGAAATGACGCCTATTACTGGCGTTGCGGCGCAGCTTGGCATAGAGCAGGAGGAATTGGAGCTTTACGGAAGGTATAAAGCAAAGCTTTCCGATTCTTATATGGAAAAAATAAAGGGCAGACCGGATGGCAGGCTGATTTTGGTGACGGCTATCAATCCCACGCCTGCTGGCGAGGGAAAAACAACCACCAGCATAGGACTGGGACAGGCGTTTGCAAGACTGGGCAAAAAGGCGATTATCGCCCTGAGAGAGCCTTCGTTAGGTCCCTGCTTCGGTATTAAGGGCGGCGCCGCAGGCGGCGGATATTCTCAGGTGGTGCCTATGGAGGATTTAAATCTTCATTTTACCGGAGATTTTCATGCTGTCACTTCGGCAAACAATCTGCTGGCAGCGCTTTTGGATAATCATATTCAGCAGGGAAACGAGCTGAATATTGATACCAGACAGATTGTGTGGAAGCGCTGTGAGGATATGAATGACAGGGCGCTGCGTAATATTGTGGTGGGTCTGGGCGGCAGAACGGACGGCTTTGTGAGAGAGGATCACTTTGTGATTACGGTTGCAAGTGAAATTATGGCGATACTTTGTCTTGCCGACGACATGAAGGATTTGAAGGAAAGATTATCCCGGATAGTGGTTGCATATAATTATGCGGGAGAGCCCGTGACGGCCGGCGACTTACAGGCAGTAGGCGCAATGGCGGCGTTGCTGAAGGATGCAATCAAGCCTAATTTGGTGCAGACCTTGGAGCATACGCCTGCTCTTGTACACGGAGGTCCCTTTGCAAATATTGCCCACGGCTGTAATTCGGTGCGCGCTACCAAGACGGCATTGAAAATGGCTGATTATTGTATTACCGAAGCGGGCTTTGGCGCAGACTTAGGAGCCGAGAAATTTTTTGATATCAAGTGTAGAGCCGCGGGCTTGAAGCCTGACGCCGTAGTGCTGGTGGCGACTGTCCGTGCGCTTAAGTATAACGGCGGGGTGGCCAAGGCGGATTTAAATGTAGAAAACCTAAAGGCGCTGCAAAAAGGAATTGTGAATCTAGAGAAGCATATTGAAAATCTGCATAAATTCGGTGTTCCGGTGGTAGTCACATTAAATTCCTTTATAACGGATACTGAGGAAGAAATTTCTTTTGTAAGACGCTTCTGCCTGGAAAGAGATTGTGAGTTCGCCCTGTCAAGGGTATGGGAAAAGGGCGGCGCAGGCGGCTTGGAGCTTGCGGAGAAGGTGCTGGAGACTCTAGAAAAGAAAGAAAGTCATTTTGAGCTTTTATATAAGGACAGCGAGAATTTGAAAGACAAGATAGAGACGGTGGCAAGAGAAATTTACGGAGCCGGAAATGTGAATTTTGCACCGTCTGCCTTAAAGCAGTTATCAAAGCTGGAAGAGCTGGGATTTGGTCATTTCCCTGTCTGCATGGCGAAAAATCAATATTCATTGTCCGACGACCCGAAGCTTTTGGGCCGCCCGGTAGGCTTTGAGCTAAATATCAGGGAGGCTTATGTTTCGGCGGGAGCAGGTTTTGTAGTGGTACTCACAGGTGCCGTTATGACGATGCCGGGACTTCCCAAACAGCCGGCAGCCCACAGTATTGATGTGGATGATAACGGTATAATAACGGGACTTTTTTGACAACAGCCTGACAAGGAGGAAATGCTATGACGAAGATAATTGATGGTAAAGCTATTTCGGCTCAAATTAAGGAGGAATTGAAGGAGAAGGTAGCAAAGCTGAAGACGGAGGGCATAGAGGTAACTCTTGCCGTGATTCAGGTGGGATGCGATCCTGCCTCCAGTGTTTATGTCCGTAACAAGAAAAGGGCATGTGAGGAGATAGGCATTCGCTCCCTTGCCTTTGAGCTGGAGGAGGATACCACTGAGCGGGAGCTGCTTAATTTGGTGGAGGAGCTGAACGGACGTGACGATGTAAACGGAATTTTAGTGCAGCTGCCCCTTCCCGGGCATATCGAGGAGGAGAAGGTTTTGAATGCGATTCATCCCAGCAAGGATGTTGACGGCTTTCATCCGCAGAATGTAGGCGCTCTGTGTATTGGTAAAGCAGGCTTTGTATCTTGTACGCCTGCAGGCATTATTCAGCTTTTGAAGCGCTCCGGAGTGGAAATTGCCGGTAAGGAGTGTGTGGTTGTGGGAAGAAGTAATATTGTAGGTAAGCCTATGGCGCTGCTTTTACTCAGGGAAAACGCAACGGTGACGGTGGCGCACAGCCGTACCATTGATTTAAGGGAGGTTACAAAGCGCGCCGATATTTTGGTGGTTGCGGTAGGGAAGCCTAAAATGATAACGGCGGAATATGTGAAAGATGGAGCCGTAGTAATAGACGTGGGCATTCATCGCAACGAGAATAATAAGCTTTGCGGTGATGTTGATTATGATGACGTGGCACAAAAGTGCAGTGCCATTACACCGGTTCCGGGAGGCGTGGGTCCGATGACTATAGCCATGCTGATGAATAATTGTGTGGAGTCGGTGTCACTGCAGAGGCGGCAGTAGTATGAATGCCGGTAAATACAGAGAGGTACAGGATTTATGAAATGTCCGAATTGCGGCGCTAAGATGCCGGAGCATTCTCTCTATTGCGAACATTGCGGTGAAGATATACATATTGTTCCTGATTTTGAACCGGAGCTTGAAATTAATATTGAAAAGATTATCAGCGGTATTGCAGAGGAAGCATTTGAGGAACAGGAGAGCGCTGACTATGGCAGTGAAGAGGGGGCTGTAAGCAGGGCGGGTGGAAAGAGTATCCGTAATACCGTTCTTGGCGTTGCAGGTGTTTTGCTGCTGCTTGCAGGAGTGATTTTCGGAATCCTTTTCTATCGATATCAGTCGTTGGATTATCAGGTTTCAAGAGCTGAACAATGCGTAGAGCGAGGGCAATATGACAGGGCTGTAAGGTATTATAATCGTGCTTTGGAGCTGGAACAGGAGAGTATTATCCTAAAGTTTGCTTTGGCAGAGGTTTATTTTTTAAAAAATAATAAAGTAGAGTACGAGTACCTGCTTCGCAGTATTGTGAGGGATGAGAAAGCCACCACGGAACAGCTGGAAAGCGCTTATGGTAAGCTTATAGCCATATATCGTGCAAGAGAGGATTACCATTCCGTGAATGAGCTGCTTATGTCGAGCAACAACGAAAAGATAATGTCAACCTATCAGGATTATATTGCAAGGAAACCGGAGTTTAGTGTAAAGTATGGTTTTTATACCAGCGTTCAACCCCTCAAGATTACTGCCGTGGGGAAAGGGAAAATTTATTATACTCTGGATGGCAGCATACCTACAACGGAAAGTATTCAGTATACGGCCCCCATTATTTTGGAGGATGGCGATTATCTTATTAAGGCATACTTTGTTAATGAGAAAGGTATCGGCAGCGACGTGGTGACGGGAGAATATCACATAGAAATTGACGAGATTCCGGAACCGGAGGTTAGTGCGTTCAGCGGCGATTACAGTGTGCCTACCTTTATTGAGATATTGGGGGATGATGAGGAGGAGGTCTACTATACTACGGATGGAACGGAGCCGACGGCGTCTTCAACACAGTACACGTCGCCGATACCAATGCCTCTTGGGAAGTCCACTTTTAAATTTGCCAGAATTGTGGACGGTATAACAGGGAATGTTGCGGAATGCAATTATAATTTGGTATTGAATACGGAGTATGAGCCCAGACAAGCAGTGGCCGATGTGGTGGATTATGTTATTACTGTCGGAAAAATACGCGATACGCAAGGACATTTTGAAGACTCGGAGTCTATGTACAAATATATGTATCAGTATGCCGTTAATATTAACGACGAAGGACATTTTTATGTTATTGCGGAAACCTTACAGGATACAGAGGGAATTTTAACAAAAACAGGAAATAATTTTGCAGTAAATGTCTATACAGGAGAACTTTTCAAGTTGCAAAAGGATGGTAATAACAACTATACTTTAGTTGGAATACAAAAAGAATCCCAGGAATAGGGGTGGAGAGGTGAATTATGTACAAGATTGTAAAGAAAACGGAGCTTACTACCAATATTTATCTTATGGAGGTAGAAGCAAAACGGGTAGCAAAATCCTGTGAGCCCGGGCAGTTTGTGATTGTCCGAATGGATAGCGAGGGGGAGAGAATTCCTCTGACCATCTGTGATTATGACAGACAAAAGGGAACGATTACAATTGTATTTCAAACCGTAGGCGCTGGCACAATGCTGATGGCGCAGCTTAAGGAGGGAGAGTGCTTCCATGATTTTGTGGGTCCGTTAGGCTGCCCTTCAGAGTTTGTAAAGGAGGATATAGAGTCTCTCAAAAGTAAAAAAATTCTTTTTGTGGCCGGCGGCGTTGGCGCGGCGCCTGTCTATCCGCAGGTAAAATGGCTGCATGAGCGAGGAATTGCCGCTGATGTCATTGTGGGGAGCAAGACAAAGGATTTGCTCATTTTGGAGAGGGAGATGGAAGCTGTGGCAGGAAATCTCTATATTACAACGGACGACGGTTCCTATGGAAGAAGCGGTATGGTAACTCAGACCATAAAGGATTTGGTTGCAGAGGGCAGGCAGTATGATGTATGCGTGGCAATCGGTCCTATGATAATGATGAAATTTGTATGTCTTTTGACCAAAGATTTGAATATACCTACGGTTGTGAGCCTTAACCCTATTATGGTGGACGGCACGGGAATGTGCGGTGCATGCCGTGTGACCGTAGACGGAAAGGTGAAATTTGCATGTGTGGACGGCCCCGAATTTGACGGTCATGCAGTAAATTTTGACGAAGCAATGAGACGCCAGACTATGTATAAGACAAAAGAGGGAAGAGATGCGTTGAAGGCAGCAGAGGGCGATACTCACCACGGCGGCTGTGGTCATTGCGAATAAAAAAGTGCCCCAAACGGCACTTTTACAAAGACAAAAATTCCTATATATAAATTTATAAATTTATAAATATATAAATAGAAATACAAGTTTGTGTCTGCGATGCATCCGCAAGCTTGTTATGCGAATAAGGCATCGCAGAAATGAGGATAAAATGGACGTATTAAATAAGGTACCTGTCAGGGAACAGGATGCAAAGGAACGTGCCGCAAACTTTAAAGAGGTTTGTCTGGGCTATAACATGGAAGAGGCAATGACGGAAGCTTCCAGATGTATTAACTGTAAAAATGCGCAGTGCGTAAAGGGCTGTCCGGTGGCAATTAATATTCCCGGCTTCGTGGAAAAGGTAAAGGAGGGCGATATCGAGGCGGCTTATCATATTATCAGTGAGTCCAGCGCGTTGCCTGCCGTTTGCGGACGTGTGTGCCCGCAGGAGACTCAATGTGAGGGAAAATGTATCCGCGGCATTAAGGGCGATCCGGTATCCATTGGCAAGCTGGAGCGTTTTGTTGCCGACTGGGCAAGCGAAAACGGTATTAAGCCTCAGGGTGCAGCCGGGAAAAAGGATAAAAAGGTAGCCGTTATAGGTTCCGGTCCCGCAGGACTTACCTGTGCCGGGGATTTGGCTAAGCTGGGTTATGACGTTACTATATTTGAGGCGCTGCATGAGGCAGGCGGCGTACTGGTGTATGGTATTCCTGAGTTTCGTCTGCCCAAGGAGGCTGTCGTAGCGAAGGAAATTGAAAATGTGAAGGCTTTGGGTGTAAAGATAGAGACCAATGTGGTAGTAGGTAAAGCGGTAACCATTGACGAGCTTATGGAGGAGGAAGGATTTAGCGCCGTATTTATTGGCTCCGGCGCCGGGCTTCCGAAATTTATGGGTATTCCCGGAGAGAATTCCAACGGTGTTTTCTCGGCCAACGAATATCTTACCAGAAGCAATTTGATGAAGGCATTTGACGAGAATTCCAACACCCCTATTATGCATGGTAAGAAGGTTGCGGTAGTGGGCGGAGGAAATGTTGCAATGGACGCGGCAAGAACCGCGCTGCGGTTGGGCGCCGAGGTGCATATCGTATACCGTAGAAGCGAGGAGGAGCTTCCTGCCAGAGTGGAGGAGGTACATCACGCAAAGGAGGAGGGGATTATTTTTGACCTCCTGACGAATCCGGTTGAAATCCTCGCAGATGAAAAGGGGTGGGTTACCGGTATGAAGTGTATTAAAATGGAGCTAGGCGAGCCTGACGATTCAGGCAGACGCCGTCCGGTTGAGGTTAAGAATTCCGAGTTTGTAATGGAGCTGGACACGGTAATCATGTCGCTGGGAACCTCGCCTAATCCATTGATTTCGTCTACCACACAGGGTCTTGAGACCAACCGCTGGAAGTGTATTGTGGCTGACGAGAATAACGGAAAGACAACCAAGGAGGGCGTTTACGCGGGCGGCGACGCCGTAACCGGAGCAGCGACAGTGATTCTGGCAATGGGGGCCGGTAAGGCAGCAGCAAAAGGAATAGACGAATACCTAAGCGGCAAGTAATTCCCCCATTGCCTGCGATGGGGGCTGGTAAGGCAGCAGCAAAAGGAATAGACGAATACCTAAGCGGCAAGTAGGAGTAAAAAGGAAGGGTAAGGTATGGTAAAGCATATTGTATTGTGGAACTTTGTTAAAGAGTTATCGGAGGACGAGAAAAAGACGGCGGGGGCAAAAATGAAAGAGCTTCTTGAGCCTATCAGGGAAAAGGTAGAGGGAGCGGTTGCAATAGAGGTGGTTATTAACGAGTTATCCTCCAGCAATCGTGAAATTGCTCTGATTTCAACATTTGAGACAGTGGAGGCGTTACAGAATTACCAAACTCATCCGGATCATGTGGAGGCAGGCAAATACGTGAGAAGCGTTACCTGCGACAGAGCTTGTATAGATTACGAATGTTAAAAGAGACAAGTTACCCGTTATTACGGGTAGCTTGTTGTGCTTAGAAAGGAAGGTAAACTGTTATGCCATGGTGTCCAAAATGTAAAAATGAGTATCGGGAAGGAATCAAGGTATGTGCCGACTGCGGTGCACAGCTGGTAGAGGAGCCCTTTGAGAACCGACAGGTATCTTTAACATTTGGTGACAAGGAGCAGATGACGGCACTGAAAAGCTTTTTGGAATATAATGAGCTGGAGGGTGTGGATATCAGGTATGAGGAGGCGGAAGACGTCTATGAATTACGGGTCATGGAAAAGGATAAGCAGCAGGCCGCCGCTATCATGAGAATTTTTCTGCTGAAGGAGGCGGAGGCGGCCGCCAATGCCTATCCGGAGGATGAGGAGATGAATGCGCAGAATAATTTAACGGGTTCATCGGGAGTATATCAGAGCAGCGCATCCAAGGCTGAGGATAACAGGTCGTCCGCGTATACCCTTTTATTTGTGGGAACGGTGGGTATCGTTGTATGTTTGCTGCTGGCTTTAGGGGTAATACCTCTTAAGGTGGGCAACCCACATATGTTTTACGGTATTCTGAGCGCCCTGTTTATACTGTTTCTTGTGATGGGCGGGGTATCCATGCGCAACGCAAAAATTTTTGCAAAGAAGGCGGAGTCAGAGAACTCTCTTCGTGACACCATGGAGAAGTGGTGTAAGGATAATCTCAAGGCAGAAGAAATTGACAGAGAGCTGTATATGCAGGATGCGGCAGAAGAGGTTTTGTATTTTAAGAGATATGACAAGATAAAAGAGAAATTGAACCGCCAGTTTATGAATCTGGATCAGGACTTTCTGGACCGGTTTATAGATGAAACGGTTTACGATATGGTTTATCCAAGATAAATAAATTTCATTCTTCCGGCACTTTCGGCGATTTTGGGTTTACAAAACGCGTGAGGGTGGAATAAAGTTGAATTAAAAGAAATTTCATCCTCAAGGATATAATACATAATATGAAAATTACAATTTTATGCGTGGGCAAGGTTAAGGAAAAATTTTATCGTGATGCTATTGCGGAGTTTGGGAAGCGCCTGAGTAAATATTGCAGCCTTGAGATTATAGAGGTGGCGGATGAGAAGACTCCTGATAAGGCGGGTAAAGCGTTGGAAGAGCAGATTAAGGAGAAAGAGGGAAGCCGTATTTTACCTAAAATAAAGGACGATGCGTTTGTTTGCACACTTGAGCTTGCCGGCAGGAAATTTTCTTCGATGGAATTTGCAGCATGGCTGGAGAAGGCGGCGGTTGGCGGCAGAAGTCATATTGTTTTCGTGATTGGCGGTTCTCTTGGGCTTCATAAAAGTGTCCTTGCCCGGTCGGATTTGGGGCTTAGCTTTTCTGATATGACATTCCCGCACCAGTTGATGAGGGTTATTTTGTGTGAACAGATTTACCGGGCGTTTCGGATTAATAACGGGGAACCATACCACAAGTGAGGGCGAAAGGGAATGGATGTTCAGAAGAATAAAAGAGAATAAGAATTATATTTTACCCCCATGGGAGTTTGCGGCTTCCGTGGGGGTACTATTCATGACAATAAAATTTTTGCAGATCAGGGATTTTACTGTAGGTTTTGTGTTGCTTGGCTTTTTAAAATCTTCATGATACAATCTTTATGAAAGGTGGTTTTTATGGAAACAAAAAATATTATATACGAGCTGCGAACTAAAAATGGATTATCTCAAGACGAGCTTGCAAAAAGACTCTGTGTTACTCGTCAAGCCATATCCCGGTGGGAAACGGGTGAAACAATACCAAATGTGGAGACTCTGAAACTGCTGTCGAAACTGTTTGACGTTTCAATCAATACACTTCTTGGTTCTCCAAGAAAGCTGATTTGTCAATGCTGCGGCATGCCGTTGGATGAGCTTTCTGTCAGCAAAGAGATTGACGGTACCTTCAATGAAGAATATTGTAAGTGGTGCTACACAGATGGAAAATTTATTTATAGCAGCTTGGAAGAATTGACAAATTTTCTAGTTGAGCATATGTCAAATGAAAACTGGCCCCCCGAGCAAGCGCGTATTTTGAAGCACAACTGCCTAAGCTTAATTATTGGAAACAAAAAAGTGATACGTTGTAATTCAGCTTAAGGCGGAAGAATAGATACTGATTATAATGATTTATATTTGAGGAGGTACACACTGTGTCTAAAAATGATAATGCACAATCTGTCAGATTAACAGAAAGTTTAGAAAGAAATGTGGGATGTGATGCTGCAAAAGTATTTGTTGAAAAATATCCCTTGTCAAAAAGTGCAAATATTGAGAAAAAATATCAATGGGCGAAAACAATTTGTAACTATCTTGAAGAACAATTTGATACAGATACCATTATAAGAATTAGAAAAGAATGTAGATGTAATGATGGTAAATCAATTGCAATTAAACTTCTGAAATATTTGAATAAGGCAGACAGTGTAAAGGAGTTTGTATCTTTATTTAATCAGAACGAGACTTTTGCCTCTCTTGAATACATATCTGATAATAAAATTTTATTTTGCTATCCTGAATGTTATTGTCCATGTGTGAAAAGGGTACCACAGGAATTATCAAGAACATGGTGCTATTGTACATTAGGGAATGCAGAAGGAATTTTTAGTGAAGTGTTCAAGAAAGCTGTAAAAGTTACATTGCTTGAAAGTATAAAAACTGGTGCAGATAAGTGTGTTATAAAAGTAGAATGGTAGTTTGACAAAATTTTGCCTATGCTGTGGCTGTCCGGAGGCGGAAAGCATATTTATTCGCAACTAAGAGAGGAAAAATGTTCCACAGATTATCTTAGAGGGGAACTGGGTGGAGCAGTGGGGATAGAAGTATCAGGAGGCAGGTTTTCCGCTTATTGTAATCTGCCGTGACACTGTGTATAATAGGAGTAAGAAATAGCAGAGGTATGAAACACACAGCGTTTTGTCGGCAGTATTATTTGGAAGAAGGCAGGTAGAGGAAGGAATGGAAAACACTGATTAGCAGATGTTCTCAAAGTATCAAAGTATCAAAGGATAAAGAATATCGTCAAAATCTTTATGAGGAATATCACATTATCTAAGAGCAGGAATATGACAAGGCAGAGCATTTACAAGTGTTCTGTCTTGTTTGTCAGAATAATATAGGGCGTTTTTCGCACTTAGGTTTATTATGGAGAACCGTATCACAAGTGAGGGAGAAAAGGCGGACGGCTGCAGGAGAAAGAGCAGGAACAAAATTTGCGCCTTTTTTAGGGTGCCTTACACAGGATTCTCAGACTCTTTTGGCAGAGGCCCACCTGCAAGACTATAAGTATATATTACAAACGACGTCCTCAGGAAATCAAAAATATTTTTGGACTATTTGGCAGGAAATAAGGCAACGGATGATTTTGGCATAGATTTATAAAAGGATAAGGAGGATAAAATGAAAAAATTTGATGAAAATTACAAGCTGCTCGAGGAAATGTATCTAGACGGATATTTTCCGGATTTTTTGGTAGATAAGGTAAGAGGATTGGTGCAAGATGTGATAGCTTTTCTGGAGACAGGGGAAAGGGATAAAGAAAAAATTCAGAATAAATTTGATGAAATGACTTTATCAATTAATGAGCTTCAGGAGGAATTTGAGGATAACGACAGTGAAATAGAAACCGTGGCAAGAGACAGTATCGGTGAAACGGTGGAATATATTTTACGCTGGTTTGACATCGATATTGATGTGGAGGACGCCATTGGGGAACGTGATTGGTAAGGGCAGGGAATCCGAGCGTTTGACATATCTTGGCTGAGAGAGATATAAATTAGAAAGATACAACACCGATACAAACAGGAAAAAAGAAGGATACAAGGAACCGGTAATATAATCTCGAAAAAATTGATATATGCGCCATGCGGTGCGTGAAAGAGAGGTTGTATTATGAAAAAGTATATTGTATCCATGCTATTTTTGACCTTGAGTGTATCGCTGGCATCCTGTGGACGGGAAAATAACGCGCAGGGAATCGATACGTTATCCGGTATCGACAGCGTTTATCATACCTCTATGGAGTCTGAGCCCGATATGTCTAATGCAGAAGAGAAAGCAATAGAGAAAACGGCAGAGGGCGGCGGGCCTGATTCAGGAAAAGAAGAAGGAGAAAGCGTGGAAGAAGAGGAAGTATTGTTATCGGATAAGCTTCTGAAAGCGGGAGATACCATGCAGGTTTTGTATCCTACTAACGAAGGTACCTTAAGTCAAGGATTAGAAATCACACTTCATGAGGCGAAGATGTTTGCTTCGCCGGAAGAAGCGGAATTAGACAGAGCGCAGATGGAAAAAAGCACGGAAAATTATGATGTTTCAGGGGAGCCGGAATGGTGTGATATCAATGAGGGGAAGGTTTTGGTTTGCGATATGACTGTCAAAAATGTCAACGAGGATTCTGATGGGGAACAGCACATCAGTGAAATTATGGTAGCTTACGCAGACCCGGAGACTCGGAAGGTTACTATAGTTTCCTGTGCTCCGGCCTACTTGTCGGCGTCATCCTCTAAGGCAGGCGCATCGGATTATTATCACTATCAGGTTTCTAAAGGGGAAAGTAAGGATATAAGGGTAGCATGGTTGATTCAGGAGGGATACGAAGCCAAAAATCTGTATTTATGCGTGACTTATGATGTCAGGGATATGAAAGAGCGGCAGTATTTCACAATGAATGGGCAGGAGTGAGTAAGCTTCTGGATTTCAGACTGAAAATGTGTTGGAGGAAGAGAAGGTTTATAAGGAAGATTTTGGGAGCAGATATAGGCGGCGGAGCTTACATCTGTTCCTTTTATATTAAAAATTAAAAGGAAAAATGAATTGAGTAAAGGGGCGATACATGATAAAATATAAAAAATTCAGAAGGAGTCAGAAATATCCCTGTAAAGGAAAATGATTTTATATCATTTTGGGAAAGAAGGATAAAATTCGTGAGTTTTCGGGTGGATGACAGCCAATAAAGAGGGTTAAAAAGAAAATAAGGGAATGAAAAGGCGGACTTGCTTATGAGCCGATATAGGAACAAGAAAAAGATAATAAAAGTAATTTGCCGGATAATAATAGGTGCGTTGTTTTTAACCGGCTGCAGTGGAACAGGTCAAGAACCGGAGGCAGAATCAAGGAAGAAAGCAGCATGGAGCGTCTGGCCGTCGCAGGAAGGAACAGAGTCGACGGATAGGGGCAGTACTGCAAAGGAAATATTGGAGTATCTGATTAAGGACGACGGATTTCGGGAGAGAGTGTGGTACGATTCGGATATTAATGATGACGATACGGAGGAAATAATTTTGCAAAAGCTTAACCAATGCGAAGGTCTGGTGCTCAGGGAGCCGCCCTATGGGAATGAAACCTTTTCGCTGGAGGATTTAAAGCTTTTACCTAATCTAAAAAGTCTTACAATTGACTTCAGTGAGTTTGATACTTCCAGAATCAGTGATTTTACGCCGATTGCCGGGCTTTCGCAGTTAGAGTGGCTATACATAAGCTATCCTGCGGGAGAAGAAATAGAAGTATCCTTTTTATCGGAAATGGAAACAGTGACGGAGCTTTTTTTGTGCAATTGCCAAATAGAGGATATTTCCTTTTTGGGAAATATGACATGGCTGGAGCGCCTATCCCTATACGGTACGCCGATAGAAAACTTTGCCGTTCTGGAGAAGCTCACGGGATTGGTGGAGCTGTCGCTTGGCTATAACGCCGGAGCAGAACATATAGAGACAGTAGGAAAGCTCCTTAAGCTGGAGGATTTGGGGCTGCAGGATTGCGGAATTAAGGATATAGGCTTTCTTGGCAGTCTGAAGGAGCTTAGAGAAGTTAATCTAAACAATAATTCTATTACGGATTTAACGCCGTTAGCAGGCTTAACCAAGCTGGAACGTTTAGGGCTTGCCGGCAATGAAATCAGTGACATCACGCCTATATCGGGGTTGTCCGAGCTGTTTGACCTGTCCTTGGACGGTAATAAGCTAAAGGATATTTCGGCATTGACCAACCTTTGTCATTTGAATCAGCTGGGGCTTTCTGACAATCAGATTCAGGATTTTTCTCCGTTGGCAGAAAAGGCGGAATTATTATATGTATCGGTTTACGGAAATCCCTGTACGGACTTGGAACCGGTGATAATGGTGCCGTTGCTCCATTTTAGTAACGGGGAAATATCCGACGGGCAGCTGGAGGTGGTGGCGGAATGGATGAAAAAATACAGACCTGATGTGGAGGAATATCAGTGCATTGATTACTTAGAGAAAGATTTAAACGGAGACGGGGTTTTGGATGCGGCATTTGTGGTCAACGGCAGCTTTATGGATGGTGACGGCATTTTGGCCTATAATGATGAGCGTCGTGTGTTCGTACTTGTGCGGCAAAAGGACGGCTCATGGCAGGACATCGGATATGTAATTCGCATATCTGATCCGTCTTCAGGAGGGATGCGGGGGGATCCTTACCGAGGGATGTTGCTGGGAGAGGGATGTCTGTATATAAAGAGTGAGTGGGGAAGCAGTACAGGCTGTATGCAAACAGATATTTATAATTACCGGAAGGGTGGGCTTGAGCTTTCACGGAGTATAGCGGTTTCGGATTCTAATTTTGCGTATGGATATGACGTGACGGAATATAATGCAGAAAATGCTGTTTTGCTTAGATATGTCATTGCTATGGATAATGACCGTCTTGTCCGGATAGATTTGGCGAATTCTGAGTATCCTGCTCACAAGGCGTTTCCGGAGCTTGAGCTGTACACTGAATCCTATGTTATTTATCGTGAAAAAAAGGCTGCGAGCATGGACGCCGTGAAAGCATTGGACAGTCTTTTGGATTTTCTTTCCGTGGATGCGGTTCAGGAAAAGCTGCCTTATGCGATATGGCAGAAGGAGAGCTATGAGTTGTTAAAAGGGGTGGAATTGCCGGATTATTATTATCTTATCCAAAATGGGGAAAAGACTCCGGATGGGGAGACGTGGGAGCAGACAGGATACATTTATTATAATGACCTGATCGTCAGTGACGGGGAGTATTTTCATGTAATCCGCTATGTGGAGGGGAAAAGAGAAAAGGAGTATCTGGTAAATGATACAACAGGTGAAATAATAATGCGTTACTGATCATATAAAAAGCTATCGTGTGCTGAAGGAGATGCGCTCAGCGGAATCGGAGGTAAATATGCAAAAGTTAAAATTGGTAAGGCCATTGCCTGAACATAAATTTTTATACGAAACAATGATGGATGAATGGGAAACCTTCGGAGGAAGGATTAATCCCGGAGCGCTCAGGCGTTACAGTAAGGTACGGCAGAAGAACATACCCTATGAAGAGTGGCTGGAACTGAAGAAGCAGGACAGGGAGAGCTCTCAGGACTTGTACTTTTTTATGGATAACAGAATGCTCTTAGGGGGTGTCAGCATCAGATATAAAAGCGCCGGAATAGACGGTCATTGCGGTTTTGGAATCCGACCCTCCGAACGGCATAAGGGTTATGCTACTAAAATGCTGTCAATGGCATTGCCGATAATGAAAGAGTATGGAATCAGCCCTGTAATATTATCTTGTGCCAAAGTGAACATCGGTTCGGCGAAAACCATATTATATAATGGTGGAAGATTTATAGAAGAAGTGGTGGAGGAGGATACGGGAGAGGTAGTTCAAGTGTATCATATCCCAGTGTGATTTATGAAACGGGAGGTGTTTTTTGGAGAGTGAAGCCCAATACCTTCAGGCTTAGGATACATGGTAATGAGATAGGCAATGAACTTTTATGATGTGGTATGTTTTGTTAAATCAATAAAAAAATAGATTTATAACTTGAAATGTAGTAAACTAATCAGGGAGAAAAAACGATTGTTTTTCTGTTGTTTTTGTCTGAACAAAAATATGAAATGAGATTTAGAGGAAATTAAATGAAAGAGGAAGTTAAGCGGTCAGATAAAGCGGATAAGGGTGTGAAAGGCGGTCCAGTGGCCATTATAGTGTTTGCGGTTGCAGTACTGGCATTTGCATCCATCCAATATTTTACGTTTCTGGACATACAGCTTTTTGAAGAGCGCAAAAGTCATATTGTGGAGTTTACGGATAAGGCTTCGGAGCTGGTGGACAGCGTAATTGAATATTCATGGCAGCAGGCCTTTGCCTGTGAACATATTATCAGGTCGGAGGACGTTACAACCAAGGAAGAATTGCTTGATGTGCTTGCATCCACGTCGGATTTTATTGATGAAAATAATGCGCTTGTACTTGCGATTGACAAAAATGCCGGATATTATTCGTCGGATAAAAGCATCGGCCGCTGGAGCCAGACGGAGCTGCTGACGGACAGCGCAAAAGATATGCAGCAAATGGTCACGGAAATTCCCCATAAAAACGGTTATACTTATTTTACTTTTATGGAGCGGTTAAAAGAACCCATAAATGTGGGAGAAAACTGCGTAATTACACATCTTGCGCTGGCTATAGATATAGATGTGATGAGGGAAAAAATATCCGTAAACGGTTTTGGCGACCAGTGCTATACATATCTGGTGAATGCAGATGGGAGGAGGCTTTATAAGCATACCTATGCCGGTAAATTTATAGAGGGATATAATGTTCTGAATTCACTTAAGGATTTTGACGTCGTACATGGCGGAACCTATGAAGAATTTTTTCAGAAATTGGCTCAGGGCGAAAATACGGCTTTGGAATTTGAATTTGTCGATTCCGATGGATTAAGGCGTAAATATTTTATGGCAAATGCCGCCGTTTCATCGGAAAATTGGCAGATACTTTTATTTGTTCCCACAAAAGTTCTGGGAGCAAATACGATTCTGCTATTGAACAGGACGGTGCAGTTTTTTGGAGTTACCTCCATTGTATTTCTTGTGTTGGTTGCCGTTATTATCGTGGTAACCATGATTGCAAGAGCCGATAAGCGGTTGGTAAAGCAAAAGGATGAGGCGAATCAATTATTGAAGACTGCGGCGGAGGAAGCAAACAGCGCTAATCAGGCAAAAAGTGACTTCCTGTCGCATATGAGTCATGATATCCGTACACCGATAAACGGAATTATGGGCATGACCGATATCGCCTTAAAAAATATTGGCAATCAGGAAAAGGTTCATGACTGTTTAAAAAAGATTGGCGGCTCCTCCCAGCATCTGCTCGGTCTGATTAACGACGTATTGGATATGAGCCGTATTGAATCCGGAAAGACCAAGGTAAACCATGAGAGCTTTGATATCAGGACCTGTATAGATAACTGCGCTTCAATCATAGGGGGGCAGTTGACAACGAGGGATATAGAGCTGATACGGGAGGTTGAAAATTTTGAACATCCTTTGCTGGTCGGGGACGAGCTGCACCTGCGTCAGGTCTTTATAAATATTCTTGGGAATTCCGTAAAGTTTACGCAGGACGGCGGTAAGATTTATTTCCGCGCCCGTGAAAAGGAGAGTTCGGATACAAGAGCGTTGTTCCGGTTTGAATTGGAGGATACGGGAATCGGAATGAAGGAGGAATTTCTTCCCCGATTGTTTGAGCCGTTTGCGCAGGAGGACGACGGAATGCGTACTACCTACAAGGGAACAGGGCTGGGAATGGCTATAACAAAGCAGTTTGTGGATTTGATGGGAGGAACGATAGAAGTCGAGAGCAGGCTCAATGTGGGCACAAAATTTATAATAGAAATTTGGATTGATATTGATAAGGATGCAAAGCTGAATGCCGCCAAAGCGGATTTTCACATAAATCTCAAGGGAATGAAGGTTTTGCTTGTGGAGGATATCGAGCTGAATCTGGAAATTGCCCAGAGTATTCTTGAGGAGGAGGGCGCGCTGATCACTCCTGCTATGAACGGGCAGGAGGCTGTAGATGCATTTTCGGGCAGTCCTGCGGGTACGTTTGACGTGATACTTATGGATATTATGATGCCGGTCATGGACGGGATAACCGCAACAAAGACGATTCGTGCCTTAGATAGAGAGGATGCTAAAATAATCCCTATCATAGCTATGACTGCTAATGCTTATGAAGAGGATATACGCAATACCAGAGAAGCGGGTATGAATGCCCATTTGTCAAAGCCGATTGATGTAGAGGTTATGTTTAAAACCCTGTCGCGCTTTTATCCTGTTATGCAGAATAAAACGAAAATGACAGAGCTGGCCGGACTGAAAATCCTGCTTGCGGATGATGTGGAGCTTAATTTGGAGATTGCAAAAACGGTTCTGGAAGAGGAGGGTGCGCTTGTCACAACCGTGGAAAACGGACAACAGGCTGTGGATGCCTTTTGCGACAATCCCGAGGGAACTTTTGACGTAATACTTATGGATGTGCATATGCCGGTTATGGATGGCATTGAAGCAACAATGGCAATACGGGCAATGAAGAGGAAGGACGCCCGTGAGATACCGATTTTGGCTATGACGGCAGACGTTTATGAGGAGGATATCCAAAGAACAAAGGCGGCGGGCATGAACGGACATTTGACAAAGCCCTTGAACGTGGAAAAAATAGTATGGCTGTTGTCAAACTATACGGAGCTTATTTGAAACATTTGTGCTGATGCCCAATATGCGGGTTGTTGGCAGCACGGAGGATTAGTATGAATTATGTTGTAAGAAGAACAATGGGTCTATGGATAGTCGGAGCTCTTTTGGCGGGCTTTTTAGGCGGCTGTGTCGGCAGCAGAGCACAAGACGGCAATCAAACGGAGAAATTAACCATTGTAAGCTATAATAATTTGATTAAAGAAGATTTTATTGAAGCTTTTGAAAAAATGTATCCGGAGGTGGAGTTGGACGTTACAAGCTATGCGGGAGTAAACGGAACGGGCTATGCGCAGCATTCGTTGGAAAACGGCGATATACCTGATATTTATGTTACCTCCCAGAAGTTCAACAGACAGGCGCAGCAGGAGTATCTGCTGGATTTATCGAATTATGATTTTGTAAATAATTATTCCACTGTGCTTCTTGATTCTGTGGATATTGACGGCAGTATTTACCTGCTGCCCTCCGGATATACATTGACTGGAATTTATTATAACAAGACTATACTGGAGGAAAACAACTGGGCTGTTCCGCAAAGCTTTAAGGAGCTAGTGGAGCTTTCGGAGAAAATAGAGGCCGCAGGCTACCGGACAATGGGGCATGGGATGTCATTGGATGGATATCCATTTAACTATTTTTTTAATATTGGAAATACGGTATATTTTGATACGCCCGAGGGCACACAGTGGAAGGAGCAGTTCCCCAAGGGAGAAGCAGGCGCGGTAGGAAACAGTGGACTGAGGGAAGCGGCGGAATATTTTGACAAGTGGGTGGAAAAAGGCTTTATTAACACGGAGAATACAAAGGTAGATGAATTTTATGAGGGAGATTGCATATTTTTCCTTTGCCTTGGGCTTAGCGAGTATGAGCATGTTACCGAGGACGGAAAAAAATATGAATTCGGCACTATACCATGGCTCAGCGAGGATGGCGGCAACAATATGTTGACAAGGAACGTATCAAGGTATATGGGGATTAATAAATCTCTCGGCGAAAAGGGGAACGAGCAGAAACTGGAAGCCGCATTGAAGCTTATGCATTATATTTCCACGGCAGAGGGGCAGCATGCCCTTATGTCCGACGGCAGTCGGTATATGCCATCCTTAAACGGAGATACGCTTCCGCAAGACAGCCCTTATTTGGAGATTTCCGCTTTAGTAAGCGAGGGAAGGGTGGTGCCGCTTGTTTATGTGGGATGGGAATCGTTGATTGTGCCGATTGCACAGGATATCAAAAAGCTGATTAACCGAGATATTGATGTGGACGGATTGCTGGAGGCTTTCGATAATACCAATAGCGATCTGTTAAACGGTTCTTCCGAGGATATATGCGCGGTGGCTTCCGAGACTTTGACAATGGAGACAACTGCCAAGCTGGTTGCCATTGCAGAGGGGAAAGCCGTGGGCGCGGACTGCGCAATGATTTCCTTAAACGTATATCATGGGGATGATTTATGCAATAGTCAGGGCCTTGGCTGGTATCTTTACAAGGGAGACGTTAATTCCGATAAAATCAATATGATAAGGCCCAAGGCCTCCACTATTTCCGTATTGAAGATGAGCGGTGCGGAAATAAAAGCCATGAAGGAGGCGGGGTTCGATTACAATGGTAACGGTAAGCCGTATGAGTATCTTCTGTTTACCAGAGACGATATGGAGCTTAAAGATACTGTCATATATAAGCTTGCGATTTCTACCGGTGAACTGACGGAGGATATGCTGTCATATGCCACGGAAACACAAGAGTCTCCGGCCAAAGCAGTCAGAGATTATTTGAAGGAGCTTGGACAGGTAAATGCGGAGGTTATTTTCTGGAAATAACAGCTTTTATGATTATTGCTGTTATTATGATTTGAGGTGCAAATGATATGACGAAAAAACAACGTGCGTTAGAAATAATTGACAGATTAAAACGGGAATATCCCGAGGCGGGCTGTTCCTTGGATTATGATGAGGCGTGGAAGCTATTGGTAAGCGTAAGACTGGCGGCGCAATGTACGGATGCAAGAGTGAATGTAGTGGTGGAGGGCTTGTATGAAAAGTATCCCGATGTGAATGCGTTGGCAGAGGCTCCCGTGGCGGAAATCGAGAAAATTGTTCGCCCCTGCGGTTTGGGAAACAGCAAGGCAAGGGATATCAGCGCGTGCATGAAAATGCTGCGTGACGAGTATTTAGGGCGGGTACCGGATGATTTTGACAAGCTGTTAAAGCTGCCGGGAGTAGGCAGGAAAAGCGCGAACCTGATTATGGGCGATGTGTTTGGAAAGCCTGCGATTGTGACGGATACGCACTGCATACGGCTGACAAACCGCATGGGTTTGGTGGACGGTATCAAGGAGCCGGCAAAGGTGGAGAAGGAGCTTTGGAAGATTATCCCGCCAGATGAGGGGAATGATTTTTGCCATCGTCTGGTTTATCATGGAAGAGACGTCTGTACGGCTCGCACTAAGCCCTATTGTGACAGGTGCTGCCTGAAGGATATCTGTAAAAGAGTGGGAATAGACTGAAAAATTTGCGGAGAGTGATTAAAAGGCTTATCCTTGCATATATTACAATAAATATATTTTGGAATTCGGAAATCGGCGCAAAATGGAGATTTATGTAGTAAAAGCAGGAGATAATGTGGATACAATAGCGGCGTTATACGGAATTAATGTGGAGCAGCTTATTTATGACAATCAATTAATATATCCCTATGAGCTTGCCTTAGGGCAGGCTCTTTTCATCGGCAGCGGCGTCAGGGAGGCGGAGAGGGCGATACGTGTGGGAGGTTACGCTTATCCCTTCATCAGCAGATGGGTTTTAAACGAAACGCTTCCGTTTTTGTCGGAGCTTCCCATATTTTCATACGGATTTACCAAGGAGGGTGAGCTGCTTTATCCGATGTGGTCGGATGAGTGGATGATTGAAGCAGCTCTTCAATATGGTACAAAGCCTGTTTTGACCTTGACTCCCTTCGGACCCGACGGCAGGTTTAATAATCAGCTGATTCATTCGGTGGTAAACAATCAGGCGTATGCCACGCAATTGATAGATAATCTGTTGACCGTAATGGGGCAGAAGGGCTATCAGGGAGTGGACATTGATTTTGAATATATTTTGGCAGAAGACAGAGACGCTTTTACGGCATTTGTGTGGCAGGTGGCCGATACTATGCGTGCAAACGGATATGAAACCTCGGTTGCGCTGGCGCCTAAAACCTCGGCTGATCAAACAGGGCTTCTTTACGAGGGGAAGGATTATGCCGCATTGGGGGAGGCGGCGGATTATGTGCTGCTTATGACCTATGAGTGGGGCTATACATACGGTCCGCCCATGGCGGTAGCGCCTTTGAATCAAGTGAGGAGGGTGGTGGAGTATGCGCTTACGGAAATTCCCGCTGGGAAAATTAATCTGGGTATTCCAAACTACGGATATGACTGGCCGCTTCCCTTTGTCAGAGGCGTCACGGCGGCACAGACGATCGGCAATGTGCAGGCGGTCCGAATTGCCGTGGAGCAAGGCGCTTCAATAGAATTTGACGAGCTTGCCCAAAGCCCTCATTTTAATTATATGCAGGACGGAGTGGAGCACGAGGTCTGGTTTGAGGATGTTCGCAGCCTGAACGCTAAATTTGATTTGATAACCGAATATAATCTAAGAGGCTGCGGATATTGGCAGATTATGCAGTTTTTCAGGGCAAACTGGCTGCTTCTTCGTTCACGGTTTTATATTTCAAAATAAGGGAGTTCATGTTATACTTAGGAGAAAGAAAAATCAGCCGCCGTCCATTGTAGAAGCACGGGATAAAAACAGTATACAGCGCTGTGGGCAGTAACTGCAGGATGCGTGTGGCGAGAAGAAGTGACGGCAGCTTGTGGGAGCATTTAGCAGTATGAAAGAAAAAGGAGAAGCGCCTATGAGAATGTACGATATTATTATGAAAAAGAGAGACGGCGGGGAGCTTTCGGAGGAGGAAATTAATTTTTTTGTAGAGAATTACACAAAGGGAATTATTCCCGATTATCAGGTCTCTGCTTTGATGATGGCAATATATTTCCGAAAAATGACGGAGGCGGAGACCTTGGCGCTTACCATGGCAATGGCAAGGAGCGGAGATATGCTGCATCTTTCGGCAATTCAAGGGGTTAAGGTAGATAAGCACAGTACGGGCGGCGTGGGTGACAAGACCTCCCTTGCGCTTACGCCTATGGCTGCGGCATGCGGTATTCCTGTGGCTAAAATGAGCGGCAGGGGGCTGGGGCACACCGGAGGCACCATTGATAAGCTGGAAAGCTTTGAGGGCTTTGACACGGCGTTGACGACAAAGCGATTTATAGATAATGTAAACAAAATAGGCATTGCCATTATGGGGCAGACAGCGGATCTGGCTCCGGCTGACAAAAAGCTTTATGCGCTCAGAGACGTGACGGCAACCGTGGATAATATGTCTTTAATTGCAAGCTCCATTATGAGCAAGAAGCTTGCCGCGGGCGCCGACGCCATTGTATTAGATGTGAAGACGGGAAGCGGGGCGTTTATGAAGTCACAGGAGGACGCCTTTGCGCTTGCAGGAGAGATGGTACGAATCGGGAAAAACGCAGGCAGAAAAACCGTTGCGATAGTATCCGATATGGACCAGCCTTTAGGACAGGCTGTGGGCAATGCGTTGGAGGTTAAGGAGGCGATTGCTACCCTTAAGGGAGAAGGACCCGCCGATTTTACAGAGCTTTGTATGAGCTTGGGGGCGCAGATGCTGATTGTGGGCGGAAGAGCTTGCGAGGAGACACAGGCAAAGGAACTGCTTTGGAAGGTGATAGAGGACGGCAGCGCTCTTAAGAAGCTTGCGGAATTTGTGGAGGCGCAGGGAGGAAATCCGGCAGCGGTGTACGATACGCAGCTTTTGCCAAAAGCGCGGCTTATACGAGAAATTCCTTCTCCCATCTCCGGGTATATAGGGCATATCGCCTGCGATGAAATAGGAGTTTGCTCCCTGATTCTGGGGGGAGGGAGAGAGACAAAGGAAAGCGCCATTGATTTGTCGGTAGGTCTGGTCTTAAGTAAAAAGATTGGAGATTACGTCCGTGCAGGCGAACCGTTAGCCGTAATCCATGCCAATGACGAGAGAAAGCTTGCGGCTGCGGAGGAGCGTTTTTTACAGGCATATGATTTTGTGCAGGAGAAGCCTGTTAAGAAGCCGCTTGTAAAAGGGATTGTAAACTAATGCGCCGCGCTTTGCGGCATTGCAAAATTTATTTCCCGCTGCTTGCGGCAGGGTTATCGACTTAATCTGTCAGGGCTTTCGCCTATAGGACCGACTGCACAATTAGTCCTTATAGGCAAGCTTTCACGTACAAATTGCACAATTAGTCCTGCATGGCTGAATCATTACAAAAGGTTGATAACTATTTAGCCAAAGGCTGAATAGTTAGAAAAATTGCGGAAGATAAGCATATTTCATTGCAATCGGGGTCAGGATTTACTATAATGAAAAAGTGAGGTGACTGATAATGCTTAAATATTTTTCAGTGCGTAATTTTAAAAATTTTAAAGAGAAAATAGAATTTGATTTTTCTGATGTGAGGGATTATAAGTTTAACGAGCGCTGCGCAAAGAACGGTGTGTTGCACAAAATAATCATTTATGGTAAAAATGCAAGCGGTAAGACTAATTTAGGATATGCATTATTTGATATCACCTATCATCTTGTGGATAAAAGTAAGGATTACAGTTTTTATCAGAATTATATCAATGCCGATTCGGATGAAAAATATGCAGAATTTTGTTATATATTTGATTTTGAAGGCGTGCAATTAAAATATGAATACAGAAAAGATAAGGTCGATAAGCTTGTATATGAAAGCTTGTTTTTAGACGGATTATTGTTGTTTGAATATGATTTTCGGACCGGCATGGGAAATTTTGAGGGTATCAGGGATAAGGTGACGGATACGCTTAGGTTCGATGAGAAATTTGATATTTCTTTGGTGAGATATATCGTGAATAATACTGCGATATCGAGGGATTCGCCCATCAAAAAAATAATAGACTTTGTGTCCAATATGCTGTGGTTTAGGAGTGTTGGGGATGATGTGAATATGGGATATCAAATTAATGAAAATAATGTCATCGATTATATTATTAATCAGAATTTTGTGGATGATTTTGAAAGGTTTTTAAACGAATGCGGTATCAAGGAGAAGCTTATTTGCAAAGAATCGCCGGATGGGAAAAAAGTGCTTTATTTTAATAAAAAGAGACTCATTCCGTTTATAGAGGGAGCCTCCAGCGGAACGACCGCGCTGTCCAAGTTTTTTGTTTGGTTCCATGAGGCGGATATTGTTTCGTTTTTGTGGATTGATGAATTTGATGCTTTTTATCACTATGAATTGGCGGAAAAGGTAGTAAGTATGCTGGAAAATGAGGTGAAGTGTCAAGTAGTGTTGACTTCTCATAATACCAATCTATTGAGTAATAAGATTATGAGACCTGACTGCTATTTCATTTTGTTGGATGGCAAGCTGAAATCCGTAGTAAATTCAACAGAGAGAGAGCTGCGGGAAGGGCATAACTTGGAAAAATTGTATAAGAGTGGTGAATTTGATGGCTAAGAGGGTTTTGATGATTGTGGAGGGTGAAAAAGCAGATTATAAACTGATGGAACATTTACTGCAGCTATTTTTTGAGACGGAATTTTATATTGTTCCTTATAAAACCAATATATACGCATTATACGATATGTTTAAGATAAACGATACGGATGATTTTGATATGCTGGATACCGTTCAGGTATTAAAATCCGTACAAGCGGACGAACAGGTTAAAAAGGAGTTGGACAAAGCTTTTTCGGATATCATTTTGATATTTGATTTCGACCCCCAAGACCCCAAGTATTCAGAGGAAAAAATTTTAAAATTAAAGGAAGTATTTACGGAGTCCACGGATAACGGGAAACTGTATCTGAATTATCCTATGGTGGAAGCGTTTAAGCATTTGTCTTGCGTTGGCGACGCAGGCTATTTGCATTTGAAGGTTTTATATGAGGACTTAAAGGGGAAGCGGTATAAACGGATTGTTTCAGGTTATACCTTTCAGACAGATTATAAACAATATACAAGGGAAGAGTGTCTGGCGGTATTTCGGCAAAATATCGTGAAGGCAAATTATATCCTGTACGGCGAGAACGCATTTCCCGCTGGTGAAGAGGAGTATTTCAAAATTGATTTAGACAAAATATTACATATACAATGCGGGTTGTTAAAGGCTGACGAGGAATTTTATGTGTTATGTACATGTCTCTTTTTTCTACTGGATTATAAGCCCAAGGCATTGCTTAATGAAATTAAAAATTTGGCATACGGTTGGTAGAAAATCGGAATCCATTCATGTTTTTCCCACCCTCATAATATATTAGTATCATGAAGAAAAAGAAAAATCCAAAAAACAATTCATTCAAAAAGGAAATCCTTGTGGACACGTTAAAGCTGCCCAAGGATGTATGTATGGGGGCTCTTAGGGTGACGCTTACCGGAAATACCGAGGCATGGGTTGAAAATTACCGGGGTATTTTAGAGTATACGGAGCAGACCATACTGCTGCAGACCAAGACTTGTCAGGTGTGCTTTGAGGGCAGCAGGCTGTCCATTGACTATTATACCAATGAGGATATGAAAATCAGCGGATGCATCGGCTGTGTGAGGTATTTATAGGACAGACGATACACGGAAATGGGGAAAAGCATGGTAGAATTTTTAAAATATGTCAAGGGATACCTGCGCATACGGGTGTGGGGATTTTCTCCTGAGCGTTTTATGAATTTATGCAGTAACAGGTCGATTCTTCTATGGGATATTGTAAAAGAAGGCGATACTTATTACATGAGCATCAGTTTAAGCAGCTTTTATAAGCTGAGACCCATAGCGAAGAAGACGGGAACAAGGGTAGTCATATTGCAAAGATGCGGACTACCCTTTTTGCTGCCCGGACTTATTAAGAGAAAAGTGTTTATTTTGGGCTTGATATGTGCGGTTGCGTTCTGGATAGGCTCCTCATACTTTATCTGGGATATTGAGCTTGAAGGTAATTATCAGATTACGGAGGATATGTTTGACAGTTTTTTGGCGGAGCGCAGGGTAAAGGTCGGAATGCGTAAAGGAGAGTTGGATATAGGACTTTTGGAGAAAGAAATCCGTAAAAGCTTTCCGCAGGTTACATGGACCTCAGCGAAGCTGTCCGGCACGAAGCTGGAAATCAGTATCAAAGAGAACGACGCGCCCATTATTGTAGAAGAGCCAAAGGATGAAGGCGGACAGGACTTGGTTTCGGAGTACGATGGGGTGATTGTTGCCATGATTATCAGAAAGGGCGTGCCGAAGGTGGCAATCGGGGATACTGTGGAAAAAGGTACGGTGCTGGTGGAGGGAAGCGTTCCTATTTTTAACGAGGATGCCACCGTCAGAGAATATACATATGTGCGGGCGGATGCGGACATAGTTTTAGAGCATACAAGAACCTATCAGGAGAAGCTTGCTCCGGATTATATCAGCAAGGAGTATACGGGCAGGACAAAAAAACGATATTTTATAAGATTTGGAGAAAAAAAGCTGGCAATGCCGGAAAACAGACCGTATCTTGTTTATGACAGTCTGATTCGGGAGAGCAGCGCCCTTGTTCTGGAAAAGCTGGGAATTCCTCTTTTTTGGGGCTCCTATACTCACAGAGAGTATCAGAATGTGGAATATGAATACACTTTGGAGCAGGCGGAAACACTTCTTAATGAAAAATTAAGCATATTTCTTACAAGTTTAGAGGAAAAAGGGGTACAAATTATGAAAAAAAATGTTAAAATAGATACGAATGACGGTATGTGGGTGCTTGACGGAACCTTTCTGGTAAGAGAAAAGATAGGTAAGGGTGTGGACATTGTGAAAACCGATATTCCGGAAAGCGCCGCGACGGATACTGCTGATTCCGGTACGGGAGAATAGAATAATGGGAGAAATATCGATAAAGCTGGATATGCCGACAGAGCATATGCGCAAAATATTCGGTATGCAGGACGCATACTTAAAGAAGCTGGAGAAAGACTTTAAGGTAACCGTTGTGGATAGAAACGGGAGCGTGGTCATATCCGGTGAGGAGGAAAACGTAATAAGGGCGAGCAGCGTTTTAAAGCAGCTTACCATAATTTCAAAAAGAGGAAACGAAATAGAGGAGCAGAGTGTGGATTACGCGATTACAATGGGAATGGAAGAAAAGGAGCAGGTAATTTCCGAGATTGACTCGGATTGTATCTGCCATACGATAAACGGGAAGCCGATTAAGCCTAAAACATTGGGACAGAAGGCATATGTGGACGCTATCCGAAACAATATGATTGTCTTCGGTTTAGGTCCTGCGGGAACGGGCAAGACATATCTTGCAATGGCAATGGCCATCACGGCGTTTAAGAATGACGAGGTGAGCAGGATTATATTGACAAGACCGGCAATTGAAGCGGGTGAAAAGCTGGGCTTTTTGCCGGGAGACCTTCAAAGTAAGGTTGATCCGTATCTAAGACCCTTATATGACGCGCTTTATCAGATTATGGGGCCGGAAAGCTTTGCCAAAAATATGGAAAAGGGTTTAATAGAGGTGGCTCCTCTTGCATACATGAGAGGGCGCACCTTGGATAATGCCTATATTATTTTGGACGAAGCCCAGAATACCACTCCGGCGCAGATGAAAATGTTTTTAACCCGTATCGGTTTTGGCTCTAAGGTGATTGTCACAGGTGATTCCTCACAGAAGGATTTGCCCACGGGAACAAAATCCGGGCTGGACGTGGCTGTCAGGGTGTTAAGTAAAATAAACGATATAGCGTTTTGTAATCTTACCAGCAAGGACGTAGTAAGACATCCTCTGGTACAGAAGATTGTTAAAGCATATGATGATTTCGAGTCAAGGGAAAAGAGCAGAAGCAGAGAAAAATATGGAAAAAGATAGACGCAGGATTACTTTTTTAAAATTATTGCCGGAGCTTGGGAGTATGCTTCTTGCGGCGGCAGGTATTTATGGTATTTCCTTTTGGAGGCAGGATGCCTTTGACATTATTCTGCGCAATATGGTTATGGCGGCAACGGGTGTGGCAATTACAGGCTTTCATTTGCGCAGGCAATATTTAAACGGCGAGTTATCCTATGATAACGAAGAGCATTTTCTACGGTTTTGGACATGCTTTTTAATCGGGCTTGCGGCGGCGCTTGCCTGTTCCTTTCTGCCGGTGGGAGGCTGGCCTTTTCTGACCCTTTTTGTCATGCTTGCCTTATTTAGCAGCGCAGGTACGGGGATACTCGCAGCGTCCATGCTCCTTATGCTTCCCATGCTTGTAAGCGGCGCTTCTGTGGAAATATTTTTCCTCTATTTTGTGAGCGGTGTTTTTGGGGTAACGTTGTTTAGAGATATGGATAAGGAGTTTAAAATAGGTCTTCCTCTGACACTTTCGCTGCTCTGTCTGTTCGTCTGTGAGACGGCAATCGTGGTGCTTCCTGTCAATGCAAGACTGGATTTGGAGCTGTTTGTCGTGCCTGCAGTGAATTTGATTATCAGCTGTATTTTGTTGGTGGGGATGCTGAAGCTGTTTTCTACAATGGTGGTTTATCGATATCGTGAAAAGTATTTTGAGCTGAACGATACAGAGAATCAATTGCTTGTCGGATACAAGGAGAGGGCGCGCGCCGATTATTTTCTGTGTATACATACCTCTTATTTCTGTGAGAGAATCGGCAAGAAGTTATCGTTGGATGTGGATGCGTTAAAATGCTCCGGCTATTACCATAGATGGGGGGAGGAGCTGCCTGCACTTATGGAGGAGAAGGCATTTCCGCCCAAGGCGGCAGGTATTCTTAAGGAATTTATGGAGAAGTCCTGTAAACAAAAAGAGACTGCCGTGCTTGTATGTGCGGATGCAGTGGTCAACACTATAAGTTATATGCTGGCTAAAGATAAGGATAAGCCGATAGAATATGTTCAAGTCATAGACGCGGTATTTAAGCGTTTTACGGATAAACATACCTTCAGCCAGTGCGATATTACGCAAAGAGAGTTAAATATCATACAAAAGATATTTAAGGAGGAAAAGCTTTACTATGACTTTTTACGTTGAAAATGAAACAGAAGCCGCTTTTGCCTTCTCTGTGGAGGATGTGGTAAAGCAGGTGGCTGAAGCCGTTTTGGAGGCTGAGGGCTGTCCGTATGAGGCGCAGATTAATGTGCTGTTAACGGATAATGAGACTATTCGCGGCTTTAATAGGGATAATCGGGGGATAGACAGGGAGACGGACGTACTTTCTTTTCCGAATATCGAATTTGAAGAGAGTGGGATTTTTGAGATAGCAGAGGAAGAAGAGGCGGATTGTTTTGACCCTGACAGCGGGGAACTGATTTTGGGGGATATTATAATTTCCGTGGATAAGGTGAGGGAACAGGCAGAGAGCTATGGGCATAGTGTCAAAAGAGAATTTGCTTTTCTGGTTGCGCACAGTATGCTGCATTTATGCGGCTATGACCATATGGAGGATAAGGAAGCCAAGGTGATGGAGGAAAAGCAGGAGTTAATCTTAGAATCGCTGGGGATTACGAGAGATTAGGCAAAACCTGCTTTACTGTAAACGCTTGTGCCGGTGCTTGGAACACAGTCGTCAGCTTGTGACGCTAAGGCATGGATAATTGGCATGGAGATACATTGAGGGAATAAATTCATGAATCAGGTGGAAGTGAAGAGACGTCGGATAGAACTTTTTTCCTATATAATAGGAATTTTTACCATATGGCTGCTTGGCAGACAGATAGGAGACGGCGGAATGGCCTGCATTGCCGTGGCCATAGAGTGCTATGTGTTTATTTGGATACTGTTGGGAAATAACGTAACCAATGCTTTGGGAAGAATACTGCGCAGCAAAAACTCCAAGGGGCAGTATAGGAATATCTCCAAAATTAAAAAGGATGTGCTGATTTTTCAAGGGATGCTTGGCTTGTTGGGGAGCATAATATTATTTTTTGGCGCCGGTTGGCTGGCGGAGTCTGTTTTTCGTATGCCGCATTGTATTTTGATTTTTCGTTTTTTTGCACCCGTCATTTTTCTGCGCAGCTTTACTGCCGTACTTTCGGGATATATGCAGGGCGAGGGGATGCAATTTGTTCAGGCGATTGGCTGTGTCCTGAGGCAGGTTTTTGTTTTGGGTTTTGCGTTGCTCTTTTGCGGGCTGCGGAGGGAGCATGGAGGCAAAATCAGCAAGCTTCTTTTACAGGAGGAGCTTATCGATGTATATAGCGGCGCCGGCATTGCTATTGCCATCGGTATGGCGGAGGTTTTGATCATATTGTTTTTGTCCGTGCTCTATAAAGTAAGCCGTAGTGCACGCCAGAAGCAAAGTCAGGAAGGCTGGAAAACCATAGATTCTTTCGGCAGGACAATTTACGGTCTGTATGCTCAGACGGGGTCTGATATCGTATTACAGCTGTTAGGCATGTTTCCCCTTTTGGCGGGGTTTGTTTTTTACAGGAGGAGTACCTCGGACATGCTGAAGGCGGCGGAGGCATACGGGGGGTTTTTCGGAAAATATCTTATGCTGTGTCTTGCGGTGGTCTTTTTGCTGTGCGCTTTAATATTGCCGCTGACGATAAAGGTGGCGGGCTGCGCGCGCAAAGAGGAGCAGCGCTATGCAAGAAATATTTTTCAGGCAGGAATGCATATCGGCGCGGTAAATACGCTGCTGCCGGCCGCATTCATGTGCTTTCTAGCGCAACAGATTGCCGGGATATTCGGCGAAACAGCGGCAAATGAGGTTGCGGATATGTTGAGAGGCGGTTCTCTTGCTATTATTTTTATGGTATTAAGCTTCTATTTTTCTAATATACTGTTGCTTATGAATAAAAAATATGTTGTTTTGGGAGCGCTTGGGTTGTACGATATTTTATTTATACTGTCCGTCACGCTTTTGCTGCGTGCCGAAAAAACAGATATAATGGCGTTGGTATACGGCGGCCTTATATCCGGTCTTGCGTATTGTCTGGCGACAGGCTTTTTTGCCGCACGGCAGCTTAAATGCGGATTAAGAATGCTGGTTGCGCTGGCAGTTCCCGGGGTATCTGCATGTATCGCGGGCCTGCTATGCTTTTTGATTGGCAAGGGATTTACGCCTCACCTTGGGAACGGGGTAACGCTTGTTGTGTGTGTGCTTCTGGGAACCGTGATATATTGGGTAATGCTGTTGCTTTTGCGAAACTTTAAGGAGCAGGAGCTTAACATTATACCGGGGGGGCGCCTGATACGGATAGTAGGAGAAATGCTTCGGGTTTTTTAGGAGCTGAATAAATTATATAAAATAAGTTGATACTGAATACAAAAATACCTTTGAAAGACTGCGGATGGGCAATTACCGCAGGGATGAGGAGCGGTATGAAATTTGTAAAGGGTATCAGTTTATTTTTAATTTACCCGCTGTGCATGCTGGGAATTGGTTTTTATTTTGGTGTGGAAGCGGTGCGCTTTTTTTATCCCGGGCAAAATATTGAAATAGCAAGAGAGCAGGTCGGGAGCCGGCAGGATACGGGGCAAGAGGAAACGGGAGAAAACGGCGAAGTCTGGGGAAACGCGGCGGGAAAGAAGGATTGGAGGCTATCGTCGGATAACGGGGAGGAACAGGGGAAAGCCGGGTTTATTGACGCCGGAGAGGACGAGCCCTATGCCGTCGAAGCCGTAAATGCCGACGAGACCTTAAATGCGGATACGGAATATGTGCTGGAGGAGACGGATGTATTGACGCAGTCCGTGGTGCGGACGGTGTCCGACCTGCCTGCGAAATATTTCGGAATGAACAGAGAGCAGTTCTTAAAGGCAATGGAGCAGTATGAGATTTCACCTCCCTTAGTGGAGCTGGAGCGGGGCTTTATAGGGTTGGAGGTGCTTTCCTTTTCAAAGGAGAGAGTGGTGGTTCAGATGAATTATCAGTATATACAACCCAGTACCAGCTTTTATCTGGCGGTACAGGACAATGAGGTGGTAGTGCTTTTGGAGAATAAAAAGACGGTTTTTATTTATACCGGAATCAAGCTGGAGGAGTTGCCTGAGGATGTTCAGATGGATATTATCCAGATGCGCTTTGTGGAGGATGAAGAAAAGCTCTATAATTTTTTGGAAGCTTACTCAAGCTAAGGCGTGTGTCGGCTTTAGGTAAAATTTCGTGTGCGGCGTCTGCGAAAACAGCGTTCCCGCATAGAGGGCGGATTAGTGCCGACGCTGAAATCCGCGGGCTGCTGGCAGTATGGAGGAATAGTATGGAAAAAACAGTAGGAATTATAGGCGGAGGAGCGGCAGGAATGATGGCGGCAATCACTGCCGCAAGGCAGGGCGCCTGCGTTACCGTGCTGGAGGGAGGAGAGCGTTTGGGAAAAAAGCTCCTGTCCACGGGAAACGGAAGGTGCAATCTGGGGAATCTGGCATTGGATGCAAATCAATATTACGGGAGTAATACAAAGTGGATTTCAAAGGTTTTAAAACGGTTTGACGTATACGATACCATACGTTTTTTTCAGGGTCTGGGTCTTATTATCAAGGATAAGAACGGATATCTTTATCCGGCATGCGAGCAGGCGGCAGCGGTGCTTGACGTGCTTCGCATCGAGCTGAGGGCTTTAGGCGTAAGGGTTCTTTGTAATCAAAGAGTAAGCAAAATTTGCAGGAACGAAGCCGCAGGAAGATTTCTTGTGACGGCGGGGGAAGAAAGCTTAAGCTTTGACAGCGTAGTGATTGCGTGCGGCGGTAAAGCGGCGCCAAAGACAGGATCGGATGGAAGCGGCTATATGCTTGCAAAGCAGCTGGGACATAAACTGATTCCAAACGTTCCGGCGTTGGTTCAGTTAAAGTGCGGCGAGTCCTATTTGAAGGCGGTTGCCGGAGTCCGTGCAGATGCGGAAATTTCCGTGTTCAGCAGGGGGGAATGTGTGGCGAAGCAGCGAGGGGAATTACAGCTTACGGATTATGGTATTTCGGGAATAGTCGTTTTTCAAATCAGCCGTATTGCCAATTACATATTGAGGGAGCAGGAGGAAGTTCAGGTCGTGGTAAATCTTTTGCCCGATTATACAGAGGAGGACTTTGGGCAGCTCTGTATAATCCGCAGCCTGCTGAAAGAGGGAAGGAACGTGGAAGAATTTTTTACGGGGCTTCTTCATAAAAAGCTTATGATGCTATTTATAAAAATGGCGGGCTTAAAGCCGGATATACCGGTGGAGGATGCTAAAGAAGGACAGCTGAAGCAGGTATACGAATTGTGCAGAAACTGGCGGCTGCATGTCACGGGCAGCAATTCCTATGATAATGCCCAAGTCTGCGCGGGAGGAGTGGATACCGCACAGATAACGGAAAATATGGAGTCGGGTCTGGTACCCGGAGTGTATTTTGCAGGCGAGGTTATGGATGTGGACGGGAAATGCGGCGGATACAACCTGCAATGGGCTTGGAGCAGCGGTTACCTTGCCGGTATTGGGGCGGCGGAAAAATAATATCGAAATGGAATGGTTCTTTAAATGATACGGATTAATCAAATCAAACTAAAGTGTGACCACACACAGGCTCAGCTTCGGAAGAAGGCGGCAGGGCTTTTACATATTTCGCCGCAGGACATCGAAGAGCTTATTATCCTCAGACGGTCTATTGACGCCAGAAGGAAACCGGAAATTTTCTACAATTATGCCGTTGAGGTTAGAATTAAGAGTGAGGAGAAAGTGCTTAGTAATGTATTAAAGCACAGGGCAGGCAGGGAGCAGATTGGAAAAAGCGACAGAGTGATCTACAGTTTCCCTGAGTCGGGAGAGAAAATGCAGCCTCATAGAACGGTGATTGTAGGGGCGGGGCCGGCGGGTTTGTTTTGTGCCTATTTTTTGGCGCTTCACGGCTATAAGCCCATACTTTTGGAGAGGGGAAGGAATGTGGATTTAAGGAGCGCCGACGTGGAGGAATTCTGGCGGACGGGAGTTCTTAAGGGCAATTCTAACGTACAGTTCGGAGAGGGGGGCGCGGGCGCCTTTTCCGACGGTAAGCTTAACACTCTCGTAAGGGATAAGGATGGGCGGAACCGAGCGGTGCTTGAGACATTTGTAAAATTCGGAGCAAAGGAAAGTATTCTGTTTGATGCGAAGCCACACATGGGAACGGACGTGCTTTGTGGTGTGGTAAAAAATATGCGAAAGGAAATACTTGCTTTGGGCGGTGAAGTGCGTTTTGAAAGTCACATGACGGAGCTTATGCTGGAGGAAAGCGGCAGCGCAGCTGGAATCCGGCGGGTTTGCGCCGTTGTGATTAACGGACAGGAGCTCCTTCCCTGCAGTCAATTGGTGCTGGCAATCGGCCATAGCGCAAGGGATACCTTTTCCATGCTGCATGAAAAGCAGATTCCTATGGAGGCAAAATCCTTCGCCGTAGGGTTTAGAGTGGAGCATCCCCAGAAGATGATTAACGAGAGCCAATATGGGAGAGCGGAGCCGGGAATTTTGGGAGCGGCCTCCTATAAGCTGACGGCACAGGCGCAAAACGGCAGGGGCGTTTATTCCTTCTGTATGTGTCCGGGGGGCTATGTGGTGAACGCTTCCTCCGAGGAGGGGCGTCTTGCGGTAAACGGTATGAGCTACAGCAAAAGAGACGGCAAAAATGCCAACAGCGCCATTATAGTTTCCGTGACGCCCGATGACTACGGGTCGGCTCATCCCCTTGCGGGAATTGAATTTCAAAGACGGCTGGAGGAAAAGGCATTTTGTCTTGGAGAAGGAAAAATCCCTGCGCAGCGTTACGGAGAATTTAAGGCCTGCGTGGAGGGGCAGTGTGGGATTACTTCCGGCGGCGGAAGTTATGAGCCCGAGTGCCGAGGCGCTTATAAATGGGCGGATGTGAGCTCTATTTTGCCGGCGGAATGTAATCGGGCGTTTGTGGAGGGAATGGAAGCCTTCGGAAGGCAGATAAAGGGCTTTAACCGTCCGGACGCCGTTCTTCTGGGCGTGGAGAGCAGAACCTCGTCTCCGGTGCGGATACACAGGGAAACGAATATGCAGTCCTTGGTAGCAGGGCTTTATCCCTGCGGCGAGGGAGCCGGCTATGCGGGGGGAATCACCTCGGCGGCTATGGACGGCATCAGGGTGGCAGAGGCAATTGCCGAAGAATTTACTCCATTTCATTGACGGAACAGGGTAAATAAAGTAAAATATAGAAATTGAACAAAAAAGCGGGTTCAGATAAATTACGGCATGAGTGCGCAACATGCAGATAGGCTAGAACAGTGAATTCTTTAAGAGAACAAATCAAGGATAAAAAGCGGATTGTGGTAAAGATTGGCTCTTCCTCCCTTCAGCACAAGGAGACAGGCGATTTGGACTATATCCGTCTGGAAAAGCTGGTGAGGGAGCTTTGTGATATACGCAATCAGGATAAGGAAGTGATTTTAGTAACCTCCGGAGCAATTGCGGCGGGGAAAAAGGCGGTTCATCTAAAGGAAATAGCGGGTAAGACTCAGGCGGAGACAATAGCCGTAAAGCAGGCCTGCTCCGCTATCGGGCAGGCGAGGCTGATGATGACATATCAGAAGCTTTTTGCGGAATATAATCAGGTAGCAGCCCAAATTTTGATGACGAAGAATACTATAGTCGACAATTTAAACCGTTATAATGCCCATAATACCTTTTCGGAGCTTTTGAAGCTGGGGGTCATCCCCATTGTAAATGAAAACGATACGGTAGCGACCTATGAGATTGAAATCGGTGATAACGATACTCTTTCGGCTATTGTAGCGGCTTTGACGGAGGCGGATTTATTAATTCTCCTGACGGATATAGACGGCTTGTTCACAGATGACCCGCGAAAAAACCATGACGCTAAATTCATCGAGCAGGTAGATGAGCTGACGGATGAGCTTATGGAAATGGGCAAGGCGACAACAGGAAGCAATGTGGGTACCGGAGGCATGAATACTAAGCTGATTGCCGCTAAGATAGCAACCAGCACAGGCGTGGATATGGTGATTGCCAACAGCAGGGATATCGGTATTTTACATAGGATTCTGGACGGCAGGCACGAGGGAACGCTTTTTGTGGCAAAAAAAGACGATGGCTTCGATTTGCCTGCATTTGTGGAGAATCTGCATAAAAATTAACGTGCATCATTAGGAAAGCCGGACAGGGTGGTTTGCCTGAATGTAGGAGAGACAATACACGTGCATAAATAAATGGTATGGGTGAATTGCATAAATGCAGAATATGCAGATGGAAAATTCGGTAAAGGCAGGAACGGACTATGAATATGGAGGAGAGAATCCGCCGAATCAACGAGTTATATCATAAATCACAGGCAGAAGGGCTTACGGAAACGGAAAAGCAGGAGCAGGCGGCTTTGCGCAGGGAGTATGTAGAAAGTGTGCGCACAAATCTGAAGGCACAGCTGGACAGTATCAGTATAGAAAGACCGGACGGCAGTATCGAGAAGCTAAGTAAAAAGAAAAAAAGATGACAGTATTAGAAAAACAGGACAAACAAAATATTTCCCTAAAAGACGAAAAGGCAAGGCTGCGAAAATTGGCGCTGGCGGCAAGAGACGCTTTGACAAGGGAGGAGCGCAGCAAAGCGGCATATCTCTTGACGGAGCGTATTTTGGGGCATCAATGGTTCTACTTGTCGGAAAACATACTAGGCTTTGTAAGCTATGGAAGCGAGATAGACACCGGAGAAATTTTGAGGGAAGCCCTGAAAAAGGGGAAGAAGCTTTTTGTTCCCAAGGTACAGGGGGAGGACATGGTATTTTACCGTATTCATTCCTTCGATCAGTTGACGGTAGGTTATAAGGGAATTTTAGAGCCTGCGGGAAATACGGAAGCGTTTTGTTACGAAGAGCAGGCTGCGTGCCGGACATTAATGCTGATGCCGGGCGCCGTTTTTGACGAGCGGAGAAACCGCATCGGTTACGGAAAAGGCTTTTATGACAGATATCTGTGGAACAAGGAGGCATTGCAGCTTCGGACCATTGCGGTAGGCTTCAGGTGTCAGGTGTTTCAGAATATCCCTTCTGAAGAGCAGGACATAAAGCCCTATCAGGTGATATGCATGTAAATGTAAAAATGCAAGTTATAAGGCGCGTTTACGGCGCAGAAAAGAGGGAGTATGACAGATTTAGAGGCGATGGGGCAAAGAGCGGTCACGGCAAAATATTTATTGCAGAAGCTTAATGAGGATACCAAGAATAAGGCGCTTCTTTGTGCCGCGAAGCGGCTTTTGGATCATAAGGGCGAGCTTTTGGCGGCAAATGAAAAGGATATTGAGAACGGAGAAAAAAACGGAATGCATTCGGGCCTGTTAGACAGGCTGCGCCTGAATGATGCAAGACTGGAAGCAATGGCGGAGGGCTTGCGCCAAATAGCAAAGCTGCCTGATTATGTGGGAGAGGTCATGGAGCGGTTTGAACGCCCTAACGGTCTTTTGATAGAAAAGAGAAGAGTGCCCTTGGGAGTTATAGGGATTATTTATGAATCCCGCCCAAATGTTACGGCGGACGCTTTCGGGCTTTGCTTTAAGACGGGTAATGCCGTTATTTTAAAAGGAGGAAGCGACGCCGTCTTTTCCAACAAGGCGATTGTTAAGGTGCTTGGCGCCGCACTGGAGGAATGCGGCGTGACGCAGGAGGCGGTTCAGTTGATTGAGGATACGGACAGAAGCGTGACGGCAGCCTTTATGAAGCTGAACAAATATGTGGATGTGCTGATTCCGCGAGGAGGAGCGGGGCTTATACGCAGCGTGGTGGAAAACAGCACCATTCCCGTAATCGAGACCGGAACGGGTAATTGTCATGTTTATGTTGATAGAGATGCGGATTTGGACGTTGCCGTAAGGATTATTTTCAATGCAAAGACACAGCGTATCGGCGTCTGCAATGCCTGTGAATCGCTGGCGGTTCATAGGGATATAAAGGAAGCGTTACTGCCTAAGCTGGCAGAGGCTCTTGGCACAAAAAATGTGGAAATGCGGGGCGATGAGGAAATCAGACAGGTATTGCAGGATTGCCTGCCTGCTACCGAGGAGGATTACGGGAAGGAATATCTTGACTATATTATTTCCATGAAAACCGTGGGGAGCGTGGAGGAGGCGATTGCTCATATCAACAAATATAATACAGGACATTCGGATTGCATTGTCACGGAAAATAAAGAAACGGCCGAGCAATTTCTTCGGGAGGTTGACTCCGCATGTGTGTATGTAAATGCCTCCACGCGTTTTACGGACGGCTTTGAATTTGGCTTTGGGGCGGAAATCGGTATCAGTACCCAGAAACTGCATGCAAGAGGTCCCATGGGCTTAAAGGAGCTTACCTCCTACAAATATATCGTTCGCGGCAGCGGACAGGTACGGGATTAATTATCGCGTTTCGTCCGTCGGTATAAGATACGCGCAGTTTGGAGGAGCGGCATCGTTAAAAGAGCGGCATTAGAATCATGGTGAAAGAATGAGGAGGGAATCCATGAAAGAAATAAACGGAAGTATTTGGCATACAATGAGCACCCAGAGGGTGACGCCCACGGATTTTATCTGCGTTATTGAAATATCCAAGGGAAGCAAGAATAAATATGAACTGGATAAGGAGACGGGATTTTTAATATTGGACCGTATTTTACATACCTCTACCCACTATCCTGCAAATTACGGATTTATTCCCCGTACCTACGGCGACGACGGCGACCCGCTGGATGTGCTGCTTCTTTGTTCGGAGCCGGTTCAGCCCTTGACCTTGGTGAGGGCCTATCCCATCGGTGTGATTTCCATGCTGGATAACGGCAAAAACGACGAGAAAATTATTGCGGTTCCCTTTAATGATCCCAATTATAATTGCTATAAGGATATCACCGAGCTGCCGCCTCATTTAGTGAACGAGATGGAACATTTCTTCACTGTATATAAGGCGTTGGAAAACAAGACAACGGCAATAAATGAGAAGGGAAACCGCGAGGAAGCCATAGAGGTTATCAGGAAATGTCTTGACAACTATGTAGATACCTTTATCAAAAGCTGGTAAAGGGAGAGCAGCCAATATTTCATAAAAGTCTGGAAAGCAGGTATTAATATGAGCAATATGAGAGGTATTGACACCCCGGTAAGACAGCGCCGTAGAAGAGTTTTCAAAGAAGTGGCGAATCTTGCGTATCACTCCACTAATTTGAAGGATGATATGGAGGCGCTGCCCTATCAGATAGTGGATTATGAGGAATCCGTTTATTTGGAGAGTGTGTATCGTGACAGGGCGATTATCAGGGAGCGTATCCGTCTCGCCATGGGAATGAGCTTAAGACCGGAGAACAGGGAGAGGCCGGGTCATCTGACGCAGGGACTTGAGGAGAGTAATATCGATGAGAAATATTATGAGCCCCCTCTTATGCAGGTCATTCCTTCCGCCTGTAACGCCTGCCCCGAGAACTGCTATGAGATTACCAGTTCCTGTATGGGCTGCGTGGCGCATCCCTGTCAGGCGGTTTGTCCAAGGGATGCAATTACTATGGCAAGCGGTAAATCCGTGATTGATCAGGAAAAATGCATAAAGTGCGGGCGATGTAAGCAGGTCTGCCCTTATGACGCCATATGTCACAAGGAGCGGCCCTGTAAGGCGGCCTGCGGCATCAATGCAATTAAGTCCGACAGAGTAGGTCGTGCCGTGATTGATAATGATTTGTGCGTGTCCTGCGGACAATGCATGGTAAGCTGTCCGTTTGGAGCAATTGCCGATAAGTCGCAAATTTTTCAGTTAATCCGTGCCATGCAGTCTGGCAGGAAGATTATTGCGCAGGTGGCGCCTGCGTTTGTAGGACAGTTCGGGCCGAAGGTGACGCCCGATATGTTTAAGACGGCGCTTAAGGAGCTTGGCTTTGCGGATGTGTATGAGACGGCAATCGGCGCCGATATGGGCTGTATGGCGGAGGCGGAGCATTATGTGAAGGAGGTCGCAAGCGGCAAGCAGGCATTTGCCTTGACCTCCTGCTGTCCTTCCTGGTCCATGATGGCAAAGACATTATTCCCAGAGACTATGGACAAAATCAGTAATGAGCTGACTCCTATGGTGGCTACCGCAAGAGTTATTAAAAAGGAGCATCCCGACGCATCTGTAGTGTTTATCGGACCCTGTGCGTCGAAGAAGCTGGAGGCGAGCCGCAGAACGGTGCGTTCGGACGTGGACTTTGTCATAACCTTTGAGGAGCTTACGGGCATGTTTGAGGCGAGGGGAATTCTGTTAGAGGAAATCAAGGCAATGGACGAAATGCAGGACGCAACCGGCGCAGGCCGCGGCTATGGCGTTGCCGGCGGCGTTGCAAGCGCTATCGAGCAGTGTATCAACGAGTATTATCCCGAAACTAAAGTGCATATCGAGCACGCGGAAAGCCTTGCCGAATGTAAAAAAATCTTACTGCTTGCAAAAAGCGGCAGGATGAACGGCTGTCTGATAGAGGGAATGGCGTGCCCCGGAGGCTGCGTCGCCGGCGCGGGAACCAACATTGCAATCTCTCAGGCGGCAAAGGAGCTGGAGAAATTTAAGCGGTCGGCTCCCAAGGCGGTTCCCGACGAAGGCTGCGGACAGGACTGTGTGCTGGAAGATTCCGCTGAAAAAGCGGCGGTACACGGATAAATCCGAATCTGCAAAGGAGGAGGCTGTTAAATGAAAATAATAACGATATGCGGAAGCTTGAGGTTTAAGGATGAAATCATGAAGCTTGCAGAGAAAATAACATTGCAGGGCAATTGTGTGTTAAATATGATAATTCCCACAAACCCTGACATAAATGCTTATACGGATGAAGATAAGAATATATTTGGCGCAATGCATAAGGAGAGAATCAAGATATCCGACACTGTTTTGGTAGTAAATATAGATAATTATATAGGGAGCAGTACCAAAGGCGAAATAGAGTTTGCAAAATCCCTAAATAAAGAAATAATTTATTATACAGATATGGTAAACGATAAACGAATAACTATTTAGAGTGAACAGGAAGTTATCTGTGGCATTTGCACGTTTGGATATTTGACGAAGAATTTTGAGAATAAGTATTCATCAACACAAATGGTAAAAGTAAGAAAATCTTTATAAGAAAGGAAGTAGAATAAGAAATGACAAAGATAAGGACACGCTACGCACCAAGCCCCACCGGTAAAATGCATGTGGGAAACCTGCGCTCCGCATTATATGAGTTTTTGATAGCCAAGCATGAGGGCGGAGATTTTATGCTGCGTATTGAGGACACGGATCAGGAGAGATTTGTGGAGGGCGCAACGGAAATTATTTACCGTACGCTGGAGAAGGCAGGGCTTAAGCATGACGAAGGCCCTGATAAGGACGGAGGATACGGTCCTTATGTGCAGAGCGAGCGTATGAAGACCGGTATCTATATGAAATATGCCAAAGAGCTGATTGACAAGGGGGAGGCATATTATTGCTTTTGTGACAAGGAGAGGCTTGCTTCCCTGAAGACGGAAATTGTGGAAGGTAAGGAAATTATGATTTATGACAAACATTGCCTTTCCCTTTCCAAGGAGGAGGTTGAAGCCAATCTGGCGGCCGGTAAGCCCTTTGTTATCCGCCAGAACAATCCCACGGAGGGAACCACTACCTTTCATGATGAGCTTTACGGGGATATTACCGTAGACAACGGGGAGCTGGATGATATGATTCTTATTAAATCGGACGGCTACCCTACTTATAATTTTGCCAATGTAGTGGACGACCATACTATGAATATTACTCATGTGGTGAGGGGAAACGAATATCTCTCTTCATCACCGAAGTATGTGAGGCTTTATGAGGCGTTTGGGTGGGAGGTTCCGGTTTATATCCATCTGCCTCTGATTACCGATGAGAATCATAAGAAATTGTCCAAGAGAAGCGGACATTCCTCCTTTGAAGATTTGTTGGAGCAAGGTTTTGTGACAGAGGCAATTATCAATTATGTGGCTCTGCTTGGCTGGAGCCCTGAGGATAACTGTGAAATCTTTACCTTGGACGAGTTGATTAGAAGCTTCGATTATCGCAGAATCAGCAAATCCCCTGCAGTCTTTGACATTGTAAAGCTTAGGTGGATGAACGGCGAGTATCTGAAGGCAATGGATTTTGATGTTTTTTATAAAATGGCGGAGCCATATTTGAGGCAGACTCTGAAAAAGGATTTTGATTTAAAGAAGATTGCCTCTATGGTAAAAACCCGTATAGAGGTATTTCTCGATATTGCGGAGCATGTTGATTTCTTTGAGGAGCTGCCGGAATATGATGTGGCAATGTATACCCATAAAAAGATGAAGACGGATAGCGCTTCCTCTCTTAAGGTGCTTACAGAGGTGCTGCCATTGCTGGAAACACAGGAGGATTACAGTAACGACGGGCTGTATCGGACTCTTGTAAAATATGTGGAGGAGACAGGCTGTAAGAATGGTTATGTAATGTGGCCTATTCGTACGGCGGTATCCGGCAAGCAGATGACTCCTGCGGGAGCTACCGAAATCATGGAGATTTTGGGTAAGGAGGAGTCATTAAAGAGAATACGAAGAGGAATCGGGCTATTACAGAATGCTTAATCTGGAGCAATTAAACGAAGCACAGCGAAGGGCTGTGACATACGGAGAGGGTCCGCTGCTGGTGTTGGCGGGTCCCGGCTCCGGCAAAACTACCGTCGTGGTTCAACGTATCAATTATCTGCTGGAAGAAAGAAAGGTTTCTCCCGAGAAAATCTTGGTGCTTACCTTCACAAAGGAGGCGGCTCTTTCCATGCAGAGTCGCTTTTGCAGGCAGGCGGGCATTGGAAAAGGCGCCGGCAGCCCTGTCAATTTCGGAACCTTTCATTCTGTTTTTTATCAAATTCTAAGAAAATCCCATGTGTTACAATCAAATAATATATTGTCTGCGGCGCAAAAGAAAGAGCTGCTATTGCCGTTAGTAGGGAAATACTGCGGGGAGGAGCAAGGCGCGGAATTTCTCATAGCAGCAGGAAGGAAACACGCAGATATATCCGCTGTAGCGGGGCAGGCTGTCGTTGCAGAACTGTTGGGCGCCATCGGCTATTATAAGAATACCGGCGATATGGAGGCTGCGAAGAGAAAAGTGCTGCCAAAGCGGCGTAAGAGCTTTGAAAATATCTTCCGGGAATACGAGCGGGCGAGAAACGATATTGGCGGAATGGATTTTGACGATATGGTTTATGAATGCGGGAAAATGCTGGAGGAGGACAAGACCATTAGAAGCTTCTGGCAGGAACGCTTCGACTATATTCTATTGGATGAATTTCAGGATATCAACCCTTGCCAGTACAAAGTGGTGTCACTGCTTTCCAAGCCGCCTTATTCGCTTTTTGCAGTAGGAGACGACGATCAGGCAATCTATGGCTTCCGGGGAGCGGATTTCTCGTGTCTGAAAAGGTTTGAGGAGGACTATGGTGCAGAAAGACAGCTTTTAGATATAAATTACCGAAGCAGTCAGGAGATTGTGGACTCCTCCCTAAAGGTAATTGAGGAAAACAAAAATCGTTATTCCAAAAAGCTGTATTCATGGAAGGAGGCGTACGGGGAATATCGAGACGGAGAAAAAGAAAATCACCGAAGGAGTGTAAGCACGGAAGAAACAGCAAAACCGACGGGCATAAGCGTAGCGGACATAGAAAAAAGTATTGAGCCCCGAAACAAATGGGTGCAGGTGATTTCTTTCGGAACACAAAAGGAGCAGTATCACTATGTGGCAAAACGGCTGGAACAGAGAGCAAAAGACGAAAGCCGGGCAGTTTTGTTTCGCACCAATATGCAGATGCAGCGGTTTGCGGTTACATTGGATAAATTGAACATACCATACATTATGAAAGAAAAATCCGAGAGTATTTACGAACATTTTATAGTAAAAGACATAATGGCATATCTTTGGCTGGCGGCGGGGGAATGGAGCAGGGAGTCCTTCCTGCGGATTATGAACAAGCCATGCAGATATATAAGCAGGGAGGCGGTGGGGATAAATGCGAAAAATATTTCCCAGATGCTTCATCATATAAGAACAGGAGAAAATGTCTGTAGGACCGATAAGCAGCGGGCGCTCAAAGAACTGGAGAGACTGCAAAAGCATTTATGTTGTCTGGAACATCTGTCTCTTTACTTGGGAGTGCAGTATATCAGGCGTGCCGTAGGGTATGATGTTTATCTGAAAAGACTTTCGGAGGGAAGTCCGGACAGATATGATGAATGGCAGGAAATCTTGGACTGGCTGGGTGAGGATGCCTTCGGATATGAGAGTCTTAAAAAATGGAGTCGGGCGCAAAAAAGTTTTACGCAGGACTTACAGAACCTAGGGCAGAGCAGTAACGGATTACACGAGAAGCACCGATGCGGAGACGGTCTTTATACAGCGCAGGCTTGCGGCGCGCAGGACATGGCCGTTCGGCTTATGACCGTACACGGGGCAAAGGGTCTGGAATTTGAGAGCGTATGGCTGCCGGATTGCAATGAAGGTATTTATCCTCATGGTAATTTGCGCAGTACGGAGGAATATGAGGAGGAGAGGAGAATTTTGTATGTAGCCATGACAAGGGCGAAAGAAAATCTGGAGCTTTCCTACCTTATCGGTACGGGAAAACGCTCCAGACTGCCTTCAAGATTTTTAAATCCGCTGCTTTGAGGGGGAGAGGTTACGGCTCGTCCACGACCTCGTCAAACTCGCAATTGTCCAAATATTCGTCAAAAGCGTCCACAACCGTCTCGTATTCGTCGTCATCATCGATATATCCCAGCTGAGGCTCTTCGTTGGGGTCGTCCGGATTTTCGCTATAACGGTAGAACCAGACCTCACCGTCGGTGTTCTCACCGTTTTCGTCCAGAGGAAGAACTACGATGTAATCCTTTTCTTCTACGGTGAGAATAGTGATAACGGCACAGGTAACGGAGGTGCCGTCGTCCAAATCCAGCGTCAGGGTCATTTCTTCAGATTCAAAGTCATTGTGTTTTGCCATATGAATTCTCCTTTTTTGTTACAATTCAGCCGTGAAATCATTATGATTCGCATTTATTTATGCAGGCACATCTGGAGGGCTGAACCGTTACTTTTTATTTATCTCATAAGTATAACCGCTTGTGATTTTTTCTGCAATACATTATAATAAATATATTGTAACTAAATCTCCGTGTAATATGGATTGTGCCGCAATGGCACCGCTGAACTGTTACTGACTTATATTTATCGGACTGTACGGACGGAATGGTAAGTGGCTGTGTAAATCATATATTGGAAAGGTGTGGTTATCGGATGACTTGGAATGACAGATTTGTACCATATCCATTAGGAGCGCATAGAGAGGAGGAGGGAATTCGCTTTGCCTTTGCTTCAAATGCGGATTCCTGCGGTATTCTTTTATATAACAAAAGGACAGGGCGGCTTAAGGAAAAAATAGCGTTTAAGCGCGAGGAGAGAGTAGGTAATATCTATAGTAAGCATGTGGGGAATATAGCGGCGGAAAGCGTGTCATATCAGTTTTACGAAGGAGACAGTATTGTAGCGGATCCCTGCGCCAGAGGCTTTTTGGGCAAGACCGTGTACGGGAGGGAGCGGAGGAACAGTGATTTAAAGGCTGTTTTGGGGAGCCGGGATTTTGACTGGCAGAATGACGAAAACCCAAGAATTCCTTACCGGACATGTATTTGCTATTGTCTTCATGTGCGCGGCTTTACAAAGCATGCTTCTTCCAATGTAAAATGCAGGGGAACCTTTGCAGGTCTTACAGAAAAGATACCCTATCTTAAGGAATGTGGGATTACAACGGTGGAGCTTCAGCCGATTTATGAGTTTTTGGAACAGCCAGTGGGGGATGAAACAAAGGAAGCCGGTTATAAGACGGTCGAAAAGCCTAAGCTTAATTATTGGGGCTATACAAGGGGCTACTATTATGCGCCCAAGGCGGCATATGCCGCGGGAGAGGACTCCGGAAGGGAATTTAAGGAGCTGGTAAGGGAATTTCATAAAAACGGTATGGAGGTAGTGCTTCAATTTTATTTCCCACAGGAAGTAAAGCGGGGGGAAATAGCGGAAATACTGCGCTTTTGGGTATTGGAATATCATGTGGACGGTTTTCATCTGATGGGGGAAAACCTACCGGTTACGCTATTGGCTCAGGATGCGCTTTTGACGGACAGTAAGCTTTGGTATTATCATTTTGATACGGACAGCCTGTATGATAAGGAGGAATTTCCTGACTATAGTAATCTTGCGTTTTATCGGGATGACTATCTTTATGACATGCGTCGGTTTTTAAAGGGTGACGAGGATATACTGGACGCCGCGCTTCGTCAGATGCGCAGCATTCCGCAAAAGGCGGGCAGAATCCATTATTTTTCCAATTATAATACATTGACGATGAGGGATATGGTTTCCTATGACAGGAAGCATAATGAGGAAAACGGCGAGGATAACCGCGACGGCACGGACTATAATTGCAGCTGGAATTGCGGTGAGGAAGGTATAACCCGCAGAAAAAAGGTACGCCAGCTTCGCATTAAGCAGCTCAAAAACGCTATGTGTATGCTGTTTTTTTCACAATCCACCCCTCTTATATTTATGGGAGACGAATTTGGCAATTCTCAAAAGGGCAACAATAATCCCTACTGTCAGGACAATGAAACTGCATGGCTGAATTGGAAGGATATGGACAGAAATAAAGAGCTGCATGAATTTTTTAAAATGCTGGTGGAGCTTAGACAAAAGCATCCTATTTTGCATATGGATAGGGAACCCAGAGTTATGGATTATATTTCCTGCGGATATCCGGATCTGTCCTATCATGGCGAGAGCGCATGGAGATCCCGGACAGGAGGCTTTAATCGTCATGTGGGCATTATGTATTGTGGCAAGTATGTCAAGGTAAACCGCAGTAAGGAGGATGATTTCCTTTATATTGGCGTGAATATGCATTGGGAGCCGCATTCGTTGGCGCTGCCAAAGCTTCCCAAGGGAATGCGTTGGAAACGTCTGTTTTCTACGGTAAGCCAGACAGACGGGCCGGACCTTAACAAAACGGATGACAGCGAGCCTGTTCGTACCATTGCCGCACGAAGTATTACCGTATTTATTTCAGAAAGGGCACAGGAGCAGTGATGGGTAAGGCTTGGAAACATTTTAAAACAATCACCTACCATAAGTATCTGGTGGCGTGCGGATGCTTTAAGGTGGGGCTTTATAGACAGGGGATTTTACATGATATGTCAAAATACAGCCCTGCTGAATTTCTGGTTGGGGCAAAGTATTTTCAAGGAGACAGAAGCCCTAATAATGCGGAGAGAGAGGCAATCGGTTATTCCGGAGCATGGCTTCATCATAAGGGGCGAAACAGGCATCATTATGAATATTGGATTGATTACAGCACCCATGCAAATCCGGGCGGGATGGTTCCTGTTCCTATGCCGGATAAATATATCGCAGAGATGATTATGGACAGAATTGCCGCCAGCAAGGTTTACAAGGGAAAGGAATATACGGACAAAGCAGCTTTGGAGTATTATTATCAGGGAACGGACAAGGCTCCGTTACATGAAAGAACCAGAGCTATACTGGAGCATTATCTGAAAATGCTGGCGGAGAAGGGAGAGGATAAAACCTTCTCCTGTATCAGGAAGGAGCTTGTGAAGCATGAAAGGAAGGGCGGCTGGGAAGAGTGATATATGATTTCCCTGCATATGCCTGTATTCCTGTAAGATGTACTTGCAACTTTATCATAAAGCGGAATAAAATACAGTAAAGCAAGGAAAAGGATTAATAATATGAACTGTCTGTTTTGGTTGTTTTTACTGTTTTCCTGCGGAGGCAATAACGGCTCTTTCTGTTGTGAGAGACCTGTAGCGGAGCCGGCGCCTGTTTGTCCTCCCACTTGGAACAATGATTGTCCTTGTGACAAGGTGTCCTCTGTGAGAGAGGATTCCGTCAGAGAAGATTCTATGAGACGGGATTCCAGAATAATGCCGCCTCCCAGAAATGATTTTCCCGGATATGGTCACGGGCACGGCGAAACCTGCGGCTGCGAAGAAAATGCATAAGGATATGCCTGCGGTCATGGCTCAAACGGCTGTGCCGCAGGCATTTTTTTGTCGGAGGAAATTATAATAATTTCGTGGAAAAGGTGTTTCATAAATGCTGTTCTTGTGATATATTTATGTTAAGTCTAAAACAGCGTTATAAGGAGGCACTGATATGGAAAAGGATAAGTATGTGGCATATGTCTCGACCTATACCCAAGGAGACAATCACGGTATTAAAATATATGATGTTGATATGGAAAAGGGTCGCTTTATTGAAAAGGATAAGGTGGAAATAAGCAATTCCTCGTATGTGACAACCTCGCACAACGGTAAGTACTTATACTCCATTACGGATTTAGGGGTGGAGGCATATACTATTTTAAAGGATGGAAGCTTAAAGCTGATAAATTTTGCTCCCACAAACGGCATGAGAGGCTGCTATGTGTCCACGGATTATACCGACAGTTATCTGTTTGTTGCGGGATATCATGACGGAAAGCTGACGGTTCTGCGTCTGAAGGAGGACGGCTCTATCGGCGAGATTACGGACGCCATATACCATAAGGGGCTGGGCAGCGTTGCCGAGCGAAATTTCAGACCCCATATCAACTGTGCCCGTATGACTCACGACAATAAATATCTTCTGGTGGCTGACGAAGGTATGGATCACATAAATGTCTACAGCTTTGATTTGCAAAAGGGAACGGTAAGACTTGTGGATATTATCCGGAGTGAATTGGAATCTGCGCCCAGACATATCAAAATATCCAAGGACGGCAGGTTTATTTACATTGTCCATGAATGGAAATGCTATATAGACGTTTATTTTTATGAGGAGAGGAACGGAAATCCCTATTTTGAAAAGATACAGTCTATTGAGACGGTGGCTATGTCAAGAGGAAGCAATAATGCGGCAAGCGCGTTGAGCTTTTCGGCAGATTATAAATATCTGCTAAGCTCTAATGCCGGCGATAATTCAGTGGTAATTTACAGTGCGGACCCCAAGGACGGAAAACTTACAAAGATATTTTGTCTGCCTATTAGCGGAGAATATCCCAAGGATGCGGACTTTTTCCCGAATAATAGATTTTTGGTTTCATTGAACCATGAAACCAATGACATGACCTTTTTTCACATAGATTTGGAAAAAGGAACCATGATTATGAACGGACCGGCAATCAAGGTCGACGTACCTAACTGTATTACCTTTCATAAATTGCCTAAGTAGGGTGGAGCTTTTAAAATGTAATGAGGAATAAAAACAATCCGCTCATTCTTTTTTGAATGAACGGATTGTTTTTTTACATATTAGGAAAACTCGTCTTTGCAAGGAAAGAATGCGGAGCAGTCTTTGAAGTGCCGTTTACGGCACTTTTTTATTTTTTATAAAAATCAATCAACGAATCCATGCGAGCGGACATATTTATCATCATGGCGTCCAAAACGGTGATTGCAGTCATACATTCCATGACTACAACGGCACGAGGAACAATAACGGGATCGTGACGTCCTTTGATTTGAACCTCTATGCTTCTGCCGTTTTTGTCCACCGTGCGCTGACTGCGGAAGATGGAAGGAGTGGGTTTTACAAAGGCGCGCACGACTATAGTGTCGCCGTCGCTTATTCCGCCCAAAATACCGCCGGCATGGTTGGTGCATTTTTTGATTACGCCGTTCTGAATGCAAAAGCTGTCGTTGTTTTCGCTGCCTAAACGGGCGGCGACAAGGCTGCCGTCTCCGATTTCCACGGCTTTCACGGCTCCGATGGACATAACCGCTTTTGAAAGATTGGCGTCCAGCTTTTCAAATACGGGGTCGCCGATGCCGGCGGGAACGCCCTCTATAATACATTCCATACAGCCGCCGGCGGAATCTGTGTTTTGTCTGGCATTTTCCAGATAAGCGGCAGCCTTTTTATCGGCGGAGGTATCAGGCATGGCGGAAGGAGTGTGTAAGCGCGTCTCCAAATTAAAGTTATCCATGGATATCTCGACGGGGCCGATGGATCGCGTATAGGCGGCAATTCGGATACCAAGCTGTTCCAAAATTTTGCAGGCAATGGCGCCCGCAGCCACGCGCCCTGCAGTTTCCCTGCCGGAAGAACGGCCTCCTCCGCGATAATCGCGAAAGCCGTATTTGGCGTCAAAGGTATAATCGGCATGGCCCGGACGGTAGTAACCTGCAATTTCGCCGTAGTCGCCGGAAATCTGGGAGGTGTTGCGGATTACAAGGGAAATAGGGGTTCCGGTGGTGCGGCCCTCGAAAACGCCGGATAATATTTCCACCTTGTCGTCTTCTTTTCGCGGGGTGGTCATACTGCCGGTGCCGGGCTTTCTTCTGTCAAGGTATCGTTGGATGTCTTCCTCGTCAAGGGAAAGTCCTGCGGGACAGCCGTCCACAACCACACCCAATGCTTTTCCGTGGGATTCTCCCCATGTGTTTATTTTAAAGATAGTTCCGAAGCTTGAGCCTGCCATGTATATTCCTCCAAAAGATATAATCACAGCAATTATAGCGAAAAGTTACTAAAATAGCAACTTTTTTAAGAAAAATGGTGCATGCTGTGAAAAAGTATGTTATGATGAGATAAATTATTATGAGAAAGTGGAATGTTTTAGACTCATGAAGAAATCCGCCGAAGAACAGTTAAAATTAAAACTGCAGCAAGCAGGTAATAAGAATCGACTGTGCGGTGTACTTATCGAGCCGATATTGGCAATAAGTATGCGTTTTTTTCGTGTGTTTTCTTATTTGAAGGGAAATGTTAAGCGATTTTTTATGCTTGCAATGACTTTTTTCCTGTTTGCCGTGTACAGCAGCTTTTCTTTTCCGATTTTTATCAGGGGAGACAAAGAAGCGCAGGGCGAGACAAAAGACGTTATGTCCGAGGCGCCGCAGGATATTATGCTGGCGGAGGAAGTGGAGATCAATCTGGAGGAAATCGAGCTTTTGGATGACGCTGATGTACTTATGGAGGACGAACAATATGCGGAGACCTCCCACGGCATGGATATTGTGGCAAGATATAGTGCGCTGGACATCTTGGAATCCAATCAGTCGTATACTTCCTTAGAGAAGCCTTCAAAAGAGGTGAGCGGGGATTATGAATTTTCGGAGGATGACTGGAGGATTGTTCTGATAAATAAACAAAACTCCATTCCCGATGACTACGAAGTGAAGCTGGGAGTCATAAATACCATAAAGGGACCTATGCAGTGCGACGAGCGAATAATCAACGATATGCTGGATATGTTTAAGGCAGCGCAGGAAGAGGGCATTGTGTTAGAGGTATGCTCTCCCTACCGTGACTTTGAGTACCAGCAAATGCTATTTAACCGAAAGATAAAGAGATATATGAATAAGGGAATGTCTTATATGGAGGCGTACAAGCTTTCCAATCAGGTGGTCACGGTTCCGGGTGCGAGCGAGCATCAGCTGGGGCTCGCGCTTGATCTTGTGACTACCGATTATGTGGATTTGGATCAGGGCTTTGCGGATACCGATGCAGGAAAATGGCTTGCCGCCAACAGCTACAGGTATGGCTTTATTTTGCGGTATCCTTTGGGAAAGGAATATATCACGGGGATTGAGTATGAGCCATGGCATTTTCGCTATGTGGGTGTGGAGGCAGCTACCGTAATCACTCAACAGGGGATAACCTTGGAGGAATTTTGGGAGGACTATTTATAGATGTATAGAATTATAAAGCAGGAGGGAAGAGCCAAAAGAGGCGAGCTTTACACGGTACATGGCGTCATTCAGACGCCTGTATTTATGAATGTGGGAACTGTTGCCGCAATTAAGGGCGCCGTTTCCACAGAGGATTTAGAGCAGATAGGAACACAGGTGGAGTTGTCCAACACTTATCATTTACATGTAAGGCCCGGCGACCACATTGTAAGGCAGTTGGGAGGGCTTCATAGCTTTATGTCATGGAACAAGCCTATTTTAACGGATTCGGGCGGGTTTCAGGTGTTTTCTCTGGCTGGGCTGCGCAAGATAAAGGAGGAGGGTGTATATTTTCATTCCCACATTGACGGACGCAGGATTTTTATGGGTCCTGAGGAGAGTATGCGGATACAATCCAATCTTGCCTCCACCATCGCTATGGCGTTTGACGAGTGTGCGCCCAGTAAGGCGGACAGGGCGTATGTGCAGGCTTCCGTGGAGCGGACGACAAGATGGCTGGGCCGCTGTCAGGCGGAGATGAAAAGGCTGAATTTGCTGGAGGATACAATTAATCCAAACCAGCTGCTGTTCGGAATTAATCAGGGCGCGGTGTATGACGACATACGCATCGAGCATGCGAAGCGGATTGCCGAGCTTGAGCTGGACGGATATGCGGTGGGCGGTCTTGCGGTGGGTGAAACTCATGAGGAGATGTATCATATTTTAGAGCAGGTGGTGCCGTATCTTCCTGTGGAGAAGCCGACCTATCTTATGGGGGTGGGCACTCCCGCCAATATTTTGGAGGCTGTAGAGAGGGGAGTGGACTTTTTTGACTGTGTTTATCCCACAAGAAACGGGCGTCACGGACACTTGTATACCAATCACGGAAAAATCAATCTTTTTAATGCAAAATATGAGCTGGATGACAGACCCATCGAGGAGGGCTGCGGTTGTCCGGCCTGCAGGCGCTATTCCAGAGCATATATCAGGCATCTGTTAAAGGCGAAGGAAATGCTGGGTATGCGGCTTTGCGTGTTGCACAATCTCTATTTTTATAATACCATGACGGAGGAAATCAGAACTGCGCTGGAGGAGGGGCGGTTTGCATCCTACAAGAGGCAAAAGCTCGATAATATGTCCAAGCCCCTTGACTAGGAGGATATTTTTGTGTATTATGTTTACTTGAAAGCTTATATATAAGTGGGTAGGAAGGTGCTTGCATTTGGCGACACTTTTTTACGGGCGTATAACGTCGGAATGGAGGAACAATGGGCATTTTATTAGCGGAGGCAGGTGCGCCTGCCCAGACTGCCGGTGCCGGCGCAGGTATGGCAGGTATTATCGGAACGGTTGTCATCTATGGCGGCTTAATTGCGATTATGTGGTTTTTCCTTATGAGACCGCAGAAGAAAGAGCAGAAGAGACTTGCCGCAATGCTGTCGGCTTTGGAGCTGGGAGACTGTGTACTCACTACTTCGGGCTTTTACGGCGTTGTTATTGATATTACGGATGATACCATTATAGTGGAGTTCGGCAACAATAAAAACTGTCGTATCCCAATGGATAAGTCGGCAATCAGCCGGGTTGAAAAGCCAAGTGAGAGCTAGAAGGACAGGGCAATGTCATACGACATTGCCTTTTTTGTTAAAGCAGTTGAAATTTATGTATTTTTCAGTTATTATGGTTTAATAACGGCCGGGCGGCGGATGAAGGATATCCGTTCATACAAATTATGAAGCCAAGCCGTTAGTTTTATAGGAAAGGGCAGGATTTTATTATGGAATTAAAAATTACCTGTATCCCCGGCGACGGTATCGGACCGGAGATTGTAAGAGAAGCAAAAAAGGTTTTGGAAAAGGTGGCTGAGATTTACGGGCATAAAATGCTGTTTACCGATATTTTAATGGGAGGAGCATCCATAGACGTACACGGAGAGCCGTTGACGAAGGAGGCGGTTGCGCAGGCAAAGGCTGCCGACGCGGTGCTGATGGGATCCATAGGCGGAGACACCACCACGTCGCCATGGTATCGGTTGCCGCCCAATAAGCGTCCGGAGGCTGGGCTGCTTGCTATCCGAAAGGAGCTGAATTTGTTTGCAAACCTGCGTCCGGCTATTTTGTATGACGAGCTTTCGGGGGCGTGTCCTCTTAAGGAGGAAATCAGCCGCGCCGGCTTTGATATGATGATTATGAGGGAGCTGACGGGAGGCTTGTATTTCGGTGAGCGAAAAACCGTTGTGGAGAACGGTGTGAGAAAGGCGGTCGATACTCTGACCTACGACGAAAACGAAATCCGCCGTATAGCCGTTAAGGGCTTCGATATTGCCATGAAGCGCCGTAAGAAGGTGACAAGTGTGGATAAGGCAAACGTACTTGATTCCTCACGGCTCTGGAGAAGGGTAGTCGAGGAGGTTGCAGAGAATTATCCCGAAGTGACTCTTGAACATATGCTTGTCGATAATTGTGCCATGCAGCTGGTAAAGAATCCCGCACAGTTTGATGTGATTTTGACCGAGAATATGTTCGGTGATATTTTGTCCGATGAGGCAAGCATGGTGACCGGTTCTATAGGTATGCTGGCAAGCGCAAGCTTGAACGACAGTAAATTTGGTCTTTATGAGCCAAGCCACGGCTCCGCGCCGGATATTGCCGGCAGGGATATTGCGAATCCCATTGCTACCGTTCTGAGCGCGGCAATGATGCTTCGTTACAGCTTTGATTTGGATAAGGAGGCGGACGCCGTTGAGACCGCGGTAAAGAAGGTATTGCAGGACGGCTATCGTACAGTAGATATTATGTCCGAGGGTTGCACACAGGTGGGATGCAGCAAAATGGGAGATTTACTTGCAGAGAAAATAAGCAGTCTAGTTTGACGAAATTTAAATAAAATGGAAAAGAGGAGAGATTATGAGAAGTGATTCCGTAAAGACAGGCGCGGCACAGGCGCCTCACAGAAGTCTTTTTAATGCTCTGGGATATACGGAGGAGGAGCGCCGTCGTCCTATGATTGGTATTGTAAGCTCTTATAATGAAATTGTTCCCGGTCATATGAATCTTGACAAAATTGTTGAAGCGGTAAAAATGGGGGTTGCAATGGCGGGAGGCATGCCCGTGGTATTTCCGGCAATTGCGGTATGCGACGGTATCGCTATGGGGCATGTGGGAATGAAGTATTCTCTTGTTACAAGAGACCTGATCGCGGACAGTACCGAGTGTATGGCTTTGGCACATGGTTTTGACGGTCTGGTGTGTGTACCTAACTGTGACAAAAACGTACCCGGGCTTTTGATGGCGGCTGCAAGATTGAATATTCCTACTATTTTTGTATCGGGCGGTCCTATGCTTGCAGGTCGTGTAAAAGGGCAGAAAAGAAGTCTTTCCTCTATGTTTGAGGCTGTTGGAAGTGTTGCCGCAGGTACCATGACTATGGAGGAGCTTTGTGAATTTGAAGAAAAGGTGTGTCCTACCTGCGGTTCCTGCTCCGGTATGTACACCGCAAATTCCATGAACTGTCTTACCGAGGCAATCGGCATGGGCTTAAAGGGTAACGGAACCATACCTGCCGTTTACTCCGAGCGAATCCGTCTTGCAAAGCATGCGGGCATGAAAATCATGGAGCTGGTGGAGAAGGATATTAAGCCTAAAGATATTATGACGGAAGCGGCCTTTATGAACGCGTTGACCGTAGATATGGCTCTTGGCTGTTCTACAAATTCCATGCTGCATTTGCCTGCAATTGCAAAAGAGGCGGGCGTTGACCTGAATCTGGATATCGCCAATGAGCTATCCGCAAAGACTCCTAATTTGTGTCACTTGGCTCCGGCAGGGCCTACTTATATGGAAGATTTGAACGAGGCAGGCGGCGTTTATGCGGTGATGAACGAGCTTTCCAAGAAGAATCTGTTAAATATGGGTTGTATGACGGTGACGGGTCGGACAATCGGTGAAAATATACAAAATTGCAACAATAAAAATCCGGAGGTAATCCGTCCGGTGGAGAACCCTTATTCCGAGACGGGCGGTATCGCTATCCTCAAGGGAAATCTGGCGCCGGACAGCGGTGTGGTAAAGCGCTCCGCAGTTGCGCCCGAAATGCTTGTGCATGAAGGCCCCGCACGGGTTTTTGACTGTGAGGAGGATGCAATCGCAGCCATTAAAGGCGGAAAAATTGTAGCGGGAGATGTTGTTGTTATCCGCTATGAAGGTCCTAAAGGAGGCCCCGGTATGCGTGAAATGTTAAACCCCACCTCGGCGATAGCCGGAATGGGTCTTGGCTCCAGCGTGGCGCTGATTACGGACGGACGATTCTCAGGGGCGTCTAGGGGCGCTTCCATCGGCCATGTCTCTCCCGAGGCGGCAGTAGGAGGACCTATTGCTTTGGTGGAGGAGGGCGATATTATTCGCATCAATATTCCCGAAAACAGACTGGATATGTTAGTATCGGATGAAGAATTGGCAAAAAGAAAACAAAACTGGAAGCCCAGAGAGCCTAAGGTACTTACAGGTTATTTGAAGAGGTACCGCGAGCTTGTCACCAGCGGCAATAGAGGCGCAGTGCTTGAGATTCCGGAAAAGTAAGCAAACCCGCCGCAGACAGCGGGTACAGGATAAAGGTTATGGACGGAGGATTGGACATATGCAGTTGACAGGTGCGGAAATCGTTGTGGAATGCTTAAAGGAGCAGGGTGTGGATACCGTGTTCGGATATCCGGGCGGAACGATTTTGAACATTTATGATGCTTTATATAAACACAGCAGTGAAATTAATCATATTTTGACGTCTCATGAACAGGGAGCAGCTCATGCGGCGGACGGCTATGCCCGCGCCACGGGAAAGGTGGGCGTCTGTCTGGCTACCAGCGGACCCGGAGCCACAAATCTGGTAACGGGAATTGCAACAGCCTACATGGATTCCGTTCCTATGGTGGCTATTACGGCCAATGTGAACTTGCCTCTGCTTGGCAAGGATACCTTTCAGGAGGTTGATATTGCGGGCGTCACCATGCCCATTACCAAGCATGGCTATATTGTAAAAAATGTGGATATCCTTGCGGATACTATCCGTAAGGCATTCAGTATTGCAAAAAGCGGCCGGCCGGGTCCCGTGCTGGTAGATATCACCAAGGATGTAACGGCGGCGGTTTACGAATATACGCCTGTGGTGCCTAAGGAGCCGGAGCGTGTAAACCGTTATACCGAGGAGGAAATGCAACAGGTTCTGGAGCTGATTGCTCAGGCTAAAAAGCCTTACATTTATCTGGGAGGCGGCGCCATTATATCGGGCGCGGCAAAGGAAGTGGCTGAGTTTGCCGAACTGATTGACGCTCCCGTGTGCGATACTTTGATGGCAAAGGGCGCTTTTGACGGCAGGAGTGAGCGTTATACCGGTATGATTGGAATGCACGGTACCAAGACTTCCAATTTAGGAGTGAGCAGCTGCGATTTATTGATTGCTCTGGGAGCGAGATTTTCCGATCGTGTAATAGGCAATCCCAAGCGTTTTGCAGAAAACGCGAAGGTGATTCAGATTGATATTGATGCTGCGGAAATCAATAAGAATATTAGAGTGGATGCCTCGTTGGTGGGAGATTTAAAATCCGTGCTTTCTGCCTTAAATAGGAAGGTTGCCAAAAAGGATAACCGGGAATGGATGGATTCCATACGAAAATTAAAGGAAACATATCCTCTTAAATATGACAATGAGAGTTTGTCCTGCCCTTACATTATTGAGCAAATTGACAGGATTACGGAAGGAGAGGCCGTTATCACTACCGATGTAGGGCAGCATCAGATGTGGGCGGCGCAATATTATAAATATACGAAGCCCCGCACCTTTCTTTCCTCCGGCGGTCTGGGCACCATGGGCTATGGTCTTGGCGCCTGCATCGGGGCGCAGGTAGGGCAGCCGGACAAAATCTGCATCAATATTGCAGGCGACGGATGTTTCCGCATGAATATGAATGAGCTTGCCTGTGCGAGCCGTTATAATATTCCTATTATTCAGGTGGTTATCAATAATCATGTGCTGGGTATGGTTCGACAGTGGCAGACCTTATTTTACGGTAAGCGTTATTCTCAGACGGTTTTAAATGATAAGGTTGATTTCTGCAAGGTTGCGGAGGGTCTTGGCTGTACCGCAATCAGAGTGACGAAGAAGGAGGAGGTTGCCCCCGCTATAGAGAAGGCAATTTCCATGAAAGCCCCCGTATTGATAGAGTGTGTGATCCCTGAGGATGACAAGGTATTTCCAATGGTTCCTGCAGGAGCGCCTATCAGCGAGGTATTTGACGGAGATGATTTAAAAGGACAGTCATAATGAAACGAATGAAAAAGCCGATTATCGTGTTAATTTTTTTAAATGTGTTGCTTTTTTGCGGCGGATATTTGCTTCTGGCTTTGTATTACCGAGAAGAATTCTGCCCCAACACTTGGATAAACGGTGTATATTGTACCGGCAAATCAATAGAAGAGGTAAATTCGGAGCTTTTATGTAATATAAAGGCTCCGATTATCACGGTCACGGATAAAGAAGGCAAGGTCTATACTATAAATATGGAGGAGCTTGATTATACAGCCGATTTCAAAAGGCCGCTTTTACGTTTTATGGAGAAGCAGGAGCCCTATCTGTGGATTGATTATCTTACTTCTCGTCAAGGGCATGCTTTGGAGCCGGAGGTTACTTATAGCGAGGAAAAGCTGGAAAGAGTGTGGAACGGCCTGCCTTTTGTGCAGGAGGAAAATCGAAAGGAGAGCGTTCTTGAGATTCGATTATCCGAGGCCGGCTACATACTATATAACGGGCTGCAAAACAGATTGGATACGGAAAAAGCATTTTCCGTATTAAAGCAAAAACTTGCGGCGGGGGAAGAGGGGGTGCGTCTGTCAGAGGAGGACTGCTATTATGATAAGCCTTTGACGGAGGCGCATGAACAGATTGTACAATTATGGAAGAAAATAGAGCTTTTTCAGCAGTGTAAGCTTGTATATGATATGGGCGACGAAAAAATACCTCTGGACGCAAGGACGTTAAGCGGTTTTATAGCTGCTCAGGACGGTATGCCCGCTTTGGATGAAGCCGGAGAGCTTATTATAGATAAAAAGCAGGTTCAGGCATTTGTTAATACTCTCTCCGATGAATATGATACTTATGGCAGGGAGAGAAGCTTTGAAAGCACCAGAGGCGATATTATCCTCATAAAGGGCGGCACCTATGGAACGAAGCTGGACAGAAAAAAGGAGCTTGCTTATTTGCAGGAGGCGCTTGGTCTGCCGGAGAGCTTTACAGGGGAGCAAAAGCTTCATATTCCCTCCTATGAACAGGAAGGCATGGTAAGGGGAAAAGACGATATCGGAGATACCTATATAGAAGTAGACATGACCGAACAGAAAATGTATTATTATCAGGAGGGGGAGCTGGTCTTGGAGACCGAAATCGTGACCGGTAATACGGGCAGGAGAATGGGAACGCCGGAGGGAGTAAATTTCGTCTACAATAAACAAAGAAATCGTACACTGCGTGGTCCGGGTTATGCCTCTTTTGTGAAATATTGGGTGCCCGTCAAGGGGAATATCGGGATTCATGACGCAGGGTGGCGAAAGGAATTCGGCGGAGAAATATATAAAAGAAACGGTTCGCACGGTTGCATCAATACTCCCGGTGAAAAAATGGCGGAGCTATACGATATGGTAGAGATAGGAACACCGGTGATAATGTTTTATTAAAAAATCAGCAAGGTATTTGTCAATTGGCGCCAATACGGTTACAGCTAAGGAAACTAAATAAATGGCACGGATTGCGATAGTTGGATGTACCGGGAAATTTTAGTGTTGCGCCAAGCTCAACGGCGCTTATGATACAAGAGGCTCTTTTAGACGCAAACGGTTACGTTTCAACATCAGGTATCATCAGGAGAAATTGTCGCTGAGGGTGCAATTGAAGTATCGCCGTGGGCGGTAAGGCAGACAAACGGACTATATAATATGGAGGATTTCTGTAATTGCTTCATCGAATAAATGTAGCCGTAAAATTCATTTTGAGGGTTACAGTTCATTCTTATAGGTAAAAACGACCTAAAAAAAGGCTTGCGGAGCGTTCTAAGGGGTATTGATTTTATAAACACATGCGGGGAAAGGATTTGCTTCCATAAAAATCGATAAAAAATCGAAAAAAATTTAACAATCCGGTTGACGAACAAAAAATGAAAGCTTATTCTATACCTATGGCTTTTATTACTAAGAATATAATATACAAATTTTTAAAACTTTGAGGAGGATGTTTAAATGGCAAGAGTTTATAATTTCTCGGCAGGTCCGGCAGTGCTGCCTGAGGAGGTATTAAAGGAAGCAGCAGAGGAAATGCTTGATTACAAGAAAACGGGTATGTCTGTTATGGAGATGAGCCATCGTTCAAAGGCATACGATACGATTATCAAGGAAGCGGAAGCCGATTTAAGAGAGCTGATGAATATTCCCGATAATTATAAGGTTCTGTTTTTGCAGGGCGGCGCAAGCCAGCAGTTTGCTATGATTCCCATGAATCTGATGAAAAATAAGGTGGCAGATTATATTGTTACCGGTCAGTGGGCTAAGAAAGCATATCAGGAGGCATGCCTTTACGGAAAGGCAAATAAAATTGCGTCTTCAGAGGATGAGACATTTTCTTATATACCCGATTGTTCCGACCTGCCTGTCAGCGAGGACGCGGATTATGTTTATATATGTGAAAACAATACTATCTATGGCACCAAGTTCAAGACGCTTCCAAACACTAAGGGAAAGACTTTGGTTGCGGATGTTTCCAGCTGCTTTTTATCCGAACCGGTGGATGTAACTAAATACGGTGTGATTTACGGCGGTGTGCAGAAGAATATCGGACCTGCAGGCGTCGTTATCGTGATTATCCGTGAGGATTTAATTACGGAGGATGTTCTCCCCGGAACGCCTACCATGCTCCGTTACAAGATTCATGCGGACAATGAATCCCTGTACAATACACCTCCTGCATACGGTATTTATATCTGTGGCAAGGTGTTCAAGTGGTTAAAGAAGCAGGGCGGTCTTTCTGCAATGAAGGAATATAATGAGAAAAAGGCAAAGGTACTCTATGATTTCTTGGATCAGAGCAGTCTCTTTAAGGGAACTGTCCGCAAGGAGGATCGCTCCTTGATGAACGTGCCCTTTGTGACGGGTGATGCCGATTTGGACGCTAAATTTGTCAAGGAGGCAAAGGAAGCAGGGTTCGAGAATCTAAAAGGTCACAGGAGCGTTGGCGGTATGCGTGCAAGCATTTACAATGCTATGCCTATTGAGGGCGTTGAGAAGCTTGTTGAGTTTATGAGGAAATTTGAAGCTGAGAATTGCAAGTAGACCGGGTGCTTTAAGCGCCATAATGGTGTACTGTCTGGTGATTGCAGGAATATAAGACTCTGCGGTCACCTGTTACAAATTATAAAATAAGGAGATTATCAGTATGTTTCAATTACATTGCCTGAATCCTATTTCCAAAGTAGGACTTCAGAATTTAACAGACGCCTATCAGATGACGGAAAATGTCAACGAGGCGCAGGGAATTTTGGTGAGAAGCGCTTCCATGCATGAAATGGAGCTTCCCGACAGCCTTCTTGCAGTGGCAAGGGCAGGCGCGGGCGTCAATAATATTCCGCTGGATAAATGCGCAGAGAAGGGTATTGTGGTATTCAATACTCCCGGAGCCAATGCTAACGGCGTCAAGGAGCTGGTGATTGCGGGCATGCTTCTTGCGGCGCGCGACGTAGTGGGCGGTATCGAGTGGGTAAAAACTGCAAAGGATGACGAAAATATTGCCAAGACGGTAGAGAAGGAAAAGAAAAATTTTGCAGGAACCGAGATTCAGGGAAAGAAGCTGGGTGTTATCGGTCTGGGAGCAATCGGCGTTAAGGTTGCGAATGCTGCAATCAGTCTGGGGATGGATGTTTACGGATATGACCCTTATTTATCCGTGAACGCCGCTTGGAATTTGAGCCGTTCTGTAAAGCATGTGTTCAACGTAGAGGATATATATGCGGAATGTGATTATATCACCATTCATGTGCCTCTTTTGGACAGTACAAGAGGAAAAATCAATAAAGAAGCCATAGCTAAGATGAAGGACGGAGTGGTAATTCTTAATTTTGCACGAGATTTGCTGGCAAACGAAGAAGATGTTTTGGAGGCGATAAGAAGCGGTAAGGTACGTTGCTATGTGTCCGATTTTCCCAACACAACTACAGCAGGGCAGCCCGGCTGCATCGTTCTTCCTCATCTGGGAGCAAGCACTGAGGAATCCGAGGACAATTGTGCGATTATGGCAGTCGAGGAAATGATGGATTATTTGGAGAACGGCAATATCAGAAACAGTGTAAATTATCCTGCATGTGATATGGGCGTATGCAATAAGGCGGGCAGGGTAGCAATCTTCCACAAGAATATTGCAAATATGATCACCAAATTCACGGCGGTTTTCGGAGAAAAGGGAATCAATATCAGCGATATGATGAACAAGTCCAAGGGTGAGGTTGCTTACACTTTGTTAGACGTGGAGGCAGCGCCTACGCAGGATATCGTGGAGACTTTACAGAAAATTGACGGCGTATTCCGCGTGAGGATTGTAAAGTAGCCTTGCACCGCTTGAAAAGTGCGTTCGTCAAACAATAAAAAAGGTGCTGTCGATGGTCGGCAGTACCTTTTTTTGGAGCGGCAAATAGCAAGAGGAGGAGAACGCGTTTATGAGCAGCAAACATCCCGCTGTTTCCGACATTGTAGGTTGGATTTTTATCTGAAAAGAATGGGCATGTCTTCCCCCATATTTAAATCCCTGAGCTCATCCCGGAGCTTTGCTTCTGTTGCGCATGCTGCCTCGCTTTGCAAATCCATATACAAAATAAATAATTCCTCTAAACTTATACCCTTTTCCGCAGCGATTGTCTCCATAATAGGCCGCAGCTTGTCAAGCTGAGTAGAGACCGGAACCTTCTGCGGGTCAATATCCCCCAAAGCCTCCTCCGCATATGCGTTAATCCGTTCCAATATTTTCCGTTGTTCGTCAGTCATAGTAAACCTCGTTTCTGTTATCATTCATTATAACCTTTTTTCGTATATTTTAACACCAAAAGCTTGTTATGCCTAGCCATATTTGATAAAATAACCTTGTCAGAAGAAAATCAAGCGTCCGCAGGGCGGACATTTGATTTTCTTCTGACAAGGTTAGCGAAAAAATCAGAGAGCGCGCAGCGCGGAAATTGCGAAGCAATTTGATTTTAGAGCATAATGAAAGAAAATCAAGCGTCCGCAGGGCGGACATTTGATTTTCTTCTGACAAGGTTAGCGAAAAAATCAGAGAGCGCGCAGCGCGGAAATTGCGAAGCAATTTGATTTTAGAGCATGATAAGAGAAAATCAAGCGTCCGCAGGGCGGACATTTGATTTTCCTCTGACAAGGTTAGCGAAAAAATCAGAGAGCGCGCAGCGCGGAAATTGCGGAGTAATTTGATTTTAGAGCATGATAAGAGAAAATCAAGCGTCCGCAGGGCGGACATTTGAAAAAACACAATATTTGGAAGGAGAATAGCAGTATGGCAGATATTAAGCCTTTTTGCGCATACCGCCCCAAAAAGGGGTGGGAGGAACGGATAGCGGCGCTTCCCTATGATGTATATAGCAGGGAGGAGGCTTGCGAGGTTGTGCGAAAGAATCCCTATTCTTTTCTGGCGATTGACAGAGCGGAAACACAATTTGATGTAAAGGTAGACATTTATGCGCCGGAGGTTTACGAGAAAGCCCACGATATGCTTTGGAAGCAAATTGCGGAGGGAAGGTTTTTAAGGGAGGAAAAGCCTTGCTATTATCTCTATGAGCAGATTATGGAGGGCAGAAGCCAAACGGGGATTGTGGCATGTGCTTCCATTGATGATTACAGCAACAACATTATAAAGAAGCATGAAAATACCAGAGCAGATAAGGAGCAGGACAGAATTCGTCATGTGGACGTCTGTAACATGCAGACAGGTCCTATTTTTCTGGCGTATCGTGCCGAAGATACCTTGCGGGAGCTTACCCGTAAAGTGAAGGAGGAACCTCCTGTTTACAACTTTACTTCAGAGGACGGAATTATCCACAGAGTCTGGGTTATTGATGAGGAGTTTAAAATACATATAATCAGAGAAAGCTTTCGGAAAATTCCGGCAGTTTATATTGCGGACGGACATCATCGCTGCGCTTCGGCGGTAAAGGTTGGTTTAAAGCGAAGGAAGGAGAATCCCAATAATAACGGAGAGGAAGAATATAATTATTTTTTGTCCGTATTGTTTCCTGACGAAGAACTGCATATTTTGGATTACAACCGCGTGGTGAGGGATTTAAACGGCTTGGACAGAGCTTCATTTTTGGATAGAGTAGGAGAGTGCTTTGAGGTAGAGGAGGTGGGAGCGACACCCTATTCACCTATGGAAAAAGGGAATTTCGGTATGTATCTGGAGGGCAAGTGGTATCATTTAAAGGCGAGGAATGAGATTTGCAGTGTGGATGCCGTGAAGGGGCTGGATGTCTCTATATTGCAGGACCATCTTCTTGCGCCGGTACTGGGGATTGCCGACCCAAAGACAGATAAAAGAATTGATTTTGTGGGAGGTATCAGAGGACTAAAGGAATTAGAACGCAGGGCGGACTGCGATATGAAGATAGCTTTTTCCATGTATCCTACTTCCATCAAGGAGCTTTTTGACGTAGCTGACGCTTCGAGGCTTATGCCGCCCAAGTCTACATGGTTTGAGCCGAAGTTAAGAAGCGGTCTGTTTTTACATGATTTAGGAAATAAGTGACGATAGGACATTTGCGGAAGCTGCATTATTGTTATGCCGCCACGGCTATGCAAAGGACATACCGGTACGGCCTCAGGATTTGCCGTACATGGAAAGTATATTATGCGGAGACATATTAAAAAGGGAGCGCTATTATGACGAATAAATTATATAAGCTAATGAATTGGCCCAAAATAGAGGAAATAGTGTATTCGGAGTGTGATAATCCACATGAGCTGTTAGGACCGCACAAGGCGGGCAGCCAGATGCTGCTTCAGGCTTTTTTTCCGGGAGCAGAGAAGGCTTTTGTACAATTGACAAAGGAAAGGGCTCAAACCAAGGAAGAGACGGAGATGGAGCTTGTGGACGAGGCGGGATATTTTGCCGTGCTGCTTACGGGCAAGGAGCTGCCGGCATACCGGTATCGGGTTGTATATGCCGACGGAAGCGAAAGGGTTTGTCAGGATGCTTACCGCCATGAATCCGTAATAACAAAAAGGGACACGGACAAGTTTAAAAACGGCATTCATTATACGGTATATGAAAAGCTGGGAGCGCATCCCATGTGTCTTGACGGTGAGGAGGGAACCTATTTTGCGGTGTGGGCGCCGGGAGCTCTCAGAATCAGCGTCGTGGGTGACTTTAACGACTGGGACGGCAGGGTTCATCAGATGCGGAGGCTGTGGGATTCCGGAATTTTCGAGATATTTGTGCCCGGCGCAAAGGCAGGCGAAAATTATAAGTTTGAGCTGAAGCTTAAGAGCGGCATAACATATTTAAAGGCAGATCCCTATGGCAACGCGGCACAGCTTCGTCCGGATACTGCCTCCGTGATTGCAGATATCGGAAGCTTTGTCTGGGAGGATAAAGCTTTTGTGGAAAACAGGGAGATATTTCAGGGCCCAAATGCCCCTGTCAGCGTTTACGAGGTGTATCTCGGTTCCTTTATGAAGGCCGGAGAAGGCGAGACCTATGCCAACTATCGGGAAATAGCTCCTAAGCTTATTGATTATGTGAAAGACATGGGGTATACCCATGTGGAGCTTATGCCTGTAATGGAGCATCCCTTTGACGGCTCATGGGGATATCAGGTCATTGGATATTATGCTCCTACGGCAAGATACGGCACCCCTGAGGATTTTATGTATTTTATAAATGAGCTGCACAAGGCGGGCATAGGTGTTATATTGGATTGGGTTCCGGCGCATTTTCCGAGAGACACCTATGGGCTTTCTAATTTTGACGGAACCTGCCTTTATGAGCATTTTGATCCAAGACAGGGGTATCACCCCCATTGGGGTACATTGATATATAATTACGGCAGACCCGAGGTATCTAACTATTTGATTGCCAACGCTTTGTTCTGGGTGGAAAAGTACCATGCCGACGCAATCCGCATGGATGCGGTGGCAAGTATGCTTTATCTTGATTACGGTAAGAATGACGGGGAATGGGTCGCCAATATGTATGGCGGCAACGAGAATCTGGAGGCGATTGAGCTTATCAAGCATTTGAATTCCGTTATGAAAAAGCGAAATCCCGGTGTGCTTTCCATTGCGGAGGAAAGCACCGCATTTCCTATGATAACAGGCGATTTAAATCAGGGTGGCTTAGGCTTTGATATAAAGTGGAATATGGGCTTTATGAATGATTATCTTGATTATATCAAATACGATCCTTATTTTCGGAGCCATCATCATGGTGAGCTGACCTTCAGCATGATTTATGCCTACAGCGAAAGGTTTATGTTAGTATTTTCTCATGACGAGGTAGTGCACGGCAAGGCAACCATGATTGGGAAAATGCCCGGAGAGAGGGAGGATAAATTTGCAAATTTAAGATTGACCTATGCTTATATGATAACCCATCCGGGCAAAAAGCTTTTGTTTATGGGGCAGGATATCGGTGAATTTGACGAGTGGAACGAGAATAGATGCGTTGAATGGGAGCTTCTTGAAATTCCCGAGCACAAGGGTATTGCGGCGCTGATGAGGACACTGAATCATTTGTACCGAAATCAGAAGGCGTTATATACATTGGATGATTCGGCGGACGGATTTGAGTGGATTAATAATATATCCGCTAACGATTGTTATTTAAGCTATGCGAGGAAGGGGCTTGAAAAGGAGGATACGCTTGTAATCGTAGCAAATTTTGCGGGGATTTCTCAGGAAATCACTACGGGCGTACCCTTTGACGGAAAATACAAAGAAATTTTTAACACCGACGCTAAGGAATTCGGAGGAAGCGGCGTAGTAAATTCCCGTGTTAAGGCGGCAAAGAAAGTCGAGTGGGACGACAGGCCGGATTCTATTACCGTGAAGCTGGCTCCCTTGTCTTTGAGCATTTTACAGTATATTCCCTATACGGAGGAGGAGCTTAAGAAAGTTGCCGCCAAGTCTGCCGCGCAGCAAGCGGCGAAATCCGCTGCAAAAAAGGCTTCTGAAGAGATTGTAGAAAAGCAAAGGCCGGCCGAAAAACCTGTATCACGGAAGAAATCCCCGCAAAAGGGAAACGGTAAGCGAAAGGCGGGTAAAAATAAACAGTCTGCCGGCGCTGTAAAGACAGAAAAAGCGGGCGCTGTAAAAGGGGCAGGAAGGCGCAAATAAAAATGAGAAGTGTTTGTATATCCGGTTTTTCCGGGAGATTGGAATCGTATTTTCTAAAAAACAGCTTTCTGGAGGAGCTTCCCAATAAAGTATTACAGCTGGGAGTGCGCGTGCTGCTGGCGCTGCTTATTTTTCTGATCGGAGCGCAGCTTATTAAGCTTGTGAGGAAAATTATCCGTAAGTCCATGGAACGGGCCCATGCGGAGACGGGGGCGGTCCAGTTTGTGGATTCCTTTGTGAAGGCGGCGTTGTATGTGATATTAGTGTTTTTCATCGCCTCCTTCCTTGGAGCGGATGCGGCAAGTATCGTGGCGCTCTTAGGCTCGGCGGGCGTCGCCATTGGTCTTGCGGTGCAGGGGAGTCTGTCAAATCTTGCGGGAGGAGTTTTGATTCTTTTGTTAAAGCCGTTTAAGGTGGGTGACTATATTATTGAAAATGCAGACGGGCAGGAGGGAACCGTCTCGGAAATTCAGATATTTTATACCAGACTTACAACGCCGGACAATCGCGTGATTATATTACCCAACGGAACGCTGGCAAATAACAGTCTGGTAAATGTGACAGCGGCGCAATACCGCAGGCTGGACATCCATATCGGCATTTCCTACGACGCCGATATAAGGAAGGCAAAAGCGGTACTGCAGAAGGTTTTGGAGACGGACACTGCAGTTAAAAAGGACATGGAGATGCGTGTTTTTGTAAATGAGCTTGCCTCGAGCAGTGTGGATTTGGGTGTAAGGTGTTTTTTGGATAAAGAGGATTTTTGGGAAGGTAAGTGGCGCATAACGGAGAACTGTAAATATGCCTTGGACGAGGCGGGGATTAGCATTCCTTTTCCGCAGCTGGATGTTCATTTGGAGAATTCTTTGCTGCATGGCGACAGATAATATTTAATAAAGTGAAAAGCGCTGTAGTTTTGGTGTTTCCAGAACTACAGCATTTTTTGAATGGACGAATCGAAGCAAATAGAAGCTGCACATAAAATATTATTGGAAATTCGTAAATAAAAACGTGGAAAAATTCTTGATATTGTGATATAATATTTTAGTAAAGAAGTCGGTGCGTTACAATGTGCAGATAAAGCGGGGATTTCGCAATAAATTTGATGAGGCAATCAGAAATGGGGGAGCGTATGCAGCAAGAGAATAGTAACAAATTGTCGGTTCATTCAGGAACAAGGAAACAGAACGGAGGGTTCGTCAGTATTGAAAAGAAGATTTCGGCGAGTTTTGCGCAGACCATTTTGGTCTGCTGTATTGTTTTGGGGGTGATTTCTTCCGTCTTAAGCTATATTTCATCTATCAATGCAGTCTCGGAGACCATTAATAATACTTCCGACGTGGCGGCGTATTATGTTGCGGCATCGCTTCAACAGTATATTGCGGTAGCTTACGAGACAGGGAGTATTGCACGTCTTGCCGACCCTGACAGACCGGTGAAGGAAAAACAGACAATTCTGGATCAGAGAATAGCGGATCATAATTTTGAGGGAGGATTGCTTCTCGACAGTAACGGTATAGATATGATTTCCGGGGAAGACTTTTCCGACAGAGATTATTTCAAGGAGGCTATACAGGGAAATACATTTGTTTCAACACCTACATACAATGAAGTCACGAAGTCGGTATCCTATGCGGTAGCGGCGCCCTTGTGGGAGGGAGGCGTTCCCGGCACAAAGCCGGTTGGAGCCGTGGTCTATATTCCCGACGGAGAGTATTTGAACGATATCATGCGCTCCATAAAAGTGGGTGACGGCGGTACGGCATTTATGCTTGACGCTAACGGAATTACGATTGCAGATGTGGATTCCTCCCTTGTGGGCGTGGAAGACAGCATTGCGCTGGGAGAAACAAATCCCCGGCTCAAGAAATATAGTGCAATCTGTAAGAAGATGGTCGCAGGAGAGGCGGGAACGGGAACCTATAGCTATAACGGAAAGACTAAGGTAGTTGCTTATTCGCCGATTCCGGGAATAAACGGGTGGAGTATCGGTGTAGCTGCGGTGAGAAACGAATTTCTGGGAATGTTCTTTTTGTCTTTGGTGATTACGATAGTTTTTGTCATAGTATTTATGGTATACGGAGTAAGCAGAGGCATTAGGCTGGGTAAAAAGGTTGTTCAGCCCATCACGGTAGTGGTAAAGCGTCTGGAGCTTTTGGCAGAGGGGGATCTTCATTCCGATACTCCGCTGCCCGAGGTGAATGACGAGACGGCAACACTGATGAACAGTCTTGCCCAGACGGTTAAGGATTTGAAAACGGTAATAAACGATATAGACGTTCGCCTTGCCGATTTGTCGGAAGGGAATTTTATGATTGAGATAGAGGAGGACTATAAGGGGGATTTTGCGGAGATTAGCCGTTCCTTCAGAGGTATCGTTGCAGCGTTGAGCGGTGCAATGAAGGATATTGACAGTAACGCCCAATGCGTCCAAAGAGGGGCAGAGGATTTGGCAGGAGCTGCGCAGCAGCTTGCAGAGGGAGCGACGGATCAGGCAAGCGCAGTGGAAGAGCTTACGGCGACTATCACGGATATTTCGGAGAAAATACATGTGAATGCCCAGAATGCGGAGAAGGCTCGGACAATCGTCGCGGATATGAACGAGAGGATTATTGAGAGCAACGAGCACATGAAGAATAATACGGAGGCAATGGATAAGATTAGGGAGGCGTCAGATAAGATTGCCGAAATTATCAGCAGCATTGAAGAAATTGCGGACCAGACGGCTCTGCTGGCGTTGAACGCTTCTATTGAGGCGGCAAGAGCAGGAGAGCATGGAAGAGGATTTGCAGTCGTTGCCACACAGGTTGGCGCACTTGCGGATCAAAGTTCGGAAGCGGCAAGAAATACCAAGGATTTAATACAGAATGCTATAAAGGCAGTGGAGGAAGGAATTCAGTTTGCCAATTCCACGGCGCAATCTCTGACCGCCGTTGTGGAGAATGCAAAGGTGGTGAACGAGTCCATGGAGGAGATAGCAATGGCATCCGACAATCAGGCGCATGCGGCGGCTCAAATTACAGAGGGAATAAATCAGATTGCCGAAGTCGTGGAGTCCAATTCCGCAACCTCGCAGGAAAGTGCGGCTGCGTCTGAGGAATTATCCAGACAGGCTGACCTTTTGAAGGAATTGGTGGGCAGATTCCAATATGAGGAATAGGAAAGCATACATTATGAATATGGGAATTGAGGTGTTTAAGCATTCAAATTTTTATAATTTTTTAAAAAATTTAAAATTTAACCAAATTCCTTGTTGCAAAAACAGATAAGAACATATATAATACATTTAGTCGTTTTGAAGCGGCTGAATGTATCCTGCTGAAATAGCTCAGTTGGTAGAGCACTTCACTCGTAATGAAGGGGTCGTGGGTTCGAGTCCCATTTTCAGCTTTTAACTAAGATGATAAATGCGGCAGCCTGTCGTGTTTATCATTTTTTGTGTTGGGATGATTTATGTTTTGGAAAGCATAAAAGGTATTTGCGCTTTGGAAGAAGTGACATTGGAGGGTGATGTATGTAGCGTCACCCGTAAGGCCGTAAAGACTTTGCGGGTGTGCCGGGCGGCGCTTATCAGCTGCCCATTTGTTTTTTTAAGCGGTATTCCACTGCCTGTATCGCCTTATAAAAAACGAAGGCTATAATACACAGGATGATGACACTGGTGATAACGAGATTGAGCTGGAATACCTGTGAGCCATAGATGATCAGATAGCCAAGCCCCTGTCTGGCCGCGAGAAATTCTCCAATAATTACACCTACCAGCGCAAGACCAATATTAACCTTGGAGGTGGAGAGCAGGGTTGGCAGACAGCCCGGCAGGACTACCTTGCAAAACACGTCCTGCTTGTTTCCCCCAAGAGTGTAAATCAGGGTGATTTTCTCTGGATCGCATTGCATAAAGCCTGTATAAAAGCTGATGATGGAGCCGAAAAGCGCAACAGAAATTCCCGCCACCACAATGGTTTTCATGCCTGTTCCCAGCCACACTATAAAAAGAGGTGCAAGCGCCGACTTAGGCAGGCTGTTTAAAATGACAAGATAAGGCTCCATTACTTTGGAGAGCCCGGAGGAGTACCATAACAGAGTGGATACTACAAGGCTTATGATAAAAACTAGCAGAAAGCTGATTATGGTCTCCCACAATGTGATGCCGATGTGCCAGAAGAGATTGTTTTCGGCACATAGTTTTACAAATTGAAGCACTACGCGGCTGGGACTGGAAAAAAAGAAGCTGTCAATCATTCCCAGATTGGCAGTGACCTCCCATAAGATTAGAAAAGCAAGCATTATCAAAAAGCGGTAGGAGGTAATGAGCCGCCTTTGGCGTTTGTAAATTGTCATAAACTGTTCCTGCTTGGATAGCTCGGATGAATGATTATTCACTGGTCAATTCCTCCCATAATTGATTAAAATAATCGGAAAATTCAGGGGCGTTTCTTGCCGCCAAAGGAGAATTGTCCAAAAGAGTCAGATGGATTTCCATCTCCTTTTTTACCGTTGAAGGTCTGGGGGAGAGGACAATAATGCGGTCGGCGAGACTGATTGCCTCCGATAAATCATGTGTGATGATAATCATGGTTTTCCCGGTATTGCGGATAAGGTGGCAGATATCGGCGGACACCATAAGCCTTGTCTGGTAATCCAGAGCGCTGAAAGGTTCATCTAAGAGTAAAAGCTGTGGGTCGAGGGCGAGAGTGCGGATTAATGCGGCCCGCTGCTTCATTCCGCCCGAAAGCTCGCTGGGGCGTTTATTTTTAAATTTATCTAAATCATAGTCAAATAAGAGCTGGTTTACATAGGCAAGCCGTTCCTCTGTCATCATATGATTAATTTCCAGTCCAAGGATTACGTTTTTGTAGATGTTTCTCCATTCCAGAAGGTGGTCGCGCTGCAGCATATAGCCCACACGGGGATAGTGCAGGGAACCGTCGGGATTATTTACAAGAATAGTTCCCTCCTCCGGGGCAAGCAGTCCTGCAATAATGGATAACAGAGTGGATTTACCACAGCCACTGGGTCCTACAATAGCGACAAATTCCCCTTCTTTTACATGGAAAGAGATATTTTTCAGTGCTTTGGTTTCTCCCTGCAGCGCATGATAGGAATAGCCGATGTTTTTTAGTTCAAGGATATTTTGCATGAAGGACAAACCTTTCGTGCCGCTTTATTCTTTATTTTATAATATGAGATATAAAAGGAAATGTTAAAGCGGCTTGACATGCCCGGCTGTATTGCAATACAATATGTTTTATGGTAATATCAAATTCGGGCTGAAATATTTTGATGACAGCTGTTTTTCATACACATATTTGTGCCGGAGCGTCACGGATATGTGGGGTATCAAACGTAAATTTCATTTTATGTCGTCTTTTATATAACGCTTCGGAATGGAGGATAACTATGGCACAGCTTTGGGGAGGGCGCTTTACCAAGGAAACGGATCGGTTGGTTTATGATTTTAATGCGTCTCTTCGTTTTGATAAAAGATTGTTTCATCAGGATATTGAGGGCAGCATCGCCCACGTTGTCATGCTTTCCAAGCAGGGTATTCTGACTGTGGAGGAGAAGGACGTCATAATAAAAGGCTTGACCGGCATTCGTGAGGACGTGGAGGAAGGAAAGCTTGCCATTGATGAGAGATATGAGGATATCCACAGTTTTGTGGAGGCAAATCTCATCGACAGAGTTGGAGATGCGGGAAAGAAGCTGCACACCGGAAGGAGCCGCAACGATCAGGTGGCGCTTGATATGAGACTTTATACCCGCATGAAGGTGCTTGAGATAGACGCTCATCTGGAAAAGCTTCTCCGTGTGATTCTGGATACCATGGAGGAGAATATAGAGACCTACATGCCGGGCTTTACCCATTTGCAGAAGGCGCAGCCTACTACTCTGGCTCATCATTACGGAGCTTATTTTGAAATGTTTAAGAGAGACAGGCAGCGTATGAAGGATATTTTTAAGCGGATGAATTACTGCCCTTTAGGGGCGGGCGCCTTAGCGGGAACAACCTATCCCTTGGACAGGAATTATACGGCTGTCCTGATGGGCTTTGAGGGTCCGACCTTAAACAGCATGGACTCGGTGGCGGACAGGGACTATCTGATAGAGTTTTTAGCCGCACTATCCACCGTAATGATGCATTTGAGTCGTTTCAGCGAGGAGATTATTATTTGGAACTCTAACGAATATCAGTTTGTGGAGCTTGATGATGCCTATTCCACAGGAAGCAGCATTATGCCTCAGAAAAAGAATCCTGACATTGCGGAACTGGTAAGGGGAAAGACCGGCCGTGTATATGGGGCGTTGATGGCAATCCTTACCACCATGAAGGGTATTCCGCTTGCCTACAACAAGGATATGCAGGAGGATAAGGAGGTTTCTTTTGATGCCTTTGACACAGTGGAGGACTGTCTGACGCTTTTTACGGGCATGCTCGGCACCATGAAATTTAAGAAGGACCGCATGGCAAAAAGCGCAATGAACGGCTTTACCAATGCCACGGATGCTGCGGATTATCTTGTAAATAAGGGAGTTCCTTTTAGAGATGCGCATGGTATAATCGGAAGGCTGGTGCTTTACTGTATAGACAAAAACACATCCATAGACGCTTTGAGCTTGGAGGAACTACAGGCAATCAGCGATAAATTCGGCTCGGATGTGTATGAGGCAATATCCTTAAAGACGTGTGTGGAGAAGCGCCTGACGGCGGGAGCGCCGGGACCGGACGCTATGAGGGAGGTCATTAAGCTCCACAAGGCTTATTTAGAGCAAGAGGAAAAATTTTTTTCCGACAAGGTGTTTGCAGAGAACTGACAAACCGGCAGCGCCGGAGTGAAAAAGAGAAGGCCGAGAAAGTCGGCGGAAGGTGAGGAATAATATGAGTGAAAAGTTAAAGGTTGGTATTTTGGGCGGAACCGGTATGGTCGGACAGAGATTTATAGCTCTTCTGGAGGCGCATCCGTGGTTTGAGGTAACTACGATTGCAGCAAGTCCCCGTTCCGCAGGTAAGACCTATGAGGAAGCGGTAGGCGATAGATGGAAAATGACGACTCCCATGCCCGAGGCGGTGAAGAAAATAGTAGTCATGAACGTCAATGAGGTGGAAAAGGTTGCCTCTCAGGTTGACTTTGTGTTCAGCGCGGTGGATATGACGAAGGAGGAAATTAAAAAGATAGAAGAGGATTACGCGAAGACGGAGACGCCCGTTGTCTCTAACAACAGCGCTCACAGATGGACCCCCGACGTACCTATGGTGGTTCCGGAGATTAATCCTGAGCATATGAAGGTGATTGAGTTCCAGAAGAAGCGTCTGGGAACTACCAGAGGTTTTGTCGCAGTGAAACCAAACTGCTCCATTCAGAGCTATGCGCCGGTCCTTACGGCTTGGAAGGAATTTGAGCCTTATGAGGTGGTCGCAACCACTTATCAGGCAATTTCCGGAGCAGGTAAAACCTTTAAGGATTGGCCTGAAATGGTGGAAAACATTATTCCCTATATCGGTGGGGAGGAGGAGAAGAGCGAGAAGGAACCTCTTCGTTTATGGGGTGAAATCAAGGACGGTGTGATTGAGCCTGCGACAAGCCCTGTTATTACCTGCCAGTGTATCAGAGTGCCTGTATTGAACGGTCACACTGCGGCTGTTTTTGTAAAATTTAGAAAGAAGCCTACAAAAGAACAGCTGATAGAAAAGCTGCGTACTTTTTCCGGTGAACCTCAGAGATTGGGGCTTCCCAGCGCGCCTAAGCATTTTATTCAGTATCTGGAGGAGGAGAACAGACCGCAGGTAACCTTGGATGTGGATTACGAGAACGGCATGGGCGTAAGCGTGGGGCGTCTTCGTGAGGATACAGTTTATGATTACAAGTTTGTGGGGCTGTCTCATAATACTGTGCGGGGCGCGGCAGGCGGAGCGGTTCTCTGCGCAGAATTGTTAAAGGCTCAGGGATACATTGTAAAGAAGTAATCAGGTGTGTGAGGCATAACGTAAGGGAGACGAGTTATGAATGAATTGCACTATCAATTGGATTTATTGAAGGCGATGAATCAGAAGCTGAGTAATAAAGAGCGTATGTATCGTCAGGTCTGCGACGCTGCAGATTGTGCCTTCCTATATTATTCCTTTGACAAAAACGAAGTAATTGTTTTGGGAAAATGGAAAGAATTTTTTGATTTTGATATCTTGGAGATAAAGGACATGGCTAGGCTCTACGACATAGTTGAGGAGAACTATGTTCTAGCTTTGAGGGAAGCGTTATTTCCGGAAAAGAGCGGGGAGGAGAGCTCTGTGATAGAATGCAGACGCTCCGATAAAAAGGTGTGGTTTCGTTTCCGTGTGAGCGTGGCTTATGGTGACGGCGGACAGCCTTTGGAAAAAATTATTACTATAACAAATATTACCAAGTATCAGCTTCAAAATGAAGAATTAACTTATTTTGCTTATTATGACAGTATCACGGGACTTTACAACCGCAATTATTTCGTAAGGCTTTTAGGCGAATATGTCAGGGAAGCGGCGGAGAACAATGATATTGTCAGCGTAATGATGATTGATATTGATGACTTCCATAAGATTAATGACGGTCTCGGCATGGTTATCGGTGACGAAGTAGTACAGCAGTTTGGCTTCTTCTTAAAAGAGTTTATGGAAGAAAAAATGCTGGTTTGTCATTTGGATAGTGATGTATATTGCATTGCCATTTATAATCCTTCCGGTACACGCAGTGTGGAGCATCTTCATAAGGCGATTCAGAAAAGAACCAAAGCGCCATTCAGATTGAGCAGCGGGCAGGATATTTATCTGACTGTCAGCATTGGTGTTGCGGAATATCCGGAGGCGGCGGCTACGGCGTTAGAATTAATCAACTGTGCAGAGATTGTCATGTATAAGTGCAAAGCGTTGGGGAAGAATTCCATACAATATTATGATAATCCAACCTTGAACGAATTTCTCCGCTCCGTGGAAATTGAGAATAAGCTGAAGGAAGCCGTGTCGCACAAGCATTTTGAGTTGTATTATCAGCCTCAATATTATACGGGCAATAAAAGGCTTCGGGGGTTTGAAGCATTAATTCGTTGGCGGGATGAGGGAGAGAGGATGATCAGTCCCTCCGTATTTATTCCCATTGCCGAAAAGAACGGAGCCATTATTCCCATTGGGAGCTGGGTTGTGGAGGAGAGCGTCAAGCAGTATGCAAGCTGGAGGAATCAATTTGGGATACGTTTGGTTCTCGCCATTAATATTTCTGCCAAGCAATATCAGAAGGATGATTTTGTGGAGTCCTTTTTGAATGTATTGCAGAAATATAACGTCGATCCCTGCGAGGTGGAGCTTGAGGTGACGGAAAGCATATTGATAGATGATTTTGAGGCCGTTTCCGCAAAGCTTCAAATTTTAAAGGAGCATGGAATACGAATTTCTCTTGACGATTTTGGAACGGGTTTTTCTTCCCTGAGTTATTTAAAGAAGCTGCCCATAAATACATTAAAAATTGATAAGAGCTTTGTCGATACTGTACTCACGGATTCGGCTACCAGAATTATAACGGAATCTATTGTGGATATGGTGAAGGCATTGGGCTTCGAGTCCGTTGCCGAGGGCGTGGAGGAGGAGCAGCAATATGAGTATCTGCATGCTATAGGCTGTGATGTGACGCAGGGCTTTTTGCTTGGAAAACCACAATCGGCAGAAGACATAGAGAAATTATTGCAAAAGCTTTTGTAAGTACATATATTTTGTAATAGCAAATAAAGGATGACGGTCTGTGGGCAAAAATTTATTTATTGCGGAGAAACCCAGTGTGGCAAGGGAATTTGCCAATGCATTAAAATTGAATATGAAGTCAAAGGACGGGTATCTGGAGGCGGAGGAAGCAATTGTCACATGGTGTGTGGGTCATTTGGTAACTATGAGCTATCCTGAGGTCTATGATGAAAGCTTAAAACGCTGGAGCTTTGACACTATTCCCTTTTTACCGGACGAATTTAAATATGAGGTGATTGAGGGAGTGCGAAAACAGTACATGATTGTAAGCTCCCTGCTGAAAAGAGAGGATGTTTCTACTATTTATGTATGTACGGACTCAGGGCGGGAGGGGGAATACATATACCGGCTGGTGGAGCAGATGGCGGGAGTTAGGAATAAGGAGCGCAAAAGAGTCTGGATTGATTCCCAAACGGAGGAGGAAATATTACGCGGCATTAGAGAAGCTAAGGATTTGTCGGAGTACGACAGCTTGAGTGATGCCGCTTATTTGCGTGCAAAGGAGGATTACCTGATGGGTATTAATTTCTCTCGGGTGCTCACTTTAAAATATGGCAGGACAGTGAAGGATTATCTGAAGAGAGATAAAGCAGTCATTTCCGTAGGACGCGTTATGACCTGTGTTCTGGGCATGGTGGTGAACCGGGAGAGGGAGATTCGTACCTTTGTAAAAACACCGTTTTATCGGGTATTGGGTAACTTTAAGCTGCAAAATAAGGCGGTTACGGGTGAATGGAAGGCGGTGGAGGGCTCCTCTTATTATGCTTCTCCCGCGCTTTACAAGGAAAACGGTTTCAAGAAGGAGGAGGACGCAAAGAGCCTGATTGCCCATTTAGCGCAGGAGCCTGTAGGCGATATTGTGGTAGAGAGTATTGAGCGTAAAAGAGAGAATAAAAATCCGCCTCTTTTGTACAATCTTGCGGAGCTTCAAAACGATTGCTCTAAATATTTTAAAATCAGTCCTGACGAAACGCTGCGGGTGGTTCAGGAGCTGTACGAGAAAAAAATGGTCACATATCCCCGTACGGATGCAAGAGTGCTTTCCAGCGCCGTGGCAAAAGAAATACATAAAAATATTTCAGGGCTTAGAGGCTACGCTCCTGCAGGAAGCTTTGCAGCAGAAATTTTACAAAAGGGAAGCTATAAGGGAATTGCCAAAACACGCTATGTGAACGATAAGCAGATTACCGATCATTATGCCATTATCCCTACCGGACAGGGTATCAATAATCTGTCCTCACTGCCGCCTGCCTCCGTAAAGATTTATGAGGTGATAGTAAGACGTTTCTTAAGTATTTTTTATCCCCCCGCAGTGTATCAAAAGTTTGCTCTCTGTATTAAGGTGAAGGAGGAAAAGTTTTTTGCAAACTTTAAGATTTTAATTGAGGAAGGATATTTGAAGGTGACTGCGTTTTCCTTTAAAAACGACAGCTCCGTTAAGAAAGAGGGCGTCAGGCAAGAAACGGGGGATAAGGAAGAGAGTAAGAAGGACGAAGGGGAAGAAGCCGACATAAAATGTGACGAAGAGCTGACAAGGCTTCTGACAACTCTGAAAAAAGGAGATCATATCATAGGGGATTCTTATGAAATTAAGGAGGGTGAGACGTCTCCGCCAAAGCGTTACACTTCGGGCAGTATTATTTTGACTATGGAAAATGCAGGTCAGTTTATTGAGGATGAGGAGTTAAGGGCGCAGATTAAGGGCAGCGGTATCGGTACCAGTGCCACGAGGGCGGAGATTTTAAAGAAGCTAATAAATATCGAGTATCTTGCCCTGAATAAAAAGACGCAGGTCCTTACTCCCACACTGATGGGTGAAATGATATACGATGTGGTGTGCAGCTCCATAAAGCCTTTGCTTGACCCTGCGCTTACGGCAAGCTGGGAAAAAGGGCTTACCATGGTGGCAGACGGCAGCATATCGGCCGGGGAGTACATGAAAAAGCTTACGGATTTTGTGGCGCGAAGAACGAACATAGTAAAGCAGCTTGACAATCAGAGAATTTTGTACGACCGATTCAGGACTGCGGAGGCGAATTACATAAAGAAATGAAAGTAGAATTACATATGCCATAATATGAGGAACGGCTCGAAGCGAAGGGGTTGGGTTAAGAATAAATCGAAAAGGAGAGCTGAGGATATGAAGCAGGTTACGGTAAATGAGCTATTTGATTTGAAGGAAACGATTGCATCGGCGCTTTTTGCGGACGTTATCTATCCGTGGGAGGTATTGTCCAAGATTCATGATTTCATTTTAGAATTGGGGAAAAGCCTTCCGGAGGATATTTACGAGAAGAGAGCGGAGGATATCTGGGTGGCAAGGAGCGCGAAGGTGGCGTCCAGCGCATGCTTAAACGGTCCGCTGATTATTGACGAGGAGGCGCAGGTGCGCCATTGTGCCTTTATCAGAGGAAACGCTATCGTGGGTAAGGGAGCCGTAGTAGGTAATTCCACAGAGCTTAAAAACGTGGTGTTATTCAATAAGGTTCAGGTTCCCCATTACAATTATGTGGGCGACAGTGTGCTCGGCTATAAATCCCATATGGGCGCCGGATCCATCACCTCAAATGTTAAGAGCGACAAAACGCTGGTGACGGTAAAGTGCGGCGACGATAGGCTGGAAACAGGTTTAAAGAAAATGGGAGCCATGTTGGGAGACAGGGTGGAGGTAGGCTGTAACTCGGTTTTAAATCCCGGAACGGTTATAGGAAGGGATTCCAATATTTATCCCACCTCCATGGTAAGAGGGGTGGTACCTGCCCGCAGTATTTATAAAAACAGTGAGAACATTGTTCTTAAGAGCGATTAAAATCCGCCATGTGAAAATGCTTGAACCGCTCCATAAAATAACAAAAAAAATGAAAAACCACTGGATTTTTTACAGTAAATATGAGAAAATGTACACGATGATTATGATATTATTTCATATAGTATTGTAAGTACAGAGTTGAAAGGAGATTTCACATGATTTATTCAAAGGAAGTTGAAGAAATGTGTCCAGTAGCACAAGGCGTTGCTCACGGCTGTGCTCCTATCCCAGAAGAAGCAAAATGGGTAAAAGCAAAAGAAGTTAAAGATATTTCCGGTCTTACACACGGTGTGGGCTGGTGCGCGCCTCAGCAGGGCGCCTGCAAGCTGACCTTAAATGTTAAGGAGGGTATTATACAGGAGGCGTTGGTTGAGACTATCGGCTGTTCCGGTATGACTCATTCCGCAGCAATGGCGGCTGAAATCCTGCCCGGCAGAACAGTAATGGAAGCATTGAATACAGACCTTGTATGCGATGCTATTAATACCGCAATGAGAGAGCTGTTTTTACAGATTGTTTACGGACGTACCCAGAGCGCTTTTTCCGAGGACGGACTTCCTATCGGCGCCGGTCTTGAGGACTTGGGCAAGGGTCTTAGAAGTCAGGTTGGCACCATGTACGGAACCTTGAAGAAGGGTCCTCGTTACTTAGAGATGGCAGAGGGTTATGTAACTGGTATTGCCCTTGACGCCGACGACCAGATTATCGGATATCAGTTTGTAAGCCTTGGAAAGATGACCGACTTTATCAAGAAAGGTGACGACCCTAACACTGCTTATGAGAAGGCTAAGGGTCAGTATGGTCGTGTGGCTGATGCCGTAAAGATTATCGACCCCAGACAAGAGTAAACAGAAGTAAACTTCATTAGGAGGACAATTAAAATGGCATTATTTGAATCATATGAAAGACGAATTGACAAAATCAATTCCGTATTAAATAGTTATGGTATTGCTTCTATTGAGGAAGCCGAGAAAATCACTAAGGATGCCGGTCTTGATGTTTACAATCAGATTAAGGGCATTCAGCCTATTTGCTTTGAGAATGCCTGCTGGGCTTACATAGTAGGCGCCGCAATCGCAATCAAGAAGGGCTGTAGGAGAGCGGCTGATGCGGCGGCAGCAATAGGAGAGGGCTTACAGGCTTTCTGTATTCCCGGATCCGTTGCAGATACCCGTAAGGTAGGTCTCGGACACGGCAATCTTGGTAAAATGCTTCTTGAGGAGGAGACGGAGTGTTTCTGCTTCCTTGCAGGTCATGAATCCTTTGCTGCAGCAGAGGGCGCTATCGGTATCGCCGAGAAGGCTAATAAGGTTCGTAAGAAACCCTTACGCGTTATCTTAAACGGTTTGGGAAAGGACGCTGCACAGATTATTTCCCGTATCAACGGCTTTACTTTTGTGGAGACAGAGTATGATCCCTATACCAATACTGTAAAGGAGGTATATCGCAAATCTTATTCCGAAGGTCTTCGTGCAAAGGTAAACTGCTACGGCGCAAATGACGTCTGTGAAGGCGTTGCCATCATGCACAAGGAGGGAGTGGATGTATCCATTACCGGTAACTCCACCAATCCTACCAGATTCCAGCATCCCGTTGCAGGCACCTATAAGAAGGAATGTATCGAGCAGGGTAAGAAGTACTTCTCCGTTGCATCAGGCGGTGGTACAGGGCGTACCCTTCATCCCGATAACATGGCTGCAGGCCCTGCTTCCTACGGTATGACGGATACCATGGGTCGTATGCATTCTGACGCACAGTTTGCAGGTTCTTCTTCCGTTCCTGCTCATGTGGAGATGATGGGTCTTATCGGAGCAGGAAACAACCCCATGGTCGGCATGACTGTTGCGGTTGCTGTTTCGATTGAGGAAGCCAGTAAAGCGGGCAAATTTTGATTGAGCTGAATTAAAAAACAAAGAATGACACATAAAGACAGACAAAACGCCATAATTCTTATGAATTGTGGCGTTTTGTCATACAATGTTGACGCGTTTTTGCTGAAAAGTGGTGTTTGGTGCAACAGAGGCGTATTTTGTGCCCCCACAGCTTGAAAACGCCGTAAAATCAAATGTTAGCATAAATTTTAATAATAAAATATAACAGCTAATATTACCCTTAAACAACATTAAATCACAATCGGTAATTTTCACATGAATTTGTTGAACTTTCCTTTATATGATGCTTTGGAACAGAAAAAAGGACTTTGCTGTCGAGGATTTGGATGCTGAAGCGTATAAAGAGTTTAGAATTATGGAAGCATTTGCTTTCAAGCGCAATATGTTTTTGGCTCCAACTAATGAATTTGCAATTTATCGTGACGCACTAAAGGATGTTGTAAGATGGGGAACTTCGGATGAAAGCTGGTTAGTTAGCGGCGGCGAGCAGCCCAAGCGACCTGACCGCGGAAGAGGAATTGAAGAAGGGGCTAAAGGATCAGTCCGGTATGACCACCAACCAAATTTGGGAGTGCTTGCATTTATCAGATGAATGGGATGCGTATGTAAAAGGAAGAAGAGCAGGCGATCGTGGCTTTGAGCTGCCCATATTCCGTGCATTTTACAGGCTGAAACACAAGACTGATTTGGTAACTTGCGGCAGAAATCCGGGAACATTCAAAGAGCCGCTTTATATCCTAAAGGAAAATATAGGTATAAATGAATGGCCAAACTCCGGAATCGACAAAAATGACGCCAGAGCCTATATTATCGAAAAGCTTATAGCTTCTTTTTTAAATTGGAGCAAGAAGGAAAAATATCGCCGCTGTCGATCCTTGTAGGAAATCGGTTTGTAGGGTATCAAACTTGCATTACAAGACTTAGCTGCTGTTCAAGAGGCTGAGGATATTGTCGAAAAGAGGTAGTTATGAGTAGTATCCTTTTTTACCTTTTCCTTTTTATGTGGTGAAGGAGCCGGAAAATGAAATACATATTTTACGGGCGTCGAGGGAAGCGCGGGATTGGGGGCAAATCCTGAAAGAGCAGCAAGAATGTACAACCTATTGCAAATGGTGTGGCTGTCTGATACAATATTATTGACATTATATCAGAAAATTACCTTTGTTAGCATGTCAGGCTGCTATTAGCAGCACTTATTAACGGAGGTATAAATATGAAAAACAAAGAGACAAAAAAGTAACTATTACTGCCTTGAATGTAATGATTGAGCATACTGACAAGGAACCGTCAGGTTTTTGGACAGATGACTATGAGGGATGTGGCAATCCAAGGGTTTTCCCTGAGTTTGAGGATGGGCTGAAGCGGGGGAGGCTCGTTCGGAAAGAACATTACCTATGTCCATGGAACACAGTTGTTTTATATGGAAGCACTCAGGGTTATGTTAATAGCGGATGCTATTACAGCTGTTCGATTAGAAAGGCAAAATATCTTTCCGCGGAAATGTTGAAGGAAGTATATTCTTTGCGGCTGACAGAATATAGCCGGTGATTGATTTTTTGAGAGCTTACCCTAGAATGGTGATAATGAAAATGGTGGCGAATGCCTTTAGAGCGTTACGGTAAAAAGCCCTGACAATATAGGAAAGCAGGAATTATGAAGGCGGCGTCCGGACGGACAACATGGCGTGCTGACGCTCCAGACGCTCCTTTATAAGCTGAAGAAAGGCTTCGCTTCCCACAACCTTAATCATAGGACCAAAGGACAGAATTTCGATAAGAAGCTCTGTCTCTGTTTTTTTATTATAGTAAATCAGACATTCATAGGTGTTGTCGTCGAGCCTGCGGGTATTTTTCTCATAATTGGCAAATTGCAGCATTGCGCGTTCCAAAGCATTGCGCTTGTTCTTTATAATAATTCTTACCGGCTCCTTGTAATAGGAACGCTGCAGCGAGCGGTTGATGTCGGGAAGCCTTGTGACTCTTTTGCCGGTAGGAGCGGTTTCTCTGATACGGCTTAGATTCAAAATCTCAATTCTCGGGTTCCGCAGGTTATGCTGATTTACTGCAAGCAGGCGGAAGCAGTCGTTTTTTATGGAATATTCCAGTCTGCAGGGCAGATAGCAGTGATGTACCCTGTGTTCAAAACGTGATTCATAAAGAATATCAAGGTATTCCTGTTTTTTGATAGCGGAAAGAATCGTTTGAAAATGTTTCTTATACTCGGGATTCTTATAGTCGTCCTTATCGGCAAAGCGGTCGTAATAATAAAAATCATCCCCGTGAAAGAGCGGCGATATATGGGCAAACGCCTCATTTATTTTATGAAGCTCCCTGTCGCTTAGGAAAAGACCTATTTTATCGTCCGTCAGAATGGACTTTAAGTAGGATTTCTGCAGGTCGGTCAGGGGAACATAAAAGTCCGTAGACAATTTTGAATGTAAAATCCCATTCTCTTTTTCGTAAAATCCCCATCCCTCTTTTGTCAGCTTAGGGAGAAGATAGAGAATGCTTTCCTCAAAGCCGTTGTTCTTTATGCGGAAATTCAGTTCATCCTCCGATATGTAATTTTTCTTTTCAATCAGGGATTTTATGACCTGATAATAACAATTATAAACTTCAGAAAATAATTCAGCCATTTTACTCCCATCTGTCTGTCTCATCAGACACTTAAATTTAATAGTTGAGGGCATCTTAAATCAATTTTCTTCAAAATACATATGATACATGGCAAAAAAATCTCTGCGGAAGAGAGAATTAAGCTTTTGGCAGTCAGATTCGATATCAACGATTCTTCCGATAAAGGTACGAAGCCATGGAAGCATTTCGTTTGCATCAAAGACACTAATCTCATAGGTAAAGGTATCCGGGGCAATGTGCAGAATGGTTCCTCCCTTGCCTTCGCGTTGCAGGCGGTTCAGAATATATGCCTCGGACGATTCGCTAATATGCAGGGTAAGCTTAACGTGCTCCAAACGGGTATGGCCTTCGTTTTGAAAGGACACTCCCCATGCGGATATTTTATTTTTTTCTAACTTCTCTTTGATTTCTTTATATGGAGGAAAAGGCTCTTTGACGAAGACTTCTTTTACAGAGTCTAGTCTGGCGCATGTAAAGCGCCGTTTTGCCGGCAGGTAGAGACATAGGTAACGCCTGCCGGTGCGCGTGCTGATAAATATTTTCAGCGGAACGCCCTCCATAGTATGCATGGCTTCCGAGCGGGTGCTTTTTATGCTGATTTGCACGGCTTTTTCCTCATGCATTGCCTGTAGTAAAACGGACAGTATTTCATCCTCCAAGGTATGGACAAAGAAATTGTGCTTGATTCGGAAGATGTCGTTTGTGAGGGAAGCGTTATCCATAATGGTGTTACCCACAATTCCGAGAGGGGAGGAGAGCTGGTACAGCTTTAGGGCGTCTTCTAAGCCGGGGCAGGAGGAAAGTAATTCCCGAAACGAAGGATTGAGACTGTACAAAATCTCCCGGCCGCTTTTTTCCTTTGTAAGAATGCCATCCTTGGCGTATTCGTTACACTTTCGTCGAACCAACTGGGAGTCAAACATCATATCATAGATATCCAGAATGCCGTCGGTTATCCCGTCAGCCGTCTCCTTCTTAGATTGCAGCAGATAGTCCAGTATATAGAAATGCAGCATAATGTCGTTGTCGGTAAAGCTTTTTGCCTTCCATACCCGATACAGAGGATTGGTGTCAAGGAGATTGCTGTCCATGGAAAGATAAATATTTTTTCCTTTTTCGGTATAATCCTGCCTCACATAGCCGGACAGCCAGCTCTCCAGCCTGCGACGCTCATTATCGTAGGTACGGCCGCTCCAGCCCCCGAATTCGTCGCGGGTCTTAAAGCCGTATACAAAGAAATCGCGGACATACTCCCGGCTTTTGGAAAAGGATTTAATTAATTCTTTAAATTCCGACATATTATCCACCATCCTGCTTATAATTTATGAGCTTGGCGCTAAGGAATAGTCTTGAAATAACTTGTGCATCTGACTTGTCTAAATTCCCATAGCCGTCGTTGTCATCAGTCGTCGTAGCCCACTACGGCTCCTTCTTCCGCCTAGCCTATGGAAATTTATTCTGCGTCATCTGCACAAGTTATTTTGCGACTATTCCTTAGATAAATTACAATTTCATTTTAGTATTGGTTGAGGCGCAGCGTTATTGCACAGATATTTGTTTCAGTATAACATAAACGTTCTTTATCAGATAGTTTTTTTACAAAAATCTACTTCGCAACTTTTTTGAAATGATAAATTTTTCCATAAGTTGTATTCTATATTCAGACAAGGGAAAACCGAAGAAAAGCCGCTGTCAGGTAGCTCAGAGGGTAGAGCGCGGAAGAAAATAGGTCTTGACAAAGACCTTAACGGCAATCCAAAAACACCTGTCAAGTGCGTTGTCGTGGGTTCGATTCCCACCCGGACGGCAGCTTCAAGGGTTTTCTCAAGTCACAGGGCAGCTTTATCGCGGCGGTTCTTAGGTGAATCAAAAAAATAAGTCTTGTAAAAGGCTTTTACTGCGATTACATATCAAATGGTGATTAGCAGGTTCGAATCCTGCCCCGGTAAAGCTGCTTTTTTTAATAAATCATGTGGGGTAGCTTAACGGGTAGAGCACTATTAAAATAAGTCTTGAAAAAGGCTTTAACAGCTACAAAAATGCTAGGGGCATAGGGGTTATGGGTTCAAATCCCATCCCCACAATGAGATTTATTAGGAAGGAAGCTTATGGAAAGGATTGGTGAGAGTTATGAGCTTTATGGAAAAGTTACATACTATTTTAGAAGATGAAAGGAAGACGACCGAAAACGGCGCCATAGGTTATGGAACAACGGGAAAGGCACTTGTGGACTTGAACTTTGCGGCTGCCTCCCTTAGGAACGAAGAAGAAGGAAGAATTATCAACCGTTTTATCCATGCCTTCTACGAGGACAGAATTCTTGCGATAAAGTGGCTGTTCTTCCTGCGTGACATAAGAGGCGGACTGGGCGAAAGAAGAAGCTTCAGAATTATTATCAGACATCTGGCAGAAGGCTTTCCCGATATGGTAAGCGGATTGGCTGAAATCATGGCGCAGTACGGCCGTTTCGACGATTTGCTCTCCCTGCTTGAGACGCCTGTTGAGGAGAAGGCTCTGACAGTCTTAAAGACGCAGCTTCTGGAGGATGTGAAGAATATGGAGGCGGGCGAAGGCGTTTCCCTTTGCGCAAAGTGGATGCCAAGCAATAATACATCCTCTAAGACGTCGAAGGAAACAGCGGCAAAACTGCAGCGTTTTATGGGGATTACCGCAAGGGAATACAGAAAGCTGCTTGCTTCCCTGAGAGCGTATCTGAATGTGACCGAAAGCTTCATGAGCGCAAACCGTTGGGATGAAATTGATTATGCAAGGGTGGCTTCCAAGGCAAATATCCTTTACAGGAACGCATTCTTAAGCCATGACGAGACGCGCAGAAAATGTTACCTTGAGGCTGTGAAGAGTAATCGTGCGGTGATGCATGCGGATGTGTTGATGCCCCATGATATTGTAACCAGATACGCAAAGATTGCGGGCTGGAGGGCGAGCCTTCCTGCGTTGGATGCGGCGTTGGAGGCGCTTTGGAGCAACCTGCCCGACAAGGTGGGGGGCGCGGAAAATGTGCTTTGCGTGGTAGACGGTTCCGGAAGCATGATGTGTCCGGTGGGGGATGGAAGCACTACGGCGCTCCATGCATCCAATGCGCTGGGTATCTATTTTGCCGAGAGGCTTAAGGGGGTATACAAAAATAAGTTTATTACCTTTTCCAGCAGGCCCGAGTATGTGGATTTATCCGTATGCAGGACGCTTAAGGAGAAGCTTGAGCTGGCGTTTTCCCATTGTGATTGTACCAATACCAATATAGAGGCGACCTTTATGCTGGTGCTGGAAACGGCGGTGAGAAACCGTTTACGGCAGGAGGAGCTGCCCCGGACCATTCTTGTGATTTCCGATATGGAATTTGATTGCGCCGCGCGGGGCGTAGGTACCAAAACATTGTTTCATTCCATTAAGGAACGGTTTGCGTCATACGGCTACAGAACGCCTAAGCTGGTGTTTTGGAACGTGAACAGCAGGACGAATGTGATACCCGTCCGTGAAAACGAGCTTGGAGTGGGTCTGGTCAGCGGATTTTCCGTCAATGTGTGCAACATGGTCCTCTCAAACGAGTTGAACCCTTATGCATGCTTAAAGAAAATTCTTAACAGTGAGAGATATAGAAAGGTGGAGGATTATTTATGTTCGTAATATTTAACGAAAACACGGCATATCCTATAAAAACATGGCTTTCCGGAATAGACAGGATGGAAGAGTCCTGTCTGGAGCAGGCATATCATCTGTCAAACCTTCCCTTTCTCCATAAGTGGGTGTGCCTTATGCCGGACACCCATACGGGGAAGGGAATGCCTATCGGAGGCGTGATAGCCACAAAAGATGTGATTATTCCCAATGCGGTAGGTGTGGATATCGGCTGCGGCATGGTATTTGTGGCAACCGATGTCAAATATGAGGAAATCAAGGATATAAAGGTGGGAAGCGCTTCCGTTATGCAGTCCATGATAGGCGGCATCATGCGCAGCGTGCCTGTGGGGTTTGAAAGCCATAAGCAGAAGCAGGAATCCGCCGTACTGGACAGGGCGCTTGACAATATGGAGAAGTATGAGGCAAATCACCGGTTGACGCATTTGATTGACGAGGGCTATTTTCAGGTAGGTACTCTTGGGGGAGGAAACCACTTTATCGAGCTTCAGGTAGACGAGGAGGGCTATCTTTGCATTATGATACACTCGGGCAGCCGTCATTTGGGAAAGGAAATCTGCGATTATTTTCACAATAAGGCAAGAGAATTGAACCAAAGATGGTACAGCAGGGTACCGGACGAGTACAGACTGGCGTTTCTTCCAGTACAAACCGACGAGGGGAAGAGCTATATAAACTGGATGACGCTTGCCCTTGACTATGCCTTTGAAAACAGGGAGCGTATGCTTGAGAAAACCTGTGAAGTGGTTAAAGAGCATATGAAAAGATATGCAGGACTGACGGTTTCCTTTACCGACAAAATAAACTGCCATCACAATTATGCTTCTTTGGAGAATCACTATGACGCCAATGTATGGGTGCACCGAAAAGGCGCCACAAGGGTAAGGCTTGGGGAGCGCGCCGTCATACCGGGCGCTATGGGCTCTTACAGCTATGTTGTGGAAGGAAGGGGCAATGAGGAGTCCTTTTGTACCTCCTCCCACGGGGCGGGCAGGGCTTATTCCAGAAGCGGCGCCATGAAGGCGTTTACGACGGAGCAGGTCATGGTGGATTTAAAGGAGCAGGGCGTTACCCTCGGTAAGAGAAAGAAGAATGACGTGGCGGAGGAGTGCCGTTTCGCCTATAAGGACATTGACGAGGTAATGGCGCAGCAGACGGATATCGTTACGCCCGTAAGAAAGCTTAAGACAGTGGGGGTAGTAAAAGGATAATTTGTGCCGTCAAGCTTTGCTTAAGTTAGTTTTATAAATTAAAAATAAAAAAAATTAATTTTTTTTAAAATTTTAGTAGAAATAATTCTTAATATATTATATAATAACATTGTTTGTTATATAGACACATATACTTATGAGAGGAGGAATGCTTTACATGTACTTTTGTAAAAACTGTGGAGAACCCTATGTAACTGATGAAGCGGTGATGTGCGTAAAGTGCGGCGTGGGCAAGGGTCTGGGCGCTAGTTATTGTCATAATTGCGGCAAGCCGATTCAGCCTAATGCGCAGGTATGCCTGACTTGCGGAGTTGCTACTAAGGTTGCATCTCAAGGTGCGAAGTCAAAAATGGCTGCCGGTTTATTAGGTATCTTTTTAGGCTCCTTTGGTGTACATAACTTTTATCTCGGATATACGACAAAAGCAATCATACAGCTTGTCAGTACCATTGTCGGCTACATTTTATGCTGTGTTGGCGTCGGTGTATTTGTGGTAATGGGTATCGGTATATGGGGTCTTGTAGAAGGCATTATGATTCTGGTTGGCAAGATTGACACAGACGCAAGCGGCAATCTACTCAAGGATTAGGAATCAATTTGCAAAATTATTTTCAGAAAAAGGAGAAAACAAATGGACGGACAGAATTTACAGAATGAACAAAACAATCAGGGAAATTATCAGGTACCTCCCGTAGTAACCAGTGAAGGTCAGAATTCTACTGACCCGTTGGCAATCGTAGGCTTAATTTTAGGTATTTTATCTATCGTTATGAGCTGCTGCGCATACTGGGGCTTAATTCCCGGTGCTATCGGTTTGGTGTTGGCAATTCTCTCCAATAAGAAGGCTAAGTCCGGTATTGGTACAGCCGCTATGGTTTGCTCCATAATCGGTATTGTTTTAGCACTTATTATCACCATTGTAGGTCTTGTTTTGGGTGCAAGTGCAGCCGCTATGCTGGAAGAGATGGGCTATAGCTACTAAATCATGAGACAGAGGACGCTGGAGGATGGGCTTTATTACATAGGTCTCATATTTCTGGTGCTTGCAGGCGTTGGGATATTTTTGCTGAAGGTACTTTTACCGGAGGTAAAAGTACCCCAGCCGGCCTGTTTTTTTTGGAAATATTTGGGAATCTATTGTCCGGGCTGCGGTGGAACCCGTTCACTGATTGCTTTTCTTCAGGGACGGTTTGTAGAATCCTTGTGGTACCATCCGCTAATCGTATACGGAGCTGTTTTATACTTTGGCTTTATGGTTTCCCACACTTTGGCAGGCTTACATTTATTTGGCTTAAAAGGAATGAAATTCCGTGCTGGTTACCTATATGGGGCGTTGGCATTGGTAGTTATAAACTTCATATTAAAGAACGTACTGAAATTTTGTTTTGGTATCGTTATGCTTTAGGAAAACCAGCCCGATGGGGCATAAAAAGGAGAATATTTACTATGGACAAGAAAGTTACAGGAATTATCGCTTATTTAACTATTATCGGCTGGGTTATCGCATATTGTGCCGGTGATAAGGAAGGCGCAAAGTTTCACTTGAATCAGGCGTTAGTTGTCGCAATCGGCGGTATTGCGATAAGCGTTTTATCGGTTATACTGGTATTTATTCCGATTATCGGAACGATTGTTTCATCACTTCTTAGTCTTGCAATTTTTGTATATTCCATTTTAGGTATTATTTTTGCAGCTCAGGAACAGGATAAGGAGCTTCCTTTAATCGGTTCCATTAAAATTTTAAAGTAATATTAATATTTAGGGGAGGTACTTCATCCTGTTGGCTGAGGTACCTTCTTTTTTACTGAACTTATTAAATTAAACAAATTTCTATATATAAATATAAGGAGAATAAACTAATGGCTTATAATCAGAACGGACAAGTTCCTCTTATGCAGCCTCAGGGAAGTAATCCCAGCGTAGGTCTCGCCGTCGCTTCAATGGTGTTAGGTATTTGCGCTCTCGTACTGGCATGCTGTGTACCCTATATACCTATTGTACTTGCATTGCTTGCCGTAATTTTGGGCGGAATATCGCTGGCCAAAAAAATGGGCGGTACAGGTATGGCGGTTGCAGGGCTAGTGTGTGGAATACTTGGGCTTATTCCTGCAATTATCATAGTAGTATCGGGAGCGGCGATTTTAAGTTCACTTTCAGGGATATAATAGTGTGAGAGCAGTATTTTATAAGTATCTGCCCTGCAGAGAAAATTCCGAAACGGATGTTCGAGTATCAAAAAGCTCTTTCTTGGCTTTGTCATGGTCAAGAAAGAGCTTTTTTGCTACCCATATTCTATTCGTATTTGATTTCTACGTCCATGTCCGTAGGCTCTTCGCCGTGGAGAAAGGTAATAATAATCTGGACACGTTTCAAGGCTCGGGAATAATTTTCTTGTGCATATTTCACGTTAGCTTCATCAAAGACAGCGTTTTCGTCATATGTTTTGTGGTAATATTTTACCGCTTCGGTCATATATTCACTGGATTCATCCGCCAAGTGCTCCAGATAATCAAATTCCTCCGGAAAATCAAGCTCGGCAAAACCGGCGAATTTTTCATCCAGCTCATCAAGATATCCCAATTGCTCGGCTTTTGCCGTAGGGCTGGAAGCGTCCACGTTATTCATGGACGTATCCAACATAGATATATCTGTACAGAAGGTATCGATATCCTTTCTAAATTGTGTCAATTCGGAATCCTCGCCGCACCCGCCAAGAAGCGTGGACATTATAAGTCCTGTTGCGAGAAGGGTCCATTTCTTTTGCATGATATGTCCTCCAATCAAAACCCGCAACAAGCCGATTCGGTTTCGAGCCTGCGTTTTGACAAGAGTCAGACGGTTAAGAAAAGCTTCTTATGCATCCGCCCGAACAATTGTCCGCGGGGGAAATAATTATATATTAAAAAATTTATCATATTATGTTGTTTTTCGCAACCTTTTATTAAAGAAGTTAAATCGTACCCTTTACGATTAATTCCGCCATGTGTTATGATAGGGAAAGCAAAATTGCAAGCACTGATATGTTGACAGTAAAAGAAAAGAGAGAAAGTATGAAAAAAGATGAATTTTTATCCTTGTCAAGGGAGCGGATATTATATTTGGACGGCGCTACAGGCTCTAATCTGGTAAAGGCGGGTATGCCTGCAGGCGTGTGTCCCGAAAGATGGATTTTAGACCACAAAGAGGTCATGCTTCGGTTACAAAGAGAATATGTGGCGGCAGGAACAGATATTCTCTATGCGCCTACATTTACGGCGAACCGCATAAAGCTGCGGGAATATAATCTGGAGAATGACATGGAGACCATGATTAAGGATTTGGTGGCAATTTCCAAGGAGGCGGCTCTTTACAGTGACAGGCAAGTTTATGTTGCCGGGGACTTGACCATGACGGGTGAGGCGTTAAAGCCTGTCGGTAAGATGGAGCTGGAGGATTTAATAAATATTTATAAGGAACAGGTTATAGCTCTGGCGAAGGCGGGAGTTGACCTTTTGGTGGTAGAGACCATGATGAGTCTTGCCGAGACGAGAGCGGCTTTGATTGCCGCAAAGGAGGTCTGTGATTTACCCGTGATGGTGACGCTGACCTTTGAGGCAGACGGAAGGACTCTATACGGCACGGACGCAAAAACGGCTGCCGTTGTGGCCGAGAGTCTGGGAGCTTGTGCCGTCGGTGCCAATTGTTCCACGGGGCCCGCACAAATGCGAGAGATTATAGCAAAGCTTGCCTCAGTCACCACAATCCCTGTTATAGCCAAGCCTAATGCGGGGCTGCCTTGTCTGGACAAGGACGGCAATACCTGCTACAACATGGAGGCGGAGGAATTTGCGGAGGAAATGCAGCTTTTGGTTGAGGCGGGCGCTACTGTTTTAGGCGGATGCTGTGGCACGACTCCGTCCTATATCGGCAAAATTTGTGAGAAATTCGGCAGGAAGAGTCGTGTTTGTGTTCCCAGAAGACCGGAAGGAGTTCGTTATCTTACTTCGGAGAGTCAGACGGTTTCCTTTGGCCTTTCAGATAAATTTATTATTGTGGGAGAACGCATTAATCCTACAGGCAAAAAGCTTTTACAGGCACAGCTTAAAGAGGGTAATATGGAAAAGGTACTGCAGTTTGCCGAGGAGCAGGAGGCATGCGGCGCCCGGATTCTGGATGTAAATATGGGTATGAGCGGTATTGACGAAAAGGAAATGATGCTGCGTGCCATTGATGAGATAAGCGGTGTTACCAGCCTTCCATTGTCACTTGATTCCAGTTATGTAGAGGTTTTGGAGGCGGCGCTGCGGCATTATCCGGGAAGGGCATTGATTAATTCCGTTTCGTTGGAGAGCGGGAAATTTGAAAGGCTTCTGCCTATTGCGGCAAAGTACGGAGCGATGTTTATATTGCTTCCGCTTTCAGACAAGGGGCTGCCGGAAAATTTAGACGAAAAAAAGCATATAATTCAAAAAATTTATGATGGAGCTCTTGCCCTCGGGATGAGCAGGGAGGATATTATTGTGGACGGTTTGGTCGCCACTGTAGGCGCCAATAAGAGAGCGGCCATTGAAGTCTTGGAGACTATTCGTTATTGTAAGGAGCTTGGCTTTGCTACTATTTGCGGACTTTCCAATATTTCCTTCGGAATGCCAAAGCGCAGCTATGTTAATACGGCTTTTCTTACTCTTGCAATAAGGGAAGGGCTTACAATGGCAATTTCCAACCCATCGCAGGAGTTGTTGGTGAGCTGCGCCTTGGCTGCAGATTTGCTGCTTGCCAAGGAGGAGGCGGATATCCGATATATTGAATATGCCAATCAAGTGAAAGAAAACAGGGAAAAACAAAGCGTCGGTTCTCAAAATGAGCTGCAGGTTAAAATAGATACGTTGGAGGCAAAACTTGAGGCTGTGCGGGATATTATAGGTTCAGGCACGCAGGTGAGGGTGGACGCCAAAGGAGACAATACGGCTGTGCAGGAGAAGGTCACAGAAAGCGTTACAGGTAAGGAACGGCAGGACGGCTTGGGCAGTGAGGGCGCAGGTGCGGCACACAATGTAGCGGTTGTACAAAACAGTGGGGAATCACATGTATTATATAATGCCGTTTTAAAGGGAAACAGAAACGGTATTGCCAAGCTGACCAGAGAAGCGTTATCTCAGGGGGAGGAGCCGGACAAGCTGTTGAATAATGTGCTGCTTCCCGCAATCAATATGGTGGGTGAGTATTTTGACAAAGGAAAATACTTCCTCCCTCAGCTGATAGCCAGCGCCGAGGCGATGAAAAATGCCATTGAAGTTTTGGAGCCCCTGCTTTTAAAGGAAAGTGACAGTAAGGATATGCCCGTGGTGGTTATCGCCACCGTGGAGGGAGATATCCATGATATAGGAAAGAACCTTGTGGCTCTTATGCTGAAAAATTACGGTTTCAGGGTCGTTGACTTGGGGAAGGATGTTTCCAAGGAAAAAATCATTCAGGCGGCGAAGGAGCACAATGCGCAGATTATCGCATTATCCGCGCTGATGACTACCACCATGCAGAGAATGCGAGAGGTAATAGCAGCCGTCAGAGAAAATAAGCTTTCCGCAAAGGTGATGATAGGAGGCGCCGTCATTACACAGGAATACGCGGACGAAATAGGCGCGGACGGGTATTCCAAGGATGCCGCAGAGGCGGTGAAGCTGGCAAAAAGGTTGAATTGTGACTGCTAAAGTGATATAGTAAAAAACAGTATTTTTAAAATTAAAGAAGAGGCGTCCATATTATACTCAGCCGGTTTGGAGAGATATATGGGGCGATTGATAAATCAAAAGGAGGAGATATTTATGAACGGAGCAGACGCCATTATTAAGTGTTTGGAGGCTGAGGACGTAAAGGTTGTGTTCGGTTATCCCGGTGTTGCAATCTGCCCTTTTTATAATAGTATTTTGGAATCGGATATACGCACGATTCTTATCCGCACGGAGCAGAACGCAGCCCATGCGGCCAGCGGCGTGGCGAGAGTCACGGGAAAAGCCGCAGTCTGTGCGGTCACATCGGGTCCCGGCGCAACCAATGTGATTACCGGCATCGCCACCGCCTTTGCGGACAGTATTCCTCTTATTTGCATTACCGGACAGGTAAACAGCGAGCTTTTGGGCAGCGATGTTTTTCAGGAGGCAGATATTACGGGAGCGGTGGAATCCTTTGTAAAATACAGCTATTTGGTTCGCAATGTAAAGGATATTCCACGCATTTTCAAGGAGGCGTTCCACATTGCCAACACGGGAAGAAAGGGGCCTGTTTTGATAGACATTCCCATTGATATCCAAAATGCTGCTATGGATAAATTTGAATATCCCGAAAAGGTAAATATGCGTACTTATAAGCCTACGGTCAAGGGGAACGCTGTACAGATCAAAAAGGTTATTAAGGAGCTGGAAAAGGCAAAGCGTCCTATTATCTGCGCAGGGGGCGGCGTTCATTTGAGCGAGGCCTCGGGAGAGCTTAGAGCCTTCTCGGAAAAATACAAGATTCCCGTAGTTTCAACGATGATGGGTATCGGTGTAATGCCCACAAAGCATCCGCTGTATTTCGGTATGGTGGGCAACAACGGTAAGGCATATGCCAACCGTGCCATGAATGAATCGGATTTGCTGATTATGGTGGGGGCGCGCGTGGCTGACCGGGCGGTGAACCAGCCGGATTTGATAACAAAGGGAAAGGTGCTGGTTCATATTGACGTGGATCCGGCGGAAATTGGCAAAAATGCAGGTGCGACCATTCCTCTGGTAGGAGACGTCAGACATATTTTCGAGGATTTTTCAAAGGAGGAGTTCTCCTGTAATTATGAGGAATGGATTACCGATTTGGAAGAATATCGAAAGACCATGGAGAAGAAGCGTACCCCGAATCCCGATTATGTGGATCCGGCGGCGTTTATAACCCTGTTGTCCGAGAAAATGCAGGAGGACGGTATATATGTTGCCGACGTGGGTCAAAACCAAATTTGGTCTTGCGGTTATCATATAGTAAAAAAAGGCAGATTCCTTACCTCCGGCGGCATGGGAACCATGGGCTATTCCATTCCTGCCGCCATGGGCGCCAAGCTTGCGGCGCCCGATAAGCAGGTTATTGCAGTCTGCGGCGACGGCTCCTTCCAGATGTCTATGATGGAGCTTGCCACCATGAGGCAGCACAAGGTTCCGGTGAAGATTATCGTATTGAAAAATAATTATCTGGGCATGGTCCGGGAATACCAGCATTATACCTATAAGGATCATTATTCCGTGGTTGATCTTTCGGGAAGTCCGGATCTGGAGAAGCTGGCGGCGGCCTATGATATGCCCTTCTTACGGCTGTGTGATATGCAGAAGGCGGAGGAAACTCTTGATACCTTTTTGAAAAATGATGAATCCATACTGCTTGAGTGTCTGATTGATCCCATGGATTTGGTGAAGTAGGAGGAACGGCTATGAAGAAGAGAATTTATTCCGTGTTGGTGGAGAACCGTTCGGGCGTCCTTTGCAAGGTTGCCGGGCTCTTTTCCAGAAGATGTTATAATATTGACAGTCTTGCGGTGGGTGAGACGGACGACCCTGCCGTGTCCTGCATGACTATAGTAAGCAGCGGAGACGAGCGTACCATAGAGCAGATTGAAAAGCAGCTTAACAAAAAGCTGGATGTCATTAAGGTCAAAACCTTCGCGGAGCAGCAATGTATTACCAGAGAGCTTATGCTGATAAAAATTAAGTATAACAAGAGTAATCGGCGCGACATTATGGAGCTGTGTGAGATTATGAAGGCGGAAATCGTTGATATGTCCAAGCATTTTATGATGATTCAGATATGCAATACGCCTGATAAAATCCAGCTTATGATTACCATGCTGCAGACAATCAGTGTGGTGGAGGTAGCGAGAACAGGAACCCTTGCTTTATCAAAATGCATCGAGAACGATTAAGGGAACCCTGTCAAAGTCCGGTTGACCGACCGAGTATGGATAAAAGACCAAAGGATTATATTCAGACCGGAGCTAAGGTTGGTTTTTATTGACATTCCGTATGGAACTTGTTATATTTATAAATTGTAGGGTATGTATGGATTTATATAAAAATATTGCGGCATACCCTAATCTAAAGTTTGAGAAGGGAGCATGGTTATTACTATGCAGAAGAAGGTTTTCCAGTTATTGGTAGATAATACATCGGGCGTTTTGAGCAGGATATCAGGTCTGTTCTCAAGGCGCGGGTACAATATCGAGAGCATTACGGCAGGCGTTACGGCAGACCCCAGATATACCAGAATCACCATTGTGGCAAGCGGAGACGACGAGATTTTAGAACAGATTGAAAAGCAGGTGAGCAAGCTTGTGGACGTGCGGGATATTAAGGAATTAAAGCCGGAGGAGAGCGTATATCGTGAGCTTGTGCTGATAAAGGTCAGGGTGACGGCACAGCAGCGGGAGAGCGTAATTTCCGTTGCAAATATTTTTCGCGCCAATATAATTGATGTGTCTCCGGAAAGCATCATTGCAGAGCTTACAGGAAACCAGAGTAAGATTGACGCCTTTGTGGCGCTTCTTAGGGATTATGAGATTTTGGAGCTCGCAAGAACAGGCATTGCAGGCTTGGGCCGCGGCGTAGAGAATGTCACCATGCTATAATTTAATGTTGTTAGCTCTAGGGAAACGTTAGCTGAATAACGTAACGGAACCTATCAGTTATAAATTTATTTCAAGGAACAAAATGGAGGAAAAAAAGATGGCAAAAATTTTTTATCAGGAAGATTGTAATCTTTCCATGTTAGAGGGCAAGACCATTGCTATTATCGGATATGGAAGTCAGGGTCATGCTCATGCATTGAATTTGAAGGAGTCTGGCTGTAATGTCATTATCGGTCTGTATGAGGGCTCCAAGTCATGGGCTAAGGCTGAGGCTCAGGGCTTTGAGGTATATACTGCGGCGCAGGCGGCAAAGAAGGCTGACATTATTATGATTCTTATTAACGACGAAAAGCAGGCTGACCTTTACAAGAATGATATTGAGCCTAATCTTGAGGCTGGTAATATGTTAATGTTTGCACATGGCTTTAACATTCATTTCGGCTGTATCGTACCTCCCAAGGACGTAGACGTTACCATGATTGCGCCCAAAGGTCCCGGACATACCGTGAGAAGCGAATATCAGGCCGGAAAGGGAGTTCCCTGCCTTATTGCGGTTGAGCAGGACGCTACCGGCAAGGCACAGGATATTGCACTTGCTTATGCGCTTGGTATCGGAGGTGCAAGAGCAGGCGTACTTGAGACTAATTTCCGTACAGAGACTGAGACTGATCTTTTTGGCGAGCAGGCGGTTCTTTGCGGCGGTGTCTGCGCGCTTATGCAGGCAGGCTTTGAGACCTTGGTTGAGGCAGGTTACGATCCCAGAAACGCATATTTTGAATGTATCCATGAGATGAAGCTGATCGTGGATCTGATTTACCAGAGCGGCTTTGCAGGCATGAGATATTCCATCTCCAACACTGCCGAGTACGGCGACTATATTACCGGACCGAAGATTATTACCGAGGACACCAAGAAAGCTATGAAGAAGATACTTAGCGACATTCAGGACGGTACCTTTGCTAAGGACTTCCTGCTTGATATGTCTCCCGCAGGTAAGCAGGTTCACTTCAAGGCAATGAGAAAGCTTGCTTCCGAGCATCCTGCAGAGAAGGTGGGAGAAGAGGTTCGTAAGCTTTACAGCTGGAACAATGAAGAGGATAAGCTGATTAATAACTAATTACAATTTATGTGGACAGTGAGCCGGACAGGTGCGCATGTTTGGCGAATAGTATAAGAGGTATACCTTGGCGGCAGAGGCCGGATTTTATATTAAGGGGTAAATTTTCGGATTTACCCCAAAGCGCCGCCTGCAGCATTTTGAAATTGTATAAGAGCATACAAAAAAGTGCCGCCCTTTGCGGCACTTTTTTTGTATGGATAAATATTTAGAATTTTTGTTCGTTTAAAAATGGGTAGGAATTTTTACAGAAAGAGAGAGCTGTAAATAAGAGCAGTCAATAAAATTTGATTTAAGGTGCTTGGCAATGATAAGGCAGCTTGATAAGGCAGCGACGTTAAAGGAAGGTAGTGTGATAGGCCGCCTTCTTTTTTTCTTTAAATATCTTTAGAAATTCTTGCAATTTTTGTGTGTCTATACTTTATTTTTTTTCTATATACTTTAACAAACGGAGGGATATCGGGGAGTTTTAAGGCTTAACGGCGCAAAAAGTGACTTCTATAAAGGAAGAATCAGTTGCTATAAATACAATTCGCCTATATAATAAAATCATTGCATAAAATAGAAGACGAGTGAGGATGGGTATTGTATGGAAGGCAAATATCGTATTTTAGTAGTGGAAGATGATAAGGATATCAGGGAAGGAATTGAGATTTACCTGAAGAATCAGGGCTATGAGGTCTTTCAGGCAGCGAACGGTAAGTCGGGTCTGGAGGTGTTGGAGCAGCACGAAATACATTTGGCGATTGTGGATATTATGATGCCGGTAATGGACGGAGTGACCATGCTCATGAAGCTGCGCATGATGAATTATGATTTCCCGGTGATTATGCTTTCGGCAAAATCCGAGGAGGTAGACAAGATCATGGGGCTTAATATGGGCGCCGACGATTATGTTACCAAGCCCTTTACGCCTCTTGAATTGATTGCAAGAGTAAATTCTCATTTGCGCAGATACTCAAAATATTTATCCGCAATAAAGGGTGAGCTTGCAAATGAACATGTCTATACTATCGGAGGCTTGGAGCTGAACGAAGACACCGTGGAGGTCAGCGTGGACGGAGAGCCTGTCAAGCTGACGCCTATGGAATTTAAGATTGTCCAGCTTTTAATCAAGAATCCGGGAAGAGTGTTTTCAGCCGACGAGATATATGAGCGGGTCTGGAATGAAAAAGCAATCAACACGGACACCATTATGGTCCATGTGAGGAATATCAGGGAAAAAATCGAGTTAGATCCCAAGAATCCTAAATATTTAAAGGTGGTCTGGGGAGTGGGATATAAGATTGACAAACAATGACACAAGGAATTGTTATTGTGTCCGCCGAAGCGGACGGATGGGAGCGATATGGAAAAGGAAAAAGGAGAAAAATCTTCAAGCTATAAATGGCTTATATGGGGTATCTGTATTGCATTGTTCTTTTCATTGGCGTTCACGGCTTTATATGGGGATTTTAGGAACTATGTGGAAGACTTTGATGTCAGCCCAATGGAATCGGAGAATAATCTCCTTTGGATTTATCAAAGCAATTATCTGCTGTATCGTGACCTGTACAATAAAGTAAACGAGACTGACGCAAGCTATCTGGAGTTATATTTAAAACCTGACGAAGGATATGAATGGATTTGGGATGAGGCGCTTGAAACGAAGGTTTCGGACGACTTGGGCGCTTACACCGATGTCACAGGAGGTATTGTCAATGAGGGGGAGGTGGCTCTCTTTATCAATTACCAGAAAGGCGTTATGGAATATTTCGCCGATTTGGAGAAATGTTTTAGAAGCCTCAATGCCAACTATGATTATTGTGTGGAGGATTTGAACACGGGGGCAGTTATCTCAAATTTTGATTATACCAATTTTTCTTTGGAGAATCAGTATTTTTCTATAAGCTTTGTGTTTGATGATGCCGGAAATGTCACGCTTTCTAACGAGGTGCGCGGAGTGAATACCTCGCAGCTTTATAAAACTGCAAACGAGGTCATACGTAACAGTGAGCTCGGGAAAATTCTTGATAACTATACCCATGAGAGCAGTTCATCGTTACCCTTTTTTTGTCTTGTAAAGCCCAGAAACTGTAAAATTACTTATTGTGTCAGCTTAGAGGAATGGGAAAGGGGAGCGTCGGAGGAGTATAGCTTTGTAATAGGCGACCGGTATATGACAGTCAATGCGATTTATTATAACGGTTCAAATTTCAATTTATTTGTCGAGTCGGGAGCAGGTAATCTGATGTTGATTATTGCGCTGATAATCCTTTTGCTTGCCCTATTTGCTCCATGTATCAAAGCGGTGCCGAAAGAAAAGCTGCCTTGGAATCAAATTGCATTGCCCTTAGAGGCGCTTGTGCTAATAGGTCTGCTCATTGTGATTTTGCTTCCGAATGTATTGACAATGGCGGCTGAAGTCTGTCTGGGGGATACCGCAAAGAGACTGTTGGAAGCAGGGTTAGGGTATATTCCTTACGAGTTGGCTTTTGTGGCGGCATATTGCCTGAATATTTTAGCGCTTTTAATATACTTTATGTGTATATGGTACTTTGGAATCCAGATGCGCGTATTGCATGCTATGGGCTTTAAGGCATTTATTAAGAGACGTTGTCTGTTATACCGGATTTTTCCTTTTGTCAAAAGAAAATCGGTTAATTTGTATGAGGCGCTCACTCATTTTGACGTGACAAAGAAAGCAAACAGACTGATTTTGAAAATTGTGCTTGTAAACGCGGTTGTTTTGTTTCTTATAAGCAGTCTGTGGTTCGGAGGCTTTGCGATTACCATAGTGTACTCCCTATTATTATATCTTGTATTGCGTAAGTATATCAGCGATTTGCAGAAAAAATACGGAATTCTTCTTAAGGCTACCAATGAGATGGCAGAAGGGAATTTAAATGTTGCAATCGTGGAGGATATAGGGGTTTTCGAGCCTTTTAAGCCTCAGATATTCCGTATTCAAAGGGGTTTTAAAAAGGCGGTGGAGGATGAGACTAAGAGTCAGCGTATGAAGGCAGAGCTTATCACAAATGTATCCCACGACTTAAAAACACCTTTGACGGCAATAATTACGTATATTGACTTGATGAAGGACGAAAACATTACAAAGGAGCAGCGCTGCGAATATCTTCAGATACTGGAAAGAAAATCTCTTAGACTTAAGGTTCTGATCGAGGATTTGTTTGAGGTGAGTAAGGCAAATTCCCACAGTATTTCTCTCCATATTTCGGATGTGGATATAATAAGTCTGATTAAGCAGGTTGCCTTCGAGATGGGCGATAAGCTTGCCGAAGCAAATCTGGATCTTAGGATGAATCTTACTGACGAGAAACTTATCCTGCCTTTGGACAGTCAGAAAACCTATCGTATTTATGAAAATCTGTTTGGAAATATTGCAAAGTATGCGCTTGCAGGAACGAGAGTATATGTGAACGGCTTTAGTATTGACGACACGGTGGTTATTACCTTAAAGAACATTACAGCTGAAGAGATTAAGATAAAGCCGGAGGAGCTGACAGATCGGTTTGTGCGGGGAGATGTGTCAAGAAATACAGAGGGAAGCGGCTTAGGACTTGCCATAGCAAAGAGCTTTTTGGAGCTGCAGGGCGGAACTATAGACATTGAACTGGACGGAGATTTGTTTAAGGTGACAACCACATTTAAATTTAAATAAACGCCTTCGGAATCAAGTTAATTTTTGCGTTGTCTGACGGATATGCCGGATATAGATATATGAATGAAGCAGAAATGGTTATAATTCGTTTTTGCTTCATTTTGTGTTTTTATGGAAAATTTTGTATTTGCTAGAAGCGCCGTGCGCGACACCTTTTTATGTTTCTGATTTTTCTTGCTTTTTATAGTAAAACAAGTGTATTAATACAATCAATACACTTATTAAGGTGTTTGGAAAGGAGAAAACGTGATTCTGTTAGATTACAGAGATAAACGACCGATTTATGAGCAGGTTCACGAAAAGCTGGAACGGCTTATTACAAGCGGCGCGTTGGAGGCTGATTCAAAAATGCCCAGCGTGCGGAGTCTGGCAATAGAGCTCTCCATAAATCCAAATACTATCCAGCGCGCTTACGCTCAATTAGAAAAGGAAGGGTATATATACACGGTTTCAGGCAGGGGAAGCTTTGTTTCCCCTGCAGTTGAACGGCAGGAGAGTAAGCAGTGCCGGCTTTTGGAGGAATGACGGGAGTTGACCGAACAGGTCAAGGAAAGCAGTATAGTAGAGAAGGAGCTTGTACGGCTGGAGCTTGATATCGACAACGGGGGAACGATTTTTCTCGATGTGTATGAGGACATGAGACATACCGTTAAGGTTTTACAGGATGCCGCATACAAGGAATATGTGACGCCTATTGACATTTCGGATGTAAGCTGTATCAGACTGAAGCTCGGAAGTTATAGCACGGAAACATCCCCCGAAGAGCTTGTCAGGCTTGTCAGAGAGTATTATTGTGTATTTACAAGAGAGAAGGAGGAGACGAATTCAGGCTTTGCACAGAAGGAACAGGTTTTTGCCGATGACGATAAGCAAGAAATTGAGGTAGTGGTTACGCGGCACGAGGAGCTGGAAGAGCTGTTGAGATTGCTTCAATATAGCAGCCCGGTTCATGATAACAGTGTTTTTAGGAAAAATTATATTGACTCTGTCAGCATTGTGGATAAAGACGGCGCGGAGCACGGCGTTTATATTAGGGAGGGTCAGCTGCCTGAAAAATTTATTCAAAAATTCGGTGAATTGGGAAAATAGAGGTTTAAAGAGGTTAAATTTATCTATTTAAAAATGGCTGAAACTATGTTATACTGTTCAAAGTGCATTTCACAATATTCTGATTTGGAGGAAGCAAGTATGGGAATGACAATGACACAGAAGATTTTAGCCAAGGCGGCGGGGCTTGAAAGAGTAGAAGCCGGACAGCTCATAGAGGCGAGGCTTGATCTGGTGCTTGGCAACGATATTACAAGCCCGGTAGCAATCAAGGAAATGGAAAAAATGAAAGTGGACGGCGTGTTTGACAAGGATAAAATTGCTCTTGTGCCCGACCATTTTGTGCCTAATAAGGATATTAAATCTGCGGAGCATTGCAAGTGTGTGAGAGAATTTGCAAGGCGCAATGATATTACAAATTATTTTGAAGTGGGAGAGATGGGTATCGAGCATGCCCTGCTTCCCGAAAAGGGGCTGACCGTTCCGGGCGACGTTATTATCGGAGCAGATTCACACACCTGTACCTACGGCGCGTTAGGAGCATTTTCCACAGGTGTCGGAAGTACGGATATGGCTGCGGGAATGGCCACCGGCAAGGCTTGGTTTAAGGTTCCATCCGCCATTCGCTTTAAGCTTGTGGGAAGACCTTCCAAATGGGTGAGCGGCAAGGACGTGATTTTACATATTATCGGTATGATCGGCGTGGACGGCGCACTTTATAAATCTATGGAGTTTGTGGGAGAGGGAGTTGCAAATCTGTCCATGGACGACCGCTTTACCATTGCCAATATGGCGATTGAGGCGGGCGGAAAAAACGGTATTTTCCCGGTGGATGAGCTTACAAGGTCTTATCTTGAGGAGCATGCCGCACGCGGCTACGAGATTTTTGAAGCCGACGAGGACGCCGTTTATGATGAGGAATATACTATTGATTTAAGTACTCTTCGTCCTACGGTTTCGTTTCCGCATCTGCCTGAGAATACACATACCATTGACGAGATCCGTGAAATGGATGATATTGTGATTGATCAGGTTGTTATCGGCTCCTGTACCAACGGACGGCTTGACGACCTTCGCATCGCGGCTGAGGTGTTAAAGGACAGACATATTAAAAAGGGTATGCGTTGTATCATAATTCCGGCGACTCAGAAAATTTATATGCAGGCTATGGAGGAGGGGCTTTTAAAGACCTTTATCGAAGCGGGAGCCGTTGTAAGCACACCGACCTGCGGCCCCTGTCTCGGAGGCTATATGGGCATTTTAGCGGAGGGAGAGAGATGCGTTTCCACTACCAACCGTAATTTTGTGGGTCGCATGGGTCATGTGAATTCCGAGATTTATCTGGCAAGCCCTGCGGTAGCGGCAGCGTCGGCGGTCACGGGTATAATTTCCTGCCCCTGCGAGCTGTAATAAGCGGTTTTGAAATATTGTATAGAGACGAAAGGAACTTAACGCCATGAACGCAAAAGGAACAGTTTTTAAATATGGTGACAATGTGGATACGGATGTGATTATCCCGGCAAGATATTTGAATTCCTCAGATCCGGCGGAGCTTGCCACACATTGCATGGAGGATATCGATAAGGAATTTATAAAAAAGGTAAAAAAGGGCGATTTAATTGTAGCCGACAAGAATTTCGGCTGCGGCTCGTCGAGGGAGCATGCGCCTATTGCCATTAAAGCGGCGGGCGTCAGCTGTGTTATAGCCGAAACCTTTGCCAGAATTTTTTACCGCAACGCCATCAATATCGGACTTCCCATTATCGAATGCCCCGAGGCGGCAAAGGGGATTGAGGCGGGCGATGAAGTAGAAGTTGATTTTGATTCGGGTGTGATAACAAATCTTACCAAGAGAACCACTTTTAAAGGGCAGCCGTTCCCCGAGTTTATGCAGAGAATTATTGCTGCGGAGGGGCTGGTAAATTATATTAATAATAAATAATATTTATAATCGATTGTATCTATGATAAGCAAAAGAATTCTATGCAGGTTCCCGCCAAGGTGGGAGCCTGTATTAAATGTGAAGCCATTATTAAATGTAAGACAGCATGGGTATTGCATTTGAACCATGGAGGCAAATATGGAACAAAAACAAACTAAGCGATATGAAATTGATATGTGCAGCGGTCCGCTGCCGGGTAAAATTTTGGCCTTTTCTGTACCCCTTATGCTGTCGGGAATCCTGCAGTTGCTTTTTAATGCGGCGGATATTGTGGTAGTGGGGCGGTTTGCCGGCAATCAGGCGCTTGCGGCGGTAGGCTCCACAAGTTCTTTAATTAATCTGCTGGTAAATGTGTTTATTGGTCTTTCCGTGGGTACAAATGTTTTGGTAGCTCGCTTTTACGGTGCGGACAAGGAGAAGGATTTGTCGGAAACGGTGCATACGGCCGTAATGACAGCGCTGGTAAGCGGCTGTATTTTGATTGTTTTAGGGATTGCTTTGGCAAAGCCCGCGCTTACGCTTATGGATACGCCTGCGGACGTTATCGAAAAGTCCGTGCTCTATATGCGTATCTATTTTATGGGAATGCCCGCCATGATGGCATATAATTTTGGCAGTGCGGTTCTGCGTGCCGTTGGCGATACAAAGAGACCCTTGTATTTCCTGTTTTTTGCGGGCGTAATCAACGTGGCCTTGAATTTGTTGTTTGTGATTGTCTTTTCAATGGGCGTTGCGGGAGTAGCTGCGGCAACGGTTATTTCTCAGCTTGTATCGGCGCTTCTGGTACTTAGATGTCTGACGAGATGCGACGGCGGCTACAGACTGGAGCCGAAAGCCCTGAAGATTATTCCCGATAAGCTGCTGAAAATGATTCAGATTGGCGTTCCGGCAGGTTTGCAGGGAGCGTTGTTTTCCATTTCCAATGTATTGATTCAGTCCTCGGTAAACTCCTTCGGTTCCGTGGCAATGGCAGGCAACACGGCGGCGGCAAATGTGGAGGGCTTTGTTTATACCGCCATGAATTCCCTTCATCAGACGGCAATCAGTTTTACGGGGCAGAATTACGGGGCGAAAAATTATAAACGAATCGGTAAAATTCTTTTGATATGTCAGGTGTCTGTGTTAATAGTCGGGCTTGTTATGGGAAATGCGGTTTACGGACTCTCCGGCATTCTTTTAAAGCTGTATTCCCCTGACGCACAGGTAATTGGGTACGGCGTGCTGCGTTTGGGAATTATTTGTACGACTTATTGCCTGTGCGGAATGATGGACGTAATGGTTGGCTCTCTTCGAGGTATGGGCTATTCTATTATGCCTATGCTTGTGTCCTTAACCGGCGCCTGCCTGTTTCGCGTTGTTTGGATTTATACGATCTTTAAGCAATATCATACACTGGAATGTCTGTATATTTCTTATCCGATAAGCTGGGCAATGACTTTTTTGGTACATTTGATATGTTTTGCAATCGTATATAGAAGAATGCTAAAAAGGGGTTGAAACGTATGTTCGGATATGCTATTATCTGTTTATGAGACCTCGAGGAATTATAGAACTGTTATATAGCACATATGCAGGCAGAATGTAAAAAGCTGTCTAATTAAGCATTAGACCGGAATGGAAAGCCTTAACGCCGGATTATATTTTGCATTTAAGGAAAGGGTTGGACATAGGCCCTTTTAAGTGGGAGCAGGAAAAAGAACGGGAAGCAGAATTGAGGAACTGATGCTTTGAATATATCGCCACCCATAAAAATGGCCTTTGATAAAAGAAATCGTTTCTCGTTAGGATAATAGAGGATAATATATGATAGCATTTGTAAACGGAATTATTGAGGATATCTCGGAGGATAACGTGATAATCGATGTGGGCGGAATCGGCTGCAATGTGCGGATTTCCGCAGATACGGCGTCCAGACTTCCGGGGGTGGGAGAGCAGGTGCGCCTGTACACCTACACCTGTGTGCGTGAGGATGCATTCTTACTTTACGGCTTCCTTTCCCGCAATGATTTGGAAATTTTTAAAAAATGTATTACCGTAAACGGTATTGGGCCAAAAGGAGCGTTGGCAATTCTATCGGTTATGGATGCGGATTCCCTGCGGTTTGCCATTCTTTCCGGAGATACCAAGGCAATCTCCAGAGCGCCGGGCATTGGCGCCAGAACAGCAGAGCGTCTGATTTTAGAGCTGAAGGACAAGCTTAAGATAGATGACGCTATGATTGACAGGGAGATTTCGATTACTGCCGCAGACAATATTACGGCGGACAGCGACCAAAAGAGAGAGGCTGTGGAGGCGCTTGTTTCTCTGGGCTACGGACGCATGGAGAGTATTAAGGCAGTGAATGCAATAGAAGGAATTGAGAATATGGATTCGGGCGCAGTTTTAAAGGCGGCGCTAAAAAAAATGTTTTAAAGTGCTTTTTCCCCAACAAGTAAAGGAAATTATTTTATGGCTAAGAGAATGATTGAGACCAATATTACGGAAGAGGATATCAAGCTGGAGGGCTCCTTAAGACCACAGACGCTTAATGACTATATTGGTCAATCAAAGATAAAGGAAAATCTTAAGGTCTATATTGAGGCGGCAAAGCAGCGAGGGGACGCATTGGATCATGCGCTTTTCTATGGACCTCCGGGTTTGGGAAAGACTACCCTTGCGGGCATTATCGCAAATGAAATGGGAGTTCATCTCAAGGTGACAAGCGGACCTGCGATTGAGAAGCCGGGGGAAATGGCGGCAATTCTCAATAATCTTGAGGAGGGTGATTTGCTTTTTGTGGATGAAATCCATCGGCTAAACCGTCAGGTGGAGGAGGTATTGTATCCCGCCATGGAGGATTATTGCATTGACATTATGATTGGAAAAGGCTCCTCGGCGCGTTCCGTGCGGTTGGAGCTGCCTAAGTTTACTCTGGTGGGCGCTACTACCAGAGCGGGGCTTTTGACTGCGCCCTTGAGAGATCGTTTTGGAATGATTTATCATTTAGAGTTCTACACCGTGGAGGAGCTGCAGCAGATTATCATGCACTCCGCAAGGGTTTTGGATGTGGAAATAGTAAGGGGCGGGGCAATGGAAATGGCAAGACGCAGCAGGGGAACGCCACGACTTGCCAATCGCATTTTAAAAAGAGTCCGTGATTTTGCTCAGGTAAGATATGACGGTATTATAACGGAAGAGGTTGCACAGACCGCTCTTGACTTAATGGATGTAGATAAGCTTGGTTTGGATCATATTGACCGTAATATACTCCTCACTATGATGCAAAAGTTTGATGGCGGGCCTGTGGGTCTGGACACGCTGGCGGCGGCGATCGGTGAGGATTCCGGTACTATTGAGGATGTTTATGAGCCGTATCTTATCAAAAACGGTTTTATCAACAGAACCCCAAGAGGAAGGGTTGTAACGGACTTGGCGTATCATCATCTTGGAATCTTTGCTTAAAATGCTTGCCTGCAACAATAAACTGATATATAATGTAATGTATGAGTGGAGAATTATATACAAGATATATTTTCTAATTGTAGGCTGGGTGTTATAGTTTTTACGGCAGAGGGGTATGGTTATGGCTTCCAAGACAGATACTGAAGTAATCATCGGCGGCAAGGTATTTACGTTGAGCGGTTATGAGAGTGAAGAATACTTACAGAAGGTGGCTTCTTATATTAATAATAAGGTCAATGAATACGGTAAGGTTGACAGCTTCAGAAGGCAGCCACTTGAGACGCAGGGAGTTCTTTTGCAGTTAAATATTGCCGATGATTTTTTCAAGGCGAAAAAGAAGATTGAGGTTTTGGAAGAGGAACTGAAGGCTAAGGAAAAAGAACTGTACGATTTAAAGCATGAGCTTATCTCGACCCAGATTAAGCTGGAAAATGCCGAAAAGAAATCCAAAGAGCTTCAGATGGATTTAAATGAAAACGCAAAAAAAATCGTTCGTTTGGAAACCGAGTTGAAAGACAAGTAATTATGAGCTGTCCGTATTTTGGGCAGCTTTTGCATTATGGAGATTGTTATGAATGCTGATAGAAAGGTAGAGCTTTTGGCGCCGGCAGGCAATCCGGAGGGCTTTTACGGAGCCATTCATGCCGGCGCAGACGCCGTTTATCTGGGAGGACGCCGCTTTGGCGCCAGAGCCTATGCCGATAATTTTACGTCAAAGGAGCTTATTGCATGCATCCGTTACGCCCATATTTACGGAAGAAGAGTATATCTGACGGTAAATACTTTGGTAAAAGAGGAGGAGTTCAGTGAGCTTTACGAGTATCTTACCCCTTTTTATGAAGTAGGCTTGGACGCGGTTATTGTACAGGATATCGGTGTATTTCACTATATTAGAAGGTGTTTTCCGGACTTGGCGCTGCATGTCAGTACACAGATGACGATAACGGGCGTTCATGGAGCAGGCTTAATGGAAAATATGGGAGCGGTCAGAGTCGTTCCCGCAAGGGAGCTGAGCCTTTCCGAAATTATGGATATAAAGAGAGGCACGGGCTTGGAGCTTGAGTGCTTTGTTCACGGAGCCATGTGTTACTGTTATTCCGGTCAATGCCTTTTCAGCAGTATTTTGGGGGGAAGAAGTGGGAACAGGGGCAGATGTGCCCAACCCTGCAGGCTGCCTTATATGGTAAAGGGAGCGGGCAGAAAGACAAGGGAATGCTATCCCTTAAGCCTGAAGGATATGTGTACCATTGAATATCTGCCGGAGCTGATTGAGGCCGGTATCGATTCGTTTAAGATTGAGGGGCGTATGAAAAGACCGGAATATACCGCGGGGGTTACTGCAGTATATCGCAAATACATTGACAAATATTATGATGCTTTGGAGAAGGGAATGGCGGACGGCGGGAAACGCTCATTCACTATAGATAAAAGGGATATGGAGGAGCTTTCTTCCCTGTATATCAGAAGCGAAAGACAGAGCGGCTATTATCATAAGCATAACGGCAGGGATATGATTACACTGGAAAGTCCTGCCTATAGTAAAAGTGATGAAAGAATGATTGCCGGAATCCGCGAAAAATATTTGAAAAGGGTTCCTAAAATACCGGTGGTGATGGAAGCGAGGTTTTTGCGCGGGCTTCCCGCGCAGTTGACGATAGCGCTTGCCGGTAACAGTACGATGGGAACGAAAACGGCGGACAGGGGAATCATAGGTATAGAAGGCAAACTTTCAAAAACAGTGTCTGGAGCCATGGTAGAGGCCGCAATGAATCAGCCCGTTACCGAAGAATTCATAAAGAAACAGCTTTGCAGGCTGGGCAACAGCTGCTTTTTTCCAGAGGATATAAAGGTTATCATGGATGAAAGTATATTTGTTCCTCTAAAGGCAGTCAATGAGCTGAGGAGAGAAGGCGTTCTGGCCATGGAGGATGCGCTGATAGAAATAAGGAATGTTCCCGGTTCAAAAGATACGGACAAGGCTGTAAATACCGGTATGATTATGGAGTTTTGTAAAAAAGCAGGCGAAGCCGTACAGACAGGGGATGGTTTCCCGCAGAAAGGAGCTATGACGGCGGCAAGGAACCGTCTGTATATTTCCGTGCAGACGACGGAGCAGCTACAAGGCTTATATTCCCGGATAAATGAAGCTTTTTTTGAGGAGATAGACAGAATATATGTGGACGGGGATTTATTGGCGGGGAGCTCCTTTAGACAATATCAGGCGCTTGACATGTGCCGTCTGCTCGCGGAAAGCTGTGAGGTGGTAATCGCTTTGCCCTATATTTTACGTGCTTCGGATGCGGCTTATTTAGAGAGTATTTATACATTGGCCGAGAATAATTTTACCGTTTTTTCGGGTTTTCTTGTGCGCTGCATGGAGGGTATGGGGTATCTTATACAGAAGCGGTACAACGGGAGAATTTATACGGATGCAGGCTTTTATCTTTGGAATACGGAAGGGATTTTTTGTGTACAGCCTTTTGTCTCGGGCATATGCCTGCCCTTGGAGCTTAACGGCAGAGAACAGCAGAAGCTGCTTTCTTTAGACATTCCCTGTGAAAAGGTGGTCTATGGGCGAATCCCTATGATGATTACCGCCAATTGCGTGGAAAAGACCGTTGCAGGCTGCCAAAAAGACAGAAACGCGGAAGGCGGTACTATACAATTAATAGACCGTTATAAAAAGCATTTTCCCGTTTATTTAAATTGCGCTCATTGTATTAATATTATTTACAACAGCGTTCCTCTTTCTCTGCACGATTATGTGGCAGGCAGACAGAATAGAGCCGCTATGCGTCTTTGTTTTACTATGGAAAACAGTCGTGAGATGTGGGATATCATTACCTTTTTCAGTAAAATAAGGAGTGCCGGTAATAAAGCTGGCGGAGAGCCTTTACCTTATAGGGATTATACCACCGGGCATGAGAAGCGCGGTGTGGAATGATTTGAGGATGAAGTATGCAGGAATATATTTTTGAATTATCAAGATACTTAATTTCATTACTTGTGGCTCTATTTGCTCTCCTTGGGCTTATTGCGCTGCGCCATAAGCCCAAGGAGAATCATGGGGGCTTTTACGCTTTTCAGGGATTGTTGATATTCGCGGTGCAATTTTTATGCTTTCTCAATCTGGCTCTGGAGAGCAGGGATATGCAGTATGTATTTTTTTATGCCTTTATACAAATATTTCTTTTTGCGGCTATAATGTTGGTGACGATGATTTACGAAAATGTGAATCGTCTGCTCTTAAATAATATGTGTATGCTTCTTGGAATCGGCTTGTGCATGGTGGCAAGACTGTCCTTTGCAAAGGCGGTCAGGCAGTACGTCATTGTGCTTGCCTCCTTGGCATTTTCACTGGCGATTCCGTATCTGCTTACCCGGATTCGTTTTTGGAAAAAGCTTACATGGCTTTATGCTTCAGTGGGCGTTACCCTGCTTAGCGTCGTCCTTATTTTTGGCGAGGTGACTCACGGCTCAAAAATTTCCTTTGCCCTTGCGGGTATTACCTTCCAGCCCTCGGAATTTGTAAAAATTTTATTTCTGTTTTTCCTTGCGGGCGCCCTGTGGGAGGATGTTTCCTTGAAACGCGTGCTTCTGACGGCGCTTATTGCCGGAATACATGTGATTATTCTGGTAATTTCCACGGATTTGGGAAGCGCCTTGATTTTCTTTGTCGGTTACGTGGCGGTGGTATTTATCTCCAGCAGGAATTATTGGTATCTGATTGCAGGAGCGGCAGGGGGGAGCGCTGCGGCATATCTTGCCTATATGCTTTTTGACCATGTGAAAATAAGGGTGCTTGCATGGCAGGATCCGTGGAGTTATATTGACAATCAGGGCTATCAGATAACACAGTCTCTTTTTGCCGTGGGGAGCGGGAGCTGGTTTGGGATGGGGCTGCTACAGGGAAATCCCAAGGCGATTCCTTATGTTATCGCGGATTTTATCTTTTCCTCGATTTGTGAGGAGCTGGGAGTTATTGTGGGTATCTGCTTGATTTTAATCTGCCTTAGCTGTTTTGTTCAAATAATGCAGATTGCAATCAGAATACACGACCGCTTTTATCAGATGATTGTATACGGAATCGGCGTTATGTATATTTTTCAAATATTTCTCACAATAGGAGGAGGAATTAAATTTATTCCTCTTACAGGCGTCACTCTGCCTTTTATCAGCTATGGCGGGAGTTCTGTTATGACAACAATGGTGATGTTCTTTATTGTTCAGGGGATTTATATCAGATTACAGAAGGAGGGAGGAAAGCATCTTGTCCGAAAAAGAAAGCCTCAAGAGGGAGGAAACGCAGCAAAAGAAAACAATACGGAGAACGCAGAAAAAAGAGACAAGGGATAAATTATCCTTGAAATCTATGTGGGAGTATGTATGCCGCTTTTTTGGTAATACGTCAAAAAAGCGTGTGGGCAGCCAGAGAGAGATTCTGATTATAACCTGTGTATTTGTTGTACTTTTTATAGGTATGACAGGGTATTTGTGCTACTTTACAGCGACAAGTGAACAGGATATGATAAATAACAGCTATAATTCCAGACAACAGATTTTGCTGTCAAAAAACTACAGAGGAAGCATTTTTTCCCGTGACGGTGAGGTATTGGCAAAAACCATTCTGGATGAGGAACAGAAAGAGAAAAGAGTTTATCCCTATGATAAGCTTTTTTCCCACGTTGTGGGGTATTCCACTAAAGGACGCACGGGAGTTGAGGCGATTGCCAACTATTATTTAATCAATACAAATATTTCCATCGGCAGCAAGGCGGCAAATGACGTGGCGGGGCTTAAGAATCCCGGCGATAATGTGTATACCACTCTCGATGTGAAGCTTCAAGAGATTGCCGACGAGCAGCTTAACATATATAGGGGGGCGATTGTCGTAACGGAGGTTTCTACCGGGAAAGTTTTGGCAATGGTGTCGCATCCTAATTTTGACCCTAATAAAATTGCTCAAATATGGGATTCCCTGATAGAGGACGATTCAAGCTCTATCTTGGTAAACAGGGCAACAAGCGGGCTTTATCCTCCAGGCTCCACCTTTAAAATAATAACGGCTTTAGAGTATATAAGGCAGAATCCGGATACCTATCAGGATTATAGGTATCAATGTAACGGTTCCTTTCATTTGGGCAATAGTAAGATTGGCTGTTATCACGGAACAAAGCACGGCGCCGTGGACTTGAATAAATCCTTTGCCAAGTCCTGTAATTCTTCCTTTGCCGGCATCGGGATGAGCTTGGACCGCGAAGCGTTTTCCGAGACGCTAGAGGAATTGCTCTTCGGTGAAAAGCTGCCGATTACTTTAAGCCATGCAAAAAGCTATGTCAATATTCCGACAGCAGGACAGGATGCAGAGATGATGCAGACCTCTATAGGTCAGGGAAAGACACAGGTTACACCCATGCATATGAACATGATTACCTGTGCCATTGCCAACGACGGTATTCTTATGAAGCCTTACTTAGTTGACAGAGTGGAGAATGACGAGGGAAAGCTGATAAAGAGCTTCAAGCCTGAGAGTTACGGGAAATTATTGGACGAAGAGGAAGCGGACGTTTTACGTCTGATGATGGCGGAAGTAGTGGAAGAAGGAACGGCGTCGAAGCTTTCCGGACTTTCTTACACGGCGGCAGGTAAAACCGGCTCTGCGGAATACAATAATGTAAAGGGAGACAGCCATGCATGGTTTACGGGCTTTGCCCCCGTAGAAGACCCTGAGATATGTGTCACGATTATCGTGGAAGGCGCAGGAAGCGGCGGAGATTATGCGGTTCCTATTGCGAAACGTATATTTGACGCCTATTTCAGTGCAAAATAAAGGTTGCAGTAAAGTTTAATTTATACTATACTGAATAAAGTTGAGCATGACACACCAATCAGGAGGAATTGCAATGATAGAAGCAACAAGCTGTGGTGGTGTGGTAATTTTTCGTGGTAAGGTTTTACTCCTGTACAAGAACTATAGGAATAAATACGAAGGCTGGGTTCTTCCCAAGGGTACGGTGGAACAGAACGAAGAGTTTAAAGAGACTGCCTTGCGTGAAGTCATGGAGGAATCCGGTGCGAAAGCAACCATAATCAAATACATCGGTAAAAGCGAATATTCCTTTAGCATTCCCGATAATACCGTGGAGAAAGAGGTTCATTGGTATTTGATGATGGCTGACAGTTATTACAGCAAACCACAAAGAGAGGAATACTTTGTTGACTCCGGCTTTTATAAGTATCACGAAGCCTATCATTTGCTGAAATTTTCCAATGAAAAGCAGATTTTGGAAAAAGCATATGACGAATATCTGGAGCTAAAAAGAAGTAACCTTTGGGGCAGCCGAAAATACTTTTAGTATTTAAGGCTGTCTTGTATTATAAGGGAAATTTCGTCCTGAAATGCAGCTTACCACACTTTAAAGAATTGTAAGCCCGGTTTGTTCCATAAGGTTGAGGATTTTGTCCTTGTCATTGCGCAGGATAGGGCGGGAAAGCTTGCCGGGATGTATAATGAGAACCTCCCACTGTGTGTTGTCGCTTAGGCGGACTTTGGTGCCGATCTGCGCGTCGGCAATCCGCTTCATAACAGGTATTAGGAGCTCCGTATCAAATTTGCTCATATTATCTTCAAAATCCGCGAGAATTCGGAGGGGCGTATAGGCGCTTCGATAAGAGCGGGGCGCCGCCATTGCAATATAGGCATCTACAATTGCCATGTAGCGAGCGTATCTGTCAACGCTCTCTCCCGACAAATGATAAGGATAACCACTGCCATCCAGACGCTCGTGGTGCATAATCACAGAATTCTTTACATGCTGATTGAGATTAAGGTTTTTAATAAGCTCATAGCCCATTTCAGGGTGCTTTTTGACTGTCGCCAGCTCCTCGGCAGAAAGCTTTCCCGGTTTCCAAAGCAACGAGGCAGGTAAAAGCAGCTTGCCGATATCATAGTAAAAGCCGCACAAAATCATAGTTTTACGCGCCTCCTCATTCATGGTAAGCCAGTCGGCGATAGTGCCGGAAAGGAGGGCAGAGTCCAGACAGTGCGTATAGGTTACCTCGTCCTCGCTGGGCGTCATGTTGTACAGATAATCCAAAAGCACGGCGCCGGAGGAAATTTTTGCATATAAATCGTAGTAAATGCTTAAAAGTGCGTTGTCGTCAATTTTACAGCCTGTGGAAAAAAAATTTTGCATGAAAAATTTATAGCTTTGCAGCGCAATTTTGTATTGATGCTCGAAAAGACGGAAAGCATTGTCGTAGCGAAGTCTCTCGTGATGCGTAGTTGCAAGGTCGATATTTTCTTTGACAGAAACGCACATTACAGAATAACGGTTCAGTCTGGAAATAATAGTTTCATCCAGTTTTGTATCTGCAGGGTAGATCACCTTTCCCTGATTGACAACGTCTTCCCCAAGAATCATTCCGGGCTTTAATTCCATTACTGCAACTATTTTCAAGAGTAAAATCCTCCTAATATAATCATTTGACGGCACAATGAATTTTGAACACATATTGCACTTTATTTATTTTTAGTATAATTTATTCTGAAACAATGTCAATCAAAATCTTTAACAGATATAGATATATTAATCTGTTAATTCTTATAGGTTACAAAAAAAATAATCTATGTTATAATGTGAAAAGGCTGTATAGTAAACCGGAGTAAGGACGTATCTGTAAAGGATGGATTTGTATGGAAAGAAAGCTGAACTTTTATCCTGAATTGTATCTGGGTGAAAGCATTAGTTCCGATAAATTGGATAAACTAAAAGAGAAATTAATAAAGAAGCCTCTTTTTTCCGCTCTTTATGTGATTGTGCTTTCCCAAAACCCAAGCGACCAGCTTGAAATTTATGCGGCAAGGCAGCTGGCGCAATCCTACTATAGCAAATATCCTCCTTATATTATAGGCATTACGGCCAATTACGACGAAGCGGTTTCGCTTGTAGAAAAAATAGTGCAGGAATGTATCAAGGAAAGAGGCGATTGTGCCTTGAAGGAGTATCTGTTATGTTAGCAATCCTACTGAAAATATTGAGCGTGCTGGGAATCGTTCTTCTGGTGCTTTTCGGGGTACTGCTTACGGTGCTTCTGCTAGTACTGTTTTTTCCCGTGACTTATAGGATTAAAGGCAGAAGGGATGCTGAGGGTATGACCGTCAGGGTCGGGGTCAACTGGCTGTTCGGTCTGCTGCGGGCCCGTGTGGTGTATCCCGAGCCGGGGAAGACAGTTATAAAGCTGTTATGCTTTACAATTTATGACTCCGAAAAGGCCGGTTCCAAAAGCTTGAATTCCGAGGAAAAAAATACAGGGGAAAAGAAAGGGCAAGCCGTTGCGGCCGATGATTTGGAACAGGAGGCGTCCACGGCGTCAAAGCAGGATAAACAGGAGCGCTTAACTGCAGACAGCGGCGGTTCATTCGTCGACGACAAGGCGTTTTCTGCCGAAAAAAGCCGAAAAACGGAGAAAACATCAATTTTACAAAGAATAAAGCAGATTATTTTAAAAAAATATGAAAAGATAAAGTACACAATTATTAATATATATGATAAAATAAAAGATATTTTGGGAAATTTAGCCTTTTATATGGAGCTTTTGCGGGAGGAGGATACGAAAGCGCTGCTTGGGTACACTAAAATGCGAGTGTTCAAGATTCTTAAAAAGCTTCGCCCCAGAAGGCTGAGAGCAGATATTCTTTTTGGAACAGGGTCTCCTGATACCACAGGTTATGTGTTGGGGATTTACGGTATTTTTTCGCCTCAGATAAGAAAGCCTTGTTATGTCAATCTGACTCCCGATTTTACACAGGCTGTTCTGCAGGGGGAGCTTGACGCCGCCGGGCATGTTACCGTATTTTGCGTATTGAGTAACGGAGTTTTGATGTTGACGGATAAAAGGCTGCGTATGCTGATAAAACGGATAAAGGGGCATAATGCTGCGAAAAAGGCGGCATAAAATACAAAATGATAATGTAAGCTTGCGCGTCACAGCGCGGAAATGGAGTGATTATGGCAGATAAAGAGAATCAGTTTCAAGGAGTAGTGGAATCGCTTTTAAGAGGAATGGATACCGTGCTTTCCACCAAGACGGTGGTGGGAGAGGCGACGCAGGTTGGCGATACGATTATCCTTCCGCTTGTGGATGTATCCTTCGGCGTGGGAGCGGGGGCCGGCAACAATACCCACAAGGGAACAGGCTCGGGAGCCGGCGGACTGGGAGGTAAAATGACTCCCAGTGCAGTGCTTGTAATTAAAAACGGCTCTACAAAGCTGGTAAATATTAAAAATCAGGATACCGTTACCAAAATTTTGGATATGATTCCCGATTTGGTTGACAAATTAAAGAAGCCTGCCAAGGAAGACGGCGAGCTGTCCGATTCAGAGGTGGTGGATATAGCCTTCCCCGAGGAGCAGGATTCTTAAGGGTTAATGGCAATCGGCGTGGATGATTACCGAGGTACTAATATCACTATTTTTGCATATAATAGAGTGAGATATAACAAGCATCAAGACACAATGAAAAAAATTATTGGATTGATTTGCTTTTTTATTGCTATCGGCATGTTGATTATGCTGATTATCAACAAGCTGCTGGGGCTTCTTATTATCGCTCTGTTATTGTTTGTGGGTTACAATTGCTTTTGCGGGGATTAAGAGGTTCTTTAAATTATGATTGATTGGGAAGAGATAATCCAGACGGAAAATGAAGATGAACTGAAGAAGGTGAAGCTTTGGCTTTTTCAGGAGAATATACGCTTGGAAAACGAGCGGAGGGAATTTGAGCGGGCGCAGGACAAGTTCTTTAAGGAAAAGGTCAAGTTCCGCGATGAAATTGATTCCCTCAACAGGCGTACCGTTATCGAGCGCAAACGCCTGAAGGAGGAAAATCTGTTCTTTGACAAAAAAATGGAAATTCTGCAGGCGGGGTTTCAGCAGCTGGAGGCAGACCGTAAAAGCTTTGAGAGAGAGAAGAGGAGTTTTCTTGAGGAAAAGACCAGACAGCAATATGCCTTTATCGAGGGCGACATTGCAGAGACGTTGTTCCGCAGCGCCAATAATCCTCTTGCACTTAGGAAGCGCTACCGCGATTTAGTAAAAATTTTTCATCCGGATAATGTGTTTGGGGACAAGGAGCTGGTACAGCTCATCAACAAGGAATTTATTCGTCGAAAAAGAGAAGAGTAACAATATGGTAAAAAGTGCCGTGAACGGCACTTTGCAAAGACGAAATTTTTATATGATAAAAAAACGAGTAGGAAATCCCACTCGTTTTTAAAATACGGTAGCTATTGCTAAAATTAAGCTCTCTCGACTTTGCCAGATTTTAAGCAGCTGGTGCAGACATGCAACTTTTTTGCGCCGCCGTTCACCTTACACTTTACGCTCTTAATATTAGATTTCCAAATTGCGTTGCTTCTTCTATGAGAATGGCTTACGTTATTTCCAAAATGAACGCCTTTACCACAAACATCACACTTAGCCATTTTGACACCTCCTCAACATCTGCGTGTGTACTACGCTTAATTTACTTTAATTTAGAGTTTGTTTCCGTTTACTTGTTACGTATAACAGATAAATCAGGAAAGCTGAAAAATGATTCAGCTTTCACTGCTGAGATTAACTCGCAACATTGTTATATTAACAGAAAACAAAAATAAAAGCAAGCGTAAATAATTCTTTTTTCCAAAAATTTTCATTTTTATATTTCTTTTTTGGTAAAAAACTGTTATGATATAACATGTCGGCGGAAAACGTCATGAAAAAGGGCTTCTTTGGCATAAACATGATATTGAATCAAGTGGCTATGGGGCAGGATGACCCGACAGCCGGATATTTGGTCACGGAAAGGTTGGTAGCTAATATGAAAGGTTCTTCTATGAATACCCATATGGGGAATATAATCATTGACAATGAAGTAATTGCCCAGTATGCGGGTAGTGTTGCAGTGGAATGCTTTGGTATAGTAGGAATGGCGGGAATAAATGTAAAGGACGGGCTGGTTCGTCTGTTGAAAATGGACAGTCTTACCAGAGGCATTAACGTTACCTTAAGTAATCATAAGTTAATTCTGGACTTCCATGTTATAGTGGCATACGGCGTCAGTATAATTGCAGTCGCTGATAATTTAATCAGTAACGTAAAATATAAGGTGGAAGAATTTACCGGAATAGGAATAGAAAAAATTAACATCTTTGTAGATGGTGTGAGAGTGATTGATTAAGGAGGATATACCCGTGGGCATACAAAAAATAGATGCAAAGCTGTTTTCCAAAATGTTTCTTGCCGGCGCAAAGAATCTTGAAAATAAAAAGGAATGGATAAACGAGTTGAATGTTTTTCCCGTTCCTGACGGAGATACCGGCACTAACATGACTATGACCATTATGTCCGCAGCGAGAGAGGTTTCTGCATTGGGCGGTGATGCTAAGATGGAGGCTATCTGCAAAGCGATTTCCAGCGGTTCCCTGAGGGGTGCCAGAGGAAATTCCGGTGTGATTTTATCCCAGCTTTTCAGGGGATTTACCAAGGCTGTCAGCCTTGAGTCCGAGCTGACGGTATCCGTTTTGGCTGCGGCATGTGAAAAGGCCGTAGAAACTGCATATAAGGCGGTCATGAAGCCCAAGGAGGGAACTATTCTCACCGTTGCAAGAGGCGCTGCCGATAAAGCGAAGGAGCTTAGAGAGAACGGTGTTGAAGATATAGAGGAATTTATGGGAACGGTGATTGAGCATGCCAAGTATGTGTTAAGCCAGACGCCTGAAATGCTGCCTGTTTTAAAGCAGGCAGGAGTAGTGGACTCCGGTGGACAGGGGTTAGTGGAGGTACTAAACGGCGCGTTTGACGCTTTTCTTGGAAAGGAAATTGATTTGACTGTCGCCATGACGGACAGACCCGCTGCAAGAAGCGGATACGGCATGAGCCCTTTTTTGGAGGTACAGGCGGAGGCTGACATTAAGTTCGGCTACTGTACGGAATTTATTATTTTGCTTAACAAAACCTTTAATATAAAAGCAGAGATGGATTTCAAGGCTTATTTGGAATCTATCGGCGATTCTATTGTATGTGTTGCGGATGATGATGTGGTTAAGGTGCATGTACATACCAATGACCCGGGGCTTGCTATCCAGAAGGCATTGAAGTATGGCGCGCTTTCCAATATGAAAATCGATAACATGCGTATAGAGCATCAGGAAAAGCTTTTTAAGATGTCTGCGAAGGAGGCTGCCGCAGAGGAGGCAGGTTCTGTCACTGACACAGAAGCCGCAAAGGAGACCCAGCCGCCCAAGGAAATAGGATTTATTGCCGTTTCCATAGGACAGGGGGTTAACGAGATATTCAAGAGTCTGGGCGTGGATTATATTATTGAGGGCGGTCAGACCATGAATCCCAGCACTGCCGATATTCTGGATGCGGTGGACAAAGTAAATGCACGGACTATTTTCATTCTGCCTAACAATAAAAATATTGTTTTGGCGGCAAATCAGGCCGCGGAGCTTATGACGGATAAGAATCTTTTGGTAATTCCCACCAAGACTATCCCACAGGGAATCACGGCAGTCATTAACTATGTGCCGGAGCTTTCTGCCGACGAAAATGAGGAGACAATGCTTCGGGAAATCGGTAATGTCAAGACAGGTCAGGTAACGTATGCTGTCAGGGATACGGTCATCGACGACAAGGAAATCAAAAAAGGCGATTATATGGGTATCGGTGATAAGGGTATTATATGTGCCGGTCAGGATATGGCGGGCATCACCGAGGAGATGACAGCCGCGATGGTGGACGATTCTTCAGAGTTAATCAGCATTTACTATGGCTGCGACGTGGAGGAGGAGGATGCCGAGGCGTTATGTGCAAGCCTGAAGAAAGCATATCCCTCCTGTGATGTGGAGCTTCAATACGGTGGTCAGCCTATTTATTACTATGTAATTTCAGTGGAGTAGAAGGAGGCAGCTTTGTCTCCTTTTTTCTGATAATTGTTTTCGGGATACATTTTTCATAGGTTTCTGCCATCTTGATTCGGCAGACCTTTTCGCAATTCTAAGTATATATGTTTTATGCGAAGGAACGCAGAGAGGTGTGATTTTATGAACGATAATGCCCCTATAACAGATTTGAAGGGCGTTGGCGAAAAATCTCAGAAGCTTTTTGAAAAGATTAACGTGCGCACGGTGGGCGATTTGGTAAATCATTATCCGAGGGCATACGAAAGCTTTGAGGAGCCTGTTCCTATCAGCGAGACCGTTCCCGGCGAGGTCTGTGCCATTTACGCATCGGTTACCGCCGTTCCCGGTCAGAAAAAGGTTCGCAGCCTTGTGATAATAAATGTTTTGGTGAGAGATTCTTCCGCAGCGATGCAGCTTACGTTTTTTAATATGCCGTTTTTAAAAAAGCTATTGAGACCGGGTGGATTTTATGTTTTCCGAGGACTGGTACAGACTCGCAGCGCTGCCAGAATTATGGAGCAGCCCCAAATTTATTCGATTGAAGATTATCGTAAGCAGACAGGCGTCCTGCAGCCAAGATATTCTCTGACGAAGGGGCTGACCAATCACGCCGTACAAAAGGCAGTGAAACAGGCGCTTGGTCTTTATGAATTTGAGGAGGAGTTTTATCCGGAGCGTATACTGTCGGAATATGATTTAACTTCCATAAAGGATGCTCTATGTTCCATCCATTTTCCGGAGGATACGGTCTCCATGCAAAGGGCAAGACGACGTATTGTTTTTGACGAATTTTTCTCATTTTTGTTGCTGCTGCGCAAAAATAAAGAGCTGAGCGCCCGGCTTGAAAACGGCTATCCCATGTATGAGACGGCTGATACGGTGCGTTTTTTGGAGGGGCTTCCCTTTGTCCTCACAAAAGGGCAGAAAAAGGTATGGCAGGAGATTCGTGACGATTGTAGCGGCGCTTTCTGTATGAACAGGCTTATTCAGGGCGATGTGGGCTCCGGAAAAACGATTGTGGCGGTGCTTGCCCTGCTTATGTGCGCCGCAAACGGATATCAGGGAGCTCTTATGGCTCCCACAGAGGTTCTTGCCATGCAGCATTTCGATGGGATATCCTCCTATACGAGGACATACAAACTTGCTTTCCACCCCGTGCTTCTGGTGGGTTCAATGACCGCCAGAGAAAAGAAGGAGGCTTATAGGAAAATCGCCTCCGGCGAGGCAAACCTCGTTATCGGAACACATGCGCTGATTCAGGAAAAGGTTGTATATCATTCTCTGGCTCTGGTGGTGACGGACGAGCAACATCGATTTGGCGTGCGCCAGAGGGAGCATTTAGCCGAAAAAGGACACAAGCCCCATGTGCTTGTGATGAGTGCAACACCCATCCCGCGCACTCTTGCCATTATTTTGTATGGTGATTTGCATATTTCCGTAATTGACGAGCTTCCTGCAAACAGACTTCCTATTAAAAATTGTGTGGTGAATACAGCTTACCGTCCTAAAGCATATGAGTTTATAGCAAAGGAGGTTGCGAAGGGCAGACAGGCATATGTAATCTGCCCCATGGTAGAGGAGGGAGAGCTTGAAGATGTGGAAAATGTTGTGGAGTATGCCGACAAGCTGAGGGCGGCATTGCCTCCCTATATTCAGGTGGCATATCTTCATGGGAAAATGCGTCCTGCCGACAAAAATAAAATTATGGATGCATTCGCGGCAAAGGATATTCAAGTACTGGTCTCCACTACCGTAATAGAGGTGGGGATAAATGTTCCGAACGCCACGGTCATGATGGTGGAAAATGCGGAGCGTTTTGGTCTTGCCCAGCTCCATCAGCTCAGGGGTCGGGTCGGAAGAGGCGAGCATCAAAGCTATTGTATTTTTGTGAGCGCCAATGAGAAAAAGCAAACTATGGAACGGCTGGGAATTTTAAATAAATCAAACGACGGCTTTTTTATAGCTTCGGAAGACTTAAAGCTGCGCGGACCGGGAGAGCTTTTCGGCGTCCGGCAAAGCGGTGATTTTGCCTTTGAAATGGGCGACATATATACGGATGCAGGTATACTTAAGCAGGCGTCCGATGCCGTGGAGAGCCTGCTTAAGGAGGATAGCGAGCTGGCCTCGGATAAAAATGCCGCTCTTAAAAGGCACTTTTCGGCCACTGTGCGAAACAGTGTTGACTTTAGGTCTATCTGAAAGTAAAATAATGATACAGTCATTTCCCGTTACAGGCAACGGGAAGCGACCCTTGCGGCATTCGCCAATGCGCCAGTGGATAAAGCATTGTGTCTAACGTGGCATTTGGTTTATTGCCTGCAGCAATAACAGAAAGGCATGGTTTAAGCAGATATGGCAAATATTGCAATAGTAACAGACAGTAACAGTGGGGTTACACAGTCACAGGCAAAGGAGATGGGCATTTTTGTGCTGCCCATGCCTTTTATGATCAATGAAGAGACTTATTTTGAGGATATAGACCTGACGCAGGAGGAATTTTATAAAAAGCTGGAAAGCGGTGCCAACATCGGAACCAGCCAGCCTTCTCCGGAGTCGGTTATGAGTCTTTGGAACGAATTATTAAAGGACTATGACGAAATAGTGCATATTCCTATGAGCAGCGGGCTGTCCGGCTCGTGTCAGAGCGCTATGATGCTTGCCGAAGATTATGAGGGCAGGGTACAGGTGGTAAATAATCAGCGTATTTCCGTGACCCAGCGCCAATCTGCCTTGGACGCCAAGCTATTGTGTTCCAAGGGCATGAGTGCAAAAGAAATAAAAGATTTTTTGGAGGCTGATAAATTCAACAGCAGTATTTATATTATGCTCGATACGCTCTACTATCTGAAAAAGGGGGGCAGAATTACCCCTGCGGCTGCGGCTATCGGCACTATGCTGCGTTTAAAGCCCGTGCTGCAGATTCAGGGTGATAAGCTGGATGCCTTTGCCAAGGCGAGAACTACCGCTCAGGGAAGAGGAATAATGATAAATGCCATTAAGAATGATATTATGAACCGCTTTGGGGGGATGACGGAGGAAAAGGATATCTGGCTGCAGATTGCACACACCAACAACGAGGAGGCGGCTGTGGCGTACAAGGAGGAGATTTTGGCTCAATTTCCGGGATACGATATTCATATTGACCCGCTTTCTCTTAGCGTAGCCTGCCATATAGGACCGGGAGCGCTTGCCTTTGCCTGCTGTAAGAAGATTTCCGTATAAGATTCCGCACCGCATTTATTAAGCCGGAAATACTCATATAAGAGATCAGGTACCGGCGGATTAGAAAATATATAGATGATTGGGGAACCATCAAAAAGGAGTTTTTTAAATGGCAAAGACAAATAATTATGACGCCTCCAGTATAACGGTATTGGAGGGGCTGGAGGCGGTCCGTAAGAGACCCGGAATGTATATCGGCAGCGTGTCAACCAAAGGCTTAAACCATTTGATTTACGAAATTGTGGACAACTCGGTGGACGAGCATTTGGCAGGCTTTTGCGATACCATAACGGTGACGCTTGAGGCGGACGGCTCCGCGACCGTTGCGGATAACGGGCGTGGAATTCCAGTGGGAATGCATGAAAAGGGAGTAAGCGCAGAGCGTCTGGTTTTTACCACCCTTCACGCAGGAGGAAAGTTTGATAATTCCGCATACAAGACAAGCGGAGGTCTTCACGGGGTTGGTTCCTCCGTGGTAAACGCCCTTTCCACGAAATTGACCGTCAGGGTCAAGAGCGGCGGCTTTATTTACGAAGATAAATATGAGAGAGGAAATCCTACGGTAGACCTGATAGACGGTCTTCTGCCCGTAGTGGGAAAGACAAGGGAAACAGGCACGGTCATTAATTTTCTGCCGGACGACACGATTTTTGACAAGACCCGTTTTAAGGAAGACGAGGTGAAGAGCAGGCTTCATGAAACCGCGTACTTAAATCCTGAGCTGTCCATTGTGTTTGAGGATAAAAGAAAGACTGAGCCGGAGCGGATTACCTTCCATGAGCCCGAGGGAATTGTGGGCTTTATCAAGGATATGAACAAATCAAAGGAAGCGATTCACGACGTTATTTATTTTTCCGGCGAGAGCGAGGGCATTTCCGTTGAGGTTGCGCTTCAATATGTAAACGAATTTCATGAAAACGTACTCGGCTTCTGTAATAATATTTATAATTCGGAAGGCGGTACGCATCTTACCGGCTTTAAAACCATGTTTACAAATGTGATTAATACCTATGCGAGAGAGCTTAATATATTAAAGGAGAAGGACGCCAATTTTACCGGCGCGGATGTTCGCAACGGCATGACTGCTGTGGTATCCATTAAGCATCCCGATCCAAGGTTTGAGGGTCAGACAAAGACCAAGCTTGACAATCAGGATGCGGCGAAGGTGGTTTCCAAGGTGACGGGCGATGAGATTATACGCTTTTTTGACAGAAATCTGGAAACATTGAAAAATATCATCGGCTGCGCCGAAAAAGCGGCAAAAATCCGTAAGACGGAGGAGAAGGCAAGGACGAATATGCTCACCAAGCAGAAGTTTTCCTTTGATTCCAATGGTAAGCTTGCAAATTGCGAATCGAAGGATCCTTCCAAATGCGAAATTTTTATCGTGGAGGGAGATTCCGCAGGGGGCAGTGCAAAAACGGCAAGAAACCGTATGTATCAGGCAATTCTGCCCATCAGGGGGAAGATTCTCAATGTGGAAAAGGCAAGTATTGACAAGGTTCTTGCAAACGCCGAGATTAAGACCATGATAAATGCCTTTGGCTGCGGCTTTTCCGAGGGCTATGGAAATGATTTCGATATTTCCAAGCTTCGCTATGACAAGATTATCATTATGGCGGATGCCGACGTGGACGGAGCGCATATTTCCACCCTGCTTTTGACCTTGTTTTACCGATTTATGCCGGAGCTGATTTTTGAGGGGCATGTTTATATTGCTATGCCGCCTCTTTACAAGGCCATGCCGGCAAAGGGAAAAGAGGAGTACCTCTATGACGATAAGGCGCTGGAAAAATACCGCAAAACCCACAGGGGCTCTTTTACCCTTCAAAGATATAAGGGTCTGGGTGAAATGGATGCCGAACAGCTTTGGGAAACGACCCTTGACCCTGATGCAAGAATGCTGAAAAAGGTTGAGATAGAGGATGCGCGTATGGCTTCCGAGGTCACGGAAATGCTTATGGGAACGGAAGTTCCTCCCCGCAAGGCGTTTATTTATGACCATGCCACGGATGCGGAGCTTGATGTGTAGGCAAATATTTGGAAGAGCAATGACATGCCTGATAGGGCAGGATAAAGAGGATACATGGACGATAGAATTATAAGGACCGAATATTCGGAGGAAATGCAAAAAGCCTATATTGACTATGCGATGAGCGTTATTATTGCCAGAGCATTACCGGATGTGCGCGACGGCTTAAAGCCGGTTCAGAGGAGAACCCTGTACGATATGTACGAGCTGGGAATCCGCTATGACAGACCCTACCGTAAAAGCGCCCGTATCGTGGGCGACACTATGGGTAAATATCACCCCCACGGCGATAGCTCCATCTATGAGGCGTTGGTCGTGATGAGTCAGGATTTTAAGAAGGGGCTGCCTCTGATTGACGGTCACGGCAACTTCGGAAATATAGAGGGGGACACAGCGGCGGCAATGCGCTATACGGAGGCAAGATTACAGCGCGTTACGCAGGAGGCGTTCCTTGGGGATTTGGACAAGGATGTGGTGGACTTTATTCCCAATTTTGATGAGACGGAAAAGGAGCCCTCCGTGCTTCCCGTGAAAATTCCCAACCTTTTAGTCAACGGCTCCGAGGGTATTGCCGTAGGTATGGCTACCAGCATTCCGCCGCATAATTTAACGGAGGTGCTTGATGGGGCAAAAGCATACCTGTTAAACGAAAATATAACCACTAAGGAGCTTATGCGTTATGTGAAGGGCCCTGATTTTCCTACAGGCGGCATTGTGATTAACAAGGACGAGCTGCTTGACATTTATGAGACGGGCACGGGCAAGATTAAGCTTCGCGGCAAGGTGGAGTTTGAAAAGACAAAGGGTGGTAAGACCAATGTTGTCATCACCGAAATACCCTATACAATGATAGGCGCCAATATTTCCAAGTTTCTGATGGACGTGGCGGCATTGTCCGAGACAAAAAAGACACAGGATATTGTGGATATTTCCAATCAATCCTCCAAGGAGGGTATCCGCATTGTTATTGAGCTTCGCAAGGATGCCGATCCCGAGAATTTTGTAAATATGCTTTACAAAAAGACCCGGCTGGAGGACACCTTTGGCGTTAACATGCTTGCCATCGCAGACGGCAGACCTGAGACAATGGGATTAAAGCAGATTATCAAGGCAAACGTTGATTTCCAGTTTCAGGTAGCAACCAGAAAGTATACAAACCTTTTGGCAAAGGAGCTTGAGAAAAAGGAGATACAGGAGGGGCTTATCAAGGCATGTAATGTAATCGATCTGATTATTGAAATCCTGCGGGGCTCCAAGGACAGGGCAATGGCAAAGGCATGTCTTGTGGAAGGTAAAATTGATGGCATAAAATTCCGCTCCAAAGAATCCAAAATTATGGCAGCACAGCTTGCTTTCTCAGAGAAGCAGGCAAACGCTATTTTGGAGATGCGTTTATATAAGTTAATTGGTCTGGAGATTGAGGCTTTAATAAACGAACACGAGGAGACCATGGCCAATATTTACCGCTATGAAGATATTCTGGATAAGCGTGATTCTATGGCGCAGGTCATCATAAACGAGCTGGAGGACATTAAAAAGGCATACGGTAAAAAGCGTAAGACTGTTATAGAGAACGGTCAGGAGGCTGTTTACAGGGAGAAGGAGCTTGAGGAGATGGAGGTAGTGTTCCTGATGGATCGTTTCGGTTATGCCAAGACCATCGATATCGCCACCTATGAAAGAAATAAAGAAGCCGCCGATGCGGAGAACAAATATATTTTTACCTGCAAAAATACAGGCAGGGTCTGTCTTTTTACTAATACCGGACAGCTGCATACCATTAAGGTTTTAGATTTGCCCTTTGGAAAATTCCGTGACAAGGGTATTCCCATTGACAATGTGAGCAATTTCAGCTCCGAGAAAGAAGGGCTTGTGTTTATTACTTCACAGTCCGAGCTGAATCTGTGTCAGGTCATTTTTGTGACTGCGCAGTCTATGATGAAAATTGTGAACGGCGGAGAATTTGACGTGGCAAAACGTACCGTTGCGGCCACCAAGCTTGGCGAAGGTGACAGAGTTGTTAGCATAGTCTCCCTGCGGGAGCAGAGAAATATTGTCCTTCAATCCAAGGAAGGTTATTTTCTTCGTTTTCCCATTGAGGAAATTCCCGAGAAGAAAAAGGGGGCTATCGGTGTCAGGGGCATGAAGCTGGGAGAAAAAGACAGTATTGAAAATGTGTATTATACCCAGAACGCAGTGGAAGCGGTAATTGATTATAAAAACAAAAAAATTGTGTTGAATAATTTAAAGCCCGCGAAACGAGACGGTAAGGGTACCAAAATTCGGGTTTAAAAAGAAAGGGAAATACAAAAATGAGAGTAATAGCAGGAACGGCACGCAGTCTTCCATTGAAGACACCCGACGGTATGGACACCAGACCTACTGCCGACAGAATTAAGGAGACATTATTCAATATGCTGCAGATATATATACCGGGATGTGTTTTCGTTGATATGTTTAGCGGCAGCGGAGGCATTGGTATAGAAGCGTTGAGCCGGGGCGCCAGAAAAGCTTATTTTATGGAGAATTCATCCAAGGCGCTTTCCTGTATCGAACAAAACCTGACATTTACGAAATTTCTGGACCGTGCTATAGTATTAAAGCAGGATGCGCTCGCAGGCTTGAACAGTATATATGAAAAGCAGGTTGACGTGATTTTTATGGATCCTCCCTATGGCGAGGAGTATGAAAAGAGGGCTTTAAGCCTTTTACGCGGTATGAAATATGTGACGGAGGACACGCTGATTATTGTGGAAGCCTCGCTGCAGACGGATTTTTCTTATGTGGAAGAATATGGTTACTCCCTCCATAAAGAGAAAAAATATAAGAATAACAAGCATGTATTTTTATACAAAATCCCTGCATAATCAGGGATTTTGCTTGAAAGAGAGGGTTCTTTGTTAAATTTTTTCACGGGCGCGGTTATTTGCGCAGATGGAGCGAGTATATGAAAAGAGCAGTATACCCCGGCAGCTTTGACCCTGTAACATTCGGACACTTGGACATAATTAAACGTGCTGCCGAAATTTTTGACGAATTAACCGTTAGTGTCCTCAACAATAAAGAAAAGACACCGTTGTTTTCTGTGGACGAACGTGTTAATATACTAAGAGAGGCTACAAAGAATATTCCTAATGTACAGGTGGACAGCTTTAGCGGCCTTTTGATTAATTATGCCGCCGAAAACGAATTACATATTGCCGTGAGGGGATTGCGCGCCATAACGGATTTTGAGTATGAGCTGCAGATTGCCCAGACCAACAAAAAGCTTTCGGAGGGGCGGCTTGATACGGTCTTTTTAACTACCAGCTTGGAATATGCCTATTTAAGTTCTTCCAGTGTTAAAGAAATTGCCAGCTTTGGCGGTGATATCAGCCAATGTGTGCCTGATTTTGTTGCAAAGCTGATTTACGAGAAGTATAATTTAAAGCATCTAACATAAGGAGATTTCTAAATGAGTAGCAGAATTGAGCAATTGATCGATGAGATAGAAGAGTATGTCGAGAGCTGTAAGCCCAAATTTATGTCCAATACAGAAATTATTGTAAACAAGGATATGATGGATGAGCTTTTGCGTGAGCTGCGTATGAAAACGCCTGATGAGATTAAGCGTTATCAAAAAATAATCAGCAATAAGGAAGCAATTTTAGAGGACGCGCGCTCCAAGGCGGAGGCTTTGATCAATGAAGCAACAGTGCATACCAATCAGCTGATCAATGAGCATGAAATTATGCAGCAGGCATATGCGCAGGCAAATGAGGTTGTCACTATGGCAAGCCGTCAGGCTCAGGAGATTCTGGACAATGCCACCATGGAGGCAAATAATGTGCGCGCCGCCGCAATGCAATATATGGACGATATGCTGGCTCATTTGGAAAATATTATTGTTGCTTCCACACAGTCGGCAATGTCCAACTATGATAGCTTAATCGGTTCATTGAATCAGTATAAGGATATTATCCAGTCCAACCGCAACGAGCTCCATCCGGCTGAGGACATAGAGGTAACTGATTTAGACAGTGGAGCGGCGGGGTCCGACAAATTAAATATCATTTCATAGAATAGAGATAAACGGCAAACCAGTTTTCAAAAGAAAGCTGGTTTGTGTTTCAATAGGAGTAGTGATTCAGATTATTTTATTTAATTTAAAGAACATAAAACAGCATATTGCAACGGCAAGATTACTGGCGCTTTTGTTTTGTGCACTTTTGAGCGTATGGCTTGTATGGGATATTCCGGTATTGGCGGCGCCGCGGGTACAGCCCTTGAACGATAAGGTTGTGATTGTAATTGATCCCGGTCATGGTGGGGAAAATGAGGGAACCATAGAAAATGGTTTTCAGGAAAAGTCCATGACCTTAAAAACCGCGCAGGCGATGTATGATGAGCTTTGTCTTTATGACAATGTGGAGGTTTATATGACCCGCACGGAGGATATTGATTTGACGTTGAAGGCAAGGGCGGAGCTTGCCGCTGCGGTAAATGCGGATTTTCTCTTCAGCATACATTACAATGCCTCGGTAAATCATAATTTGTTCGGTACCGAGGTTTGGATATCGGCCGAGCCTCCCTATAATGCCTACGGCTATCAGTTTGGCTGTGAACAGCTGCTTACAATGCAGGATATGGGTCTTTTTTTAAGAGGCGTCAAGACAAGACTGAATGACAGGGGAACGGATTATTATGGAATTATCAGGGAATCAGTGGCGTTGTCTGTTCCGGCAGTAATTATTGAGCATTGCCATGTGGACGAAGCAAGGGATGTTTCCTTTTGCGACGAGGAGGAGGACTTGATTGCATTTGGAAGGGCAGACGCACTTTCCGTAGCAAAATATTTCGGATTAAAAAGTTCCGTCTTGGGCGTGGATTACAGTGATAACGCTCAAGGGCTTGCAAAGGCGGACGAGAGGGTTTGTGTCCAAAGCTCCTTGAAGGACGAAACTCCTCCTGATATATGCACGCTTAAGCTTATGGCTACAAAAGAAGAAACGGGAACCGTTTCCGTTCAGGTGACGGCGGCGGATTATGACAGCCCGCTGATTTACTATGATTACAGTATTGATTCGGGGGTGACCTACAGCTCTCTGCAGCCGTGGCCAGAGAGCAATGCCTTAGCAGGAAGCTATCAGGATATATTTACTCTGGATATACAGATTCCGTCGGGAACACAGGCAAATATTATTGTGCGCGCCTACAATATGTTTGATGTCTGCACGGAGAGTAAGCCGCTTCTCATCTCCGAAATTTTCCGTTACGGGGAGGATGCAAAGCAGGAGGAAAACAAAGGCGCGCTAAACGGCGGCGACACTAAAAACGTTTTGGATTCCGCTAAGGAAGAAAAAAATCTTCCCGGAACCCAAACCTTTCTGCCGGCAAACGCAGGCGCAAAGGAAAAGGAACCGGATGAGCCGAGCTTCTTAAGCTTTTTAAAAATATGCCTTATTTTTGTGCTTATTCTGTTTATCGTTATACTGATTTCCCAAAGCATAAGCTATCGCAGGCGTAAAAAGAAACGTTTTCAGCGCATAAAGGACTCGGGAAAGAAAAGCAGCCAGCCCAGATAATACACAGCCGTGAGCAGCATTAGGGCGATTTTATGTAAGGTATAGCTGCTGATAGACAGTGGAGTGTTTTTTATGCAGCTGTAGGTCTGCGCAATGCAGGAAAAGCCCCCAAAGGGTAAAAGTAAAAGCGTATACAGCGGAAGCCGCTGCTTTAACATGCTGATTCCTCCCGTAATTTCAAATAATGGCGCCAGTAAAACGGCGGGACCGTTATGTAGAATGTGGGGCAGTACATTCAGGAGATTAAAAAGAATCATGTAACCGCCCAAGCTTAAAATGCTTTGCACGGCGCCCTGAATCGCATCGTCTATCTCGTATAAAAGGCTTCCCGAGCCCGCAGGGGCAGAAACTTTACCGCCGGCGGTTTTAGATGCTTGGGAGCCGATAAAGGGAGGGCGCGCCGTCAGGTCGCGAAAAAGGCTGTAGCGCAGGAATAAGCCGTATATAAGAGGTATACCGTACATACCGAACACATAGGGCAGCACCATTCGTCTATGCAAAAGTGGAAGAACAAAGCTACAGAAATAGACAGGTCCTATATTGTTGTTAAAAGCAAGGAGATACTCAGCCTCCCGCCTGCTTATCATTTGTCTGGAATATAATTCGTAAACCGTTTTTGCACCCATGGGAAAACCGCACAGGAAGCCCATAATCATGGCGTAGCACACATTTTTTGAGACCCGGAATACAGGACGCACAATAGGGTAGAGTACGGTGGAAAAGCTTTCCGTCAGATGAAGGCGCACCATGATACCGGACAGAATCATAAACGGAAGCAGGGCAGGTATCATTTTTGTATACCAAAGCTCCAAACCGTTAAATGCATAGTATAGGCTTATCTGGGAATGGGTCAAAATACAAATCGTAAGTATAATAAAGAAAATGGTATAAAGGATTTTTATAGATAGTCGTTTCATTGCTTGAGCATGCTTTTCTTTTCACTAATATATGAGGTTGGCTAATTTTTCATGCGTTTGGACAAATTTTTATGTGAATTAAATATCGGAAGCCGCAGTCAGGTAAAGGAGTATATCCGAAAGGGGCTTGTAACCGTTAATTCCCTGCCGGCGATAAAGCCGGAGCAGAAGATAGATGCAAATAAGGACAGGATTGCCTTACGGGGAGAAGCTCTTTTTTATAAGCGCTTTGTCTATTATATGTTGAACAAACCGGCGGGGGTGGTGAGCGCTACCCGGGATAATACCTGCAAGACGGTATTAGATCTAATTACCTTGGCGCAAAAGAAGGAGCTGTTTCCTGTGGGGCGTCTGGATAAGGATACGGAGGGCCTTCTTCTGATCACCAATGACGGAGAGCTTGCCCACGCCATGCTTTCTCCCAAAAGACATGTGAATAAGACCTATCTGGTAGGGATTGAAAAGCCGCTTTTGCCCGGACAGGCGGAAGCCTTGGAGCAGGGGGTGGATATAGGCGAGGATAGACGGACTCTGCCGGCAAGGGTAGAAATCTTATCCGACAGTCAGATCACTCTCACTATACGGGAGGGGAAATTTCATCAGGTAAAGCGGATGCTTCAGGCGGTGGACAACCGGGTTCTTACGCTAAAGCGACTTTCCTTCGGCCCGCTTTCTTTAGACGAAAAGCTTCCCGCCGGAGCGTACAGGGAATTGACGGAACAAGAGGTGGCACTATTATATGAGTATAGAAAATAAGAAATTTACGGATAAAAGCAATAAAAGAAAAATGCTTCACGGAAAAAAGGCAGTAATATTTGATTTGGACGGTTCTCTTGTGGATTCCATGTGGATGTGGAGGGAGATTGATATAGAATATTTGGGCAGGTTCGGAATCCCTCTGCCGGAGGACTTGCAGTCTAGAATTGAGGGTATGAGCTTTAGCGAGACGGCCGATTATTTTAAAAAGCGTTTTCCTATCCCGGATTCCATTGAACGGATGAAAGAGGACTGGAACAGAATGGCATGGGATAAATATATGAACGAGGTTCCTCTTAAGCCGGGGATACCCGAATTTTTGAATGAGTGTAAAAGGCGGGATATCAAGCTGGGTATTGCTACCAGCAATTCAAGGGAGTTAGTGGAAAATGTGGCAAAGGTACATAAGCTTAGGGATTACTTTTCCTGTATTATGACGGGCTGTGACGTCAACAAAGGAAAGCCTGCTCCTGATATTTATCTTGCCGTGGCGGAAAGGCTCTCTGTACCTCCCGGGCGATGTCTTGTATTTGAAGATATTATTCCCGGAATACAGGCAGGCAAGAATGCGGGAATGGAGGTCTGCGCGGTGGAGGATGAATATTCTGTTTCGTGCAGGAAGGCTAAAATAGAGTTATCGGATTATTATATTGAAGATTTTTACGGTTTCGGAAGCGAGGGTTAATCATTTTGTGTAATGGATTTTTGCCTGTTTCGAGGGAGGATATGTCAGCTCTTGGAATACGGCAGCTGGATTTTGTATATGTTATCGGTGACGCCTATGTGGATCATCCGTCCTTCGGTCATGCCATTATCAGCAGAATTTTGGAGGCGCATGGTTATAGTGTGGGAATTATTTCCCAGCCCGATTGGAGGGATGAGGAGGGTATCGCCGTTTTGGGAAAGCCTCGCCTTGCATTCCTCGTTGCGGCGGGCAATATGGACAGCTGCGTAAATCACTATTCTGTCTCCAAAAAACGACGGGCCGCGGACGCTTATACACCCGGGGGAAAAACGGGGCTTCGCCCTGACCACGCCACGGTTGTCTACGGCAATCTGATTCGTAAAACATATCGCGAAACGCCTATTATTATCGGCGGTATTGAGGCAAGCCTGAGAAGGATGGCGCATTATGATTATTGGACGGACAGCTTTAAACGCTCCGTTCTCTTGGACAGTCAGGCGGATTTGATTTCCTACGGAATGGGAGAGAAGTCTATTGTGGAAATAGCGGACGCCTTAAACAGCGGTATTTCGGTGAGGGATATATCCTTTATTCAAGGAACGGTTTATAAGACAAAGGATATTTCCGGTATATATGAGGGAATTTTACTTCCCTCCTACGAGGAGATGAAGGCGGATAAGGCTAAATATGCCGAAAGCTTTTTCGTCCAATATCAAAATACGGATTTCTGTACCGGCAAACCGCTAATAGAGCCTTATCCGGGCGGCGTTTATGTGGTGCAGAATCCGCCGCAGCCGCCCCTCACAACGCAGGAGATGGATGCGGTATACGACCTTCCCTATATGCGTACCTATCATCCTTCTTATGAGGAGAAGGGCGGGGTACCCGCGATAGCAGAAATAAAATTCTCCCTGATAAGCAACAGAGGGTGCTTTGGGGGCTGCAGCTTCTGTGCCCTTACCTTTCATCAGGGCAGAACAATTCAGGTACGAAGCCATGAATCCATTTTAAGGGAGGCAGCGCTTTTAATAAAAGACCCTGATTTCAAGGGGTATATCCATGATGTAGGAGGTCCCACCGCCAATTTCAGGCAGCCCTCCTGCGAAAAACAGCTTACTCACGGAGTATGTAAAAACAAACAGTGCCTTTTTCCTGAGCCCTGCCGAAACCTGAAAGCCGACCACTCGGATTATCTGGCGCTTCTAAGGAAGCTGCGCGCTCTTCCGGGAGTGAAAAAGGTGTTTATACGTTCCGGTATACGCTTTGATTACCTTTTAGAGGATGCCGATGGTACTTTTTTTAAGGAGCTTGTGGAGCATCATGTGAGCGGACAGCTTAAGGTGGCGCCGGAGCATATTTCCGATTCCGTACTGCGGCTTTTGGGAAAACCAAAGAATTCCGTGTACCAGCGCTTTGTGGCAAAGTACAATAAGCTGAACCGAGAACTATGCAAAAACCAGTTTCTTGTTCCTTACCTAATGAGCTCGCATCCGGGCTCCACACTGAAGGAAGCGATAGAGCTGGCGGAATACTTAAGAGATTTGGGCTATATGCCCGAACAGGTGCAGGATTTTTATCCGACGCCCTCTACTCTGTCCACGGTTATGTACTATACAGGGCTTGACCCGAGAGATATGAAGCATGTCTATGTATGCCGCAATCCCCATGAGAAGGCTATGCAGCGCGCGCTTATCCAGTACCGGAATCCTAAGAATTATGATCTCGTATATGAAGCGCTTACAAAGGCGGGGCGAACGGACTTAATTGGCTTTGACAAAAAATGTCTTATACGCCCCAAAAGGATTGCAGGAGAGAAGTATGCATCCTATAAAGGCAACAGTAGACAAAAATCAGCAAATCTCCGGGAAAAAGAGTATCCCTGCAAGAAAAAGACAATTCGGAACATACACAAGAAGAAGGGCTGAAAAAATGAACTATACCTTAAGGATGGTAAATTTTGAAACGAAAGGGCGTGTTTTCAATTCTGACTTAAGGTGCTCTGAAACGCACGAAATTATGATATATTGTGGGTTTGTGTCCGCGCTGCGATCAAACTTCATATATACAAAACAGCAGCGCAGAAAAGAGGGAATCTATGAAAATTGTGATTATTACCGGAGCCTCCTCCGGTATCGGCAGGGAATTTGCCCTTCAAATGGATGAGTATTTTACCAATATAGATGAGTTTTGGCTGATTGCCAGAAGCAAGGACAGGCTGAAGGAGCTTGCAAAGGAGATGAAGCATTCCACCAGAATCCTTGCTATGGATATAACCAAGGACGCCCAGTTAGAGCGCTTGGAGGACACGCTTACGGAGAAGGAGGCAAAGGTCTGTATGCTGATAAACTGTGCCGGATATGGGTTAATGGGCCCTTTTGCCGGACAGGACAGGGAGGAGGCGCTTGGCATGATTCGGTTAAACTGCGAGGCTCTTACCAATATTACGCACCGAATCATACCATATATGCAGAAAAACAGTCGTATCATTCAGCTGGCCTCAAGCGCCGCGTTTCTTCCGCAGCTTGATTTTGCGGTTTATGCGGCGACGAAGTCCTATGTGCTTAGCTTTTCCAGAGCCTTGAGGGAAGAATTAAAGGGAAAGGGTATTTATGTCACCGCAGTTTGTCCGGGCCCTGTGGACACTCCGTTTTTCGATATCGCGGAAAAAACCGGAACCACCCTGTCTATCAAAAAATACACGATGGTGAAGCCCGGACGGGTGGTTTCTTTGGCTCTTCGGGATTCCTACCGTAAGCGTGCCATGTCCGTCTGCAGCCTGCCCATTCAGGCTTTCGGTGTGCTTGCAAAGCTTATGCCACATGGAGCGCTGCTGAAGGCAATGACAGTGTTGAAGGGGTGAATAAGCTATGAATTTTATCACTTTCAAATTTGCTAAAAATCCTTATAGATGATATAATTACCACATTGCCCATAGCGGGATGGCGGCCAGCAAGCGGCGATGCGGAAGACTATATTGCATTTTGTCCTCATTACAATGAAGGGGGAAGAGACAGCTTTGACGAAATGTTGAAAGAGACACGTCTGTCAGGATTGGCTATGGATAGTGAAACTGCGTTTGTTGAAAATAGCGGAAGGATTTCTTATATACGTGCAAGGGAGGATGCAAGGGCTTTTCAGATTACTTATGAGGGTAAAGTGATGAAAAAACAAGAGTTGGCTCTTGAAATGCTTGGATAAAGTGGAGCGCAGCTGCATTCCTGAATTCTGAATAGCTCAAGAAAAATCGGAGAAGGAGGACATATGTTAAAATTACAGGGAAACGATATTTACTTGGCGCTCTTGGAGCGCGACCATTGCAAAGCTCTATGGAATGATTTTGAATATGATTTTGACAATCCTACGGAAGAATTGAATATCGGTCACTCGGATGAGAAGGCGGCAGGCTGGTTTGATGAAATCCAAAAGCTTCAGGGAGATGTAAACGTTCGTCTGGGAATTTTTTTGAACAACGGCAGCGTGATAGGCGACGTGGCTTTGCAGAATATTGACAGGGTCAACCGGAAATGCAGCATAGGAATGGGAATTGCCAAGCTTGAGAATCGTTCTAAGGGTTACGGACAGCAGGCGTTAAAATTAATGCTGCATTATGGCTTTCAATATTTAGGGCTGGAACGGATAACCGCCAATACATTAGATGTAAACATCGGCGCCCAAAGGTCGCTTGAAAAATGCGGGTTTGCGCTGGAGGGAAGGGAACGGAAGTCCGTCTATCTTAATGCAGAAATGCATGACAGGCTGAATTACGCTATACTTAAAGAGGAATACCTCATGTCATAAGCCGTTATAGGAGATGCTTGAGAAATTGAGGAAGGGAATTTTTAAATGGTAAAAGCAGTTTTTATAGATTTTTATGGTACAGTTGTACACGAGGATGGAGAAGTTATCCAAAAAGTTTCCCAAGAAATATTTGATACGGGCACAGTTAAAGATAAATCTGAGATAGGCTCTTATTGGTGGAATGAGTTCCAAACGGCATTTCTTGCGGCGTATGGAAATAATTTTAAGACGCAAAGAGAATTGGAATACCAATCGTTAAGTAAAACCATCCAATACTTCCATTCATCTGCCAATGCGGAAAAATTAAGCGAAATGATGTTTAAACACTGGATAAAGCCTCCTATTTTTGAAGAATCAAAACAGTTCCTTGCATTGTGCCCGGTGCCTGTTTATATTGTATCAAATATTGACAGGGCCGATATTTTAAATGCCGCTGCCTATCACGGATTAGAGCCTGCGGAAATATTTACAAGTGAGGACGCCAAATCTTACAAGCCAAGAAAAGAGTTGTTTGAATTGGCGCTAAACAGTACGGGATTTTCTGCCGAACAAGTGGTGCATATCGGCGATTCCTTGGGCAGCGATATTGAAGGAGCCGCAGCCGTGGGCATTAGCGCCGTCTGGGTCAACCGCGGCGGCAGACAGATTCCGGAGGGGGTGATTTCTGTGGGCAATTTATTAGAGGTACTGGATACCGCTTTTCTGAAATCATAGATTTGTGAGGAGGTTATTATAAAAATGAATGTAGAATATAAAAGCATAAAGGATTTACCCTGTGATGAGCTGTATGAGCTGTTTCTTGCGGTAGGTTGGACTTCTAAGGCACAAACAACACCAGATATGCTGAAAAATTTTAATATAGGTTTTCTGAATTCGACATTTGTATTTTCGGCATGGGTGGACGGGAAATTAGTGGGCTGCGTAAGGGTTCTCAGTGACTTACACTTTCGCTCTATTATTTTGGATTTGGCTGTTTTGCCAAAGTTTCAGGGATATGGTATCGGAAAAGAGCTGGTGCAAAGATGCAGGAACGCTTGTGAAAGCTCGGAATGGTCGGTACAGACAGATAAAGCAAAGGATTTTTACAAAAAGATAGGTTTTATAGAAAATAATGATTATTTCCTCAGAATTCCGGGCAAATGGTGTTAGCGATTGTTAAATGTGCTCAAAGGAGAAGCTTCCATGAATAAAAAGCGGCAGGCAATTATTGCTTCAAATGAAATCTCAGAATTAAAGACCTACACTTTAAGCGGTTATCCGCAAAAGGTTCTGATTGAGGGTAGAAAACGGAACAATCCCATGATTCTCTTTTTGCATGGGGGCCCCGGAACCCCTATTCCTTTTTGCGCGGGGTGTCGTGGGATGTTTCCTGAGATAACCGAAAAGTTTACTATGGTATATTGGGATCAGTTAGGCTGTGGAATCAATCATTGTTCCATAGACGACAGCTTTTCGGTTGACACCTTTGTCAGTATGACTGTTCAGCTGATAGAGCAGCTTAAGAAGGATTATCAAGGTATCAACTTCAATATTTTTGCGGTTTCATGGGGAAGCGTCCTCGCCGCAAGGGCTGTCTTGGCAGTTCCTGAGCTGATAAACAGAGTAGTGGTCTATGGGCAGGTATTAAAGCAGCTCTTTTTTAATGAGGAGGTTTTTGAGTCATTAAAAAATTCTCCCATGCCCGAAAAATATAAAGAAAAGCTTTCTTTAATCATGAAGTCGGATTCTCCCTCTTTTGAGGAATTTAAGCAGATGGCTGGTTGGATTAGAAAATATACGGAGGGCTATCAGGCGAAAGGCGGAGGGAAGCTGCCGATAGGAAGTATTATGAAAGGACTGATGACCGGCCCCGATTATTCTTTTGCGGATTTTAAGGCAATCGTTATAAACGGTTACCGGAAAAACAGGTCCTTATTTTCTCAGCTGATAAGCCTTGACCTCTCGGAAGCTTTAAAAGAAACAAAGGTTCCCTATTTGATTTTGCAGGGAGAAAAGGATATTGTAACCTCCACAAGGATGATTTCTCATTTTGTGAAGGAAGCAGGAAACGAAAATTTAAAATGTATATCAGTAAAAGACAGCGGACATATGCCAAGCGCCGTAGGTATGGATGCCGTTTTCAATGAAGGCTTTCATTTTTTGCTGAATGAGAGCATGTAGACTTTTGACGATGTGGGGAAGCTTGTATGAAGTTAATAGGAATATTGATTCTACTCATATTTTATACCGTTTATCTAGGTAAAATGATAATGCAAAGACGGAAGGGTATACGGACGGATCAGATTGCAAGGGGCAGACATAGAGATAAGGTATATTATACGGAACTAGTTTTGAAGATAGCAACCTACTCTGTTGTTTTAGTTGAAGTTGCCAGCATTTTTGTTGCCCGTCCTAAGCTTCCTTTATTCGTCATTATTTTAGGCTTTCTATTGGGAATCGCAGGAGATGTTATCTTTACCGTTGCAGTTGCCACCATGAAGGATAGCTGGAGAGCGGGACTTGCTGCGGAGGATAAGACGGAAATGGTGACAAGAGGGATTTATCAAATCAGCAGAAATCCGGCGTTTTTGGGATTTGATTGTGTCTATTTGGGGATACTCTGTCTGTTCTTTAACTGGGGGCTGCTGTTTTTTTCGGTATTTGCCATAAGTATGCTGCATTTGCAAATCTTGCAGGAGGAGAAGTATCTTGTCGAAGTATTTGACAAGGAATATCTGGAATATAAACACAAGGTATGCAGGTATATTGGCAGGAGAAGAACTAATAATACTGGGTCAGATGACAGAAACGGAGCTTTGTAATGCAAATATTAAGAATGTTTTCCACAGAAAAATATAAGGGAACGCGCAATTATCTAAAGACACAAAAAAAGTACGAAATTATGCGTACCGTTTTATACTTTGCCATTTCCCTTTCCTTGCTTGCGGCCGGTTGGATTGCCACGAAAAGCCGTTTGAATCTGCTTACCGTGGTAGCTGTGTTAGGCTGTCTGCCCGCCTGCAAAAGTGCAGTGGGGATGATTATGTTTTTACGGTATTCAGGCTGCAGCGAAGAAGCGGCGGACAAAATTAAGCAGCAGAGCAAAGGTCTGGACGTTCTTTATGATATGGTCTTTACTTCCTATGACAAGAATTTTCAGGTTTCTCATATCGCGGTGAAAGGCAATACTATTTGCGGCTATACGCAGGATGACAAATTTGATGAACAGGCTTTTTACAAGCATATTGACGGCATATTAAAGGCAGATAATTTTCGCGATACCTCTGTGAAAATTTTTAGCGATTTAGATAAATATACGGAACGTTTAAAGCAGTTGAAAGCCCTTGCGGCGGAAGAAGGAAATACAGAAGGTATTCTTAATACATTGAAAAGCGTCAGCTTGTAAGTCTGAATATTGTTGTGATGGATTTCTTGCAAGTAAGGTCTCCAATTGCCATTAAAACAAAACTATAATAATATTAGTATTGATAAAAATAGGATGAAGAATACATTAATCTGCATAGAGATTTTGTGAGTTGTTATATTAAACGGTTAGGAACGGAGGGGTATTATGATGCGCTGCCCAGAGGAAACTATCGGAAAAATGATTGACAAGGCACGTACAAGTTTTATCAGTTACGTTGACAATGAAGGCTATCCCATTACAAAAGCAATGCTGAAGCCAAGGGAACGGGAGGGAATAAAAACCTTATGGTTTTCTACTAACACATCCTCCGACAAGGTTAAATTTTTTCGTGAAAACAATAAGGCAAGCGTCTATTTTGTGGATAGGCGTTTTTTCCGCGGCGTCAGCCTGATAGGTACGGTGGAGGTGCTAGAAACGCCCGAGGCAAAGCGGCGTATTTGGCAGACCGGCGACACCATGTATTATAAGGAGGGCGTAACCGACCCCGATTATTGTGTCTTGAAATTTACGGCTGAGAGGGGCAGATACTACAGTAATTTTAAGTCGGAAAATTTTCTTGTGTAATATGGAGCATTGGTCATTGTAATAATCAGTACGGTGATAATGGTGAGGGATACACTATGATTAAGGATAAGCGTCCGGCGTTGCATCATAGCGGCAGGATATAAATATGTCCGTAATTATAATAATACATGGTATCAAGTGATTAAGTGCGGACACCCCGGAGGAATCAGTAATGCAGTCAGTAATTATCGGCAAAAATCAGGCGGGGCAGCGTCTTGACAAATTTTTGCATAAATACCTGCAGGAGGCAGGCACAAGCTTTCTCTATAAAATGCTTCGGAAGAAGAATATTACCTTAAATGGCAAAAAGGCAGAGGGGAAGGAGATTCTTTCCCTTGGCGACGAGGTGAAATTCTTTTTTTCCGAGGAAACCTTTTTTAAGTTTAGAGGGCAGGAATTTGCGGAACAGCAATATGAGGCCTCCAAGCATGCAGCTTCCGAACAGCCAGCCCGAAAGCCGGCGGCAGCATCAAGCAGCCCTCTGCGGGCGGACGGTTTGGCAGAATACAGTCTTGCCTATAAGAAGCTTTCTGATATTCATGTTTTGTATGAGGATGAAAATATTGTGGCGTTGGACAAGCCTGTAGGCGTGCTTACGCAGAAGGCGGCGCCCGGCGACCTTAGCCTGAACGAATGGCTGGTGGGCTATCTGCTAACCTCTAAAGCCATAACAGAAGAGGAGCTAAGAAGCTTTCATCCATCCGTCTGCAATCGTTTGGACCGCAATACCAGCGGAATTGTATTATGCGGAAAATCGCTTGCCGGCACGCAGGCGCTTAGCCATGCCATAAAGGAACGGACCCTGCGGAAGTTTTACCGTACCATATGCGCGGGTGTCCTTTCCGAAAGCGCGGACTTGAAAGGATACCTGATAAAGGATAACGCCTCAAATAAGGTGCGTATTATGCCGGAGGTGATTTGGGGGCAGGAAAAAAACGGTGATTTTATTCACACGAAATGCCGCCCCATAAAGAGCTGCCGTCAGGAAGGCGGCATCAGCTTTACCCTTCTGGAGATAGAGCTGATTACCGGAAAAACGCACCAGATTCGCGCCCACCTTGCCCATATCGGACATCCGCTGATTGGCGATAATAAATATGGAAGCAGAAAGCAAAATCAGCTTTTCATGGAGCGCTTCGGGCTGCGAAATCAGCTTTTGCACGCTTACCGCGTGGAATTTCCGAAGGAAAGCGGCGTCCTTGCGCCCTTGCGCGACCGGATTATTACGGCGCCTTGTCCTGAATTTTTTACGGAAATACAAAAATCACTAAGGCTTTGACGCTAATATTATATTAAAGCGTAAGAGGTTCCACGGGCTTTCAACACTTAAGATAATTTATCATACTGCAAGCTCACATGCTGTTGAAAGAATAAGAAAAATCGGACATATCAAATTTTAGAACGGACATATCGGGGAGAAAACTATGGCTACATGGAACTCCAGAGGTCTTCGGGGCTCCACCCTGGAGGACATGATTAACAGAACAAACGATAAATATGCGGAAAGCGGGCTTGCCCTGATTCAGAAAATCCCTACCCCTATCACCCCCATCAAGATAGATAAGGAGCATCGCCAGATTACCCTTGCCTATTTTGAACAAAAGAGCACGGTGGATTATATCGGCGCCGTGCAGGGGATTCCGGTATGCTTTGACGCTAAGGAATGCGCCACAGACACCTTTTCCCTACAGAATATTCATGAGCATCAGGTGGGCTTTATGGGGAAATTTGAGGCGCAGGGGGGCATCGCTTTTTTTCTCATTTATTACACTCACAAGGATATTTTGTATTATCTGCCCTATGAGATGCTTTTGTATTTTTGGAACCGTTCAAAGGAAGGGGGCAGAAAAAGCTTTCGTTACGAGGAACTGAACCCCGAATATGTGATACCTAAAAAGCATGGTATTTTGGTGCCTTACCTTGATATTTTAAAAAAAGATTTGGAGGACAGGAATGATTGACTTGACATCGTCTCGTTCTTTTGATATATTTACTAAATAGTTTAGTTTGATAGCATGGTAGCACATTACCTCACTAAAGCAAGAAAGGATTTTGCCCCTTATTATGAGTAAGAAATTATTACATACGCCGGAGGGCGTGAGAGATATTTACGGCAGGGAATATGCCCGAAAATTATATGTGGAAAATAAAGTGCATGAAATCATAAGCAGCTATGGATACGAGGATATTCAGACGCCCACTTTTGAGTTTTTCGATGTTTTTTCCAAGGAGATAGGAACCACCCCCAGCAAGGAGCTTTACAAATTCTTTGACAAGGAGGGAAATACCTTGGTGCTGCGCCCTGATTTTACCCCGTCCATCGCCCGCTGCGTGGGTAAATATTTTATGGAGGAAAAGGCGCCTATCCGTCTTAACTATATAGGCAATACCTTTACAAACACCTCCAGCTTACAGGGAAAGCTAAAGGAAGTGACGCAGATGGGCGTGGAGCTGATTAACGATTCCGGCGTGGAAGCGGATGCAGAGATGATTAGTCTGGTCATAGAATCCTTAAAGGGCATCGGGCTTACAAGCTTTCAGGTCAGCATAGGAGAGGTGGAATATTTCAAAGGTCTTTGCGAGGAGGCGGGGCTTGACGAGGAGACTGAGCTTGATTTGCGAGCCTGTATTTCCGGTAAGAATTATTTTGCCACGGAAGAGCTTTTAAGCGAGAGAGGGGTTGCGGAGCCATATCGCAGTATTTTGTTAAAGGTTGCGGATATGTTCGGCAATATGTTTTCCCTGCCGGAGGCGAAAGCCATGGTAAAAAATCCCCGCTCACAGGCGGCAATAGAGCGTCTTGAGAGGCTGTACGAGGTGTTAAAGCTATACGGAGCGGAGTCTTACATATCCTTTGACCTTGGAATGCTGAGTAAATATAAATATTATACAGGCATTATCTTTAAGGCATATACCTACGGCGTGGGAAACGCTGTGGTGACCGGCGGAAGATACAATTCCCTTTTGAGTTATTTCGGCAAGGAGGCTCCCGCAGTGGGCTTTGTGCTTGTAATCGACGATATTTTAGAGGCGTTGTCCAGACAGAAAATCGAAATCCCGCTACCCGATAAAAAGAAACAGCTTACCTATAAGCAGGGGGATATGGCTGATTTTACGAAGAAGCTGGCAGAGGCAAGGGCTCTGCGCAGTCAGGGAATTGCCGTGGAGCTGCTCTTAGAGGAAGCTGGGGATTGCTTAAGCGGAAAGGTGAAATGAGACTTGGTGAGAATTATGAAGGAAGAAAGATATTTGACCTTTGCTCTGGGTAAGGGCAGGCTTGCCCACAAAACCCTTGAGCTGTTTGAGGAGATAGGAATTACCTGTGAGGAAATGAAGGATAAAAGCTCCCGCAAGCTGATTTTTGTAAATGAGGAGCTTAAGCTTCGATTTTTTCTGGCGAAGGGTCCCGACGTTCCCACATATGTGGAGCTGGGAGCCGCGGATATCGGCGTGGTGGGAAAGGACACTATTTTGGAGGAAAACCGTAATGTCCATGAGGTAATAGATTTAGGCTTCGGAAAATGCCGCATGTGCGTGTGCGGTCCGGAAGCTGCAAGAGAGCTTTTGCAGCATCATGAGCGAATCAGAGTGGCAAGCAAATATCCTAACATTGCCAAAGAATATTTCTATAACAGGAAGCATCAGACGGTGGATATTATTAAGCTGAACGGTTCTGTGGAGCTAGGTCCGCTGGTAGAGCTTTCCGATGTGATTGTGGATATTGTGGAGACCGGCTCTACACTGCGTGAAAATGGCTTGACTGTGCTGGAGGAGGTGTGTCCTCTGTCTGCGCGGATGATTATCAATCCCGTGAGTATGCAGATGGAGACGGAAAGAATCAAGGATTTGGTATTAAAAATCCGTCGGAAGCTGGCGGAGAAATTAAAATCCCCGCAGTAAGCAGAACAGGTGTCAAGCTTACGGGGCAGTTCGATATTTATTAATTGACATTCATTAAAACGGGCAAGGGAGGCATTAGAATGAGAATCATAGAATTATCCAAGGAAACAAGGCAAAGCATTTTAGACGATTTATTAAAGAGGAGTCCTAATAATTATACTCAATATGAGGATACGGTAAACGAGATTATTAAAAGCGTGAAACAAAACGGTGATAAAGCGGTATTTGACTATACGTTAAAATTTGATAAGTACGCTTTGACCGCCGAAAACATTAAAGTTACCAGAGCGGAAATCGAAGAAGCTTACAAGAGGCTTGATTCTGGGCTGATAGAAGTTATAAAAGAGTCTGCTGAGAACATCCGCGCCTTTCATCTAAAGCAGCTGCGCAACAGCTGGTTTGACGCAAAGGAGGACGGCACCATTTTAGGCATGAAAATAACCCCTATAGCCAAGGTCGGGGTATATGTTCCCGGCGGCAAAGCGGCATATCCCTCCAGCGTTCTTATGAATGTAATTCCTGCCAAGGTGGCGGGAGTGGGAGAGGTTATTATGACTACGCCGCCCTCGGCCGACGGCAGGATAAATCCCGGTACTCTGGTTGCCGCCGATATTGCAGGGGTTGATACTATTTATAAGGTGGGCGGCGCACAGGCGATTGCCGCTCTGGCATTCGGTACCCGGTCGGTTCCGAAGGTGGATAAAATCACGGGACCCGGCAATATTTTTGTGGCGTTGGCAAAAAAAGCCGTCTACGGCTATGTAAGCATTGATTCCATCGCGGGGCCCAGTGAAATTCTGGTACTTGCCGACGAGACCGCATCTCCCCGCTATGTTGCCGCAGACTTACTCTCTCAGGCGGAGCATGACGAGCTGGCGAGCGCCATTTTGATTACTACCTCAAGAGAGCTTGCCGAGCAGGTTTCTAAGGAGGTTGACGGCTTTACCGAGGAGCTTTCCCGCAGGGAAATTATCCGGAAATCCTTGGACAATTACGGGTACATACTTCTTACCGAAAATATGGAGGAAGCCGTTGAAGCGGCGAACGAAATTGCCTCCGAACATTTGGAGATTTTGACGAAGAATCCTTTTGAAACTATGACGCGTATTCGTAATGCAGGAGCTATTTTCCTCGGAGAGTATTCCTCCGAGCCTTTGGGCGATTATTTTGCGGGTCCTAACCACATTCTGCCCACCAACGGCACGGCAAAGTTTTTCTCCCCTGTGAATGTAGACGATTTTCTTAAGAAGACCAGCATTATTTCCTATTCCAAGGAAGCGCTGCAAAAAGTTCACAATAAAATTGAATTATTTGCCGAAAACGAGGGCTTGACCGCCCACGCAAACAGTATTAAAGTAAGATTTGAGGATTAGCGCACCGACGCGTCGGAATACAGAAAGGTATGGTTTATTTTATGGAACGCATTGCTACCGTAGAGCGCAAGACAAAAGAAACGGATATTTCCGTAACGCTGAATTTAGACGGAATCGGAAAATATGAGATTGATACTGGTATCGGTTTTTTTGACCATATGCTGGAGGGCTTTTCCAAGCATGGATTTTTTGACTTGAGTTGCAAAATAACGGGGGATTTGCAGGTGGACGGGCACCATACCGTGGAAGACGCAGGTATTGTTTTGGGGCAGGCAATCGCTCAGGCGGTAGGCGACAAGAGGGGAATACGCCGTTATGGGTACTTTATCCTTCCCATGGACGACGCCCTTGCGTTATGCGCTATTGATTTGTGCGGCAGACCCTTTCTTAATTTTGAATGCGAGCTGACCGTTCCCAGAGTGGGCTATCTGGACGCCGAGCTTGTGCGGGAATTTTTTTATGCGGTTTCCTACAGCGCGGGCATGAACCTGCACATAAAAATGCTTTCGGGAACAAACAATCACCATATGATAGAGGCAATGTTCAAGGCGTTTGCCAAGGCGCTTGACATGGCTGTGGGAATAGACGAAAGAATCACGGATGTACTCAGTACCAAGGGAGCTTTATAACAAAACGGGCAGGAGATGGCTACACATTTGCGCGTAAAGACGCTCCCGCATGGAGGAAGAGCATGACAATCAAGAAATTTGTACCCTGTATTTATTTATATCAAGAACATGCCGTAAAAAGCCTGAATAATACCACGATAGTCGATACCGACCCTGTCCGGCTTGCCAGACATTACAGCGAGCATAATGCAGACGAGCTTATTGTGTTTGATATGTCACATGAGGATGAAGAGCATGAGAAGGCTTTGGATATCCTAAAGGAAATTTGTGGCTGTGTGGAAATGGATGTTATCGGCGCCGGCAATGTAAAGCGCATGGAGGACATTAAGAAATTACTTTATGCAGGCTGTAAAAAAGCGGTTTTAGATTACGAGAAGGAAAGTAATATTTCCATTACCGAGGAGGTTTCCCTGAAATTTGGCAAAGAAAAGATTTTGGTGTCCTACAATGACCCGGAAATTTTAAGGGCAAACAAGGAATTATTGGAAAAGTATGTTTCCTCTATGGTTCTTATGAATCCCCATCAAATAAGAGAAACTATGGCAGTTACGGATTTGCCCTTTTTTGTACAGATTAATCAGATAGCTTTAAATAAGCTGATAGAAATTTTTGCTTATGAGGGCGTGTTAGGCGTGACAGGTAATACCATTAATGATAATATCAAGGAAATTCTTTCTTTAAAGGAGCTTTGTCAGGAAAATAACATTCCGGTGGAGACCTTAAAGGCCGCTTATAAATGGTCTGATTTCAAGAAGAATAACGGCGGAATGCTTCCCGTTGTGGTACAGGATTATAAGACTCTTGAAGTGCTTATGGTTGCTTATATGAATGAGGAAGCTTACGAACAGACCATCAAAACCGGCAAAATGACTTATTACAGCAGAAGCCGCAATGAGTTATGGTTAAAGGGCGCAACCAGCGGACACTTCCAATATGTAAAAAGCCTGACTGCCGACTGTGATATGGACACTGTTTTGGCAAAGGTTTCTCAGGTGGGAGCCGCATGTCACACAGGTGCAAGAAGCTGCTTTTTTAATGAAATAACAAAAAAGGATTATGAGGAGTGCGCAAATCCTCTGCAGGTGTTTGAGGATGTGCTTCATGTAATCAAGGACAGGAAGCAGCATCCTAAGGAAGGGTCTTATACCAATTATCTTTTTGACAAGGGAATTGATAAAATTTTAAAGAAGCTTGGAGAGGAAGCCACCGAAATTGTCATTGCGGCAAAGAATCCCAATTCCAATGAGGTAAAATATGAAATCAGCGACTTCCTCTATCATATGATGGTTCTTATGGTAGAAAAGGATGTGAGCTGGGAGGAGATTACAACGGAGCTTGCAAATCGTTAAAGGGCTGTAACCATTCAATCATTATTTGCCTGTACCCATGCGCTTATTTCTTGTTCATAATCCTTTGCAAGGATAGTAAAAATCTGCTGGGCTTTTAGCCCGGCAAGGCTTTTCCCCGTGACGTCAAGCGCCACGATAAGTACAAACAAAATTCCCGCAGCAAAAAGCCGCAGCTTAAAGGTACTTCTTATAGGCTCGGTTTCCTCTGCGGGATTTTCATAAGTATAGGAGCTCTCTCTGGGCATTGTTCTGCCATACAAAATTTGCTCTCTGTTTAACAGGTCAAATTGATTTTTATTATATTGGGAGCGTATCTGCTGCACCAATTCTAATTTTTTTTCAACGGTCGTGTCGCTCATAATCTTTCCCTTCAGCTACAGTCATAACCTTTAGAGTCAAATACTCTGACGCAGGCAGTGGCATTAATGAAGCGTCTTAAGGGGAGGAGTATTCGACCCTTAAGGCAGTCGCCATAATATATAAGCGGTCTGCCCGCAGGAATCAGGACTGCGGTTTTTGTACATGGACTTAATATAAAATATGCCGTGCCATATAATTTAGAACAAAGCTTTCCTTTTGTTCAATATAAATTTATTTTGTGTCGGAAGCCGGATTATGATATACTTAAGTACGATTACTGCAAATAACCCCTTGCAGCATTTAATAGGTAAACAAAACCCGCACAGGCAGACGGCTCGATTCATTGCCTGCGGGAATAAAACGTAAACGGAGATTATTATGAGTAACCGACTTGCATTGTCTGACGACATTTTAATGAAAATAGAAAAACCGGCGCGTTATATCGGCAGCGAGGTGAATGCCGTAGTAAAGGATAAGTCAAAGGTAAAGATCCGCTTTGCCATGTGCTTTCCCGATGTGTATGAAATAGGCATGTCTCATCTGGGCATTCAGATTTTATATGATATGTTCAATTCCATGGAGGATGTATGGTGTGAACGCGTTTATTCACCATGGCTGGATTTGGATAGTATCATGCGCAGGCAGCGTATTCCTCTGTTTGGGCTGGAATCGCAGGAGCCCGTAAAGAATTTTGACTTTTTGGGTATTACCCTTCAGTATGAAATGTGCTACACCAATATTCTACAGGTGCTTGACCTCGCACAGATTCCTCTGCTTTCTGAACAGAGAGGAGAGGATTCTCCTATTGTCATCGGAGGAGGACCTTGCAGCTATAATCCTGAGCCTATTGCGGCTTTCTTCGATATGTTTTATATCGGAGAGGGTGAAACACGGTATCGGGAGCTGTTAAACCTTTATAATCAATGTAAGGAACAGGGGCTGGGAAGGAACGAATTTTTGCGCCGTGCGGCAAGGCTTCCCGGTATTTATGTGCCGCGTTTTTATAAAGTGACTTACAAAGAGGACGGTACCATTGAATCCTTTCTGCCTACCGAAGAGGGAATTCCGCAGACTATCCTCAAGGAAATAGAAATGGATGTCACCCACACCTATTATCCCATGAAACCGGTAGTTCCATATATTAAGGTCACACAGGACAGGGTAGTGCTTGAAATTCAAAGAGGCTGTATCCGTGGATGTCGTTTCTGTCAGGCAGGACAGCTTTATCGTCCGGTGCGGGAGAGGGATGTGGACACATTGAAAAAATATGCCTTGGAAATGCTTCAGAATACAGGGCATGAGGAAATATCCTTAAGCTCCTTAAGCTCCAGCGATTACAGCAGGTTGCCGGAGCTGATAGATTTTTTGATGGAAGAGTGCGGACGAAAGCACATTAATATTTCTCTGCCATCCCTTCGCATCGACGCCTTTTCCTTGGATGTGATGAGCAAGGTACAGGATGTGAAAAAATCAAGCCTTACGTTTGCCCCGGAGGCAGGCAGCCAGAGACTTAGAAATGTTATCAACAAGGGATTGACCGAGGAAGTCATTTTGCATGGCGCCGCCCTTGCTTTTGAGGGAGGCTGGACAAGAGTTAAGCTCTATTTTATGTTAGGGCTTCCCACAGAAACGGAGGAGGACATCAGAGGAATTGCAGAGCTTTCTAACAAAATTGCGGCAGCCTTTTTTGAGGTGGTTCCCAAGGAAAAGCGCGTAAACGGCAAGGTTCAAATCGTAAGCAGCACATCCTTTTTTGTTCCTAAGCCCTTTACCCCCTTCCAATGGGCCGCTCAGTGTACCAAGGAGCAGTTTTTGGAAAAGGCATATCAGACCAAAAAGGCGATTACGGAGCAGCTCAATCAAAAAAGTATTAAATATAATTGGCATGAAGCGGACGCAAGCGTTTTAGAAGGTATTCTGGCTCGGGGAGACAGAAGGCTTTCTCAGGTAATACTCAAGGCTTATGAAAAGGGCTGCTATTATGACGCGTGGAGCGAGTATTTTGACAATGACAAGTGGCTTGAAACCTTTGAAGAGTGTGGAATAGACCCCGATTTCTACACTACAAGAGAGCGCAGCCTTGATGAAATTTTCCCGTGGGATTTTATAGATTGCGGCGTAACAAAGGAATTTTTAAAACGAGAGTGGATAAAGGCACAACGAGAAGAGATTTCCGAAAATTGCAGGTTGAAATGTCAGGGCTGTGGCGCCATGCGCTTCGGCGGAGGAATATGTTTGGAGGAAAGAGGTGCGTTCCATGAAGCTGAGAGTTAAATTTAAAAAATACGGACCGGTGCGCTTTATAGGCCACTTGGACGTGATGCGTTTTTTTCAGAAGGCAATTCGCAGGGCAGAAATTGATATCGCCTATACCGACGGTTATAGTCCTCATCAGATTATGTCCTTTGCCGCGCCCTTAAGCGTAGGACTGGAAAGTAACGGAGAATATATGGATATTGAGGTAAATTCCCTGATTTCTTGCGAGGATGTGAAGGACAGGCTGAATGGGGCAAGCGTTCCCGGTATTGAAATTCTTTCCGTAAAAATTCTTCCCGAGGGAGCGGGCAACGCTATGGCAAGTGTTGCCGCCGCTTCCTATACCGTGCGATTTCGCGTCGGCAGAGAGCCCAGAACGGATATAGCGGCTATATTACCAGCTTTTTTGAATAAAAAGCAGATACTCATTACCAAGGAGACGAAAAAGGGAACGCGTGAGATAGATTTAAGACCTGGTATCTTTGAGCTTAGATGGCAGGATGACAGCTTTTTTATGCTGGTGGATGCCTCCAGCGCAGGAAATATTAAACCGATACAAATTATAGAGGCTCTTTTATCGGAGCATGGGGAAGCGCTACAGGAAAACGCCCTGCTTGTCACGAGAGAGGAGACCTTTACAAACTTAGGAACAGAGCAGGAAAGACGGCTGATTTGTCTGGATGCGGTGGGTTTCGATGCTCTATCGGAGGGAGAAAAGCGTTATGAGCCGTAATATAACCAATCATAATATTCAGTTAAGTCCCGAGGAAGAGCAGCTTCGGAACACGGAAAGCGGTAAGCTTATTTTTACCCGGTATAAATCCCGGGCCTGCGCGTTGCTTATTCAGGGAACAAGGCTTACAGCCGCCAGATTTCTGCCCGATTGTTCCGGCAAAATAGGCGCCATTTACATTGGTAAAATAAAAAACATTTCTAAAAATATAGAGGCATGCTTCGTTGAAATTGCCGGTCATGAAATCTGCTTTATGCCGATGAAGGAAGCAAGGACGCCGGTTTTGCTGAACCGGATTTACGACGGGCGCATTAAAGAGGGCGACGAGCTGCTTGTTCAAGTGACAAGGGACGCACAAAAAAATAAACAGGCATCCCTTACCGCCCGTGTTTCGCTGGCAAACGAAAAATTTGCCATCAGCGTGGGAGAGGATAGGACCGGTTACTCGGGGAAATTGTCTAAAGAGCAGAAGGAGTATTTGTCAACGCTGCTTGAGTCGGAGGGAATATTAAAAAGAGGAAAGCTTTCTTTGACTGTTGATATGCCGTTTCAACCCTCCCTTGGGCTTGTAGTGCGCACAAATGCGGCTTCTGGTGATAAGCAGGAGCTTTTACAGGCGTTTAAAAACCTTGCGGCGGAATTTTCCACTCTTCTGCAGACTGCGGTACACAGAACCTGTTTTTCTTGTCTAAAAGAGCCTCCGGCCCCATGGCAGACCGTATTTGACAGACTGGTATATCCATATGAATATCAGGAAATTGTAACGGATGACAAATTGTTATACAGTCGGCTTTTGCCGTACATTGCCGAGAGGCTTCCGGACAAGTCGGTGAGACTGTATCAGGACGCCGATTTTGAACTTGTAAAGCTATATTCCGTAGACAGTAAAATGGATACCGCTTTAAACGCGCGTGTATGGCTTAAATCGGGAGCGTATCTGATTATTGAACCAACGGAGGCGTTAACGGTTATCGACGTTAATTCGGGCAAATATGAGGCAAAAAAGGCAACCTCTGAATTCTTTTATCAAATAAACCGTGAAGCGGCAGAGGAGATTGCAAGACAGCTTCGGCTGCGGAATCTTTCGGGAATCATTATCGTTGACTTTATCAATATGGATTCCCTTAAAATGGAGCAGACGCTATTGGAGTATCTGCGTGGGCTGGTAAAAAAGGATAAGCAAAAGACATCAGTAGTGGACATTACTCCCTTAGGGCTTATGGAAATAACCAGAAAAAAGGAGAGTAAGCCGTTGGCAGAGCAGCTGAAAGAATCATAATAATGAAAAGGAGGCGTTAACTTTGAAATTCCTAAAGTTTGAAAAGGTTAAAGACGGGAAATATTTAAAAAATTATGAGATTACTTATCTGAATAAAGCCGGTAAAGAGAAAAAATATGAGATTGTAAGCAGAAGAGAACTAGCTACCATTGATGATGTAGGCGGAGCCCCAAGCGGCGTATCTATTGTTGCCACCATGGGTGACAAAATGCTTTTGCTCCACGAATTTCGCATGGGCGTTAATCGATTTGTTTATAACCTCTGCGCAGGTATGCTCGAGGAAAATGAGACGATTGAAGAATGTATCCGCAGGGAGCTTTTTGAAGAAACGGGCTTGCAGGTTAAGACTATTCAAAAAATTCTGCCGCCTTCCTATGCAGCCGTGGCAATTTCCGATACTACTACTTATATTGCTTTTGCGGAGGTTGACGGTCTGCTTGATGACCATACTTCTGATAATGAACAGATTGAAGCCCGATTTTACACAAAATCAGAAATCCGGCAGCTTTTGGAGACGGAACCATTCAGCTCCCGAGCGCAGATAGCGGCATATTTTTTTTCACATGAGTGAAGCGATATAGAGAAACACAACTATGCGCAAAAGACAAGTTTAACGAATAGTTATAGGAATTAAACCGTCATGTTTGAATACCCTTGTTAGGGACTTCCTTACATGACGGTTATTTATGGCTATGCCTATTTTCCCTAATAATGGCGGTTTTGTGTAGGTTGGCACCATTCTTGAGTGTCCTGTGTTATACCCTTGTTCAAATACATTAAACTATTTTCCATTTATGCCCTTGCGGGTATATTATATCTAGAGCGTTATTTAGCCACGTTATTTGTTTCGGATCCATTTTTTTCACTGCCAAATCATAATCCTGTTGATAGCCTTCATGTTCTGTATCAGTGGATTTATATAATAAGCATTAAAGAGAAACTCAATAAAATTAAGCTTAGTTTGTCCAATATGCCGAAAATTAATGTAGTATATATCAGGCTCATCTGATTCTGCAAGGTTTACCAATTCACAATCTTTTTTACAGCAAAAGATATTGCGCTTTAATCTCATTTGAAACTTCACATCTGTAATATGATGAGCCTTGCCTTCGCCAAGCATTTCATATACCTCAAAACCAAGGGCTTTCATATAATCAATAATTTTATCGCGATCTTTCCAGTAAGCAAGAATGTCGATATCCCCATGTTTACGAGATTCATAACCCAAAAATAAATCAATCGCAAAGCCTCCGCAAATAGCATATTCAAAATTCCCTTTAGACAAAAGATGGTTTGATTCAGGTATTAAAGGATTCATAAATAGCTTTTTGCCTCCGTTTTTCACTAATCCTCTTTAGTAAAGGATTAGGTATCATTCTATGTTATTTTCTTTATTATTTATGTTATCGTTTCTTGTATTTTCGCTGCCGGAATTTGCGCTTGCCACTTTACCGCCTAAAAATCCTGCAAGTACCGCCTGCAAATCAACTCCGGTGGATTCCTTCAAACCATCGGTTACCTGAACGACAGTACCCATAATATCTTTCATTAACTTTGAGGAGTTACCGTCACCGTACATGGTAATCCGGTCAATGTTATTGAGGGGCGTTGCCGCATTCTTAACCACTTCAGGAAGAGCTTCAAAATACATCTCAAGCACGGCGGCTTCTCCCATTTTAGCCATAGCTTCGGCTTTTTTCTCAATACCTTCCGCCTCGGCAACGGCTTTTGCGCGAATTGCTTCCGCTTCGGCCACACCCTTGGTACGAATACCTGCCGCCTCCTGTTCCATAGCGAATTTTTTGGCTTCAGCTTCAGCTTTCATGGCTTCGGCTTCCTTCTCAACCTCAAACTTCTTGGCTTCAGCCTCACGCTGACGCTCATACAAAGCGGCATCAGCAAGCTGCTGTTTTGCAAATTTATCGGCTTCAGCCTTTTTCTTAACCTGCGCATCCAAAGCCTGTTCCATAACTTCGGCTTCCCGTTGTTTTAAAAGGATTTCTTTCTCCTGCTTTGCAATATTGGCATTTGCAGTCGTGATTTCAACTGTTTTACGCTGTTCCTCTTCCTGAATTTTGTACGCGGCATCAGCCTCAGCCTTTTTAATATCCGATTCACGTTTTAATTCAGCCTTCTGAATGGCAAGCTCATTTTGCTTCTTAGCAATTTCAGATTCTGCATTAACCTCTGCTTCATTAGCTTCACGCTTGGCATTGGCTTGAGCCTTTGCAATTTCCTTTTCGCTTTCCGCACGGGAAATTGCTGCATTTTTTTGAATCTTAACAATATTATCAACACCTAAATTTTCAATGACTCCGTTGCCGTCAACAAAATTCTGAACATTGAAGCTGATAATATCAAGACCCATTGCAGCCAAATCAGGTTCGGCATTTTCCTTGACCAAAAATGCAAATTTCTGACGGTCGGAAACCATTTCTTCCAGAGCCATTTTGCCTACGATTTCACGAACATTACCCTCCAGAACCTCTCGTGCAACTCTGCCTATATACTCGGAATTTTTGTTAAGGAAGTTTTGTGCCGCAAGCTTTAAGCGTTCCTCGTTATCACTAATTTTAACATTTACGGTGGCGTCAACATTAATATTAATGTAATCAGCCGTCGGCACTGCGTTGGAGGTCTTTACATCTATGGGAATTAACTGTAAGTTCAATTCATCCTTTCTCTCAAGGAACGGAATCTTAACCCCTGCCTTACCTATTAACACCTTAGGTGTCTTACGAAGTCCTGAGATAATGATTGCAGTGTCAGGCGATGCCTTTACGTATCCTAAAAAGAAAATAAACACCAATAACAGTACAATCAATGAAATAGGAAGTAAAACTGTCAGTAAAAAAGCTTCATCAAACATAGCAATACCCTCTCTTCTTATAGTATTTTGTCTTTGCCTGTTTATCAGGCACATATTAAATATATCATATAAAATGTTGATTTAGAATATCTATTTTTGCACTTTCAGGACGTTTATTGTTAATATATTGTATTTTGCCGCTGCTCTCCCATTCTATTTTTATTTTGTATTCGTTGCTGCGCTTTCTTCATCGGTCTGTTTTTCCTCGCTTTTTTCCGGTTCAATCTCAGTAAACATATTATTTCTGTCCAGATTACTTATAAAACTTTCACCAAAAAAACTCTTTTCCTTATGTTCCTTTTTTGGCATGTAAGGCGGAACATATTCCTTCAGCCCTTCGTCATTTACCATATAGACATTAATATATCTGACGCTATCCGTAGGCAGTTGTTTTTTCCTGAGAGCAGCGTCTACTAAAGAACGTATTGCCGCATAAATTACCGCAAATATCGGTACGCCAACGATCATTCCGAAGACTCCCCATAGACCGCCAAAAAAGGTTATGGCAAAAATAACCCAAAATCCGGAAAGTCCGGTAGAATTACCCAAAATTTTCGGTCCGAGAAAGTTGCCGTCAAACTGCTGTAAGATTAAAATAAATATTGCAAAATAAACACAATTGAGAGGATTTGCCGGATCTACGATAAAAATTAAAATAACACTGGGAATTGCGCCCAGATAGGGTCCAAAAAATGGAATCACATTTGTTACACCGACTACTACGCTTACCAATGCCGCATAGGGGGTGTTTAGTATTGTTGTTCCTATAAAGCACAATATGCCAATAATGATAGAATCCAAGACTTTGCCGCTGATAAATCCAATAAAAGTCTTATGCGTAAAACAAAAATTATTGATAACTATATTAGCAACGTCTTTATGGAAAATGGCATAGACTATTTTTTTAGCCTGACCTGTAAACTTTTCCTTGCTTGCCAATACATATATGGAAATGACAAAGCCTATGATAAAATTCCACAAAACTCTTAAGACACTGATAACACTCAGAGATACCGTCATGATAAAGGAACTTGTCTTTGTCAATACCGTATCGTTTAAGTACTTTTCCAGCTCTCCTGAATATTGCTTTACCATACGTATAACATAATCCCGCATGTCAGGATTATCCTCAAGTAATTTATTCAGCCAACGGGTAAAATTATTGATATATGTATCGAAATTGGCAACAATATTTGAAATACTAGGAACTATCTGTGACAGCATCATATAACAAAGGGTATAAATCACTATAAAAAATAAAAATGCCGTAATAGCAATACCGACACCTCTGACAAGGGATTTTTTCTTCTCCGATTCTTTGATTTTGCAAAGCTTGCAGAGAGGGAGCAAAATGCGATACTCCACAAAATTTAGAACAGGGGTCATTAAATATGCAATGGACAGTCCGAACACAACAGGCATCAGGATATTGATAGCTGTCTTAAAGCCGAACATAATATTGGAGCCATGAAATATCAGATAATAGAAACAGATGCTTGCGGCTATTACTAAAAACGCCGTTACACCCCAACGTATATACTTATTTCTCATTTTAAACTTCATACCCATCCTCCATATCCAAGCGTTCTTTGACAGGCATGCCTGTCAAAGAAAAATTTAATATTACATATAAATTGGCGATGCGCCTATATCTATTTATGACTAAAAACAAAAATTTAATCGTTAAAGATATAAATATTAATATTTATATTTATATTTATTGCTTTTATAGGTATTCATTAATAATATAATACACTGAAAAATCAGATATAACAAGTAAAGGTTGCCTAAATTTTATTACTTAACTTCTATTTTAAAAATTTTTACAATAGGTAAATTACGGATGATATATTTCTGAAATTTTAATTAAATATGTAGAGCCGGGAAAAATTGAAAAATTTCCCGGTTCAGCACGTGTTTCAATAGTATCTTTATATAAAATCTAATGTTCTTAAGCGCTTATATGCTTTCCGTCCTCAAAAGGGGTAAATTCAAAGCGTATGAAATATCCTTGGTCATGCTGACATACAGGACAAACGACCGGTGCGCTCTTACCTTTATAGACAAAGCCGCAATTTAAGCACATCCATTCTACCTCAACATCAGATACAAAAAGCTTTCCATCCTTTAAAAGCTGTGCGTATCTGCCAAAACGGTCTCCATGTATTTTCTCTATTTCGGCAATATGCAGGAATGATGCGGCGACCCTATCAAAGCCCTCTTCTCTTGCTTTTTCACCAAATGCTTTATAAATAGGTTCATGTTCTTCATACTCATTATGCTGCGCCATGCTAAGAAGCTTTGAAACATCCTCTGAAATATCTATAGGATAACCTCCGTCAATAAAAATTGTCTCGCCTGCCATTTCCTTTAAATGATTATAAAATATCTCCGCATGCTCTTTTTCCTGAGAAGCCGTAAATGCAAAAATAGCGCTGATTACATGAAGCCCATCCTTCTGCGCCTGAGAAGCAGCAAAGGTGTATCTGTTTCTTGCTTGACTCTCTCCTGCAAATGCACGCATTAAATTATCTTTGGTCTCACTGTTTTTAAATTCTACCGCCATAACTCTCCTATCTGTATACATGTTCAATGTATGCTTAATTTTTTCTCGCAGACAAATTTGCAAAGAACATATAGAAATTGCTGCGGGTTTACCGTTAATGAAAAGTATTTCCAAGATTTGAAAATTAATTCAGGCAAGCCCCTTGCTTTTTAAAGTTTGTATTGTATCCGCTAACAAAAAAGTATAAAATATACCATATACAAATCTTATAATGAATGCATGAAAGGAATGAAATTTCATATGAAGCTTCAACAGGTACTAAGCTACGTCCGTAAAGCAGTTGACGATTATCATATGATAGAGGAAGGCGATAAGATAGCAATAGGTATTTCCAGCGGGAAAGACAGCCTTACCCTCCTCTATGCTTTCAACAGCTTAAGACGCTTTTACCCAAAGCGATTTGATATATGCGCTATTACGGTGGACTTAGGTTTCGACAACCTAAATCTTGATAAAATAAAGCAGCTTTGTGAAAGCTTGGGCGTTGAATATACTATTGTAAAAACAGATATTGCCAAAATAATTTTTGAAGACAGAAAAGAAAGTAATCCCTGTTCCCTTTGTGCAAAAATGCGGAAGGGCGCCCTAAATGAAGCCATAAAGGCGGCGGGCTGTAACAAGGTTGCATACGCTCACCACAAGGACGACGTAGTGGAAACCATGTTGATGTCTTTGATTTATGAGGGGAGATTTCATACGTTCTCTCCCGTAACCTATTTAGACCGTATGGAACTGACAGTAATTCGTCCTCTTATGTATATGAATGAATCCGATATTATCGGTTTTATCAATACATATAAGGCTCCCGTAGTTAAAAGCCCCTGTCCGGCGGACGGGCATACTAAAAGGGAATATATAAAAAGCCTTTTGCGCCGATTAAATAAGGAAAATCCGGGTGTAAAAGAGAGAATGTTTACGGCAATTCAGAACGGAAACCTGAAAGGATGGGAAGGATACCTTGGCAGTCATTAAAAACGAAAATTACCATGATGAACAAAATAAACGGAATATAATCAAAATGCGTGCCGTATTGGCTACTCTGCCGCCCTTTTGTAAAAGCTTTTTCAGGGGAATTGAGGAATACACATCTACAAGAACAAGGCTTGCTTATGCCTATGATATCAGGCTTTTCTTTGAATTTCTTCATGAACGGAACAGCGTTTGCTCTAAAATGGATATCACGGAATATCCTATATCTATTTTAGACAATTTATCACGTTTGGATATTGAAGAATACATGGAGTATATTACTTTGTATCAAAAGGCCGGAAAGGATATTACCAATGACGAACGTGGAAAAGCGAGAAAATTATCTTCACTGAAGAGCTTTTACAATTACTATTTTGAAAATGAAATGATCCAAAAAAATCCTGCCGCATTGGTACCCCTGCCCAAAAGACATGAAAAGGAAATAATACGTCTGGAGCCCAACGAAGTAGCTGTTTTGTTAGATCAGGTGGAGGAGGGAGCTAAGCTTACAAAAAAAGAGCTTGAATATCATAAAAAGACCCGATTACGGGATATTGCACTGCTCACTCTCCTGCTTGGAACAGGTATACGTGTATCGGAATGTGTAGGACTTGACATCGCCGACGTGAACTTTGATGTGGGAGGTATTAAAATCAGGCGCAAGGGTGGTTATGAAGCTGTAATTTACTTTGGGGAAGAGGTAGAAAACGCTCTCTTGGATTATTTGGAACAAAGGGAGCATACTATCGCGGCACAGGGCCATGAAAATGCTCTGTTTCTTTCGCTGCAAAACAGAAGGATGGCTGTGCGCTCGGTAGAGAACCTTGTAAAAAAATATGCTTCAAGGGTCACAAATCTAAAGAAAATTACCCCCCATAAGCTGCGTAGTACTTATGGCACTACACTTTATCAGGAATCCGGCGATATTTATCTTGTAGCCGACGTCCTCGGACATAAGGATGTTAATACCACAAGAAAGCATTATGCTGCATTGGAGGATCTCAGACGCCGTGAAGCTACGAAATATGTCCGTCTCAGAGAAAAGCGCGGCGATTGAAATATTAGATTGGAAATAAGGATATCAGGACAGATATCCTTTTATTTTATAAATTCCGGAGAATAATATGGAACTACAAGGGATTGACCGGTCCTGATATCGGAATTATCCTTCAGATGATTGATGCTTTGTACTTCTTTGATATAAGCATTTTTATCCTTGTACTGTGTATAATCAATATATTCGTCAGCAATGTTCCATAATGTTTCGCCTTGTTGCACTATGATATGCGTATAATACTTAAATAGCAGTTCATCGCCGGAATGCGCGCTGCTTTTAATGGAATGATATGAAACTGTGGATAGGGCAATTAGACAGATTGTCATAAACAGGGCAGATAAACGTCTTTTGAACGTCTTCTTTCTGTACAAGCTACGCTTATAGGCAATCAGCTCACTGTCTGTCATATAGTATACACTCTTTCTTCTTCTCATAATGTACTCCTGTCCGAATCCTGTGACTCCAAACACTAAGGACCTTTTACCGCCTCATACAAACATCTGTTCTTGAATTGATTATAGCGAACATATATTCTTTTGTCAATACATAAATCGAACATATTTTTGGAATATACGTTTGCTTTTTCTTGAAGCATGTGATATACTATATCCATACATAATTTATTGAGCTGTTAATTATCCGTCGCACGTCAATTTATTAATTTGAAATTTGGAGGTTTTTATGAGTTACGGCAAAATTACTGCTAAGCAGCAAGAAATTTTAGACTATATTAAGGATGAAATTTTGAAAAGAGGTTATCCCCCTACGGTACGTGAGATTTGTGAGACTGTCAATCTTAAGTCCACATCCTCTGTTCACTCTCACCTTGAGACTCTGGAGAAAAACGGTTATATTCGCCGCGACCCTACCAAACCACGCGCCATTGAGATTTGTGACGATAGTTTTCAGATGGTCCGAACGGAGATGGTGAGTCTTCCTGTTATCGGAAATGTGGCGGCAGGGCAGCCTATTCTTGCAGAGGAAAACATTCAGGATTATTTTCCGGTTCCGGCAGATGTGGTTCCCAAGGGGGAATCCTTTATTTTAAATGTCAGGGGTGATTCTATGATAAATGCCGGTATATTCAATGGAGATCGAGTGTTTGTGAATTGTTGTAATACGGCCCACAACGGCGATATTGTAGTTGCGCTAATTGATGATTCTGCCACTGTCAAAACCTTCTATAAAGAAAACGGGCATATTCGTCTACAGCCTGAAAATGATACCATGGATCCTATCATTTTGGACGACTGCCAGATCATGGGAACCGTATTTGGGGTATTTCGTTTTTACCGTTAATATTTTTAATATCTTTAAAATTTTCGGATATCTGATATGTTTTTAACCGAGAAAGCCTTACATTGAAAAGCGGTCACCTCCGCAAAGGAAGCGACCGCTTGAAATTAATTGATAAGATTATTTAATACTCATTGAAATCTGACATTCATATAAGCCATAATTTCTTCCACACATCGGTCAAACCCAAGCTTGGAGCTATCCAGACATAAATCATAATTTCTGGCGTCAGTCCATTCCCTGCCTGTGTGGTATTTATAGTATTCTGCTCTATGCTTATCTGTTCTTGTAATAAATTTTTCCAGTTCTTTGGCGTTCATACTGTGTTTTTTTGCAGCTTGCTCCATACAAAAATCCTTTGGAGCATGAACAAATACGCTAAGAACGTTGTCGTATTCCTTTAGTACATAGTCGGCGCATCTGCCTATGATGACACAAGACTCTTCTTCGGCAAGTCTGCGAATAATTTTAGCCTGATAGTTGAACAGATTATTTGTGGAAGTAAAATCATCGCTCTCTGGAGGTATCAGCTCCCCGCTATATGCACTTTTGGCTATATGAAAAAGCCGGGTGCTTTTTACCTTTTCGTCCGCATTGACAAACAATGCCTCGTTAATTCCGCTGTCGTCACTGGCAAGCTTCATCAGTTCTTTGTCATAATAGTGAATATTAAGCTTCTTCGCCAACATTTCCCCTACGGTTTTTCCACCGCTGCCATATTGTCTCGCTATTGTAATTACAATATTTTCCATGAATTGCAACTCCTTACTCTCCCAAATATGCCTTCTTAATGGAATCGTCATTTAGAAGGTCGCTTGCTTTTCCTTCCAATACAATATTACCTGTCTCCAAAACATATGCCCGGTCGGCAATGGATAACGCTTTTTTGGCATTCTGTTCTACTAAAAGGACCGTTGTTCCGCCCTTGCTTACCTCTTGAATAATATCAAAAATTTCATTTACAAAAATCGGCGACAGGCCCATGGAAGGCTCGTCCATAAGAATAATCTTGGGATGGGACATCAAAGCGCGTCCCATGGCAAGCATTTGCTGTTCGCCGCCGCTTAGGGTTCCTGCAAGCTGATTCTGACGCTCCTCCAGTCGTGGAAAACGCTCAAATACCGTCTTTAAGGTCTGTGCAATCTCTTCTTTATTTTTACGGGTATACGCGCCCATTTTCAGGTTCTGCAGCACTGTAAGCTGTGCAAACACCCGTCGGCCCTCGGGAACATGCGCCATTCCCATGGACACTATTTTATGTCCGGGCATCCTGACAATATCCTTTCCCTCAAAGGTTACGCTTCCCTCTTTGGGAGATAATAGCCCTGAAACGGTATGAAGAATAGTAGTTTTACCGGCTCCATTTGCCCCGATCAGTGCGATAACCTCCCCTTCATTTACATGGAAGGATACCCCCTTTATCGCCTGAATCATACCATAATATACTTTTAAATCTTTTACCTCCAACATTGCCATGGATGTATAGCCTCCTGATTTATTCACCTAAATATGCCTTAATTACCTCCGGATTGTTTAACACTTCACTTGTTTCTCCCTGACAAAGCACTTGCCCGAAGTTCAGCACCGTAAGCTCCTCGCAGATACCGCTCACAAGCTTCATATCGTGTTCAATCAAAAGAATTGTCATGTTAAAGTTATCACGCACAAAACGAATGGTGTCCATAAGCTCCTGTGTCTCATTAGGATTCATACCGGCGGCCGGTTCGTCCAAAAGCAGGAGCTTAGGCTTGGTAGCCAAAGCCCTTGCAATCTCTAATTTACGCTGCTTGCCATAGGGTAAATTGGAAGCCAAAGTTTCCGCTTCGCCATCCAAATCAAACACCTTTAAAAGCTCCATTGCCTCCTCTTCCATTTTCTTTTCAATCCTTCTGTATTTGGGAAGCCTGAAAATTCCTGTTAAGGTGCTGTATTTCTCATGATTATGAAGCCCAACCTTAACATTATCAATTACGGAAAGGGCCTTAAACAGACGTATGTTTTGGAAGGTTCTTGCGATACCTGCGCGATTAATCTCAATGGTCTTTTTTCCTGTGATATTTTCTCCGGCTAATTTGATAATTCCCTCATTCGGCTTATATACTCCTGTTAATAAATTGAATACCGTCGTCTTTCCTGCTCCGTTAGGTCCAATCAATCCATATAAGCAGCCCTCTTTTATTTTTATATTGAAGTTATCCACGGCACGAAGCCCGCCAAAGGAGATGCTTAAATTATTTACTTCCAACATTGCCATAATCAAGAAACCTCCTTAGCAGCTTTTCCTAACTTAAGTTTTGCCATAAGCCGCTCTCGCCATTCTATACATTTCGGTGCCCAGTTAAACAGCATCATTACAATTAACACAATGGCATATATTAGCATACGATAGTTGTTCAGACCGCGAAGCAGTTCAGGAAGCAGCGTTAAGATTACGGCTGCAATCATGGAGCCTCTGATACTACCGATTCCTCCCAACACTACAAAAACAAGAATCATTATGGACATATTGTAACCGAAATTCTTAGGCAGCGCCGTCAATGTAGAGAGATTATGAGCATACAGAACGCCTGCCACACCTGCTAATGCCGCCGAAATAGAAAAAGCCATCAACTTATATTTCGTAATATTAATTCCTACCGATTCTGCCGCGATAGTATTGTCCCTGATTGCCATAATGGCCCGACCGGTTCTTGAGTTAACCAGATTTAATACAATAAACAAGGTTATAAGTAACAGTACAATGCTGATGGTAAAGCCGGAATCGTTAGGGGTTCCGGTAATACCCTGCGCACCTTTTATTATAAAGGTACCGTTTTCAGACATTTTTATAGAGGTATTGGTGAAGGCTAGGTGTAAGCCCTTTTCGTCCAGCCCCACATGTAATATATTCACCAGATTCTTGATAATCTCGCCAAAGGCAAGGGTAACGATAGCCAGATAGTCTCCCTTTAGCCTCAAAACAGGAATGCCTATTAAAATGCCGAACAGTCCTGCCATTACAGCGCCAATCAGTATTGCTATAAAAAATCTCAAGGCTCCCGGCATTCCCGGTGCAGCAATAACCATATACTTGGAAAAGAATGCACCTGAAAAAGCGCCCACACACATAAAGCCTGCGTGACCAAGGCTTAATTCTCCCAAAATACCAACCGTAAGGTTTAAAGAGACTGCCAAAATGGCATATACGCAAAGAGGCACCAGCATACCCTTCATTAAGCTGCTGATATTTCCTGTTCCTAACAGAATCTGCATCACTACATATGCTATAATCACGATACCATAGGTTATCATATTATTCTTAGAGCTTTTTGATATATTCATTTTTTTCATTTTTATTTTACCCTTACCTTGCACACCCTTGTTCTATACTTTCTCCTGAATGTTCTTTCCAAGTAGACCTGTCGGCTTCACTAGCAATACTACAATCAACACGCCAAACACTATTGCATCTGCCATTTGCGAAGAAATGTATGCCTTTCCAAAAATCTCAATAATCCCAAGCAGAATTCCTCCGATAAAGGCTCCGGGGATAGATCCGATTCCTCCAAATACTGCAGCCACAAACGCCTTAATACCCGGCATGGAGCCTGTATACGGCGTTAAGGAAGGATAAGCCGAGCACAGCAGCACGCCTGCAATGGCGGCAAGAGCCGAACCAATGGCAAAGGTAAGCGCTATCGTACCGTTTACGTTAATACCCATCAGCTGGGCAGCGCCCTTGTCTTCCGAAACGGCAAGCATTGCCTGACCTGCTTTTGTCTTGTTTATAAATAGCATTAATCCAATCATAATTACAATACAGGAAAGAATCGTTACCACGGTCTCCCCTGTGATATTAATTTGCCCGTCGGCTAACCGAATCGGCTCCATGGAAACTATGGAGGTAAAGGATTTTGAATTTGCGCCGAATATTATAAGTGCAATATTCTGAAGCAGATAGCTGATACCGATAGCGGTAATCAGTACAGCCAGCGAAGAAGATGCCTTACGCAGCGGCTTATATGCAATTTTCTCAATAGCCATACCCAGAACGGTACAAACCACTACTGCAACCAAAACGCCCACAATCGGGGGCAATCCCATTGTACTGCAGATTGTATAAGTGGTAAAAGCGCCTATCATAATGACATCGCCGTGCGCAAAATTTAACATTTTTGCAATACCATATACCATGGTATAACCAAGAGCAATCAATGCATATACGCTTCCAAGACTGATACCGTTGATTAAATATGTCAAAAAACTCATAAATACCTCCTACGGCTCCAAGGAACCGTTAGTTCATTCTCATCTATATAAAAGACTTAAGAAATTTCCCGTTACACAAAAAACAGTATAACAGAATCCTGCCCATCTAGCAAGTAAATTACTTTAAGGATACGCATACTATCCGAAAATAAAAGCGAAAAGTAACTACGTATTCTTAAAATAAGTTGCGTTGCCGTTAATTTAAAAGAGGGCTACCTGTTGGCAACCCTCTCTGGTTGGCAAATATTAAGTCTTAATCCATGCCTGCGTAAGCACCGTCTACTATCTTAACTGCCTTTGGCTCTTTATTAACTTCGCCGTCTGCATTCCATGACATACCTGCACCCGTTCCGACGGTAGTCAGACCTTCAACATTAATCTCAAGCATTGCTGCTTTCATCTTATCACAGATATCGGACACGCTCATATCGGGAGTAACCCCACTTTTTTCAATAGCCGCCTTTATGACGTAAATCGCATCATAAGCGTCTGCAGCAAATTGATTCGGGGTATCATTATGTCTTTCCTTATACTGGGAAACAAACTTAACAGTCAAATCATCCTGTGCGTCTGCTGCAAAAGGGGTAAGAAGCATTACGCCCTCGGCAAGCTTTGTATCAAAGTTATCAACGCCAAGAATGCCGTCCATACCGTCACAGCTAAAGAAGGTAGGAGCATAACCCATAGCGTTTGCCTGCGTTAGAATCAATGAGGATTCCTGATAGTAAATCGGTAAAAATACCATGTCGGCGCCTGCGTCCTTTGCTTTTTGCAGCTGTACGGAAAAATCAGTCTTACTGTCTGCGGTAAATGCTTCCGTTGCAACAACATTCAGATTATAGGAAGCCGCGCCGCTTACAAAGCTCTCCATAATACCTGAAGAATATACATCCGAGCTGTCGTAAATGATAGCAACCTTTTCAGCAAGATTATTCTCGGAAATATACTTAGCGGATGCTTCGCCTTGATTAGGATCCGAGAAGCATATTCTGAAGCAATTATCATACTGGACACATTCTACGGCAGAACCTGAGGGAGTAATCTGAAACATATTGTCTTCCTTGGTTTTCTCAGATACGGCAATACAAGGGGAACTGGTTACGGCGCCTACAATCATCTGTGCGCCCCAATCCTTAAGTACATTATACGCGTTTACTGATTTCTCCGCGTCATGCTCGTCATCCTGAAAATTCAGCTCCAGCATATAGCCGTTAACGCCGCCTGCCGCATTAATCTCGTCTATGGCAATCTGAGCTGCGTTCTGAACGTTTGTGCCGTAAAGTGCTGCTCCGCCTGTAGTCGGTCCGATACCGCCGATTTTAAATGTAGCTGCGCCGTTATTGCCGTCGGACGTTCCACCACTACTTTTGTTACCGTCAGAGCCACAGCCTGTCATCATCGCCATTACCATTGCCGATGCGACCGCAACGCTCACTAATTTGTTTAATTTCTTCATAACATAATCCTCCTTATAGCATTTTTATGTGTGCCGTATATTTTATTGATTTTCACACATAATATACTTGTATACAAGTATCATAAACTATAATATACATTCTCATCTGATTTTGTCAATAAAAAATTTTTTGTTTGATTTTCACATAATTTTGCAAATATCGGCAAAGACTAATGATTGCACACACAATGCATTCAAAACATGGGTGCGCAAAAACAGCGCAGAAATGAGGGAGAATATGGGAAATAAAATTTTTAACGCTACGGCGCTGACCATTGCTATCATCGGCGCTATCAACTGGGGGCTGATTGGAATATTCCGTTTTGATCTGGTCGCTTTCATTTTAGGTGATATGTCATGGCTGTCACGTATTGTCTATATTCTTGTAGGACTTTGCGGACTTTACCTTATCAGCTTTTATATGCGCCTGTCCGACAGGAGCGAAGCCTGAATAAGGTCTGTCAGGACAAAACCGATCTTTTCAGTTATTAAAATCTGTTATGTCGGGTAAATTTGTCTTATAAGAAAAGAAGCTTCCGCCATATGACGAGAAGCTTCTTTTTTATAAAACTTATAGAATGGGAATTTTCGTCTTTACAGAAGGCAATGCTTTCTGTCTTTTTTATGATAGTAATTCCTTTACCTCAATACCTCTTCCATCTCTCCAAATGCGTTCGAGATCATAGAGCAGACGATTCTCTTTATCAAAAATATGAACGATAACGTCGCCAAAATCAAGCAGGACCCAGTTAGCCGTATCATATCCTTCCTTCTGCCTTGCGGGGAAACCTGCTCTGCCCAGCTTTTCCTCCACATTGTCGCAGAGCGCCTGAATCTGGCTTCTGTTGCTCCCTCCCGCAATGATAAAGTAATCTGCAATTACGCTCACTTCACTAATGTCAATTACTTTAATGTCTTCAGCTTTTTTCTCTTCCAAGGCTGTAATTGCCAGTCTTGCCATTTCCAATGTTTTATTCTCCATAAGCGTACCCTTTCTCTGTTATTTTTTCAGCTTTTTCACAATAATATTCGTATGTTTTCCGAGTCATGGGATCTGTTTCGGTTCCTTTACTTCCTAAATAATCAAGAGTATCTTTTAAAATGTAGACTAACGCCTTATTCAAATCCGTAAAGGCAAGCCTTCGTATTTCATCCAGATTAGGCGCATTTTTCCTGTTCGGTTCAATATAGTCCGCAATAAATACAATTTTTTCTAATAAGCTCATACCCGGACGTCCTGTTGTATGATTTAAAATAGCGTTGATAACCTCAAAATCCTCCACATGATATTCGTCCATTGCAAGAAAGCTCCCCACCTTGGCATGTAGCAGTGACGGATTTCTCCGTTCAATATCATTTATACTGATATTATGCTTTTCACAGACGGCCAAACGCTTCTCGTCCGAAAGGCATTTTGCACAGTCATGTAAAAGTCCTGCAAGAAGCGCCTTTTCCACGGAAGCACCATATCTCATTGCAAGAGCGGCCGCGGTATATTCCACCCCCATAGTATGTTCAAATCGCTTGTTATCCAAACTTTTTTCCATAGCCTTTGTCAGCTTTCTCAAATCAACATTTTTCATATTAATCCTCATTCGGGAGCCTGTATAAATTTTTCTCTTCAATATACCTCAAAACCGCATCCGGCACCATATAGCGTATGCTTTTACCCTCTTTCAGCCTCTCTCTTATGGCTGTGGAGGAAATCTCTATGCGTAGAAACGGCATCAAAATAATTTTTGCATGAAATGCGGTGACAAGAGCAGCTTTCTTTTTTTCCATTTCGTCCATGGAGGAACCACTTCTGAAAGCGGCGATAATGGTACAGCTGTCAAATATTTTCTGCGGTTCTTTCCAATTTTCTATGGAAAAAAGACAATCCGCTCCAAACACAAAATAGAATTCGTCACCGGGATACAATAATCTTAGCTGTTCTAAGGTTTCAAAGGTATAGGTATAGCCCTCTCTCTTTATCTCAATATCCATGCAGCGCATTTTAGGATGCTCCGAGACTGCAAGCTTGGTCATGTAATGGCGCTCATCGGCGTTCATTACACTGCAATCTTGCTTCATATAGGAGCAACCTGTCGGAATGAGCCAGATTTCATCCAAATCGTTTTCTTCAAGAGCATATTGAGCCAATAAAAGGTGACCAATGTGTATGGGGTTAAAGGTTCCGCCCATAATCCCGATTTTTCCCATATAGGCACTCTCCTTTAAGGAAGCTGTATTTTCGGCTTATCTTTATCCGGTCTGTACAGCACGATTTTCTTGCCGATAACCTGTACCACCTGAGAATGGGTCCTCTCTGCAAGCATTTCTGCAATTGCTTTCGGGTCGTCCATACAGTTTTTTAATACGGCTACCTTAATTAACTCATTGTTGTTAAATGCCTCTGCAACTGCCGCCGTCACTTCCGGTGTCAAGCTGGATTTGCCCACCTGAAAAACAGGGGGTATATTACTGGCAAGACTCTTTAGATACGCTCTTTGTTTACTTGTCAAAACCATTTCTTAAACTCCGTTTCAAATTCTTTACTATTTATAATAATCAAAGGAAAGTCCATACATTCTTACGGTATCGCCCTCCTGTATGCCCAGCGATTCCAGCTTGTCCAATACTCCTGCATCTTTAAGGAAATTCTGAAAAAAATTAAAGCCCTTCTCGCTCTCTAAATTGGTGTAACCCAGCATTTTTTCAATCCTTGGGCCCTCCACCACATACTCATTCGCTTCCTCATCATATACTACGGTATAAGGCTCGTCCGAATAAGCAGTCTTTCTCTCGGGGAAATACTCCTGCTCAAATACGGTAGGCTCTTCTCCGATGCTCTCCAACATCTCGTTCACATGATAAAGCAGCTCCTTGAGTCCCACGCCTGTCACTGCAGAAATGGGATAAACCGCAATTCCAAGCGGCTCAAACTCTCTCTTAATTGCAGTGACGCCGTCTACCTCTCCCGGATTTGTATAAATGGCATCTATCTTATTTGCAGCAATGACCTGCGGACGCTTGGCAATTTCAGGATTGTACGCTTCAAGCTCTTTATTGATTGCATAAATATCCGCAACGGGATCTCGATATTCGGTACTCGCGGCGTCTACTATATGAATAATGACCTTCGTTCGCTCTATATGACGAAGAAATTCATGACCCAGACCCACGCCCTCGGAGGCTCCCTCAATCAAGCCCGGAATATCTGCTATGACAAAGCCTTTTGTTCCCTCCAAGTCAACCACGCCCAAATTAGGGTTAAGCGTGGTAAAATGGTAGTTGGCTATTTTGGGCTTTGCGTTGGTAACTCTGGACAAAAAGGTGGATTTTCCCACATTGGGAAAGCCGACAAGCCCTACGTCTGCAATCACCTTAAGCTCAAGCAAAAGCTCAAGCTCTTGTGCCGGCTGTCCGGGTTGGGCATATTTTGGCGCCTGCATGGTTGCTGTGGCATAATGTTGATTACCGTTTCCGCCTCTTCCGCCCTTTAAGAGCACAACTCTTCTGTTATCCCCCGACATATCCGCAATAATTTGACCGCTCTCGGCCTCCTTGATAACGGTTCCCTCAGGAACTTTAATCACAATATCCTGCCCGTCCCTGCCACGGCAGTTCCTTTTGTCTCCCGGCTCGCCGTCACCGGCTTTATACTTTCGGATATGTCTTAAGTCAATCAGGGTATTAAGCCCATCGTCCACTTCAAAAATAACATCGCCTCCGCGTCCGCCGTCGCCGCCGTCCGGTCCGCCGTTTGGAACATATTTTTCTCTTCTGAAGGAGACATGCCCGTCACCGCCTTTGCCGCTGCGTGCATAAATTTTGGCTCTATCAGCAAACATAGGTTTCTCCTTTCCTATAATCCTTTCCGATATAGTAAAAAAGGCTTCAAACAAGCTATGTTTGAAGCCCTGTCAAATTCGTATTATTTCTCTACAGGATATACGGAAGCCTGTTTCTTGTCTCTTCCCTTTCTCTCGAAACGAAGAACTCCATCTACCAATGCAAATAAAGTATCATCTCCACCGATACCTACATTGGTGCCGGGATGAATCTTGGTTCCACGCTGTCTGTACAGAATATTTCCTGCTTTTACGAATTGTCCGTCAGCTCTCTTCGCGCCTAATCTCTTGGACTCGGAATCCCTGCCGTTTTTGGTAGAGCCGACTCCCTTCTTATGAGCGAAAAATTGAAGGTTCATATTTAACATGGTTTACACCTCCTCAAATTTAACTTGTAAATATTGTTCACCGTATTTTCTGCTTAGATTCTCAAGGCAATATACCATGGAATCCAGTAAAAATACTGATTTTTCCTGCAGAGGAGCCTCAAAATCACATTTTAAAAAGCCTGTCTGTTCATTCTCCGTCACCTTAAAAACCTCCCCGGCCAATTCCTCAAGAGAATTCATGGTGTTTTGTACAGTAACGGAAATTGCGGCACAGAGAATATCTGGCTCCTTAAAAAACAAATGCTTCTTGGCATACCCTGCATGCCCCATACAGGTAATTCTTCTGTAGGAGCCTTGCTTGTTCTTACAAATAATTACGGTAGTCATAACGATTATGCATTAATCTTGTCAATCTTAACTTGTGTGTATGCTTGTCTATGACCGTTTTTCTTGTGGTAACCGGTTTTTCTCTTGTATTTGTATACAATAACCTTCTTACCTCTTCCCTGCTCCATAACAGTTGCGGATACGGTTGCTTTAGCAACATCCTCGCCAACCTTCAAAGCAGCGTCGCTTACTGCGATTACCTGATCAAAAGTGACAGAACTTCCGGCCTCTGCGTCAAGCTTTTCAACTTTAATGACGTCTCCTTCAGAAACCTTGTACTGTTTTCCACCGGTTGCAATAATTGCGTACATATTAAGGCACCTCCTATTCATGAACTACGTTAAAACCTCGTTCATTTACTCGCTAACTTTGGTGGAGCTCCTAAAACGGAAACACACTTATACCTAGTTATGCGGCATACCGTAGTATCATAGCATGAGGTGCCTTATAATGTCAAGTCTATATTTAAATTAATTTAACTGACCATAACAGTTTATTTGCTCTTTTTCTCAAAATCCTCGACATACTGGGTGATTAGCTTCACCGTGCCTTCCACACCCAGAACACTGCTGTTTATGCACAAATCATAGCTGTCGGCACGCCCCCATTTCTTGGAGGAGTAATAATTGTAATAGCTTTGACGCTGCTTATCTTTCTTGGTAATCATTTCCCGCGCCTTTGACTCCGACAAATCATATTTCTGCATAATGCGTTTAACCTTAGTCTCTTCATCCGCAAAGATAAATAAATGAATACAATTCTTGTAATCGGCAAGTGCATAATCCGCACAGCGGCCAACAATCACGCACGCGCCCTCGTCGGCAATCTTCTTAATCGTATCAAATTGTGCCAAAAATACCTTGTGGCTTATAGGCATATCAACGAAGGAAGACGCATTGTATCCGAAGGAATATGTATCCATAACTAAATTATACAGAAAAGAATTTGTAGGTCTTTCATCATGATTCTGAATCATCTCCTCACAAAATCCGCTTTCCTTTGCGGCACGGCTCAGCAATTCCTTGTCATAACATTTAATTCCAAAATATTCCGCTACCTTCTCCCCGATTTCACGGCCGGCAGAACCAAATTGACGTCCTATAGTAATAACAGTATTCATACACCACACCCTACCCTTCTGTCCAATATAAAGCCTTGTTGTCGTCAGCATCTTTTATACTGTTATTATACTTTATTTTTTACTTTCTTACAACTACTTTCCCGTTTTTTTGTTTCCGGGGCAATGAGCCGGTTAAAGCGCGGAAAGCGCTGCAGGAAAACAAAATCCGAAATACCGCTATTTTATGCATTTGCCCTAAGACGCTTAAGAAGCTGCTCAAAATATTCGGGGAGCGGAGCGTCAATCTCCGTATATTCTCCTGTTGAGGGATGAAGAAAGCCCAGCACTTTGGCATGCAATGTCTGCCCTGTCAACGAAAAAGGACATTTCCTGTTGGAATAAACCTCGTCTCCTAAAAGCGGATGTCCGACACTTGCCAGATGCACTCGAATCTGATGAGTTCTGCCGGTCTCCAATACACATTCGATATAAGTATATTTATCAAACCTTTCCAAAACATGATAATGAGTCACGGCATGTTTTCCGTTTCTTTCGTTTACAGCCATCTTTTTTCTCTCCGTCGGATGCCTTCCGATGGGCTTATCAATCACTCCGTCACCCTCTTTAAGTACTCCGTAGCAAATGGCGTGATAACGTCTGTTAATGCTGTGCTCCTTTAGCTGTGCCGCTATCTTGTTATGTGCCATATCGCTTTTACACACTATGACGGAGCCTGTGGTATCCCTGTCAATGCGGTGAACAATTCCCGGACGCATTACACCGTTAATTCCCGACAATTCCTTTCCGCAGTGATACATCAATGCATTCACAAGCGTTCCCGAATAATGCCCCGCAGCAGGATGCACCACCATTCCCTTCGGCTTGTTTACCACAATAACCTCCCTGTCCTCATATAAAATATCCAAAGGAATATTTTCCGGCTGAATATCGGGCTCCACTGCCTTTGGCAACATGAAGCATACCTCGTCGTCGACCTTAACCCTATAGCTTCCTTTAACAGGAATGTTGTTTACAAAAAGCTTATTGTCCTTTATCATTTTCTGGATAAACGAACGCGACAAAGAATCGATAAGCATGCTTACACACTTATCGATCCTCTCATCTTCCATATTCTCTGTTATTTGAAAACGGAATTCTTCCATACATCCTCTCAATTCTTATTTACTTCATTTCACGATAACGGTTCTGCTTAAAGTTTAAAAACTCCAAATCCTTTTCCTTAAACACAAAAAGGAAGAGAATAAACAGACCGATAGTCGCCATGACAATATAAATGTCGGCAACATTAAATATGGGATAATTAATTAAAATAAACGATATAAAATCAACAACATAATCATATCGTAAACGGTCAATCATGTTGCCGAAGCCTCCGGCAATAATTACGGAAAGCAAAATATGGACGATACAAAACTTCCTTTGTCTGGGCAGCTTAAATAAGAACAATAAAATCACTGCCATAAAAACAATTCCTACAAAAAGGATAAAAAACTTTTGATTTTGAAGCATGCCGAAAGCCGAACCACGGTTTTCAAGGTACTGCAACTCCAACACGCCGTCTATTAACACATAAGCAGACTTTCCTTTTAAGCGGGTAACGGCAAGACTCTTGGTGAACTGGTCAAGCACCAGTAAAAGTCCAACCACCAATATATCCAAACAAAGCATAATCCAACGCTTTACTTCCTTTTTATTCATAAAAGCATGTCCTTTCCGGCGTTAATATTTGCTATCCGACACAAAGCATTTACACAGATATCTCAGAAGATTTTTTGTGTTCCTCATTTATCCTGCACTGTTATGCCCGCTCATCTTCCTCACTAAAATAAATCTCCCTGACTGCAGCCAGAATTTCCTCGTCGGTTACATTTTTGTCAACCACAGCCTTGCCTATTCCTTTGAGCAATATAAATTTGATACTTCCCCCGTCCATTTTCTTATCGGACTTGGTAAGCCTTAAAATCTCCTGCGGGTCTATTCCTTCTACGGAAATGGGAAGGTAAAAGGGTACATACATATCACGGATTTCATAATACTCTTCCATTGTAAGCATTTCCTTTTTCCATGAAATATACGCAGCGGCAACAGTGCCGAGCGCTACGCATTCACCATGCAGCAGTTCAAAATTCTTTGCTTTTTCAACGGCATGTCCGATTGTATGACCGAGGTTCAGCAGCGCTCGCTCCCCCTGCTCGGTAGGATCCTTTTCAACTACAAGCTTCTTTACCGCACAGCTGCGCATTAGCATTTCCTCTAAAACGACCATGTCACGCTCACAGATTTCATACATGTTTTCAATAAGCCATTCATAAAAAATACTGTCTTTAATCAGCCCGTACTTCATAACCTCAGCAAAACCGGAAAAAAATTGACGGTCATCCAAGGTTCCCAGCACATTAGGATTTATATAAACTAATCTGGGCATTTTAAAGGCTCCCACCATATTTTTGTATCCATCAAAATCCACTCCGGTTTTTCCGCCGACGGAGCTGTCCGTTTGGGCAAGAAGCGTGGTCGGAACCTGTACAAAATCAATACCTCTTAAATAGGTCGCCGCCACGAAGCCCGTCAGGTCGCCTACCACGCCGCCGCCTAAGGCGACCAGCATATCCTTACGGTCAAAATTCTCTTCGATTAAAAACTCATATACTTTTTTTACTACATCCAAATTTTTGGATTCCTCTCCGGCCGGAAAAACATATTTACAGACCTTTGCGCAGTTTCCCATAAGAAGTTCCTTAAGCTCTTCTCCATAAAGATTGTCTACATTGGAATCCGTTACAATGCACAGCCTGCGCCCTGCCGTTTCGAGTTTGGCAAGCTCCTTTGTCAGTCCGTCAAAGCATTGATTGAACACAATATCATAACAGGGTTTTTTATTGTATAATACAGTTAATCTTTGCGCCATTTTATCTTTTCACCTTACAATCCGTTATTTAAGGGCGACTCAAAGGCGCCACCAAAAATATCCTGAAAATCTCCGGATATATCCACACTTGCAGGAGTAATAATAAATATGTAATGTGAAATTTTCTGTAAATTTCCGGAAATCGCGAAACAGGAGCCGGAAGTAAAATCAATGATACGCTGTGCTATATCCACATCAAGCCCTTCGAGATTTAGTACGACCGTCCTGTTAGCCAACAGGGTTTCCGTGATTTCTCTGGCGTCTTCCACAGAAGTGGGTCTGATAACGCATACTTCCATACCATTACCCTGAACTCTTCTTGTAGTACTTTGTCTGATTGGAGTGACCTTTGGCTGAGATGTTTTTTTAGGAGATTTTTCTTCATATTGATCGTCTTCTTTTATCTTGGAAACCGTAGATTTTCTGGGAGCAGGCATGTCCTCCTCGTCATCCAGATATTCGTCGTCGTAATAATCTTCGTCTTCGTCATTCAGCTTCATGTAATTTAAAAACTTGTCCATTACACCCATTTAGTTGTCTCCTTTTTATAATCCCGTTCTCCGAATATTCCGGTGCCAATTCTCACATATGTGGCGCCTTCCTCAACGGCAATCTCATAGTCGCCTGTCATCCCCATTGACAAAATATCCATAGAAACATTATCAATGTTTTTATGCATTATGTCAACAGACAATTGTTTCAACTTTGCAAAATATTTACGGTTTTCTTCTGCATTTTCAACATAAGGGGCAATTGTCATCAGCCCTTTAACTAAAATGCCCGGAAGTCTGGAAATTTCTTCCGCCAATGTCGCCGCTTCCTCGCAGCATGCCCCATATTTGCTTTCCTCCAGTGAAACATTGACCTCAATCAGTATATTAACAATAACCTGCTTTTTCAGAGCTTCTCTGCTGATTTCCTCGGCAAGACGGAAGGAATCTACACTATGGATTAAATAAACCTTGTCCACAATATATTTTACCTTGTTGCGCTGCAGATGTCCAATCATGTGCCAACGAATGTCTTCCGGAACCTTGGGAATTTTGTCCACGAGCTCCTGCACCTTATTTTCCCCAAAGTCTCTTACGCCTGCATCATATGCCTCTTGTAACATCGAGACAGGCTTTGTCTTACTGACGGCAATCAGCGTGACCTCTTCCCTGCTTCTTCCTGCTCTGTCACAGGCACAAGCTATTTTTCGTTCCGCCTGACTAATATTCTCACTTATCATTTTATTGATTTTACCGGCGCCACCGCATTCGTATCGGCATAAGCGCCTCCTCCGTTTCCTGCTTTATTCATTAATAAATTGATCGTCAATGACTGCATCCGCATCCAATACGATATAATCGTATACATTCAAACCATAACGCGTATTTGCTTTGACAATGGCATATTCGTCATTTTTATAAAGAATATTTATCTGCTTAAAGTCTGCATAGCCCTTATTCATATTATAGACACCTATCAGAGTAGCACGTTTGCTTACGGTATAGGTTTCCTGACTGTCCGGCTTGTATAATATATTTCCCGCGTCCAGTACCGTGGCGTCGACATAATACTCCTCCGTCTCCTCATTATAGCTGTACACATCCGTGACGACCACTTCACTGGAAATGGTGCCGTCCTCCTTATAGCATTGCCGGATAACGCTGTATTTGCCCTGAGCGGCGCCCTCCGTGACAAAATCCTTTCCGATCAGGAAAAACTCTTTTTCTACAATAGACGATACAGGTATTTTAAGACCTTTCTCGTCATTGACAATCAGTTCCACCTCCAAAAAACGGTCTCCTACAAAAGTAATCATGGAATTGGTAAAGCTCAGCTGTAAATAAGTTTTGCCGTCGGCATTATGTAAGAGCTTTACCGCCCCCCATGACTCATATTGATTTTTAAGAAAGCGGACTTTGATATAACCTTCTCTCTCCAATTCTGCTCCTCGTTCGGCGTCAATTGGAATGACGACAGACCAGTTCTCATTGGTTGATAATTTATAGGCCACATCCCCTGCGGCAAGCAAGTCATTATTTAAAATTTGTTTCTTTTCATATTCTTTGTTGTCAACTATGTCCGCCGTTACCATATCTGCCGTCAAGCTCTCATAGCCATCCGTCCAATATGTTACAATACCTGTCATTGGCGCATTACAATAATTTATCACATTGTTTACGCCTGAGCCGTCACCCATAGTCTGAATAGCTTTCAGCAGGTTCCCGCTGGCAAGCTTCAGCACTGTATTTAGCAGGGAGCGCTTAAAATCATACGTATATTCAAAATGCTCACTGTCATAGCCATGCATAAAATTCATAACTTCGCTGCGGAATTCCCTAAGCTCTTTATCACTCAAGGTATTTTCCTCAGAAGCCGCTGCCTTTAGCTGCTCGCTCAGCCGCCCGGTCTCATCAATAGTATAGACAATGTCGCCTTTGGCAACACGTTCCCCCTCGTAAGCATAATAATTCACATATCCTGCCCTTTCGGTATTCACCACGGTTTCATCTCGGATCACTACGCCTCGATAAATATTGTTTGAAGCTATAAAACCTTCCTTTACCTCATACCTAACAATATGCTTTGTCTGAAAATACATAATGATACATATGACCACGTAGAAAAAAACTACGGCAAAAATAATCATACCTATATTAAGATTTATAGGTTTTCTATATTTTTTTATTTTGTTTTGTTTTTTAGCCAAGCAAAATAAGCCTCCCTGTTACTAATGAAAAGCCCCGGTACGTATCCGAGGCTTTTCTTATGTTACATATCCGATAACTGCTACATTTAGTTAAACAATCTGTCCTTTGTAGGTAAAAAGAACACGCGGACAGATTATGTGTTGGTTTCCGCACCAATGTAATGCTGTCAATAAGTATTTCCTTACAGAGAAATAATAATCTTATCCTTTAACTGTACAGGCAGCTCTGCTTCATCTACCGAAACACTCAGTACAAAGTCCACATGGAACTTCTCACTAACTCTTTCAAGCTTATCTACAACTTCCGCAATATCACCGTCGACAAGTCCAGAAATCTTTAAAAAACTGTCAAAATACATCTGCTGCAAATCATGATCCTGTGAAATAATACCACACACAAATCCAACAAACTCATCACTGTTCTCAATCATATACTGAGAAACATCAATCAGACGCACCCTATTGTTCAGTTCATACATATGTTTAGTGCTCTTATCCAGATAAACGATATTACCCGTAATGCTTTTCACTTCATTATTTACTTTATCCAATAACTGCTTGGTCTTGCCTTTGCCCTTCCTGCCTACAATTAACTGAACCATTGGTAACCCTCCTATCGTGTAATGTATCTGTTTCTATTATAATTTATCCACTGTCAAAAAACAACCTCTATTTGTTTATTTCATCCAACAAATCTGTCATTTCGGCATAAAGAACGTCGGTGCTTGAGGAGCGAAGTATTACGGAAATATACGGCGCCCCGCTTGTATCCTTGGAAAGCAGCATCAAACAATGCCCCGCAGCATTGGTGGTTCCTGTTTTCCCACCGATGACCGTCACATTTGCCGGCGCCTGAAAATGTCCTCTCAGAAACCGGTTCGTAGTTTCAAAAGACAGCTCCTTTGTCTTATTATCCTTGTCCAAATAGGTGGTCTGATAGGAGGTCATATGAATAATCTCGCCGAAGGTCTCATATTTCAGTGCCTCGTTAAAAATGAGATACAGATCATATGCTGTCGTATAATGTTCCTCCGCCGTCAGCCCGTGAGGATTGGAAAAATGCGTGTTAGTCGCTCCGAGCCTCGCCGCTTCATCATTCATCATGGCACAAAAATTTTCCACCGAGCCGCCTATATTTTCTGCAATCATCATTGCTACATCATTTGCCGAATACATCAAAAGAATATGAAGAGCTTGTGACAGGGTCATACTGTCGCCGCTCTTCAGACCACAGAGCTGTGCACCTGACTCAGTAATATTTACTGTATTTGTAGCTGTCAATACCTGATCAAGGGAACCATTTTGCAAGGCGACTAAAGCAGTCATTACCTTTGTAAGGCTGGCCGGCTGCAGTCTTTCATGGGCGCCCTTTGAATATAATACCTCTTTATTGTTTAAGTCAAGCAATATGGCGGCCGTTGCCTGTGACATATCCACGCTTTCATCATCCGTAAGGTTGTCCGTTACTACGCACAACTCGGCCGCAAATGGCGCTGCCGTTTCCGTTCGGTCACCGGCAACCACATTAAAGCCGCTGACTCCCGCGTTGGAGTTATATGGTATGTCATAAGCGAGCTCCCCACAGCCTGTAAAGCAGAACATCAGACAGGCAATGACAAGGACTGCCTGCTTTTTTTTACTATTTGTACATTTCACGCCACTCTAAATCTCCTCTGTCTAAGGACTTGATCAACAGCTCCGCACTTGCCAGATTAGTCGCCAAAGGAATATTGTGTATATCGCACAATTTCACTACGTTATTCACGTCCGGCTCATGAGACTTGGATGTTAGCGGATCACGCAGAAAAATAACTAAATCCATCTGATTATGCTCAATCTGCGCGCCAATCTGCTGTTCCCCTCCAAGATGCCCGGCAAGGAATTTATGGATACTCAGATTCGTTACCTCCTCAATCAGTCTTCCGGTTGTGCCTGTGGCAAACAACTCGTTTTTGCTTAAAATCCCTCGATAAGCAATGCAAAAATTCTGCATTAATTTCTTTTTTGCATCGTGTGCAATTAATGCAACATTCATTCATATCCCTCTCTCTCTACTGTATATTTCTTCTTGCCTGCAGTCTGACATTTAAAACAAAGCCCATGCCGATAAAAAGACTCATGAGCGAAGTCAGTCCGTAGCTGACAAAAGGCAGGGGTAAACCGGTGTTCGGCAAAATAAAGGTCGCTACACCGATGTTAAAAAAGCTTTGAAAGGCAACAATCCCCCCCATCCCCGCGGCAATGATCCTTCCCGCCAGATCTTTAGCACGCCTTGCAACGGAAACGCATTCTAATGCAATTAACATAAGCAGAACTATGACAACCACACATCCCTTAAAACCGAACTCCTCTCCTATAACCGCAAAAATGAAATCCGTCTCCAGCTCCGAAATAAAGTTGCCATTCTTTACGGAGGTGATTTCGTTGTTTTTGTAGCCCTTGCCGTCAAGCTGACCGGAGCCGATAGCCATGATGGAATTCAGCTGTTGATACGCCTCTTTTGTGGCATACTCCTCAGGATTAATAAAGGCAAGAATCCGGTTCCGCTGAAAATCCTCTAAAATTTTGTTATCCGGCTGTAATGCCAGAGAAATCATGACAGCCACCGTGGGTATTGCCACGGCAAGCACCCCAAGCACCAGCTTATAGCTGATTCCTCCTGCAAACATGATTACGCAAAACACCACAAACACCACTATACTGGTAGATAAATCCGGCTGCTTATAAATGAGCAGCCATGGTACCAGAATCAGAGCCAAACAACAAGCGATTATTTTAAAGGAGTTCAACTTTTCCTTATGTTCCATAATAAACTGCGCAAAGAATAAAATCAATAAAATTTTCGCAGTTTCCGAGGGCTGAAATTGAAGCCCTCCTATTTTAAGCCATCTTTGGGCGCCGCCGGCGTCCTTTCCCATAAAAATAACAAGCGCCAGCAAAACCAGATTTCCCGCATACATCAGCCAGTGCAGCTTTAGAAAAAACGAATAGTTAAAGAAGGAAAGGGCAATCATTATCACGGCGCCCGCGGCTGCTCCTGCCAATTGTCTTGTCTGCAGCGCAGGCTCCGCACTTCCGATTGCCATTACTCCTATACCCGCAAGAGCAAGCACCATAATTATTAATTTAAAATCATAATCTCGTATCTTAAATCTTTTAAACATAATTCCCTTTCCTGCTCATGCGTCCGTAACGCTTGACAATCTTATGTAACCTCTATTGCTTATGAATATCCAAGATCGGAATATTGGCATACAGAATAGGATTCTTACTGCCTCTGCCACCGCCGCCCTTTTTGGCGCTGATTTGAATATCCATATTTTCCGCGTCTATCTTCATGTATTTTGAAATAACTTTAGCAATGTCTGCTTTAATCAGCTCCAGCATCTCGGGCGAACAGTTCACCCTATCGGATATCAGAAGGATTTTAAGCCTATCCTTGGCAACCTGACAGGAGCTTTTTCTACGAAAAAAATGCTTCATACAGCCGCTCCTTCCTTAAGCCTTGTGAAAAATGCCGGTTACTTTTGCAAAAAACGATATCCCCCTGTCAAAGTTCATAAAGGGAACCTCTTTACCCTCTATTCTTTGGACTACATGGGCATAAGCCTGTCCTGCAGGCGTGTCCTTCCCCACAAGAGGTTCTCCCTGATTGGTGGATACCACCACGTTTTCATCATCGGGAATAACACCGATCAAAGGAATTGCCAGAATGTCCACCACATCGGACGCAGACATCATATCTCCTCTTTTAACCATGTCCGCGCGCAGACGGTTGATAATTAAATCCATCTGCTTAAAGCCGTTTGCCTCTAGCAGGCCGATAATGCGGTCGGCGTCACGGATGGCGGAAACCTCCGGTGTTGTCACTACCAGCGCTCTGGTCGCGCCTGCAATGGCGTTTTGGAAGCCCTGTTCAATTCCTGCAGGACAGTCCAGAATAATGTAATCGAACTGTTCCTTTAAGTGCTCTATTACCTTTATCATTTGTCCCGGTGACACTGCGGTTTTATCCCTTGTCTGGGCCGAAGGCATCAGATACAGTCCGGGATGACGTTTATCTCTGATAAGAGCCTGCTTCACCCTGCAATTACCTTCTACCACGTCCACCAGATTGTAGACAATGCGGTTTTCCAGACCCATAACCACATCGAGATTGCGCAGTCCGATGTCCGTGTCAATAAGGCAAACCTTTTTGCCCAGCTTTGCCAGACCTGTACCCACGTTTGCGGATGTGGTGGTCTTTCCCACACCGCCTTTACCTGAAGTGACGACAATTACATTGTTATTTTCCATACTTTCCTCCATGACATTTACCGCCGCGGTGGCGGATATATAATTTGTCGTCGCTGAGGCCTTTAAAAGGAACTCAGTAAATCCTTTGTAAGTGGTTCCAATACCATTCTTTTGTCCTTTACATATGCAATTTTGGGTTGTACCTTAGGGCGTATGCCCCATTTTGTCTGTTTAGTTCCATGTTTATATTTGAAATCGCCGATTTTTAATCTTTCCGGCTCCATTTCAAGCGCTACAATATAGGCATCTTCATTGCCGTTTCCTCCGGCGTATGCCTCTCCGTAAAGTCCTCCCAAAACAATAATGTTTCCAGTGGAGACAATGGCGCTGCCCGGATAGACGTCCCCCAGTATTACAATACTGCTCTCCGTCTCCAAAACTTCTTTATTTTTTAGAGTGCCTTTATAAAACTGCCCTTCATCTCCGCTTGTGAGACGTTTTTCCATGTGCTGTAAGGCCTTAATAAAATTTTTGTTTGTCTCTTCGTCATGCCCTACAATACACATAATATTTACGTCACTGTTACTTTTTATCGCTTCTAATATACGTATTTCCTCAGTTTCCGTCACCTTTTTTCCTTCAATGGAAAGCGCCATGCTTGCCGTCTTGAAAAAACTCCGCGCCTCTGCAAATTTAAAGGCCAGCTCCTTAAGGATTTCTTCAAATGCCGCCTCTTCATTTAAGTGTAGAGTAATACCGTTTGGAAAACTTTTGATTAACACAGCATCCTTCATTTACATCCTCCTACATTTCATTGGAAATACCGCCGTCAGGCGCATCCGCCGTTCCGGTGATAAGCTCGTCTTCTTCCGCCAAGCCATAGTAATATTTGATGATATCTCTGGTCGCCTGCGCTGCATAATCCGAAGAATAACCAAATGGGATACGGGTAGCGATAGCAATTTCCGGCTGTTCATAGGGTGCATAGCACACAAAAAGCGCATGATTGGGTCTCGATGAAGTCTGCTCTGCCGTACCGGTCTTACCGGCAACATTTACCGCTAAGTCTCCAAAATAAGTTTTGTTTTGTACTACCTGTCTCATACCGGAATGGATTGCGTTCCAGTTTTCGGATGGCATCTCAATGTGGTTTCTCACATTGGGTTCATAATCTATCAATGTATTTCCCGCGGAATCGGCCACCCGATCCAAAAGTGTCAGATTATAACAAGTGCCGCTGTTGGCGACTGCCGCCACATATCTTGCCAGCCCCGCCGTTGTGTAGCTGTTACTGCCTTGTCCGATAGCTGAACGCACCGGATCTTCTGTGGATATATCGGGACTGTATTCGCTAATCTCGACTCCTGATTTTTCCGTAAGGCCATACATGTCCGCATAGGTCTGCAGGGTTCCCAGACCGGCCTCCTCGTTGTAGCTCCCCCCTCTTGTGGACAAATCATAGCCCAAATTATAGAAATAGTAGTTGCAGGAATCCCGGATTGCCGTGATAAGATTCTCGTTACCGTGCCCCGATCTTTTCCAGCATCGGGGAGAAGGGGTTATTGCCGTAAAGGTTCCCACACAATTCACTTTGTTGTTCAGGGATATAACTCCTTCCATGAGTCCTGCAGTAGCCGACACCATCTTAAAGGTAGAGCCCGGCGCCGCCTTGTACTGAGTTGCAAAATTCAGCTGAGGATTCGCCTTATCGGTTCTGAGCTTCGCAAAGTATTGTGCGTCAACGGAATTTGCCATTTTATTGTTATCATAGCCCGGATAGGAAACCATGGCAAGAACCTTGCCTGTATTTACATCCGTTATTACAACGGAAGCATTACAGGGATCCAAGGCAAGCTGCGCGGGTGTAAGATCCAAATAGTCAATACGGTTTTTTATAAACTGGTATGCCGTGATTTTCCCATCATAAAGAGCTTCCTCATCCTCTAATGAGACTCCTATGGCATTCTGTTCACATAAAATCTTACAAATATGCTTTCCGTTAATCACATCATTCAGCAGCATATACTTGTAAAAGCGTTTCTGAAACTCGGTATTTTTATCCACCATGGAGATAATGTACTCCATAAGCTTCGCATAAATTTCTCCGGAATCGGAATATCGGTTATCCAGTTCAAGCCTGCTTACATCTATCCAGTTTTCGGCAATACAATATTTTAAGTATTCACACAGGCTGATAACCTCATCCTTTGCCCATGCAATCTGTGTCGCATCCTCCTCGTCGATTGCTTCCGTCATAACTATGCCGTTATCCTTAAGCAGGGATACAATGTTGCTTTGATAAACCTGATATTCCTTGGTAAGCTTATTGTAGGGGGTGCAGCCCTCCGTCAACTCATAATTAAGCTTGTCATAAACAGACTGCTTATAATCCAGATAGCTTGCATAGACAGCCTGCTCCACCTCTCCGGCTCCCTCTTGCGCAAAATGCTTTATGTCTACCACATTATTGTTAATAACTGCAAAATAGACATCATATATCGGAATTTTAATATCCGCACTACCGGAATTCGGTCCCGGCTTGTATTCCTTTGTATTTATGATTTTGCTGGATAAAAGACCGGCGAGCTTCTGTTCCAAAATATTATAGACGGCTATAGTCAAATCCTTGTCTATGGTTAGATAAACATCGCTTCCTGACTGAGCCTCTACCCGTTCAAGAATCGTCATTACCTTACCCGTGTTGTCAACGATTACCTTTTCGCTTCCTTTCGTTCCCTGAAGGGTTGTCTCCATATAGGCTTCAATGCCGCCCTTTCCCACTACGTCGTTTATATTATAGGTGTCCTCGCTGCCGCCGTTTTCTACGACCATTTCATTCAGGTCAGTGAGCTCCTCCGATGAAATTTTACCGGTGTATCCCAACACATGGGCAAAATATTCACTGTCGACATAACAGCGCACAGAATCCTCCACTATGGAGACGCCCGGAAGCTCATCGGCATTTTCCATGATTACTGCCACCGTCCTGTCGCTGACATTGGCAGCCACGGTAGTACCTATATATTTACGGAAGGAGGTAAGGCTCATGGCGTATCTCACAGTAACCATTTTCAGCCATTCTTCCTTTGTATAGCCCTTGCCGGGAATAAAATCGCTTTTACTGTTTCCTTCCTCCTCATAAGCGCCAATGGCAAAGCCGCTTCCCTTTGCACGGCTTAAATGCGCCATCAGCTCTGCCGCAGTGGTGGCACGCTCCTGCGGCTCTAATTCGTCAATGGTCTTGTAACCGTAAACATCTGCAAGGAACCTTAAAAGACTGTTTCCCTCCACGCTGTAGGCAAAGTCCCCGTTCTCATCGATAATTATTTTGAAATCCGTTATAACGCTGTCGCCGTTCTTCTCAATCATATTTATCAATTTGAAAATGGTTGCGTTCATATTGGCGTTTTTTCTTTTATTAGATTCAAACACATCCTCTATTTTCACCGAATAAGCAAGCTCGTTATAGGCAAGGGTATTGCCGTTCCTGTCAAAAATATTTCCTCTTGTACTGGCAATGTTTCTGGTTTTTTCCGTCTGCAGAATAAACTCGTTTAAATATTTCTCGCCGTTTACAATCTGCAAATTAAAGCATCGGTATATTAAAATACCTCCCATTGCGCAAAAAAGCAGCGTGAAAATAGTCAGTCTGCTGGTTATGAAATTAATCACGCGATCTTTTATCTCATCAAACAAATTTCTGCGCACTCCTTTTTTCTCTTGCTTCCACCCGCTCGTTTATCTTTAAGACAAGGGGATATAAAAACAATGTTACGATAATGGTGTAAATTGTCTCCGGCAAAATAATCCGGGTAAAATAATAAGGAAAATCAAGTCTTCCCCGCAACAAAAACTGCATAACATAGCAAATCATTCCATAAGACAAATCGCTCATCATAATCAGTCCAATGGGAAGCTTGATATCCTCGGGATAGAAAATACGACTGAATTTTCCGTTTAAATATCCTATGTACATTAAAATCAGAGAATAAAAGCCTAATATATCCCCAAAGAAAACATCGCTCAAAAAACCGCAGAAAAAACCTATAATAAGTCCTTCCTTCTCCCCTCTCATGAATCCGAATGCCGAAGTCAGAATAATCATAAGATTGGGAACTATGCCCGCAAAATCAAATGCGTCAAACACGCAGCACTGCAGGATAAAGCAGACAAGTATGAGAATTGTCACTATAAATTTTCTAAGCATGAACTATCGGGCTCCCTTCCTTATCTGCAAAGCATGATATAAAACGCGATGACTAATTTTCGTATACCTGCTGCTTTAAATCGGTGATAACCAACACCTCTCCCAAGTGTTCAAAGTCTACAGCCGGCGTCAGATACCCTGATTTTGTAAGATTATTGGAATCACGGCTGATAGTTTGAATGTAACCAATCAATATGTTTGGCAGGTACTTGTCGCTGATATCTGAGGTGACAATTTTGTCTCCCTCCGACACGGCGTTTTGACTGTCAACCAACTGACTAAAGGTAATGACGCCGTCCGCCATCAGCTGCAGATTACCGGAAACCATCAAGTTATCTTCCGTGGCAAGAGTCATACCGCTTACATTACTGTTGTCGCAGATTATGGATGTCACCCTTGCCCAGTTTGGCCCGACGGAAGTGATACGGCCGACAAGCCCTCCGCCCGCAATTACATTCATATCCTCGCTAAGCCCGTTCTCCGTTCCTTTATCAATAATAAAGGTGGAATACCAATTACCGGAGTCCCTGCTGATAATCCGCGCCCCTACCTTATGATATTCTCCGTATTGTTCGTCCAGATTCAAAAGCTGCCTGAGCTTATTTAACTCATATTTGTCCTGCTGTAATATGGTATTCTCCTCGGTAAGGGCTGCAACCTGATCCTTAAGCGCCGCATTTTCATCCAACAGCCTCCTGATTTGCACCAACTCCTCGGAGCGGTTGGACAGCCAGCCCCCCACCCGTCCAATCCCCTGTTCAAAGGGAACTATGATATATCCCAGCACCGTGTTAAGAGGCTTGTTAAAAGCATTTGTACCGAAGGTTACCAACATTAAAACAGTACACAGAAATGTTAAAATAAAAAGGAGATATTTACTCGGCAAAGTAAACCTCTCCCCTTTTCTTTTTATGATTGGGCTCATTTACTCATCCCTTCGATTGCATAAGCTACTGTTTTATAATTGTCATCTTTAATTATCTTTGCCAGACCCGTAGCGACACTGGTCAGGGGCTGCTCTGCCGCATTAACCTTTAGTCCGGTTCCCACTGCCATTTTTTCGGCAAGATGATTTACCTGAGAAGCTCCTCCTGTCAGATAAACGCCGTGACGGTATATGTCTGCCGCAAGCTCGGGCGGCGTCCTCTCCAAAATCACCTTGACGTTGTCGATAATAGTATTAAAATGCTCCTCTAAGCATTCATCCACCAGCTTTGTAGGTATTTCTCTCTCCACCGGAAGCCCTGTCACAATATCCCTTCCGTAAACAATGGCGCCCTTTCCGTCTCCCTCAAGCTCCTTTAAGGAAATCTTAACCGATTCGGCAGTCTTTCCGCCGATAATCAGACTGAATTCTCTTCTGACTGCGGCGCGGATTGCCTCGTCGAAGCGCATGCCGCCCACCTTGATCAAACGGCTTAAAACAATGCCGCCCAAGGACAATATAGAAATTTCCGTAGTTTCATAGCCCACGTTTACCACTAACACGCCTTGAGAGTTCTTCACGTCAATATCAAGCCCAAGCCCGTCTGCAACGGCTTTTTCCACCACCATGATCTTTTTGGCTTTAACATTGGCGTCTTTGATTAAATCATAGAAGGCTCTCTTCTCCACCTCTGTAACGTCTGTAGGTACGGCAATATAGAAATCTGCCGGTTTGGTATTTCCCTTTTGGAGATCACTGATAAAATACCTCACCAATGTCTCCATATTTTTAATATCCGCTATCACCCCGTTGGACAAGGGATAAGAAATATGAATATTGCTGGGCGCCTTTTCATACATTTCAAAAGCAGAATCGCCATAAGCAAAAAGTGTATTTTTGTTCTCGATGGCAATCATATTCTTTTCTACAAGAATATTATCCTCGTTTCTGTCATAAATTTTAATATTGTTGGTACCCAGATCGATACCGAATGCGTTGTTAGCCAATATGACAACCCCTTTCTGTAGGTAAAATTTAAATAAAAGCCGCCTCTCTAAAGCTAGTATACCTGTTATCGCCGATAATAATGTGGTCTAACAGGGGAATATCCATTTTTTCTCCCAGCTCCTTAACGTTTAAGGTGAGCTCCATGTCCGCGGCGCTGGGCGCCGGGTCTCCGCTGGGATGATTGTGTACCAGCAAAATATTGACGGCCTTACAGTGTAATGCCTCAAGGAAAATTTCCCTAGGCGAAATAAGCGACATCCTTACGCTGCCCTCGGACAGTCTTTTCTCGATAATCAGCTGCCCCTTGGCGTCCAGACAAACCAAAATTACACATTCCGTCTGTTTATGCCGCAGCTTTTCCATAAAGTATCCGGCCACCCCTCCCGGACTTGTAAAACACAAGCCCTGTTTTGCCACGGAGCTGCTGATACGCATGGAAAGCTCGGTCAGGCATTTTAATTTGATTGCTTTCACCTTTCCGATACCTTTAATCTCCATAAGCTGCTCAAGCGTCAGGTCATAAAGCCCCAGCAGCCCTTCTCTCGGATAGCTTGCCATGGCAAGCACCTGTTTTGCAAGCTCCAACGCGCTACTGTCCTTAGTTCCCGTGCGCAGTATAATAGCAAGCAGCTCGCCCTCCGTTAAATTTTCCGCCCCAAAACGCTGAAATCTTTCATAGGGCAGATCCTGATTTGAATTTTTCTCTTTTTTCATACGTCTCCTTCTGCCTTCTCCGACGCACAAAAAAGAAATTTATCGAATAAAACGATATACTACCAAAGAAATGATGACACCTATGACACTGGCTATGGTGATATGAATCTTTAACCCGAAGGTCAGGACAATAAAACCGAGATTCAGCTCCACCGGCGTACTAAGCCCGAATGCCTGTCCGTAGTTTAAAAAGCTGCCATCAAAATAGGTGCCGATAAATCCGCCTATTACAAAGCCAATCAGTACCAAAATAACCAATACCCAATTCACCTTTTTCACGGCTGTTCCTCATCTTTCCTTTGTATTTGCCCTCCTCCTGCCTTTGTGCCCGCGCAAGTGGGAAGCAAGCCTGATATGCTTATATATACTACCACAAAAATCCAACTCTGTACATAAAATTCATGGATTTTATTTTGCGCATTTTCAACATTTTTTTCATTTTCCCACATGCCTACAGACTTTTACCAGCATTTCCTCTGTGACGATTCCCTTGTCGTACAATGCCTGCAGCGATTTCAAAATGCCAAACTTTGCGTGCTGCCACGTAAGTCCTCCCTGAAAATAAACTGCGTAGGGAGGCTTTATGGGACCGTCCGCCGAAAGCTCAATGGAGGAACCTGAAACGAAGGCTCCCGCAGCCATGATTACCTTTGCATCGTATCCCGGCATATCCCATGGCTCGGGGGTCACATGACTGTCTACGGGCGCAGCCGCCTGTATTCCCTCGCAGAACGCAATCACGCCCTCCGGCGTTTTGAAGGTAACGGCCTGAATAATATCATGCCTGCTCTCGCTGCCGTCAGGCACCACGGGAAAGCCCAAGCCTTCATAAATATTTGCCGCAAATATTGCGCCCTTTAAAGCTCCTGCCGTAACTGTAGGAGCAAGAAAAAGTCCCTGATAAAAATTACTTAGCACGCCGAGGGACGCGCCTACCTCTTTTCCAAGCCCCGGGGAGGTAAGCCGGTACGCCGCATTTTCCACGCAATCCCTCTTGCCCACAATATATCCGCCAATGGGAGCGAGACCTCCTCCCGGATTTTTAATAAGCGATCCGACCGCCATATCGGCCCCCACATCCGTGGGCTCTATAGTCTCCACAAACTCACCGTAGCAGTTATCCACCATGCAGATTATGTCCGGTTTAATTTCCTTTATAAAATGAATAAGCCTGCCGATTTGTTCCACGGACAGAGTAGGTCTGGTCTGATAGCCCTTGGAGCGCTGAATGGTGACAAGCCGCGTCCTTCCGTTAATGCTTTTTCTAATATTTTCGTAGTCAAAGTCTCCGTCCGAAAGCAGATCCACCTGTCTGTAGGTGATACCGTATTCTGCCAGCGAGCCTTTTGTAGGGCGGATTCCTATCACCTCCTCGAGGGTATCATAAGGTTTTCCCACCGGTGAAAGCAGCTCGTCGCCCGGACGCAGGTTGCTCATAAGCGCAAGGGCAAGGGCGTGGGTTCCGCAGGTAATCTGGGGACGCACCAATGCATCCTGCGTATGAAAGATTTTTGCATAGACTGCCTCCAGCGTATCCCTTCCCAAATCATTATAGCCGTAGCCGGTGGTTCCCAAAAGACATGCCTCGCTGACCTGACTTTCCTGCATTGCTTTTAATACCTTCAGCTGATTATATTCGGCTCTATTGTCTATGGCGTCGAAGCGTTCTCTTAAACCAGTCAATATATTACTTCCATAGGTATAGACCTGCCGGCTTATGCCCATGGAGGCATATAAATCTTCTATTTCACTCATGTACCTTCTGCTCCTGTCTTATCTGTTCATATTTTATTTTAATCCGTTTTCTTTTTTATCCTCCGCTTTCGGATAAGGGCGAAATAATGCCCTTGCCCGAAAGCTTTTGCAGCATGTATTCCAATATTTTCCCGTCATCATACGCGAACCGGTCCTTGTCAAGCCAGATAACGTCCCTCTCCCTGCGGAACCATGTAAGCTGTCTCTTCGCAAAATGTCTGGTGTCGCGTTTTATCAGGTATACTGCCTCGTCAAGAGTAATCTCCTCTTCAAGATAAGCGAGTATTTCCTTATAGCCAAGCCCCTGCATGGATATCATGCCCTTGTGACAGCCTCTGTCTTTTAAGCTTTTTACTTCCTGTATAAGCCCTGCCTCAAACATTTCATCCACTCTTGCGTCAATGCGCTCATATAAAAGCTCCCGTTTTTCGTTCAACACAAAATAGCAGGAATTATAGGCGCTGCCCTTTAATTTTTCTTTTTCGTTATGGTCGGAAATCCGCTCCCTTGTAAGCTTATGATACTCAAGCGCCCTTATAACACGTTTGATATTGTTGGCATGTATCGCCCGCGCCGAAGGCTCGTCCACTTTGGCGAGCATATCATGCAGATACGCCGCTCCCCTCTCCTTTGCAAGCTTTTCCAACTCCTTGCGATAGGAGGCGTCCTCCTCGTTTTCTGTAAAATCAATATCCTTTAACAATGCCTGAATATAAAAGCCGGTTCCTCCCGTTACAATAGGAATATTTCCACGCCCGTAAATCCCGGACAGACATTCTTTGCACTTTTGTTTAAATACCGCTACATTGAATTCCTCCCATGGTTCCAGTATGTCAATCAGATGATGTCTCACCCCCTGCATCTGCTCCTCTGTGATTTTGGCGGAGCCTATGTCCATATGACGATACACCTGCATGGAATCTGCTGAGATTATTTCTCCTCCCACGTGCTTTGCCAGCTCAATGGACAGCTTTGTCTTGCCGACCGCCGTAGGCCCCGTCAAAACAATCATGGGAGGCAGCGTCGGCGCTGCCTTAGCAACAGCCGGTTTTGATTTTTTTGTTGCTTGCGTCATATATGTTCTTTTCCTTATGCTTTTTATTACAATACACTTCCCCGAAATTTTCTCCATATTTTGTCTGTTTATGCAAATCGCAGGCTTTTGCTTAAACAATTCTCTTAAATTTCTTTTCCAGCTCCGCCTTGCTGATAGTGATAATGGTGGGTCTGCCATGAGGACAATTATAGGGATTATTCAGAGTAAGCAGTTCGTCTATAAGCTTTTCCGCTTCCTCAAAACTCAGCCGGTTATTTCCCTTTACCGCCGCCTTACAGGACATAGAAGCTATCTTTTCCTCCACCACTCTTAAACCGTTTCGGCCCGTTCCATCCGAAAGCTCGTCCAGAACCTCCAAAAACATTTCCTGCTCGCCGCAGCCATACAGGTCCACAGGCACGCTTCTCAGCGCATACTCACTGCCGCCAAAAGCCTCCACTTCAAAACCCAAACCCGCAAAAGTTTCCTCATACTCTTTAAATGTCAGCTCCTCCTGACCGCTGAGACTGACTATAATAGGAGGCAGCAAAGCTTGGGAAACCACGCTCTTTTCGCGATATTGCTTCATTAGTCTCTCATACTTCACTTTTTCATGAGCGGCATGCTGATCTATCATGAAAAGCTTATCTTCAAACTGAAGCAGCCAATAGGTGTCAAAAACCTGACCTATCATCCGATATCTGCTGCGATTTTCCACAGTAAGCATTTTTTCCTCAAATAAATTCATCTGAGCAGCGAAAGCAGACTGCGCCGTATGTTGTATAACTTCTTCACTCCGGCACTCCGGCTCCTTTGGTGTATCAATAAAAAATTCCTCGTCTTTCCCTTTTTCAGAGAATTTGTGAGCATTAGGCGTCGTATTCTGTTGAAAGCCGTTATTTTGTGGAATTTTGCCGGGCAAACCCGTCATTTCCTCCTGATTTTTACTGCCTAACACCCGGTTCCAAACGGGATTTTGCATAAAATCCTGCATTTTAGGCTCTTCAACCCGATATTTTATCTGCTCCATTACCCGATAATCATTACTTCTACGTTGTTCAAAGGGCTCGGGCACATGCTCCTTTAGAACCTGTGACGTTTGTCGCCGTTCTTCTCTTTTTATCTCCTTAACGTCATCTAAAATCGCATCGGGTATCATTTCCCTCTGTTTTAAGGAATCCCTCACCGCCTCCGACAACAGATTGCTCACTCTTATGCTGTCGCTGAATCGCACATCCATTTTAGTAGGGTGTACATTCACGTCCACGCACTGAGCGTCCATAGAAATATGCAATATGCACAAGGGGAATTTATGTTGCATCAGATATTCCTTGTATCCCTCCTCAATTGCCTTGGAGACCACATTACTTTTGATAAAACGCCCATTGATATAATAAATCTCAAAATTGCGGTTGGAACGGACCAATATAGGCTTTCCCAGATACCCCTCTACTGTGATGCCATCCCTTTTTGTACGGATAGGCACCAGCGCGGAAGCAATCTCTCTTCCGTATATACGATAAATGACTTCTCTTAAATCTCCGTTCCCCGAGGTGTGAAACCGCGGCTGGTTTCCCAAAAGGAATTTAAAGGAAATATCCGGTCTGGAAAGAGCAAGATGCTCCACCAGATCAGTGATATAGCTGCCCTCCGTTGCCGGCTGTTTTAAAAATTTCCTGCGTACGGGGGTATTGAAAAACAAATTGCGCATGATGAAGGTAGTTCCGTCAGGGGCGCCGATTTCCTCAAAGCCTTTTTCAACGGCTCCCTCAAGTATAATGCGGGTGCCTGTAAGGCACTCCTTCGGTTTGGTTATAACCTCCACCTTGGAAACTGCGGCAATACTGGAAAGCGCTTCCCCCCTAAAACCAAGGCTGGACACGCAGCTTAAATCCTCCGCACTCTCAAGCTTACTGGTGGCATGACGCAGGAACGCCTTGCGCAGCTGCTTCCTTTCCATACCGGCGCCGTTATCCGTCACACGGACAAACTCAATCCCGCCCTCCTTTGCCTCCACCGTAATTGCTGTCGCCCCGGCGTCAATAGCGTTCTCCACAAGCTCCTTTACCACACTTGAGGGACGCTCCACCACCTCTCCTGCTGCAATCTTGTCTATTGTTTCCGAATCTAATACATGTATATCTGCCATCTATGTATATCCTCTCATCCCTTTTACAGCTGCTTTTAAATTCCTGCCATGTCCTGAATTTATTACTTGGTTGGCTTAGCTCAATCCTTCCAACGATTTTTCAGCTTATTCTGCAGTCGATACAGGGTATTTAATGCGTCTAATGGGGTTAAGGTTGTGACCTCAACCTCCATAAGCTCTTTTAAGACGTCTTCATCGGTCACCGTGTCAAAAAGCGACATTTGAGCCATGTCTACCTCGTCGTAGGTTTGCCGCCGTTTACCCTTATTCTCCCCCTTAGTATCCACGGCGATACTCTGAACCTTCTGGGTAATATCGTTATCACTAAGCTGCTCTGCAATTTCCTTGGCACGGTCAATCACCATATCCGGCACGCCCGCAAGCTTTGCCACCTGAATACCATAGCTTCTGTCCGCGCCTCCCTTGACAATTTTTCTTAGAAATACGATATCTTCTCCGCATTCCTTTACGGCGATACAATAATTGTTTACATTATTCATCTTGCCCTCAAGCTCCGTCAGCTCATGATAGTGAGTGGCAAATAGAGTTTTAGCCCCTAAGAGCTTTCTGTTACTGATATGCTCTATTACTGCCCATGCAATACTGAGTCCGTCAAAGGTGGAGGTTCCTCTTCCTATTTCATCCAGAATCAAAAGACTGTCGGAGGTAGCATTCCTCAAAATATTTGCCACCTCATTCATTTCCACCATAAAGGTGGACTGCCCGCTCGCCAAATCGTCGGAGGCTCCCACACGAGTAAAGATTCTGTCCACAATACCGATATTTGCACTTTTTGCTGGCACAAAGCTTCCAATCTGCGCCATCAATACAATCAATGCCGATTGACGCATATAAGTAGATTTGCCCGCCATATTAGGACCGGTTATAACGCTGATACAGCTCTTTGCGTTATCTAAATAAGTATCGTTGGCAATAAATAAATCGTTGGTTATCATCTGCTCCACTACCGGATGTCTTCCGTCCTTAATATCAATAATTCCCTTCTCGTTCAGTTTAGGCCTCACATAATGATTACGCTCGGCAGATAGCGCAAGAGAAGCATAAACATCCAGTCTCGCCACCGCCTTTGCCGTCCTTTGAATACGCTCTATCTCCATGGCAATGGAATCACGGATTTTGCAGAACAAATCATATTCAAGAGTCTGGAGCTTGTCCTCGGCATTTAAAATAGTGTCCTCAAGCTCCTTTAATCGCGGCGTAGTATAACGCTCCGCATTGGCAAGGGTCTGTTTGCGTATGTAATCCTCCGGAACCATTGCCTTATAAGAATTTGTAACTTCAAAATAATATCCGAAGACCTTGTTATATTTTATTCTCAGGTTTTTTATTCCCGTGCGCTCCCTATCCTGCTCCTCTAACTGAGCAAGCCATTGCTTGCCGTCGCGTTTAGCGCTTCGCAGCATATCTATGGTCTCATCGAAACCATCCTTTATCATTCCTCCCTCCCTTATGGTGAGGGGGGGCTCCTCCTCGATAGAGCTGGATATCAGCTGAAAAATATCCTCAAGACCTTCCATCTGCCGGTTTGCCGTTAAAAGCTCCTCACAGGAATAGCTCCCGAGAACCGTTTTAATATGAGGAAGCATTTCCAAAGAATTTCTAAAGGCGATTAAATCCCGGGGATTTGCCGTCTTGTAGGTAACCTTGCTCAAAAGCCGTTCCAGATCATATATGGGATTTAAATATTCTCTGATTTCATCTCTGGAGACACTGTCCTTATTAAGCTCCTCCACGGCGTCTAAACGCTTTTCCATTTCCTGCCTGTCAATCAGCGGCTGCTCAATAAAGCTTCTCAGCATTCTGGCGCCCATAGCGGTCTTCGTCTTATCTAACACCCATAAAAGGGAACCCCTCTTCTGCTTTTCCCGAAGAGTCTCCGTAAGCTCCAGATTTCTTCTTGTGGAGCTGTCTAAAAGCATGTATTTGCTTGTGAGATAAGGATAAATATGTGTAAAATGCTCCAAATTTGTCTTCTGGGTCTCATATAAATATTGTAAAAGAGCTCCTGCGGCAATCATTCCCGTTGGAAATTCCTCAATGCCAAGCCCAATCAGGGTATTTACCTTAAAATGCTTTAACAGCGTCTTCTTACAGCCTTCGTCATCAAACAAGTGCGCTTCCAGAGCGTTCACCGTAATATGTAATCTCCCCCTTAGGTCTGCAACATCCACGCCGCTGACTAAAAAAGCGTCATTACAGATTATCTCCGAGGGCTCATACTTCATCAGCTCATCCGTCAGCTTCTTTAAATCATCCACCTCCGTTAGATAATAATCCCCTGTAGTTACGTCCGCGGCGGATATACCGATTTTGGTGGGGGTATAAGTAATGCACATCAAATAATTATTTTTGGATTCCTCCAGCGACTGTACGTTCAGATTCGTTCCCGGCGTCACAATACGGACCACCTCACGCTTTACAATCCCTTTGGCAAGCTTAGGGTCCTCCACCTGTTCACAGATAGCCACCTTATACCCCTTGTTGACTAATCTGGTCAAGTAATTTTCCACCGCATGATAAGGCACTCCACACATAGGAGCACGCTCCTCCATTCCGCAGGACTTACTGGTCAAAGTAATCTCCAGCTCCTTTGTCACCGTTAATGCATCCTCAAAGAACATCTCATAAAAGTCTCCGAGACGATAAAAGAGAATACAATCCTCATATTGTTTTTTTGTTTCCATGTACTGCTGCATCATGGGAGTTAATTCCGACACTTTTTTTACCCCTGTTCTTTAAAATCATTCACCTATGGCAACAAGAAATTATCAAAGCGCTTCAAGGGCTTTCAGTCCTTTTGCCGTAAGGTATGCGTTTCCTTTGCACTTATAAGAATAAAGCGGATATGCTAAATCTGCATACCCGCTTACTATCATACCACAAAATATTGTTATTGTAAATCTTGGGCGCGTTTAAGCGCATCATCTATATGCGCGCAAAAATTCTCGCTTCCTATCCTGTCTGCAAACCCCGCCTTTTTCATTACATGCAGGGGCTGCTCATTTACATGGGAAAGTATTATACATATATTCTTTTTCCTACATTGTTCGTAAAGCTGTTCCAAATTGTGCATGGCAGTCGCGTCAATGGCGCTCACACTACGCATGCGAAGCACCAGACAATTCATTTTTTCGTCTAAGGTAATCTTCAATATCTTGTCTGCGGCGCCAAAGAACAAGGGTCCGCTCACCTCATATACCATGGTATTTTGGGGAACCTCCCTAAGGGCAATGCTGTCCTTGTCGTCGTCTTCGTCTACATACTTCCAGCCTTCCACCTCCGTCACATCGCTCATGCGTTTCATAAAGAGAATTGCCGCCAGAAGAATACCTATCTCTATTGCCACTACCAAATCAAATACTACCGTAAGGACAAAGGTAAGCACTAACACAAGGATATCACTCTTCGGAGCCGTCCTGCAAAGGTTTACAAACTTCCTCCACTCCGACATATTGTAGGCAACCATAAAGAGAATTGCCGCGATTGCCGGCATGGGAATCAAAGCCGCATAAGGCATCAGCACCACCAAGATAAGCAGCAGCGTAACCGCATGAACCATGCCGGCAACGGGAGTCCGCCCGCCGTTTTTCACATTTGCCGCCGTTCTTGCAATGGCGCCCGTTGCAGGAATACCTCCGAAGAGCGCTGAAGTAATGTTCCCCGCCCCTTGAGCAATCAGCTCCATATTGGAGCGATGTCTGCTGTTTACCATGCTGTCCGCTACAACGCAGGAAAGAAGGGATTCTATCGCCGCCAGAATTGCAATGGTGAAAGCATCCGGCAATACATTCCTTACAGTATCCAAGCTAAAATCAGGAAGGGAAAACACAGGCAGCTTATTGGAAATTTCATACAGGTCGCCAATGGTATTTACCTTCATATTGAGACCCTTTACCATTGTAATGCTTACAAGCACTGCAATCAGAGAAGGGGGAATCCGCTTGCAAAAGTCCGGCAGATAAGGCCAGCCAATTAAAATCACCATACATACAACGCCTACAATAACCGCCTGTATATTGATAGTGCCAATAAATTCAAAGACAGCCTTAAGCTTCTCCATCGTCTCTATCAGCGGCTCTTCACTTACAACGGACAGCCCCAGAAAATCCTTGATCTGGCCCACCAGAATCGTCACTGCGATGCCTGACGTAAAGCCTGTAGTAATGGTATAAGGAATAAACTTAATCAGGTTGCCCAATCGCAAAAATCCCATTACCATTAAAATGACTCCCGCCAAAAGGGTAGCGACAATGAGTCCGTTCAAACCGTTCTTCGCCACAATCCCTGCCACAATAGTGGCAAACGCTGCCGTGGGTCCGGCTATTTGAACACGGCTTCCTCCCAGAAAAGATATCACAAAGCCTGCCGTAATGGCAGTATAAATACCTTTTTCTGGAGTTACCCCCGAGGCGAGCGCCAAAGCGATAGACAGGGGAAGCGCAATAATTGCCACGATAATACCGGCAATTACATCCTTTACAAACTGTTCCTTCGAGTAGGTTTTCATAACTGAAAACAGCTTCGGTTTTAATTTGTCCATTTTAATCACCATTTCCTCACATATCAAATAAGGTTTGTGCCAATTTATAAAAATTTAATAAATTAACACGAACCTTATCATATTCCTTTTCTCTTATGATTTCAAGTAAAATTTTAACGGATTAAGAAATATTTGTAACCATATGCCCCATATAATAAAAGCCGTGGCACTCATCCAAGGATACCATAACCAGACGCCCCACTAAATCGGCATCCCCCGGGAAATGCACTAAGGTATTGTTGGACATGCGCCCTGTCATCAGACTCGCATCGTTTTCATTGCTCTCCTCCACCAAAACCTCGCAGACGCTTCCCTGATAACGCGCTACCTGTTCCCTCGCCGTATTCTGCACTGTTTTTAGCACCTTGTCAAAGCCCGCCTTCACCACTGCCTCAGGTACCTGTTCCATTGCCGCGGCGGGAGTTCCCGTGCGTTTTGAATAAATAAAGGTAAAGGCATTGTCGTATTTTACCTGTTTAATAACGTCTATGGTCTCTTCCACGTCTTCAGGCGTCTCCCCCGGAAAGCCCACGATAATATCCGTGGTAATCGCAATATCGGGAATCTCTTTTCGTATCCTTGCCGCAAGCTCCAAGTACTGTTCCTTGGTATAGCGTCGGTTCATTGCCTCCAATATCCTTGTGGAACCTGACTGTAGGGGTAAATGCAGATGACGGCAGATTTTCTTAGAATCCTTCATCACCTGAATCAGCTCGTCGGATAAATCCTTAGGATGGGAGGTCATAAAACGAATCCTCCTTAAGCCTTCAATCTTTTCTATCTCCCTGAGAAGTCTGGCAAAGGTAATGGGCTCTTTAAGATTCTTCCCATAGGAATTCACATTCTGCCCAAGCAGCATGACCTCCACCACGCCGTCCGCCACCAGCCTCTTAATTTCACTGATAATATCCTTGGGGCTGCGGCTTCTCTCGCGTCCTCTCACATAGGGTACGATACAATAACTGCAAAAATTATTACAGCCGAACATAATATTGATACCGGATTTAAAGGCATATTTACGCTCCACCGGCAAATCCTCTACAATCCGGTTTGTGTCCTCCCATACGTCAATTACCATGCCCCGGCTTTCCAAAAGCGTGGTCAAAAGCTCCGCAAATTTAAAAATATTGTGAGTGCCGAAAATTAAATCCACAAAGGGGTAGCTTGCCTTAATTTTCTCGATAACCGCAGGCTCTTGCATCATACAGCCGCATAGCGCGATTTTCATATGGGGATTCTTTTTCTTATAGCCGTTCAGTACGCCGAGTCTACCGTATACCTTCTGATTGGCGTTATCCCGCACGGTACAGGTGTTGTAAATCACGAAATCGGCGTTTTCTTCCTCTATGATTTCATAGCCCACGCTCTCTAAAATACCCGCCAGTTTTTCGGAGTCTCTTGCGTTCATCTGACACCCGAAAGTGGTAACGCAGGCTTTGGGTAAACGCCCGTTTTTCTGTTTAAAGGCTTTTATCCATTCCTGACATTTTGCCATAAAATAATATTGTCTGGCCGGTTCCTCTTGAGGCGGTTGTTTCCTTAAATCTATCTTATCCAAATGAAATTCATTATACATTTTTCCTGACTTTTTCCTTCCTATAATGTATCTAACGATAAATGACCTTTGTTATTTATTGCGTTTATCATTATTAACGGCATCTTGAATCCCATATCTTTCAGCCAGCAAAATAAGCAGCTGCGTAACCTTCTCCATAGACTGCACACAGACGTATTCATATCTGCTGTGGTAATTTTCCCCGCCGGTACAAATATTCGGGCAGGGAAGTCCCATAAAGGACAGCCTTGCACCGTCCGTTCCTCCTCTGATAGGGGAAACAAGAGACTTAATTCCAAGCTCCTCCATCGCCTGTTTTGCATTCTCTATCAAATGCATATGCTTTTCTATCACTTCTCGCATGTTGTAATAGGAATCCCGCATGTCCACCGTGACGGTTCCCTCTCCGTATTTTTTGTTCAAGAACTTAGCGCATTCCAAAAAGCACTCCTTTTTTTGTTCAAAAAGCTCCCTGCTGTGGTCACGTATAATATATACCGCGCCCGCCTCCTCCACACAGCCATTCATACTGTCCAAGTGAAAGAAGCCTTCATACCCTTCCGTATACATAGGATTCTGCTCCGCGGGCAAAAGGCTATGGAACTCTTGTGCAATCAAAAGGGCATTCTTCATCTTGCCCTTGGCGGAGCCGGGATGTACATTTCTCCCATGCACAAGAAGCCGTGCCCCCGCCGCATTGAAGTTTTCGTATTCCAGCTCTCCCAAGGCTCCTCCGTCCACCGTGTAAGCAAAATCTGCACCAAAGGTTTTTATGTCAAAATAATCGGCTCCTCTTCCGATTTCCTCGTCAGGCGTAAAGCCTATACGTATTTTACCGTGCATAATCTCCTTATGTTCGGCAAAATAAGCCGCCATAGCCATAATCTCTGCAATCCCCGCCTTATCGTCCGCCCCTAAAAGGGTGGTTCCGTCCGTCACGATTAGATCCTTCCCAATATAGCTTGTAAGCTCGGGAAACTCCTCCCTCCGCATTACAATCCCTTCTGCCTGATTTAACAGGAGGTCTCCTCCCTCATAGCATTCCACTATTCTCGGCCTTACCTCTGCTCCTGTCACTGCCGGAGAGGTATCCATATGGGCAATAAAGCCTAATACCGGCGCTTTAGAACAGCCCGGCGCGGCAGGTATGGTTGCATAAACATAGCAATGCTGTCTGTCATAGGTTATCTCCTCTGCCCCGAGCTGTATAAGCTCCTTCACCAAAAGCTCCGCCAGCTTATGCTGTCCTGCCGTGCTGGGCGTATTTTCGGAAGTTTCCATAGAGCCGGTATCTATTTTTACATATCTTAAAAAATTTTCAATTGTCTGCGTCATAGTTATCCCCATACCTTTCCCGCATGAGCTCTTCCCATGTGAAAATATCCTTTTTGTTTAGCTGCCTCATAAGCATACCACGACTTTCTTTTTCCCACAACTTCTATTTTAGTTCTGTTTCCGGCATCTGGCACTGTTTTTCACATTACCCGTCTTTTTTCATATTCCTTGATTTCCTTACATGCCTCGCCCGACAGCAAAAGCACACAGAGAAGATTTGGCACCGCCATCAACGCGTTACAGATATCTGAAAAATCCCACACTACCTCCAATGCGCAGACTGCGCCGATAAATGCTGCAAAGCCATAGCAGAAGCGATATATTATGCAATATTTGGTCTTTCCGGCAAGAAACTCAAACGCTTTTTCCCCCTGATATGCCCAACCTACTATAGTCGCAAATGCAAAGAGCGTAATGCATATGCTGATAAAGTAACCTCCCACGCTTCCAAAGGTAGTCTCAAACGCCGCTATGGTTAGCGCGGTTCCCGTAAGGGGTTCTCCATTCGCATCCACCATTCCGAACGCCCCCGAGGTCAAAAGCGCAAGACCCGTAACGGAGCAAATAACAATAGTGTCCAAAAATACGCCCGTCATACTGATATATCCTTGTTTTATGTAGTCTCTGGTGTCCGCCGCCGCCGCGCTGATACCCGCAGCGCCCAATCCTGCCTCATTGGAAAACACGCCTCTTGAAACACCCCAGCGCAGCGCCTCCATGGCGCTCACCGTCATGGTTCCGAAAATGCCCCCTCCTACGGCCTCCGGACAAAAAGCCATTCCCACAATCTGGTACAGACTCCACGGCATGTTGTAAAAATGTGTCACTATCACAAGGAGCGAACCCGCCATATAGAGTACCCCCATAAAGGGCACCACAATCTGCGTCACCTTTGAAATCGTCTTGATTCCTCCCAATACCACCAAAATTGTGACAACCGTCACAATAAGCCCTGTTTTTGCCTCCGGCATTTGAAAGGTCGTCTTCATTGCCGCAGCTATAGAGTTTGCCTGTGTCATATTTCCCATGCCAAAGGATGCCATTACAGCAAAAGCGGCAAAGCTTACTCCTAAAACCCTGCCGAATTTTCCGTGAAACGCATTAACCATAGTATACATCGGTCCGCCTGCAATTTCTCCTCTATCGTTTCTGCTCCGATATTTAACGGCAAGCGTACTTTCCACAAGCTTTGTGGCCATCCCAACCAGACTCGAAAGCATCATCCACACCAACGCTCCCGGACCTCCCAACACCATTGCTGTCGCCACTCCCACAATATTGCCCGTTCCGATAGTCGCTGCAAGCTCCGTAGTCAAAGAAGAAAAGGAGGAAATACCGTCCCTAGCTTTTTTCGGAGCTTCCTCCTTACTCTTCAAAGATTTCTTTTCCCGGCCCACGGCGCACAGCAAAGCAAATTTCAGATTTCGCAGCGGAAGGAAGCGAAGCCTGCACATTAAATAAATACCTGTTCCCAGCAAAAGACAAAGCATCCCCGGTCCCCAAACAAAATCATCCAGTTTACGAATAAAAACCTCCATTAACAAAAAAATCTCCCGTGCCTTTTCTCTAAATATATAGGCGCGGGAGACAAATTATTCTTTTATTTCTCCGCAAAATCCGGTATGAGCCTTCCGATTTCGGTAACTCCAAACACCAGCCGGTTTTCCTGCTCATAGTATTCTATTTTATATTCAAGTTCGCTTCCGTCATAGGAAAGCAGCATATTACGAATATACTCCTGTGGCTTATAGGTTTTCCAAAATTCCTTTATTTTTTGCTCATATGTTAGACTTCCCTTCGATTCGTCATAAATATTAATCTCCATACCTTTTTCATATGAAATAATCTCCCCTTCCGAATCCTGTTTTGCCTTATCCGTTTCATATTCTACATTGACTGATTCCTCCGCATAATAAGCTACTTCAGCGTTATATATAAAGATTTCTGCACAATCCAATATATAACTCTTCATTTTCTCCGGATAATCCACCTGTGCATAGTATATTGTACCGGTCTCCGTATCCGCAAGAATGCGCAGCCTGATTGTTCCTTCAAGATTTAAATCCACATACCATGCCATCAGAGCCGCGCCGTTTTGAAAGTCCTCGTCATAAATCACATATCTTTTCAACGCGTTTAGCATATTTGCCTTATCAAAAGGGTAAAAAATCGCCTCAGGTAAAAAGCCTTCCTGATACATCAACATTACACTATAGCTATAAGGTATTATGTTTTCTACTACATTATATAATTCTTGATTATCCTCGCTATAATCCTCCTCGGTATATTCTGTAGCAGCCACATAATATTTTTTACCCTGCAGCATCCCCTGACTAAAGCTTGACATTCTCTTGGAAAGCGACTTTTCATAGGATAAATTCAATTTTGTAATATCCAGACGGTCTCTCTTTTCCACTACAACATTTCGTTCCCTGAAAACGTCCTGTGTTTCAAAAAGAAACTGAGGTACATAAAAAGCCGCTGCAATAATAACAAACAATCCGATAATACAGAAAAAATAAAGCAAATATCGTCGTTTCATTGTCATCCTTACTCCTTATTCCTGTCGGACGGGCTTTTGGGAAAGCATATCTGAACTACGGTTCCATCGCCCAGCTTACTGTCTATTTTCAAGGTTCCCTGATGTAAAGAGACGATTCTCTGGCACAGAGCCATTCCGATACCGGCTCCGCCTTCCTTGCGGGAACGGGATTTATCAACCATGTAAAAGGCTTCTGTGATTCGGTGTATTTCCTCCTTGGGAATTCCCCTTCCGTTATCAACCACCTTAATTTCATAATTCTCTTTCAGGCACCTTCCCTTCATAAGAACAAAACCTCCCTCAGGCACTGCTTTCATAGCGTTGTCAAGCAAATTATAAAACAGAGAGAGCAAGAGCTCATAATCACCGTATATTACTCCCTTCTCCATTACAATTTTCCCTTTAATATTTTTCTGTTTCCAGACCGGCCGCATCGCAGTGCGGATATTTTCCTCCAATTTTTTTATGGGTACCTCACGATATACCATTGGCTGTTTTTCCATGCTGACCAACTCTAAAAGCTTATGGGAAAGGCTTTCCAAGCGCTTTCCCTGACTATAAATATAAAAATATGCTTCTCTTCGCTCCTCCTCAGACAAATCGATGGAGTTTAACATATCGGCGTATCCGATAATGGAGGTCAGGGGCGTTTTCAGCTCATGTGCAAATGCCGCCGTGAAATCCTCCTTATGCTTCGCCTCAAGCTCCTTTTCCTGCATCTGCTCCACAAGCCTGTCCGCCATGCGGTTGAAGCTTGCGGCAAGTTCTCCAATCTCGTCGGGAGCCTTATATTTAGAGCGCTTTTCATAATTGCCTGCCGCTATCCAGCCCGCTACTCTTCCCAGAGTACGGATAGGTCTTGTAATATAACGGGATAGTAAATACATACAAATGCCGCCGGCCGTCAGCAAAAGCACAAGAGCAAGGCGATATTGATTGAGCAGGCTCTGCCTGTCCTCGTAAATATCCGTCAAATCCCGGCAGATTCCAAGATACAGCTTATCCGCTCCCACATTGCTTTCACAGATACAGAGAAGAAAATCCCCACTCTCCAGATTACTGATACCGCTTGCAAAATCATTTTCCTCCGTAAGTTCGCCGCGTACCTTTTCCGCCGCTTCAAGAAGTCCTTTACGTCTTTCCAGATGCTCCCCGTAAAGAATTTCTCCGCCGCCTGTCTGAACAAACAGCATGCTCCCTCCCTTTTCCATGCTTTCCTTTGCGCTGTCGATTGCTCTGTTTAAGGCATACTCGTTCCCGTAACCCAAGGTTGACTGATATGCCATCTCAAAAAGATATTGGAACAACATGTTCTCGGTACTCCCCTGCTCCATTTCACGGTCCAGAATTCTTTGGAAGTACGAAGACAGCATCCAAATTCCGAAAACCGTAAAGATTGCCGTCAGAAGAGCCGTAGTGGCAAAAAATAATTTATCCGAAAATTTCATTCGTATCTATGCCTCCAGACGATAGCCAACCTTATAAACTGCCTTAATTTTATCTTCCCAGTGAAGCTTTTTCTTAAGCCTCTGCACATGTAAATCCACAGTTCTGCTCTGGCCCATATAATCGCCGCCCCATACATTTTCATAGATGGTTTCCCGATAAAGGGCAATATTGCGGTTTCTGGCAAAAAGCAACAGTAAATCAAATTCCTTCATTGTTAAATATATAGGTTCGCCGCATTGCGTCACCATATGGGAAGCAGTGTCAATCACTACATCTCCAATCTCAAGCTTAACGTCGGATTTGTTATAACGGCGCAGAACCACCTCGACCCGGGCAAGAAGCTCCACAATCTCAAAAGGCTTTGTTAAATAATCGTCGGCGCCCATTTTAAGTCCCTTAACTTTGTTGTCGGTACTTCCCAATGCCGTCAGAAAAATAACCGGCAGATTCAACCGTCTTGCATAATCCATCAGCTCATACCCGTTAATACCCGGAAGCATGATATCAAGCAACACCAGATCAAAGGTTTCATTCATCATATAATCTGCCGCCAACTCACCGTTTGCCGCCCAAGTACACTTATAACCGGCCCTGCTCAAATTCATTTTTATAAGGTTTGCAATCGGTTCTTCATCCTCAGCAATTAAAATCTTTATCATGTTTTCTTCCTCTCCGGCGTAGTGTACCATTTTCGCTATTGTACGTTCCTTGGTTTATTTGCCTTCCTAATCATGTAACAAATTTGTATCGTTTTTGTATCTTCTATAGTATACGTTAATCAATAGTATAAGGCAAATGAATAATACAGGCAATAATCTATCATTCCTTGCTTTACATTACAGCCATACGGAGCGCTTGTGCGAATCGTACGATGCATCATGTATAGCTCGACAGCTTATGAACAGGCAGGACTGAAGCTTAATTTTTCCCTTGACCAAAGTCCGAAATCGTACTATAATAAATATATAAAGTCCGAAATGGGATTAATTAACCTCAACTATTGCTATAAGTCTGTTTAAGAAACCGTGAAGGTGCAACGGACGGAACGGAGATTGAAATGCAGCTAATTCAAGGACATGAGCTCAAAGAATTTAACAGTCTGTACAAGGCGCTTGACGATATTTATCATGAAATAGCCTTAAAAGCAGGAATATCCGACAGCGCTTTTACTATTTTATATGTTTTAGTGGAATTTGGAGACGGATGTTTGCAAAAAGATATTGTTGAATATTTTTCCATAAGCAAGCAAACCATCAATTCTTCTATCAAAAAATTAGCTGAAAAAGATATTATTCGCTTACAAAAAGGAAAAGGAAGAAATCTGCACGTCTATCTCACCCCAAAAGGACGACAGTTTACCAATGAAAAAATTGTTCCCGTACTCGCATTAGAAAACAGCATTTTCACGGAGATGGGGGCGGTGGAAAGCAGGGAGCTTTTACGCCTCACCGGAAGATATGTATCCTTATATCGTCAAAAAGCCGCCGGATTATATAATAGAACCCTCGGGAATGGAGATGAAAAATGAGAATTCAATTATCCGATCACTTTACCTATAAACGGCTTCTACGCTTTGTTATGTCTCCTGTTCTAATGATGATATTTACTTCTCTCTATAGCGTAGTGGACGGCTTTTTCGTGTCAAATTTTGTAGGGAAAACCCCTTTTGCCGCCGTTAATCTGATTATGCCCATCGCTATGGGAACCGGAACCGTCGGTTTTATGTTCGGTACGGGAGGAAGCGCCATGGTTTCCAAAACCTTGGGTGAAGGAAAAAACAGGCTGGCAAACGAATATTTCTCCCTACTTGTTTATACAGCCGTAATTATCAGTGTACTGTTATCCGTCGTTGCCATTATTTTCACGCCCGCCCTGTCCGCTATGCTGGGAGCCACGGGAGAGCTGCTGGATAACTGTATAATATACGGTAGAATTATGTTTGCAGCCCAGACGGCCTTTATCCTGCAAAATATATTCCAAAGCTTTTTTGTTGCCGCAGAAAAACCTGATCTTAGTTTGAAGGTTTCGATTGCAGCAGGCCTGACCAACGCCCTGCTCGATTTTCTTTTTATCGTGGTCTTTCAATGGGGAATCGGAGGCGCGGCATTTGCCAGTGCAATCGGTCAGATTGTCGGCGGCATTATTCCCCTTGTTTATTTTGCAAGAAAAAACGATAGTCTCCTACGCCTTACAAGAACAAAGTTTAACCTACGGATTCTACTGTTATCCTGTGCAAACGGCTCCTCGGAGATGGTTTCCAATCTATCCGCCTCTATTGTAAACATTTTATACAATTTTCAGTTGATGCGTCTGGTGGGTGAAAACGGAGTTGCCGCGTACGGCGTCATTATGTATGTTAATTTTATATTTTGTGCCGTCTTTTTCGGCTATTCCATAGGAAGCTCTCCCATCGTAAGCTATCACTACGGTGCCGGCAATCATGACGAGCTAAAGAGTCTTTTCAAAAAGAGCCTTACTCTGCTTTGCTGTTTTGGTATCGTACTTACTCTCTTAGCTGAGTTGTCTGCCACTCCTCTTGTGAGGCTGTTCACAAGCTATGACGCAGAGCTGTTTTCCCTGACCTGCCGCGGCTTCAGAATATATTCTCTGGCTTTTGTGATTATGGGCGTTAATGTGTGGGGCTGCGCATTTTTTACGGCATTAAACAACGGAGGCGTGTCTGCCGCGGCCTCCTTCCTTAGAACCTTGGTGTTTCAAATCTCGGTTCTTCTGTTTTTGCCCGCACTGTTAGGCATTGACGGCGTTTGGCTGTCTATTGTAACCGCCGAAGCTCTGGCTCTGATTGTAACTGTCTGCTTTTTTATCTTAAAGCGGAAGCAATATCATTATGCGTAACTTTCAGCGCCTTATTTTAACGGTTAGATAATTTGATACTGGCGCAATATTGTTTTACTAATCCTGACCAAATTGAATCAAAAAAAGACATACAGGAATTTTCTCCCGTATGTCTTTTCCTTTTGCTTTTGATTTATTCCTGTGATATAAATGCTTTTATTCTTACTACTGCTTTTACTATTTTCCGTCACAGCTTTCACACATGTCAAAGCCAGGATTAAATGCATAGAAATTCTTACTGTCAAGCTTATCTGTTGTAATGCGCAATGCTTCACCGAAACGGGAGGATTGAAGTAAATTTATCTGTTGATTTTCTGCATTTT
>CAMNSZ010000001.1 GCA_946557105.1 uncultured Lachnospiraceae bacterium | reverse complement strand
GATTTAATAAGTATTCTATTTGAGAGTCTGTTTATTTCTTCTTTTATCAGTTCAAATAAATATTTCAACTTTTCAATTTTTTTTTTTTCAACTTCACGCGGGGGGGGTTTTGGTTCTGGGTGTTTTTGACGCAAAGCCCGCGGCGCACGAAAAGTATGCGAGGAAATGAGGATGTTATGACACAAGAAGAAAGGCGTATTTTTCTGATAGAGTATTTAGAGAAGGAAGAAAACAGATTAAAAAAAATTCATGTTCCCGCGGAGACTGCGGCGCAGAAGCGGCTGTTGCGCTCTCTGATGAACATCCGTCCTGCAAAGCCTGTTTCCAAAGAATTTTTAATCGTACAGGACGCGTATTTACAGGAGGAACAGGCGCAAAAGGGCATTGTCTCTTTGACAGACGTATCTCCCATACAACCGGGAATTTATTTGTGGAAGGGCGATATTACGCGGCTGTCTGTGGACGCTATCGTAAATGCGGCAAACAGTGAACTGCTGGGCTGCTTTATTCCTTGCCACAGGTGTATTGACAATACGATACATACATTTGCCGGAGTACGGCTTAGGGAGGAATGCGCCCATATTATGAAACGGCAAAATATGCCGGAGCCTGCGGGCAGGGCAAAAATCACAAGAGCCTATAACCTTCCCTGCCGTTATGTCCTGCACACGGTGGGACCGATTATTTATGAAACAGTTACCCAAAAGGATTGCGATCTGCTGGCAGCCTGTTATCGCTCCTGTCTGGAGCTTGCAACAGCCCATCATTTGGAGAGCGTTGCCTTCTGCTGTATTTCTACAGGGGAATTTCGTTTTCCGAATGAAAGGGCGGCGGGGATAGCCATACAAGCGGTGCAAGATTATTTAGAGAAAAACGACAACGGTCCAGAGGTGGTTTTTAATGTCTTTAAGAACAGCGACTATGAAATCTACGAGCGATTACTTAGATAGTGCGAAGCGGCTGAAAAAGGAAATAGAAGCTGCAGACGCCGTTTTAATCGGCGCCGGAGCAGGGCTGTCCGCCTCCGCGGGATTTACCTATTCAGGGAGACGCTTTGAAGAAAATTTCCCGGATTTTATTGCAAGGTATGGGTTTAAAGATATGTATTCGGCAGGCTTTTATCCTTTTGAGACCTTGGAGGAGTATTGGGCGTATTGGAGCCGCTATATCGATCTGAACCGCTACCGAAAAATTCCGAAGCCTATCTATGATAATTTGTTAAGGTTGGTACAAGATAAGGATTATTTTGTATTGACGACAAACGTAGACCACTGTTTTCAGAAAGCTGGATTTGACAAGAAGAGACTGTTTTATACGCAGGGCGACTATGGCTTGTGGCAGTGTTCTAAACCCTGTCATAATAAGACATACGACAACGAAGAGACTGTGAAGGAAATGGCTGCCACTCAACGGGATATGCGGATTGTGCCGGACTTGATTCCTTATTGTCCTGTCTGCGGAGCGCCTGTGGCAATGAATCTGCGCGCGGACGGCACTTTTGTAGAGGACGAGGGATGGCATAAGGCGGCGGACGGGTATCGGGATTTTCTGCATCGTCATGAAGGGCTGCATATCTTATATCTTGAATTGGGAGTGGGAGGAAATACCCCGGGTATTATCAAATATCCGTTTTGGCAAATGACGGCGGAAAATCCAAAAGCGGTCTATGCCTGTATAAATTTTTCGGATGCCTATGCCCCTGCGGAAATCCGAAACCAATCTATATGCATTGGGGGAGATATAGGAAAAGTTTTAAAACTGATTTCTTGAAAGAATGTAACGGTTGAACCGTTACGAAGGGATGGCGGAAAATTTTCCGCCATCTATTTTTTTTTACGGAAAAATGTTATACTATCCTTAAAATTTGCATTTTTCAAATGCGGAGGTTAATGCTTGGAGAAGCGCCAGAGGGATATGACTATGTTTAATTTTGAAGAAGAGTTGAAAAAGCTCCCCAATAAGCCGGGGGTATATATTATGAGAGATGACAAGGATGTCATTTTGTATGTGGGCAAGGCGGTTAACCTGCATAGCCGTGTGCGATCCTACTTTCGGGAAAATATCGGAAGGGGTCCGGCAATAGACAAAATGGTATCTCTGATTGCGCGTTTTGAGTATATTGTAACGGACTCGGAGCTGGAGGCTCTCGTGCTGGAGAACAACCTAATCAAGGAGCATTCCCCAAAGTACAACACGCTGTTAAAGGATGACAAGACCTACCCTTATATTAAGGTGACGCTGGGAGAGGAGTTTCCGCGCATTCTTTTTTCCCGTTCCATGAAAAAGGATAAATCCAAATATTTCGGACCTTATACAAGCGCGGCGGCGGTGAAGGATACCATAGAGCTGTTAAATAAGCTCTATCAGCTTCGCACCTGTAATCGCAGCCTGCCCAGAGATATAGGGGTGGAGCGGCCCTGCTTAAACTATCATATTAAGCAGTGTCTGGCTCCCTGTCAGGGTTATGTGGATAAGGAGCAGTACCGGAGGCAGGTAGCGGGGGCTCTGGAATTTTTGAACGGAAATTATAATTTGATATTAAAGGATTTAGAGGAAAAAATGAAGGAGGCTGCAAAGCAGCTGGAGTTTGAGGAGGCGGCAAGAATCCGTGATTTATATAACAGTGTGAAGCAGGTATCGCAAAAGCAAAAGATTACGGACAGCGCCGGGGAGGATAAGGATGTAATTGCCCTGTATCAGGACGAGACGGAAGCTGTTGTGCAGGTGTTCTTTGTGAGAGACGGAAAGCTTATCGGCAGAGAGCATTACTATATGACAAATGTGTCGGAAAACAACAAGCCCGGTATTCTGCAGGATTTTGTTAAGCAGTTTTATGCGGGAACCCCCTTTATTCCCAGAGAGCTTATGCTGCAATATGAAGTTGAGGACAGAGAGCTGATTGAAAAGTGGCTGGGTGAGAGAAGGGGAGGCAGGGTGTATCTGCGCGTACCCAAAATCGGCTTTAAGGAAAAGCTGGTAGAGCTTGCCGCTCAAAATGCCAAGCTGATATTAAGTCAGGACAGGGAGAAGTTAAAGAGAGAAGAGGGCAGGACTATCGGCGCGGTGAAGGAAATTGCAGGGCTTTTGGGCATCGGGCATATCGACCGTATGGAGGCGTTTGACATTTCCAACATTAACGGCTTTGAGAATGTAGGTTCTATGGTAGTTTATGAAAAGGGAAAGCCCAAGCGCAGCGATTATCGTAAGTTCAGAATCAAGAGCGTGTCAGGACCGGACGATTACGCATGCATGAGGGAGGTGCTTACCAGACGTTTCCTGCACGGCATGGAGGAGAGTAAGGAGCTCAAGGAAAGACAGATAGACGAGGAGTGCGGCAGCTTTACCAGATTCCCCGATTTGCTATTGATGGACGGCGGGCGGGGTCAGGTAAATATTGCCCTTTCCGTGCTTGAGGAGCTGTGCATTGACATTCCGGTGTGCGGTATGGTTAAGGATGACAATCATAGGACAAGAGGGCTGTATTTTCGGAATGTGGAGCTCCCCATTGACACCCGTTCGGAGGGCTTTAAGCTGATAACACGCATTCAGGACGAGGCCCATCGCTTTGCCATTGAATATCATCGCTCCCTCAGAAGCAAATCGCAGGTGAAGTCGGTGCTGGATGATATTCCAGGGGTGGGGCCCGCCCGCAGAAAAGCGCTTATGCGGCGTTTTAAGTCCTTGGAGGAAATCAAAAATGCAACAATGGAGCAGCTTTTGGAAATTCCCGAGATGAACGAGCGTACTGCGCAGGAGATTGTGGCTTTTTTTTCAAGGCAATCTCTTCCCAACACGCAGAGCCTGTGATACAATCAAGATTAAGGCATATTGCGGGCCATGATACGGAGAGGCTTTACGGCATGGGGCGGAAAGAAGCTTGCGTCCGTAATATCCGTAAAACTATATAAGCGCACATTCGGTAAGACTGAATGGAGAGCGGCGCGGAAATGAGGTAAATATGGCAAGTGTAAGTTTGACCCATGTGATTGAGAAGATGAAGCTGGAAAATCTGACTCCGGAAATTGACGTGCGCAAAATCCGCATTACTCAGCCGGATATCAACCGTCCTGCGCTGCAGATAGCAGGTTATTTTGAACATTTTGACGCGACACGTTTACAAATCATTGGTTTTGTAGAATATACATATATGGAGGGTCTGGGCGACGACAGAAAGAGGGAGGTATACGAGGAGCTTATGACCTACGATATACCCTGTATTGTATTTTGTCGTGAACTGAAGCCGGATGCAATATTTTTGGAGATTGCCGTTAAGCATAAGGTACCAGTATTGTCTACCAAGAAGTCTACCTCCGCATTTATGGCGGAGATTATCCGATGGCTGAATGTAAAGCTGGCTCCCTGTATCTCCGTACACGGCGTTCTGGTGGACGTATACGGCGAGGGCGTGCTGATTACGGGCGAGAGCGGAATCGGTAAATCCGAGGCGGCGTTGGAGTTGATAAAGCGCGGACACCGTCTTGTAACGGACGACGTGGTAGAGCTAAGAAAGGTAAGCGACGACACTCTGATTGGTACGGCGCCCGATATAACGAAGCATTTTATCGAGCTTCGGGGCATCGGCATCGTGGATGTAAAGGCATTGTTCGGCGCGTCCTCCGTTAAAGACACGCAGAATATCGACTTGGTAATCCGTCTGGAGGACTGGGATAAGGATAAGGAATATGACAGACTGGGTCTGGAGGAAAACTATACCGAATATCTGGGCAATAAAATAGTATGTCATAATATTCCTATTCGTCCGGGTCGGAATCTGGCGATTATCTGTGAATCTGCGGCGGTTAACCATCGTCAGAAGAAAATGGGATATAATGCGGCGCAGGAGCTTTACACACGCGTCCAGAATTCTTTGGCAAAAAGAAGAGAAGAAGAGGAAGAGGTTGAATAAAATTGAATGAAGCTGATATAGGAAAATATGCATTTGGCGTGGATATAGGCGGCACAACTGTAAAGCTGGGCCTGTTCGACAGAGACGCACACGTGCTGGATAAATGGGAAATCCCAACCGTGAAGGATAATGAGGGTGCGGCGATTCTGCCTGACATAGCGGAGAGCATTCGCAGCAAAATGAAGGAAAAATCAATCTTGTTAGATGAGGTAGTCGGGGTAGGCGTGGGTGCGCCGGGTGCGGTGGATGACGAAGGCGTTATGGTCAACGGCGCCGTCAACTTAGGCTGGGGTGTATTTAATCTGTCAAATACATTGAACGGATACCTCCATTTGCCGGTTGAGTCGGCAAATGACGCCAATGTAGCGGCTTATGGCGAAATGTGGCAGGGAGGCGGCAAGGGTTATAAAAATCTTGTTGCCGTTACCTTGGGAACCGGCGTGGGCGGCGGAATTATTGTGAACGGAAAAATACTCAACGGCGCCGTGGGAGGAGCCGGTGAGATCGGTCATATTCATATAGAAGACAACGAGCCCGAGCAGTGCGGCTGCAAGAACAGAGGCTGTCTGGAGCAGTACGCTTCCGCCACAGGCATTGTCAGGTTGGCAAAAAGGCGTTTGGAAAAGGATGCTTCCCCCAGCATTTTAAGGGAGGGAGGAGAGCTTACCGCAAAGGCGGTGTTTGACGCCGTGAAGGCAGGCGACGTCGTGGCGGTTGAAATTGCCCAACGGTTCGGGGAGTATTTGGGAAAGGGTCTTGCGGCAGTTGCCGATGTGGTAAATCCCGAGGTTTTTGTAATCGGAGGCGGCGTGTCCAAGGCGGGTGAAATATTGTTGTCCTATATTGAACCGGCATTTCAAAAGTATGTATTTCCGGCGTGCAGGGGAGCAAAATTCACGCTTGCAACACTGGGGAACGATGCTGGAATATACGGTGCGGCGGGATTGATTCTGCGATAATGTCTGCCGTCAGGCATATAAATGCCTGTTGACTAATAAAATAGTAATTGTGAAGTTTTCGGTCTGTTATGTAAGACATATTTATAGGGGAGCTTTGCGAAGGCTTGTAAAAATGAAGAAAAGGAAAAAATTGGCGAGCGGTTGTGAGAACAATTGCCTCTGATTTTGCGGGAAGCTGTAGAGAATGATTAGTGGAGCAGTATTGAATGCATTAAAGGGTTATGTGCCGGAGGGCAATATCCGTCTACAGGAGCCCATGTCCGCACATACTACATTTCGGGTCGGAGGACCGGCGGACTGTCTGGTGGAGTTGGAAAATACCCTCCAGCTGCAAAAGGTTCAGCGTTATCTTCAGATGGTGGAGGTTCCCTTTGTAGTTGTGGGGAACGGAAGTAATCTTATTGTGAGCGACGAGGGCTATAGAGGTGTAGTACTGCAGATAGGCGGCAGTATGAATGATATCCGTGTAGAGGGCAGCCGTATTGTGGCACAGGCGGGGGCACAGCTGTCTTTGGTGGCGAGAACCGCCATGGAGCATGGCTTGACAGGCTTGGAGTTTGCGTCGGGGATTCCCGGCACGGTGGGGGGCGGCGTAGTGATGAACGCAGGCGCTTACGGAGGCGAGATGAGTCAGGTAGTGAGCCGCGTGACGGTACTTAACAGGGAGGGCGAGCTTTTGGAGCTTGACAATGAGACCATGGAGTTTGGTTATCGCTTTAGCACTATCAAGCACCAGCCGTTTATTGTGACAGAGGTGGTATTTGAGCTTCAGCAGGGAAACGCTTCGGAAATCAGGGAAAGGATGGAGGAGCTTGCGGCAAAAAGAAGAGAAAAGCAGCCGTTGGAGTATCCCAGTGCAGGAAGTACCTTTAAGCGCCCGGAAGGATACTTTGCGGGAGAGCTGATTATGAAGGCGGGGCTTAAAGGATTGCAGATTGGCGGCGCGCAGGTATCGGAGAAGCATTGCGGTTTCGTTATCAATAAAGGGAATGCAACGGCGTCGGATGTTATGCAGGTTATCGGTGAGGTGCAAACCTGTGTGGAGGATAAATTCCACGTGCGGCTGGAGCCGGAGATTATATTTTTGGGGCGTTTTTAGACAAATGAGGTGCTTATGAGATTTGTAGTAGTGACAGGTATGAGCGGAGGCGGGAAAAGAACTGCGCTGAAAATGTTGGAGGATGACGGATTTTACTGTGTAGACAATCTTCCCGTATCCCTCATAGAAAAATTTGTGGAGCTGATTGCAATGCCTAACAGCGAAATCAGCAGGGTGGCGTTGGGGCTGGATGTGCGTGCGGATCAGTCCTTTGAAGATGTTACCCGTATTTTGGAAAATTTAAAAAATAACGGCTATAAGTTTGAAATTTTGTTTATGGATGCGGACGAAGCCGCGCTAATTAAGCGTTATAAGGAGACGAGGCGGGTTCATCCTTTAGAGGCAGGCGGCAGGGTGGAGGATGGTATACGCAGGGAGCGTAAAATTTTGGAGAATATCCGAAAGAATGCAGATTATGTCATTGATACCTCCAATCTGCTGACAAGGGAACTTAAGGAAGAGCTTGACCGTATTTTTGTAAAGAATGAACGGTACAATAACCTTATGGTCACAGTGATGTCCTTTGGTTTTAAAAACGGGATTCCGGCGGATGCGGATTTGGTTTTTGATGTGCGCTTTCTTCCGAACCCCTTCTATATTGATGAGCTGAAGGCTAAGACGGGAAACGACAAAGAGGTTCAGGATTATGTGATGAAGTTTCAAGAAGCAGATTGCTTCTTGGATAAATTGACGGATATGATACAATTTCTGATTCCTAATTATGTGAAGGAAGGAAAATATCGTCTGGTGGTTGCTATCGGCTGTACCGGCGGCAGGCACAGAAGCGTTACCTTGGCGAACGCCCTGTATAACAGAATGAAGAATCAGGGAAATTATGGTATGAAGCTTTATCACAGGGATATTTCCGCTTAGGAGAGTTGAGAAATTATGTCATTTTCAAGTGAAGTTAAGGACGAGCTTGCAAAGCGCGTCAGCTCCGCAAGGCATTGCCAGCTGGCGGAACTGGCGGCGGTTATGAGCTGCTGCGGGCAATACGGCAGGGATAAAAACGGTAATTTTACCATCGGATTTCAGACAGAAAATGAGGCTGTTGTAAGAAAAGGCTTTACATTATTAAAAAAAACATATAATATAGAGGCTGATGTTCCGATAAGCGGGGAACAGATGCAGGCGCTGCTATCCAAAACCGGTAAGCTGGAAGAGCCTGTAAATCCGCTGCTTATTAAGAATTCCTGTTGTCAGAGAGCATTTCTGAGAGGGGCTTTCCTTGGCTGCGGTTCCATAAGCGACCCTAAAAAGGGGTATCATTTGGAATTTGTGTGTACGCACAAGGATAAGGCAGAGCAGCTGCAGGAAATAATGCAGGAATTTAACATTGAGGCGAAGACTATACTTCGCAAAAGATATTATGTCGTATATATAAAAGAAGGAGAGGGAATCGTAAACCTACTGAATGTATGCGAGGCGCCCGTGTCTCTCATGAATCTGGAGAATATGCGGATACTGAAGGAGGTGCGGAACTCTGTCAATAGACGCGTAAACTGTGAAGCGGCGAATATTACCAAGACCGTTAATGCCGCAACCAGACAGATAGAGGATATCGAATATATTCGAGTCCATTATGGGTTTCAGAATTTACCTGAGAATCTGCGCCAAATGGCAGAGGTACGTTTGGAGAATCCGGATGCGCCGTTAAAAGAGCTTGGTGAATTTTTAAGCCCGCCTGTGGGGAAATCCGGCGTCAATCACAGATTGCGCAAGCTCACTGAGCTTGCAGGGAAAATAAAGAGCCTGAAAAAAGAGGAGGAAATACAATGACAAGGAAGAATATTCAAATTCAGCTGGAGAATGGGCTGGAAGCAAGACCTGTGGCACTTTTGGTGCAGGAGGCTAGCAAATATGAAAGCACTATTTATATTCAGTCGGGAGAGAAAAAGGTTAATGCAAAAAGCATTATGGGGATGATGAGTCTTGGCTTGGATAATGGAGAGGAGCTGCTGGTTACGGCAGATGGCGAGGACGAGCAGGTTGCAGTTGAAGGAATTGAGAAATTTTTGAGCGGTCAGGTGGCTTGACGGCGGATAAAAATTAAACGCGGAAATCAAAAGGAGGCGGGAACAATGGAATTTTCTGTTGTACCAGCCTTTTTCGGCTATAGAAAAGTAATAGCGACAGGAGGTGCGGAAAATGAATAAAAAAATGCTGTTTATATATAATCCCAAAGCAGGGAAGGCCCGGATACGCAATAAACTGGCAGATATCCTTGATATTTTTGCAAGAGCAGGTTATGAGATTACGATACATCCCACACAAAAGCATCAGGATGCAATGGAGCTTACGGCAAAACGCGAGCCTATATATGATTTGATTGTCTGCGGCGGGGGAGACGGAACTCTTGACGAAGTGGTGACAGGCATGATAAAAAGCGGCTTTAATACTCCTATCGGCTATCTTCCTGCCGGCAGCACCAACGATTTCGGAGGAAGCCTTTCGTTGCCCAAAAATATGGTGAAGGCGGCGGAGAAGGCGGTAAAAGGCAGAAATTTTGCCTGTGACATCGGTTCTTTCAATCAGGATATATTTGTCTATATTGCTGCTTTCGGGTTGTTTACGGAGGTATCCTATGAGACGGGGCAGGATATCAAAAATATTTTAGGCCATATGGCATATCTTTTGGAGGGAGTTAAACGTTTGTCGGCGATTCGCTCCTATCATATGCGGGTTGCCTATGAGGATAAGGTAATAGAGGATGACTTTGTTTTTGGCATGATTACCAATTCCCTTTCGGTGGGAGGCTTTAAGCGCATTACGGGAAAGCATGTAAAGCTGGACGACGGTGTGTTTGAGGTAACGCTCATAAAGCTTCCCTCCAATCCGTTGGAGCTGAATAATCTGATAGTGTCTTTGCTTGACAGGAATATTGATACGAATGCCATGTATTGCTTTAGGACGGCAAAGCTCTATCTGGAATCCGACGATACCATAGCATGGACTTTGGACGGTGAATATGGCGGAAGCCATAAAAAGATTGAGATAAAAAATCTGAATAAGGCGATAGATATCAGAGTATAAATACAAAATACAAAATCCAGTCACCTGACGCAATGAACAGGTAATGTGGCGTGTAGATGTCCGGCTGAAATGTTGTTATATTAACGGTAAAAACAACATCATTTCAGCCGGACAGATTTGTGTCAAGGCGCACAAATCTGCCTGATTAAAAACACACATTGGAGCATTGCGTTATTCCGTGGCGCAAACGCTCAGGAAGGGAGATTGGAATGGAAATCAGTGCATGTACCGTATTTTATGATGAAGACACAGCTTATCCGGGAGTCCGTAGGGCTGCCGGTTATGTCAGGAGGGATATAGAGCTTGTGACAGGGAGTTATCCCAAAATATTTGAGCCGGGTCAATGCGTTTCCCATATGGTGATTTATGGAACAATAGGCCGCAGCGCCATATTGGATGAGCTGGAGAGCAGGCAGCTGATTGACTTAAGTAAGGTCAGGGGAAAGAGAGAGGTTTATGCTTTTTGGATTCTTAAGCAGCCCACGGAGTATATTGAGGAAGCTTTAGTGATTGCGGGAAGCGATAAGAGGGGAACCGTTTACGGACTTTTCCATTTGTCTGAATTAATGGGCGTATCGCCGCTTGTCAACTGGAATCATGTGACGCCGAAAAAGCAGGAAAGAGTGGTGCTGACAGAGAGTTGCAATATGGTGTCCAGAGAGCCTTCCGTAAAGTACAGGGGGTTTTTCATTAACGATGAGTGGCCTGCCTTTGGAAATTGGGCAAAAACCCATTTTGGAGGAATCAATGAGGAGTGCTATGAGCGGATATTTGAGCTGCTGCTGCGTCTAAAGGGAAATTATTTGTGGCCCGCAATGTGGGCGTCAAACTTTAGTCTGGACGGACCGGGGCTTAAAAGCGCAAAACTGGCGGACGAATTAGGCGTGGTCATGAGCACTTCCCATCATGAGCCCTGTATGCGCAGCGGCGGCGAATACGGGTTGATGAGGGGGAAGGATTCCGTTTACGGGGATGCATGGGATTTTCGCAGTAATCTGGAGGGAATTACCCGGTTCTGGAGGGACGGGCTTTTAAGAAACAAGGCGTTTGAAAATGTGATTACTATGGGCATGCGTGGAGAAAATGATACTGCGCTTTTGGAAAAAGAAGCTTCTTTAAAAGAAAATATTGATTTGTTGAGAGAGGTTTTGCATACGCAGAACCGGCTGATTCGAGAGACAATCAATAAGGACGTTATGCAGGTGCCCAGACAGATTGTGCTGTTTACCGAGGTGGAGGAATTCTTTTACGGAAATAAACAGGTTCCCGGACTGATAGGCGACCCTGAACTGGAGGGGGTGACGCTGATGCTGAGCGACAACAATGTGGGTGCGACCAGAACGCTGCCCACGGAGCAGATGCGTTCGCACAAGGGCGGATATGGAATGTATTACCATATGGACATGAACGGAGGACCCTATTCGTTTAAATGGATAGGCTCCACATATCTGCCTAGGCTGTGGGAACAGATGACGCAGGCCTACGAGTATGGAGTACAAGAAATCTGGGTGACAAATATAGGGGATATCGGAACGCAGGAATATGGTTTGTCCTTCTTTTTAGATCTTGCATATGATATTGACCGTTGGGGAGGACAGGATGCAGCCGTCACAGAGGAATATATGAAAAGATGGCTTGCGGTTTTGTTTGGAGACAGCTTCACGGAGGAGGAGCTGGAGCAGTTATTTTTGGTATTTATGGATTATACAGGACTTCTTGCCTGCCGTAAGCATGAGGTGATGAATGATAAGGTGTACCATCCTGTACATTTTGGAGAGGCGCAAGAAGCGCTGAAGAAAGCGGATCGGATTTTGAAGATTTGTAATGAAATGAAGGCAAAATGTCCGAAGGAAAAGAGAGGAGCTTTTATTTCTCTTGTGTATTATCCTGCATGTGGAACGGCCAATTTGATGAAAATGTGGATTCTGGCGGGAAGAAACGCTCTGTATGCGGAGCAGAACCGGGTGGAGGCAAATGATATTGCCAAGCTTGTGGAGGAGTGTATCCGCAGGGATGACTGTCTTACAGAGGAATATCATACCGTTGACAACGGGTATTTTTACGGTTTTGGATTGTCGGAGCATATCGGATTTACACACTGGAACGAAGAAGATGCAAAATACCCCAAGATGCTCTATGTACACCCCGTAAATAAGCCAAGGATGATTGTATCCAGAACAGATGATGAACGTTATGTGACGGGCGGCTGCTGGAGCGACAGACCGCAGGTCTGGAGAGACGGGCTTAAGCAGGGGGTGGACGATATTGTGTTTGTGATTGCCTGCGCGAGCAGTCAGGCGGTCACCTATCAAATCAGTACGGAGTGTCCGTGGATAAGCTTTTCTGATACGGAGGGCGTGGTGGAAAAAAGCGAAACAATCAAGCTTCATATCCACAGAGAAAGATTTGAGGGAAAAGCGGCGGGAAGCTTTACGGTTCGGAATGTGGGATACGGAGAGGCTGTCATCCGTCTGGAAGCCGAAAACAAAAAGCTGCATTCGGAAAAGGAAATGTTTCTGGAAAGCGATGGATATATTTGTATGGAAGCAAGCCATTTTCAAGGGAAGCAAGACGTGGAAAAGGGCGGCTTTAAGGTGCTTCGTCCATACGGGAGAACGGGAAGCGCAATAAAGATTTATCCGGTTACGGCTGATTTTATGAAGGAGGAGAAGAGACCTTATGTGGAATATCGCTTTTGGGCGGAGGAGGCGGGAAGCTATAAGCTCAGACTATATATGGCAGCCACAACGCCGGTTACATACGACAGAAAGCAATATGTAGGATTTTCTCTCAATGACGGCGAGGTTTGTATTGTCAATACGGTGAGGGAGGAGGAGCGCGAGTTTTTCGGCAGCAGCCAGTGGCATCGGGAAGCATTGGAACAGATTAAGATTACGGAAAGCGCTGTGAAATGTAAACAGGGCGTCAATACGCTGCGATTCTTAGGAATGAGTCCGGCGATTGTTCTGGAGAAAGTATTGCTTTACCGTGATCGTATCAGTCTGCCCCAGTCCTATCTGGGTCCTGTGGAAAGCTATAAATATTGTCCTGATAATGCTTTGGGGAACAACCGAACCTATGACTGAAGGAGCGGGAAAAATTTGAGTAATTCCCAAAGCCGCATCGAAAACAGACCTCTGTGGGTGAAAGCCCCCGAATAAGGTATTGTTTGGCAAGTGTGAGCCTTTTGGCAAGGATAAAATCAAACAGAGGGATTCCGGTCGCTCTTTTAAAGCATCTGCTGATATAGGTTCCGTTGTGATGAAACGTATCTGCCAGCTGCTTTAGCGTGATTTCCTCCGTCAAATGCTCCTCTATATAAGCAAAAGTTTTCATGACTAAGGAAGGCATAGCTTGGGGATAAGGCTTTACGGGTATGGAGAGGACATATTTGCCCAGTAAAATCAATAATTGCGTAAGAAGTGCGTTGCGCATCAGGTCGGAGCCCCATTCTTGGGAAGAAAGGGCTGCCGAAAGCCGGTCGGTTAATATTTTGAACTCCGTAATTTTTTCCTCCGTCAGCTGTGCAATCAGAAATGCGCTGTCGGAAGAGTGCATACAGAGAGTCAAGTCGGTGGCAGGGCTGCACAGAGACTGTAAATAGCTTTTTGATAGATTAAGCACAATCCGGTTGTAGCAGCTGCAGGACATAAGAAGAGCGCCATGAAACGCATAAGGAGGAATACAGATTAGGTCGCCGCGTACCAGCTTTTTACTGTCTGTTTCCGTATAAAAATTTACATCCCCGTCCAAGAATAGGTATAGCTCATAGCCATCATGATTATGGAGCCTGTAGCTGGACGGGGATGATGTTATGGGAAATCCGTCCAGTGTTTTGTATTCACAGGAAAGAGGCATATCCAATAATTGTACAGAGGTTTCAGGGGTGTGTTTCATGGTGATAGGTCTCCGTTTTATCTTTTTTTGTTACAGTATACACTTATTTTGAACGCTTTGACACTATTTTGACGATAAAAATTTAACGATAATATTTTCTTTTTGAGGGGAATGTGTTATATTGAACAAGAGGTAAAAGTTCTTACTGTTTACTACAAACTATCAATAAAAAACGGAGGTATCAAAATGTTAGTTTCTGCAACAGAAATGCTGAAAAAAGCAAAAGCAGGTCACTATGCGGTAGGCCAGTTCAATATCAATAATCTGGAGTGGACAAAATCTATTCTTTTGACTGCAAAGGAATGCAAATCCCCTGTTATCTTAGGCGTATCCGAGGGAGCAGGCAAGTATATGGGCGGTTATCATGCGGTGGTCGGCATGGTAAACGGTTTGTTGAAGGATTTGGATATTGACGTTCCCGTGGCGTTACATTTGGATCACGGCAGCTTTGAAGGATGCTACAAATGTATTGAAGCAGGATTTTCATCTATTATGTTCGACGGTTCCCATTATGCAATCGAAGAGAATGTGGAGAAGACAAAGGAGCTGGTTGCAGCCGCTCACGGCAAGGGTCTGTCTATCGAGGCTGAGGTAGGCTCTATCGGCGGCGAGGAAGACGGCGTTGTAGGCATGGGCGAATGTGCGGACCCTAAGGAGTGCAAGGCGATTGCCGATTTGGGCGTTGACTTTCTGGCAGCAGGTATCGGTAATATTCACGGTAAATATCCTGCAAATTGGAAAGGACTTAGCTTTGAGACTTTGGATGCCGTTCAGCAGCTGACAGGAGAGCTTCCCTTAGTGCTTCACGGCGGTACAGGCATTCCGGCAGATATGATTAAGAAGGCAATCAGCCTTGGCGTTGCTAAGATTAACGTAAATACCGAGTGCCAGCTGGCTTTCGCCGAGGGTACCCGTAAGTATATCGAGGCAGGTAAGGATTTGGAAGGAAAGGGCTTTGACCCCCGTAAGCTTCTTGCTCCCGGCGTAGAGGCAATTAAAGCTACCGTTAAGGAGAAGATGGAGCTTTTCGGTTCCGTTGGAAAGGCTTAAAAAAGTGTCCGCAGAAACGGACACAAGCATTTCCCATAAAAGGGAGGATGCCAAGGAAGCGATTCCTTGGCATTTATTATGAAAAAGTTATTTATTAAAACAATTAATTGTAGCTTGCTTCTTAATATTTTTATTGGATGATTATAGTATAGGGGAAAGAAATGTCCAAAACGTGATAGGAAATTGAAAAAATTTTAAATGATTTGTGAACAAAATATGAACAGGCAAGATATATAACATATCTTGCCCGGTTTAGCGTTTTTTATGATTTAATTGCCTGTTTAGTCCGGCAGCTTTTCCGGTTCGGGATAGCTTTCGCCGAAGGTATCCACGGTAACGGTCTCCATAATCTGTGCCTCCAGAGGACGGTCGTTATAGTCGGTGGAGGTCTCGGCAATTTTGTTTACAACATCCATACCCTCGATAACCTTGCCAAAGGCGGCATAGCCTCCGTCAAGATGGGGAGCATTTTTGTGCATAATGAAAAACTGAGAGCCCGCAGAGTCGGGATGCATTGCTCTTGCCATAGAAAGAACGCCTTCTGTATGCTTTAAGGTGTTCTCCACGCCATTCTGTGCAAACTCGCCCTTGATGCTGTAGCCGGGTCCGCCCATACCGGTGCCGTCAGGACAACCACCCTGAATCATAAAGCCCTTGATAACCCGATGGAAAATCAATCCATCATAGAAGCGCTTGTTGATAAGACTGATAAAATTGTTTACCGAAATAGGGGCGACGTCGGGGTAAAGCTCCAGTCTGATAAGGTCGCCGCCTTTCATGTTGATAGTAACAACAGGATTTTTTGTCATAATTTGCACCAAGCCTCAAGCGATAATGTATATATTTTCTTTTGAGGCGCAAACGTAAGGAGTGAAAGAGATGTTTGCATTTTGCCCTTTCCTTATTTTTTCTTTCGCCCTTAATTCTTTCCAATAAGAAATAGTATAATGTATTTTAGCTGATTCGTAAAGAGGAGAAACGGGAAGTATGTATTATTTGAAAAGGGTAATGGCAGTGCTTGGACAAAAAGAACAAAAGGACAGTTATACATTGCTGAAGAAACGGCTTGAGAGTAAAGGCGTCGCCTTTATTTTTGCGGAAGAGAAAAATATGTCAACCAAAGAGCTTGTGAGAGCGAACGGCGGAGAAGGCGTGCTGTGGGTAACGGACTGCGTAAGGTGTGCAATGCAGCTGACACAGGCGAAAGAAGCAGTGATTATCTATCTTCATGATGGAAATAGGGAAGAGGATTTTACGGGGCTGCAGTATGCTTTGGAGAATCCCGAGGACATGGATGAAGAATATTTGGAGCAGGTGTATCGACGTTATTACAAAATTCCGTGGGATATTTTGGAGACAAGGCGTTGTCTGGTGCGTGAGACCGTACCGGAGGATGTAGATGCTTTTTACAAAATATACGACGATTCGCGCATGACAAGATATATGGAGGACCTATACCCTGATATAGAGGAAGAAAAACAGTATGTGAGGGATTATATTGAAAAGCAATATGGTTTTTATGGTTTTGGGGTCTGGACGGTTCTGAAAAAGGATACCAAAGAGATAATCGGTCGCGCCGGACTGTTTCCTCGTGAGGGCTATGAAGAGCCGGAGCTGGGGTTCCTTATCGGCGTTCCATGGCAGGGTCAGGGTCTTGCCACCGAGGTCTGCGGCGCCATATTGAAATATGGTCGTAAAAATTTGGGCTTTGAGCGGGTTCAGGCGCTGGTGGCGCCGGAAAATAAGGCGTCCGGTGCGGTCTGTGAAAAGCTGGGCTTTTACAAAGAGGAATATATTATGTTAAACCATGTCAAGTATTTGCGCCTTCTTTGCAATTTATCGGCTAATTAATTAGCCGGTCTTGTCTGGCAGGGGTGAAATGCTGTGCATTTTGGTATGCCAAATTAATTGTTGACATATAAAAAACTAAGTGTTATACTCTCATACATAAAGCAAAGGCGCTATGGAGTAATCCGTAGTGCCTTTTATTTTTCCGGTGAGTCGAGACGCGCGTGACCGGAGAAAAAGAATGCGATGCAATGGGGCTTCGATATCGGCAACCCGTGCATCGCATATTTTTTGGCAAAACGCAGGAGCGTGCAGCCGTAATAAGGAGGGAAATATTATGACAGAGGAAATTTTAAGCATGGTAAACGGCGAAGTGTTTGGCGTCTGGTTTTTGATAGGTGCAGCGCTGGTATTCTGGATGCAGGCGGGCTTCGCAATGGTAGAGACGGGTTTCACCAGAGCAAAGAATGCAGGTAACATTCTGATGAAAAATCTGATGGATTTCTGCATCGGTACGGTAGTGTTCATTTTAATAGGTTTTGGGCTGCTGTTGGGTGAAGATGTGGCGGGGCTGATTGGTAAGCCCGGGTTTGACATATTTACGGCATATGAAAGCTTTGACTGGTCAAACTTTGTATTTAATCTGGTATTTTGTGCAACGACGGCTACAATTGTTTCCGGCGCCATGGCTGAAAGAACGAAATTTTTATCCTATTGTATTTATTCGGGAATTATTTCGGCGTTGATTTATCCCATTGAAGCGCATTGGATATGGGGCGGCGGCTGGCTTGCGCAGCTTGGCTTCCATGATTTTGCGGGCTCCTGCGCGATTCATATGGTGGGTGGTATTTCCGCAATTATCGGCGCAAAGATTCTTGGGCCCCGCATCGGTAAGTTTGTAAAGGATAAGAACGGAAGGGTTACAAAGGTAAATGCTTTTCCCGGACATAATCTTCCTATCGGCTGTCTTGGCGTATTTATTCTTTGGCTGGGTTGGTATGGGTTTAACGGTGCGGCCTGTACCAGTGTAGAGCAGCTTGGTTCCGTATTTGTTACCACAACGATTGCCCCTGCAATTGCCACCGTAGTATGTATGGTTTTTACATGGATTAAATACGGAAAGCCGGATGTTTCCATGTGTCTGAACGCTTCCCTTGCAGGTCTGGTGGCAATCACGGCTCCCTGCGATGTAACCGATGTGACAGGAGCATTGATTATTGGAGCGGTTGCGGGATTTTTAGTAGTATTTGGCGTCTGGTTCTTAGATTATAAGTTACATATTGACGACCCCGTGGGAGCAGTTGCCGTTCACTGCTTAAACGGTATTTGGGGTACTATTGCAGTCGGTTTATTTGCCACAACATCGGCGCCCGGAAACGACAGCGTTGTAGGGCTTTTCTATGGCGGCGGATTAAAGCAGCTGGGATTACAGTTTCTGGGATTCGGAGCGGTTGCGGCGTGGACCGCCGTAACGATTACTATTGCCTTTCTGATAATTAAGGCAACCGTCGGACTTCGGGTTACGGAGGAAGAAGAGATTGTAGGTCTGGATTCCTGCGAGCATGGACTTACCTCCGCTTATGCGGGCTTCAGCATTATGGATATTTCCAATACCATGACAATGGAGGTCAATGAAAATACAAATCTTGGCGTTGAGGACTATGAGATGGCTTCTAAGGCTCAGAAGGAAGCAGCGGTAAAGGTAATGGAGGCTCCGGCGGCCGCCTCTACGGGTATGTATAAAGTGGCAGTCATTGCAAAGCTTGCCAGATATGAGCAGTTGAAGAAGGCTATGAACGATTTGGGGGTAACCGGAATGACGGTAACTCAGGTTATGGGCTGCGGTATCCAGAAGGGCGCCGGCGAGATGTATCGTGGCGTTGAATTGGATGCAACCCTGCTGCCCAAGGTTAAGGTGGAAGTGGTAGTCAGCAAGATTCCCGTGCAAGCGGTTATTGAAGCCGCGAAGAAAGCGCTTTACACCGGGCACATCGGGGACGGTAAGATATTTGTCTACAATGTGGATAAGGTGATTAAGGTCCGTACAGGCGAGGAGGATTTCGACGCTTTACAGGATGTGGAATAATTGCCTTGCAGCATGTGTTTATCTGCTCTCTTACGTTAATAGATAGATTGTTCAAATGGAAAAGCCCCGGATGATTTCATCATTTGGGGCTTTTTGTTATTCCAAAGAAAGTTATAATACCAATGCATGTATTCATCTTTGCTGCGCTATTTCGACTGATTTAATCAAAAGCTGCTTTTATTTCCCATAAAATATTTGTGCAATAGGCGACTGCGGTGAGAGGATAACAGTCTTGTTATTGCCTTGCATGGAAACCTTTAAGGCGTCTAGGCTTCTTACAAAGGAGTAGAAATCCTGCTTGGATTCATCGGCATAGGCCTCGGAGAGAATACGCATGTACTCCGCCTCGCCCTCTGCAATGAGAATCTCTGCATTTTTTTCCGCCTCTGAAAGAGTAACGGTAACCTCCTTGTCGGTAGTATTCCTGATTATCTGCGCTTCAGAGCTGCCCTCTGCGGTGTAGGTTGCAGCAATGTTGTCGCGCTCGGAAATCATACGTTCATATACCGCCGCCTTGTTGTCGCCGGGTAAATCCAGCTGCTTGGTTTCAAAGCTTAAAAGCTCAATGCCGTACTGGTCCAGCGTGCTGCCGATATTGGCAATTATGGCTTCGGACAGCTCGCCGTCCCGACCGGAGATAACATCGTCCTGCGTTGTGCTGCTGATAACATTTTTTGTAGAGTTATACACAATAGTATTTAGGCGGCTCTCTGCGTTAGTAATGGAAGAATTCAGAGTCTGTGCAAATTTTAAGGGGTCTGTAATATGCCAGAGAATATAGCTGTCACAAATCATGGTCTTTTTGTCGCTGGTGATGACATCCGATGACGCCAGATCATACAGCAGAGTTTGCTTGGGCAGTTTGTCGACGGTTTGTATAAAAGGAATCTTCAGGCTGACGCCGGCGTCCGATACTACATGGTCTATGCCGCCGAACTGCCGGATAAGGCTGTATTCGTTCTCGTTGGTAACGACTATGCAGGAGGAGCCGATGATGAGTACGGCAAATATAATAATGGTAAGAGCTACATTTCTAATTGTCTTTTTCATATGCGTTTCCTCCTAATTGTCTGCAGTATCGTTTGCAGCCGAGTTTTTGTCTGCTGCCGCAGCTGTGCCGCCTGCGTTTTTATTATTGTAATCTACAAAGGATTCAACGGGATAAATAGTCTGCATGTTTCCGTCCGCTCCCTCAATGATAACCTTTAAATCCGGCAGAACCGCTTCCATAGCCTCATAGAACATACGTTGTCTGGTTACGGCAGGATTTTTAATATATTCTTCATAAATGGCATTAAAGCGTGCCACCTGAGCGGTTGCTTCGTTGATACGTTCGGTCTTTTGCGCCTCGGCATCCTTGATAATGCCGTCTGCTTTTGCCTGCGCAAGGGGAAGCTGCTCGTTGCGGTATTTATTGGCATTGTTGAGGGCGGTTTCCTTGCCCTGCTTTGCGGTTTCCACTGCCTTGAAGGCTTCCATTACCTCTGCGGTGGGAGGTTCGGAATCCTGAATGGTAATATTCACCAGCTGTACTCCGATGTCCTGTTCTTCCAAATCTGCCATGATCATTTCCCTGATTGCCGCCTGAATTTCGTTTTTACCGGTAGTCAATACCTCGTCTACAGGATAGCTGCCGATAACGGTACGAATGCAGCTTTGACTGATGTTGCGCAGGATATCGACAGGCTTTCTGGAGGCATAGACTGCTTTTACGGGGTCGCTGTAGCGATATTCCACAAAAAAGTCCACATTGACAAAGTTATAATCTGAGGTAATCATCAGAGATTCATTTTCGGCGGATTCGTTAGAATCAATATTGTATCCGATACTAAAGCCCTGAATAGTGGTGTTTACCTTTTTTACCTGTTGAATCAAGGGGATTTTAAAGTGAAGTCCGGAGTCGGTGACGGCCTGCGCTTTGCCCAGAGTAATGAGTACGGCCTGCTCTTGTTCTCTGATTTGGTAGGTCGAGTTAAATGCCAAAAAGGCAATCACAATTAGTAAAATAATAATACCTGCTATTTTGCCGCCGGAAATACCTGCCGGCCTTTGGCTGCTGCCGTCCATGGTTTGAAAGCCGTTTTGACGGTTACGAAAAGAATCTTTTGTCATATATATCCGCTCCCTTCTTATTCTGCTGGAAAGTTTAGGATTCGTTCGTTTATTACATCTTACTTGAATCGGGGTAGTTTTGCAATAGAAAGAAATGTATATTATAGGAGGGCAACGTGCAGAGGCGGTATGCCCGGAATGGACGGCAGCTCTGAAAAACAACGAAGACCTGACGCGAGCAAGTCTTAATGTGTTGTCAAGAGGAGGAAAATGGCATAAAATAAGGTTATGGCTTTATTATGGATAAAAGGGTTTTGCTAAAAACGAATATTGGAACCTGAAGGAAGATAACATTCGGGAGGAAGGTAAAGAATATGAATAGGTACATAATGGCGCTGGATCAGGGAACGACAAGCTCAAGGTGTATTATTTTTGACAAAGGCGGAAATATATGCGCCATGGCACAGAAGGAATTTTCGCAGATTTATCAAAGACCCGGCTGGGTGGAACATAATCCCAAGGAAATATGGTCGTCTCAGCTTGCGGTGGCCGCGGAGGCGATGGCAATGCTGGGAGTGGAAGCGCAACAGATAAGCGGCATAGGAATTACCAATCAGAGAGAAACCACTATCGTATGGGATAAGAATACGGGGGAGCCCGTATATAACGCTATTGTGTGGCAGTGCCGCAGGACTTCGGATAAAATTGAGGAATTAAAGAAGCATGGACTGTATGAGATAATCAGGCAGAAAACGGGATTGATTCCCGACGCTTATTTCAGCGCTTCCAAAATCGCATGGATATTGGAAAACGTGCCGGGATGCAGGGAGAGGGCTTGGGCGGGCGAGCTGCTTTTTGGTACGGTGGATACATGGCTGATTTGGAATCTTACAAAGGGAGCCGTACATATTACCGATTATACCAATGCTTCAAGAACCATGCTTTTTGATATTCATAAGCTTTGTTGGGATAAGGAAATTGCGGATTACTTTAACATTCCGATGATAATGCTGCCGAAGGTGTGTGCGTCCAGCCGGATTTACGGTTATACGGACAGCACGGCCCTTGGGGAAGGAATTCCTATTGCCGGAGCGGCGGGAGACCAGCAGGCGGCATTGTTCGGACAATGCTGTTTTGAGCCGGGGGAGGTGAAAAACACTTACGGTACGGGCTGTTTTATGCTGATGCACACAGGAAAGGAGGCAATTACTTCCAAGGCGGGGCTTTTGACTACCATGGCTGCATGTACCGGGAGTCAGGCAGAATATGCTTTGGAGGGCAGCGTCTTTGTTGCCGGGGCGGCCGTTCAGTGGCTGCGCGACGGTATGAGGATGATAAGCTCCGCCCCCAAGTCGCAGGAATATGCCACACAGGTGGAGGATACGGCGGGGATGTATATGGTTCCGGCTTTTGCCGGCATGGGAGCGCCCTATTGGAATCAATATGCCAGAGGAACCGTTGTGGGTATCACCAGAGGCTGTACAAAGGAGCATTTTGTGAGAGCGGCATTGGAATCCATCGCCTATCAGACGGCGGATGTGTTGGAAGCAATGGAGAAGGACAGCGGCATGGAGCTAAAAAGTCTTAAGGTGGATGGGGGAGCCAGCGCAAATGATTTCCTTATGCAGTTTCAGGCAGATATTGTAAATACGCAGGTCAGACGCCCCGAGTGTATTGAGACCACTGCTCTGGGAGCGGCTTATCTTGCGGGGTTAGCTACCGGATATTGGCGGGATAAGAATGAAATCCGGCAAAACTGGCAGATGGCGGCACAGTTTGACCCCGGTATGGGGAACGAAGAAAGGGAAAAGCTGCTTAAAGGCTGGCACAGAGCCGTCAAATGTGCGCTTGCGTGGGCTCAGGAGTAGAGCCGGACAAAAGAGAACAGCTTGTGGCAGAAGTAAACCTACTTGTAAAGTGGGTAAAATATGGTAAAATGTTAACAGCTAAGTAATGCAATATATGTAATAATAAAAAAAGAGGCTTTGGCGCATGACTAAAGCTACGGAAAGGAATTAAAAACAATGTTGGTTCAAAAATACAAGGATATGCTGTCAGGAAAATCCGTGATAAGGCAGCTTTCGGAATTTGCTGCCGCAAGAGGAAAGGAGATAGGCTACGAGAATGTATTTGATTATAGTCTGGGAAACCCCTCCGTACCGGTACCAAAGGAATTTACCGACAGTATGATAAGCATGCTGTCCACAAGGGAGTCTTCAAAGCTGCATGGCTACAGTCCCAGTTTGGGCATTACCGGCGTCAGGGAGGCCATTGCGGCATCCTTGGAGAGACGCTTCGCAATCCCATACCGTAAGGAGCATATTTTTATGGCCTCGGGAGCTGCGGGAGCTTTGGCGCATGCCTTCCGGCTCGTGACGGTTCCGGGAGACGAAATCCTAACCTTCGCTCCTTTTTTTCCGGAGTATCATCCCTATGTGGATCTGACGGGCGCCGTGTTGAAGGTGGTTCCTCCCGACACGGAAAGCTTTCAGATTAATTTTGAGGCATTTGAGGAAATGCTCACAAAGAAAGTCATGGCTGTGCTGATAAACACACCGAACAATCCCTCCGGCATAGTATATTCTACGGGAACCTTGAAAAGGCTTGCCGATATTTTGAGGGAAAAATCCGTAAAATACGGACATAATATTTATTTAATCTCCGATGAACCCTATCGGGAGATTGTTTTTGAGGGAGTGGATTCTCCCTGTGTTTCCCGTTTCTATGACAATACTATTATGTGCTATTCCTACTCTAAATCATTGTCCTTACCGGGGGAGCGTATCGGTTATGTGGCTGTCAATCCGGCATGTAAGGACGCCGAGGATATGATTAATATGTGCGGCCAGATTTCCAGAGGAATAGGACATAATTGCCCGCCCTCCATTATCCAGCTTGCAGTTGCGCAGGTGGCGGACAAGACGGCGGATTTAAGCGTTTATGAGACAAACATGAATATTCTTTATAAAGAGTTGGTCAAGCTTGGTTTTACCTGTGTAAAGCCGGGAGGAACCTTTTATATTTTCCCCAAGGCTCTTGAGGAGGATGCGAAGCTGTTTTCGCAGAAGGCGTTGAAATATGATCTGATTTTGGTGCCGGGCGACACCTTTGGCGCGCCGGGATATTTCCGTATGGCATATTGTATAGATACGGAAAAGGTGGAGCGTTCTCTGGCGGCGTTGCGGAAATTTGTAGAATGTGAATACGGAAAATAAAAGGCGCAGGAATGCGCTTGGATGTCATTATGTAAGACATTTAAAAAAGAGGTAAAAAGGAATGTATCAGGCAGGTTTGGTCCTTGAAGGCGGCGGTATGAAGGGGATTTATACCGCAGGGGTTTTGGAATTTTTTCTGGATAAAGGAATAGAGTTTTCCAATGTATACGGGGTGTCGGCAGGAGCATGTCATATGTGCAGTTATCTTTCCAAGCAGAGCGGGCGGGCGCTTGACATCAGCATTGATTATCTGGACACAAAAAAATATTGCAGTGTTGAGAGCCTTTTGACTACGGGAGATTTATTCAATGTAGAAATGTGCTATCATCTCATACCGGATTATCTCTACCCATATGATTATGAAGAGTTTAACAAATATCAAGGCAAGGCATACAGCGTGGTGACGAATATTGCCACGGGAAGAACGGAATATATGCGGATTCGGGATATGAAAGCAGACATTGACAAAATTCGTGCATCCGCGTCTCTTCCTTTGGTGGCGAGAAATGTAAAAATAGACGGAAATTATTATCTGGACGGAGGTATCAGTGATGCGATACCTCTGCAAAAATCCGTGATGGACGGCAATCGCAGGAATATTGTGGTAATGACAAAAGAAGAAGGTTATATCCGTAAGCCCACGGCGCAGGCGCAGCTGGCACTCATAAAAGCCCGTTATCTGAAATATCCTAAGGTATACGATATGATGGCGAATCGCCATATTCGATATAATGAGACGGTGGAGTATATTTACCGTTTACGGGAAGGCGGGCAGGCATTTGTGATACGTCCCAGACAGGCAAGCGCCGTGGGACGCATTGAAAAGGATAAAGAAAAGCTGATTGCTTTGTATAAAGAGGGCTATGCCGACGCGGAGAACTGTTATGAGCAGCTGATCGCCTATCTTGAGGCATAAGGATTTGTGATTGCTGTTTATAACATGCAAAACCGGAGGATAAAAAAGTAAAATGATAAGATTGGAGAAACGGTAATGTTAGAAATTATTAAGGCGTTTGTTTACGGCATTGTGGAAGGGATTACGGAATGGCTTCCAATCAGTAGTACGGGGCATTTGATACTGGTGGAGGAGTTGATTCCCTTTAACGGCACCAGCGAGGATTTCTTCGGTATGTTTGACGTGGTAATTCAGCTGGGCGCTATTTTGGCGGTTGTGGTATTATTCTGGAATCAGATATGGCCCTTTGCCTTGACGAAAAGGGAAAGAGAGGGCAAAACAGGCGCGGTTTCTTTTATTAAAACGGATATTATGAAATTGTGGTTTAAGATTCTTGTATCCTGTGTGCCTGCCGCGATAATCGGCGTTTTGTTTGATGATGTATTTGACGCTTTGTTTTATAATCCCCCCTGTGTTGCTTTGGCGCTGATTATTTTTGGCGTGGCGTTTATTGTGATTGAAAGCTGGAATAAGGGGCGCGGCGCAAAGGTGACAACACTGTCGGAAATAACCTATCAGACAGCGTTTATGATTGGCGTATTTCAGCTGATTGCCGCGGTGTTTCCGGGTACCTCCCGGTCCGGAGCGACTATCGTGGGCGCATTGTTAATCGGCGTCAGCAGAACCATTGCGGCGGAATATACATTCTTTTTAGCTATTCCCGTAATGTTCGGGGCCAGTCTGCTGAAGGTTATGAAATTCGGGTTTGAATTTACGGCTTTGGAGCTGACCTTGCTTTTAATAGGCACGATAGTGGCGTTTGTGGTTTCCCTGTTTGTGCTTCGCTTTTTGATGAGTTATATCAAAAAACACGATTTTAAGGTTTTTGGGTGGTATAGGATCATACTGGGTATTATTGTACTTTTGTATTTTAATCTGTCGGCATAGCCGCTATAGTTGACAACTCTTTGCGAATAGAATATATTTAAGGTAGGGAGTGAAATTTATTTTTGTATATTATGGAAGGAGATTTATTATGGCAGCACCTAAGAAGATAACAAAAGAAACAGTAAAGGCAGTAAAGGCGGAGCCTGTAAAAACCGAAGAGGTAAAAGCGGAGCCGGTAAAGGCAGAGCCTGCCAAAGCAGCTGACAAGACACAGGTAAAGGAAGTTAAGAAGCCTGAAGCAGAGGCGGCAGCTAAGAAGCCTGAGGTTAAGAAAACAACAATCAGGAAAGCGGCGGTCAAGAAGGCGGAGCTTAAGAGTGCGGTTCATGTACAGTTTGACGGAAAGTCCTATTCTCAAGAGGATCTTCTTAAGATGGCTAAGGATGTCTGGAAATATGACTTAAAGCAGAAGGCAAGAGATCTTTCCAGTGTAGAGCTTTATGTAAAGCCTGAGGAGAACCTTGTTTATTACGTTATGAACAAGGAGTTTATGGGAAGCTTCCAAATCTAAGTTTCAAAGTATGAGGTAGCCGTTTGTCTGTTTTGAAGGGTTGACTTATTGGTTTCTTAAAACTAAAATGAAAACGGCTACCGGAAAAGAGATTTTATGATTAATGTTAAAAAGGACATGCCTGTTTTGTTGGCGTATCTGTTAGGCTTTATTGTTATGGCGATGACTCTTGCAATTTATCAGCCTCTTGCAGATACGCCGCCCTTATTTGCAAATCCTCCTGACGAGCATTCCAGATACCTGATTCCCCAGTACATCTGTAGACATGGGGAAATTCCCACAGGTCTGGAGGAGGAGGTACGCATTCCCGGTTATGGCACCTCCTATGGATTATATAATGTTTTCCCTTATATCATTCAGGGATATTTAATGCGCTTCGTCCATCTTTTTACGGATTCCGAGGTAGCGCTTTTATATACGGCAAGAATGGTAAATGTGTTTTTTGGCGCATTTATGGCGGTGCTGGTTTATATGATCAGCAGACAGGTGTTTAGCGACAGGCGCTTTGGGTGGCTGTTTTGTTTTGCCGTCATGTATCTGCCTCAGAGTCTGTTTGTGCATACTTATGTGAATACGGATTCCTGTTGCCTGCTGGCAACCTCCATGATGGTATATGCTCTGATAAAGAGCTATAGGGAGGGATTTAAAACCGGAAATTGTCTGTGGATGTGCGTCGGCATTATTTTGTGCGCTCTTTCCTATTATAATGCATACGGCTACATTCTCAGCTGTATCCTGCTTTTTGTGGCTTATTTCTTCAAAGTGAGCGAGGGGCGCATCCGATACGATTGGAAGGAGATGCTTAAAAAAGGTATTTTTATCAGCGTCATTGTTCTTTTGGGTATCAGCTGGTGGTTTATCCGCAAGTATAATACGCTGGACGGTGATTTTCTGGGGCTTGCCACAAGAGAGAAGATGGCGATACAATATGCCGTGGAAAGTGTAAATCCTTTGACAAGCCAGACTTATCAGGAAAAGGGTTATACCATATGGCAGATGATGAAAGAGCGTCGTACCCTTGAGGGTATTTTTCAAAGTTTTGTAGCAGTATTTGGTTCTATGTCCATGGTCAGCTCCATATGGCTATACCGGGCTTACAAGGTATTTTTTGCCGTGGGCATTGGAGGGGCGGTTTACTGGCTGCTTAACAGGAGGTTTTTCTCCAAGGCCCGCAGGAGATTTGGGTGGAAGGAGATTTTTTTCCATTGCAATATGGTGTTTTGTATTCTGATAACCATCGGGCTAATGATTTACTATGCGTTTACTACCGATTATCAGCCTCAGGGAAGATATGTCATGCCTATTATAATACCGTTTATGTATTATATCGTCAAGGGAATTGAAAAAATCGTCACAATACGCTTTAGGCGACATGCGTTGCCCCGTTGGCTTGTCAACACAGGTTTGACCTTATGTTATATTTTAGTTATAGGAGGTACGGCGGAAATGATTTTTCTTCGGTCGCTGCCGGAATATTTACGGATTGGAATGGTACTCTGAGGAGTGCCATTTTTACTTAATAATTATTTTAGAATTATTTTCCGAGAAATCTGTTGACAACGTATAGCCCAAGTGCTATTTTATGGTAAGAAGATGTTAGCACTCCTCTTTGTCGAGTGCTAATAAGAAGCCGGAGAATGTTTTTGATTTCCCGGCGGATGTTATTGCAACAGTTCCGTAAAGGAGTGACGGGATGCAGTTGGATGAGAGAAAGACCAAGATATTGCAAGCCATTATTCGGAATTATCTGGAGACAGGAGAACCGGTAGGCAGCAGGACAATTTCTAAGTATACTGACCTGAACTTAAGTTCCGCTACAATCAGGAACGAGATGGCAGATTTGGAGGAAATGGGTTATATCTTACAACCCCACACCTCGGCAGGAAGGATTCCCTCCGATCAGGGTTACCGCTTTTATGTGGACGCTTTGATGCAGGAGAAGGAGAGAGAGGTAGTGGAAATGAAAGAGATGCTTTTGGAGCGTCAGGATAAGATGGAGACGCTTTTGAAGCAGGTTGCAAAGGTGGTGGCGCAGAATACGCAGTATGCCGCCATGATAACCGCACCTCAGACCAAGAGGAACAAGGTTAAGTTCGTTCAGCTTTCCAGGGTTGCCGACAATCAGATTTTGGCCGTTATAGTAGTAGAAGGGAACGTTATAAAAAATAACATTCTTTCCGTAACACAGGAGCTTTCCGATGAGACGCTGTTAAAGCTGAATATTTTGTTGAATACTAATTTAAACGGCTTATCCATCGACGAGATTAATTTGGCCATGATTTCCGCCATGAAGCAGCAGGCGGGAAGTCATAGCGATATAGTCAGCGAAGTGATTGATGCGGTGGCTGAGGCGATTAAGGCAGACGAGGATTTGGAGATTTACACCAGCGGAACCAACAATATTTTCCGATATCCCGAGCTGGCGGATCAGCAGAAAGCAAGCGAGCTGATCAATACCTTTGAGGAGAAGCAGCAGCTTGGCAGTTTGGTGCAGGAAGCGCTTGCAGATGAGGAAAATACAGGGATTCAGGTATATATTGGAGACGAGACTCCCGTACAGAGCATGAAGGATTGCAGCGTGGTAACCGCAACCTATGAATTAGACGGGGGAATGAGGGGAACTATAGGTATCATCGGTCCTAAGCGAATGGATTACGACAAGGTTGTGGGAACGCTCAGAACACTTCAGACCAAGTTGGATGAATTATACAGAAAAGATGATGAGTCATAAAGGAATAGAAAGGAACGGGTAAGCATGGAAGAACAGGAAAAAGAAATATTAGAGGAATCTGATGTTGAAGAAAATACTGCATCCGAGGCTGAGGATACCGAAACAGAGCAGGATTTGGAGGATCATTCGGAGGAAGCCTGCGAGGCGGAGGAAGGCGGCAGGACCAGAGCGGAGAAAAAGGCTGCAAAGAAGCAGGCGAAGCTGGATAAAAAGGCGGATGCTTACAAAGAGCAGATTGAACAGTTAGAGGATCGGGTTAAGCGTCAGATGGCGGAATTCGAGAATTTCCGAAAGAGAACGGACAGAGAAAAGCAGGCAATGTTTGAGACGGGAGCCAAAAGTATTATTGAAAAGATACTTCCCGTGGTTGACAATTTTGAAAGAGGGCTTGCCACGGTTCCGGAGGATCAGAAGGAGGATCCCTTTGTGGACGGTATGAACCGTATTTACAAGCAGCTCCTTACTGAGCTGGAAGCGGTGGGAGTTGCGCCTATAGAAGCGGTGGGCTGTGAGTTTGACCCCAACCTTCACAATGCGGTAATGCAGGTGGAGAGTGAGGAATACGAATCAGGTATTGTCGCGCAGGAGCTTCAAAAGGGCTATACCTATAGAGAAGCCGTAGTAAGGCACAGTATGGTAGCGGTAGTTCAATAGATATTAACAAAGCAAAGAAACATTTCAAATATATAGGAGGACAAAAACATGAGTAAAATTATAGGAATTGACTTGGGAACAACTAACAGCTGTGTGGCTGTTATGGAAGGTGGAAAGCCCACCGTTATCGCTAACGCAGAGGGAGCAAGAACAACGCCCTCCGTCGTAGCATTTACTAAGACGGGAGAGAGACTTGTAGGCGAGCCGGCGAAGCGTCAGGCGGTCACCAATGCGGAGAAGACCATTGCATCCATTAAGAGGGATATGGGTACGGACAACGGTCGTAGTATCGACGGGAAGAAATATTCTCCCCAGCAGATTTCGGCAATGATTTTACAGAAACTGAAGGCAGACGCCGAGAGCTATTTGGGTGAGAAGGTAAGTGAGGCGGTCATTACCGTTCCCGCATACTTTAATGACGCGCAGCGTCAGGCAACCAAGGACGCAGGAAAGATTGCCGGTCTTGAGGTAAAGCGTATTATCAACGAGCCTACCGCGGCAGCTCTTGCTTACGGACTTGACAATGAGAAAGAACAGAACATCATGGTATACGACTTGGGCGGCGGTACCTTTGATGTGTCCATCATTGAAATCGGTGACGGCGTCATAGAGGTTCTGTCCACTAACGGCGATACACACCTTGGGGGCGACGATTTTGATAATAAGGTTATCCAGTGGATGATTGCGGAATTCAAGAAGGCAGAGGGCGTTGACTTATCAGGCGATAAGATGGCTATGCAGAGATTGAAGGAAGCGGCAGAGAAGGCGAAGAAGGAGCTTTCCAGCGCAATGACCACAAATATCAATCTTCCCTTCATCACTGCAACTGCAGAAGGACCCAAGCACTTTGACATGAATTTAAGCCGCGCCCAGTTCGATGAGCTGACGAGCGATTTGGTGGAGAGGACTGCTATTCCCGTGCAGAATGCTATGAAGGACGCAGGACTTACAAACGCCGATTTGGGTCAGGTACTTCTTGTGGGCGGTTCTACCCGTATTCCTGCCGTACAGGATAAGGTTAGACAGCTGACCGGCAAGGAGCCCAGTAAGACTTTGAATCCCGACGAATGTGTGGCAATCGGCGCTTCCGTACAGGGCGGTAAGCTTGCCGGAGACGCAGGCGCAGGCGATATTCTGCTTTTGGACGTTACTCCGTTGTCCCTTTCCATTGAGACTATGGGCGGCGTGGCAACAAGGCTGATTGAGAGAAATACCACCATTCCTACCAAGAAGAGTCAGGTATTCTCCACTGCGGCTGATAATCAGACCGCTGTAGATATCAATGTTGTACAGGGCGAGAGGCAGTTTGCCAAGGATAACAAATCCCTCGGGCAATTCCGATTGGACGGAATTCCTCCCGCACCCAGAGGAATTCCTCAGATTGAAGTTACCTTTGATATTGATGCAAACGGTATTGTAAACGTATCCGCTAAGGATTTGGGTACCGGCAAGGAGCAGCATATTACCATTACCGCAGGCTCCAATATGTCCGATGCCGATATTGACAAGGCAATCAAGGAGGCTGCCGAGTTTGAGGCGCAGGATAAGAAGAGAAAAGAGGCTATTGAGGCAAGAAATGATGCGGACTCATTTGTCTTCCAGACCGAGAAGGCATTGAATGAGGTTGGAGATAAGATCAGCGACAGCGATAAGTCACAGGTTCAGGCAGATTTGGAAGCTGTAAAGTCTGTCTTGGAGAGAACCAAGGATCAGGAAATGAGTGACGGTGATTTGGATGAATTAAAGGCAGCCAAGGAGAAGCTCACAAACAGCGCCCAGTCTCTGTTTACAAAGATGTATGAGAATATGCAGCAGGCACAGGCGGGTGCGGCAGCTCCGGATATGGGTGCGGCAGATAATGCAGGCGCAGCTCCTGAAGATGATGTAATTGACGGAGATTTCCGTGAGGTATAAGAATAATATATATAACAGTTTCATTATTTTTTAATACAATATAGTGATAGGTTCGGGCAGGGGAGATAATCTCTTCTGTCCGAAATAATACGTAGCTGCGATACGTTAAAGGTACTTATAATGTTTACTTTACGGTATAGACAATTTGTGCTATGATAGTTCAAGTGTGCAGGATGGCTGCAGTTTTAGATAGAGCAGCCGCAAAGTGATAGATAGAAAGGCTTGGTTATTACAATGGCAGAGCAAAAGCGAGACTATTATGAAGTCCTCGGCGTGGATAAAAATGCAGATGAAGCTGCAATTAAAAAAGCATATCGTATTTTGGCGAAAAAGTATCATCCGGATATGAATCCCGGTGACGCCGAAGCCGAAAAAAAGTTTAAAGAGGCTTCAGAGGCATATGCTGTGTTAAGTGATCCCGAAAAGAAGCGGCAGTATGATCAGTTTGGTCATGCAGCGTTTGAGGGTGGCGCCGGCGGCGCCGGTGGCTTTGATTTCAGCGGAACGGATTTTAGCGATATATTCGGTGATATATTCGGTGATTTCTTTGGCGGCGGACGCAGCAGGAGCGCGAGAAATAACGGTCCCATGAAGGGAGCCAATCTGCGAACCAGTGTCCGTATCAGCTTTGAGGAGGCTGTATTTGGCTGTAAAAAGGAGATTGAGCTTACGGTAAAGGAGACCTGTAAGACCTGTAACGGTTCCGGCGCTAAGCCGGGAACAAGTCCTGAGACCTGTGGAAAGTGCGGCGGAAAGGGGCAGGTTGTTTATACACAGCAATCCTTCTTCGGAACTGTCCGCAACGTGCAGACCTGTCCTGATTGTCAGGGAACGGGTAAGGTTATCAAGGAGAAATGTGCGGATTGTAGGGGTACGGGATATATCCCTATGAAGAAGCGCTATTCCGTTGATATTCCCGCGGGCATTGACAACGGGCAGTCCACGAGAATGCCCGGTCTTGGTGAGCCCGGAACAAACGGAGGACCCAGAGGAGATGTCTTGGTAGAGGTTATTGTGGGCAGGCATCCTATTTTCCAGCGTCAGGAATTTAATATTTATTCAACGGTGCCGATTTCCTTTGCCGTTGCGACGCTTGGCGGGGAAATTTATATTGATACGGTGGACGGTAAGGTCATCTATGACGTTAAGCCGGGAACGCAGACCGATACAAAGGTGCGGTTAAAGGGTAAGGGTGTTCCTTCATGGCGCAGCAGAGATGTGCGCGGAGACCATTATGTCACCTTAGTGGTACAGGTGCCCGATAAGCTAAGTCATGAGGCGAAGGAGCTGCTAAAGCAGTTTGACGCATTGACGGATAATTCCCTTAACGCCACCAAGAAAACAGAGGGCGCCGAAGCAGGCGGTGAGAACAAGGAAACCAAGGACGGGAAGAAAAAGAAATTTTGGAAATAAGCGGTAGGGAGGCAGTGTTTGTAAAGAAACACTGCCTTTTTGCTGAGCCGGGGAGGTATGTGGAAGCGGGGTGTTTCTTTATTAATTGAATCGGGCTTGGAGCTTGATTGATATTGTGCATGACATGGCGGTCTGCATAAGAACGGTAGCCCTGCCTTATTCTAATTTGTCAATTGGATATAAGAAGGAATGTTAAATTATATATGAAATAAATTATTTTGTGGTAAGGCAATGAAATATATGTTAAAATGAATCACGCATAGCGGTACTTGTTCAGTTATATAAACATAAGCTCTGAAACATTTTGTGAAATATGTGAGAGGATTTAGGAAAGGGAGGAACCAGCAATGGCATATGCAATAGATTTGTTTTGCGGCGCCGGTGGAATGAGTGAAGGGCTTATTCAAGCCGGTTTTCATATCCTTTTTTCCAATGATATTAACAAAGATGTTCAGAGGACATATATAAACAGACATAGGCAGCTGGGATTATATCAAGGAGTTAATACATATTTTCATTGTGGTGATATAAGAGACTTAAACGGGCAAATCATACACGAAGCGATAGGTAATCTTGAAATATTCAGAGGGGAACAAATCCCGGAAATAGACGCGGTTTTCGGCGGTCCGCCATGTCAAGGGTTTAGCAGGGCGGGCAGGAGAAATCCCTACGATCCCAGAAATATGCTTTTTAGAGAATATTTAAGAGTGATTAACGAAGTACGTCCCAAATATGTGGTAATGGAGAATGTTACGGGTTTTACAGATACACGATTTTATGGATTTGCAGGGATAACGGGTCGACGATATGAAGACGGCGAATTTGTTTTGAATATATTGAGAAATGAATTTGAATTGATAGGTTATCATACGCTTGAACCAAGAATTTTAAATGCGGCGCATTACGGTGTGCCCCAGAGAAGAAATAGAATTATTGTTATTGCGTACAGAACGGATATGACAGCTCCGTCATATCCTGAGCCTGTATATACGGATGAGACGGCATTAACAATTACGGATGCTATAAGCGATTTAATAAGAGACGGGCAAGTTTTTGCTCAAGTACATACAAATGATTCCGATTTTCAGTTGAGTTCCAGAGCCGGTAGAACGCCGGATGTCAATGGAAATGCGATTCCCAGTAACGGAAATGTATATAATAATGAAATTTCCGTTCACCGGCAAATTATTTCCGAGCGTTTTTCACTTTTCAGAGAGGGGGAAGACGGTGCGGAATTAAAGAACAGAGTGATGACTGAAGGAATCGACATAGCGGATTATCCCGCATTGATAGCACATTGTGTTGAAAATATAGGAATAGATGCAGAGGCTGTCATTGAAGTATTTAGAGCCGGAAATGTAAGTAGGGAGAATGCTGATATTTTACTCACCAAAAAAAATATCAGGACTCGATTAGATAGAACCAGACCGGCAGCGACAGTTATGACAATAGCGGATGATTACATTTCGCCTTTTGAACCAAGAACCTTTACCGTCAGAGAATTGGCACGGATGCAGTCGTTTGACGATAGCTTTGAATTTTTAGGGAAAAGGACGACGGGTGGATTGCGCAGACGTGTAGAGGTGCCCCAGTATTCACAGGTGGGCAACGCCGTGCCGCCGTTATTGGCTAAAGCCGTGGCGGCTGAGATAATAAGAGTTTTATAGAGATGAAAGGGGATTTATGTGTCAAAATATAGTAGAGAAGTTAAGAGAAGAATCCGTAAAAAGTCTTTTTGACGTAAAAGGCTTTAATGGTGCATGGTCAAAATGGAAAAGTAAGATAGATACGCTTGCGCCTCAAAAAAACGCCGGCCAAATTTTTGATTTGGGAGATCATTTAAGAGAGATATTTTATACAACAAATACGTCAAAAGCGCGGACAGACAAAACGAGAAGTCAAAGCGAGGTGTCGGGAGGAGGCGCTAACTGGGAAGCCTTAGTATGCTGGTATTTAAATTTGTGCTGTATAGGCAGAAGGACAGTGGTGATAAAGCATAAAAAGGATTTGATTCCGGATCCGGTTAGCAATGCAATAACCGTAAATTACGGCACCTTTGTTTCCAATACGGAGTCTGATTTAATTGCAATTACATTCCCGGATAAACGGGAATATATTATGGATAAGGATAGGGTATCCGTTCAAGGCGAGGATGGCAATGTAATTAAAATAGAGCATAGAGGAAAAATGCAATACAATTTAAAAGAGGTTTTGAACGCATTGGCGGCAAGGGATTTTGCGGAAACAGAAATTCATATTATCCAGTGTAAGACCAACTGGAACGATAACGCCCAAATTCCTATGCTATGGGATATGATTTATTCGGCTGATAAATTTAAAACCAATATTACTATAGGAAGGGAAGGATATGCCATTGGCAATGCAAAACGATTTACATATGCGTTTGCTACGGTTCCAACGGTGAACATAGAGAAGCTTAAAAGTACGTCGGTGTCTGTTTTGCGTGTGAGTAATTTAAGCGGCGGAAATTACTGGGGAAGAAAATCTGCAACAGGGATAGCCGGCTCCATGAAGGAGATGTTGGGCAGGAATTTGGCTGGCGGCGCAGTTGATAATCATAGAGCTACATTAAAGGCGGAGCTTTCAAAATTGTCTTTGGAGTACGCATATTTTAAAATTTAATTTATTAAGCAGCTTTGGCGGCCATATAATTGCAGAATAGAAGCTTGATAAATATATAAGAAAATACATGAAAAAAATTAAAGGTATAAGAAAATGCCTTAAATGATTTATTAAAGCCAGAGGAGAAAGAATGTATGAATCTACCCCAAATGATACTGTTTGATTATGGACAAACATTGGCGAATGAAATGAAATTTGATGGAGTGAAGGGTACAAAAGCCGTAATGAAGTATGCTGCAAAAAACAAATATAACCGTACCGCTGAGGAGATTCAGGCAGCAGCAAACTCTATTAATAAAGAATTGGGCAGATTTGACCCGTTAAAGAGGCATTTATTTCAAGTGGAAGTTCCGAATCATACGTTTACGTCGTACTTATATGAGTCATTGGGAATTGATATACCCTTATCTAACGAGGAGGTAGACACAATTTTTTGGGATGCTGCAGCGCCGGCGGTTCCGACGGAAGGAATAGAACAATTTTTGGTATTTTTAAAGAAGCAGGGTATTCGCACAGGGGTGATAAGCAACATTTCATACTGCAAGGAAGCTGTAAATCAGCGGATTTGTTCCATAGTTCCTAACCATGAGTTTGAATTTATTCTTGCGACAAGCGAATATATGTTTCGCAAACCAAACAAGCGAATTTTTGAATTGGCGCTTGAAAAGGCGGATTTAGCGCCAAAGGACGTCTGGTATATTGGGGATCAATATGAATGTGATATTGTGGGAGCAAGGAATGCAGGAATATTTCCGGTCTGGTATACAGGCGCCATTGATTTGCCGTACAATAAAAAGGAAGATGTATTGACAGTTGAGAGCTGGGAAGCCCTTAAAGATATGATGCTGGAACTATAGGCGATAGATGCTCCGATGAGTGTCAATGCGTGGTCACATCAGCGCATCGCGCTAAAGCGCTTATAAAGTACCTAAGTCATGGAGCGTTCCGGGCGATTGCCCTAAATGACATTGCATATCAGACCGGATTGCTTTAAGGAATCATTGGGGTGGCAGGAAAAGCACGATAGTAAAGGGATTACGCGGTGAGCGGAATGGAGTAGGTAATAATGAATAAGAGAACGTTATATGTGACGGATTTGGACGGAACGCTTTTAAATACAAGGAGCAGGGTTAATGCGGATAGTATAAGGATCATCAGTGAGCTGATAAAACAAGGAATGATGTTTACATATGCAACCGCAAGGTCTTTGACGTCGTCGTCGGTGGTAACGGAAGGATTGCCCGTGAGTATTCCGGTGGCCGTATATAACGGCGCGCTTATCGTACACCCTCAAACGGGAGAGATTATATCTTCCTTAGCTTTTTCAAAAGAAGAAGCGGAATTTGCCAGAGGAATTTTAGAAGAGAACGATATAAGTCCTTTGGTATATTCTTATGTGGAGCAGGTTGAAAGGGTTTCATGGAATAAAGCGAGGGAAAATCAGGGGATTAGGAATTACCTTTCTCTTCGCAAGAAGGACAAGAGGTTCAGACCATTAAAGGATCAGGAAGGTCTGTATGATGGAGAGGCATTTTATTATACATGTTATGGTGAAAAAGAGGAATTGCTCCCCATCTATAATATTTTTTCAAAGATTGACGGATTTCGATGTATTCTTCAGCAGGAATTGTATCAATCGGAATATATGTGTGAGATTATGCCCCAAAGGGCCACAAAGGCGGAAGCGATAAAGAGATTGAAGGAGTTATCGGAGAGTGACAGAATTGTCTCTTTTGGAGACGCCGTTAATGATATTCCGATGTTTGAAATATCGGACGAGTGCTATGCCGTGGAAAATGCCGTGCAGGAACTGAAAAGCATTGCGACAGGAATTATTGAAAGTAATGATAGTGACGGTGTGGCAAAATGGCTGTTACAAAATTATTGCTGCGTTAGATAAGCGCAGTATAGAACGCCTGTTATGGCTGCTGTCCGGACGTAATAAATAAATGAGTAGAGAAAATATCATGAGGACAAAAGACAATGAATTCCAAGCCATGCTCTGTAGGTTTTATATGGCAGTGATTCTCTGCGTTCTTCCTTTGTACACACAGGGAACTTACGTGCAGCTGGGGGATACGAAGTATTTATTATTTCGCAACGTATCCTTTATTTGCGTGGGCTTATGGCTTGCGGCGGCGCTCCTATGCCTCGTGCAGAAAATCATTGCGGGAAAAAAGGGAGCAGATGGGATGCAGATTGTAGGGGATATACAAAAGCGGGGAAGGGCTTGGAGTATGATGGACACCTGCATGGCGGCTTATGGCGGCAGTGCGTTTTTGTCCGCCGCATTGAGTTCTTATGAGAGGACGGCGTGGCTGGGGTATCGGGATTGGTATATGGGCGCAATTTCACAGCTATTATTTGTGGCAATATATTTTATGGTTTCCAGAAGCTGTTGTAACGGTAGTTTTCTCATTTATTTGGGGGAGTGCGCGATGCTTTTGGTCTGTAGCATTGCATTTTTACAGCGTTTGGGAATTGATGTGTTGGGTTTACATAAGGCCTATAACGAGATAGACTGGGAATACAGGCATATGCTTTCTACAGTGGGAAACATTAATTGGTTATGCGGGTATCTGAGTGTGGCAATAGCCTTTTCGGCGTCGGCGTATTTACAGAGTGAAGAGAGGCGCAAGAGAATAGGGCATTTTATTGCCAGCGTGGCAGGACTTTTGCTTTTGTGCATACAGGGAAGTGATATTGGCTGGGTGCTTTGCGCTATGTGTATTGGCATATGTATTGTCTGGGGAAGGAAAAATATTATTTTCCTTCAAAGAAGTCTGTTGCTTGCCGCCGGAACGGTTTTTGGAATTGGCTGCTTTGCAGGTTTAGTATTTTTTATGGAAAGTGTACAAGCCATGCCTGCAGACGGTGACGTGTACGAAAAAATCAGCTGGGCGGGATGGTGGGCAGTCCTTGCCATATTGATGATTCTATTTTGCTTATTAAGGAGACGCGGTAATTTAGGGAAGGGAACTGTCAGGAAGCTTTCGGCTGTGGGAAAAGTATGGTATGTGGCGCTGCCGGCAGGCGTATGCCTGACGGTGTGCTTTTTTCTTTTTACGGGGCTGACAGGCAGGAACGGCATTTTGCAGGACTTTTGGCAGGAGGGACGAGGCGCCTTGTGGAAGCTGGCAGGATGCGGTTTTCTGAAAGCAGACATTTTACAAAAGCTGGTGGGCGCCGGTCCTGATTGCTTTGCAGAATATTTGCACAATGGTTTCCGGACGAGTACGGTCATAAATACAAACGGTCATTGGGCGGGAGCTACCTTTGCCAATGCTCATAACGAATGGTTGAACCATTTGATAAATATGGGAATTCTGGGTGTAATCTGCTATACGGGTATATTTGTGACGGCAGTGAAAAGATATAGAGGTATGTTGCTTGGTATGCTTGCCGTAGGTCTGTATTTTGTAAATTCCCTTGTGAGTTTTCAGCAGGTAATGAACGCGCCGCTTCTATTTCTCGTGCTTGGACTTTGTGAAAGTAAAAGACAGACGGAGCCGTCGGAGGATTTGATTTTATAAGCTAGAAATGATAAAATGGTGTTGCTTTTAACGGAACATTTATAGTAAAAATAGAGAAAGGTAAAATGTGTAAATAATGAAGTGGGTAAAATTTCGTATCAAAACAATTACCGAGGCAGAGGATATTATCATAAGCACCCTGTATGACATCGGACTTGAGGGCGCTCAGATTGAGGACAAGATACCGCTCACCGCATTGGAAAAGGAGCAGATGTTTGTGGACATCCTGCCTGACGCACCGGAGGATGACGGTATTGCATATTTAAGCTTTTTTGTGGAGGAGAAGGAGGATGGAGGTCTTGAGATACAAGATGAAAGCACCGATATTGAAACTATCCTGTCTCATATTCGCAGTGAGCTTGACGAGCTTGCGGAATTTATGGATATAGGCGAGGGCACGGTTACAGTGGACGAGACGGAGGATATTGACTGGATTAATAACTGGAAGCAATATTTCCATCAGTTTTATATAGATGATATTTTAGTGATTCCCTCCTGGGAGGAGATAAGGGAGGAGGACGCCGGAAAAACAGTGCTGCATATAGATCCGGGCACGGCCTTTGGCACGGGAATGCATGAGACGACGCAGCTCTGTATACGTCAGCTCCGCAAATTTATTACTTCTGAGACGGAGCTTTTGGATGTGGGTACGGGAAGTGGTATTCTGGCTATTCTTTCTTTGATGTTTGGCGCAAAGCATGCCGTGGGAACGGATTTGGACGTCTGTGCGGTAGAGGCGGTGGAGCAGAATTGCCGGGCGAACGGCATTTCTTCCGGACAGTTTGATATGATGATAGGAAACATTATTACAGACAGGGAAGTACAGGATAAGGCTGGATATGAATGCTATGACATTGTGGTGGCGAACATTTTGGCGGACGTGCTGGTGCCCCTTACCCCGGTGATTGTCAATCAACTGAAAAAAGGCGGTATATATATTACGTCCGGCATTATTGACGATAAAGAAGAGGTTGTGGTAGAGGCCGTTAAGGCGGCAGGGCTCAGGGTGCTTGAGGTTACTTATCAGGGAGAGTGGGTCAGCGTGACCGCAGCAAAAGAATAGACTGTATAGATTCGTCCCGGGAAGGTGTGTATATAGGAATGTATCAATTTTTTGTTGAGCCTTATCAAATGAATGTAAATGATAAGAGCGTCATTATTTTGGGGAGCGACGTAAACCATATTAAAAATGTGCTTCGCATGAAAATAGGTGAGGAAATCGTCGTAAGGAGCGGGCAGGATAACAGAGAATATCGTTGCGGGATTGCCGCCTTTGAGGAAAACCGAGTGTTGTGCGAGCTTCGATTCGTCAAAGAGGAGGGAGTGGAGCTTCCCTCTAAGGTCTATTTATTCCAGAGCTTGCCAAAAGCAGATAAAATGGAGCTGATTATCCAAAAAGCAGTGGAGCTGGGCGTATATCAGGTTATTCCGGTAGAGGCAAAGAGATGTGTGGTAAAACTGGACGATAAGAAAGCTAGGGTGAAGCTTGCCCGTTGGCAGAATATTGCGGAGGCGGCGGCGAAGCAGAGTAAAAGAGCGATTATTCCCCGCATTGCGGAGCCGATAGGCTTCGATGAGGCAGTGAAGCTTGCGGCGGATATGGATGTGGGCCTGATTCCCTATGAGCTTGCAAAGGGCATGGACAGAACCAGAGAAATAATCGGAAAGCTGCGAGGAGGGCAGAGTATTGCCGTTTTCATAGGGCCCGAGGGAGGCTTTGACGAAGCGGAGATTGCAAAGGCGTCGGAACGCGCAATTCAACCGATTACCTTGGGAAAACGGATTTTGCGCACCGAGACGGCGGGATTTACGCTGCTTTCATGGATAATGTATCAGCTGGAGGAATAATGGCTGCAAGCCGCGACCTGCAGCCATTAATAAGCGAGGGAAAGACAGTTTTACGCAGCGCGATATGTGCTGACAGAACGTGAGTATGCTGCATATATTATTAAGAAGACGGCAATAAAAGGAGATAAATAGATGGAAGTATATTTGGACAATTCCGCTACTACCCGTGTATTTCCGGAGGTTGCAGAATTGATGACAAGGGTAATGTGCGAGGATTACGGAAATTCCTCCAGTCTGCATATGAAGGGTGTTCAGGCAGAGCAGTATCTCAGGTATGCCAAGGAGACCGTTGCAAGGCTTTTGAAGGTAAGTGAGAAAGAAATCATTTTTACCTCGGGAGGAACGGAGTCCGATAATCTTGCATTGATTGGAGCGGCAGCTGCCAATAACAGACGCGGACGTCATCTGATAACCACACAGATTGAGCATCCTGCCGTTTTGCAGACGATGCGCCACTTAGAAGAGCAGGGTTACCGCGTGACTTATTTGCCGGTGGACAGTTGTGGACAAATTCATATTGAGGATTTGCATCGCGCCATGACGCCCGATACTATATTGGTGTCCATTATGCATACCAATAACGAAATAGGTTCCCTACAGCCTATATCGGAAGCGGGCGCCTTGATTAAGCGAATGAATCCCGGAACGCTTTTTCATGTAGATGCGGTTCAGGGCTTTGGTAAGGCGAGGATTTATCCGAAGAGAATGAATATTGATATGCTTTCGGTGAGCGGTCATAAAATTCATGGTCCAAAGGGAGTAGGTTTTTTGTATGTTGGAGAAAAGGTGAAGCTGCATCCTATCCTTTTCGGGGGAGGGCAGCAGCAGAATCTGCGTTCGGGAACGGAAAATATACCCGGCGTGGTAGGGCTTGCCAAGGCGGCAGAACTGCTTTACCAGCACTTTGACGAGGATATCAACCATCTTTATCATTGTAAAAGACATTTTATCGAAGGAGTGGGCAAAATTGAAGGAATAACAGTCAACGGACTGCTTTCCGGCGAACCGTACGGACATGGCACTGCGCCCCATGTGGTGAGCGTATCCTTTAAGGGGGTAAGGAGCGAGGTGCTTCTTCACGCACTTGAGGAAAAGGGCATTTATGTATCCGCAGGCAGCGCCTGCTCGGCACGTAAGCCTCAGCCATCCGCTACGTTGAAGGCGATAGGCGTGGAGAAGTCGTTGCTGGAGTCCACCATACGATTCAGCTTTTCCGTATTTACAACTATAGAAGAGATTGACTATACATTGCAGGTAATGTATGATAAAATTCCGATGCTGCGAATGTACACTCGCAGGTAAGGTTGAGGTGTGCGGTGAATACGGACAGACGGGCAGGTATACCGCATTAATATTTGGGAAGCGCCGGTGGGAATTCTAATTTGACGTCGGTTAAAGGAAAGACGAGGTACAGAATGTTTACAGCTTTTTTGATTAAGTACGCCGAGATTGGTATTAAGGGAAGAAACCGCTATTTATTTGAGGATGCGTTGGTTCATCAGATAAAGCACGCATTGAAAAAATGCGAAGGGCAATTTATAGTTCACAAGACGCAGGGGCGTATCTATGTGGACGCCGAGACGGAATTTGATTTTGACGAGGCAGTAGAGCGTCTTCAGACGGTGTTTGGCATTTCAGGCATCTGTCCTGTGGTGTATGTGGAGGACGAGGGCTTTGATAAGCTTAAGGAGACTATAATAGAATATATTGCGAACGTGTACCCTGAACGTGATAAGTCGTTTAAGATACAGGCGAGGCGAGCGCGCAAAAATTATCCAAAGGATTCCATGAGTATTAATATGGACATGGGAGAGGCTGTTTTAAGGGCATATCCCGAAATGAGAGTTGATGTGCATAATCCGGATATCCTTTTGAACATTGAGGTGCGCGAGAAGATTTATATTTATTCCGAAATTATTCCGGGTCCCGGAGGAATGCCTGTGGGAACAGGAGGAAAGGCAATGCTGCTGTTGTCCGGCGGCATTGACTCTCCGGTGGCAGGTTACATGATAGCAAAGCGCGGTGTAAAGATTGATGCGGTTTATTTTCATGCACCGCCATACACCAGCGAGAGGGCAAAGCAGAAGGTAGTGGATTTGGCTAGGCTTGTATCCAGATATACAGGGCCCATCTATCTCCATGTGATTAATTTCACGGATATACAGCTTTATATTCATGAGAAGTGTCCTCACGAGGAGCTGACGATTATTATGCGTCGCTATATGATGCGTATAGCGGAGCAAATAGCAAAAGAGACGGAGTGTCTGGGGTTGATTACGGGTGAAAGTATCGGTCAGGTGGCTTCCCAGACAATGAATTCTCTTGCCGCTACCAACGAAGTATGTACCCTTCCGGTGTATCGGCCTCTGATTGGCTTTGATAAACAGGAGATTGTAGAGGTATCCGAAAAAATAGGCACATATGAGACCTCCATACTGCCCTTTGAGGATTGCTGTACCATATTTGTGGCAAAGCACCCCGTTACAAAGCCCAATATAAATATTATACGCCGTCATGAACATAATCTGGATGAGAAAATCCAAGAGCTGGTTGAAGCCGCATTGCGGACGGATGAGGTTATTGTTGTGGAATAGAGGAACAAAAAAGGATGCCTTAGGTCAGATTTCCCTACGACATCCTTTTTAAAGCTTACGGCTTGAAAAGCCGTTCTTATGTTATTTATTCGCCGCCGACTTATATGGTGTAAGGCTTTAACACGTTTAAAACTTCTTCTGCACCGTCTTCAGCATGGATATTCAAGTCGATAGGCTTGGATAAATCTAAACTGAAGATACCCATAATAGATTTTGCATCAATAACATATCTTCCCGATACAAGATCAAAATCATAATCAAATTTAGTAATGTCATTTACAAAAGATTTAACTTTGTCAATGGAATTTAAAGAAATTTGAACTGTCTTCATGGTAATTACCTCCTTAATGTTTGTCATACCTTCTGAATCCATATTAATTGTTGAGGGTGTAAAAGTCAAGGATAAAAACAATCAAAAAATATCGAAGAAAAGAAGAGAATCCTATGAAAAGTGTAGCACTTCATAATCTGGGCTGTAAAGTCAACTCCTATGAATTGGACGTTATGCAACAAATGCTGGAAGAAAAAGGCTATCAGGTTGTGTCATTTGATGAAAAGGCAGATATATACATTGTAAACACCTGTACCGTTACAAATATAGCGGACCGTAAGAGCAGGCAGATGCTGCATCGGGCAAAGCAGAAAAATCCCAACGCTATTGTGGTGGCTGTGGGCTGCTATGTACAGACGGGAAAGGAGAAAGTGGAGCAGGACGAAAGCATAGACCTTGCTATAGGAAACAACCGAAAAAAGGATTTGGCGGCAATTCTGGAGGAATTTCTTGCAAGGAAAGAAGGAGAGGAGGACGGCCGGGAACAGGCCGGCGGCTTAAACGAGACTGCGTCGTGCCGCAGGAACAAGACCTTAAATGACACCACTGTTATAGATATAAATAATACTTACGAGTATGAGGAGATGACGTTAAAGCAGACTGCGGAGCATACACGCGCCTATATTAAAATACAGGATGGCTGTAATCAATTTTGTACCTACTGCGCCATTCCTCTTGCCAGAGGTCGTGTGAGAAGCCGCCATGTGGAGGACGTCTTAAGAGAGATTGCCTGTATGGTGGATGCGGGCTACAAGGAAATTGTTTTAACAGGTATACACATCAGCTCTTATGGCATTGATTTTGACGAGGAACAGTGGAGGAAGGGAAAAAGCGTGGAGGCGTACCGCACACAGGAAAGGCGGGACTACTCCGGAAGCAGTAAGCTTATTGATTTAATTGAAAAAATACATGGAATAGAGGGGCTTAAGCGAATCAGACTGGGTTCCTTGGAGCCAAGGATAATAACAGAGGAGGCGGCGAGAAGACTTGCGGCGATGCCTAAGCTATGCCCTCATTTTCACCTGTCTCTTCAAAGCGGCTGCGACGCCACGCTAAAGAGGATGAACAGGCATTATACTGCGGAGGAATATTTTCGCAGCGTAAGGCTTTTGCGGGAGGTGTTTGACCATCCGGCTATTACAACGGACGTGATTGTCGGATTTCCCAAAGAGACAGAGGAGGAATTCGGACAAACAAAAGAATTCCTGCAAAAAGTAGGCTTTTATGAAATGCATATTTTTAAATATTCCAAGCGCGCCGGCACTCCCGCAGCCGTTATGGAGGGGCAGGTGCCGGAACAGATTAAGAGTAAAAGAAGTAATGAATTGTTGGTGTTGGAGAAGGAACAGTCCATGCAATTCCGCAGCCGTTATATCGGACGAACCGTGGAGATTTTGCTGGAGGAGAGGAAGGAGATTGAGGGAAAGAGCTTCCTTTTAGGACATACCAAGGATTATGTAAGAATAGCCTTGTCTCCGGGCGAGAAAAAGGCGGACAGGCATGGGGCGGCGGGGAATGCGCCGGGAAAAATCGGAACGGACTCCAATATGCTGGTGAAGGTAACTGTGCGGAAATTTTTGACGGAGGAGATTTTGTTGGGTGAACTGCAGTGACAGTGTTCAACATATTATGTAAGGTTATCCTGTCCGAAGAAGTAAAAAAACAGTGGCCGAAGCATATCCGGACAGGATGAAGCCGTTACTTTTCGCCGCCGGGGCCGTCCTTTCTGGGAACCTCGTCAGGGATAATGTCCTTGGGCAAATCGGTCTGAGGAATGTTGCCGTCATCATAGACATTGGAAGAGCCTGAAGCTTTATCGGAAGTAGCGTTTTTGGTTTTTAACGTGTTATTGTCCATATTAATCTCCGTTCCGGAGCGTTTATGCGACGGGGCGACGCAAATTTCAAATTTGTGTCTGCCATCAAACAAATTTGTGACGCTCCGGCACAAATTCGTCTGCATGCCTTAAAAAGCATCAGCACATCAGCGTGATTTTTCACACTATGCCGTCCTTTCACGGTTAGCGTGTGCAGGGCGGTAAAAAAATATTCATGTAGATGAATATGGAAGCTATTTCTTGCTGCGCAACATTCTGATAAGCGTTCCTAGGGCCACAGAAAATACAAAAATTACCAATAAGGTTACAAAAAAGGAATCAGGGTCGAAGGAGTTTCAAGTAAGACTCCCAGTCCACGGTCCGCGCCGTATTCACCGCCCATACTATGGGAGCCCAATATTTCTCCTGCAGTGAGCGCCAATATCCAGTTTGCGGCGCATAAGATGAGTGCGGCAGCAATGGAAAAGTCCGAATTATTCGGTTTGATTATATTATTAGATATGGTAGGAAAAAATAGCTTTTTATGGTATATTTAGGTATACGTAAGATATGTACCGTTTTTGTGGAAAAATATTTCTTCCCTTTCGGAATTGTGCCCCATTAGAAATAAGTATGTCAATACGCTTTGAAAGTGGCGGACAAATATTTCATAATCGAGTATATAAACCGGAATTCTGATAAGACCTAATTTATAACATTTATTAACTGTTATCTCTTATCTTCAAAAAGTTCGCAAACCCTTGAAAATGCTAAATTTATAGCAAGTGAGTTTGCCCTTAGATTTTCTCTTGTGTTATATCCTTTTCCCCTGTGTTATGAACCCTCATAAGGGCAAAAATAAGGGAAAGAAAAACTTGTAATAAATTATAGCGCAATATAAATCAGGTAGGAAGAACTGATTGAAATGCTTTCTTAATTTCTCCCAAAATTCAATTAGCAAAGAAAGGACAGATAAGATATGAGATTCATATATGCAGAATATAATATGTACCACAATAGTGTTGATATAACCACCTTTGACGGATATATCATACGGATTGACTGTAATATAGCTGAAGATGGATTACAGATGACTCCCTGTTCCCAATGTGCTTTAGCTGCATTAGCAATAGACAATCCGCTTGAATATGCCCGATTAGCACTTGATGGCAACTTACAGATGTGGGTAGATGCAGAGGATAGTTTGGAAATTTGGTAGCAACATTAACGAGGTGCTGACTATTTTTATTATGTAGTCAGCACCTTTTCTAAATCATCTGCTCAACAAGAAGAACATTTTATAAATATAAATGATTGGAAAAATGGAATTCATATTAGCATTGCGGGAAAGTGTGCAACAGCCTAATCTTATGGGGATATCCATGACAGAATGGGCAGTTACGCACTTTTTCATGGTGCAATTAAGAATAATGCCATTGAATCATATTCTCTGAGGGCATAAAAACATTGCCACATTGATATGAAACGGAAAGTAGCATAAAAAAATCAAATGTATACAACTGTTGGTGGCGTAGTATGGGCTTTTTCATTATTGTATGATACATAATCAAAAGAAAGGTGGTTGTGTTATGAACAAGCAAATATCCATATCAGCAAAGCATTTGAAAAAGGCTTTTGGCAAAGGCGAAAGTATTCAGGTCATTTATTCGGATCTGAATATTGATATTTACAAAGGGGATTTTACCGTTATTATGGGTTCATCGGGGGCAGGCAAATCTACCTTGATGTATTCCCTCTCAGGTATGGATAAGCCGGACGGTGGGGAGATTTACTTTGACGGAGTGGACATCACGAAGTTAAACAATGACAAGCTGGCTGTGTTTCGGCGGAAAGAGTGTGGATTTGTGTTCCAACAGATTTATTTAATTGATAAGATGAACCTTATGGATAATGTCATTACGGCAGGGGTGCTGACAAGTAAAAATAGGGAAGATATTAAAAATCGTGCAGAGGAGTTGTTTTCTTTGGTAAACATTCCTGAAAAAACATGGAGAAAAACATCTGCTCAGATTTCAGGAGGCGAAGCGCAAAGGGCGGGCATTGTCAGGGCAGTTATCAATAATCCCAATGTACTTTTTGCGGACGAGCCGACAGGTGCGTTAAATTCCGCAAATTCGGCGGCAGTCCTTGATGTTTTTACTTCGCTTCATGATAAAGGTCAGAGTATCGTCATGGTTACTCATGACAAAAAATCAGCCCTGCGTGGAAATCGCATCATTTATATTAAAGATGGGAAAATTTTTGGCGAATGTGATCTAGGAAAATTTGAGCAGGACAACATGGAAAGAACTGAAAAACTTGATAAATTCATTAAAGAAATGGGGTGGTAATATATGAAGTCTGGCATAATGATTCTTCGAATCATGAAAAAACTATCCACGTTGATTTTACATAATTTGAATAAAGCAAAAGGACAGTACATATCTTTTGGGGTGTTTATCTGTCTGACCGCATTTATTATAAATATTGCCCTTGTGCTTGCTTTTCAAACATTTGACGCTTATGATGACCTGTTTGACAAGCTTGACACAGCGGATATCAATTTTATCATTCCACAGATTCAGGATAATGATAATCTGCTCACAGAAGTAGAGGAAATCAACGGGGTATCATTTGTTGAAAAGCATGGCGGGGTATTTACTCCGGTAACAGTCCGTGAATTTGCAGGGTCTGATTTTGACATGAATACTGTTTTTTACAATATTGATGAGGAAAGGAAACTGAATCTGCTTGATGTTACGGAACAAGCGGGAAAGAGCGGAGATTCTGCTTATATTCCCATGTATATGAAAAAATTGGGCGGTTTTACGGAGGGCGGCAGCATTACTTATTCCATAGACGGCAAGGATCATACTTATCATATTGGCGGAACCGTATTGGAGATGCAGTATGGAAATTACGGTACAGGACTGATTGGCGGCTATTTTCCGAAAGCGGTCTATGAGGAATTTGCAGGTAAATACAGCAATAATGCCGTTAAGGAATATTCCATAAAAACAACTGAAAACGCTGATTTAAGTGAAATGAAAAATATAATATCTGAAATGATAAAAGGAAAAGGGATTGCCTTATTAAGCATCAATGACAGGGCAGCTTCAAAACAGACCAGAACGATGGTCTGTACGCTGCTTATCGTTATATTTTTGGCGATTGCTGCAATTATACTTGTAGTGAGTATTTTCCTCAGTAACTTTCGGATACGAAGCGGGGTAGAGGACGAACTTGCGCAGATGGGGGTATTAAAAGCAATTGGTTATACAAGTAATATGATTATTGCGGGGGCAGTTATGCCCTATGTGTTTGTAGGGATTATTGCTACAGTCATTGGAATCGCTGTATCTTATGCCGTTTTGCCTTTTGTAGCGGGTATTTTGGCAATCCAATCAGGATTTTCCTATACTCCTGTATTTGATATAATGGCTATGCTGATCGTAGTTCTGACACTGACATTGGCAATATTACTTTTTTCCTATATTTCAGCAGGGAAAATACATAGATTAGAGCCTATAAACGCTATAAGAGGCGTTGTCGGGGAAGAATCAGTGGGACAGAATATATTACTTTTTATTGTTGCATTTTGTATCATGGTGCTGCTGTCTTTTGCAGGAACTCTTTTATACAATGTAAATATTAAGTCGGATAATTTTATGAATACGCTTTCAGAGGAATTACCGTCTGTTATTTTTACGGCTGAGGATGAAAAAATGGCAGAACTTAAGAAAATTCTTCAAAAGGATAATCGTGTGCAGCTTTTTATGGAATATGCTTCCGTACCTGTAAGCTATACGGATGGCAGTCTTACCGCCTTTGTGTGTGAAGATTTTTCAAAAGTAACAAACGATATCTGTTATGAGGGAAGCAGCCCCGCGAAAGATAATGAAATTGCAGTAGGAAACGCACTTGCGGACGATTATCCTATCGGTAAAGAAATAGAGATAACAGTCGGCTCCCAATCGCAAAATTACATTGTAACAGGCTATATTCAAAGCGTTAATAATGCCGGGGCGGTATGTCAGCTGACAAGTAAAGGATATGAAAAAATCGGCGAAAAAACGGAATCCGTCAATGTTTACTTATATGATAAAAATGCCGATGCGTTTATAAAGGAGTACGAAGAAAACTACGATACAGTAGTTAAATCGTCAGTAAATTTTGAACAGATGAGTGAAAATGGTCAAATGATGTATACGGGTATTGTTTCAGTCATTGTGATTATCCTGTTTGTAATTTCCGTACTGATGGTATTGCTTGTGATGTATGTTATCATAAATTCAATGATAAGCAGGCGCAGACAGGAATTTGGAATATATAAAGCAATCGGATATACAAACAGGCAGCTTACTGTCAAGACGGCGTTTGAGTTTATACCCGCCACTGCTGTGGCATCAGTCATTTCAGCAATAGCCGGATTTTGGTATCTTCCCGCAATAGACAATGTTATTTTTTCACTGATTGGGGCTGTAAAAAATCAGTTTGAAGTATCCGTTTGGATTTTAATTATATTTGCGGTTATGTTTACTGCTGTGGCATTTGGAATCAGTGTACTTCTTTCTGCACCGATTAAAAAGATTACAGCATATTCACTATTAAAAGATTAAAGGAGGTTTCATATGAATTTTTCTGAAAAATTAAAGGAAATACGAAAAAAAGAAGGTATCTCACAAGAGCAGCTTGCCGAAAAAATTGGTGTTTCAAGGCAGGCTATCACAAAGTGGGAAACAGGAAAAGGATTGCCTGATGTGGAAAATATGGTAATCATAGCAGAGATTTTTAAGACTACCATAGATGAGCTGCTTATGGATTCTGTCACAAAAGCAGCTCCGGAAACATCTGTATATACCAGCGAAACAATCTATGACATTGACCGTGAAAAACATTTTGATGTCAATATTGGAAGTGCATCCACAATTCTGCTGTCATCAGGTGACGATGAAAAACTACATATTAAGCTGTCCTCTGAAACCCTTGAAAATTTAGACTCCATGTTTAAGATAAAGCTGGATGAAAAGAAAAACAAGCTGGATGTAATCTGCATTAACAAAAATAAGTTAAGCCGTTATGAAGCAGAGGAATCGCTGACGGTTGAGATTGTCTTTCCATGTAAATATTCTGAAAGCTGTGAGATTGCAGCCAGCGTGAAACTGCTTGCAATCAGGAATCTTCATCTGAACCGCCTAGAATATGACGGTGATGCAGAGCATGTCATAGTTTTAGACAGCAGTGGAAGTTTGGAACTGACAGCAAAGACAGATTATGAAATTACGGTCGATAAGATTACGGGAAGGTTGGATATTAACCAGTGGAAAGCAAAAACGATTCTTCATATCCCACAGGAAAATATAGTAAATGTGGTAAATAAGGGCAGAAAATGTAATGTTTATTATGTAAAAGCAGGAAAAGAGACAGAGTACGAAAACGTTTCTGACAGTGAAAATCAAATCAGCGTTTCAGGAATATTCTCGGAAATGGTTATAGACTTGACAAGAGAGTGTGAAACTTTTTCTGTAAATAATGTTTTAAGAGGTCTTCTATGATAAAATAAAAAATCATAGGAAGCCTTTTATCATGGTAAAAGAAACCTGTACACACAGTACAAATGACGGAAGGAAAACGAAACATCATTCACCAGCTCTTGGAAGAGTATGATGTCCAGACGGCTGAGGACATTCAGGAAGCCCTGAAGGATTTGCTCGGCGGAACCATCAAAGAAATGCTGGAAGCGGAAATGGACGGGCATCCCGGCTATGAAAAATCAGAGCGTTCTGACAGCAATGATGCAAAAGGCATGACTACCCGCCAGATTTTTGAAACCGTAGAAGACATTTACGGCTTTGAGACATCAGAAGGCTTTATCTGTGATGTTACGGATAAGATACGGCCACAGATTGAAGACTGGCAGAACCGCCCGTTAGATGAGATATATCCTATCCTCTACATTGATGCAATCCATTATTCTGTCCGTGACAATGGCGTAATCCGAAAACTGGCAGCTTATGTGATTCTCGGCGTCAATGCAGAAGGCAATTGCCACAGCATTTCCCAAAACGGAATACCAGCGCTGCATCGTTCCTCAGGTCAGGAATACCCTGAAATATGTTCCGGAGAAAGACCGGAAACCCTTTGCAGCAGATTTAAAGACGCTCTATCAGGCGGCAGATGAGAAAAAAGCGCCGGAGAGATAACCGGGATGCCGTTTTACCGATCTTCAAGTTTTTTGTGACTGTCAGGAAGGTCATATACACGACCAATGGGATAGAATCCCTGAATTCCACATACCGGAAGCTGAACCGCCAGAGAAGAGTATTCCCAAGCGATGCAGCCCTGCTGAAGGCTCTGTATCCGGCAGCCTTTGAAGCCACGAAAAAATGGACGATACCAATCCGAAACCGGGCACAGGTCTATGGGGAACCGGGGATCATGTATGAAGGGTGTCCTCCGGAATAAAGGAAGAGCCGTCAAAGAACGGCTGGTATCAGCCAGCCGCTCTTGACATACCAATCTGTATTTACAGACTTTTTCATAGTCTCGAAATTTTCGGCTCTTCTGTTAAACTGTAGTCTGCGGTACGAATTATTTATATTTACAGGTTCTAAATTTACCTTCTATCCAGAACGTGGCTTCAATTGTGTGAAACCGAATTAATCTGAATTTGGGGTCATCAATCCCTTTTTTGAAAAATTGCCTATCAGCCTCTATAGATTCCTGTAATTTTCTATCTCCTACAAACTCCACGTTTCCAATAAGAGTCACGCTATCTCCATCAAGAAAATAACAAACGCTTGACTTCGTATTGGTTTCAAAGTGCGACGCTTTACCAGCTTTATCCGAACGCTTTGAAGTCACAAAATAGATATCCGAAAATGTATCCGCTTTCGCAATAGACACCACGCAGGTACGCGGATATCCTTTCTCATTTATAGATGTAAGCGTTGCTACATCACACCTTTTAAGAAGTGCATTTGCTTTATTTTCTAATTCTTTTGTTCTTTCCTTTTGTATTTGACTCGCTGTTTTTTCCATATCGTTTCCTCCTTAATTGAAAATGGAATATGCATGTTCCTTAGCAACACTGTCAACATGCACATAAATATCCATATAGCCTACACTCTCTTTTCATATTTGTTATTCAAAACAACAGATGATATCTTCACATAATTTATCTTTAAGGTCATTAGCTTGTAAGAATTCTATGATACATTTATATCCCCTCGGTATTCTCTCAAAAGGCGAAGCAAAAAGTTCTGTTACGGTAAGGAAAATCCCAACCAATTAATTTTGCGTTTGAATTTGTTGCAGTCAATCCACTCACCCACCGATTTTTCATATAATTTTGCACATCAGATTCCGGATTAGATGAACCGTTACATATTTGGCCATTTGGAAAACAGGTACTTTTCTAATCTTGACTTTAGAATAAATTTCATTTTGGGAAGGCATATTCCCTCTAACCAATTCATCCAATTTACATGAAAATACAGAACACATCTCCACAAGCTTTTTAAGTTCCAATATAACCTCATCTGTTTCCCATCTTGAGGCAGCTTGCCTTGTAATGCTCATCCTTTCAGCGAATTGTTCCTGTGTTGGTTCTTTGATTTGCGTAAATATCATATGTTAGTTCCTAACTCATAAGTTCACCTCCAATATTATTGTAACACAAATTACGTTACATCTAAACAAACCAATATGCGCGTTTTCCTTCAATTATGTAACACAGACTTTACATTTCACCTATTATTTCTTTATGCCGCTTATATTTTTCTAAAGTTTTCATAAAAGGCGGACTGCTTCCATAGTAATCTGCCCGTAAAATCACCACACTTCCAGACTGTCCTTTGCATCAATACTCTTTTCTGTAACAGCTAAAAAGCATTTCAATCAGTTTACACAGTCCATTCATATTGTGTTATAATGTGCTATGTAATTTTGCGTTCCTTATTTTTGCCCTTATGAGGGTTCGTGCTCCCTTGCGAAGAGATATAACACAAGGGAGCACATAACGGAACCCTCGGGAACACTTTTCCGAAAAGGGAGAAATATTTTAAAATCGGATTTGGAAAGAAGAGGTTGAAAATGGCGGTATATTTTTATGAAGAGGTTAGAGATGATTTATTAAAATTTGCTGTTATAATTGCAAAATATAACGGGAAGTATGTTTTTTGTAAGCATAGAAAACGGGATACATTGGAAATTCCCGGCGGACATCGGGAGGAGGGTGAGACAATAGAGGAAACGGCACGAAGAGAATTGTATGAAGAAACAGGCGCGGTTAAATTTGATATTTGGCCTGTTTGTGTGTATTCTGTCATAGCAAAAGATAATTTTGGCGGTGAGGAATCCTTCGGTATGTTATATTATGCAGAGGTAGAATTCCTTGAGCCTGAATTACATAGTGAAATAGAAAAGGTGGTGATTTTGGACAAGCTTCCCGAAAGCTGGACGTATCCGAATATACAGCCAAAGCTTATAGAGGAAGCCAAAAGAAGAGGGATTTTATAACGTAAAGAGGACACGGACCAAAGGAGAATATTTTGAAAATTATATTTTTTGACATAGACGGAACCTTGATTGACGAACGATTTCAAATGTCGGACAGTACTAAAAGGGCAATAGCAAAGGCAAGAAGTAACGGCCATATTTGTATGATTAATACAGGCAGGACGGACAAACTGGTAGGAGGGCGTATTTCTGAGCTGGTAGAGTTTGACGGTTATCTGATGGGCTGCGGCACTATGATTACCTACCATAATCAGATCCTGCTCCACAAGACTTTTGATGAAGAGCAGGCAAGATATATTATAGACGGGCTGCGAAAATATAAAATAGACGCGGTGCTGGAGGGAAGCGCAAACAATTTTCATGACGACCTTGAGAAAATGAACACGAAAACCTTCTATGATTTTGTGGTTCGTTTTGCGGAATGCGATTATGGGAGCTATGAGGAGGCGATAGGACATTTTGATAAGTTTTACGCTTATGTGGAAGAAAGAGATACTATGGACGCTTTTCGGAGAGAATATGAACATATATTAGATTTTATTGACAGAGAAAAAGGGTTTTATGAAATTGTGCCGAAGGGCTATTCCAAAGCCAGCGGTATGCAGTATATTGCCCGGTACCTGAACCTTTCCATGGAGGACACCGTGGCAATCGGCGACAGCACAAACGATATTCCCATGCTGGAAGCGGCGCATATTTCCATTGCCATGGGAAACGCTACCGGGAGGGTGCTTGATTTAGCGGACTATGTAACCACTGATGTGGATAAGGACGGCATCTGGAACGCTTTAAAGTGGCTGGGGGTACTTGAATTTTAATGATAAATGAGTTAAGATAATAAACAGCAGACTTATAGGATACAAGTGGAGGCTTCCACAATAGAGAAATGAGAGGGATTTATGCAGGACTTAGGAAATACGCAATACTTCAAGGTAGAAACAGAGCCTGAAACCGGAGTGAAGGTGGTTTTATCCACGGTGTATGAAGCGCTGACAGAAAAAGGGTATAATCCCGTCAATCAGATTGTAGGGTATATTATGAGCGGTGACCCTACCTATATCACCAGCCATAAGAGTGCCAGAAGCCTGATTATGAAGGTAGATCGTGACGAATTGGTGGAGGAGCTGCTGATGGAGTACATCCGCAACAATCGTTGGCAATAGGAGGAACCCTATGAGGATAATGGGTTTGGATTTTGGCTCTAAGACAGTGGGTGTTGCTGTAAGCGACAGCCTGCTTTTGACTGCGCAGGGTGTGGAGATTATCCGTCGCAAGGAAGAGAATAAGCTTCGCCAGTCGCTTGCAAGAATAGAAGAGCTTATTGTGGAGTACGGGGTTGAGGAAATTGTTTTGGGTCTTCCCAAGAACATGAATGCCACGGAGGGTGTTCGTGCGGAATTGACAAAGGAATTCAAGGAAAAACTGGAAAGACGCACGGGGCTGCCCGTTGTGTTATGGGACGAGCGTCTGACAACCGTGGCTGCGGATAGGGCGATGATGGAGGCAGGTATTCGCAGGGAAAACCGCAAGGAGCATGTGGACAAGATTGCGGCGGTATTTATATTGCAGGGTTATTTGGACAGAAGAAGCATGCAGGGTGAGCGGTCGAAGGAGACGCAATCGGTGTAATTGACGGCAAAGGGGCGCCGCGTAGAAACGGTTATGGAGCAGATATGAGTAAATTAGAGAAGATTACCTTTAATCCGGAGGGAGAAGAACCGGTAGAATTTTTTGTGCTGGAGCAGACCAGAATCGGAGGCTGTAACTATATTTTAGTGACTGATTTTGAGGAGGGCGATGGAGAAGCCCTTATATTAAAGGATTTGTCAAAGGATGGCGAGGAGGAGAGTGTCTTTGCCATTGTGTCTGACGACGACGAGCTTGCCGCAGTTTCAGGCGTATTTGCGGATATGCTTGACGACATAAGCTTTGTGTGAGCGGCGGATTGGGCGCATCACATTATATATGCATGAAAAAACGCAGTGCCATAGAATGCGGAGCATTTTTACGGGCGATGCTTTTTTATAAATGAGAACGGAAGCAGCAGGCTTCCTTGAATTGACCGGATTTCTCCGGAGAATGGTTTTATGTGCCGACAGACAGGGAATACTTAGGTACATAATGGAGGCGCCATTCTTATAGAAATCTGCACAAATACGGCGAGATAAGGCTCTTGGGGTTTACGGGAGATTCCCAAGGGGCTGCCGCAATAGCCGTTTAGTGATTGTTGATTGCAGGGTCAGCCTTTTGCGTCGAGAAGAATTGGAGGAAATTTGATTGAAGAAAAAAGAGAATAATAGCGGCTCAAAGCTGAAAATTATCCCTTTGGGGGGCTTGGAGCAAATTGGTATGAACATTACTGCCTTCGAGTATGAGGACAGTATTATTGTAGTGGATTGCGGACTGTCTTTTCCGGCGGACGATATGTTGGGAATTGATTTAGTGATTCCTGACGTTACCTATCTGAAGGATAATATTGACAAGGTAAAGGGCTTTATGATTACTCACGGACATGAGGACCATATAGGCGCGCTTCCTTATGTACTCAAGGATATCAATGTACCTGTGTATGCGACCCGTCTTACAATGGGTATTATTGAAAATAAATTAAAAGAGCATAATTTGATGAAGGGAACAAAGAGAAAGGTAGTTAAGTTCGGGCAATCCATTAACCTTGGGAACTTTCGCGTAGAGTTTATAAAAACAAACCACAGTATTGTGGATGCAGCGGCTCTTGCCATTTATTCCCCTGCAGGAGTTGTAGTGCACACAGGTGATTTTAAGGTGGATTATACGCCGGTATTTGGCGACGCCATTGATTTACAGCGTTTTGCCGAATTGGGCAAAAAGGGTGTGCTTGCTCTGATGTGCGACTCCACCAATGCGGAGCGTCCGGGCTTCACCCCATCCGAGAGAACGGTGGGTAAGACCTTTGACACCCTTTTTGAGGAGCATAAAAATACCAGAATTTTTGTAGCAACCTTTGCTTCCAATGTGGACCGCGTACAGCAGATTATCAACACGGCATATAAATTTGGGCGAAAGGTTGCGGTTGAAGGCCGAAGCATGGTCAATATCATAGAGACTGCCATCAGTCTGGAGTGCATCAGCATTCCCGAAAATACACTGGTGGATTTAGAGCAGATGAAGAATTTCCCGGATGAGCAGCAGGTGATTATAACTACCGGAAGTCAGGGAGAGAGTATGGCGGCGTTAAGCCGTATGGCAAACAATATGCACCGCAAAATAACTATCGGCGCGGGGGATACGGTTATTTTTTCCTCAAATCCTATACCGGGAAACGAGAAATCGGTTACTAAAATTATTAACGAGCTGCTTCGCAAGGGGGCAGATGTGATTTTTCAGGACGCTCATGTTTCCGGTCATGCCTGTCAGGAGGAGATTAAACTGATTTATACGCTGGTACAACCTAAATATGCGGTTCCCGTGCACGGTGAGTACAAGCATCTGAAAGCACAGGCAAAGATTGCCGAAAGCCTTGGCATAGAGAAGGACGATATTTTTATTTTATCTTCAGGTGATGTTTTGGAGCTTGACGATAATCAGGCGGTCGTAACGGGTAAGGTACCTACGGGAACCATATTGGTAGACGGCTTGGGCGTTGGCGACGTGGGGAATGTGGTATTGCGTGACAGGCAGCATCTGGCCGAAGACGGAATAATGATTGTGGTGATGAGTCTGGAGAAATATAGCGGTCAGCTGGTTGCAGGGCCCGATATAGTTTCAAGAGGCTTTGTGTATGTCCGCGAGTCGGACGAGCTGATTGAGGAAGCGCGCTGTACGGTGGATGAAGCGTTGCAGAATTGTCTGGACAGAGGCATAACCGACTGGGGCAAGCTAAAGTCCACAACAAAGGACGTTCTGAGCGAATATGTCTGGAAAAAGACAAAGCGCCGCCCCATGATCCTTCCTATCATCATGGAAGTATAGGAAGCCGTTCTGCTACAAGGTTGACGGGTGATAAATTGAATTTGCCCTTGCAATATTATTAGAGAGAAGATACAATATGAGCAACATAGATAATGCAGTGGAGCATATAATTGATGCGATTTTGTCCTCTGAGGAATATCGGCAATATGATGTACAGCGGAATAAGGTTAATCAGTATCCTGAACTGAAGGCACAGATTGACGAATACAGAAAACTTAATTATGAGCTCCAAAACAGAAAAGATTATGCTTTTGATAAAATCGATGCATTTGAGAGAGAGTATGCAGTTTTTAGAGAGAATCCGTTGGTTTCGGATTTTTTGGCGGCAGAGTTGGCATTGTGCAGGATGATGCAGGGTATAAACCTTCGTATTACGGAGGCGATGCATTTTGAGTAAAGAAAAGGAAAGTGAAGCAAATGAAAACCAGTAGTTTAGTAACCGCAGTAGTCGGAGCCGTGGTGAAGGTTGTGGTTGTGATAGTGGTGATATATTTTATATATCATGGAGCAACAGCCTGTTATGATTACGGTTACCGTATTTTTGCGGAGCCTGCCGTATCCACCGGCGAGGGCAGAAAGGTGACGGTAACGGTGACGGAGGATATGTCGCCGAAGGAAATAGGAACGCTGTTCTTGTCCAAGGGATTAATCAGGGATGATAAATTATTTGTGTTTCAGTATTATCTGTCCGAGTTTCAAAAGGAAGTTAAGCCGGGCGTATTTGAATTGAGCACGGCTATGACGGTAGAAGAGATGATGGAGGTCATGGCGACGGCTTCTGACCAAGACGGCGGCGATACACAGGAATAGGGGCTGTAAAAGGGTTATCGGCATGGCCGTAACGGGAGTATTCATGATAGTTGACGAGAGAATGTCTGCCTTTATCGATTCGCTTGATAGAGGCAACACCCCTTTTTTAAACGAAATTGAAAAATTCGCTATAGAGACACAGGTGCCTGTTATCCGAAAATCAATGCAGAGCCTGTTAAAGTTTTTGTTAGCTTATGTAAAGCCGAAGAACATCCTGGAGGTCGGGACTGCCATCGGCTTTTCTGCTTTGCTTATGAGTGAGTATGCGCCGGAGGGCTGTCATGTCACCACCATTGAAAAGTATGAAAAACGGATTCCTATTGCAAGGGAAAATTTCAGGCGTGCCGGAAAGGAGAAGGCTATCACTCTGTTGGAGGGCGACGCCACGGAAATTTTGCCGAAGCTTGCAGGAGGTTACGATATGATTTTTATGGATGCCGCGAAGGGGCAATACATAAATTTTCTACCTGATATACTTCGTCTGTTGACGCCAGGAGGACTGCTTATATCCGATAATGTTTTGCAGGATGGGGATATTATAGAATCACGCTTCGCCGTATGCCGCCGAAACCGAACCATACATGCAAGGATGAGAGAATATCTGTATGAGTTAAAGCATCATCCCGAGCTGGAGACTTGTATTCTGCCTGTGGGAGACGGAGTGACACTGAGTACGAAAGCGGGAGGGTTAGGTGATTATGAAAAGCATGGTAGTGTTACAACATAAGAAACGGAGCCACAAATTTGAATCGCAGAGCCGAATCTGATATTCGTCTCGCGTGCCTGTGCAAAAAACGCTCCGGCATGGAGGATTAATATGCAAAATAAGGATAAAGCAGGAAGATCATATAAAAAGCCTGAGCTGCTTATTCCGGCAAGCAGTCTTGAGGTGCTGAAGACTGCGGTGGTTTTTGGGGCGGACGCAGTGTATATCGGAGGAGAAGCGTTTGGACTGCGTGCCAAGGCAAAAAATTTTTCTATGGAGGAGATGGAGGAAGGAATTATATTTGCCCACGCCCATGGAGTGAAGGTATATGTGACGGCGAACATTCTGGCGCACAATGGGGACTTGGAGGAAGCAGGGAACTATTTTGCCGAGCTTAAGGATATGAGACCGGAGAGAGCGGACGCCTTGATTATTTCGGACCCGGGAATGTTTATGCTGGCGAGGGAGGTATGGAAGGATGTGGAAATTCATATTTCCACACAGGCAAACAATACCAACTATCAGACCTATCTGTTCTGGCAGAAGATGGGGGCGAAGCGGGTGGTTTCTGCCAGAGAGCTTTCACTGGAGGAAATTCGTGATATCAGAGAGCATATCCCCGATGAAATGGAAATTGAGAGCTTTGTCCATGGCGCCATGTGTATCTCCTATTCCGGACGTTGTCTTTTGAGTAATTATTTTACGGGAAGGGACGCCAATCAGGGCGCGTGTACCCATCCCTGCCGCTGGAAGTATGCCGTGGTGGAGGAGAAAAGGCCGGGGGAATATCTGCCGGTGTACGAGAATGAGAGAGGAACCTATATTTTTAATTCCAAGGATTTGTGCATGATAGAGTATATCCCCGAGCTTGTGGCGGCGGGAATTGACAGCTTGAAAATCGAAGGGCGCATGAAGACGGCATTGTATGTGGCAGCCGTGGCCCGAACCTATCGAAGGGCAATAGACGACTATTTTGAATCAGAGGAAAAATACCGCAGAGGAATGGAGTGGTACAGGACAGAGGTTTCAAAATGTACCTATCGTCAATTTACCACCGGCTTTTATTTTGGGAAGCCGGATGAAAGCACACAGATTTATGACAATAATACTTATGTGAATGAATATACTTATCTTGGGATTGTTGAGGCGGTTAAACGCGCCGGTGAGATATCCGTTTTTAACGAAATGGTCCGCCGAAGGGAGCTTGACGGTGAAGCGTCTTTGGCACGCATTGAGCAGCGCAACAAATTCTGCGTGGGAGACAGCATAGAGATAATGAAGCCTGACGGAAGCAATTTATCTGTGTCTGTGGAAGCTATTTTTGATGAAGAAGGGGGGGCGGTGGAAAGCGCCCCCCACCCAAAACAGCCTTTGTGGCTTAAGCTTTCCTGTGCGCCAGAGGTGTACGACCTGCTGCGAGTGAGGGAAGCTTAGAGCGTCAATTTAAAGGTTGACCTGTATCATGCACATATTGTACAATGTGAGCAGTGTTAAGGCGAGAATAGGCTGTCGGGATATAGGAAAAACAGTCAGGCTTATTGCTTACGGTAAAGAGAGAAACAGGAGCAGGAAAGGAAATAGAAGCATGAGTGAAGTATTAAAGGTAGAAGAGATTTTTGCCGGTAAAGTATTTACCCTTGGCAGGATGAAGGAGAGATTACCTAAGAATGTATATAAAGAGGTCAGAAAGGTCATGGATCAGGGCGGTGAGCTTTCGCTGGCGACTGCCGATGTGGTGGCAAAGGCAATGAAGGACTGGGCCGTGGAGAACGGTGCAACCCATTATACTCACTGGTTTCAGCCGCTCACGGGGATCACGGCCGAGAAGCATGATGCTTTTGTGACGCATCCGGACGAAGACGGGCGGATGATTATGGAATTTTCCGGAAAAGAGCTGATAAAGGGCGAGCCTGACGCTTCCTCCTTTCCTTCGGGAGGGTTGCGCGCTACTTTTGAGGCGAGGGGGTATACTACATGGGATATTACCTCTCCCGCTTTTATCAAGGAGACGGCAACCGGTCCTACGCTGTGTATTCCCACGGCATTTTGCTCTTATACCGGAGAGGCTCTGGATAAAAAAACGCCTCTGCTCCGCTCCATGGAGGCGCTTAGCCGGCAGGCTATCAGAATTGTGAGACTGTTTGGCAATACGGAGGCAAAAAAGGTGGTGCCCTCGGTAGGCGCAGAGCAGGAATACTTTCTGGTGGATGCAAAAAAAGCATTGCAGAGAGAGGATATCATTTTTTCGGGAAGAACGCTTTTCGGAGCCCCTGCGCCAAAGGGTCAGGAGATGGACGATCATTATTTCGGCGTAATCAGAGAGCGCATCGGCGGATTTATGCATGATGTGAATATTGAGCTTTGGAAGCTGGGAGTAACCTCAAAGACTCAGCACAATGAAGCGGCGCCCGCGCAGCATGAGGTGGCGCCCATATATGAATCCGCCAATGTGGCGGTTGACCACAATCAGCTTGTTATGGAAACTTTAAAGCGTGTGGCGGGAAAGCACGGTTTACGTTGTATGCTTCACGAAAAGCCCTTTGCGGGTGTGAACGGCTCCGGCAAACACAATAACTGGTCCATTACTACCGATAACGGTATGAATCTGTTGGAGCCGGGGCAGACTCCCAATGAAAATATACAGTTTCTGTTAGTGTTAGCCTGTATTATGAAGGCTGTGGATACTCATGCGGATTTGCTGCGCCAGAGCGCTTCCAACGTGGGGAATGACCAAAGATTGGGCGGCTATGAGGCGCCGCCTGCCATAATTTCCATCTTTTTGGGAGAGCAGCTGGAGGATGTGGTGGCTCAGCTGGTAGAAACGGGAAAAGCGGATTCCCTGAAGGAGGGCGGTATGCTGCGTACAGGTGTGTCCACTCTTCCGGATTTTGTGAAGGACGCTACGGACAGAAACAGAACGTCGCCTTTTGCCTTCACCGGCAATAAATTTGAGTTCCGAATGGTGGGCAGCGCGGATTCTATCGGAAGCCCCAATACCACGTTGAACGCTATTGTGGCGGAGGCATTCTGCGAGGCGGCAGACAGGCTTGAGAGTGCGGAAGATTTTGAAATTGCCGTACATGACTTGATTAAAGAATATATGACAAAGCATCAGCGAATCATTTTTAACGGAAACGGCTACGCCAAGGAGTGGGAGGAGGAAGCGGCAAGACGCGGGCTGCCCAACATTCCTTCCATGGTGGAGGCGGTGGATACGCTGACCACACCCAAGTCCATTCGCCTGTTTGAGAAGTTCGGTATTTTTACGGAGGCAGAGCTCCATTCCAGAGCGGAGGTTTTGTATGAGACCTATGCCAAAACGGTTAATATCGAGGCTCTGACCATGATAGATATGGCAAATAAGCAGATTATTCCCGCGGTGATGAAATTTGCAAAATCCTTAGCTGATACCTCTATCGCAGTGCAGCAGGCAGGGGGGGATGATTTTGTGTCCACGGAGCTGCTGAAGACTGTGACAGGCAAGCTGACAGAGGCTAAAAAGGCGGCGAATGCCTTGTTGGAGGCAGAGGAGCATGCCTCCGCCATGGCGCAGGGAAAGGAACAGGCATTTTTCTATCATGACAAGGTGGTGTCTGCAATGGAAGCCTTGAGAAAGCCTGCAGATGAGCTGGAGAAGCTGGTGGATAAGGAATATTGGCCTTTCCCCACCTATGCGGATTTGTTGTTCGAGGTATAAAAAAACAAAATTAGGGGTTGCATTTTCATTTATTTTGTTGTATAGTAAAAAATCATAAAGAAACAATGAAAACGAAGGCGTTTACACAGGGAGTGTAACGCCTTTTTTGTGTTTCGGAAAAAAGAAGGCAAAGGGAGGATGGGAATATGAGTGATGTCCTAAATGTAGAAGAGATTTTTGCGAGTAAGGTTTTTACTTTGGGAAAGATGAAGGAAAGGCTGCCGAAGAATGTGTATAAGGAAGTGAAGAAAATTATGGATCAGGGCGGAGAGCTGTCTTTGGCAACCGCTGATGTTGTGGCCAAGGCCATGAAGGATTGGGCTGTGGAAAACGGAGCTACTCATTATACTCATTGGTTCCAACCCCTCACCGGAATTACTGCGGAGAAGCATGATGCATTTGTAACGCATCCCGATGCGGAGGGCAAAATGATTTTGGAATTTTCCGGAAAGGAGCTGATAAAGGGAGAGCCGGACGCATCTTCTTTTCCATCCGGCGGTTTGCGGGCTACCTTTGAGGCAAGGGGTTATACTGCATGGGACATTACTTCTCCGGCATTTTTGAAGGAGGACGCAACAGGCGTAATACTTTGTATCCCTACTGCATTCTGCTCCTATAAGGGTGAGGCTTTGGATAAGAAGACCCCTCTTCTACGCTCCATGGAGGCAATCAGCCAGCAGGCGCTTCGTATTGTACGCCTGTTTGGCAACACGGAGGCTACCAAGGTGGTTGCAAGCGTAGGACCGGAGCAGGAATATTTTTTGGTAGACAGAGAGAAATACTTGCAGCGGGAAGACCTGATTTTTGCAGGACGAACCTTGTTTGGAGCCCCCGCACCCAAGGGTCAGGAGCTTGAGGATCACTATTTCGGCACTATCCGCGAAAGAATCGGTTCCTATATGAAGGATTTGAACGTGGAGCTGTGGAAGCTTGGCGTTACCGCTAAGACCCAGCATAATGAAGTGGCTCCTGCGCAGCATGAGCTGGCGCCTATTTATGAGACCGCAAATATCGCGGTTGACCATAACCAGCTGGTAATGGAGACTATGAAGAAGGTGGCGGGACGTCACGGATTGACCTGCCTGCTTCATGAAAAGCCTTTTGCGGGCGTGAACGGCTCCGGTAAGCACGACAACTGGTCTCTTGGCACGGACAACGGCGTAAATCTCTTGGATCCGGGCGATACTCCAAATGAAAATGTTCAGTTTCTGTTGGTGCTTGCCTGCATTATGAAGGCTGTGGATACTCATGCGGATTTGCTCCGACAGAGCGCGTCCGATGTGGGAAATGACCACAGACTTGGAGCAAATGAGGCGCCCCCCGCAATTATTTCCATGTTTCTTGGCGAACAGCTTGAGGATGTGGTAAAGCAGCTTGTGGAGACGGGTGAGGCTGCTCATCTGATTGAGGGAGGAAAGCTTGCCACAGGCGTCTCCACCCTGCCCGACCTCGACAAGGATGCAACAGACCGGAATAGAACGTCGCCCTTTGCTTTTACCGGCAACAAATTTGAATTCCGTATGGTGGGCAGCGCCGATTCCATTGCAAGCCCGAACACTACCCTGAATGCAATTGTTGCGGAGGCCTTTTGCGAGGCGGCGGATATTTTGGAAAAGGCGGATAATTTTGAGATTGCGGTTCACGATTTGATTAAAGAATACATGACAAAGTATCAGCGAATTGTGTTTAACGGAAACGGTTACTCCGAGGAGTGGGTGGAGGAGGCGGCAAGACGCGGGCTTCCGAATATTAAGTCCATGGTGGAGGCTTCCGCCACATTGACAACCGATAAGGCTATCAGGCTGTTTGAGAAATTCGGTATTTTTACAAAGGCCGAGCTGGAATCCCGGGAGGAGATTCTCTATGAAACCTATGCCAAGACCATTAATATTGAGGCGCTTACCATGATTGATATGACACAAAAGCAGATTCTTCCGGCAGTTATCAAATACACTAAGTCTCTGGCCGATACCGTGCTTGCGGTAAAGGAGGCGGGAGCGGACGCATCCGTTACCGCAGAGCTGTTAAATGAGGTTTCCGAAAGATTGACGGAGGCCAAGAAAGCGTTGACCACACTGGAGGAGAAGGTGGAAAAGGCAGGTACTATTGAGGAGCCTAAGGAGCTTGCTTTCTTCTTTAAGGATGAAGTGTTTACGACAATGAACGCTCTGAGAGCGCCCGTGGACGCGCTGGAGATGCTGGTAGACAAGAAAGCATGGCCTATCCCTACCTACGGCGATTTGATTTTTGAGGTTTAGCAATTGTGCAGAAGCAGGCTCGTACCTTTGTATGAGTCTGCTTTTGATTTCAGACAGCCGGATGTGCCGTATGGGTAAAAGAATTTTAATTGTTTATATTGTAGAAAAAGAATATTTAAAATATTTTAAAATTTGTGCATTTAAGTATTGCAAAATGGAAACACTTCGTGTATAATACATCAAGTAATGTGAAATAGGGCTATCGCCAAACGGTAAGGCAACGGACTCTGACTCCGTCATTTCAAGGTTCGAATCCTTGTAGCCCTGTTCTTGAGCTCGGCAGGCCATATGGCTGTCGAGCTTTTTTGCATGGTAAATAAGGAAAAAGATATGGTACAATGAAAAAAATAGTGTTATACTGTTTTAAGCAGATAGGAGAGTAAGCTTATGGGAGAAAATCAGTATATAAACATGAATGACGGCGTTGACGGGCAGGAAGCTTTAAAGAAGCATAAAAGGCTATTTTCGCAACTGGGCTTTCGATTTATTTTGGGAACTCTGGCGATATATGCTACACAAATTTTGGTGATAAATTTGGTGTCAATGTTTGTTCCGGCTTGGATGGAAAATGGGGATATTGCCTTTACGGTAGGAATATTGCCGATGTATCTGATAGGCATGCCCATTATGATTTTATTGTTGAGAGGGCTTCCGGCGACGCTGCCGGAAAAACATTCGATGAAGCCCGGGCGTTTTGTCGTAGCAGCAATCATGTGTTATGGGTTAATGTTAATTTGCAATTTGACGGGGCTTTGGCTGACGGCGCTTATCGGAGTACTTAGGGGTTCTGCGGTTGATAATGTGTTATTAAATACGTTGAACGGCGGCAGCACTGGGTTAAACCTTATATATATCGTGATATGTGCCCCTGTTTTTGAAGAGTATATTTTCCGCAAATTATTGGTGGATAGAACCCTCCGTTATGGGCAGGGTGTGGCAGTGATGGTATCGGGTCTGCTGTTCGGTCTTTTTCACGGCAACTTGAATCAGTTTGTATATGCGTTTCCCATGGGGTTGTTTTTGGCTTTTCTGTATGTAAGAACGGGAAAACTTAAAATTTCCATAGCAATGCATATGATATGTAATTTTCTGGGCAGTATTTTTGCGCCGTGGCTGTTAGAGATTTCTCATATGGAGGAATATGCGAGATTGACGGAGAGCGGCGCAAGCCAACAGGAGCTGGCGGAGTTTATGGCGGCATATATGCCGGGGTGGATTGCGTATATGTGCTATTCAATATTGATTTATCTTTTAATGCTTGCCAGTGTGGTGTTATTTATTGTTTTTAGAAAGCGTTTTACCTTGGAAGCGGGAGAGGTTAGGATACCCAGAGGCAGAAGGTTCGGTATAGTTTATGCAAATGCGGGGATGGGGTTGTGTATCCTTTTGATGTCTGCAATAATTATATATCAATTGTTTTTTGTATAGAATGTGAGAGATTATGTATACATTTGAAAGTAGAATCCGTTATAGCGAGACGGATAGCGAAGGCAGACTGTCGCTGCCGGCGTTGTTAAATTATTTTCAGGACGCCTCCACCTTTCACTCGGAGGATTTAAAGCTGGGCGTAGATTATTTGAAGGAGCGGCATTTGGTCTGGGTGCTGTCTTCATGGCAGATTGTGGTAGAGGGTTATCCCAGACTGGGCGCTAAGGTGACTGTGGGTACGGCGCCCTATGAATTTAAGGGCTTTTTGGGGTATCGTAACTTTGCCATGCTGGCGGAGGATGGAAGCTGTCTGGCAAAAGCAAATTCCCTATGGAGCCTGCTGGATACCTGTACCGGTAAGCCGGTTATTCCGCCGGAAGAAATGACAGAAGGATATAGATTGGAAGCCAGACTTTCTATGGAATATGCCCCTCGCAGAATTGCAATGCCTCCGCAGGGAGAATACAAGGAAGCCATTGTGGTGAAAAAGCATCATCTGGACACGAATCAGCATGTAAACAATGGTCAGTATATCGGTATGGCGATGGAATTTCTTCCTGAAGGCTTTCTGATAGGGCAGATGCGTGCGGAATATAAAAAGCAGGCTTTTTTAGAGGATGTACTCCGGCCTTATGTGGCTGAGTCCGAGGGGCTTTGTACGGTGGCTTTTTTGGACGAGGAGCACAAGCCCTATGTGAGCGTGGAATTTTTGCGTAAAGCAGTCGTGACGGATTAGCCGTTAAATTTTATACTATTAATTGGAGAGCGCGTTGCGCAGGTGGATAAAATGATAAGATTAGGTGAAACACAGGATTTGACAATAGTTAAAATCGTAGATTTCGGAGCGTATCTTGCCCCTTCCAAGGAGCATCAGGAGGAGCGGGTGCTCCTGCCTATCAAACAGGTTCCGCAGGGAAGTCGGTTGGGAGATATTCTGTCGGTATTTATTTATAGGGATTCCAATGACAGGCTGATTGCCACAATCCGGACGCCTAAGCTGCAGATAGGGGAGGTGGCGGAGCTTACCGTTGCACAGGTCGGCAGGTTCGGCGCTTTTTTGGATTGGGGCTTGGAGAAGGATTTGCTTCTGCCTTTTAAGCAACAGAAAAAGCGTGTGGAGCAGGGAGAAAAGGTTTTGGTATCTCTTTACATTGATAAGAGCGGCAGATTATGCGCCACAATGAACGTATATCCGAATCTGAGAGCAGACAGCCCCTATAAGAAGGACGATAAGGTAACGGGGCGGGTTTATGAAATCAGTGATAATTTTGGCGCTTTCGTGGCGGTGGACAATATATATTCGGCGTTAATTCCCCAAAAGGAGCTGTATGGCAGGGTAGAGCCGGGCAGCGACGTGGAGGCAAGGGTGGTTCAGGTACAGGAGGACGGCAGGCTGAACCTGAGCATCCGGGAAAAGGCATATTTGCAGATGGATAAGGACGCGGAGGAAATTTTGAAAATAATTGACGGCTATGACGGCGTTCTGCCTTTTAATGACAAGGCATCTCCCGAGATTATCAAGCGAGAAACAGGAATGAGCAAAAATGAATTTAAGCGTGCCGTAGGCCGTTTGCTGAAGGAAGGCGCGATTGAAATAAAGGAAAAGGTTATATGCAGGAAGCGCTAGCAGACGGCAGGCTTTGATGCGAAGTCTGAAAATATTTACAGCTTACTACTGGAATATTGCAGGGAAGAATGTTATAATATAAAAAAGAGCAAAAGCACAAGGATTTTGTTCTTGTGAAAAAGTCAGCAAAAGCAATTATCGGCATGGAAGGTAAGGGCTTGGCGAAAGGAGGAGCGGATATGGATATTGCAGGCTTATCAACAGCTTTGGCGACTGCGTCCATTCAGTCTAAGGTCGGAACTGCCGTTCTGAGCAAGACGCTGGATACCAATGAAGCCTTAGGGGCAGGAATGGTTCAGATGATAGACGCTGCTGCTATGGAGCGGAGTGTGAATCCGGGTGTGGGTGCTAATCTGGACATAAGAATCTAGTCGGATATCAGGACTTGAAAAGGCTGTCGGGGCATAAGCTGCCGGACAGCCTTTTTGTAATATTTGGGAAATTATGCCGTTAGCGTGTTTTTTATGAAAAAATAAGAAAAAGTGCATAAACTCCTATTGCTTTTTTATGTTTTTTTTTGTACATTTGTATTATATGGTGAAATGGCGTTGTTGTCGCCTGTGTATACGGAATAGGAAGGGTTTTACAGTTGATGTTTAGCCGAAGGAGCGGGAATATATGATATCAAATCAAATTTTGCAAAATACTATTGAAGGCTTAAAAGGAATTGCAAGAGTAGAGCTGTGTGTGATGGACGCGGACGGCAAGGAGGTTGCCTCTACCACCGACATGGGGAACTGTTCAAAGGCAACCGTAGAATTTGCCGCGTCTTGGGCAGATTCTCAAGAGATTCAGGGATATCAATATTTTAAGATTTATGATGAACAGCAGCTGGAGTATATCCTTATTGCCGGGGGAACGGGCGAGGACGTCTATGTAATAGGCAAAATGGTGGCCTTTCAGATACAGAATCTGCTGGTGGCTTACAAGGAGCGTTTTGATAAGGATAACTTTATTAAAAACCTTCTGCTGGATAATCTGCTGTTGGTGGATATTTACAGCCGCTCCAAGAAGCTGCATATTCCGACAGATGTATCCAGAGTAGTTATGCTTGTGGAGTCGGGAAACGGCAAGGACAATAACGTGCTGGAGCTTACAAGGACTCATTTCGGTAGCAGCAGCAGAGACTTTATCACCGCCGTTGACGAGAGCAATGTTGTGATTGTCAAGGATTTGACGGAGGCGGATACAAGCCGGGAGCTGGAGAGGACTGCAAGGGGAGTTGACGCCTTTTTACAGAAGGAAGGCATCAAGGGGATTCGTATTGCGTATGGCACGGTGGTCCATGAGATCAAAGAGGTGAGCCGTTCCTATAAGGAAGCAAAGATGGCGTTGGATGTAGGTAAGATTTTCTTTAATGAAAGAAATATCATAGCCTACAGCGAGCTTGGCATTGGACGACTGATTTACCAGCTGCCGATACCTTTGTGTAAGATGTTTATCAAAGAAATTTTCGGGGGGAAGAGTCCCGACGATTTTGACGAGGAGACCCTTACAACCATTTATAAGTTTTTTGAAAACAGCCTGAACGTGTCCGAAACCTCAAGGCAGCTGTTTATCCACCGAAATACTCTTGTTTATCGTCTTGATAAGCTCCAGAAGAGTACGGGTCTTGATTTGCGCGTGTTTGAGGATGCGATTACCTTTAAAATAGCCCTTATGGTGGTTAAATACATGAAATATATGGAGAATTTAGAGTACTAGTGTGTCGGGAAACTACTTTTATGGACTGATATGCCGGACAGAAGGCAGGAGAGGTCTTTATGGTAGAATGTGGATGGTATACTGGAGATAGGTGGTTTGTACATGGCGAAAAAGAAAGAATATTTGAGAAAAAAACGGCAGCAGATGATAGATGACAAAGGGATTATCGTTCTGGATAACGTAAGTAAATCCTATTCTACGGGAGCGCCTGCCCTAAATGGTATTTCTCTGAACATAAAGCAGGGGGAGTTCGTATTTATTGTGGGTGACAGCGGCTCCGGCAAATCAACTCTGATTAAACTTCTGCTGCGGGAGCTTACTGCTACCAGCGGCAGTGTTTATGTTATGGGACATGATATGACAAAGCTCAAGCACAGACAAATACCTAAGTACCGCCGGAATTTGGGCGTGGTGTTTCAGGATTTCCGTCTGCTGAAGGACAGAAATGTGTATGAAAACGTAGCGTTTGCCCAGAGGATCATTGAGACGCCGGTGAGCGAGATACGCAGGAATGTTCCGGCTATTTTGGCGACGGTAGGCCTTGCGGGTAAATATAAAGCGAAGACAAAGCAGCTTTCCGGCGGAGAGCAGCAGAGGGTCGCACTTGCCAGAGCGCTGGTGAATAATCCGTCCATACTGCTTGCGGACGAGCCTACGGGTAATTTGGACCCAAAGAATTCATGGGAAATCATGAAGCTTTTGGAGGAGATAAACGAGGGGGGCACTACCGTTGTAGTGGTAACCCATAACAGAGAAATTGTGAATTCCATGCAGAAGCGCGTTGTTACTATGAAAAAGGGCGTAATTGTCAGCGACGAAGAGAAGGGCGGTTATATTGATGAAGATTAGTACGTTATTTTATACTATCAGACAGGGAGTAGTTAATATTTTCCGTAATAAATGGTATTCTCTTGCATCCGTTGCGACTATTTCAGCCTGTCTGTTTTTGTTTGGGCTTTTTTATGCTATTGTGGCTAACTTCCAAAATATTGTTATGACTGCGGAGGAAGGGGTGTCTGTGACGGTATTCTTTCATGACCCTAAGGACGAATGTGAAAGTCATGAAGAGGGAATGTTCCCCACCGATGAACGTTTGTATGAAATAGGGCAGCAGATTGGGGCTCGCATTGAGGTGTCGGAAGTTATTTTTATTTCTGACGACGAAGCATGGGCTACCTTTGGGCCGGATTATTTTGGACCGAACTATGCGGATGGCTTTCCTGAGAATCCTTTGGAGGGAGAGCATACATATGAGGCTTATTTAAGCGACGTATCCATGCAGGATGCATTAGTGACATGGCTGCTGTCCATTCCCGAGGTGCGTAAGGTGAATTATTCGGAGCTTACGGCAAATACCTTAAGCGGGGTGAACCTGTTGATTGCCTATGTTTCAATGGGTATTATCATCATTCTGCTTGCCGTCAGTATTTTCCTGATTAGCAATACTGTGGCCATAGGTATATCCGTGCGTAAGGAGGAAATTAATATCATGAAATACATCGGGGCTACAGACTTTTTTGTGCGGGCGCCTTTCGTATTGGAGGGTATGTTGATTGGTATTTTGGGCGCGGGTCTTCCTTTGGCTCTTATTTACAGCCTGTATAATTACACTTTAAATTATATTATAGAAAGATTTTCGGTTTTGAGTACCTTTCTTAACTTCCTAACGGTGGATCAGGTCTTCGGTTTCCTGACGCCCGTACTGCTGTTGCTGGGAGTGGGAATCGGTTTTCTGGGAAGCGTGACTACGGTCCGCAAGCATTTACATGTTTAGGGCGTTACAAATCAGAGTCAGGGCTTATAGGTCGCCGTTGCAATAAGCTGCTCTGACATAAAGGAATAATATGAAGAAATTAGGAATATTTGTTTGTGTAATAATATGCGCAGGGGCATTGCTTACGTTTAGGATGGAGGCGTTTGCCACCAATATGTCTTCTATAACCTCCGATAGTATTAAGGAGAAGGAACAGCAGATCTCGCAGGCGGAAAAAGAGAAAGAGAATCTGAAAAACAATCTGAGTAATTTGCAGCAGATTAAGAAGGAGCTGGAAGCCCAAAAAAAGAATCTGAAGAGCTATGTTGCACAGCTGGACGCAAATCTGACTCAGATAGAAGAAAACATTACGGCGCTTAAGGCACAGATTAGCGTTAAGGAAACGGAGATTGCAAAGACACAGGAGGAGCTGGCAGCAGCTCTGGATAAAGAAGACAATCAGAAAGAATCCATGATTGCGCGCATAAAATTAATGTATGAGCAGAAGGATGTCTATATGGAGGAGCTGCTTTGGCAGGCAAAGGGCTTCGGGGATTTTTTGAATCGTGCGGATTTCATGGAGCGGGTGGTCACTTATGATAAGGAAAAATGGAACCAGTTTAAGGAGAACCGTCAGCTGATTGAGCTTTGTAAGCAGGAGCTTGAGCTGGAAAAGCAGCTCTTGGATCAGGCCAAGGCTAATGTAGAGATAGAACAGGATAATCTTGAACAGCTGATTGCGCAAAAACAGCAGGATATAATAGCCTATGAATCGGATATAAATAATAAGGAACAGGCTATTAAGGAGTATGAGGAAGAAATTGCCGCTCAGGATGCGGAAATCGAAGCCTTGGAGGCGGCTATTGCCGAGGAAAAGAAAAAAATCATTGCAAGCAGCGGTGTGGTTTTATCCTATGACGGAGGCGCGTTTAAGTTTCCGTTAGCATCCTACACCAGAATTTCGGATGAATATGGAATGAGGATTCATCCGACATTAGGAGTAGAGCAATTTCATAATGGCGTGGATTTTGCCTCGCCAAAGGGAACGGCTATCTATGCTGCTTATGACGGGATTGTGGTTGCGGCCACCTATAGCGCAACCATGGGAAATTATGTGATGATAGACCACGGCAGCGGATTATATACGATTTATATGCATGCGTCTGCATTGTATGTAAAAAAAGATGACATTGTGGTGAGAGGAGAGACAATTGCCGCAGTGGGAACTACGGGACGTTCTACGGGTAATCACCTGCATTTTAGTGTCCGGAAGGATGGCGCTTATGTGTCTCCGTGGAATTATATATCCAAATAAAGATAAAATGGTGGGGAGAGGAGTTTGCGACAGGATTGTAGTGTGCAAACTTTTATGGAAGGAGAGCTGTTTGACAGCATAGAGAGATGGAAGACGAAAATCGTTATTTTGATTTAGGCTCCTTGGGAGGGATGCAGAACGCTCAGGAAGCAGCGCCCAAGGATAACGAAAAGCGAAAAATGCTTTGGCGTGGTATTTTTCTGGGATTGCTTATTGCAATTATTATTGAATTGATTACTTTTGGGGCGGCAAAGATTGCAGGCTCCCGAAAAACCGGAAAGAATGCCTCCGCCTTGGAGCTTTCGGAGGATTCTGCGATTAATACGCAGACGGTCAGGAAGCTGCAGGTGTTGGAGTCGACAATCGACCAATACTTTTATTTGGAGGGCTTGACGGATGAAAAGCTGCAGGATGGTCTCTATAAGGGGCTGTTGGAGGCGCTTGAGGATCCGTATTCGGAATATTATACCGCAGCCGAGCTTGAGGATTTAATGAGTCAGATGTCAGGAATTTATTATGGCATCGGCGCGTATGTAAGTATGGACAAAAAAAGCTCCCTGCCGAAAATAAGCGGCGTTATTGCGGGTACTCCCGCCGAAGCGGCAGGGCTGAGGGCGAATGATTTGTTATACAAGATAGGGGATATTTCTACTTATGGCATGTCTCTGACGGAAGCCGTTTCCTATATAAGAGGAGAAGAGGGAACGGAGGTTACGATGACTATTATCCGAGAGGGCGTAAGTGATTATCTGGAAGTGACAGCTACAAGGCAGAAGGTTATCAGTCCTACGGTAAAGTATCAAATGTTGGACGACGAAATGGGGTATATACAGATTGTGGAATTTGACGATATAACCGCAGATCAGTTTGCGGATGCCCTTGCAACCCTGCGAGGCTCTCAAATGAAGGGGCTTATACTGGATTTGCGTGCAAATCCGGGTGGCGGACTCGCCTCGGTGGTGGATATTTCGGAGATGCTGCTGCCGGACGGACTGGTGGTTTACACGGAGGATAAGGACGGAAACCGTGTTGAGTATAAGAGCGATGGAAAACGGGAAATTGATATTCCCATGGTGGTACTGGTGGATATGAACTCCGCAAGCGCGGCGGAAATTCTGGCGGGCGCTATTCAGGATTACGGAAAGGGTACCCTGATAGGAACCACCACCTTTGGCAAGGGCATTGTTCAGCAGATTATACCCTTTATGGACGGCTCGGCCGTGAAGGTCACTGTAAGCAGTTATTTTACGCCTAAGGGGCGAAATATTCACGGCATCGGCATAGAACCTGATATCGTATGTGAATTTGAAGGGGAAACTTATTACAATACGGACGGAGAGTATGACAACCAGCTTGAAAAGGCAAAAGAAGTGCTTAGTGGGATGATGAAATAATGAGAGATTCGGACATTATATCATTGGCAAGGCAATATTGATTTTGGGGAAGACTGCTGCAGGGATTGCAGCAGTCCTTTTCCTGTTTGAGATAACCGACAAAAGATTTATGGTCTATAAAGGACGGAAACCGGATTGGGGAAATTTCTTTTTAAACGGTTTGCTCATGCTGCGAAGGGCTGTAACAAATAACGGTAAATTACGGAGGATTAACTATTATGAATTCATATATGAGAGGGTTAAGATTCGGAATCCCCATTGGCTTAGGGTACTTGTCGGTTTCCTTTACCTTTGGGATTATGGCGGTTTCTTATGGACTGTCATGGTGGCAGGCAGTGCTTATATCCATGACAACGGTCACATCGGCAGGACAATTTGCGGGAATCGGAGTGATGCTTAATCCCGGGCAATACATAGAAATGCTGGTTTCCCAGCTGACCATTAACGTGCGATATTCCTTTATGTCTGTTTCCCTGTCTCAGAAGGTAGACGGCAGGTTCGGGGGGATTTATCGCTGGCTTTTGGGTTTTATGATGACCGATGAAATATTTGCGGTGGCAAGCTCGGAGGAAACGGTTACAAGATCCTTCTTTGCAGGGCTGTCTACTCTGCCCTATTTAGGATGGACGGTCGGAACGCTGATTGGCGCCCTTTTGGGCAATATTTTGCCGCACAGGCTGATGAGTGCGTTGAGCCTTGCCATATACGGAATGTTTGTGGCAATTGTGGTTCCGCAGATGAGGACAAGGAAAACGGTAATGTTTGTGGTGATAATGGCGATTGTCCTCAGCTGTCTGTTTTATTACGTACCGTTTCTGAGCCATATTTCCACAGGGCTTTCCGTCAGCATCTGCGCTATATCCGCCGCGGTTCTGGGGGCCGTGATGTTCCCTGTAAAGGAGGAAGAGACATAATGGAATCAAAGGAATTTTTTATCTACTTATTAATTTTGGCGGGCTCGACTTATTTAATCCGTGCGGTTCCCTTTGCAATATTGCATAGAAGGATAGAGAACCGCTTTGTAAAGTCATTTTTGTATTATATTCCCCATGCGGTGCTCACGGCAATGACAATACCGGCAATATTCTATGCCACCGATTACAAAATTTCTGCGGCGGCAGGCCTCCTTGTGTCCATTGTTTTGGCGATAAGAGGAAAAAGCCTGACCATAGTAGCGGCAGCGGCATGTATTGCAGTGTTTTTGACGGAAATCATCCTTACCCTGCTTGCTGCGTAGGCTCCTGTGAGGGCACCTGCCAGAAGGGAAGAGCATGACTTTCTGAGGGAAAGCTGTTATGGATATAGTTTGCTATGGTCATTATGTTCTGCATGTCGTTCATATAACGTTTGGATGAAAAACTGCTTTCATAGCGCGTGTTGATAGGATAATGTTCCCTCAGATAACTGTTTACATAATATTGCCGGGGCTTTGGCAGTCCTAGGTAATCAATTAATACGGATGATAAATAGGACATGTTCATATCGCCATACGAAGGATAATCATTATCGTAGTTAGTCCAGATTAAATAAGGAGTACGGTATAGGGAAGAATTTTCCTTACCCTCCACGGAATTATAAAGAGTAGTGGCAAAGGAAGGCGCATGGTCGCCGAAAAAAACAATCATGGTATCTTCCTCATAATTTTTGAAATAGGTAATTAATTCCTCTAATGCTGCGGCCGTTTCGGCAACTCCGTTGATGTATTCCTCTACGTCAAGCATGGTGTCTTTATCTATGCCGTCGTCGGCGTATTCGACGGATATATTATTGCGATATTTATCTTCGGGTGTTTCTACGGCATATTTCAAGTCATATACATGGTTCTGGATGGATACGGAGAAGGAAAAAACAGGTTTCTCCTTGTCCTTTTGCTTTTGTTCGGTAAAGCGCTGAATAATTTCCTGCGTTAAAGCATGGTCCGACAGGTAACCGTGATATTTTTCCCTGTTCTCAAAATCCATTCTGTCGTAAAAAGCGTTAAAGCCCATATTCGGGTAACCGGATTCACGGCACCAAAAGCTTCCGTTATACGGGTGCAACGCCATGGTATAGTATCCCAGCTCCCGCAGGTAGGAGGCAAAAGAATCCTGCTCCTTAGCGTAGAGGACGCCGTAAAAATCCGATAAGCCGTTAAAGCTCATGGCGCTTAAGCCGGTGAGGAACTCAAATTCCGTCGTGTTGGTGCCTCCTCCATAGGTGTTGACGGCGGTATAGCCTGAAATACTTTCCGCCGCAAGTCTGTTATAGATTTCCATGGGGTCGGAGGATAATTTTAAAACCCCTTCCAGATTGCCCGCATCCCAAAAGGCTTCGCTCATAATTATAATAATATTGGGTTTTCTTTCCGCACGGTCAAGAAGCTCTGTCGTCGCCAATTTATTATAATGGTTGTAAAGCTCCTTGATGGCGCCGGAGGCGGCTTTTTTTGAAGATTGCTGAAAAAAGCTTTGATTCAGCCAGACTACGGTTCCCGTCTTTGTAAATGCGTTTGCGCTTTGCAGCCAGCCCTGAGAGGAACGAATCCGGAATATGGATACATATGCAGCCCCCAGTATAAGCATGAAAGCAAGGCGCGCCAGCAAAGCCCTTGGCGTGAAGTGTCTCTTGTGAAAAAAATGCTTATGATTCATGAAAAAAAGCGCGGCGCCTGCCGAAACGCCCATTATCAATGCGATAATCTGAAAAGGGGCGTATATGGATGCAAAATTAATCTGCACATCGCCCGCCTCGTCTAAGAGCTGAAAATCAGCAGCGGAAATATATTGCTGTCTGGACAGAAAGGTAATTCTATTGGCAATTCCCAGAATAAAGGTTACAATTTCCAAAATACAAAAGCCTGCAAACAAGTTTCCGAATAAGAAATAAAGAAAGCCCCATATGAGAAAGAGCGTTCCGTAGGAAAGGAGAAAATACGGCGTGCCAATCCACTGCCAGAAGTCTTGCCCACTGTTCCCGTCCACAAGCGGAATCCCCTCCGCATTGCAGACAAATACAAAATTTGCGTATAGAATAAGAATAATCAATAAAATAGTATGTAACAGTTTTTTGGAAATCCGGTATTTGAAAAATCGGTACGAGGTCGTTTCCTGTGTTGTCGGTTTCATTTCTTAAGTCATCTCCTATATAAATATTATAAACATAATGTAGAATTATGTGTGAATTTTGTCCGACAGGGCTTGCTGCCGAAAATATGTGTCTTGCACATTATATATTATTTTTGCGAATTTGTAAATTGCGAGCGGTAATAAAAACAGAACAAGCGTTCATTTTCTCTGTACATTTTAAAGATGCTTTGTTATAATAGGGAAAGAAAGTTCCTCCTGCAAGAGCGTAGACTGGATATGTATGTTTATTATACAGTGGAAGCGCTGAACGATAGGATGGCAGCAAAAGCGATTCTTGCAGATGCGAGGGATACAAAGAAGTGCTTGCCGGAAATGAAAATTCCATTTTGATCCGATATGGATATCGGAAGATAAAGTTTCCTAAGCATAGGTTTATATGCGTCTATAGTGGCTTTGGCTGATATAGTCTTCATAGAAATACGTCATTTAAGGCAGAATTGTCAGAACAGGAGGAAATATTTTATATGAAACAAATAGATGTGCAGGTAAATCCCAATTTAGAATATATGAATAGTATTTTATTGACCAGCAGATATAATGAAATAACAAAGAAGCATATTGGATATGGACTGATGAACGAAAATGTCAATGAGTATACGAACCATATCAGATGTTTTTTTGAAAAGCATCTTGAGGATCCCATTTATTCTTATATAGAAAGCCTTATTCCAAACGGATTCACATTTTCCCGTCCTGTGGAGCTGATGCTATCCCTTGGAGACAATATGGATTTTGTCAGGCAGTATCCGCTGTCAGATTTGTGCATTAAATACTGCGGAGGATTGCCGACGATTCATAGTTTACTAGATATGCTGAAGACATTTGAAAGAAAAACCGGTTATTTTACTTTTTTTGAACAAACAAAGAATTATTACGATCTCATCATTGACAGAGCAAGGGAAGTAGTTAATAAATACCCTTATATATCCTTGTTGGAAAATGAATATGGAATGGAACAGAATTCTTACAATTACGTTATTACATCTTTGATGGTAGGTAACTTCGGAATATATTTTGCGGATGAAAGGACGAAAAAAGCGTCCATGTTTTCTGTCTTTACAACAGATGATTTCAGCATTTCTCCATCAATTCTGCTGCATGAATTTTCACATCCGTTTATAAATCCTTTGACAGAAAGATATGCAGACGCTGTCAAGAAGTACGAAGATACATATGAATTGTTAAAACAGTACAAGCTGCCCGGATTTCGGTCAGGATACGGTGACTGGAATGAATGTGTCAGCGAGCATTTTGTAAGAGCAATGGTTATTCATCTTTTGCAGAAATGCGGTCTTACGGATATGGCGGATCAAATGCTGAATAATGATTTGAGTTTAGGGTACAAATACATACCGTTTATACTTGAACAATATCAATATTACGATAACAATCGTAATACCTATCCGGATTTTGAATCCTTTTATCCTGTATTGCTTAAAGTATTCTCCCAAAATATAGAAAGGCAGAGCTGATCTTTTGACAGGCTCTGCTTTTTATGCTTGGCAGCTGAAGCCGGTTGAATCGGTTGGATACGGTAGAACTCTATGTAATTCTAGAATTTGGATTATGCGTTTGAGGCGGATACATGCTAAAAAACTGATTACAGCAGATGCATATGGTGATAATCGAAATATCATCCTGAAGGAAATTCCAAAACTGTTGTCCTATATGAATAATCATTCAGATGAGATACCGGATGCAGGTATAGAAGCGGCGGATCATTTTCTCTAAATGAGATAATTGTAAAAATAAATTTAAGAACAAATATTCGGAACAAATGTTCTAAAAATTGCTGTTTACATCTATACAAATAAAATGTCGTATGGTATAATCAGAATTACTTTTGTGTTGTTTGGTTCATGTAGGTTTTACTACTACTGACTGTGAAAAAATGGGTTCAGTGAATAAAACTCGTTGACGCGCCATTTTTGAGAAAACGGAAGATGCAAAATAAGGCGTTTTTATTTAAATCATGGAGGTGATATTTGTGCAAAATGAGCAAAAACAGTTCAAAATTCATTCCGAATATAAACCTACCGGAGACCAGCCTCAGGCGATAGCGGAGCTGGTGGAAGGCTTTAAAAAAGGAAATCAATTCCAGACCTTATTAGGGGTAACGGGATCCGGTAAAACTTTTACCATGGCCAATGTCATCGCTGCTTTGAACAAGCCAACTTTGGTCATAGCGCACAATAAAACCCTTGCTGGACAATTGTACGGTGAGTTCAAGGAATTTTTCCCCGAGAACGCTGTGGAGTATTTTGTGTCCTATTATGATTATTATCAGCCGGAGGCATATGTGCCTTCGTCGGATACCTATATTGCCAAGGATTCGTCCATCAACGACGAGATAGACAAGCTGCGGCTTTCGGCAACGGCGTCCCTTACTGAGAGAAGGGATGTAGTGGTGGTGGCGAGCGTCTCCTGTATCTATGGTCTTGGGAGTCCCGATGAATATCAGGATATGATTGTGTCGCTGCGCCCCGGCATGGTTAAGGACAGGGACCAAGTACTGCGGGAGCTGGTTGACATTCAATATACGAGGAATGATATGGATATGACGAGAGGTACCTTCCGCGTGAGAGGGGATGTAGTGGAGGTATACCCTGCGCAGGGCGGAGATTATTTTATCCGTATAGAATTTTTCGGAGATGAGATTGACAGGATAGCCGAGGTTGAGCCGCTGACAGGCAAGGTGCATGCGTCATTGAATCATATTGCTATTTTTCCTGCTTCCCACTATGTGGTCTCGCAGGACAAGATTAGGATAGCTTGCGATAATATCGAGAAGGAAATGGAAGAGCGCGTCCGCTATTTTAAAGGCGAGGACAAGCTGATTGAGGCGCAGAGAATTGCGGAGCGCACCAATTTTGACATTGAGATGCTTAGGGAGACGGGCTTCTGCTCAGGTATTGAGAATTATTCCAGACATTTGAACGCTATGCCTCCCGGGGCGGCGCCCATGACTCTTATGGACTTTTTCCGGAATGACTTTTTGATTATAATTGACGAATCGCATATGACAATTCCTCAGATTCGGGGTATGTATGCAGGAGACCGTTCCCGTAAGACTACCTTGGTGGATTACGGCTTCAGACTGCCCTCGGCGTTGGATAACAGACCGCTGAACTTTCAGGAGTTTGAGGCGCATATTGATCAGATGATGTTTGTGTCAGCAACCCCCTCCGAATATGAAGCGGAGCATGAGCTGCTCAGAACGGAGCAGATTATCCGTCCTACGGGGCTTTTGGATCCACAGGTGGAGGTGCGTCCTGTGGAAGGACAGATTGACGACCTGATCGGTGAAGTAAATAAGGAAGTGGCGAAGCAGAATAAAATCCTGATTACCACCCTGACGAAACGCATGGCGGAGGATCTTACGGATTATATGAAGGACGTAGGCATCCGGGTAAAATATCTGCATTCGGATATAGATACGCTGGAGCGTGCGGAGATTATCCGTGATATGCGTCTTGACGTATTTGACGTACTGGTGGGAATTAATCTGCTCAGGGAGGGTCTAGATATTCCGGAAATATCACTGGTGGCAATTTTGGATGCAGATAAAGAGGGCTTCTTAAGAAGCGAGACCTCCCTGATACAGACAATCGGGCGTGCGGCCCGCAATGCCGAGGGGCATGTTATTATGTATGCGGATGTGATTACGGATTCTATGAGAGCCGCCTTGAACGAGACCAACAGGCGTCGTGAGATTCAGATGAAGTATAACGAGGAGCACGGTATCACACCTCAGACCATTAAAAAGGCAGTTCGTGATTTGATCAGTATTTCAAAGGTTATTGCAAAGGAAGAAGTACGGTTCGAGAAGGATCCGGAATCCATGAACCGCAAGGAGCTGGAAAAGCTGATTGCGGATATCCAGAAAAAGATGCAGAAGGCGGCGGCAGAGTTGAATTTCGAGGCGGCGGCAGAGCTGCGTGATAAGATGGTTGAGCTGAAGCAGAAGCTTCAGGAACTGAATGAGGAATAGGAACAGGGGAAATTATAAGGATTGACTCATGTCCGATGAAGCGGACAACAGAGACATAGAAAAGAGGTACAATATGGAAGAAACCAAGAAAATGCGCCCGCGTAAGCAGGAGACAGGGGGATATATCAAGATTCGCGGCGCGCAGGAGCATAACTTAAAAAATATTAACGTAGATATTCCAAGAAACGAGCTGGTGGTTTTGACAGGACTGTCAGGCTCGGGCAAGTCTTCTCTTGCCTTTGATACGATATATGCGGAGGGGCAGAGGCGCTATATGGAATCCCTTTCCTCTTATGCCCGTATGTTTCTGGGGCAGATGGAAAAGCCTAATGTGGAGCGGATTGACGGGCTTTCTCCGGCAATTTCCATAGATCAGAAGTCCACCAACAGGAATCCCCGTTCCACGGTGGGAACCGTCACGGAAATTTACGATTATTTTCGTCTGCTTTATGCGAGAATCGGTATTCCTCATTGCCCTAAATGCGGCAGGGAGATTGCCCGCCAGAGCGTGGACCAAATGGTAGACCAGATTATGGAATTGGGAGAGGGCGCCAAAATCCAGCTGCTTGCGCCTGTGGTTCGTGGACGCAAGGGAGAGCATGCTAAGGTGTTGGAGCGTGCGTCGAGGAGCGGCTATGTGCGCGTGCGTATTGACGGCAGCCTATATGAGCTGACGGAGGAGATTAAGCTGGATAAAAATATCAAGCACAATATTGATATCGTGGTGGACAGACTGGTGGTAAAGGAGGGTATTGAGCGCAGGCTGGCAGATTCTATCGAGAATGTATTAAATTTGGCGGAGGGCTTGCTTGTGGTGGATATTATCGGAGGGGAACCTCTTAATTTCAGCCAAAGCTTTTCCTGTCCTGATTGCGGTATCAGCATAAGCGAGGTGGAGCCGAGAAGCTTTTCTTTCAATAATCCCTTTGGAGCCTGCCCTGTATGCGTGGGCCTTGGATATAAGATGGAGTTTGACGAGGATTTGATGATACCGAATAAGAGTCTTAGCATCAATCAGGGAGCTATCACCGTTATGGGCTGGCAGTCCTGCAATGACAAAAACAGCTTTACAAACGCTATTTTGCAGGCTTTATGCAAGGAATACGGGTTTGATCTGGATACGCCCTTTGGAGAATATCCCGAACAGGTAAAAAGCATTCTTCTCCATGGTACGAACGGTAAGGAGGTTAGAGTGCGTTATGCGGGGCAGAGGGGTACGGGAGTGTATCCCGTGGCGTTCGAGGGGCTTGTCCGAAATGTAGAGCGCAGATACAAGGAGACCTTTTCGGAAGCGTCCAAGCAGGAGTATGAGACCTTTATGAGAATTACGCCCTGCAAGGAGTGTAAGGGAATGCGTCTGAAAAAGGAATCGCTTGCCGTGACCATCAGTGATAAGAATATTTATGAAGTGACGGCAATGTCGATTTTGCAGCTGCATGAGTTTTTGCAGGGCCTGCAGCTTACCAATCAGCAGCTGCTTATCGGTAAACAGGTGCTAAAGGAGATTCGCGCCAGAGTGGGTTTTTTGATTGACGTGGGGTTGGATTATCTTTCTTTGTCCAGAGCGACGGCTACCCTTTCGGGCGGCGAGGCGCAGCGTATCAGGCTTGCCACGCAGATTGGCTCGGGGTTGGTGGGGGTCTGCTATATTTTGGATGAACCGAGCATCGGTCTGCATCAGAGAGATAACGATAAGCTGCTTGCAACCTTGAAAAATTTGCGGGATCTGGGTAATACCCTGTTGGTGGTGGAGCATGACGAGGATACCATGCTGGAAGCGGATTATATTGTGGATATCGGTCCGGGAGCAGGTTCCCACGGGGGAGAAGTAATCGCCTGCGGAACGGCAGAGGAGATTATGCAGGTGCCGGAATCTATAACGGGTCAGTATTTAAGCGGCAGAGTGAGCATTCCCATTCCGAAGGAGCGCAAAAAGCCCACCGGATACATCAAGGTATGCGGTGCGCAGGAAAATAATCTTAAGAATATAGACGTTGCGTTTCCGCTGGGTATCATGACCTGTGTGACGGGAGTGTCAGGCTCGGGGAAGAGCTCGCTGGTGAACGAAATACTGTATAAGCATCTTGCGAGGGATTTGAACCGTGCTAGATGTATTCCGGGGAAGCACAAGGGGATTGAGGGGCTTGAACAGCTGGATAAGGTTATTAATATCGACCAGTCGCCCATAGGCAGGACGCCTCGTTCCAATCCGGCAACCTACACCGGTGTGTTCGATCAGATAAGAGATTTGTTCGCCTCCACGGCAGACGCCAAGGCGAAGGGCTATACAAAGGGCCGTTTCAGCTTTAATGTGAAGGGGGGCCGCTGCGAGGCGTGCGGGGGAGATGGTATCATCAAGATAGAAATGCATTTTCTGCCTGACGTATATGTTCCCTGTGAGGTGTGCGGCGGAAAACGCTATAATAGGGAGACATTGGATGTAAAGTATAAGGGGAAGAGTATTTTTGACGTATTGGATATGACGGTGGAGGAGGCGGTGGGATTTTTCGAGAACGTGCCCTCCATCCGCAGGAAAATAGAAACCCTCTATGACGTGGGATTGTCCTATGTAAAGCTTGGACAGCCTTCCACGGAGCTTTCGGGCGGCGAGGCGCAGAGAATCAAGCTTGCCACGGAATTGAGCCGTCGCAGCATAGGGAAGACAATTTATATTTTGGACGAACCAACCACGGGGCTTCATTTTGCCGATGTGCATAAGCTGGTGGAAATTTTGCACAGACTTACGGAGGGCGGTAACACGGTAGTTGTTATCGAGCATAATCTGGATGTTATAAAGACGGCGGACTATATTATAGACGTCGGACCCGAGGGGGGCGACAGAGGCGGAACCGTTATTGCGCAGGGAACACCGGAGGAGATTGCCCGCAGCAAAAAATCCTACACGGGGCGTTATGTCAAAAAAATGTTGGAGAAGGCAAAACAGCACTAAAGTAATCTGAACTTTGAGCCGATATTAATTACAGCGTATAAAAAGAAATATACCCCAATGAAAATGCATGGACGCAGGAGATGAAGCGGATGGAACCGTTTTCTTTCCTGTGTCTGATTTTTTTATGATAACTTGGCCGTGCGGAAGCGGACGGACACTTTTAGGAGGATATGGCGGTCCGGTGCATGTTTTTTTAAAAATTTTATAAACACCCTATGAAAATGGGAAAGTTTCGGTTATAATAGAATATGTATGACTTCGCGTAATAGAAAAATCGAAATAGATACCATTAGAAAGGGGTATATAATTTATGCAGTGCACGGATATAGGAATTGATTTGGGAACAGCCAGCATACTTGTTTACATCAGAGGGAAGGGCGTTGTGCTGAAGGAGCCGTCTGTGGTGGCTTTCGATAGAGATACTAACAAGATTAAAGCAATCGGAGAGGATGCCCGCCTTATGCTTGGCAGAACGCCGGGCAATATCGTGGCGGTGAGACCGCTGCGGCAGGGAGTTATTTCCGACTATACGGTCACCGAGAAAATGATGAAATATTTTATCCAGAAGGCATTGGGTAAAAGAACCTTTAGGAGACCCCGCATTGCAGTATGTGTACCCAGCGGTGTGACTGAGGTCGAGAAGAAGGCTGTCGAGGATGCAACCTATCAGACCGGCGCAAAGGAGGTTTCTATTATCGAGGAGCCTATTGCGGCAGCTATCGGCGCAGGCATAGATATTTCCAAGCCCTGCGGCAATATGATTGTGGATATCGGGGGAGGAACTTCCGATATAGCGGTAATTTCTTTGGGCGGAACGGTTGTCAGCGCTTCCATTAAGATTGCGGGAGACGATTTTGACGAAGCGATTGTCCGCTATATGCGTAAGAAGCATAATCTTCTGATCGGAGAAAGAACCGCAGAGGATTTAAAAATTAAAATTGGTTCGGCTTATAAGAGAGCGGAAGTGGATTATATGGACGTCAGGGGGCGTAATCTGGTGACGGGTCTGCCCAAGACGGTAAAGGTGTCTTCGGAGGAGACGGAGGAAGCGCTGCGCGAAACCACGGCGCAGATTGTGGAGACCATTCACAGCGTTTTGGAGAAAACCCCTCCCGAGCTTGCCGCAGATATAGCCGACAGAGGAATAGTACTCACCGGCGGAGGAAGCCTGCTTCGCGGTCTGGAGGACTTGATTTCCGCAAGGACCGGCATCAACACTATGACTGCGGAGGATCCTATGACCGCAGTTGCCATCGGCACAGGCAAATATGTTGAATTCCTTTCGGGCTACCGCGATAATTAATGGGAGATAATAGCTGCGGCGTGAACAGCGGCCGAAGCCGGCTTTAAAAGAAGGAGATAACGTATGCTTAAAGGATTGTACACTGCATATACAGGCATGGTAAACGAACAGAACAGAATGGATATTATGACCAATAACCTTGCCAATGCGTCAACGGTTGGCTTTAAAAAAGAAGGCTCTACCAGTCAGGCATTTGATGATATCCTGACTGTGAAGATAAAGGACGCGTCCGTGGGCGTCAGGAATGTACAGCGGACGGGTATCAATAATCCCGGCGTTAAAATCGGCGAGAACTATACCGATTATACGCAGGGCTCCTTCCGCAATACGGGCAATACTTATGATTTGGCGTTGTCGGGTGAGGGCTTCTTCGCCATAGAGTTCACCAACAAGGAGGGAGAAACCTCCACGAAATATACGCGTGCAGGACAATTTACCTTGAACAGAGAGGGGTATTTGGTTACTCAGGAGGGAGATTATGTTTTAGATACCAATAACAGGAGAATCCGCTTGGATACGCTTAAAGAGTCTGTAATCAACAGCTCGGGCATGATATCCCAAAACGGCGTCAATGTGGCGCAGATTCAGGTGACGGACTTTGAAGATTACGACTATCTTGAAAAGTATGGCGAGACTTACTATCAGCCTATAGAGGGTGCAAGGAGGACGGCGGCAAATGCCACTATTAATTCCGGATGGCTTGAAATGTCCAATGTGCAGATTGTAAGAGAGATGGTAAATCTGATTTCCATAACGAGAGCTTATGAATCTAATCAAAAGATTATTCAGACCTATGACAGCTCGTTGGATATCGCGGTAAACCAGCTGGGCAGGGTACAATAAATATATAGAGGTGCGGCACATAGCCGATTAAGGCATTAGGAGGCAAATTATGGTACGGAGTTTATGGACGGCGGCAACGGGAATGATTGCGCAACAGACCAATGTGGATACCATTGCCAATAATTTGGCAAATGTAAATACGGCAGGGTACAAGACTCAGGTAAACGAGTTTAAGAGTCTGCTATATCAAAATATACAGACTAAGACTACCTCTGCAAACGGGGAAACCAAGCCCGGCAGCGCGCAGGTAGGTCTGGGTGTGCGAAACGCATCTATTTCTTCCGTCTTTAGAACGGGTAATATGATATCAAACGACAGTGACACGGCGTTTGCGCTTGACGGTAAAGGATTCTTTGCCGTTAGAGGAGGCGATGGCAATACATATTATACGAGAAACGGGAACTTAAAGTTTACTCTTGCAGCGAACGGTAATATGCTTGCAAACTCAGAGGGTCTGCCTGTTTTGGATGCGCAGGGAAGACCGATAGTGCTGCCCGATACTTATATACTCAGCAGAATCGAGGTATCCAAGGACGGCGAGCTGTGTTATCCCGATGCGAACGAAAATCTTCAGCGCATCGGCGTACGGATAGGAGTATTTCAATTTAACAACCCCAACGGACTTGATAAGCTCGCAGACAGTCTTTATCGGCAGACGGCGGCAAGTGGACAGGCGATTAATGAAGCCACAAGTAACGCCGTAGAGAAAACAAGCGTTATACAAGGTTATCTGGAAGGCTCTAACGTGCAGGTCGTGGATGAAATGGTAAATATGATAGTGGCACAGCGTGCATATGAATTAAATTCAAAAGCGATTACGGCTTCTGATGAAATGCTGCAGCAGGCAAACAATCTGAGAAGATAAGGAAATGAAAGGAAGGTTTACGGATGGATATAGGTAATATTGTTTCTTCCTACAATAATTTATACACATCGGGAGCAGAACAGTCGGCATCCAAGCTGGAGAATCAGCTCAAATCCGACTATTCCAACAGCACCGAAGAAGAATTAATGGATGCCTGTAAGCAGTTTGAGGCATACTTTCTGGAATTGATGTTTAAGGAAATGATGAAGACGATTCCCCAAAATGAAGGGGGTGCAGCGTCTACTACGAATATGATGGATTATTATAAGGATCAGATGGTACAGAATATCGCGAAGGAGTCTACGGAACAGAATAGTCTCGGTTTGGCTCAGGCGCTGTATCAGCAGATGAGACGTAATTATGGATTGGATAATCAATAGGTCAGGGCTGCCTATGTCAGGCAGCCTTTTTACATCTTTCCGAATCGGAAGCTTTCCCTGAAATAAAAAACGGTGTGAATGAATGGATACAGTTAACGGATATGTAGAGCATATTATATTTCAAAATAACGAAAACGGATATTCGGTGTTTAATCTTGTGGCAGACGGGGAGGAAATTACCTGTGTGGGCATGTGCAAAGGGCTGACACAGGGAGAAAGCATTGCCGCGCAGGGTGAGTATGTAGAGCATCCCGTTTATGGAAAGCAGTTTAAAATAACCGGCTATAATATTGTGGAGCCAAAAGACAGCGCAGGCATGGAGCGGTATTTAGGCTCCGGGGCAGTGAAGGGAATAGGCGCCTCATTGGCGGCGCGCATTGTAAAAAAATTTGGTGAGGATACCTTCCGTATTATGGAGGAGGAGCCGGAGCGCCTTGCGGAGGTAAAGGGGATCAGTGAACGAATGGCAAGGGAAATTGCAGTGCAGATGGAGGAGAAAAAGGATCTGCGGGAAGCTTTTGTCTATTTGGGGAAATATGGAATATCCAATGCGCTGGCGGTAAAGATTTATAATACCTACGGTATGGAGCTGTATGGAATTATGAAGGAGAATCCCTATCGGCTTGCGGAGGATATAAGCGGAGTGGGCTTTAAAATGGCAGACGAGATAGCTGCCAGAATCGGAATCCACACAGACTCGGACTTTCGTATCCGCAGCGGTATACTATATACGTTACTTGGGGCGGTGGGAGAGGGGCATTGCTATCTTCCTATGAATATACTGATTGACAGGGCACATATATTGCTGGGGGTGAGCGAGGAGTATATTCGTCCGCAGTTGGACAATATGCTGATGGATAAGAAGCTGGTTGTCAAGAATGAATGTGTTTTTGCTTCATCGTATTATTATGCTGAATTAAACTGTGCGGGAATGCTGCATCGGTTGAATATTTCAATGGGAGATGAATATTTGCCCGCGGAGGAAGAGGCAATTCGCAGACGTCTTGAAGCACAGGCGAAGGATTTGCAGATGGAATTGGATGAATTACAGCTGCAGGCGGTACTTCAATGTATCCAAAACGGTCTCTTTATTCTTTCGGGTGGACCGGGAACGGGCAAAACAACTACCATAAATATGATTATTCGTTATTTTGAGGCGGAAGGTCTTGATATTTATCTGGCTGCACCCACGGGACGCGCCGCAAAAAGAATGACTGAGGCTACAGGCTTTGAGGCGCGCACCATTCATAGGCTGTTGGAGCTGAACAGTGGTCTTTCGGGTGAAGATGCCAGAAAGGTCAGATTTGAACGAAATGAAGATAACCCCTTGGAAGCGGATGTGATTATAATTGATGAAATGTCCATGGTGGATATCCAGATTTTTCAAGCGCTTTTGAGGGCAGTTACGCCGGGAAGCAGATTGATACTGGTTGGGGATGTGGATCAGCTGCCGAGCGTGGGGCCGGGGCAGGTGCTTCGTGACGTAATGAACAGCCGGTGTTTTCCTACAGTGGTTCTGCATAAAATATTCCGACAGGCGGGAGAAAGCGATATAATTGTTAATGCCCATAGAATCAATCAGGGTGAGCAAATTTCTTTGGATAATAAATCGCGGGATTTTTTCCTGCTTGAAAGAAATGATGTGAATGTGATATATAAGCATATGATACAGCTGATACAGGATAAGCTTCCGGGCTATGTAGGGGCAACGCCCTTTGATATACAAGTGCTAACGCCCATGCGAAAGGGAAGCCTCGGCTGTGAAGTGTTAAACGGTATTTTGCAGAAATACCTGAATCCTCCTGACAGCAGCAAACGCGAGTATGTAAGCGGCACCTCGGTATATCGCGAGGGCGACAAGGTTATGCAGATTAAGAATAACTATCAGCTGGAATGGGAAATTGTGAGCCGCTACGGAATTCCTGTCGACAAAGGAGTGGGTATTTTCAATGGTGATATGGGAAGGATAATAGAGATAAACCAAACCGGTTCCTGCCTTGTAGTGGAATATGACGAACAGCGCAGGGTAACCTATCCCTTCTCCATGCTGGAAGAGTTGGAGCTTTCCTATGCCGTCACCATACACAAAGCGCAGGGAAGTGAGTATCCGGCGGTTATTATGCCGCTTCTGGGAGGACCCAGAATGCTGTTTAACCGCAATCTTCTGTATACGGGCATTACACGGGCAAGGGGCTGCGTCACTATTTTGGGCAGTAGCGACACGGTGAGAGATATGATTGATAATGTAAGTGAAAACAAGCGATATACGGCACTTGCACAAAGAATATCGGAGTTTTGGGAGAATGGGAGAGGGTCGGAAGAAGAGGACCCATGCAAAAGGAAATCAGAATAAAGTTTTATGTAAAAGCCGGAATTAAAGTATGCCTGCAGCTGCTTTTTCCATTGCGCTGTCCGGTGTGCGACCAAATTGTGCGTTCGTTTGGAGAAAAGATATGCTTAGAGTGCATGAAGCGCCTAAAGCCGCTGACACCGCCGTGGTGTATGAAGTGCGGCAAAAAGCTGTGGAGAGAGCAGGAATATTGCAGCGACTGTAGGAGGATAGAGCATAGGTTTATCAGAGGCAGAGCGCTTTATGAGTATAGCAGTGCGGCGTCGTCCATTTATCGTTTTAAATACAAAGGGCGAAGAGAGTATGCGGCATTCTTCGGAGAGGAGTCCGCTGTGTTTCTGGGAGATTTCATCCGCAGCGTAAAGCCTGACGGGCTGGTGCCTGTTCCGCTGCACAGGAAGCGCCGGCGCAAAAGGGGGTATAATCAGGCAAAGCTGTTGGCGGATGTATTAGGAAGCCATATGAATATTCCTGTTTATGGTAATATTGTGGTCCGAGTGAAGAATACGATCCCTCTAAAACGATTAAATCCTAAAGAACGTCAAAATAATTTGAAAAAAGCTTTCATTGTGGCGCGAAATGATGTAAAATTAGATACAGTTATAGTGGTAGATGACATATACACTACGGGTAGTACTATTGATGAGGTAAGCGCGGCGCTGGAGAAGTGCGGTGTGAAGAACATATACTTTGTCACTCTTGCCTGTGGAGAAGGAATTTAACATGTGCTTCTGATAATGGGAGGATAATTTATGAATGTTAGGAATTGCGTGAATTGTGGACGTATCTTCAACTATTTGGGCGGAACAATTTTGTGTCAGGCGTGCAAGGAAAAGATGGAAAGCAAGTTTCAGGAGGTAAAGGAATTTATTCGCGAGAATCCCGGCGTGAGCATGCAGGAGGTGTCCGAAGTGTGCGACGTACCCACGTCACAGATACAGCAATGGCTTCGTGAAGAACGTTTGGAGGTTACGGAAAATTCTGCCATATACTTAAATTGTGAGAGCTGCGGAGAGCCTATACGCTCAGGTAAATTTTGCGAAAAATGCAAATTAAATATGTCTATGGGCTTTCAAAATATATTGGATGCAAATAAGCCTAAGACCAAACTTAAGCCTAAGGGAACGGACAAAGAAAACCCTAAGATGAGATTTCTCTAGGAGGGTTGTTGATGTTAAACGAAGAACGAATTATATTGATGACCCAGATGGCATCGTATGAAGAAAATGAAGGCAAAAAAAATGTGGAAATCGGTAATTATTTTCGCAGTGATTACATTGCCATACAGGTATTAAAATCTGCTTTAAGTGCGACCATTGCTTTTGGCATTGTGTTTGCGCTGTTTATTTTTTATGATTTTGAAAATTTTATGCAGGATATTTACAAAATGGATCTTTTGGACTTTGCCCGGAGCGTGCTTATTTATTATGGGGTAACCGTGGTAATTTACAGCTCGCTGGCCTATGTGATTTGCTCTTACCGCTATGCGAAGGCCAAAAGAAGCCTAAAATGTTATTATCATAATTTGAAGAAGCTGAATGCCATGTATAATGAGCGTCAATAAATCGGCATCGGCTTGGAGGAAATAATGACTGGTTTACTGGAATTAAGAGAAAAGATAAAATTGATTTACAGCAAAAACGAAGTGTTTATCATTCCGATAGCCAAATTTTTGCTGGCGTTTATAGTATTTAACACAATAAACGGACAGCTGGGATATATGACGAAGCTGGACAATATAGCTATTGTGCTGATTGTTTCCCTTATGTGTTCCTTTTTGCCAACAGGCTGTATCCTTCTGCTGTCGGTGGTTTTTACCATGCTGCATATGTATGCTTTGTCCTTGGAGGTTGCAGTAGTAGGGCTTTGTGTATATCTTGTAATGTTTTTGCTGTTTTTCAGGTTTAGCCCCAAGGATTCGCTGGTGGTGGTTCTGACCCCTCTGCTTTGCATATTCAAGGTACCTTATATTATTCCTGTTGTTATGGGGCTTATCGGCACGCCGGTGGCGGCGGTATCGGTAGGCTGCGGAGTGATAGTTTACTATTTGCTTAATGTTGTGGCAGGAAGCGCTTCTACCATCGGCACTATGGGCGAGGAGGAAGCAACGGCTAAGATACGTATGATTGTGGACGGCATATTGGATAATAAGGCCATGCTTGTGATGGTGGTAGCATTTGCCATAACAGTGATTGTGGTCTATTTGATCCGCAGAATGTCGGTGGACTATTCATGGACCATAGCTATGGTAGCAGGAGCCATAATTGACTTGGTGATTTTATTGGTGGGCGATTTGCTCTATGATACCAATATTTCGGTCATTAACGCTATATTGGGTTCCATTGCGGCAGTTGCGGCAGCTAAGGTTATAGAGTTTTTCCGTTTTTGCGTAGATTACAGCAGAACGGAAAAGGTGCAATTTGAAGACGACGAATATTATTATTATGTCAAGGCTGTTCCCAAGATGACGGTGGCGGTTCAGACAAAGACCGTGAAGCGGATTAACACGCAGAGAAAACCTGCCGCTGCCGGAGGAAGAAATACTGCCGGCACAGGCGGCAGAAGCAGCACAAGGAGTGTTGTTACGGAGCATACTTCCGTTGCAAGGGGTGAGGGCGCCTACCAAAGACAAAGAGGCCAGAGCTCCTACGGCCGCAAGGGAGAACATGCAAACGGCGGGCGAAGTTTAACCATCAACGGCAATATGACGGAAGATAATATTGAGGATTTTGACGATTTATAAAACTAAGAGCAGGGATTGAAGCAAAATGCGGTGGCTTGAAACGGTATCCGACTATCTAAAAAGATTTAGTATATATAGGACGACAATGGATTTAGGCGATATTTTGGAAATTTTGATTGTCGCCCTCTTGTTGTACTATATTTTAGTGTGGATGAAAAAAACCCGTGCATGGGCTCTGCTGAAAGGGCTTATTGTCATCTGTATCTTTATCCTTCTGGCATTTTTCTTCAAGATGTACACAATTCTCTGGATGGCGCAGAATGCCCTTAGCTTTGTGGTGACGGCTTTGATTGTGGTATTGCAGCCGGAGCTGCGTAAGGCTTTGGAGGAGCTAGGGAATAAAAGCCTTTGGAGAAGCGTGCTGCCCTTTGATACCAGCCGGAGGGAGGAAGGCCTGTTCTCCGAAAAGACGATTAACGAAATTGTCAAGGCATGTGTGGAGATGGGGAAGGTGAAGACGGGAGCCCTGATTGTCATTGCCCAGAAGGTATCCCTGAAGGATTATGAGAGAACGGGAATAGATGTGGATGGTATAGTTACCAGCCAGCTTTTGATTAATATATTTGAGCATAATACGCCCCTTCATGACGGTGCGGTTATCGTGAGCGGCAACCGAGTGGTTTCGGCTACCTGTTATCTGCCCCTTTCCGATAATTTGGGGCTGAGTAAGGAGTTGGGAACAAGACATCGAGCGGGCGTTGGTATTTCCGAGGTGACAGATTCCCTGACAATAATTGTGTCCGAGGAAACCGGCAAAATAAGTGTGGCTTATGAGGGAGAGCTGGATAGAAATCTGGATGCGGAGGAGCTGAAAAGCTGTATGCATCGAATTCTCATGAAGGAAACCGACGACAATAAGCCCAGACGTAAATGGAAGGGAAGGAACAAGACTAAAAAATGAAGAAGAGATTAACACATAATTTAGGGTTAAAGCTTGCTTCTCTGGTACTTGCGTTTATACTTTGGTTTTTGGTGGTGACAATCAATAATCCCAAGGATACCACATACTTTAGCAATATTCGAGTGAATCTAATAAATACCGAGCTTTTGGATAAGGAAGGCAAGGTATATGAGGTGCTTGACAATACGGATGTGGTGCGTGTGACGGTTGAGGCGCCGCGCAGTATTATAGCACAGCTAAGGCCCAGCGATATAGTGGCGGAGGCGGATGTGAGCAAGCTGACTGATATTAATACTATAGCAATCAGCTATTATGTTCAAAATGCAGAGACAGTATCCATCGAGGGTAATCATGATGTGGTGCGCTTGAGCGTAGAGGATAAGAAGAGTAAATGGGTTAAACTGACAAGCAGTGTTATAGGAGAGGTAGCCGAGGGGTATATGATTGCCAATGCGGCTCCGGATCAGACCATGATTGAGATAACGGGTCCGAAATCGGTAGTTGAACGGGTGAACTATGCCAAGGTTGAAATCGACGTAAGCGGCGCAACCACCGATTTATCGGCAAATGTAGAGATTAAGCTTTATGATAAGGAGGATAATGCGGTCGAGCAGGATAATCTCATTAAAAATGTAGATTATGCGCATATGTCCGTATATGTGCTTGCAACCAAATCTGTTCCGATTGAACTGAACGCCATGGGAATGCCTGCCGAGGGATTTATGGAAACGGGCGTGGTAGAATGCAGTCCTGCGACGGTGGAGATAGCGGGTATTCCTTCTGTCCTTGCCAATGTAAACAAAATCAGCATACCTCAGGAGGAGTTGAATATTACAGGCGCTGTTGACAGTGTATCCTCAATAATAAATATTAAAGAATATCTGCCGGATAATGTAAGGCTGGCAGACGGCTCCTTCAACGGAAGAATAGTCGCTATGGTATATATTGAGCCCAAAGCGGAAAAGACGTTAAATATAGCAAAAGGCAATATCGGCATCATTAATGTTCCGCAGGAATTTACGGCGGGTCTGCCCGAGGATATAGAAGCATACACCTTGGAGGTAGAAGGGTTGACGGCTGTGATTGACCCCCTGCGGCAGGCTGCGGTTAGCGGTGTTATTGACGTCGCCGCATGGATGGAGGAGCAGGAGATAACCGAGCTTGAGGACGGTGTATATTCCATGCCTATAACCTTTAATCTTACAGAGGATGTCATTATAAAAAATCAGGTTACGGCACAGATTACCGTTCATAGGAAGACGCAGGAGCAGCAGTAGGAGTTAGCTGCTGCGGCTGCGACAAAGGCGTTTTCAAACGGGAAGAGGATGCTTGCGGGTTTGGCCTGTCAGCTATACCCTCATAAAATAAAATATGCTTGTGGTTAAATCTTAATCATGTTATAGTTAAAGGGTATTAAAATAATTATAGGGGTTGAAAGACTCGGATCTGAAGATAGATATATAATAAACTGGAGGAAGGGCTTATGGTAAGGCAGAAGGTGGTTATCAAAAACCCTACCGGGTTACATTTGAGACCGGCAGGTATTTTATGTAAAGAAGCGATGCAGTTTAAATCGTTGATTACATTTTCGTTTCGTGACAGTACGGCTAATGCCAAGAGCGTTTTGAGCGTGCTTGGCGCCTGTGTAAAGTGTGGGGATGAAATTGAATTTGTTTGTGAGGGCGAAGATGAAGAAGAGGCGCTAAAAACCTTAGTCACGGCAGTGGAGAGTGGACTGGGAGAATAAAAGGCAGCTCATCCAAAGGATGAGCTGTTGTTTTTGGAGGTAAGCATGTTAAATTATGAAAGATATCGTAAAAATCCGGTAGTTTATTACCGAGACAGGGAGTGGCCGAATAAGGAGATTACAAAAGCTCCCATTTGGTGTAGTGTAGATTTACGTGATGGCAATCAGGCTCTTATCGACCCTATGGTGGTGGAAGAGAAGATTGAGATGTTTCAGTTTTTGATTAAGCTTGGGTTTAAGGAGATTGAAATCGGATTTCCGGCTGCAAGTCAGATAGAATATGATTTTCTGCGTCAGCTGGTAGACCGTAAGCTGATTCCGGATGATGTTGTGGTTCAGGTTCTGACGCAGTGCAGGGAGGAATTGATTGACCGGACCTTTGAATCAATAGAAGGATGCAAGCAGGCAATTGTGCATATTTATAATTCCACGTCAACCCTGCAGAGGGATGTGGTGTTCCACATGGATAGAGAACATATTACGGAGATTGCGGTAAAGGGAACGCAAATGGTAAAGGAGCGTGCCGAGAGATTCCCGGGTAAAATTATTCTTGAATATTCACCGGAGAGCTTCACGGGAACCGAGCTTGACTATGCGTTGGAAGTGTGTAATGCGGTTTCGGGAACATGGAATCCCACGCCTGCAAATCCTATGATTATAAACCTTCCCTCTACGGTGGAGATGAATACGCCCAATGTGTATGCGGATCAGATAGAGTGGATGATTAAGCATTTGGATAACAGGGAAAGTATTATTGTCAGCGTACATCCCCATAACGACAGGGGAACCGGGGTTGCAAGCGCAGAGCTTGCAATGCTGGCGGGAGCGGACAGAGTGGAGGGAACGCTGTTTGGAAACGGTGAGCGTACCGGAAACGTAGATATTTTAAATATTGCTTATAATATGTTTTCTCAGGGAATCAATCCCATGTTGAATATTGAGCATATCAATGAAATTATCGAAATTTATGAGCGCTGCTGTAAGCTGCCGATTCACCCGAGGCATCCCTATGCCGGCAAGCTGGTGTTTACGGCATTTTCAGGGTCTCATCAGGACGCCATCAACAAAGGTGTGCAGGCGATGAAGGAGAAAAACAGCGAAATATGGCAGGTGCCTTATTTGCCTATAGACCCTGCGGATATAGGAAGAGAATACGAGCCTATTGTGCGTATTAATTCACAGTCCGGTAAGGGCGGGGTTGCCTTTATTATGGATACCTACTTTGGCTTCAAGCTGCCCAAGGCTATGCACAAGGAATTTGCTAATGTGATTCAGAGCATTTCCGAAAAGCAGGGTGAAGTGACGCCCGACCAGATTATGGATAGCTTTAAGGCAGAATATATGGATAAAAAAGAACCCATTCATTTCAGAAGACTGAAGGTAGATGATTTGAGCGGTTCCGTGCAGTCGGAGTTTGATACGAGGGTGACGGTGGTATATACGAACCACGGTGAAGAGAAAACATTTGAGGCAATCGGTAACGGCCCCATTGATGCGGTTCAGAGAGGTCTGTCACAAGAACTGGGTATCGGAATCAAGGTGTTGGACTATGAGGAGCATGCATTACAAAGCGGTGCGAACTCTCAGGCGGCGGCATATATTCATCTTTTGGATATTAACACGGGAAGCGTTACTTACGGAGTTGGCGTGAGCTCCAATATCACCAGAGCCTCCGTGAGAGCAATTTTCTCTGCAATCAACAGACTGGGTCTTGGAAATTAGTTTTTAAAGAAATATAAAAGCCCTGCGCTTCGTTTATTTTTGAAGCGCAGGGCTTTTTGTTTAACGATAAGTAAAGGAGTCTCCGTCCTCTACAATACATACCATGGTTTTACCGGTATTAAGTACGATTTCATTGCCGTCGTCATCATAATATCTGGTAGCGCCATAATCGGTGGATTTTTCCCAAGTAATATGAATGCCCTTGCCGCCGGTAAAGAACCAGCCGTCTCTTGTGCTGTCGTGGCATTGGAATGACAGATAGCCTCCGCCAATTTCCTCATGCTTTGTATTCTGCACTATAATGTTCTTGAATTTTAACTGTTCTCCGGTACCGGCGTCAAGGTGGGGGCCGTCCGAAGAGCCTGACAAATGCTGTGAACGATAATATAATCCGTCGGCGTCATTATATTCAAAATAGCATCTTGTTAAAGGATAGCAGCCTGACATATCTATATAGGTTGCATTCTTGGCATCGGAACCGTACTGCTCTAAAGTATTGGGTTTTGCCTTGTTTGTAAATTGGTAATGGTCTTTATCGGCCAGACCGCGATAGGAAAGACTGTAATCCTTTTGCGTAATTGCATCCAGAAGTCCGGCTCCTGTAGCATAACCGTTATGGGGCATGCTGCGGCTGTTGTCGCGGTAAAATGCCGCAGCGTCGGCGCCGCCGGCATCTCCATCTAAATGCTGTGTAGTGGATTGTGAAATTAAATCGTTGATAAACAGGGAAGGTCCGCCATAATGTACAATAAATGCATCCCATTCAAAAGCCCAATATGCATAATAGGAACGAAGACTTCTGATGTTTCCTATTTTTTCCAAGGAGTCCCAGCCCTCATAAATCGCCATCATTCGGGTCATTCGACCCTCAACGTTTGCCTCGTATAGAATGGAAGCGTTGGACAAGCCATATTGTGGAAAGGCGTCTTTTTCGTTTGGGGTTATGACAGCAATGGGTCTGGTCTGCGCTACATCCTCATCCACCCACTCGTTGGTCAGACGGCTGCGCACCATACCGGGATGGGGAGGATTGGTATCGTCCTCTGCAGTGCCGTCAATGGAGGGCGCTTCGCCGCTATCCTCCACGCTGCTGCTTTCCGGTACCTCAACAGAGCTTTCGTCTACGATGATGGGGCTTTTAATCTTAGCGGAATCATCGGAGCAGGCACACAAAAACAGGGACAATGCCGTTAAAATAATTCCTGTCTTAATTTTTTTCATATAAAACCTCATTTCTGCGCCGCTTTTATTGGCTCGGCTTGCCGAGACCATGCGCATAGACTGCTTTGTGCCGGGCAGCGCGCAGACACAAAGCGCGGTGTAAAAAATATTTTACACGCTAATCTTCCATGCCGAAGCATAACTGCGTAGGCAATGCGCATTAATCCTGAAATTATTATATTATCAGACCTTCATAGTATAACATAAAAGACTGAATTAGTCTAATCGGTTGGTGGAAAATTAAGGAATGTTAATAATTGGCCGAAAGAACTAAAAACCGCACACAATAAGCGCTATCAGTATGCCAAGTATAGCGCCGGCAAGCACCTGCAAGGGGGTATGCCCTATAAATTCCTTGAGCTTGTCATTGGCTGAAATCTCGCTGCGACCCATGTCGGCAAATATTTGTATGATATCGTTAAGAAGCTTCGCCTGTATGCCGGTCTCTCTGCGCACGCCCATGGCGTCATACATGACGATAATGGCAAGAATAAGTGATATGGCAAATTCAAAGCTGCCGGCGCCGAATTTGATGCAGGAGGCCGTTGCCAAGGAGCATACGGTTGCCGAGTGTGAACTGGGCATACCTCCGCTGCCAACCAGCCTTTCGGCTACAAACCGCTTGGTAAAAAACATGTGTATCAGCGTTTTTAAAATTTGTGCTACAACCCAGCCCGCCGCAGCGGCAAGAAAGACCGTATTGTTAAAAAAATCCTGAAAAAAGCCCATAATTTATACTCCGATATTCCTATGATAAATAGTATTAAGCAACATGCCTTTAAGTATGCTGTCAAGTATATAGTATATCCTAAAAAGACGGAAAAGTCTATGAATTCAACGGTTGCAAAATGAAAAGCTGCGCGTTGTATGCCCAAAAGATACTGGCTGGCAAAGAAATTTGCAATACAAACCAAGGGTAATCAGAGAGGCAGCAAAAGCATTTTGCGATGAGCAGGCGTAATAGTGTGGGAAGAGGTTTAGAGGTATTAAGAGGAAAAAGAAAAGAAAACCGGTCGGATCAAAGAATGGAAAACGGTATTTTGGGTTATGATAATTCCCAACAGTTGATTATGCTTGCATGGAATACCGCGACATATACGCTGACATTCTTGTGAAAGCATAGAAAAAGGAAGGGAAAGGAGTGGCGTCCGCTCTTCTCCGGATTAGATAAATAGTATGAAGGATAAGGAATCGGACTATGTATAAAAGGGTTTGATTCCTTGTTTGGTATTTGAGAACTATACTTGTAAATAGTTGCAATTAAAACGGGTAGGTGGTAGAATAAAGTGATTATACCGACTAGAAAGCTTAAGGAGCTTCCTCATGTTCTGCCTTGGAAAAGAATATTGTATACGTTAGGTTTTTTCTTTTTTTGCCTGATTGATAATCGGGTGAAAAACTGTTCGGGCTTGGACGGAGGGAGGGAAACCTTCCGGGATTTAACGGGAGTGGTTATGGCGGCGCTTATTATTTCCCATTATAGCCTGAAGGAGTTCAAAAAATACCGGCTTGCGTATCTGGTTTGGACCGTTACGGGCGTCCTTGGCGGAGCCTTTGTTTACTTTTTGGGCAGAGGGCATGTGCCGTATTCCGTTGATTTGCTGGTGCTGATTGTGGATGCGGTATTGTTTGGTTATATTGTGATTTGCACTTATATTAAAGTCATTGTAGAAAAGCATAACCCCCAATTCAACCGCAAATTTGCGGCGCTATGGTGCGCAATGATGCTGCTTATGATAGTTTCGGGAGGAGGCTATCTTTGGCCTTTTTGCTATTTTGTAATGTTCGGATGTTTTTATCTGACGGATTTTACCAGACAGGAGCAGGCCGATTTGTTCCACGGAATGTTGGACGGCGTCATTTTGAGTTTTTTTATTTTTCAGGGTCATAGCTTTGTGCTAAGACCTTATGACTGCGTGGACGCAAGATACAAAGGCTTTTTTGCCAATCCGAACTGGAATTCCTTATATTATCTGGAGGTGCTGGGGGCAGTGCTCACGAAGCTTGTATATGTTAGCAAGAAGCATTGCGGTAAATGGATTAAGCTGTATTATTGGTTGGGGGCCGGAGTCCTGCTGGCCTTTGAATTTATGACAATCGGGCGTTCCGGCTGGATAACCGCTTTTATTATGGCAGTTTTGTTTTTGGCATTTATGGGCAGACTAGAAAAAAAGAAGAGGTATATCAGGAACGGCGCCGCTCTGGCGGTTTGTTTTGCTCTTGCGTTCCCTGTGTGCTTTAGCGCCGCAAGGTATCTGCCGCCTATGTTTCATCATGTGCTTTGGTTCTACGGTGAATGGAATGAAGACAGAGTGCATTCATGGAATAAATGGGATTCGGAGAAGTTTGTTGACGTCGACGAATTTTTTGATGCGGCGCAGAGACGCATTGTCAGGAGCGTGGAGGATTTAGTGAAAAATTTGCCCGAGACGCCGCCGGATATAAAAAGAGTTCAAATTGCAAAATCAGCAGTAGAATCTACGGCTATGCCGCAGATGCAGCGCAGGGAAGCGGTTTTGACCGAGGAGGAGGCCAAGGATTCCTATATAATACGAAGCACCATTTATAAGTATTATTTTAAGAATCTGAAGCTCAGGGGGCAGCCTTATGAGGAGCAGGGCTTTCAGATATCGCCCGTTTTTTGGGTAGGACATGCTCATAACATTTTTTTGCAGTTTGGTACGGATTTTGGTATTATTGTTATGGTATTATTTGCCTGTCTGGCAATCGGAGGCTGTGTAGATTATAAGAGGCAATACTGCACAAAAGGCTCCGAATATGCCGTGGGATTTTTTTTCTTTATTTTAATTCCTATAGTGTTTGGCATGTTTGAGTATTCATGGGGAGTGGGAAGCCTTAGTATTACAATGCTGTTTGTGGCATGGAGAGGAAATATTGTAAATGAGCAGGAACAATAATTTTTTACGGATACCGATGAATCGTATTCTGGCGTTGATATTGTTGGATTTGATGTCCACGATTGTGGCTTCCTTTGCGGCGCTGTATATTCGTTTTGAATTCAGCTTTAAAGAAATACCGCATATATATATGGTGCGATTTGAGCGCATGATTCCTATTAATTTGTTTACTATGCTGCTGTTTTTTGTTTTATGGAAGCTCTATAAAAGCGTATGGCGGTATGCCAGCGCCACAGAGCTTGTGAATATTGTTTTTGCCACTACCTGCGTGGCGATAGGGCAGTTGATTGTAAGCTATGCCATTGATTGCAGGATGCCAAGAAGCTATTATGTAATATACTGGTTTCTGCTCTTTGGTTTTACATGTATCATTCGTTTCAGCTATCGTATTCTGCGTATTGTAAATATGAAGAGGAACGACCTGCTAAACGGCGGTAAAAAAATAAATGTGATGTTGATTGGCGCAGGGGCGGCGGCCAATGCCATAATGAAGGAGATAGAGACCAGCCAATATTTGAATATTCAGGTGAAATGTATTATTGACGACCATGCAGGGTGTCATGGGAAGCTGCTCAGAGGCGTTCCTATCATTGGGGGCAGGGATAAGATTTTGGATGCAGTTTCTCAGTATGGGGTGGAGGAAATTATCTATGCCATTCCGTCTTCGGATACAAAAAGCAAAAAAGAAATTTTGGATATCTGTAAGGAGAGCGGATGTAAGCTTTTGACATTGCCCGGGATTTATCAGCTGATAAACGGAGAGGTGTCGGTAGCAAAGCTGAAGGAAGTTGAAATTGAGGATTTATTAGGCAGAGACCCCATTCAGATTAATACGGAGGAAGTATTGAATTATGTGAGCGGCAAGGTGATTATGGTAACGGGAGGAGGCGGCTCTATCGGGAGCGAGCTATGCAGGCAGATTGCCGGGCATAATCCGAAGCAGCTTATCATTGTGGATATATATGAAAATAATGCTTATGAGATACAGCAGGAATTAATCCGTAAATATCCGAAGTTAAATCTTGTTGTGCTGATTGCTTCCGTGCGCAATACGAACAGGATTAACGCTATATTCAAGAAATATCATCCCAATATCGTTTATCATGCGGCGGCGCACAAGCATGTTCCGCTTATGGAGGTAAGTCCGAACGAGGCGATTAAGAATAATGTCTTCGGAACCTATAAGACGGCGCAGGCGGCGGACAAGTATGGGGCGGAGAAATTTGTCTTGATTTCTACGGATAAGGCAGTTAATCCTACCAATATTATGGGAGCCTCCAAGAGAATTTGCGAGATGGTAATCCAAATGATGAATCAGAACTCAAACACTAATTTTGTGGCGGTTCGTTTCGGAAATGTGCTGGGGAGCAACGGAAGCGTAATTCCCCTGTTTAAAAAACAGATTGCGGAGGGAGGACCGGTGACGGTAACGCACCCTGATATTATCAGATATTTTATGACAATACCCGAGGCGGTATCGCTTGTGCTTCAGGCGGGAGCTTATGCAAGGGGCGGCGAGATTTTTGTTTTAGACATGGGAGAACCTGTTAAAATAGTTGATCTTGCTAAAAATCTGATTAAGCTGTCAGGCTATAAGGTGGGGGAGGACATCGAGATTAAGTTCACCGGCCTGCGCCCCGGCGAGAAGATGTATGAGGAACTTCTTATGAGCGAGGAGGGCTTGAAGAAGACTGCCAATAAGATGATTTTCATAGGCAGGCCCATCGAATTTGACGAGGGAAAATTTAGAAAGCAGCTGGACAAGCTGGGTGAGGACGCCAAGTCGGAGACTGCGGATATCCGTAAGGATGTACAGGAAATCGTACCGACTTATCAGTATAATGAGGAAACGCCAGTTAAAACCGCAAGGAGTAGATGATAAAGGCTGTCGGTTTGCCGTATGCTTGCCATTTATAAGGCTATGTGCTATGATATAGCAGATGAGATTTGCCGTTATAAATAATGCAAAGCAGCAGGGTGAGGGTACTGTCCGGCTTTAATGTACGAATATCGTTAACAATGAGTAATACGAAAGGATTATGATGCAATTCATTAAAAAACTTTCAAACAGAATAAATTCTCAAAGACTGATAGTTTCGTTCTGTTTCCTCGCAGTGTGTATAGCAACCCAGCAAATACAGACTGCTGCGTGGAACACGGGTATTATAGAATTTTCAAGATGTTTGCCTGGCGTGCTGATGCCGATTATTTTGTTTACTCATTACAAGTGGAAGGACTTCGTAAAATATAAGCTTGTGTATATTGGCTGGAGTATTTTGGGCAGTGTTCTGTGTATTGCTTTTGTGCCCTTTGTAATCAGCAATAGCGAAGAGTTTTTGAGCGCCGGAATTATTGTGACGGCCTTGGGCATTTTTTTGATGGGTTATTGTCTCATCCATACGGCTATTCGTTTTTTTCTGGAGAAATACCGCCCCAGACTTTTTCTGCCGCTTTTTTTTATCTGGGCGCTTATGATGATTTTGATGATTTGTTCCAGAAGTGATTATCTGTGGCCGGAGTGCTATTTTATATTATTTCTATGTTACTATATGACGGAACAAACGTCCGTTCAGCGAGAGAATATGATTTGGGGAATGGTGGACGGAATTATATTGGGATTTATATTTATTCAGTCGCATTCGCTTTTGTTCCGGCCGTATGACAGGGTTCGCTATTATGGGAATTTTTGTAACCCGAACCATAATTGTATGTTTCTATGTATGTGTCTGGCAGCTATTTTGGCAAAAATGATTTATACAATAAAGGAGAACAAAAACAGACCGGTAAGGTTCTTTTATTTTGGGCTCGCAGGAGTATGCTATTCCTTTATTTTTATGACAATATGTCGTTCCGGATATCTTACTACCTTTATCGTTACATTGTTCTTTTTGGCGGCGTATTGCAGAATACGCGGGAAAAAGGTCTTTTTTAGGACAGGGCTGCTATTGGTTGCAATTTTTTTGATTGCTTTTCCGCTGACATATCTTGCCGTGCGATATATTCCGACGATTCACCCTCATGTGCTGTTTTATTATCAGGAGGGCTATTCCGAACAACGGGTACACTCTTGGGATGATAGGAGCTCGGAAAAGTATGTGAATTTTGAAGAATTATTGCAGAGTATTTTCGGAAAGCTAGAGAAGACTTCGTATTCATATGAACAGTTTATCGGTACTAATCAGCAATTGCAATATGATGACGGGATTAAAATCGCTTCGTCGGCGGATTATCTGCCGGCAGAGAGCTTCCAGTATTTGGCCAACAATGTGGAAGACACCGAAAGAGCCTTTGAAGACGGGCAGACAGAAACAAATCAAGATAAAATTCCTGTGTTGACGAGCAGAGAGGCAAATAATGCCTTTTTGGTGAGATATGTGATATATAAATGGTATTTTGACCACTTGTCTTTTAGGGGAAGTCCTTATGACGAGCAGGGATTTCAGCTGTTGGAAAAGCACTGGATTCAAGATACACACAATATTTATTTAGATTATGGCATAAATTTTGGCTGGCCGGTAATGCTATTATTTATTGTATTTATTTGGTGGGGAATAGGAAGGCTTACGAAGAAGGGGTGGCAGAAAAGGGACGCGCAGACATATGCATGTCTTTTTATCATACTAGTTCCTCCCGTATTCGGTCTGTTAGAATTTTCGTGGGGAACCGGTTTGATTTCTACAGTGGCATTTTATTTTGCCTTTAAAGAGATAGTTATTGCAAAGTAATTTGTATAAAGCATAAAAGTTATTAGGATTGGAGCGTTACAGATTAAAACCGCAGTCTGAAATGTCAAGTATGCTCGCGTGCCTGCGCAAAAAACGCTCCGGTATGGAGGATTAGTATGTCTTGTGAGATGAAAATTCCGTTCTCGCCTCCTGATATCAGTGAGGCGGAGATAGAACAAGTGGTAGAGGTGCTTCGTTCGGGCTGGATTGCTACCGGACCGAAAACAAAACAATTAGAAAAGGAAATAGCCGAGTTTTGTGAGGTCGACAGGGCGGTGTGCCTTAATTCACAGACAGCCTGTGCGGAAATGACGCTTAGGCTGCTGGGGGTGTCGGCAGGTGACGAAGTGATAACCTGTGCCTATACATATACGGCAAGCGCCTCTGTTGTGTGCCATGTTGGGGCAAAGTTAATTTTGATTGATACGCAGAGCGATTCTCTCGAAATGGATTATGATAAGCTGGCAGAGGCAATAAACGAGAATACTAAGGTGATAATTCCCATAGATTTAGCAGGAATTCCTTGCGACTATGACAGGATATTTTCTATTGTGGAAAGTAAAAAGCATTTATTCCGTCCGGCGAATAAATTACAGGAGGCCGTCGGCAGGGTCATTGTTATGGCGGACGCCGCTCATGCCTTCGGAGCCAGACGACGCCAAAAAGCAGTGGGAAGTATAGCGGATTTCAGTAATTTCAGTTTTCATGCGGTAAAAAATTTTACGACTGCGGAAGGCGGAGCCGTTGTCTGGAAAAATATTAGCGGAGTGGATAACGAGGACATTTACCGTCAATACCAGCTGCTTTCCTTACATGGACAGTCAAAGGACGCTTTGGCAAAAACGCAGCTTGGCGCATGGGAATACGATATACTGGACACATCCTATAAATGTAACATGACAGATATCATGGCAGGCATGGGGCTTGCGCAAATGAAAAGATATGCCGGTCTTCTTGCAAGAAGAAAACAGATTATCGGAAAATATGATATGGCATTAAGACCCTTAGGAGTAGAGGTTTTAAACCATTATAATGAGACATATCAGTCCTCGGGTCATTTATATATAACCAGAATTCCGGGAATCACCTTGGAGCAGAGACATGAGATGATTATGAAGATGGCAGAGGCAGGGGTGGTTTGCAATGTACACTATAAGCCTTTGCCTATGATGACGGCTTATAAGCGTAGGGGTTTTGATATTTCCGACTACCCTAATGCGTATGCGAGGTTTGAAAACGAGATTACTTTACCCCTTCACACCAGATTGACGGATGAAGAGATAGATTATGTGATTAAGCATTTTGGCCGACTGGTTAAGGAATATGGAAAGGATAAACCGTAAATAAACAGACATTGAGAGCGGTGGTGCGAGAGAAAATGTTGAGAGAATGGGAAGAATTGCCGGGTTATATGAGAACAAAAGCCGTACGACCATATTATGACAGACTGAGAAAGAAAAAGCTCAGCCTGTTTTTAAAGCGGGCTTTTGACTTTGCGGCGGCGATATTGCTGCTGTTCATTTTGTTTCCGGCCATGCTTATCATTGCGGTATTAATCGTTTTGGATTCTAAAGGGGGATTTCTTTACCGACAGGAGAGGATTACTCAGTACGGAAGAAAATTCAAAATCCTCAAATTCCGAACAATGACAGTAAATGCGGATAAGGTCGGCTCGCAGGTAACGGTCCGAAATGACAACAGGATAACTAAAATAGGGGCTGTTTTGAGAAAATATCGTTTGGATGAGCTGCCGCAGTTAATCAACATTATTGCGGGCGATATGAGCTTTTGCGGCACACGTCCCGAAAGCACCTATTATGTAAAAAAATATACGCCTGAAATGTTCGCCACATTGTTGCTGCCGGCGGGAGTTACTTCAGAGGCTAGCATCCGGTATAAGGATGAAGCCGAGTTGCTGGAAAATGCCGAGGATGTGGATAAAGTATATGTCAACGAGGTTTTGCCTGAAAAGATGAAGTATAATTTGGAGAGCATAAGAAAATTTAGCTGTCTGCGGGAAATGGGAACATTATTGAAAACCATGATAGCGGTATTAGGCGATTAGAAGGGAGCTTAAGGAGCTTACGGTATGAAAAAATCTGTCAACAGAAAAAAGCCCGTTGTGGCGCTGCTTACAAATCATGATGATGATGTATATTGTTTTAGGAAGGAATTGGTAGAAGGCTTGGAGGATGCGGGTTTTAATGTTTTGGTTTCCTGCCCTTACGGCGAAAAGCTTGAGCTGATGAAGAACAGTCGTTTTAAGCATGAGGATGTATTTATCGACCGAAGGGGAACGAATCCCGTTTCCGATTTAAAATTGCTGTTACACTATCGCAGAATGATGTGCAAATATCGACCGGATGTGGTTCTCACTTATACTTCAAAGCCGAATGTCTATGGAAGTCTGGCGGCGGCGGGTCTTGGGATTTCGTATATTAATAATGTGACCGGACTTGGCAGTGTGCTGTGTATGAATAAGGCGCTGCAAATTTTCATACTGTTTTTATTTAAGGCTGCTTTCAGAAAATCCGGCTGTGTTTTTTTTCAAAACGAGGAAAATATGAAATTGGCTTTGAAGAGGAAGCTGGTGAGGGGAAGCTATCAGCTGATTCCGGGTTCGGGTGTCAATACGGAAAGATTTCCGTTGCAAAGCTACCCGGATGGCGGAAACGGGATAGAAGGAGAAAAGGTTGTATTTAATTATATAGGAAGGGTGCTTCACGATAAAGGAGTGGACGATTATATTGAAGCGGCAAAACGGATAAAGGAGAAATATCCGAATACCGAGTTTAATATACTTGGATTTATCGAGCCTACGGAGAAGCATTACGAGAGTGAGCTGCAGAATCTGGGAGAGCGAAAAATTGTATTTTACAGAGGGCAGCAAAAGGATGTGAAGCCGTTTATAGAGAGAGCGCATGCAATAATTCATCCTTCAACTTACGGGGAAGGAATGAGCAACGTACTTTTGGAAAATGCAAGCTCGGGAAGATTTATTATAACTACGGATAATGCCGGCTGCAGGGAGACGTTGATTGACGGTGTAACGGGTTTTATGTATCACGGCGGAAACGTGGACGAGCTGGTTAAGAAAATCGAGGACTTTTTAAAGCTTGATAATTCGGAAAGAAAAGCAATGGGAGCCCGCGGGCGCGAGCATGTGCAGAAAAATTTTTCAAGGGATATTGTAGTACAGGCCTATATAAATAAGGTGAGAGGGCTGATAGATGCATAGGAAAGTAAATAATTTAATCAGTGTCTTTGTATCGTTTATACGGTGCGTGGTATTAAAAATATTTCATTTTAACGGTTTTTCCTTTAAGGGGGTTGAGCGTTTTTCACCGAACGTCAGTATCGAGCTGGACAGGGGGGGGAGCATCTTCTTTGGACGGAGAGTCCGCGCGCATAGCGGAGTAAAAATAAAGGTGAGAAAAAACGCCCGTTTGGTGATAAGTGATAACGTATCCTTCAATTATAATTGTATGGTGTTTTGCCGTGACAAAATCGAAATAGGGGAAGGAGTCGAATTCGGTCCAGGAGTCTTGATTTATGACCATGATCATGATTACAAGGCCGAGGGGGGCATTAAGGCGGGCAAGTTTCTGGTAAGTCCGGTGAAAATAGGTTCAAACGCATGGATAGGAGCCGACGCCGTGATTTTACGCGGAAGCGTTATCGGAGAAAATGCGGTAATCGGCGCCGGCAGTATTGTAAAGGGAGAGGTTCCCGCCGGAAGCGTATTTATTCAAAAGAGAGAGACGAAGTTCCTTCATAATCGAGTCTGATAAGGAGACGCAGGACGATGCATGAGCAGACGATTTTATATATAGGGGGATTTCAGCTTCCGGATAAAAATGCCGCGGCCTTGAGAGTGCTGTCAAACGGTAAAATACTGAGGGAGCTGGGGTATAGGGTGATATTTGTCAACGCTTTGACGAATGGCGGACAGACGCAGGCGGCGCTTGTGAATTACGAGGGCTTTGAGTGCGTTGAGTATAAGCGTGAACCGCAAAGAAAATATCTCTTCAGCGGAAGAAGGGTTCGGCGGCTTATCGAGGAATACAAGGCAGGCTATGTGATAGCTTATAATTATCCGGCTGTGGCATTAAATGCCATACGGCGCTTCTGTAAAAGAAAGGGTATAAAATGTTATGCGGATGCTACGGAATGGTATGTGCCCAAGGGAAATATCGTGTTTAAGACAGTGAAGGGGCTTGACAGTGAATTAAGGATGAGGTATGTGCATCCGAGACTGGACGGGATAATAGCTATCAGCGATTATTTATATCGTTATTACGGTGCAAAGGTGAAAACCGTTAAAATTCCGCCATTGGTGGATTTGAATGAGGACAAATGGAGCGTGGAGGCGTTAGAGGGTTATCCGGCGCAGTCGGACGAAAACACGTTGACTCTGATATACGCGGGAACACCAAGCGCACAGAAGGAAAGACTTGATGTCATCATTGATACCGTAGAAAAGACGGCGGAGAAAAGGCAGGTTTTTCTGCATGTTATAGGTGTCACTAAGGAACAATTTGAGACAATGTATCATTACAAATACGAAGGAAGCCATGTGAAATTCTGGGGAAGGGTGTCCAACAGACAGGTTATACAAATGACAAAAGGAGTTGATTGGACCATAATACTCCGTGAACAGAACAAGGTAGTGCAGGCGGGCTTTCCTACCAAGGTGCCTGAGACAATTGCATGCGGCACGCCTGTAATCGCCAACAGATTCAGTAACATTGAGGAGTATCTTAACGGAGACAACAGTATTTTAATTGGCCAAACCTCGGATTTTACCTCGGAATTTTTGGGCAAAGTAGAAAAAAAGAAAGACAATATCCGGAGGGAGCTTTTTGATTACCGCAATTTTTTGGAGGATTTCAAGGAGTTTATTTAAAGAAAGGAGGTTGTGCGCTTGCTTTTTAATTCACTGCATTTTTTAATATTTTTTCCTATAGTCATTTTGCTTTATTTCATAATTCCCCAAAAAGTAAGATATATTTGGCTGTTGGCTGCCAGTTACTATTTTTATATGTGCTGGAATGCAAAATATATTTTGTTAATTATTTTTTCAACGCTTGTCACGTATATCAGCGGGTTGCTTATTGAGCGTGTAAAAAGAAGTAAATGGAACAAAGAGAGAATTTATCGCTGGAAAAAGATATTTGTTGCATTCAGTTTTGCGACAAATTTGTCCGTGCTTTTTTTCTTTAAATATTTTGATTTTGCATTTGACAATATAAGCGCTTTATGTCTTCGCGCCGGTATTGAATTACATAAGCCGGAGTTTGATATTTTGCTGCCGGTGGGTATTTCGTTTTTTATATTTCAGTGTCTGAGTTATACAATGGACGTATATAGAGGTGAAATTTACGCAGAAAAGAATATTTTAAAGTATGCTCTTTTTATCTCCTTTTTCCCACAGCTGGTTGCAGGACCTATCGAAAGGTCGAAAAACTTGTTGAAGCAGATAAACATTCCTACGAATTTCCATGTAGAAAGCGCGAGGCATGGTCTGCTTACAATGGTTTACGGCTTGATTTTGAAAATGGTGATTGCCGATAGAATAGCATCCATTATTGACCCCATATTGTCTCACTATAATTCATATAACGGGATGATGCTATTAATGTGTATAGTGCTGTTTGCATTTCAAATATATTGTGATTTTCATGGATATACGCAAATTGCAATCGGGAGCGCCGAAGTCTTGGGATTTCACTTGCAGGAAAATTTCAACGCTCCATACTTAGCGTCAAACATCAAGGATTTTTGGCGGAGATGGCATATCTCTCTGACATCATGGTTTACGGATTATTTATATATTCCTTTGGGGGGGAACCGAAAAGGACGCTTGAGAAAATATATGAATACACTGATTGTATTTTTAAGCTCCGGTTTATGGCATGGCGCCGCATGGGGCTATATCGTGTGGGGGGGGGGTAACGGGTGTTATTTAATTTTATACGACTTGCTTAAACCGCTTTTTGCTAAACTAAATTATAAACTGAAAATTAATACATCGTCATTTGGATGGAAAATATTGTGCAGAGTTTTAACCTTTGCCGCTGTTTGTTATATGTGGCTGTATTTTCGGGCAAGAGACTTAGAAACGGCATTTCAAATGCAGGAAAAAATTTTTGACGATTTCTATCTGCCTTATTTATTCAGTGATAATCTGCTTTCTATGTTTGGTAGTTATTCAAATATAGTAATACTGTTATTTTCCTTTTTGTTTTTACTGGTTACAGATTACTTGCAGTATTGCGGACAAGATTGGAAAACAAAGATTTTGAAACAACAGATTGTTTATCGCTGGATTGTATATATTGTCGCATTGTTGATTATTTTAATACATGGAGTATACGGAATAGGTCATGAGCAAACACAATTTATTTATTTTCAGTTCTAATAAAGTTATTAAAGTTGTTAAAGTTGTTAAATTTATTGTTAAATTATTTTTAATGCTTTTTCTTGTAGGGGGATTTTTACTTTGCCTATCGCCACAGTATTTGTTGAGTTATCAGGCTTCCCTGATAGATAAGGTGGACAGACTGGAAAGCATTGAAGAGCCTAAGATAGTTTTGGTGGCAAATTCCAATTTGGCGTTTGGGATTGAGTCAGAGGAGATAGAAGAAGCCCTTGGAATGCCTGTTGTCAATATGGGACTGCACGGTAGTTTGGGAAATGCTTTTTTGGAAAGAATGGCTTTATTCAATGTGAGAGAAGGGGATATTTATATTATTTGTCATACAAATTATTGGGATGGGGAAATGATTAGTAATTATGAATTGGCTTGGGTAACGATTGAAAATCACTTTAAACTATGGGGCATATTAAGGGGGGAGGATATAAAGCCGATGATAAAGGCTTATCCGGTGTATCTAAAGAAATGTATTGATAAATGGCTGTCAAACACTGGAAATTTGGACGGCGAGAATGTATATAGCCGTTCTGCCTTCAATAAATACGGAGATATTGATTGGGAGGACGAGGGATTGGAATATGAGTTTCAGGAAGGGGATATACAGGCGCCTGCAATTTCGGATAGCGAAGCACAGAGATTGAATGATTTAAACGATTATTTAGCCGAGAGGGGAGCGACCTTACTAATTGCAGGATACCCGATTGCCGATACTCCGGACAGGCCCTCGGATGAAGTGTATGTTGGTTTTAAGAAGGACTTATCCGAAAAATTGAAAGCGTCGGTCATATCCGATTTTACTGATTATATTTATCCGACAAATTATTTTTTTGATACCATATTTCATTTAAATAACATAGGAAAAAAGGCGAGAACAAGCCAGCTGATTCAGGATTTAAGAAATTATTACAGTGAATAGAAGGAGAGCGCAATGAGAATATTATGGGTCACGGCACAGCAGCTTCCCTTTGTTGCGGACGAGCTTAAAATTAAAAAGTGGGGTTTTGGCGGCTGGATTATGAATATGGTTCTGCAGCTTAAGGAATTGCCGGATGTTCATATCGGAATAGCCATGAGTTATCCGAAGGTAAACCGGTTAAAAAAGGAAGTGGATAATATTACATGCTATGTGGTGGAGGACCCCGGCGGAAAGAGTATTTCGGAAGGGGAGCGCGATTGGATTATTTCTGATTTTCAGCCGGATATTATACATGTTGAGGGAAGTGAATTCCCCATTCAAAATATGTTCACGAAATCTGATTTTCAACCGGTTATTTTATCCTTACAGGGTATTCTCTCAGGCTATGAGGCATACCAATACGGATGCTTGCCCATTGCCGATTATATGTATTCAGGAAAGGAAAAAAACAGAATTTCTTCCTGGATTTTGTATTTTAAGAAGCATTTAAAATATGAAAACAGGATATCCATGGAGACAGAGACGATAGCGAATGTCCGTTACCTGACAGGGAGAACGTTTTGGGATAGGGCACATTCTTATTTTATAAACGGCTCTGCCCAATATTTTATTTGCAATAGAATTCTGCGGCCTTTGTTTTACCAAAAAAAATGGTCTGTCAATCAATGTGAAAAGCATGCCATATTTGTAGGGAACGGATATTCTCCGCTAAAAGGGCTTCATTTTGTAATAGATGCGGTGGGTTATTTAAAAAGGGAGTTCCCGGATGTGAAGCTCTATGTGGCCGGAGTATCTCCGATTGAAACGAACAAAAAATCAGTGAAGTATTACGGATACTCCAATATTATAAAAAAGAAAATTAAAAAATTAAAGCTGGAGGAAAATATTATTTTTCTCGGTGCGCTTCAGGAAGAAGAGATGACGGAATATATGTGCAGGGCGAGAGCCTTTGTACTGCCCTCTCTGATTGAAAACAGTCCAAATACGTTAGGCGAGGCAATGCTTATGGGGGTTCCGTGCGTAGTTGCCTATGCCGGAGGAGCAAGCGATATGGCTACAGACGAAACGGAATGTCTGTATTACAGATCCAATGACCCTGTGTTATGCGCATGGCAGATTAAGCGTGTGTTTGAAAGTCGCGGGCTGGCGGAAGAATTGTCACAAAACGCACAAAAAAAAGCGGCTGTTACGCATAATCCGAGCTTGAACAGGGATGCTTTAATGAGCGCTTATCGGCATATGCTGGAGGAGAATACAAGTATTGAAAACGAAAAGTGATAGTGTAGTCAGGCAATATGGTCTGTCTGTGGGATATAAATTATTATGTGTTGCCTTGAGTTTTGGTAATTCGGTATTGATTAATCGTTGTCTTGGGGTGGAGCTGAGAGGAGAGTATACTGCTATTACGAATCTGGCGAGTCTGCTGCAGCTGCTTTTGAATTTGGGAATCGGCAATGCCTATCCTATGTATAAGAGGAAAGACCCGGATAATGCAAAAACCATATTTTCAACAGTTTTATATTGCCAGCTGATATTGTATTTGTGCATTGCCATACCCGTGGTTTTGACAGTGCCGATATTTTATAAATATGTCGCTATCATTGCCGTATTATGTGTGATAGAAAATCAAGTTATATTTGTTTCTATTGTAGAGAGTGTAGTGGAAAAAAACAGGTTTAATCTGGTTACAACTATTATTTATATGCTTAATTTGTTTATTACATATTATGCGTTCAGGTATAGTGTGACTACAGTCATGATTGCCGTAATAGCGGATCATTGTCTGCTTACCTTCGGATTGATTATTAAGTTTAAAATATTTGAATGCAAGCCGAGACTTTTAAATGCAGGGATGCTTGGTAAGATTTTTCGGGTGTCGATACCAGCCATGCTTATGAATATTTTAATGTATATCAATTATCATGCCGATATTTTGTTTTTGCAATATATGATTGAAGATTATTATATGATTGGTCTTTACGGAACGGCAGTTACACTGGGAAATATGCTGTGGATTCTGCCGGATGCGTTTAAGGATGTTATCTATAACCGTTCGGCTAAAAAGGATAACCCGGAAGAAATAAGTCTATCCATTATTCTTAATATGTGTCTATGTTTTTGCGTTCTGGTAGGTTTCGTGTTTTTGGGAAGGTGGTTTTTGGAGACTGCATACGGAGCGGATTTCGTAGAAGCGTATCCCATGGTCTTGATGTTGTTTGTAGGCACATTTCCGATGATACTTTATAAGTTAATACATCCTCTTTATATTTCAAAAGGGAATACGAGGATAGCGGTTTCTCTTTTGAGTATCGCTGCGATAACTAATGTTATCGGAAATATTCTTTTAATACCAAAATATTCGGCTTACGGCGCCGCCGTGGCTTCTATTTTTTCCTATTCGGTGTGCGGGGTAGCATTTTTATTGAAATTTAATAAGGATTTTTCCATATCGGTAAAAAAAATCATTGAATTCGGCAAACAAAAGCTGGACCGAAGAAATATTCATAAATAATTATATGCAAAGGAGAAGAGCGGCTGATGGAACAAGAAAACGTAAGCAGAAGGATGAATTTTCTTCCCTATCTTGATTTTGTAAAAGCGCTTTTGATGTTGTTTGTGGTTTTATATCATTGTATGGCGCTTTGGATGCGGGGAGGATGGTTTAATCAGCCGCCGCAGGAGGAAAATCTGTTTTTACAAATGGGGGCGGAATGGTTCAAGACATTTCATACATGGTGTTTTACATTAATTGCAGGTTATATCTTTTGTTATCAAAAATGTGAGAATAAGCTTCCTTCTAATTTCTCCGCCTTTTTTATAAAAAAAGCGAAAAGATTGCTGCTGCCCTATATTATTGTTTCTGCGTGCTGGGCGGCTCCGATTTATAAATTTTTTTATCAGTGCAGCTGGAAGGATTTGTGCAGGAATTTTATTTTGGCGAAAGCTCCATCGCAATTGTGGTTTTTGATAATGCTTTTTTTGCTTTTTTTATTATTTTTTTTAGGTTATTTTTTTTTACGAAAAAATATGCAGATATTGCTCGTATTTTTTGCCGCTTTATTTTATGTGGGAACGGTCAGTTTTAAGACGATTCCAAATTACTTTCAGATTTTGATGGTCCTGAGATATGCCTTGTTCTTTTATCTGGGAATGTGCTTTTATCTCAAGGGAGTGGGATTTTTAGACAGCTTGTCAAGTGTGAAGCTTTTGTTGATGGACTTTGCCGTTTTTGGAATATATCAGGGCATGGATATATTTCTTCATAAGAACTTTGTCCTGTTGGAATTAGCGGTGAATGTGGCCGGCGCGGTATCGGCGTTTATCATTCTTGTCAGATTGTCAGGAAAGCTTTTACCAAAGCTTAAGAGGTTTAAGCTGTTCAGGTATGTGATAAAGAACAATTTTTATATTTATCTTCTTCATCAGCAAATTATATTTTTTGTAATAACATTTTTGAACGGCAGAGTTCCCTCCTTGGTCTTGGCTCTTTGCAATTTTGTATTTTCCATGGCGGTGAGTCTTGGGATGATTTTTCTGCTCCAAAGGCTTCATGCGCTTTTGGGAAGAGGCGTTAAAAGAAAGTAATATATTGCAGGGGAGTACGGCTTGTGGTACAATCATTTGCAGAGAAGGCGGTGATTTATGAAACGAGATAAGTTCTGCGTCAAGCTACAATATATTGTTATGATTCTTGTAGTGACGGCCTCTGTTTCCGTCGGGCTCTATGCCGGACAGGCGGACAATATAATTATCAGAATGGCGGCAATTATTTTGCCTGTGTTTGCATGCTTATTTTTAAAATCAGAGGATACGCTGCTATTGGTAGGAATGCTGCTGCCTGCGAACAGAGTGCTGACCTTGGGAGGATGTTCGGTTCTAATTCTTGTGGTATTTGTGACTGTTTTGAGAGAAATTTTTAAGGAGAGCTTTTGGATATCGAGAGAGATTCTGTTTGCCAGTTTTGTTTTTTTATTGTATGTATGTATTACGTCATGGTTTGAAGGATTATTTGGAGCGGCAAAAATAATTTTAATGCTTTTTTATTTTATAAATATATTGCGCCGGATAGATATGGGGCGATTGTTTGCGAAGCTGGTCGGCAGTATTGTATTTGGCATTACGGTGAGCTCTGTCATGAATATATTGATTACGGCGTCGGGGAGAGACGGTGTGTCAAGGTTTAGAATAGGCGACAACGGAGGAAATATATTAGGAATAGAGTGTGGTGTGTTGGCAATATGTCTGTTGGTTTTGCTGCTGCAGAAGCTTGAAAACACTTTTTTAGTGTGCGTGGAGCTGGCTTTGCTTTTATTGATTGGGTTAATGACCGCCTCGAAAAGCTTTTTACTGGCGTTAGTGGTAGGGGGGCTTTGGATTCTGTTTTTTTCCATGCTGAAGTCTACCGCAACGCAAATGAAAATCATTATGTTTGGAATATTAGGGTTGATAGTGGCATTTATAGTGCTGTTTATGACAGGCGATACATTTGCCTCATATTGTATGCAGATGATTCATCGTATTGTCAGCCCTTCACGGGGAGATATATCTAACGGACGTTTTGATATCTGGAATCAATATTTTGAAGTTTTCCGAAGCCATCCAAAGTATTTGTGGTTTGGCAATCTGAACTATTTATTGTTTGGAATAGAGTGGGTGGCTCATAATATGGTTATTGAGCAAATTGCTTTGTATGGAATTGTGGGCTCCGTGATTTTAATTTATCTATATGCAAGAGTGTTTAAAGAGCTAAATCAGTCTAATCAATGCCGCTATAAGATAACGGGAATGGCTGCGGCGCCGTTGGCGGCATTTCTGGTTGTAAGTATGGCTTCGCATACCTTGCTGGGATTTCCTCAAACATTACTACTGTTTGTTTGCTGGATGTGCGGAATACAGGCTTCAAGCAAATATGAGCCCGAGGTACGCAGGTTGGCTTAAGGGCGGAAAGAGTAATGTTTTGCAGGCAGACGGACAGAAAAGAGGCTAGCGATGCAGCGTAAATTAATTTATTTGGGTAGAACAACAGCCTTTGTTTTGATATTTTGTATCATTGCCCATGCGCTTAATTATATTTTGGCGGACGACAGCAATTCCTATACCCGTTTGAGTTTTCACGAGCTTTATAATGGTTCGGAAAATATAGACGCTTTATTTATAGGGGCGTCTCTGTGTAATCGGGGAGTAAACCCCTATATTGTGGACGACATTCTTCATATGAATACATTTAACGCCGGTTCCGCCTCGCAATATTATGACGGAACCTACACCATGCTGGTGGAGGCGGCTAAAACGAACACCTTATCTACCGTGTTTATCGAGCTGAGTCATAGCGTGGTTCCCCGTTCCCGGGATGTGGAAAAATGGATGACTTCCAAATATATTATATATGACTATATGAAGCCTTCTTTGAACAAAGCACAGTTTCTGCTGAATACTACAGATTGTGAAAATTGGATTCATTTTCTTTTTCCTGCAAGAAGGGAAGAATTCAGTATCCGGAAGTGTATTGATATAGTGAAGAAAAAGCAGACGGATGCATATAAAAACTATACGCCAATCGACAATGAATCTGAGTATTATGTGGGGAAGGGTTATGTGGCGTATGCGCAGAGTGTTGAGGAAGGTTCCTTTGGCGAAAGAAGCTTTTATGAACCCATAGCGGAAAAACAGATGTCGGATGATACAATTAAGTATCTGAAAAAAATCATTGATTTTTGTGCGCGGGAAAACATAAGGCTGGTGTTTTTTTGCGCTCCTATAAGTAATTACCGTTTGGCGAGTACGGGAAATTATGACGCTTATATAGAACAGGTTCGAGAATTCCTGAGGCCCTACGGAACGGAATTTTACGATTTTAATTTATGTAAAGAGACGGTTTTTCCTAATTTAGACAGCTACTATTTTAACGATAATCATTTAAGCGGCGTAGGCGCAGATATTTTTACGGAGGTATTCGCGCGGTTTTTTGCAGGAGAGCTGGAAACGGATATCTTTTACGATTCCTGTGAGGAAAAGCTAAGGCGTATGGACAAACGTATTTTTGGAGTCAATTATCTTATTACACGGCAGGAGGAGGGGGCTTTATTGACTCTGACGCCATTGACTAACGGAGAACATGTTAAATATAAGGTTAGTATTGTTTGGGAGGGGGAAGAAACAGTACTTCAGGAATATTCTCAAAATAATGTCATTAATATACAGGAAGGAATATTCGGAACTCTTGTTATTGAGGCAACTCTGGATTTTGAAAAGATTAACCGTAAAGAAGTTTTACTGGAATAAGTATGAAACAGCCTTAAAGTGTAAACTGTAAAAGAAAGGAGTGCATATGCGCTTTCAATGGTGTGCGCATAGGTGATGACATGGGAAAAATCCGAAAACTGTACAAAGTCATTTTCAGGAGATTATATCCGGTTAAATATGCGAAAAAGGTTGGCGTCGGTTTTGAAGGACAGGATAGTCTGCATATTTATGGGCAGGTTGACTGGGGCAGCGAGCCTTGGATTATTTCCTTGGGGAATAACGTTCATATAACAGACGGCGTCAGGTTTATAACTCATGACGGGGGAACTCTTATTTTCAGGAAGGATGTGCCGGATTTAGAGATTACAAAGCCGATTAAGATAGGAAACGATGTGTATATCGGAACCAATGTTATACTGCTGCCCGGAGTAAATATCGGAAATAAGGTGGTTATCGGGGCGGGAGCGATAGTAACCTCCGATATTCCGGACAATTCCGTTGCAGTGGGGGTGCCGGCAAGGGTAATAAAGACGGCAGACGAGTATTTTGAAAAGCTGCAAAAGGAATCTATTCATTTGGGTCATCTAAAAGGAGAAGAAAAAGATAAGGCATTAAAGAAGTATTATAAGTATGAGGGAACGTCAAAGGGTATATATTTTTAGGTTGAAAATAGAATAAAGAAAGTAAAATTAAAGAAAGGAAAATGCAAACGTCTTTTCATCCCGTGCGTTTGCATTCCAAGGGAAAGTATAGAGCTTTCCTTGGATGCAAGGTGTTAAATATGGCTGAAAAAATAAATTTACAAAATAAGACGGTGCTTATAACCGGAGCGGCAGGCTTTATCGGAGCGGGCCTTGTTAAGGAGCTTATGGAGACACAGGCTCCCATTCATATAATAGGGATTGATAATATGAATCCCTATTATGACGTTACCATAAAGGAATATCGTTTAAAGCAAATTGAAGCCTGCAAGGAGAAGAACGCCGGCGGGAGCTGGAAATTTGTACAGGGCTCCATTGCGGATAAACCGCTTATAGAGAAAATATTTTCCGAGAATAAACCGGATATTGTAGTAAATCTGGCTGCGCAGGCAGGGGTGAGGTATTCTATTACAAATCCGGATTCTTATGTGGAAAGCAATCTTATCGGATTCTATAATATTCTCGAGGCCTGTAGACACTCTTATGACAATGGCGCTAAAGGCGTGGAGCATTTGGTGTATGCGTCCAGCTCATCCGTCTATGGAACAAACAAGAAAGTGCCGTACTCTACGGAGGATAAGGTGGACAACCCGGTATCCTTATATGCGGCCACAAAAAAATCAAACGAGTTAATGGCGCATGCTTACAGCAAGCTGTATAATATACCCTCTACCGGATTGCGTTTTTTTACCGTGTATGGTCCCGCCGGCCGTCCTGACATGGCGTATTTCGGCTTTACCAACAAGCTGAGGGCAGGCGAGTGCATCGAGATTTTTAATTATGGAAATTGTAAAAGAGATTTTACGTATATAGATGATATTGTAGAGGGCGTAAAAAGGGTGATGTGCGTGCCGCCGAAAAAAGCGGACGGAGAGGATGGTCTGCCCCTGCCGCCCTATGCGGTTTATAACATCGGAAACAGCAGCCCGGAAAATTTATTGGATTTTGTAGATATTTTGCAGCAGGAATTGATTCGTGCCGGAGTGCTTGCAAAGGATTATGATTTTGAAGCGCATAAAAGGCTGGTTCCCATGCAGCCCGGAGATGTGCCGGTGACTTATGCGGATACTACCGCATTGGAAAGAGATTTTCAGTTTAAGCCGTCCACTCCTTTGCGGGAGGGGTTAAGGAGCTTTGCCCAGTGGTATTATGATTTTTATATGAAAAAGTAACGTAAAGGAGATAAAGGGAGCATGAAAAACTTTGAAGATTTGAAAATAGCCGTTGCCGGAACCGGGTATGTGGGCTTATCCCTTGCCGTGCTGCTGTCTCAGAAGCATCAGGTTACGGCAGTTGATATCGTGCCGGAAAAGGTAGAGATGATTAATAAAAAGAAATCTCCTATTCAGGACGACTATATCGAGGAATATCTAAGCGGACGGCAGCTAAATCTGACGGCCACACTGGATGCAGAAGAGGCTTACGCCGAGGCGGATTTTGTCATTATAGCGGCGCCTACAAATTATGACAGCCAAAAGAACGTCTTTGATACCAGCGCCGTGGAGGCTGTTATCAAGCTGGTGCTGGAGGCAAACCCGGAAGCTGTGATGGTTATCAAATCAACGATACCGGTAGGATACACAAGACAGGTCAGCGATAAATTTAAGACGGCTAATATTATTTTCAGTCCGGAATTTTTAAGAGAGAGCAAAGCGCTGTATGACAATCTATATCCTTCCCGTATTATTGTAGGTGTGGATGAGGAGAACGAAAAGCTTCTCGAGTCGGCGCATGTTTTTGCCAGACTTCTTCAGGAGGGGGCAATCAAAGAGGACGTGTCCACATTGTTTATGGGAACCACGGAGGCGGAGGCGGTGAAGCTGTTTGCCAATACTTATCTTGCGCTGCGGGTATCCTACTTTAACGAGCTGGATACTTATGCGGAGATGAAAGGGCTGGACGCCAAGGCGATTATAGGAGGGGTGTGTCTGGATCCCCGTATAGGAGAGCATTATAATAACCCGTCCTTTGGATATGGCGGATATTGCCTGCCCAAGGATACTAAGCAGCTGCTGGCTAATTACGCCGATGTGCCGGAAAATCTTATTTCGGCGATTGTAGAATCCAACAGGACCCGAAAGGATTTTGTGGCAGATCAGGTTTTGCGGATGGTAGGCTATTATAGTGCGGACAGCAGCTGGAATAGCGTTGATGAAAAAGAGGTTGTCATCGGAGTATACCGTCTGACCATGAAATCCAATTCGGATAATTTCCGTCAGAGCTCTATTCAAGGAGTTATGAAGAGGATAAAGGCAAAGGGCGCAAGAGTGATTGTCTATGAGCCGTCTTTGGAGGACGGAACGACCTTTTTCGGCAGTCAGGTGGTAAATAATCTGGAAGAGTTCAAAAGACTAAGTCAGGCGATTATTGTCAACCGTTATCATCCGGAGCTGGATGATGTGAGGCAAAAGGTATATACCAGAGATATTTTTCAGCGAGATTAAAAGTAACGGCGATTAACTCAGTCGTGGTAAGGAAACGGGTATTATAAAATGACATATGTATCGGTTAAATTTATATTATTTCTTTTTGCTTTTTTTATAATATATTTTATAGTACCCGGAACGAAAGGGAAGCAGGTATGTATTCTCTTGGGAAATTGCTTGTTCTATTTAGCTTCAGGAATCAATGGATTTATCATTTTATTATTGACGAGTATTATTGCGTACGGAAGCTCTCTGATGCTTCAAAAGAAATATGAAAATTATTATCCGGAAGCTGAAGGGTTGGAGGTTCCACAGCAGGTAAAGTTATTTTCAGGCTACAAAAGAAAGAATTTTCCGTTATTGCTGGCGAGCCTTTTATTGATTGTGGGAGTACTTGTCTATGTGAAGCTTGGCAGGTATTTTATGCAGGCAGCGGCGGGGTTTTTGATTGTGCCCATAGGATTGTCGTATTATACCCTCTCCATAGTGGGGTATTTGATAGATATATATGAAGGCAGAGTATTTCCCGAGCGTAATTTTTTTAAATTCTTTTTGTGTGTCAGTTATTTCCCTCATATTATACAGGGCCCTATCGGCAGGTATGAAAGATTGCTGAAGCAGGTGGAGAACCTGCCTGGATTTTCCTATGACAGAATGTCTAAGGGGCTGTGTTTCATAATATGGGGATTGTTTAAGAAGCTTGTGCTTGCGGACACGTTGAGCCTGTATACGACTCGGATATTCGGTCAGGTCGCAGATTTTACTCTATTGCAGATCGTTTTAGCCATTGTGCTTTATGCAATTCAATTGTATGCCGATTTCTCAGGGTGTATGGATATGGTTTCGGGCATTTCAGGCATAATCGGTATTGAGCTGGACAAAAATTTTGCCTGTCCGTTTTTCTCCAAAGGCGCCGCCGAGTTTTGGAGAAGATGGCATATTACATTGGGTCTATGGTTCAGAGATTATATTTACATGCCCATAGCAAACGCTTCTTGGTTAAAAAAGAGGACCAGAAAGCTTAGAAAAAACCATAAAACAAGAGCTGCCCGGATTTTGGGAACGGCGCTGCCGTCTGCGGTAGTTTGGATTCTCACGGGGCTGTGGCATGGAACGGGTATGGATTATTTGCTTTGGGGCTGCTACTGGGGAGGAATCATTATTATCTCCGGTATTTTGGAGAATTGGTTTCAAGGAATCAGGGATAAGTGCAAAATTCGTGAGGATAACCTGCCTTTTAGGCTGTTCCAAACCATAAGAACCTTTTTCATTTACTGTGTCGGGATAGCGATAGTTGCGCCGGGCTCCATGTCTGCGTTGAGAATATTGATAGTCGAAACGGTACATAAGTGTATGAACAATAACTGGGGGCATTGGCAGATTGGCAGTCTGTTGTCGGGCGCGGGCTTGACCATAACGGAAATCGGAGTCATTTTGATAGGCTTGTGTATTTTGTTTCTGGCGGATTTTTTGCAGAACAGGGTTTTGCAAAAGGGGGAAAACATTGTAGAACTCTTATTGCGGAGAAATATCCTTGTCAGGTGGAGCGTGCTTTATTTATTGATTTTTATGATTTTATTATTTGGCAGATTTGGTTCGGAAAATGTAGCGGATACGTTTATGTATGCTTTTTATTAGGAGGTTGCAGGTATGCAGGCTAGTGTTACGGAATGGCTGGACAAGACGTGGGAGAAGTATCCTCATAAGACGGCGATTATTGATAAAGGGAATAAGTTCTCTTATGAGGAATACAGAAGGAGGAGTCTGGCGATAGCAAGAGCGCTGATAGAGAAGAAAATCGGCGTTCAGAAGCCGGTGGCGGTATATTTAGAAAAAGGAGCCGTAATGCTGTTCTCTTTTATAGGAGCTGCATACAGTAAGAATTTTTATTCGCCCATTGACGTGGAGATGCCCGCGGGCAGAGTCAACAAAATATTGGAGATATTAAAGCCGGAGATTGTCATCACCACGAAAGAATTAAAAACCCAATTTGAAAAATTTGAATATGAGGGCGGATATTTATTGTATGAGGACATAGAACCCTTAGAGGATGACGAAAAAATAGTTTGGGAGACTGCAGGGAAGATTATCGATACGGACCTCTTATATGTGCTATTTACGTCAGGCTCTACAGGAGTGCCGAAGGGAGTGGCAATCAGCCATCGCAGTGTGGTCGATTACATTGAATGGGTCACGGAGGAATTCGAGGTGACTAAAGAGGATTCCTTTGGCAGTCAGGCGCCTTTCTATTTTGACAATTCCATACTGGATATTTACTCTACTGTAAAGACGGGAGCGGTATTGAATATTATACCAAAGGACTTGTTTTCCCAACCGGTTTTGCTATTGGAGTATATGAAAGAGTGGGGCGTCAATTCCATTTTTTGGGTTCCCTCGGCGCTGATAACGGTTGCAAAGCTCCGTGCTTTGAAAAATGTAGATTTATCAGATACTTTAAAGAGAGTGCTTTTCTGTGGGGAGGTAATGCCCAATAAGCAGCTCAATTATTGGAGAAAATATCTTCCGGACGTCTTGTATGCCAATCTTTACGGACCTACGGAAATAACGGATGCCTGCACATTTTATGTGGTGGACAGGGAATTCGGCGACGAGGAGTCTCTGCCCATTGGGAAACCTATGAAAAATACCGAAATCTTGGTATTGGATGAACGGGATTGTTTGGTTACCTCCCATGAACAGGGGAAAATAGGCGAATTATGTGTTAAAGGTACTTGTTTAGCCGTAGGCTACTATAAAAATCCGGAAAAAACAAAGGAGGCTTTTGTTCAAAATCCTCTGAACCACTGTTTTGATGAGAGGATTTACAGGACGGGAGACTTGGTTTCCTACAATGAATGCCAAGAGCTGATTTACATTGGAAGAAAGGATTACCAGATTAAGCATTTGGGACACAGGATAGAACTGGGAGAAATAGAAACGGCAGCCTCCTCCTTTGACGAAATTCCCAGATGCTGCTGTGTGTATGACGATAAGAGACAAAGTATTGTCATGTATATTGAAGCAGAAGCGGAATTTTCAAGGAACGAGATAAACGAAAGGCTTGAGAGGCTGATTCCTAAATATATGCTGCCAAATAAGGTAAAAAGTATTCCGGTGATGCCTTTAAATGCCAACGGTAAAATTGACAGAAAGGCTTTGAAGGATTTATTGTGATGGGAAGCTGTAGGTTTGAACAGGTTATTGTCATAGGGTGCGGTAATATTGTATGTACGGTGCTTTTGTATATGGCGCGGCTGAAAGAAAAATATTCTTTTGACTTGCTGTATATCTGTCATGAGACGCAGGGCTTAAATGCGGCAGAGGGTATCTGCAGGGAGGAGCAGATTCCCATCCTAAGTCTTTTTGAAAGGGAGGGAGTAACCGCCTTTTTGACGAATGTATTGAAAAAGACATGGGTCGTCAGCGCCGGAAATTATTATATTTTCCCCAAGAAGGTAGTGGATAAGGAGAATTTGACGGTCACAAATTTTCATAACGCGCTGCTTCCCAAATATCCGGGAAGAAACGCCCCAAGCTGGGCTATTTATTATAACGAGAAGGAAAGCGGGGCGACCTGGCATTTTGTCACTTCGGATGTTGACGCCGGCAGGATTATCTGGCAGGGGAAATGTTCCATAAATAAGCATACAAGGGCTTATGAGCTTACGCAGAGAATTATGGAGCTGGCGCAGCAGGGCTTGGAAAGCTTTGCGGAGGATATGCTGAATAGAGAGGTTCCGGGAACGGCACAAAATGTGTGCCAAAGAAAAATGTATTATTCTTATGAGGTGCCGGGGGCGGGAAGGTTTTCGCTGGAGGATTCGGCGGAAGACATCTATAGACTATTGCGCGCTATGGATTACGGCAAATTCGGTCCTTTTGGCAGAGCGGTTACGCAGCTGCCTGACGGGAGGACGGTGGAAATTACCCGATATAAACCGGTACCAAGGTCGGAGGACGAGAGAGGGATATTCGTTTCGGACGCGCAAATAGTCATGAGCCTTGATGAACAGACGGATTTATTGTTAAAATATAAAGCGAAGGAGTAAATGGGATGGAAGAGAAAATTTTAAAGATTTTGGAAGAGGTTAATGAGGAGCTTCCCGAATACACAGGGAACAATATGTTAAAGGACGGTTTAGTAAATTCCTTTGAATTGATAAATATTATCGGTGAGCTGGAGGATGCCTTTGATATAGAAATCGACGCCTCCTATGTGGTGGAAAAATATTTCGGCAATAAGGATAGGATTATTGAGCTGATAAGAATGCTCTTGTAGTATTTATTTTTATTTAAAAGGAAAGAGGATATTATTTATGGAAAAAGCAATCAAAAAGTCCGTGGTACAATGGGATATAAAGAATTGGAGCAGGGCTATGTCTCTCTGGGAAAAAGACCTGCCCGACGATTTGTCAGGGAAAAAGGTGTTGGATATCGGCGGGGGAGGCGGAGGATTGTCAGTGTTTTTCGCCTTAAAAGGGGCGGATGTTTACTGTACGGATTTAACGTTAGACAGAGAGGCGGAAGCACGACAAAATTTTGAGAAATGGGGAGTTTGTGATAAAATCAGATATGAGCAGTTAGATGTTACCAAGATGTCTTATAAACAGGAATTTGATATTGTAGTATTTAAGTCCGTAATGGGGGGAGTCGGCTGGAACAACAATTATCACAACCAACAGTTAATGTTTGAGAATATTTATGAAGGGTTAAAGAATGGCGGAACCCTTTACTTTGCAGAAAATCTGGTGGCAAGTCCGCTTCATCAATGGGCGCGCAAAAAATTTGCAAAATGGGGAACCTCTTGGAGATATATTACCATTGAAGAGGCAAAGGAATTGGCGACCCGTTTCAAAAGCTTTACCTATGCCACATACGGCATATTGGGAGTGTTTGGACGCAAGACCTTTCTGGCAGAGGTCTTTGGCACAATAGATTCCGTTTTTGACAGATTTGTGAAAGAGCATAACAGATACATTATCTCTGCTGTCTGCAAAAAACAGATATAGGTTTACCGCTTTCGTTGCGGATTCTTATGTCTTGTGAACGGTTTGTTACTTGACGGTCCGGCCGTACGGTTTTACGACCGACCGGAATGCGCTGTGAGAATCATTTGCAAGAAAATAAATTATATAGTAGGATTAGTATAGTAGGTTTATAAAATCCGAAAAATTGGTTATACATATTGATAAATAGATTTTGGAGGGCAATTATGTTTACAGGAAAAACATTAATGATAACAGGCGGGACCGGTTCCTTTGGCAATGCTGTGCTTGACAGATTTCTGAAAACGGATATCGGCGAAATACGTATTTTTTCAAGAGACGAATTAAAACAGGATGATATGCGCCATTTTTATCAGCGCGAATATCCGGAGTTCAGCAATAAATTAAAATTTTATATCGGAGATGTGCGTGATCCGCAGAGCATTCGGAAGGCCATGTACGACGTGGACTATATTTTCCATGCGGCGGCGCTAAAACAGGTTCCGTCCTGCGAGTTCTTCCCCATAGAGGCGGTCAAGACCAATGTGCTTGGCACGGAGAATGTGCTGCAGGCGGCCGTGGAGGCGGGAGTGAAAAAGGTAATCTGCCTGTCCACGGACAAAGCCGCATATCCTGTGAATGCAATGGGTGCGTCCAAGGCTATGATGGAGAAGGTGATTATTGCTAAGGCAAGAACCGTTGACCCTGAGAAGACAAGCATTTGCTGTACAAGGTACGGAAATGTGCTTTATTCAAGAGGCTCCGTGATTCCTCTGTTTGTCAGCCAGATTAAGGAGGGGAAGGCGCTTACGGTGACAGAGCCGTCCATGACAAGATTTGTTATGAGTCTGGAGGAGGCGGTGGAGCTGGTAGTTCATGCCTTTGAGAATGCCGAGAGCGGAGACATTATGGTACAGAAGGCGCCGGCTTGTACCATCGGCGTGCTGGCGCAGGCTGTCAAGGAGCTTTTTTGTTCCGAGCAGGAGATTAAAGTTATCGGTATCCGTCATGGTGAGAAAATGTTTGAGACCCTGCTTACCAATGAGGAGTGCGCTCATGCCATTGATATGGGCCATTTCTACCGTGTGCCTGCGGACAAGCGTACACTAAACTATGACAAATATTTTACGGACGGAAATGTGGAGAGAAGCAAGCTGACGGAATTTAATTCCAATAACACGGAGCTTATGAGCGTGGAGCAGGTAAAGGAGAAGCTGCTTACCCTTCCGGCCCTGCGTGAAGAATTGGAAAAATGGGAGAACAGGTGATATAATAAATATTATACTGAAAGAAACTTATTTTGATAGCTGAGAAGAAACGAGGAGCGGTTTATATTTGGCTATGACCATCATACTATTAATCATAGTATAAACAGGAATGGGGCATGAAATGATTATTGTAACGAAATCGGAAGGAACATGCGGAAAATGCGGGGCGAAGCTGGAGGTCGAGTGGGACTTAGACTGGGTGCATTCCTATGAAAAGGATATGGGTTTGAACAGCTATTATGAAAGTGATGTACAGGTGGTGTGCGAAAAATGTGGCAATGTAATAGCTGCGAAGCTGTATGCGTCGGAATATCCGGAGGGAACATTAGAGAATAGTAAAGTGACAATCGAGGGGGATGCTTCAGGGAAAAGTACGCTTGAGAAGCCGAATATAGAATTTTATGATTTGTAGGAGAGTAAAATGCGGGTAATATTGCAAAACTGGGGGCCAATTAGGAAATTTGAATATGACTTGTCAAAAAACATGATTGTGACCTATGGAAATAATAACATAGGAAAGTCTTATGCCATGCAGGTGACATATTTAATTTTGAAATATCTGTTGATATATTCTAAAAGGATAGCACGCACTTATAGAATGAGCTACTTTTATTTGGGAGTTGAAAAAGATGCAAAGGTACCGGAAGTACAGGTAGTTATGAATTTTTCCCAAAATGCCGACTTGGAAGTAGAGGACATCAGTAGTAAGATGGAAGAAATATGTGCAAAAAGATTGGCACAAGACTTATTTCCCATGTTGTCGGACGCCTTTGAGAATACGTTTGGCACCTATGAGAGTATGCGGGAGGACAACCCGCAAATCATTCTGGAGATTGATAATAGGATTCGTTGCGTTTTTGACTTCCAAAATGAGAAAATTCTTTTTAGTATGGAGAGGAAGCCCACCAGACTGCGGAAAACGATGTCGGAATTCCATAAGTCAAGAAACGGTAAGGAACAATTAGATATTTATGTGTATGGCAAAAACCGTATTAATACGCCTATTGAACTGCTGGAAGAAGAAATCAATAAGATGCAGCGGGAATTTGCGGTTCAAATATTAAGGAATATTAAAAATGTATATTTTCTGCCTGCTTCCAGATCGGGTATATATACCGGGATGAGTTCTTTTGCGCCGATTTTGGCGCAGCTTTCCCAAAACAGGACATATATCAGAGGCTCTATTCAGATTCCAAGTATTCCTGAACCAATTTCGGATTATTATATGATGCTTTCAGAGATACGCGGCGATACACAGGGGCATTTCTCCGAGCATGCGGAAGAAATTGAAAAAAGTGTGCTGAAAGGGGAGGTGTCGTTTGATAGAAAGAGTAAGGCAATCCTATACAGACCGTTCGAGGAAAGCGTTCAATTGGAGATGCGGGATACTTCTTCCATGGTGTCGGAAATATCGCCCATTACGGCATTTTTAAAATATATTGTAGAGAGAGGAATGACTCAACAATTAAAGAGGACGGTAGGGCAGAATGAACAGCCTAAGTCAATTATTTTTATTGAAGAACCTGAGGCGCACCTTCATCCGAGCAATCAAATTTCCTTAATCAAGGCGTTTGCTAAGCTGACGGATCAGAATGTTATTTTGATTTTAGCGTCGCATAGCAATTACATTTTTAATCAGCTGAATAATCTGGTATTGGCAAAAAAGCTGGATAAAGAATGCTACAGCCCGATTCTGCTCAGTAAAAAAGGGAGAAAGAGCGTGTCTGTATTTATGCATATAGACGATTTGGGCGTGGATGATGAAAATTTCGCGGATGTTTCGGCTCAGTTGATGGACGAGAGGGAAGAAATCATTGAGAGCATCATGGAAGCACAAGGGGAGAATGAATAAGTAAATGATTACTGCGATTACAAGGGAGAAAAGACTAAAGAACTGCTTACATAGAGATATTGAAGACGAGGGAGTCAGGGTAAATGTTTCTTCTGATTTAACCGATGCGGAATATATAGGAATCAAAGTAGATGACTATTATGCGGGTAAGCATCTTAGGATTATCCCCAAGGCTGTGGACTTTATTGTGGCAGTGGATTGTGAATGCGACTGGTATGCATTATACATCTTGGAATTCAAAGGAATAAAAAGAACCACCGGCACGAAGGCAATTCAGGAAAAATTCACCAATACGATAGAGCAATTTATGAAAGAAGAGTTTAAAGATATTTTTTTGAATGATAGATATAAATATAGAGATGTGAAGCTGTATCTGGTGACAACCTCTTATAAGAAAGCGCTGGCACTAGGAAAATTTGAGGAATATCAGAGAATTCGTGAAAGGATTAATGCGAAAGATACATTGGCAAACGACAGTACGCTAAGTACTAAGTTATATTTTTTTAGGGGGAAATATTATCGTATTGAACGGGAGATTCCGCCTAATCCCCTGATATGTAAGATTAGGTAAGGGCAGTGAGTTTTATGATATATGACAAAACTTATCGGAAGAATTGGAGATAGAATGATGAAGGTACTTGTTACAGGGGCAAACGGTTTTATCGGTAGAAATTTGATTGCAGGGCTGCAAAGGAGAGACGGTGTGGAGGTTTTTCCTTTTGACGTAGACACTCCGGCAGATAAGCTTGAGGAGTATTGCAGAGATTGCGATTTTGTCTATAATTTGGCAGGAGTAAACCGTCCTGAGCATGTAGAAGAATTTATGGAAGGGAACTTTGGTTTTGCCACCACCCTGCTGGAAGCCTTAAAAAAGGCAGGGAATACCTGCCCCATCATGAATTCTTCGTCTATTCAGGCCACATTGGAAAATGCTTACGGTATGAGCAAGAAAGCAGGGGAGGATATGATGCTTGCATATGGCGAGCAGACGAAATCCCGTATTTATATTTATCGATTTTCCAATGTGTTCGGCAAATGGTGCCGCCCCAATTATAACAGTGTGATTGCTACCTTTTGCCATAATATTGCTCACGGGCTTCCGATAAGGGTGAATGACCCCAATACAGTCCTGCATTTGATTTATATTGATGACGTGGTGGAGGAGCTGCTTCGGGCATTGGATGGACATCCTCATGTGAATGAAGAGGGATATTGTTATGTTCCTATTGAACATGAGATAACATTAGGAGAGATTGCCACATTGTTATATGAATTTAAAGAGAGCAGAAACAACCTTATGATACCAAATATGACGGAGGGCGGAATTGAGAAAAAGCTGTACAGCACATATTTAAGCTATCTTCCCGAGGATGGTTTTTCTTATCCGTTGTTAATGCATGAGGATGAGAGAGGGAGCTTCACGGAGATTTTAAAGAGCGTGGACAGAGGACAGGTTTCCGTTAATATATCTAAGCCGGGAGTGACTAAGGGAAATCACTGGCATCACACCAAGAATGAAAAGTTTGTAGTTGTCAGCGGAAAGGGATTGATTCGCTTTCGTAAATACGGAAGCGATGAGATTATAGAGTATCATGTAAACGGTGAGAAGCTAGAGGTGGTGGATATCCCCACCGGATATGCACATGCAATCATTAACGAGGGTGATACGGCGCTAGTTACGCTAATGTGGTGTAATGAATGCTTTAATCCGGATAATCCTGATACCATATATGAAGCTGTTGATAAAGAGGAGAATTCGTGTGAAAAATAAGCTATCAAGCTTATTTCCATACACAAATTTGTGACGGAGCCACAAATTTGAATCGCAGAGCCGAATCTGATATTCGGCTGGCGTGCCTGCGCAAAAAACGCTCCGGCATGGAGGATTAATATGAACAGATTAAAGGTAATGACGGTAATCGGAACCCGTCCGGAAATCATCAGATTATCAGAGGTCATTAAAAAGTGTGACAAGTATTTTGAACAGGTGCTGGTACATACAGGACAGAATTATGATTACACCTTAAATCAGATTTTCTTTGAGGATTTAGGACTGAGACAGCCGGATTATTATCTGGATGCGGTAGGAAGCGATTTGGGTGAAACAATCGGTAATATTATAGCCAAAAGCTATAAGCTGATGACAGAGCTTCGACCGGATGCGTTTCTGGTGTTGGGCGACACGAATTCGGCATTGGCTGCAATCTCCGCAAAGCGTTTAAAGATTCCCATTTTTCATATGGAGGCGGGAAACCGATGCTTTGACGAAAATCTTCCTGAGGAGACAAACAGGCGTATAGTGGATCACATTGCGGATGTGAACCTGTGCTATAGCGAGCATGCAAGGAGATATCTGAATGCAGAGGGAACCGCAAAGGAAAGAACCTATGTGACGGGTTCGCCTATGGCGGAGGTGTTATCAGCCAATATGCGCAAGATTGAGGAGAGCAGGGTGTTGGATACATTAGGGCTGGAGAAAGGAAAATATATCTTGTTGTCCGCCCATAGGGAAGAGAATATTGATGATGAGGAAAATTTCTTTGCCTTGATGGAAGCCGTGAACAGTATGGCTGAGACATATCAGATGCCAATAATTTACAGTACGCACCCGCGCAGCAGGAAAAAGATTGAGGAGAGAGGGTTTGCATTTCATTCGCTGGTGAGAAGCTTACAGCCTTTCGGCTTTTCCGATTATAATCATTTGCAGATGAATGCTTTCTGTGTAGTGTCTGACAGCGGTACTCTGCCGGAGGAAGCGGCGTATTTTAATGCGAAGGGGCGGCCTTTTCCCGCTGTTTGTATCAGGACATCCACAGAGCGTCCGGAGGCCATTGATAAGGGAAACTTTATTTTGGGCAGCATTACGACCGAGCAAGTGCTTCAGGCCGTGGATATGGCGGTGAAGATGAATGAAGACGGAGATTTTGGAATTGCCGTTCCCAACTATGTGGACGAAAATGTGAGCACTAAGGTGGTAAAGATTATACAAAGCTACACGGGAATTGTTAACAAAATGGTTTGGAGGAAGCATTAATGCTGGAGAAAGAAATTAGTTTACTGGATTTAATGGTTGAGATTTTGCTGCACTGGAGGGCCTTGATAGTATGGATGCTTATAGGAGGAATCCTAATGGGGGGATTTGGCTATGTAAGCTCATACAGGACAATGCAAATACAGAAGGTAAAATTTGAGGAAGAGGAAAAGAAGCTTCAGGATATGAAGCAGCAGTTGGGAGAAGCTGAGTCAGAAGGGGAAAATTATAGTGCGTTCGCTCAAAAAGAGTACTTGCAGAAACAGATGACGGAAATACAGAAGAATAATGTAGATAGCGTGTTGGATTGGGAAAGCTTTATAGAAGAAAGACAGACGTATTTTAACAATTCAATCTTGATGAATATAGAGGCATTGAATATTCCGCAGTCGAAGCTGACATTTTTGGTCGTTGCCGATAGTGAGGAAAAGAGTAAAAGTATAGAGCTTATTTATGAGGACTTGGTTTCCATAGGAATATATCAATGGATTGCAGATAACTTTAAGGAGGATGTTTCCACACAAGCATTAAATGAAGTGATAACCTTAAGCAGGAGCTCCAGAGCGTTTATTTCAGGAGGGGATTCCTTTAGCGTTTCCGTTGTATATGAAACGGAGGAACAATGTAAGGAGCTGGCGCAGCTGGTAACTGCTTATATGAATCAGCAGCACGATTTACTGGTGGAAGAAATTGGAGCGCATGATATAGTGCTTGTAAATGAAGCGTATTCATTGGTGAAGGATACGTCACTTATGGACAAACAAAGAAGCATTAAGAATGAAATTACTTCTTGGAAAACAAGCGTTGCCAAAATGAAGGACGCGTTTGAAGAGGAGGAATGGAAATACTACAATTTTTTAACAATAGGTCGGGCTTTGGGTGAACCTGTGCAAGATGGCGAAGAGGGCGCCGCTTTGGATAATGCACAAGATGGTCAAGGACAGCAGTCGTCCATGGTGAATTCAATTGTGGTAAATCCTCCTTCTATCAGTATAAAGTATATTATTCTTGGTATGATTTTGTTGGCCTTTATATATGTATTTTATGTGTTTGTAATGTTTATTATGAATAATAAGCTGCGTGCGGGTGATGATGTCAGCAGAATGTATGGGATACCGCAGCTGGGACAGATACCCTGTACGAATACGAAAAAAAAGATTTTGCCTATTGTGGATAAGTGGATTCTTAAGCTTAAGAACAGAGGAAAACGAGAGTTTTCTAAGGAAGAGGCAATTGGACTGGCAGCCGTAGCCGTGAAAATTTCCGCTAAAAGGGAAAAGATGAACGAAATATATTGTATTGGCTGTAGTATGCAGGATAAAGCCGCAGAGGTATCCGGCAATATTGAAAATGTCCTGAAGCATGAAAATATTAGTATGACAGTGCTCAATAATGTTCTGTATAATCAGGAAGCAATGGAGCGGCTTCAGGGTTCAAAAGGCGCGTTTCTATTGGAACAGGCAGGAGAAACCTTTTATGAAGAAATTACGAAGGAGCTGGAGCTGCTGAACCGACAGGATATAAAGATACTGGGAATTGTGGTTATGGAGTAATAAAGATATATTTTACTTATTAGAAAATTAGAAAAGGCAATTTTGCAAGCGGGATTTACTGCAGGATTGCCTTTTTAATATTCAAATTTGACAATTAAAAGGCATATATGATATGATATTATTCAAATAAGAATAATTAATTGACAGCGGAAGTATGTAAACGCTGTGGAGTGGCGGGTGATATGAAAATAGCAGGAGATGAAAACAATGAATTTATTTTACAGGAGCTTGGAAAGAGAATAAAGGAGATACGAATAAGGCGCTCCATGACCCAAAAAGAGCTGGCTCGAAACGCAGGGGTGTCATTTAGCACCGTAGTCAGAATTGAAAACGGCGAGGGCGTGAATATAGAAAATTTCATGAAGATAATGCGGATATTGGAGCTTTTGCAAAATTTCAATATTTTGATTCCGGAGCAGCTTCCTACACTGGAGGAATTGTTTAAGGATAAGCCGAAGCGTCAGAGAGTATCAAAAACAAAGAGAGCCGGCAGGCAGGAATGGAAATGGGGAGATGAAGAGTAATGCAAATCGGAACAGAGGTATATTTGTGGGGAACCAAAATAGGTACGGTAGTGCAGCAAGATGTTGCAAGCCTTCCATATTTTTCTTATGACAAAGGTTTTGTGAGAAGCGGCATTGAGGTTTCGCCTGTGACTATGCCCTTGTCGCTTCAAACCTATTCTTTCCCGGAGCTTAGGGAGGAGACCTTTAAAGGGCTGCCGGGATTGTTGGCCGATTCTCTTCCGGATAAGTTTGGTACGCGTATTATTGAAAGCTATTTGGCAAGGTGGGGACGTCTTGAGAAAGGGCTTACCGCAGTAGAGAGGTTATGTTATGTGGGAAGCAGAGGGATGGGAGCTTTGGAGTATGTTCCTCAAATGGGTATGGGAATTCCGGACCGGACCGTTGATATTGACGAATTGGCGAAGCTTGCCGACGAGATCCTTTCGGATAGAAAGGGAATTAAGATAGATACTGACGAGCAGGCAATTGAACAGCTTATTAAGATTGGTACATCCGCAGGAGGGGCAAGGGCGAAAGCGCTCATCGCATGGAATATGGAATCAGGACACATCCGTTCGGGTCAAATTGACGCCGGCGACGGATATTCCTATTGGCTTCTTAAATTTGGGGAGATGCAGAATAATAAGGATAAAGATGCGGCAGCAGATGAAGGAGGGTATTCCCAGATTGAGTATGCTTACTCTCTAATGTGCAAGGACGCCGGAATAGAAATGACGGAATGTCGGTTGATAAAAAGTAAGGAGGGCTTGCATTTTGTAACCAAGCGTTTTGACAGAGATGATAACACCGGGCGTAAGATTCATATGCAGACCTTGGGAGGGATGGCGCATTTTGATTTTAACGAACCCGGCGCAAACAGCTATGAGCAGGCGGCCCAGATTATGCGAAAAATCAAACTCCCGCAAAGCGATGTGGAACAGCTGTTCAGAAGAATGGTTTTTAACGAGGTGTCCAAAAATTATGACGATCATGTCAAAAACATTACTTTTCTGATGAACAGGGAAGGTATATGGAAGCTTGCACCGGCGTATGATATGACATTTTCGTATCGACAGGACAGTATGTGGACGTCAAAGCACCAAATGAGGATAAACGGGAAACGCGATAATTTGACAATCGAAGATATGTATGCATGTGGCAGAAGCATGAATATCAGTGACAAGAAAATAAAGAATATTATGAAGGATGTTATAGCGACAGTGAGAAATTGGGAGAAATATGCGGAGTATGTAGGCCTGAGAGAAGAAATTATGCGGAAGGTGAAGAGCTGTCACGGACATATGGATAACTTTATGGAGGATACTATGCCATTGACTAATTTAAAACAGGCAATAAGCGAATGCCCGCAGGCGTACAGAACATTAAACAGGCAGTGATAAACAGGAAGCGACAAAAGGCTTTGAAGGATTTGGTTATAGTGATACAATATTATAAACAGCATAAATGGCTTCATAAATGTACGGAGGATATGGCTCGTGAAGTGGGATTATCTTTTTAACAGTATGATATTAAATCGTGGAAGACAATATTTTAAAAGAGGTTTGGTACGCAACCTAAAGCAGGACGGTTTTGATTTTAGCGCCGATGTAATAGGCAGTGTTTCTTATAGAGTAACGGTACAACTGTCTAATGAGAAAAGACCTAAGCTCAACTGTGATTGTCCATATGCCGAGGACGGGAGAAGATGTAAGCATATGGCGGCGGTATTATATGCCATTGACGCAGTGTATACAACAAATCAGAAGCAGCAGGTAAAACAAATAAAGCAGATTTTCCCTTTTAAAGGGAACAGGGAGGCAGCCCAAGAGAAATATCATTATTTTGATTTGGAACAGATTACTTCGGGATTTATTTTCTATGATACAGTCTGCAAGGAAGCTCAGGATTTGATAGATTCAGGAAAGGCGAAGCTGCTCAAGGTAGATACGGGATATGTAAGCGATGTTGAAAGCACCAATATGCAAGGGGTGGTGCGCGGAGCCGTGGCGCATGGAAAAGAATATTATATGGTGGTCATTATTTTTGATAAACGTCAGATTAAGCAGGCGATGTGTCGAATTCCGGGATGTAACAGGAGCTATGACAGCTATTACTATGGGCGCTATTCGTTGGAAAAGACGCTGTGTGTCCATGAGGTTGCGCTGCTTTTTCTGCTGAAGGATTATCTGGAGCAAAACAATATAGGGGATTCCACGGATCAGACGGCCAGCAGCCTGCTTTCAAATTATCGCGGCAGATATGCCCGTCAGTGTTTGGAGAAAAGGCAGGCAGCGCAAGAGAGGGAGCTTATCATGGAACCCCGGCTGGAAAAGCAATACGATAATTTGCATTTATCCTTCAGGATAGGCACGGGCAAGCTTTTCGTGGTGAAAAATCTGCCTCAATTGGTTCAGGCAATAGAAGAAGGCGGCTCCATGACGTTTGGAAGCAAGTCGGAAATCAATTTTGCGGGTTGCAGATTTTCGGAAGCTTCGCAGGGATATTATAACTATTTAAAAAATATTGTTCTTGCCGAACAACAGCGAAATCATGCCGTGGAGAGAACATATCATAATTATGATAATGGGGGAGAAAAAATAAAGGGTAGCCTTCTGATGTATGGGGAGAGACTGGATAAGCTTTATGAGCTTGCGGAGGGCACTGAGGTTACCTTCAACGATAAGGACGAGCTTCCTTCTGTGAATAAAAAGCTTTATTTTCAGCAGCAGGATATTAAGCTTTCGCTTACAATCAGTAAGGATGTGGACAAGAAAGGGATATTTCACGGTATTAATGTGTCGGGGAAGGCACCGGAGTTTATTGCAGGCTTGCAGTATTTATACTACTTACAGGGGGAGACATTTAACAGAATCAGTCCGGAAAGGATAAGGGATATATCGCCGTTATTGGATGCACAAAACGCAGGGAAAATTTCCTTTTCAGTGGGGCGGAAGCATCTTTCGGAGTTTTATTATCGGGTTCTGCCCTTGCTGCGTGATTGTGTGAATATCGTCGAGAAGGACGCCGGGTATGTAGAGGAGTATCTTCCGCCGGAAGTTTCCTTTGTGTTTTATCTGGATGCGGAAAAAGGAAACGTAACCTGTCAGGCGAAGGCAAGATACGGAGATGAAGAATTTTCGCTTTTGGATTGGCAGTCTTCGGAAAGGCCTTCGGAGGATTATAGGGATGTATTCAGAGAGCGGGAAATGCTGTCGATTTTGCAGGAGTATTTTCCTGCCGTGGACAAAGAACAGGATTTTCTTCACTGTGACGGAAATGATGATATTATTTATCGTCTGTTGGACAGCGGTGTGGACGCGCTTTTACAGTTAGGGGATGTGAAGAGCACCGACCGTTTTTTGAGGCTGAGAATACGCAAGCAGCCAAAGGTGTCCGTAGGGGTATCTGTTGAGAATGATATTATGAATCTGACGGTCGGGTCAGAGGATCTGACTACGAGGGAACTGCTGGATATTCTATATAGTTATAAGAGCAGGAAAAAGTATTTTAGACTGAAAAACGGAGACTTCCTTAATATAGAGAACGATAATTTTGAAGAGTTGGCTGTGATGCTGGAGAAGCTTCATGTCTCGCCTAAGGAGTTTGTAAAGGGTAAAATGCAGCTGCCCGTTTATCGCGCCTTGTATCTGGATAAGATGCTGGAAAAAAACGAGAGCATATATGCCGACAGGAACCGTCATTTTAAAATGCTGGTGAAGGAATTTAAGACGGTAAACGACTCCGAGTTTGAGGTGCCGCTTAGTTTAAAGCAAATTATGCGCAATTATCAGGTTTTCGGATATAAGTGGCTTCGCACGTTGGAGAGGTATGGTTTTGGCGGAATTCTCGCCGACGACATGGGCTTGGGTAAAACATTGCAGATGATTTCGGTATTATTAGCGGCGAAGGAGGAGGGGAAAACAGGAACCTCCTTGATTGTTTCTCCCAGCTCTTTGGTTTATAACTGGCAGGAGGAAATACTTCGTTTTGCACCCGCCCTCTCTGTATGCGCAGTCACGGGAATGAGACAGGAGCGGGAAGAGAAAATCAGGCAGTATCAAAACTATGACGTCTTGGTGACGTCCTATGATTTGCTGAAAAGAGATGTGGCCGAATATGAGGACAAGGAGTTCCTCTATCAGGTCATAGACGAGGGACAGTATATCAAAAATCATGGAACCGCTGCGGCAAAGTCTGTCAAGGTCATCCATAGCAGAAACAGATTTGCGTTGACCGGTACTCCCATTGAAAACCGTTTAAGCGAGCTATGGAGTATTTTTGATTACCTGATGCCCGGATTCTTGTATGGTTACGAGGATTTCCGCAGGGAGTTTGAGGTTCCCATAACAAAGAATAAAGACGAGGAGGCGACAAGAAGCTTAAGACGTATGGTTGCGCCCTTTATTTTGCGTCGTCTGAAAAGGGATGTGTTGAAGGATTTACCGGATAAGCTGGAAGAAGTGCGTTACGCTAAGATGGAGGAGAAGCAGCAGAGGTTATACGACGGACAAGTTCTGCATATGCTTGAGGTGGTAAAAGGTCAAAGCGATGAAAGCTTCCGAAAAAATAAACTGCAGATTTTGGCAGAGCTGACAAAAATCAGGCAGATTTGCTGCGACCCGTCTCTTCTTATGGAGGATTACGACGGAGAGTCCACTAAAAGAGAGGCCTGTATGGATTTAATCCGAAGCGCTATTGAGGGAGAGCATAAAATGCTTGTATTCTCTCAGTTTACCTCTATGCTGGAGTTGCTGGAGCAGGATTTGAACCGCGAGAAAATCCCCTATTATAAGATTACGGGCGCTACGCCCAAGGAAGGTCGTCTGGAGCTGGTGCATAGGTTTAACGGGGATGATACTCCTGTTTTCCTGATTTCCCTGAAGGCAGGCGGCACCGGGCTGAATCTGGTGGGCGCCGATGTGGTTATCCATTATGACCCTTGGTGGAATTTTGCCGTGCAGAATCAGGCCACGGACAGGGCGCACAGAATCGGGCAGACCAGAGCCGTGACGGTGTATAAGCTGATTGTTAAGAACTCCATAGAGGAAAAAATAGTAAATATGCAGGAGACCAAGAAGAATCTGGCGGATGAAATCTTAAACGGTGAAAACGGGAATATCGTTAATATGAGTAAGGAAGAGCTTGTGGAATTGCTGCAGATGTAGCGCCTATATCTATGTAAAAAGCAGGTGAAACGTAATATAAAAATATATTTAGGGAATAAGGGGGAGGTACATATGAATTATATTATTGTTGATACAAATATTGTCTATGGTGATTTTTTTCTGGAGAGTAAAGCGTGGAAAAAGCTGTTATATCTGAATCATTATTCAAAATGTCAGGTTTGCGTACCTCAGTTTGTCTATAATGAAATTCTCAAGAAGTATGGAGATAGCATAGCAGGCGTTCTTAATGCGGTGAAAAAGGTGGGTAATGATGTGATAAGATACCGCATTCCCGGCATTGAGACCGGCAAGCTCAGAAAAAAGCAGATAGTAGAAGCCTATATGAAGGAGTTTTCACGACTTTTACAGGAGGAAGGGATTGAAGTGATTCCCTATCCGCAGGATAGCGATTATCTGGAAAGGATATCGGAACGCTATTTTGCCTATCAAAAGCCCTTTGACGTCAATAAGCTTTCTTTTCAGGATGCTATCATCTGGTATTCTCTGATAGACTTTGCAGAAGAGCAGGGAACAGACAATAATTTCTTCTTTATAACTTATAACAGTAAGGATTTTGCGGATGAAAATGATGTAAATCTATTCCATAGAGAGCTTTTGCAGGAGCTGACGGACGAGCAGCGCGATGCGATTCATTTGTATAACGGGTTGGATGAATTTTTTGTCCATAACAGGGAGCTGCTTGACACGTATGAGAGAGAGCGGGAGGAACAGCGTGAGGAGCAAATCGAAAGGCTTCAGGATAAGGTTAAGGCATATTTTGCCGGCATTACCTCGTTTGAGACGCAGGAGAAATTATATAATATTCTTTTTGAACAATGTATGCTGTCGGATTATATGGAAAGCGAACTGCTGAATACTTATTTTGAGTCGGATTATGGCGAAGGCTGGGGAGAGGATTTACAGTTGGATGAGACCTCGATTTATATCAGTGACGTCATTTCGGAATTTGATTCGGATTTGAGGGGATACGTGACATTTTATTTCTCGGTGGATGCAGAATTTGCGGTGGTGGAGAGAAATCCCATGTATGAGGATTCAGAGGACGAAGAGTTTCTGTATGATTGCGGACATAATGATACATTTGATTTGCAATTTCAGGCAGACTTTAAAATTGACGACAATATTCTAAAGGAGGAAGATTTGGACAACATAGATCTAGAGGAATATATTCATTATACCAATCCGGATATTGACAGCTATTAAAAAGAGCATACTATACGAAATCCCCATTTAGATTTAGCTTCTCATCTTTTGGCTTTAGTGGTATAATGTTAAGTCAGAAGCGGGGATACAACCTTCGGTTCTAAGTGTGCTGTAATGTGTGGTATCGTGGTGTATAAAATAAAGATGTTCAAAAGGAGGAAATTCCATGGAACAGTTGGCGGTATTCGGAGGTACTCCGGTCAGGGAAAAACCTATTTATTACGGACGTCAGTATGTGGATGATGAAGATATAGCGGCAGTAGCCGAAGTGTTAAAGAGTGATTTGATTACCTGCGGGCCCAGAGTAGAGGCCTTGGAGAAGCAGCTGTGTGAAATTACAGGCTCCGAATATGCGGTGGTGGTAAGCAACGGAACGGCGGCCCTTCATCTTGCAGCGCTGGCAGCAGGCTTTCAGGAGGGAGACGAAGTTATCGTAAGCTCTATAACCTTTGCGGCCTCTTCTAACTGTGTGCTCTACTGTGGGGCGAAGCCTGTGTTTGCCGATATTCGTCCGGATACCTATAATATAGATCCGACCTCGGTGCGTAAGCTTATAACGCCGAAAACTAAGGGAATCGTGGCAGTTGATTTTACCGGTCAGGCGGTGGAATTAGATGAGCTGCAGGCGATTTGCAGGGAATATAATCTTGTTTTGGTTGAGGATGCGGCGCATGCCATCGGAACGAAATATAAAGGGCGTCCGATAGGGAGCATTGCGGATATGACCTGCTTTAGCTTTCATCCGGTAAAGACGGTGACAGGCGGGGAAGGGGGAGCGATAACAACCAATGACGAGGCGTTGTATCACAAGCTGCTTCGCCTGCGCACTCACGGGATTACCCGCGTTTTGTCCGAAATGGTCCATCCCACGGATGCGCTTTGGTATAACGAGCAGGTTGAATTGGGCTATAATTACCGGATGACTGATTTTCAGGCGGCCCTGCTCAGCAGCCAGCTTAGAAAGCTGCCATTATTTTCGGCGCGCCGGAAAGAAATTGTGGAAAAGTATAACAAGGCATTTGCGGATATGCCGGAAATCATTGTACAGCGGGAAATACCGGAGTCCGATACGACCAGACATCTCTATATTATCAGATTGAACTTAGAGAAGCTGAACTGTGACAGAAGGCAGTTTTTTGACGCGCTGTATGCGGAGCATACCTGCCCGCAGGTGCATTATCTTCCGGTATATTATCATTCCTATTACGAAAAGCTGGGATATAGGAAGGGTATATGCCCTAATGCGGAGAAGTATTATGAAGAGGTTATGAGCATTCCCCTTTATTATTCTTTGACGGACGAGGATGTGGAGGATGTTATTCATGCAGTGAAGAAGGTGGTTGCATACTATTCCGCGTAATATTGATTTCTGGAATTGAAAATATGCGTTTCAGGATTAAAGAGGCTCCTTCGGGGGTCTCTTTGCTTTACACGTTTTAACTGTTATGCTATAATGTTGGCGTTATGTAATATACTAATAATTGCCGGATATTGCCGGAATTATTGAATGATTGGAAAGGTATTTTGATGCTGCTGCAGAAAATCGAAATGAATAAATTGATAAAAAGAAAATTGTTTTGGATATTGGCAGCGGCCTTCTGCCTTATTTTTGCCTTCTGCATTTTTAAAATTTTACAGCCGGGTACAAGTATCAGACTGGAGGGCGAGTATACCTTTACAGAGGGTACGATCGAAGAAAATAAAGTGATTTATGATAGTATTTCTTTAAAACCGGGCGTTTATTATGTGGAGCTGGAGTATACCACGGACACCGACTTAGGCGCGGTCTGCAATATGCAGGACGGCACGGTATTTACGGGAGGTCTGCTTACCAACGGGGAGCACGTGTATAGCGGCTTGGGCAGGACGGGCTTTCATATGTGGCTCTTTGAGGGCACGGAGAATATGCAGGCAGCAGTCTCCTATGCGGGTAAGGGAATGCTAAGGACTGGCAGTATTACAATAACGGAGACAAATCAGCTTTGGACTATGCTGCTTGTAATTTTGTTTTTGGCTGCAGGCTTGGTGGCATTGTGTTTTTCCTATGCAGCTTATAACCTGAAGAAGCCTGTGGAGGAAGAGAAAAAGCAGGTGTTTTTCTTTGTGCTTCTGATCGGATTTCTTGCGTCGATTCCCTGTATGTACGGCTCTATGCTGGGCGGGGCGGATCTGACCTATCATTTGCAGCGAATAGAGGGCGTTAAGGACGGTCTGCTAAGCGGACAGTTTCCTGTACGCTTAGAGCCCGAGTGGGTTTACAGCCATGGTTATGCCAACGCTGTTTTTTACTGTAATGCGCTCCTATATTTTCCGGCGTTTCTGCGTCTTGCCGGTTTTACCGTTACGGCAAGCTATAATGCGTATTGCTTTATGTTAAGTATGGCAACGGCATGGATTTCGTGGTATTGCTTCAGCCGCATTCTAAAAAATAATTATATCGGTCTGGTGTGCAGTGCATTATATACCCTGTCTGCTTTCCGCGTCTATAAGCTTTTTGTCACAGGGGCGGCGGGGGAAGGAAGCGCTTATACTTTTTTACCGCTTGCAATGTACGGACTATATCGGATATTTACGCAGGACGTGAAGGACAAGTCTTATAAGACGGCATGGATACCTGTCATGGCAGGGTATGCCGGATTGATTCAGACACATGTCTTGACTTGTGAAATTACGGCGTTCCTCACATTGGCAGTCTGTCTGGTCTGTATCCGCAGGGTGTTTAGAAAAGAGACCTTTTTTGAGCTGGCGAAGGGCGCGTTGGGGGCCTTAGGTCTAAGCCTTTGGTATCTAGTGCCTTTTATAGATTATTATCTTACGCAGGACGTACATATTAAGCATGTATCTGCGAGAACCATTCAGGACAGAGGAATGTATGTTTCACAGCTTTTGACTCATTTCTGGGATGCTTCCGGAAAGACTGTGAACGGGATTACGATGTCGCCCATCGGTATTGGTCCGGTATTGGTATCAGGACTACTGGTATTTTGTGTTTTGTTGGTTCATGGGAGCCTGCGAAAGAGAAAAGATGAATTACGGCAGGGGATTATTTTTGCAATATTGGGTGCGCTGCTGATGCTGCTGAGTCTTCGATATTTTCCTTGGAATCAAATTCAAGGTGCGGGCGGCGCGGCTGCGTCTCTGGTGAGCAGTCTGCAATTTCCCAATCGTTTTCTGGGGTGGGGAACTGCGTGTCTGGTGACGACCTTCGGATTTAGTCTGCGGTATTTGTATAATTCCAAAAGGGCGTACTATTGGCTTGGAATAGCGATTGCAGTTGTGGGGATTGTTACCTCTAACGCCTATATGGTGAATTCTGTAATGAAGGAGGAGACTTCTTTGCGGCTGTATAATGAGGAAAGTATGGGTTTTGGATATATTTCGGGAGCGGAATATCTGATACAGGGTACGGACGAAAAGAAGCTTACTTTTTCGGGTCCCGTAACCGGCGGGAACGTGACGCTTAATTCCTATGTAAAGGATTATCTTTCTGTTGATATGAATTGTACCAACAGGGGCGCAGGCGAGGGCTATGTGGAGCTGCCGCTGCTATTCTATAAGGGTTATAAGGCGTTTGACGCGGATTCGGGTATGAGGCTTATGGCTTGTGCGGGTGACAATAATGTTGTCAGGGTAATATTGCCAGAAGGCTATTTTGGTAATATTACCGTGAAGTTTGAAAGCCCGGTTTACTGGCGGTTAAGTGAGTTCCTCAGCGGGGCTGCAATTCTTTCGGTTGTAGCCGCATGGTGGATAAGACGGAGGAAAGGGCAGCATGTTGCGGTTTAGGTTTGGCGGGTGGAAAATATTGCTTACGGCAGAGCTGCTTCTGGTGATTTTTCTGTTCGTAGGGTGCTTTGGGCAGGACAAGCCGATAGCTTTCTTCGGGGAGGACATATGGGCGTCTGTTGCCGGGGCAGAGAACGGGCAGGCATGGAGCAGTGATGAGATGAAGCTTACTCCCGGCATTTATCAGGTGCGTGTGAGGGAGAATATGAGTGAAGGGCAGTCCTGCTACATCAGTATGGAGTACGTTTTTGACCCCTTTAAGGCATTGCAGGGAAACGGTGTTTTGCTGACGCAGGGGCAGGGCAATTTAGATTTTGAATTTTATGTATCGCATACGGTATCCACGGCATACGTATCCTGTGTGTTTTATGGAGGAACTGCCGAAATGCTTATAGAGCTGGAGATATACAGGCTAAGCAAAGGGAGCCGGATGGCCCTTGTTATTGCGGTTTTCTTTTTCGCGGTATTGGACTGCCTGTTGGTCTGGAGAAAGCGGATTCTGGAGGGCAGGGTCGATAGAAAGCAGCAGCTTGTATTTTTTGGTTTGGTGGGAACGGTGCTTCTTGCCTATTTCCCATATTTAACGGATTATGTTATTTTGGGTGACGAAACGCTTTTTTATCTTAAGCATGTTGAAGGTCTGGTGGAGGAGCTTTCGGGGGGCGGACTGCCATTGTTTTACGGGGAAGGATTTCTGTGGCTTCCGGCGGCGCTGCGCATTATGGGTTTTTCCGTTATGGCGGCTTATAAGCTGTTTGTGCTGGCAGGTATGGGGGCAACGGCTGTGGTTTCATATTTTTCCTTTAAGAAATGTATCAAGGACAATTACGCTGCGCTGTTTGGGGCTTTTGTATACACGCTTAATCCATGGTATCTCAGCGCGGTCTATAATCGTGGCGATGTAAAGGAGCTCTTAGTGACGATATTTCTGCCGCTGATTGCATGCGGAATATATGGTCTGTATGGGGAGGAGACAAAGGACAAAGGCTACAAGGGGAATAAGTGGTATATTGCAATAGGGATTACCGCTGTCCTGTTAAGCGGCATTCCATATATTGTATCGGTGTTGTGCTGTATACTTCTGGTGAGCGCAGGTCTTTGGAGGAAAACTCTCCGCACATCCACCCTGCTGCAAATGGCTGAGGCGGCGGGAATGGTTTTAGTCATGAACTGTTGGTGCTGGCTCCCGATGCTGGGTATGTTGCCCGACACAAGGGAGAGCTTACAGGGCGTTGCCTGCTATGATATTTGGAGCCTGCATCTGATAGGGCAGCTTTGCGCTCTGGCAGCCGTTCTTATGGCAATGCTCCTCGGTTTTGTATATAAAAGATTTCAAGGAACGGAAAACAGACGACTGTTTGGAGCGCTGTCTTTGTCCGCCGTAATGGCGGTGGCGGGAATAGCCATGTACCAGGTCAATGATATAGCGTTTAGGTCGCAGGCAGTTAAGCTTTATACGGCGGAGAGTATGAGCCCCATACCGGACGTCTATAAAGGCTCGCCTATATTTTATATTGCACAAGGGATGTCGGCGATAAGTATACTGGTTTTGCTGTTATTACGACTTATAAGAAGTAAAAAAGAGGGTTGAAGACGACCGTCAAATTAATATATTTAAGCTTATTCCCGCGTGGGAAGGGCATATATGGGAAAGGCATTGAAAAAATGAGAGAATACACGGACAATCGGAAGAAAAAAACAGAGCTCTTACTTTATATCGTCGTATGCTGTGTCACCATGGTTCCCGTGGCGTCAGGACGCATTATGGACGGCGGTGTAATCGGGGAGTGGATTAGCCGGATATATGAGCTTTCCGTGGAATTACAAAGCGGACATTTTCTGCTGTTTCCCTCAAAGGAGGCGATTATTGAAGCAGGGATGCCGGTTTTTGCAATGAATTCAAATCTGTGGTTTTTGCTTCCTGCGATTATTTATTGGGGATTGGAGAATGTAACCATCTGTTGGCAGATATATATGATTCTGATACAGGCGGGAACCCTGATTACCTCCATTTTAATGTTCCACAGACTTTTTAAAAGGGAAACAGAGAGAATTTGCATATTTTTCGGGGTGATTTTCTATATGACCTGCCCGTACCGGATTTATGTATGCTATGATTTGGCGAGCATGTCCTCCGCCGTGGTTTGGCTGCTTATTCCGTTGTATGTATGGGCGGCTGCCGGAATAACAACACATGGCAAACTGAAAAATGCGGCTGCCGCCGCCCTTGCGTTGGCGGGCATCGGATATGCCGATATTGTACAAATGCTTGTAATAGCGGGGATTACGGTTTTGGCGGCGCTTTGGTTTAGAAAGCCGTTACTTTTGGCGTCTATAGCGGCAGGAGGGCTTATTGCGCTTCCGGGAATATTACGGCTTGGGCGTTATCTTTTCGGGGATACGTTCGGCGCTCTTGGAATCCCCCTTAATTCCATTATGGAAAGCGGTTATGTTCTGGGCGAATTTTTCAGTGTTTTCGTCTATAGGGAAGGGCATCCGGGAACGGGTCTGGGCGTATTGTCGGCATTAGTGATTGGGCTTTGGCTGTGCTTCGTAAAGGGGCAATGGGGAAAAAACCGAAAAAACAGTTTTTTTATAGCGCTATCGGTTCTTTTGCTGATTTTTTCCCTGAAGGCTTTTCCGTGGGATTTTGTTCAGCGTTTAGGCGTTTGGGCGCTCAAGATGATCCCCTTGTTTCGCACTCCCGCAATGTTTTTTGGCTTCGCACAGATTGGCTTGTGCGTGCCGGCGGCATGTGCCGTGGGAAAAATAAGCAGACAAGAGGAGAAGGCTCTTGCCATAGGGCTGCCCCTGATGGTGCTGGCGGCATGTATTGCCCTCTGTATTTATCAGTGCAATGAGCTTATGTCCACCCGATTGCCGTTGTAGTAACGTTTATGAGAAATATGCGAATTGGTAAAATATGCTGTGTGCCGAAGGGGGCAAAGGTAAAATGATGTTTTGGCATAGAATAAAGGCTATAAATTTATGGAAGCGCAGACCGGTGCAGATTCTGGCGGCAATTTCACTGCTGCTTTTGTCGGGGTGCGCCATTAAGCTGTTTATGCCCAACGGCAGCTGGCATTATGAGGAAAGCCATAAATTTGAACCCGGCGATTCGACTCAGATGACGGCGGTATATTCCGGAATCGGTTTAAAGCCGGGGGTGTATTATATAGAATTGGAATATGCAGCCGAATATGACGTGGCAAAGCCGGTGGCTTATACTAATTTGCAGGATGAAACGGTGATTACCGGAGGGCTGCGCACCAACGGAGAACATTTGTATGCGGGAGCGAATAAGTCGGGATATCATATGTGGCTTTATGAGAGTACCGAGGACCTTCAGATGGCGGTTGCCTATGGAGGCAGCGGACGGCTGGAGATTACGGGATATACAATTACGGAGACTAATCAATTCTGGACTATGTGGGCGGTTGTCATTTTGTTTGGCGCATTAGTTGTTTTTTGTATTTTGGCGTATTATTATTATGACAAGGAATATACTGTTGCCATGGAGAAGAAGCAGGTTTTCTTTTTTGTGACATTGATTAGTTTAATTGCTTCCCTTCCCTATCTGTATGGAAGTAATTTATCGGGTATTGATTTGACTTATCATCTTTTAAGGATAGAGGGAGTAAAGGATGGGTTTTTGAGCGGACAGCTTCCGCTGAGGATAGAGCCGGAGTGGTTGTTCGGGCACGGATATGCCGCGGCTGTTTTTTATTGTAACAGCCTGCTTTACTTTCCCGGGATACTTCGTCTGCTGGGTTTTACCGTGACTGCGAGTTACAATATATATTGTATCGCCATTACCGTTGCGACGGCATGGATTGCATGGTATTGTTTTCGTAAAATGTTTGACAGTATAAATGTGGGTATTATGTGCAGCGCATTATATACGTTGTCTACCTTCCGCATTTATAAGCTGGTCAACACCGGCGCCGTGGGCGAGGGAAGTGCCGTTGCCTTTATGCCGCTTGTCTTATATGGAATGTGGCGTATATTTACGGAAAACTCCAAGGACAAAAAATATAAGACGGCGTGGCTGCCGGTGGCTGTAGGCTATGCGGGGCTGATGCAGACGCATGTCCTTACCTGTGAGATTACCGCATTTGTCACCTTGCTGGTCTGTGCTATATGTGTAAAAAAAGTGCTTTGCAGGAATACCTTTTTGGAGCTGGCAAAGGGAGCTTTGGGAGCTGTCGGAGTCAGTCTATGGTTTTTGGTGCCTTTTCTTGATTTTTATCTGACCCAGAATGTGCATATCAAAAATTTGTCCGCACGGACAATACAGAGTAAGGGTATGACCCTTGCGCATTTAGCGTTTCATTTCTGGAAAAACGGAAGCTATACGCCCAACGGGGAAACGGGAGTATTTGACACTCACCCTGTGGGAGTGGGCTTCGTGTTGGTACTGGGGCTTGGCGTATTTGCAGCTTTGGGCTTCTGCGGAGCCTTCCGTGGTGTAAGGGGAGCCGTGAAGCAGCTGGGGGTGATGTCGTTTGCGTTGGGAGCATTGCTGTTATATATGAGTACAAATGATTTCCCGTGGGATGTTGTCAGGTCAATGAATTCGGTGACTGCCGCGCTTGTGAGCAGCTTGGAATTTCCCCACCGTGTCTTAGGCTGGGGCAGCTTGTTTCTGGTGACGGTGTGCGGCTTCTGCCTGTGGTATTTTATGCATCATAACAGGCGGCATTATTTGGCGGCAGTCACTGTCACAGTGGCATGCGTGATTACTTCGGGGCTGTATTTGATTGATTTTGTGACCGAGGGCTGGAACAGGGTAGTAGTGTATAACGAGGAGGGGATGGGTTTTGGATTTATATCCGACGGGGAGTATCTGATAGAGGGTACGGACGCCGGAAGGCTCACCTTTACAGGCGCGTTGGCGGGAGAAGGCGTTACAATAGAGGATTATAAGAAGCAGTATTTGAAGGTATCCATGCGGTGTGAGAATAGCAAGGGAGCCGATAGCTTTGTGGAGCTGCCGCTTTTGTTTTACAGAGGATACAATGCCGTGGATTTAAATACAGGTGACAGACTGGGTGTGCGCGCAGGTGAGAACAATGTGGTAAGAGTGCTGGTTCCGGCAGGTTTTTCGGGCAATGTCGAAGTGAAATTCGTAAGCCCTATATATTGGCGTATCAGTGAAATTGTAAGCGCCGCTCTTGTGATAATGTTTTTGATTGGGAAAACGATACGAAGGGTAAGGGCGGAAAAATATATTGGAGCGCCCCACTTCCCGGGAAGGGCATAGGGCGCTGATGGGAGCAGGGATGAAGAGGATATCGGTAAACAAAAGAAAGGCTGCCCTTACGGGCGGATTGGCGCTTCTGCTTACGTTGATGCAGATTGGGGGCTGGCAGAGGAGCATGAAATATGGCTCAAGTGTACACAGCCATGAGATTTTCTTAAATATAGGTGTGTTGGAGGGATGGCAGTGCATCCTTGCGGGAGTCGTGGAGTGGATAATATTTAGCGTGCTGCTCTACCTGTTCTTTTCTTTCCTCGATAAGCGCTGCAGCGCAGCCGGGGATGGCCCGTTTAAGGTACCAAAATATTTTTGGGCGCTTACCTTTGTCCTGCTGTTCGGAATATATGTTATATGGCTGGTCGGCTGTTATCCCGGATTTTATAATTATGATGGCGGCTCCCAGCTGATACAGGTTATGTATGAGGAGACTCCCTATGACGCCCATCACCCGTTACTGCATACTTTCATTGTGGGCGGTATTATTACGCTGGGATATCATATCCGCAGTGTGGATTTATCCTTTGGCATTTTTTTGTACTGCCTTTTTCAAATGGGTATATGCGCTTTAAGCTTCGGCTATTCCGTCAGGTTTATATTCCGGTACACCCGCAGGAGGCTTTTGGCGGCGTCAGCCCTTGTCTTTTACGCAATATGTCCGCCTATTGTAATGTTTGCCATGAGTACGACAAAGGATACTTTGTGCTTTGCGGCGCTGCTTCCGGCAGTCCTTAAGCTGTATGAGATTTACAGGGCGGATACGGATGGACAGACTATTGTAAAAAGGGACTGGATTATTGCGGGCCTGCTGTTGACTCTGTCATGTCTGTTGAGAAATAATATTGTTTATGCCATTGCCCTATTAGTAGTGTTCACATTGCTTTTTTATAAAAGGAGGATAAAGGGTCAGCTGGTTCTTTTGGGCAGCGTGATTGTTCTATATTTGATTATCAATACAGGGCTTATAAGGGCATTTGATGCTGCGCCGGGCAGCATTACGGAAGCGCTTAGCGTACCGTTTCAGCAGATTGCCCGACTTTATGTGGAGGAGGGAGAGGAAGCATTTGACAGTGAGGAGCGTGAGCTGCTATATGCCGCAATAGAACCGGAAATGCTATCGGCGTACAACCCGGTTATCTCAGATACGATAAAATATGCCTTTTGGCGGCATTTGGACACTTTAAAGGAAAATAAATGGGAATATATATTGCTTTGGGCAAGAAAGGGGCTGCAATATCCGAAAATATATTTGGATTCCTTTCTTGACAACACATATCAGGCATGGTATCCGGGAACGGTTCTAAAGGGAAAAAGCGGAAATCCATACTTTGATATATCGGGCTGGCAGGAGGAATGCGGGAAACCCCGCCTGCCGGGGCTGTATGATTATTATAAGGAGATAGGAGAGGTATGCTCCTATCGGAAGTATCCGGCGGTGCGTCTGTTTTTTTCAATCGGAGCCATGCTGTGGGTGGTGATTATCACATGGGTATATGGATTGTGGAGCAAGGACAGGAGTCTTTCTTGGGCGCTTTTGCCGGTATTGCTGGTGTGTGTCACAAACCTATTGGGCCCGGTTTCGGAAGTCCGGTATTATCTGATTTTGTTCTATTTATTTCCGGTGTGTATGGTATTTTTGTTTGGAAGACAGGCTTCCTTCGGCAGTAAACTTGTACAGGAGCCCGATGTTGCGGAGGACGGGCAGAATGGATGGTCAAAATGAGTCTTTTAAGTGTGGTGGTGCCTTGTTATAACGAGGAAGAAAACGTTGCTTTATTTTATGAGGAGCTTATAAAAAACGAAGTCTTTTTTCGCAGTAAGGATGTAGAGCTTGAGGTTTTGTATATTGACGACGGTTCTAAGGATAGAACGGCGGAGAGGGTTAAGAAGCTCAGGGAAAGAGATGGGAGAGTACGTCTGGTTTCATTTTCGCGCAATTTTGGCAAGGAGGCGGCCATGTATGCGGGCTTGGAAAAGTCTAAGGGAGATTATGTGGTGCTGATGGATGTGGATTTACAGGATCCGCCTGCGCTTTTGCCGGAAATGTATTCCCATATACAAGAGGGCTATGATTCCGTGGCGACCAGAAGAGTGAGCAGGAAGGGGGAGCCTCCGATCCGCAGCTTTTTTGCCAGAGTTTTTTACCGTTTGATGAAGAAGATTTCCAAGACCGAGATTATGGACGGAGCAAGGGATTACCGTCTTATGACCAGACAGATGGTGGATGCGATTCTTTCTATGCAGGAGTACAACCGTTTTACCAAAGGTATCTTTGGCTGGGTGGGATTTTCTACCAAATGGCTGGAGTATGAGAACGTGGAACGTATAAAGGGTGAAACCAAGTGGAATTTTTGGAAGCTTTTGGTTTATTCCATTGAAGGAATTACGGCTTTTTCTACAGTACCGTTGATGTTTGCTTCTCTGATGGGAGTGCTGTTTTGTGTCGTGGCTTTTTTAATGATTGTGTTTATTATAGTGCGTAAGCTGATTTTTGGCGATCCGGTATCCGGTTGGCCTTCTTTGGTGTGTATTATTTTGATGACCAGCGGGGTGCAGTTTTTTTGCACGGGGATATTGGGACAATATCTGGCAAAAACCTATATGGAGGTTAAGCGGAGACCCATTTATCTTATTAAGGAAGAATTGTGATATTTGTCGAAAAAACGCGACAAATTATTCTTTACATTTTTCGACAGATATGATAAATTTATAATGATAATCGCAGTAAGGTGCAATTCTTGACATATGAAAGGGGAATTCATTATGGAGATTGCTGCTGTAAAAGATTATGAATTAGAGAAATATATCACAGATATTATGTTAGACATTGGTGTTCCCGCACATTTAAAAGGGTATCATTATTTAAGAGATGCGATTCTGCTTTCGGGAAGGGATATGGAGGTGGTCAGCAGCGTGACGAAGCTTTTATATCCTACTGTGGCAAAGCGCTTTAAGACTACAGATCAGAAGGTGGAGCGCGCTATACGAAATGCCATTGAGGTATCATGGACAAGGGGAAATGTGGAAACTTTTGAAGAAATGTTTGGATATTCCGTATCATCCGGCAAGACACGACCGACAAATAGTGAATACATAGCTCGCATTGCGGACAAGATTCGTCTTGATATTAAGTCTATGTAGCAATCGGAATAACAACTTGAAATATATAACAGATACATATCCTTGCACCTTATTGCAGATTATCAGGCAGTCGCTTATAGCGGCTGTTTTTTTGACTGCGCATACAATCATATAATAAAAATAAATGGCTATAATCGGGAGATTATGGTAGAATAAGCATTATAAGAATTGTCGGCCGTTATTACGCAGCGGAAGCGCTGCGGGCAGAATGAGAGGAAAAATGATTTTTATACTATATATATTATCGTTTATAGCGTTCTTTTTGCTGGGCAAGGCGGCATTAGGAATATTATACGGAAAGACACGGGAAAAAGAGCTATATTGGGAAGACGGCTTCTTGACTGGCGGGATATTATGTATCGGCTTGGCGGAGGCGGCTCATTTGGCGGCCTTATTTTTGCATCTTACGTTTGCTGATTGCGTAAAAATTTTCGTCCTGCTTTTAGGGGTTGCTCTGGCGCTGGCTGCGGTAACGGTGATATGGCATGCCGGAAGGAGAAAGGTGCCGGAGGGGGAGAGCAGAGAAATAAGGATGGGTTTTTCGGTATGGACCAAAGGGGAACGGATTGTCTTCGCCCTGTTCTTTTTGCTGGTTATAGGGCAGATGATTGCAATTGTGGCAGGACGGTTTGTATACATGCAGAGAGATATGACGGTAGAGACGGTAAACAGTTTTTTGTCTACAAACACCGTTTATCAGGTGAATCCTCTGACAGGACAGCCCTATGAAGCGGGAATGCCCCTGCGTCTGAGGATTTTGTGCCTTCCCACACTATACGGAATTTTGTGTAAATTATTCGGATTGAGTGCAATACAGGTAGTATGGACGGGAATACCGTTTATTACGTTGATTTTATGTTATTTGGCATATTCTCTGCTCGCCCGGCTGCTTTTTGCGGACAGCAGGCTTAAGAGGGGCTGTTTTCTGGCTCTGGCGGCGCTGCTTTTTATGGCGGGGGATTACGCATACGGAATGGACGGCTTTGGCTTGCTGCACGGAGGATTTTGGGGCGTTACTATACGCGGCGCGGTGCTTTTGCCCTATGTGATATCACTTGTGCTGCGCAAAAAGCATAAGCTGGCAGCGCTTTGCGTTGTGGCGGAGGCATGTATTGTGTGGACGTTATACGGTTTTGGGGCGTGTATTTTTGTGGCGGCGGGGCTGTTCGTTACGGAAAGGCTTATAAGATATATTAAGAGACGTAGGAACGGGAAGGAGGAGCCGGTATGTGGGAACTCCTGACGAATGCGTGGAAGGGCTGGATGGAATATATTACGGGGGGGAAATTTGCGGCGTTACTGATTGCAGCTTTATTGTTTTTATGGATTTTTCGGGAAAAGGCTCAGAAGCAGCTGCTATATTATACGAGCCTGATGACGGCGCTTTGTATATTCCCGGTGAGCAGCGCTTTTTTTATGAAGTATCAGACTGCCTTTTATGATTATCAGTGGATTTGGAGTCTGGTGCCGGTAACTTTGACGATTGCCTTTGGCGCTACGGTTTTTCTCACAAAATATTGGGAAGGCTATGAAAAGAGACGCTTCAATAAGCTGTTTGTCACCCTTTTTGTATGCGCGGCGATTCTTCTTTGCGGCTCGGCGGGCGCTATAGGGTGGAAGGAACAAGCCCTTTCGGAAAAAAGTGAAAACGCGGCCAAGGTTCTTAAGCTGTTAGACGCCGATAAGGAGGATGGAGAAATTTGTCTTTGGGCGCCCAGAGAGGTTATGGAGTATGCAAGAGCCGTGGACGGCAGTGTGAAGCTGCTTTACGGCAGAAACATGTGGGATAAGTGGCTGAACGCTTATTCCTATGACGTTTACAAGGAGCAGCATATCGAATGCTATTTATGGATGGAGGCAGCCTGTGAAAGCGGAGAGCTGGAAAGTCTGGCAGGACAGGAGCATACAAACGGCGAGAAGCTGCTGTCGGGTATTGATTGTGCAAGGGCGGCGCAAGGGCTTGGAGTCAATAGAATCCTGCTTCCGGAAAATATGCAGAAGGAGGCGCTTCTACAGATAGAAAAGGCCTTGGGGGTACAGGCGCGGGAACTTGGCGGATATTATCTGCTTGTTTTGCAGTAAGCGACAGGCAGCTGTAAGGAAGCGGCGTATAGACGCGGCCTATGAGGAAAGTATTATGGAGACGAAGGAAGATAATCTGGTCAGTGTTATAGTGCCGGTGTATAATGTGGAAAAGTATATTGTGGAGACAATGGAATGCGTGCGCAGACAGACCGTTTCCTGCTGGGAGCTTCTTTTGGTGGAGGATGCGAGCACCGACGGAACTCGTCAAAGGATACAGGATTATATGGATAAGGCGCAGGACGAAAGAATCCGCCTTATCTGTCAGCCCGCAAACAGGGGAGCGGCAAATGCCAGAAATCTCGGGCTGAAGGAGGCGAAGGGAAGGTATATAGCGTTTTTGGATGCAGACGACTTGTGGGAGCCTGTAAAGCTGGAGAGAGAGCTTGCTTTTATTCGGGAAAAGAAGGCGGCTTTTGCCTTTACGGGATATGAATTCGCGGACGAGAAGGGGAGGGGCTTGGGAAAGATTGTCAAAGTTCCCGAGACGTTAAACTATAAGCAGGCATTGAAGAACACTACTATTTTTACAACTACGGTGATGTTTGACACTGAAAGGATAGATAAGGCCCTGTTGGAGATGCCCGTTATAAAAAGCGAGGACACGGCTCTCTGGTGGAAGGTGCTTAGAAACGGTTACATCGCTTATGGCTTAAATGAAAATCTGGTAAAATACCGCCGGGGAGGTAAATCTCTTTCCTCAAACAAGCTGGAGGCAATGGGGCGGATTTGGAATTTGTATCGGAATGCGGAGGGAATGGGTATTTTGGACAGCGCATGGCATTTCTGCTTCTGGGCAGTGGGAGCCGTTCGGCGGAGGATATAAAGCTAAGATTAGGGGAATGAAGGCGAAAGGGGCGGCTTGGAACCTTGGCTGTACGATTTTGGTATAATGTGGTATACTTATTAAATGCAGTTATTTTGCATTATAATGATACGGAGGAAGAGAGATTTGTTAAAGGGCGGCAGTGGAAATAAATTACGAAGAATGGAATCCTTTAAGCGATTGATAAATCTGGGGCTGTCGGCTGTCTGTCTGGCACTGGAAATAGGGATTTTTGCCTTTAACTGGCTGGAGCACTTCCAATTCAGCCTTGTAGAGCCTCTTCGGAATTTTTATTTCAACGGGCATTTGCTGGAAGTTTCCATTTACGGCGCAATTTTATTTTTTCTTTCCAATATGTACGGAGGGATGCGTCTGGGTTATCTGAAAAATTCAGAAATAATATTTTCACAGGTATTTGCCACATTAATTGCGGATGTGATTATTTATGGAGAGCTGTCTGTAATGGCATTCCAGCTTTTTGTTCCGCAGGTATTTATAATGATGTTTCTTGAACAGCTGTTTGTGGTTATAGTCTATATAAATATAGCAAACCGCATATATCGCACAATGTTTCCGCCCAGAAAGCTTTTGCTGATACATGGCGACAGACCTATCGAGGATATCTGCGGTAAATTTGAGAGCAGGAAGGACAAGTACCGGATTGTCAGATTTATGCATATTGACAAAGGGATGGACAGACTGAGGAAAGAAATAATAAGCGATTACGAGTCGGGTGAGATTAATGCCGTTGTGGTTTGGGATGTAACCACTGAGGAAAGGAATCAGCTGCTAAAGTTTTGTTATTCGCAATCAATCCGCGTCTATATGATGCCCAAAATAACGGACGTAATATTGTCGGGAGCGGAGGAGCTTCATGTTTTTGACGCGCCCCTTTTGCTTACCAGAGAATACAGTCTTACTATGGAGCAACGCTTTATGAAAAGGCTGATTGATATAGTTTGCGCCGGAGCTCTGCTGATTATCGCTTCCCCCATTATGTTAATCACTGCGGCGGCCATAAAGTTTTATGACGGCGGACCCGTGATGTACAAGCAGATACGCTGTACCATATATGAAAGAAAATTCTATATTATGAAGTTTAGAAGTATGCGAACCGACGCCGAAAAGGACGGAGTGGCGCGGCTGGCACAGAAAAACGACAGCAGGGTGACGCCCATCGGCAGGTTTATCCGCAAATGCCGAATAGACGAGCTGCCCCAGCTAATCAATATTTTAAAGGGAGATATGTCCTTCATCGGGCCCAGACCGGAGAGACCGGAGATTATAGAGCAATATGTTGAGGTGATGCCGGAGTTCGTCTACCGGATGAAGGTCAAGGCAGGGCTGGCCGGCTTTGCGCAGGTGTACGGCAAATATAATACGTCGCCCTATGATAAGCTAAAGCTTGACTTAACTTATATAGAGCATTATTCTGTATGGCTGGATATAAAGCTTATGATGCTGACTCTGAAGGTTTTGTTTTGGCCGGACAGCACGGAGGGGGTGGAGAGCGAGCAGGTAACCGCCTTTAAGGAGGAGAGAATGCACAGTCGCATGGCGCAGATGCAGAGACTTGGCAATGAGCGGTCCGATATGGGAAAAGACATGAAAAAGGACGCTTGTGGGAATGAAGCGCCGCCGGCGGATGGAGAGGAATATGTGGAAAGGTAATTATGGTAAGGAGCCCTTTGATTTGAGGCTTACGGTGCTTAGGCTGGTATTTGGTTTACATTGGATTATATTATTTACTCTTTTAGGTACATTGCTTTTCGGGGGCGGCTATTATGTGAAAAATGTAATTTTCGGTCCGGAACCTGTGTATGCGGCGACTTCCACATATAAGGTGGATTATGCCAATGAGGATTGGGCTCAGTACGGAACATATATTAATGAAACAACTTGGAATACATGGGTGCACACCGAGGAATTTTTGGACAATGTACAAAAGCATTTATCGTGGAACGGGCTTCCCAAGGAGCTGAAATCCTTCAACGGGGATACGCGGATTACCAACGAGGAGCTTTCTGGTATGCTGTCGGCGAAGCTTGCTTCCGACCTGCGGGTGCCGTCCACTATAGTGACTTCGGGTAATGAGCAGCTTAGCATATTGGTTGCAGACGCCGTGGAGCGGACAATGACGGAGGATTTTGCAAAAAACCTTCCTAAGGATATTTCCGCAATTCGCGTAATAGATCCGGCTAGGAACGCACAAGGGGTTTTGAGAGATGTAAGACCGGTGAGAGCATTTGCTTTAAGCGCGGTTTTATCCTGCTTTTTTGCAGTAGTGATTTTTTTGTTGAAGGAGCTGGGAGATACGGGTATCTGGCTGCCGGGAACTTTATATAAAAGATATGGTCTAAGAACTCTGGGAACCGTAAACGCTGCGGAGTTTAAGGCAAATGTTGCTTACTGCTGTCAGGGGATGTCCGGAATTGTAGTCTGCCCCGTGGGCGGCAATGTGGATGCGGCAGAGGTGGCGCAGGCGTTACATGAGGCGGAAGTCTATAGCGGTGAGAGGAAGCTGAAGGCCGAAGCTTATGGCAGTGAGAAGAAGCGCCAAAACGAGTACGGAAGGTGGATTCCTGCGCCGGAGCCTTTATTTTGTCTGAAGACCTGCGACTTTCTGCGTCAGGCGGAGGGTATTGTGCTGGCGGTCGGGGCCGGCAGCCATGCAGGAAAGCATTTGGAATATGTGTTGGAATTTCTGCAACGGCAGGATTGTAAAATTACGGCGGCAATTTTGTGGAATGCGGACGAGAGACTTATCCGCAGCTATTATTTTCTGCCGGCTATGCAGCGGCAGAAAAAGAAACAGCGGTAAAGGAATATGACGATGACAAGGGTACAAGTGTTGGTGGCGGCAGTGGACAAGGATGTAGATGCTTTGGCAAAGCAGATGAATCTTGAGACGGACGCTATTATTGTGAATCAATGCGGTCATTATGAATATAAGGAATACGAACATAGAGGGGGAAGGCTTCGTTGTTTTTCCATGGCGGAGCGCGGCGTGGGTCTCAACAGAAATACGGCGCTTATGCATGCCGACGGAGAGCTGGTTTTGTTCAGCGATGAGGACATCCGTTTTTATCATGGGTATGGGGAAGCGGTGGCGGAGGCTTTTGAGAAAAATCCCGACGCCGATATAATTACCTTTAATTTTAAGGTAGACGAATCAAGAGCTACTTATTATAACATTAAGCCGCACAGGATACGTTGGTATAACTACGGACGTTATCCCACATATGCGGTGGCGGCGAGAAGGAGAGCGCTGCATGGAGCGGGAGTGAGCTTTTCGCTGTTGTTTGGCGGCGGAGCTAAATACAGTAACGGGGAGGATAGCTTATTTTTGCATGATTGTCTGAAAAAGGGCTTACATCTGTATGCCGAGACGAAGGAAATAGGGGAAGAGGTCTTCAGGGAATCAACCTGGTTTAAGGGCTATAATGAGAAATTTTTCTATGACAGAGGAGTGTTATATCGTTATTTATATGGCCGGCTTGCCGGCTTGTGGGCTTTTAGGTTTTTGCTGGCACACAAAAGCGTTGTGTGTGAAGCTGTGAGCCTGAAGCAGGCGTATTCTTGGATGCGCCGCGGGATTGAGGAGGCATCATGGAGAGCAGTGCATTAGTATATATTCTGCTTACGGCGGTTACGGTAGGGCTTGCTCTTTGTATTGACAACAAGGACTATGTGGCGGAGCATATAAGCGGCAGACTTGCAGTAGGGCAATATACGGGCTATCATCGCAGGCAGGCGAGAAATATAGTGGCGGAGGCTGCCGTTTTCTGTCTTTTGACAGGAGTGTCCGCCTGCCGAATTGCTGTGGGAAACGACTATTGGGTTTATAGGGATAATTTTAAGCTGATAGCTCAAAACCGTCACGTTTCCTCGGAATTTGGCTTTAATTATATCGTAAAATGGTTACAACAGCTGTTTGGCTATGACAATTATCTGCCTGTGTTTGCCTTTTTTTCCGTATTGACGGTATTCTTTCTGGTCAAGGCATTACATGATCAGGCAGATTATTTTGCCTTTTCCCTGTTTTTGCTTATGGCTGGCGGATATTATTTTAACAGCCTGAATTCCGTTCGCTATTATCTGGCTCTGGCAGTGGCGCTTTATGCCATGAAATATGTGATACGGGGCGAATATCTGAAGTTTGTCCTTTGGATTGGGGCGGGAGCTGTTTTTCACAAAACAATTCTTTTGGTAATTCCGGTATATCTGACGGCGCGCTATCTGGCCGCGGTGCATATAAAGAGATGGCATGTATGTGTGGCTTTTGTGTTTGCTATCAGCCTTATTTTCGGAAAGGATCTATACCGCGGCATTCTGTTTAAGATTTATCCCTATTACGAAAATTCCGCTTTTGACAACGGGCAGCTATCCTATATAAATATAGGTAAATGTCTGTGCGTGCTTGTTTTGTGTCTTATATGTTACAGACAAAGTGTCAAAGAGAATTTGGTAAACAGGTTTTATTTCTTTTTGAATTTGGCGGGGCTTACCGCTTTCTGCTGTGGCTCCTTTGTTCCCGAGGTTTCCAGAGTAGGTCATTATATGATTGTTTCACAGATATTCCTGCTTCCGAGAGTGCTTTCGGGTATAAAGGAGGGGTGGTTTAAGAAGCTCTGTTATGGGGGAGTCATAGGGGCCTTTTTGCTTTATTTTATCATGCTGTTAAGGGATATGTATTCCGTTGACGTAAGGCTACTGCCTTATTTAAATTGGATATTTAATTAAGGAGCGGTACGCGTGGAGATAAAAACAGCGCAGAATCGGAGATTAAAATGAAAATTTTGTGGATTTGTAATAGTATGCCCTCTGTGGTAGCCGGACATTTTAAGCAGGAAGCTACCAATAAAGAGGGCTGGTTAAGCGGTCTTTGTAATGTAATAATGGAAAAGCAGAAGGAAAACAGAATTGAATTGGCGCTTGCATTTCCGGTGTCTATGAATACATGGATATGGGGCGAGTATGTACCGGTAGGCGGAGGGAAGGTTGTTTGTTACGGTTTTTATGAGGATACGGCACATCCTGAGGTTTACGACGAGGAGCTTAAGCTTAGATTGTTGAGTATTGTGGGGAAATTCGAGCCGGACGTGGTACACTGCTTTGGAACGGAATATGCCCACACCTGTGCAATCTGTGAGGCCATGGGGGATAAAAGCAGGTTGTTAGTCGGTATACAGGGGCTTTGTTCCGTTTATGCCAACGCTTATTTTGCAGATTTGCCTAAGCGGGTTATCAGGCGCGCCACCATTCGCGACATCTTAAAAAATGACAGTATAAGGAAACAGCGGGATAAATTTGTAAAGCGGGGGATGATGGAAATCCGGGCGGTCAAGGCAGCGGGGAACGTTACAGGACGGACGGCATGGGATAAGTGCTACACAAGTGAATGGAATCCCGATGCAAGCTATTATATGATGAATGAAACGCTGCGGCCGGAGTTTTATGAGGGGGAGTGGAAGGAGGAAAACTGCATTCCCTATTCCGTTTTTTTAAGTCAGGGCGATTATCCTATTAAAGGGCTGCATTATATGCTGTTGGCGCTTCCGTTGATAAGGGAAAAATATCCTCAGGTTAAGGTATATGTGGCAGGAAATGCCATTACAGGCAGCTCTTTTTATAAAAGATTGAAGATTTCTTCCTATGGCAAGTATATCAGGGAGCTGATAAAAAGAGAGGGGCTTAAGGAGCATGTTGAGTTTTTGGGTAAGTTGAACGCGCAGCAGATGAAGGAGAGATATCTGAAAAGTAATCTTTATGTGTGTTGCTCTTCCATAGAAAACTCTCCCAATTCTCTGGGGGAAGCAATGATTTTGGGAATGCCTTGTATCAGCGCGGAAGTAGGAGGCGTGGCCAGTATTTTTACGGACGGAGAGGACGGACTCCTTTATGAGGGCTTTAAGACACCTGAAAATATATTCGATATTAATTTTTACGGTGAGAAAGTAAATGAGTATACGTTGGAAAATAGTGTGAGGTCTCTGGCGGAAGCAGTGATTAAAATGTGGGAAGACAGGGAAATGATGCTGCAATTTTGTAAAAATGCAAGAAAGCATGCAAAAAGCACGCATAACAGAGAGTTGAATTACAAAAAAATGCAGGAAATATATACTGAGATAGTTGAGAAACAAGGTTAGCTTAAGGCGGAGAAGCTTTCGGCTTATAATGTCCTCTTAAGAATCGTCAGAAGGTCAAGAGGACGGATGGGAGAAAACTGTGAAGGTTGTTTTTATATCCAATTATATTAATCATCATCAAATCCCTTTGTGTAATGCAATGAATGAGCTTTTACAGGGTGATTTCCTTTTTATACAGACGCAGCCCATGGAGCGCAACCGCATTGAAATGGGCTGGCAGCCGGAGGTAATGACGCCTTATTTAAGGCTGTATTACGAGGAGCCGGATAAGTGTCAGGAGCTAATAGATGGCTGTAGAATAGCCATTTTCGGAGGGGTTGAGGAGGAGCGTTATATAATCAGGCGTCTTCAAAGCGCTCTTCCGGTGATTCGATACAGCGAGAGATTATACAAGACAGGGCAGTGGAAAGCGGTATCCCCCCGGGGGCTGCTGCGCAAGTATAAGGACCACACAAGATACAGAAGGCAGGATGTTTATTTGTTGTGTGCCGGAGCCTATGTACCGTCGGATTTTCATATTGTGAAGGCTTATCCGGGTAAAATGCTTCGCTGGGGATATTTTCCGGAGACAAGACGTTATGAGGATGCGGATGCGCTTTTTTGCAATAAACAGGCGGGTAATATTCTTTGGGCCGCACGTTTTATCGACTGGAAGCATCCGGACCTTCCCCTTAAGACGGCAAAATGGCTGAAGGACAGAGGCTACAAGTTTCATGTGGATATTATTGGGGGAGGAGAGCTGGAGCCAAAGGTGCGCAGACTTTATGAGGAATATGATTTGAAGGATTGCGTATCGCTTCTAGGTTTTAAAACCCCCGAGAAGGTGCGGGAGTTTATGGAGCGCGCCGATATTTTTCTGGTGACAAGCGATCGCAACGAGGGCTGGGGAGCAGTGGTAAACGAGGCAATGAACAGCGGCTGCGCAGTGATAGGCAATCATATGATAGGTGCGGTGCCGTATCTTGTGGAGCATGGTAAAAACGGTTTTATTTACCGGGATGGGCATGAGGAGCAGCTGTTTCGGTTTGCAGAGCGTCTTATAGAAGACAGGGAACTCTGCAGGAGGCTTGGCAGGGCGGCAATGGAGACGATTCTGCAGGAGTGGAATCCGGAAAATGCAGCCTTACGTCTGCTGGAATTTTTCAGGGAAAAGGGCTATTTGGAATTACAAATGCCGGCCGGGAGCCGGCCGGCGCTTTCTCAAAAGGGCCCCTGCTCGCCTGCGCCCGTGATTTCCGAGAAAAAAATGTATTCACTTTTAATGAAATAAAATATGGAAAGGAAAAATATGGATAAGCCATTAATCAGTGTAATTGTTCCGGTTTATAATATAATGGAATACTTGCCCCGCTGTGTGGAATCTCTGAGGGCTCAGTCCTATTCCAATATAGAAATCATATTGGTGGACGACGGCTCCACTGACGGTACGGGCGCCCTTTGCGACAGGCTGGGGGAACAGGACGAGAGAATAAAGGTTTTTCACAAGGATAACGGAGGCTCGTCCTCAGCGCGTAATCTGGGGATTTCCAAGGCGCGGGGAGAGTATTTTGGATTTGTGGACAGCGACGATTTTGTGGATGATGATATGTATGAGCTGTTATACGGAGCCATTGAACAATATGGGGTAAAAGCCGCCCAGATAGGGAGGGATGAGCTTGATACAGAGAAAAAGCGTCTGCCCGACGTCTGTGTTCCGCCAAGGGAGCCGGAATGCATTGAGGCTGAGGCTTTTTTTAGAGAGTTACTTATGCACAGAGGAGATTGCTCTTTTTGCACCAAGCTGATTGACAGACATATGTTTGACGGGGAACGGTTTCCGGAAGGGGTGTTGAACGAGGATTTTCATCTGTTGGTGAACCTGCTTCCCAAAATAAAAAGGATTGTTTCCCTGCCAAAACAGACATACCATGTGTTTTACAGGGGGAACAGCAATACCAGAAGCAAGGCAGGCTTTTCCAGAGTGTTTGCCGACAACATAGATAATGCGGATATGGTATATGGGATGGCGGAAAAGGACTATCCCCATCTGCTTGAAATCGCCTTTCGGTTTGGGGTATTCCAGAGGTTGGACTATATGCTCCATATTCCCGTGCCACAAATGACGAAAGAGAATTTGTTTTACAGACAGGTTTCGGCTTATCTGCGAAAGAACTGGTGGAGAGGAATGAAAAATCCTTATCTTACCTTAAAAAACAAATGCTATCACACGTTGTTTGCCGTTGCGCCAAGGGCAGTGAGGATACTCCATAAAAAACTGAGGGGGCTGTAGACGAGGCGCGCTCCATGAAAATATGCCGTATATTGCAGAAAAAAAGCCTTTGGCACGATATTTTCGTGGTAGTTACTGGAAGTCGTTGCAAAAAAAGGTCAGATGATGTTATACTGTGCCTGAAATAAATTGTTACAAAATTATTTCAAACTTTAGAACAAAGTGACAATATATTTCGTTATATAACATGGCATCGTAAATTTCAGCAACGTATAATTGTATGGCGCAGCTATTACAGATGAGGAGATTTATGAAAAAACTTATTATTTTTTTAAATACTATAGTGATGAGCATATTCTTATGGGGAACAAGTGCTTTTTCCTATTATGCGAAAGCGTTGGAACCGGAGACCGAGGCGTGGGTGCAGGAGGCGGGCGCTGCGCTTAAGGAGCTTGCAGCCGACAGGGAAATTATGGCGCTTGTGTTTTTGTGTCAGGAGTATTCAGTGCGTGCAGGCGCTTCTCATGAAAGTGAGGTCGTTTATAATGTTCCCGGCGGTCAGACAGTATTCATCGAGGATGTTGTGGTGGATGAAGACAATGAGGTCTGGGAATTTGTGAGCTTCTATATTGGAGAAAGCAGGTATGAGGGGTATATACAAAGGCTCTATCTCGCCTGCTCAGATGAGAGATTCCTGAATTGGGAAGATAAATATGGAATGAACCCTCAGGGATATGCAATGATGACGGTGGAGGAGACCGAAGGTACAAGATATCTGGATATCGAACTATTTCCTGAGAGTTACCGGGCGTCTCTTACAGCTTTGAAAGCAAGCCATCCCAACTGGATATTCGTGGCAATGAACACCGGGCTTGACTGGAATACGGTGATTGCCAATGAAATTGCGGGAGGAAAAAGTCTTGTACACAAGTCGCTGCCAGAGTACACCAAGGAAGGGGCTTATGATGACGGGGATTGGTATTATGCCTCCAAGGAGATTCTGGAGTATTATATGGATCCCAGAAACGGATTTACGGAGGATAAAATTTTTCAGTTTGAACAGCTGACTTATAACGAATCCTATCATACGGAGGCGGCGGTGGAAGCCTTTTTGAACAATACCTTTATGAACAGCGGTAAAAATGCCCCCGGAACGGAAATGACCTATGCGCATATTTTCTGGGCGATAGGAAAGGAAGAGATACGCAAGGTAAGTCCCTTCCATTTGGCGTCAAGGGTTTATCAGGAGCAGGGCGCAGGAAATTCCCCTTTGATATCGGGAACCTATACAGGATACGAAGGATATTATAATTATTTCAATGTGGGAGCTACGGGAACCACTTCAAAGGAAGTGATTGAGAACGGGCTTCAATATGCCAAGAATCACAACTGGAAGGACGCATATTTTTCTATTTTGGGCGGCGCGGATGTAATTTCAAATAACTATATTACGAAGGGGCAGGACACATTATATTTGCAAAAGTATAATGTCAATCCTCAGAGCCACCATCCGTTGTACACACATCAATATATGCAGAATATTTCCGCACCCTCCAGCGAGGCGAAAAGTATCAAAAAGCTATACGCAAGCGCAAATTCTTTGGAAAGCCCTTTTGTATTTAAGATTCCGGTTTTTCTGAATATGCCGGGGAGCCCGTGTCCGATGCCTGAAAGCTCCACCAATGTGGTTCTGCAGATGCCGTCAGGATTTACCGATACCGCCGTTTATCTGGACGGCGTGTCCTATACGCCGGAGAAGCGCAACGCAAGAAGTATTGTGAAAGCGGCAGATACAGGGGTAAAAACGGCGGTAGCATATCAATATAATGCCTCCGGCGTTCCGGTTGATATGTATGTGTGGACACTGGACTATCAAAACGGTGCGTATACGGCAACGCCGCAGCCCGGATTACAGAATTTGTTGAGCTATCACGGCTTTTCCATTCGTATTACGGGGAAATCGGGTATACGTTTTAAGACAGGTATCTCGTCGGACCTTAGAGCAGAGCTTACTAATAAAGGAGTGGCGGGATATAAGCTGAAGGAATATGGCACGCTTGTAATGAATAATGCAAATATAAGACAATATCCTATGGTGAAAGGCGGGGAGAAGGTTCTCAGCGGGATGTCCTACGGCATTAATTCAAGCGGCGCCTTGGAAGATAAAATTTACGAGACTGTAAACGGCAGATACCGGTATACCTCAGTACTAGTGGGGCTGCCCGCTGATCAGTATAAGGTGGAGTATGCGTTCCGCGGTTATGCGGTATTGGAGAAAGACGGCGCGGAAAGGGTTGTTTACGGACCTATTGTAGCAAGAAGCATTTATGCTCTTGCAAAGCAGGTCTTGGACATGGGAACTTACGAGCCGGGAACGGAAGCGGACGCATTCTTACGTAAGCTGATTGCAGATGCGGACGGAGTGGCGGTATCGGAATAACAGAAAGGATAAATCGCAAGCTATGAAAAGTTTGAGAAAATATAATATTATACTGATTAGTGCAATAATTGCGGTATTGTTTGCAGGCTGCGGCGATGATGAGCAGTCGGGAATAACATCCTCAGGGGCGGCGACCTTGGACGGGGAGCCTATTATCTCCGAGGCAGACCGGGTGATAAAGGATTATGAAAGCCGCTATGGAACAGACGAATTTTCCATGGAGGACTATTATACGCTCTCGGAGCTTTATAAGGAGCAGAATCTTGTCCTTAAGCAGCGTAACATGCTGGAGCAAAGTTATCGGCTTTATGACGACCCGCGGGCCTTTGAGACCTTACAGGATATTTATGTAAATCTGGCGGAAGAGGACGAGGATGTGCGCAGCGAGGCGCAGCTGATGCTGCAGAATTTAGAGCTGGAAGAGTATCTAGATGAAAGCGTGAATCTGATAAGCAGCGATAAATGGCTGGAAACTATGATGCCTAAGCTTTATGAGGGAAAAAGAAGCTATTTTTTACAGAAGGGCAACTCTATCGTTTTGACTATACAGGCAGGCTATGACCAGTTAGGAGAACCGTTTTCCAAGGTGTGGTATCTGGGGGCGGAGGGGAAAGTAACGCTTTTACAGAGAAAAGGAAACACAGTGCAAATGCTGAGCATACAGGAGGAGCAAGGCAATTTTGGCGGAAATCATTCGGAGGTGATTGAGCTTTCGTCTACCACACAGGAGGCGCAAGGCGGCTATAGCGGAGTCTTTGAGGCATGGACATGCGAGGGAGACACGGGAAATATCTTTTATGAGCAGGGAACTCTGATAAACGGAGTTTATGCGGGCGACTATACGGCGAAGCTTCATATGGGGGCAGAGGGGAGCGATTTGTTTTCCCTTTGGAGCAATCGTCAGGGCATGGAGTATACCGTGTATAAAGGAAACTTTAACGCGCAGGGATATACCACATTGGCACAGCTGGCGGATGGACATCGGTTATCCGCAGATGATGAACAGGCAAATTATGTTATTTATGCTTATGACGAGCAGCAGGAAAACTGTCTGTTTGTAAAGGCCGAGGAAGAAACGGATCAGACGTCATACACCTTTACGGCAGAGTCCATGGGCTGGGAGAGCTATCCCGAGTTTGCCGTTTATGAGGCAAAGAAGACGTTTTGGCAAAATGATTCCGACGAAGGAGGAAGCTCTGCATTTGAGGATAATCAAAATAATGGCGGCGGAGATTCGGCTTTTGAACTTCCCAAGGTACGCATTTATGACGGAGAAATTCAATGCTTTGTAGACGGCGCATGGATGAATATGGGCAGTGTGGCACAATATGAAAAGCAGGATCCCTTCCGGGTTTATGCGGAGAATAAGGGAAGACAGGACGGCGGCAGCACCGAGGCAGGGGCTCCAGATGAAGAAAAGCAAAGCGTAGGACATGGCGCAGGTCAGATTATCAAGCCTACTCCTAAGCCTACCACAACGCCGAAGCCGACAACAAAGCCTAAGCCTGCGGCGACTCCAAAACCTGCAACGACGCCCACACCGACTCCCGAACCACAGGCGCCTCAGCCTAACCCAGCGCCGGATCCTACGCCCGAGCCAGCTCCGGAACCCACTCCCGCGCCGACACCGACGCCTGCGCCCCCCCAGAATGAGGGCGGAGATGTGGATATTGAGTGGTCGCCGGATATTATGTAAGGCGAACGCGCGTCATTCATCCGTCACAGGCAATATTTCTGTGACGGATGAATGAATTTGCGTGAGCAATTACGATGCAGAGGATATTTATCTTGATTTTTAATTGTGTTTTATCTAAAGATAGGATAAAATACAGATAGAGTTTTGTGAGGAATTGATAGGAGAGAAAACCAATTATGAAGCTATGCATCGACAATTTTGCGAAAATTTCACATGCAGAGGTTGCGATTGACGGTATTACGGTGATTGCGGGCGAGAACAATACCGGAAAAAGTACCATAGGTAAAATTTTGTTTTCGTTGTTTAATTCCTTTTCTGGTATTGAAGAGAAGATTTTGCGTCAACAGCAGCATGAGATTGAGCGGAGATGCCGGCTAGCGTTGATGAATCATATGCAGGTGAAACGGGCGGAAAACAGAGCGTCTCTAAGGTCGGGTTTATATAGGGATGTATCCGTAACGGTACGCGCACTTTCTAAACGCTTTATAGAATTGCTGCAGGAGCATAATGATATTGAATATACAGAAATAGTGAGAAATATTGAAGAAATACTTGAGGCTTCGGGAATCGACCTAAAAAATACGGATGTTGAAGAAGTGACGGAAAGGATGGCTGATTTTATAAGCGATGTCATTGCCCTGCCTGAACAGACCATAATGCTGGAAATTTTATCGCGATACTTTAGAAGGGTGTTTAACGGACAGATAAATTCATTGGTTTCTCAGGAAACAGATGCAAAACTGAGGCTTGCAATAAAAGATAGGGAGATTTCCCTGACCTTTTCCAAGCATGAGTGCGTGGAGTGTGCATCGGATATTACATTGCTTCGGAAGGCGATTTATATAGACAATCCTTTTGTGGTGGATAAGCTTTCGGATTTTGATGATTTGAGCGAGATGGATGAACTGCTCAAAAGCCTTATGACGCAGGAGCAGGAGAATATTATGGATGGCGTTATAGAGGCAGTTCTTGCAAAGGGTAAGCTGGCAGAGGTTTATCAGGCGCTGCAGACTGTTGTGAACGGTAAGATTGTTATGGGTTCTAACGATGAATTTTATTTGGAGGAAGAGGGATATTCTGAACCCATTTCTCTACTAAATTTATCAACGGGGCTGAAATCCTTTGTCATTCTTAAAATGTTGATAGAAAAGGGGGCAATCAAGGAAAAGGATGTTTTGATTTTGGATGAGCCTGAGATTCATTTGCATCCCCAGTGGCAGATGACGTATGCAGAGTTAATCGTATTACTGCAAAAGTATTTTGATTTGTCGGTTATTGTTACCACTCACAGCCCTTATTTTTTAGACGCCATCAATTTGTTTTCGGCGAAATACGGAACGGATAAAGAAGTGAATTATTACTTGTCCTCCATGGAGGGGGAACAGGTGGTTATGGATTTAGTGACGGAAAATATTGACAGTATTTATAAGAAGATGGCGTCTCCCATACAGATGCTGGAAACGTTAAGGTACGAGCTGAATAATCGGTAAAAGATTTTCAAACAGAGGGAGTGCTGCCTGATTTATGAGGGGCAGACAGCATGAGGGGAAGAAGATGACGGAAGCTACTATAGATAAATTGCCGGAGCTGCTTAAAAGGCATATCAATACTTTAAAAAGAGCGTCCTATGATGAAGCGAACGGTACCTATATGACAGAAAGCGCCTTAAGTGTAGTGCGGTTGGACAAAATGCCCAAGGAATACGCTAAGGGAAAAGGCTGGGATGGTGTTCCGCAGACTAACGATGCATTGTATATTTCCGATGCCGGAAAGTGGTATTTTATAGAATTTAAGAATGGTACGATTCAGAAGGCGGATATTTATAGGAAGTTATATGACAGTTTGATTATGTTATTAGAGGAGAAGGCTATACCTGATTATGATTTCGTAAGACAAGAGGCGAGTTATATTTTGGTATATAATTCGGATAAGTATCCTGTGGCACCGGCTTCAAAAAACAGAGACGCCAATTATTCCTATTTTTCGGGTCTGGCAAAGTCGGAGGTAAGGCTTTTTGACTTGGATAAGCTTGAAAAATATTTATTTGAGCGGACGCATACTTATACCAAGGAGCAGTTTGAGAAGCTGTTTGTGATACCGGCTGAAGGGCGGGAAGGGATATGATTCATGTGGAAGAACCGGTTATGGAAAACTTTGGGATAGTTTCACATTATTTGGTTATTTCATTTGCAATAGTCACGCTATGCAAAATAAACGGGTGTAGCCATAAAACATAATTCTTCTCTTGTGATTTTTTTAGACTGAAGTAGTGGCGGATTAAAGTTCGCCTTGGGCAAACAGGTTATCTTTCCCCATGCCGCATACAAACGGATTAGAATCATAACCGTGGCAAAAATCCAAAAAATCAGCACGCTGCTTTGAATCTTTCATAATCTTTACAAGTAATTCATTTGGAAGAGTTCTGGCATATGCGCCGGGACCTGCCAATTGGATGTTTTTTACGCCATGACGTTTTAATATGTCTTTCAATTCATCCGGCATAAAAGTGTATGTGATGCACCACGGTACACCCCCGTTTTCATACTCGGCAATTTCGTCCTCACCGCCCATAAGCCCTTCCTTCCACAACTTCATAACGGCATCTTTGCTGAAATGAAAGGTTTCAATCGCATTTGCCTTATTACCAACGCACCATTTAACAAATGGATCATTACAATCTGCATCTAATATAAATTGGTTTTTCTGTATGGGATTTGCTAAATACGGAAGGTATCCTAAACGACTTGATACGCTGATCATAATATATTTGCGGCATATGCGTGTGAGTTCTCCGATAACCTGTTCCTGATTGGGGTAGGTATATGAAACAGGGGCGTCAAAGGAAATAACCATATCAAATGATTTATCTTTGAAATTACTCAGGTTCTCTAATGCCCCCTTCACAAAGGTTATTCTGTCAAGAACCCCCTCTTTCTCCGCCAATTCTTTCGCTTTATCTATCATAGGCTGTGAAATGTCAAAATGTGTAACCTTACAGCCATGTTTTGCAAGAAGAATGGAAAATCTGCCACAGCCTGCGCCACCGTCAAACACAGTTTTTATCCCATCCAAATGCGAGAGCAGTTCCTTTTCAATATGGCTTTTTTGAATAATGTCATCAATAAAGGTTTCCTCACGATGGCTTTCAAGTTCTCCTTTTTCCGGCATATTCCATAAACGTTCCGATATTTTTCTGCTATAGTCCATAAATCAGTCTCCTTTTCCAGCTGCCATAATTGTTGCGCCGTCAGGATTGTCCAAGAATTTTTCAATCACAAATCCTATGTTTTGCAACAGTTCTCTTTTATGCTTCAAGGTCAGCGGAATATCAAGATGAACAAAACTATTATCTGGTATTTATTTTTCATATGATTCCATGGTTTTTTTCCGCCTTATATATACTTTTGTTGCATTTCCACCTCTGTAGTTCAGAATAACATACTTTAATATCACATGCCACCTTATACATTTTTATAAAAAAATATGAGCCAATACCGAGTATCAGCTCATATTCTTACGAACAACGGATGCCCAGATTATGGTATCCGTTGTTTGCTTATTTTTCGTACGATACGCTGTATGCCCTTTTTTGACAGATAATATTTGCAGGATAATTCTGAAGCTTTGCTTCCGGCAAGATAATCCTTGTAAATTTGTTGGTTACGCATCAAAAGTTCCCGCTCGATTTGTGTACCTGTGCCCCATGCTTGTCTATGTGCCGGCTTTTGAGAATGGCATTGTGCAAAGCCTTGAAAACAGGGGAAGCTTATGGAAAAAGCGTACAAACCGGAATTTGTAATTATTGCTTTGCTTTAATTGGGGTATAATAGTCCATCTGTTCGTATCCCATTATTTTTTGCGCAAGCGGCGATGTGATAATATTCCCCAACTCAGGGCGTAATGTATCACGTTCAAACCCATTTTCACTGAGGAACTTGTCCATCTCGGCATTCATACGATCCTTATCTGTTTTTTGGTCTATGTCTGTTGCAACAGCATAAAGGCCACCTTGGAAATCTATTATTTCCAATTCCGGCGGAACCGTCATTCCGTCTTCATACATATACAGCCAGACAAATCCATCTCCTGCCCAATACAGGAAGTCCTTAGGAAAAAGGCTGCGTTTTTGTGAAGAGAACCATTCCTCAAAAAGCGGGAAATTTCCTTCTTCAAACATACCTTTTCCCGATGAAACCATCTTACAAGAGGGCATTTCATAAATTCTTACACTTTGCATTTGATTTCCTCCAAATCAGTTTTTTGAAATTACATTTTGCTGTGTTCGACGTTTTTAATATACCTCGGTAGAATGATAAAAAATGAACTTTTTTTATCATTCTGCATAGAAAATTATTTTTTCAAAGGCATATAAAATTCAAAAAGACAATACTCGCCATCAAATTCATCCATATCTATTTTCTCCAGATGGATATCTGAGGGCGGGTTTTCCGTATTGCAATATCTGCCTATGGCAACATACATATCATGTGCAGTTTCCTGTGAAATCTCCCTGTAATGATGCCTGCCAATGTAATGGAATTTTACGCAGGAATATCCCCCAAAAGAATCTATCTTCATACCTTCTGGAATTTTGTTGGTATGATTACACTCTACTGCGGTCATGTATTTTGAGTAAGAGTATCCTGCTCCAAGATGATGTGTTAGTCCGTAAAATACATTATTGTTTGTAACGTTATGAATTATGTGCCTTTGATTATCCCAAAAGTCTAACGCAACTTTGGGGCAGAGCCATATTGAGTCATGATAAGGAATGTCATGCTCTACTCCGATAAGAGAGATTTCAGGAAACATGACAAACTCGGGACCAAATAATAAGCCGTTGCCACACACATATCCATAATCTTGAATGGGCGGAGTAACATTAAGAATAGGGTGTGTCATGCGGTATTTTCCGGGAGTAATACCAAATTCATCCTTAAATGCACGGGAAAAAGATTGCTCATACTCATAACCACAAGCTATAGCAATATCCAATATGCTTTTTCTTCGGTCAAGTAAAATCGGTAAACTGTTGGTAAGTTTTCTTTTTCGAATGTAGTCAGCTACAGAGATACCATACGCAAATGTGAAAAGCCTGTGCAGATGTGATGCGCAATATCCAGCAGATCTGGCTGCATCATCAATATCAATTTTTCGTTCCAGATTTTCTTCAATATATTGAAATAACGACTTAAACATACAGGGATACCACTCCATGCTACGAATATCAGATTTGCACACTTATATACTTGTCCTAAAAACATTGATTTATCAGTGACTTTAGTATAACATTTTATTTCTAAAAATAAAATAAATTTGTTTTCACTTGATAAAAGCATATTGGATAGATATATGAGAATAATTTCGTAGTCGTCGGTATTACTGGTAATGTGTATAACCGGCCGTCTTATATTTTGGTATATAATTCGGAGGAGTATTCTGTGATATCTGCTTCAAAAAACAGAGACGCCAATTATTCCTATTTTTCGGAACTGGCAAAGTCGGAGATAAGGCTTTTTGATTTGGATAAGCTTGAGAAGCTGTTTGTGATACCGGCTGAAAGGCGGGAAGGGATATGATTCATGTGGAAGAAGCAGTGAATCATATCCTTTTATCTTTGCCCGATTAATGATATAAATTTATATCATTTTTCCATCCTCAACCTGAACGGCAATCTGCCAATTATCTTCATAAATGACAGTTCCCACAAAATTTGTATAAATCACATCATAAGGCTTTTGATATCTATCTAAAAGTGCGATAGCAGGCTTTAATTTCTCAACCATTTCCAATGTGCTTTCACATTTAAAAAATGTAATGACCCTTTCATGGTTTTTACAAGGTTCTGGTTCGGGAAGATTATCCTTGAACCAGTTATCAATAGATATAAACAGTTCTTTTTCTTCGTTGGTTAATTGCTCATCTCTTATCAGATTCCAGCAAAGACTAAATACCCCTTTTGGATACTTTGTAATATAGGAATTTTCTCTGCCCTGTATCCTCATATATTTATATTCCATGTTATCTTCTCCTTATTGCAATACTGATGGGAGTATATCATAAACCGGCAATTTTGTATAGTATTCAAAATTGGTGAGTTCCACCCCGTAAAGCGGACTGCTAAAAGCGTTAGAAACTCTAAAGGAGTTACTACACAATATAAATTAAAGCGCTTTCTGTTTCGCTACAGATGAGAAAAGATAGCAGAGTTTTCATTGGGATTGTTATTATTTGAGGTATTCATAAATATTGCATACTGCTTTCGTCGTCAAAGGAGCTATAGACTTTTCAAAGATTGAGATAAATGGTAGGGAAAATATCAAATATTACAAGCGATTGTGTGTTCAGGAATCAGAATGCGAAAAATATAATAGAGTGCACCTTTCTTTACAGGTATTACTGCAATTCTTAAGGAGCTTCCGCATTTATCACAGCTGCATATTTTCTTCAAGATACAGCCTTCCGTACTTGAGCGGTTCATTTATTGCCAAAGCATTTGGATTCATTCACCATACCTTGTTTATTTTGTGTTATAATGTTTTATACGGTTTTGTTTCCCTTATTTTTGCCCTTATGAGAATCCCTAACAAAGACAATGCGTTGGATTGTTTGGGAAAAAGATACAACACAAAGGAAAGTCTAAGGGCAAATTCACGTGCTATAAATTAGGTCTTATCAGAATTTGAGTTTGCCGGCACGTTGCATAAATATTAGTACGGTGGTAAAATAACTATTGTAAAAAGCGGGCTATTTTTATGGCAGCATAAATGTAGCTGCATACTATATCAATAACAAGCAAAGGAACAAAGGGAATCATGGGTAAGTATTTTGGAACGGACGGCTTCCGCGGGGAGGCAAATAAAAATCTGACGGCAGACCATGCCTACAGGATAGGGCGTTTTTTAGGCTGGTACTATCAGCAGGAGGAGAAGGATAAAAAGTGTAAATTTGTAATTGGCAAGGACACGCGCCGCTCCTCCTATATGTTTGAATATGCATTGGTGGCAGGGCTTACGGCTTCGGGAGCGGATGTGTATCTGCTTCATGTAACCACTACCCCCAGCGTGTCTTATGTGACGAGGACGGATGAGTTCGACTGTGGAATCATGATATCGGCAAGCCACAATCCTTACTATGATAACGGAATCAAGCTCATTAATTCCAACGGGGAGAAAATGGATGAGGAGACGATTCTCAAGATAGAGGACTATTTGGACAAAAGGAGCGGGGAGGTTCCCTATGCGGAGAAAGAAAATATCGGCTGTACCATAGATTATGCAGCCGGACGAAATCGCTACATCGGGTATTTGATTTCACTTGCCACAAGGTCCTACTCGGGGAAAAGGGTGGGATTGGATTGCGCTAACGGAAGCGCGTGGATGATTGCCAAGAGTGTGTTTGATGCGTTGGGCGCCAAAACCTATGTAATCAATAATCAGCCGGACGGTCTGAATATCAATACAAACTGCGGTTCCACTCATATTGAGGGTTTGCAGAATTTTGTGGTGGAAAACGGTCTGGATGTGGGCTTTGCCTTTGACGGGGACGCCGACCGCTGTCTGTGCGTGGACGAGAACGGAAAGCTGGTGGACGGAGACGCCATTATGTATATTTATGGCAGCTACATGAAGGAGCGCGGCAAGCTTTACGGCAATAAGGTCGTCACCACCGTGATGTCTAATTTCGGTTTATATAAGGCGTTTGACGCTATTGGCGTGGAATATGAAAAGACTGCGGTGGGCGATAAGTATGTTTATGAGAATATGGTGAAGAACGGATATCGGCTTGGCGGCGAGCAGTCAGGACATATTATTTTTAAAAAATACGCAACCACCGGCGACGGTATTTTGACGGCTATTAAGATGATGGAGGTTATGCTGGAGAAGAAAACGACTCTGAGCAAGCTTGCGGAACCGTTTACGGTATATCCTCAGGTGCTTGAAAATATTCGTGTCGCCGACAAACGCGCGGTACAGGAGGATGGCGACGTGCAGGCGGCAGTATCGCAGGCGGCGCGGGAGCTGGGAGACGACGGGCGTATTCTTGTGAGGGAGAGCGGAACCGAGCCTTTGATTCGTGTTATGGTGGAGGCGGGAGATGTGGAAACCTGCAGGAAATATGTGAACAGCGTGATTGGATTGATTAAGGATAAGGGCTATCAGGCTTAGGGAGGAGGACAAAGCAGCGTGCCGGAACAGGGAAAAGTAAAGCGGACAGATAAAAACAGGATAATAGATATTGCTTTTTTTGCAGCGCTTTTGTCAGGGGTGGCGTTTGTGATGTTGACCCTGTTCTATAGGCAGACCATGGGTAATTCCGATTATTACCATTCCGATATGAAGGCATATATTCTGGAAATGCAGGGACTGGACAGCGGTTATAGCTTTCCATACCCGGTGTTCTTTAAGCTGTCTGCATTGATACATTTATTTGCCTCACCGGAGCTTTCCGTGGCGATTGCAACCATGCTTTTGAATGTGTTTAGCATGGTGCTTTTAAAGGTGTTTTTTAACAGACTGGCGTTAAAGGAGCTTGTGGAGAGCTTCCCGAAATGTCCGTGGCTTCCCGGGATAGCGCTCAGTCTGCTTTCGGCGTCCATGCTGTTTATCTCCATGCTGTACCTTCCTAATAATATTTATTTTTCCGGAATTAAGTTTAAGTATTTGGGGGTGTTTACCTCCAATCCCTTTCATAACGCCACCTATATGGCGGCAAGACCCTTTGCCGTTTTGGCGTTTTTTTGGTACGCAAGGCTTCTTACCTGTTATGAGGAGGGATTTAAGGGAAGGCACCGTGAGGATAGGGGCGCCTTGGCGAGGGATTATGTGCTTTTTGCCGTATTCCTTCTTCTTGCCACAATGACAAAGCCCAGCTTTACCATTGTGCTGGTGGGGGCGGCAGGGCCCCTTATGGCCTATCGGATGTTTAGAAGTAAATTCCGGAATTTTGTGCCCACTATTCTTTTGGGCTTGTGCTTTATTCCCACCTTTGCAGATTTATTGTATCAGTTTCAGGGAGTGTTCGTGCCGTCGGAGGGGGCGGAGGGCGGTATCGGATTCGGACTAGGAACGGTCTGGAGGCTGTACTGCAACAATATGCCTGCGGCAATCGCCTTGGCGATTGGCTTTCCTCTTTTGGTGCTTTTGTTCCATTTTAAGGAGCTTAAGAGCAATACCATTTACCGGTTTTCGTGGCAGCTTTATCTGATGGGCTTTGCCATGGCGTATTTCCTCTATGAAAAGGGCTTCAGACAGCCGGATTTTAATTTCTCATGGGGTTATATGTATGGTATTTTTTTCTGTTTTGTAGGTGCGCTTTTAGTGCTTTTAAAGGCTACGGCGGCAAAAAAGAGACCACTGCTCCTTGGGGTGCAGTGGCTTGCGTATTTGTGTCATTTAGGATGCGGGCTTTACTATTTTCTGGGGCTCTTCCGGGGAGGACATTATTATTAATCACTTTTGGCACTCGCGATAGAAGTAATCTAGTGCGTCCTGTTCGTCACATAGTATATCAGGCTCGATAAGCCCCGTTATATTGTCGGTTCTATACCATTTCTTAGTGGAAATCTGCATAATTAATCCCGAATTTTTCAGCTTGAAGGCAGAAATCTCTCCATAGCTGTCGGGAGCATTGCCTGAGGCGGCCCCGATTATTGTTCCGAGGTGATTGTCCTTAACATATTCCGCAAAGTTCATGGCGGAGCTGAAGGTGTAAACGGAGGTCAACAGATACAGATTTCCTTTGAAAAGTAAATCCTCGTATTTAGAATTCTTAATCTCTTTTTGCGGGATATTAACCATAAAATATCCAAGCCGCCAATCGTATGCCCATTCTTTATAGGAATCCACATCGATATATTTCAAAAACTCATTGGCGACGCGGGAGTCTCCGCCCCCATTATTTCTAAGATCAACAGCGATGTTTTTAATTTCTTTCTCTTTGATTTCTTTGAACATGTTGTGAACGGTATTTTTATACTCATCATTATATATGCAGGAGTCAAGGGTTAAAATGGCAGCTTTTTGTTCTTCGTTTATTTCATAATATACAAAGCCGGACTCCTCTGTCGAGTCATTGGTTTCTATCCCGTTATACGCCATATATTCGTCGTAGGGAAGGAAGTCCTCTTCTTCGGCGTATTGGTCGGATTTTTCGCCGTTTTCGGTTTCATAGTTGTAGACAATACCATCCTTTACCGATATTCCTAAATAGGACAAGCCTTCAAGGGAATTCACATATCGTAACAGCATTTCTATTCCGTATTCCTTTACCTCATAGCTGATTTTGTCAAAGCTGGGAGAATCTGTTTCAAGCATCTGCTCCCACGTCTGTCCGTTTAATCCCTTTAAGATATCCCCCGCCTCTCTGTGTCTGTAGATATGCTTCATATATCTTTCGTCAGGATAGTTTACTGTTACATGGGTGTGGGAGTCGCCCAGAAGATAACAAATGCCCTGTATTTGCTGTGCTACGGTGTTTACCGTAATGGGATCGGTGTGCTCCAAATTTAAAACCGCCGCGTCATACTGTTTTTGAATCTTTGGGGGAATCCCTTCATAAAAAGAAGGGTGTATTTTTTTCAGATATTTCATGGCATAGTCAAGCTCGTCTTTTGCCTGCTTGTATGTAAGCTCATAATCATAGCTTTTGCAGTAAAAATCTACATCGCTTTGAAAAGAAACGCTGTTCCAATAGGGATTGCAATAGCTGCCGAAAAGAGAAAGGGCAATTGCAATGACGCCAAGGAGAGATAAAATCGTCTTTCCAACATATTTTCCCTTTAGTCTGAGCCACATTGCCACTCCGGAGGCCAAACAGCTACAGGACATCACTATGGAAATCCATTCGGGCAGATGTAGAAAAAATAAATTTATGGGTATTACGCCTATTGTCAAAATTATCAATAAAAGCGGTATTATCCACAGTATAGGAGACGGTTTATTGGTATCGTTTTTTTTCAAGAATAAGCCCTCGCTCTCGATTAGATATAGTTCACCCTATGAATTTCGGGAAAACTTAAATTTTGAAAGGAAATTTTTGCCGTACAGGCATATGCGCTCCTCCAGCCAGACAATACCTCTTGCGGCGTAGGGGAGAAGCAGAAGCCCATACAGAAAAATATATCTGGAATTGGCTTCCCATATGATGTGGAACAGAAACCCGCCGGTTACCCCGATAAGCCCAAGGTAGGCGGAAAGCCCGAAGGTACAGGAGCCGGTCTCTTTTGATTCCGGTAAAGCCCTAGAGGAGGAGCCTTTAAGCCCGGAGAGCATGCCTGAAATACAAAACAACAGCGAACCCAGATACAGCACGTTCTGGTATATATTACAATAGGAAATCAGAAGAGAGCTGTATTCTCCCTCGTAAACGGAAGTCAAAAAGGTATGCCTGCCCCCCGAGGCCAGCGTTGCCTGCCTGCAGGCATAGGTTCCGTCTGCCCACTGAGAAAGATGCTTGTGCAAATAAAAGTCTGCGGCGTAGGCGGGATGTTCCTTAAAATATGTGAGGCGCTCCGCGATTGCTTCCCTGCTTTTTTGGGTAGTGACGGCAGCGTCCATGCCGCTCTCTTTATAGGTATTAAAGTTAAATCCGTTATACCAGCCGTTTCCGCGGGAGGCTTCCTGCATACCCATGGCAAAGTAGGACATGGCGGGTACGCCGGAGCGTAGGGTGTTGCCGGCCCTTTTTTCGTATCCTGTCCGAATGACGGGAAGGATACACAAGCAGCACACGGCACATAAAAGCCCCCATAATAGAAGTACAGGCCTGCTTGTCCGAAGATATCGGCAAAATACCGTCAAAAGTACTGCGATAACCAGTATCAGGGAATTTTTACGCAGCATAACGCTCGCGCTAAGGAGGACGATACTCAGACAGGCGTAAAAAACAATGCGGCGGCGGGAGCGGTATTCGGCGCCGTGAAGCCATTTGAGAAGAAAATAAATGCCGGCGCTGACAGCTGCAAAGGAAGGGATTTCTCCGTAAATAAAAGAGCTGTAGAAAACAAGAGGAAGGTTAAGCCCTGCAAGCAGCAGATAAATACAGTCTGCCTTATCGCTGTTCCACACAAAATGTACCGTTTTATACTGGAATAAAATAATCATACATACAAAAGCTACATTTAGACCCTTGATAAAATGAAAGGGTGCGGCAGACACGTGCAGCAGGTTGAGCAGTCTGATGATTCCCTCAAAGTATGCCGCTAAGCCTACCTGTTGGGGATAATAGGAAAGATAGGAGGCTGTGGGATGTATTACGGAGGCGTCGCCTAATGCCAGACTTTGCGCTATGGAATAAACGGACATGCTGTCGGCGGCAGGTATGGTTTTGCCAAATAGAATCAGCAGGATACCTTCAGCGGAGCATAATAAAAGTACCACGAAAAGTAAGATGCGTTTATACTTCCCGGGCTTTTTACAGACCCATCTGCATATTCCGATAAGCGCGGCAGCAAACACACATATACCTGCAAAGGAAAAAAAGAGGTTGTCCGTTTTTGTCAATACCTTCTGGCTCTCCATGTCGGTGACATAGCAGGTGGACAGGAAAGCGCCAAGGAACAGCAGCGCCAGCAGAATCAAAGAGACTATCTGAATAAACTTGTAGGAAAAGCGATAAAGTCTTTGCATTATGTTTTTCATAAATATCTTCCTCATGGTTATGGACTTATTGCAAATTTATCATGCGCCGGAGGGCATATCCTTAGCAGCCGTATGCATTAATGCGAGACCCCGTGCGCATGACGGTATAGCGGCAGCAGAAAATTTGATTAAAAATAAGTATATCATAAGATTCTTAATAAAAATAGTGGCTGTAAAGCAATAATCGTGTTAAAATGGAAATAATGTGAAAAAGGCAGTACAGTAACTGGGATTAGACGAAGAGAGGATTTGTACCATATGGATAAGATTGCGGTGTTAATACCCTGCTATAATGAGGAACAGACCATAGCTAAGGTAGTTACGGATGTAAGGGAGACCTTGCCGGAGGCGGAGGTTTATGTGTATGACAACAATTCAACGGACCGTACCGTCATGCTTGCCGAGAAGGCGGGAGCTATTGTCCGCTATGAGTTTAAGCAGGGAAAGGGCAATGTAATCCGCAGAATGTTTCGCGAGATTGACGCCCAGTGCTATCTGATGCTTGACGGCGACGACACTTATCCTCTGGATTGTGCCAGAGAGCTGGTGGATAAGGTCTTGGAGCATCATGCGGATATGGTGGTAGGCGACAGGCTTTCTTCCACGTATTTTACGGAAAACAAGCGTCGCTTTCATAACTTTGGCAACAGTCTTATGCGCGCGGGTATAAATCGGCTTTTTGGTTCGGAAATCAAGGATATTATGACGGGCTACCGTGCTTTTAGCTATGAGTTTGTAAAAACCTTTCCCATCTTTTCAAAGGGCTTTGAGATAGAGACGGAGATGACCATACATGCGGTGAATTATAATATGCAGGTGGATAATGTGGTGGTGGAGTACCGTGACAGACCGCAGGGGAGCGTATCCAAGCTCAACACCTATAGCGACGGAATGAGGGTGATACGGAAAATGCTGCAGCTGTATAAAAATTATCGACCGTTCCGCTTTTTCGGAGGCTTGTGTCTGCTTTTGATTTTTGCGGCTTTGATACTTATGGCGCCGATTTTGGTTAATTATTTGAGGACAGGTCTTGTGCCGCGCTTCCCTACCCTGATTGTGTGCGGATTTATGGTTTTGGCGGGAATTCAATCCTTTTTTTCCGGCATGATTTTAGAGGTTATGGCGGCGAAGGACAAAAGAGATTTTGAGTATCGTCTTGCCAAGGTCCACAGCGAGGGAAAAAGGCTTAAGGGCGCCGGCAGCGACGGTGGGAATACGGATGTCTGAACGTTACGGAAGCGCTGCTGAAAATATATGATGTGTTTGGCAAAATGAAGGAAGAGAGAATGCGGCAGGAAGAATTGATTTCCAAAAAGGCAGGATACGGCATGCTTTCGGCAATATGCTTTTTGTTTGTTTTATGTTGGAAAACGGAAAAAGACTTGGCGGAGCACAAAAATATAATATGGAGCGGAGACTATACGGCAAGAACTCTGGTAATCAGTCTGGCTTTGGGAATATTGCTGGGGTGTATGGCGGCCTGCGCTATTTATAAAATGGCGGAGCATGGGCAATCGAAAACAGGTCTGAACCAAAATAAAGAGAAGGGCGGCAAGACCGGTAAGGGTGGGGTAATGACATGGGGCTTATCCAAATGGTTTGACACATTGGGCTTTGGCGGAATATTTGCAGGCTGCTTTGTTCTGCTGGTGCTTGCCAGAATTCCCGGTTATCTGGCATATTATCCCGCAATCTGCGCCTATGATTCCCCATATCAGGTGGTACAGATAGTGTCGGGTGAATATATCGACCATCATCCGATTGCCCACACCCTGTTGATTAAAGCGGCAATGCTTTTGGGAGAAAAGCTTTTGGGCAGCGTCAATTCGGGAATAGCCCTTTACGCATTTGTACAGATACTTGTTCTTTCCGCAGCGTTTGCCCTTGGAATTGCCATACTATATCGTTTTAAGGTTAAGGCCTTATGGATTTCGGCGGTTTTTATCTGGTTGATTTTTTTCCCCTTTCATATGTATATGGGCGTCAGTATGACAAAGGATATCTGGTTCGGAGCCTGTTTCTTGATACAGATTCTGGCGCTGTTTACGGTGATTTATCAAGGAGAAAATACTTTGCGGCTAAAGGCTTGGGATATAGCGCTGTTTTTTTCAACCATAGGTATGATATTATTCCGAAACAATGGAAAATACGCGCTGCTTGTACTGTTGGCAGCCTTGCTTGCGGCATTGTGGCGCGACGGCGGGGTGCGTAAGCTTTGGGGAAGGATTTTTCTCAATTGCGGGGCGGCCTTTATTGCAGGAAGTATAATTTTGTCTTTTCTGTTTCATGCCACGAATGCGGTGCAGGGAGACAAAAGGGAAATGCTGAGTATTCCCATCCAGCAGCTTGCGCGTTGTATGATTTATCATGGCGGAGCCGGAGTGGTTTCGGAGGACGACAATACCATGCCCGAGGAGGATAAGGCGCTGCTACGGGAGTTTATGTTATATGAAAGCTATAAGGAATATAATCCTCATTTGGCTGATCCTGTAAAGCGTAATACGAATACATGGGTGGTAAGATACCGGTTCAAGGATTTTGCCACAACTTATTTTGCATTGTTAGGGAGATATCCTTCGGAATTTATCAATGCTTTTTTAGAGGTAAACGCAGGGTATCTTTATCCCAATGACACAAGTCATGCCACGGTGAATGAGAACGGCATAGAGAAAGGTCTCGGATATGTGCAGACCAGATGGATGACGGATGATATGAAGGGCTTTGGAATTTACAAGGATTCCAAGCTGCCGAATCTGTTTGAGAGGATGGAGGAGTGGGCGGATGAGAATGCTTATCTGAAAATACCCATATTAAAATATTTGTTTGTTCCGGGAGTATGGCTTTGGTGGTGTCTTTTTTTGCTTGCTTATTTTTGGGTGCATAAAAAATTTCGGGAAAGTCTGACGCTGATACTGGTTTTGGGATATTATCTCACGCTGCTTTTAGGACCTACGGTGCAGCTTAGATATGTTTATCCCGTGATGATAGTGCTGCCCTTTATTGCGCTTCTGTCAGGCAGGCGGCGGGGAGCGAAGCGCGAATGTGTCTAAGCTTTCTGTTTCAACGCTATATAGCGCTCCCAAAAGGGCATGAAGCAGGAAAACAGAGGATATAGGTAACGGAGGAAGAAGCATGCGGGAATATCGTGATGACGAAACAGGCGTTTATTTACGGCCTATGACAGGCGATGATACGGATTTAATTGTAAAATGGAGAAATACCGATGCGGTGCGAAAGAATTTTATCTATCAGGAGCTTTTCACAAGACAGGGTCATGAGCAATGGATAAAAAATATGGTGGAAACAGGCAGGGTGGTTCAGATGATAATTTGTGATATTATAAGCGATAAACCTCTTGGCTCCGTATATATCAGGGATATTGACAGGAAGCACAATAAAGCTGAATATGGCATTTTTATCGGTGAGGAGGGCGCAAGAGGAAGAGGCGTGGGAACCGCGGCGGCAAGGCTGATGCTAGACTACTGTTTTGAGGAGGAGAAGCTTCATCGGGTATATTTGCGTGCTTTTGCGGATAATATGCAGGCGCTGCGCAGCTATGAAAAGGCCGGCTTTGTGAAGGAGGCTCATCTAAAGGATGACGTCCTCATAGATGGAAGGTATTGCGATATTGTATTAATGGCGGCAGTTAATTTACTAAAATAAAGGGAAAATATACTATGAAAAAAATTAGCTTTGTAATTCCCTGCTATCGCTCGGAGCATACGCTTCCCCATGTGATAGCGGAGATTGACGAAAAAATGAAGGAAATGACGGATTATGCGTATAATGTCTTTATGATAAACGATTGTTCGCCGGACAATACTATGGGAACCATACGCAGCCTCTGTCAGGAGAGTCATAACAGAAAGGGAATCTGTTTTTCCCGTAATTTCGGGCAGCATGCGGCTTTGATGGCGGGACTTCGTCATGCGGACGGAGATTATATAGTATGCCTTGACGATGACGGACAGACCCCCGCGGATGAGGTGGATAAGCTGATTGCCGCATTGGAAGAGGGTTATGATGCGGTCTATGCGAAATATGAGCATAAGCAGCACTCGGTATTCCGTAATCTGGGAAGCAAGGTTAACGAGCTGATGACCCGCATTATGCTGGACAAGCCGGCTGATTTATATATTTCCAGCTATTTTGCCGTGAAAAGGTTTGTGGCGGAGGATATGATACGCTATGAAAATTCCTATCCCTATGTTATCGGTCTGGTGCTGCGAGCCACGAGAAATATCGCAAATGTGGTGGTGAATCACAGAGAGAGGGAGGAGGGAACGTCGGGTTATACCATAAAAAAGCTGTTCGGGCTTTGGTTTAACGGCTTTACAGCTTTTTCGGTGAAGCCCTTAAGGATTGCTACGGCAATAGGAGGCGGCAGCGCGTGTCTGGGTTTTCTTTATGGAATTTATACTATAATTAAGCGGCTGGTGAATCCCGACGTTCCCATGGGTTTTAGCTCTACCATGTCCGCCATTGTGTTTTTCTGCGGGATGATTATGCTGATGCTGGGTCTGATAGGCGAGTATATCGGGCGCATATATATAAGCCTGAATAACTCGCCCCAGTATGTAGTCAGGGAACGGCTGAATATGGAGGACAAAGGAAAGGATTAAGGAACAAATGGCAGGGTTCTTAAATTGGTGGAAATCGGATAAAAGATATATGGCGCTGGTTAAGGCGTTGATAATGGCATGTCTGCCGGCGCTTTGCTGTCTGGTGCACTGCGCCGTACAGGGAAGGAGTATCGGAGAGGTTTATCTGCCTGCGTCGGAATGGAATGACGAGTTGTTTTATTTCAAGCAGGTTGAGGGAATCGTAAGCTTTGGTTATCCTCAAGGGTATTTTGGCTTTAACGAGAGTCATGCGCTGAAGCTTTCCTTCGCGGCGTGGAGCCCGGTTCTGGTATTCCCGTGGATTATATGGGGCTTTTTATTCGGATGGAATCTGATGTCTCCCGTTGTCTGTAATATTCTGCTTTTAACAATTGCTGTGTTTCTGTTTGTGTGGCTGGTGCGTCCGACGTGGAAACAGATGGGAATATTAACGCTTTTGTTTTGTCTATATACTCCCTTTGTGCGCTATATGCTTTCGGGCATGCCGGAGGTAATCTGCTTTAGTATGTTGATTATATTTTATGGAATTGCTTATAACTATATGAAGGAAGAGAAGGCCTATAAGCTTGTGCTTTTATTCGTGATTTCGGGGCTGCTTGTGTTGATGCGTCCATATATGCTGTTGTTTTTGCTGCTTCCTATGTGTTTTTGGATTCGCAGAAACGGGTGGCGGGGGCTTTTGGGCTCGGCGGCAGTGCTTGTGGCAGTGGGCGGGGGCTATACTTTGATAAAGCATTATTTGGGCGCAGAATATTTTGCCCCTCTGTTTTTTACGGATTGGATAACGGCATTTTTTGAACAGGGCTTTTTTGGAGGAGTGCATCATTTTTTCGGAAGGCTGTACTGGATGGGGCGTGATTTTATCGGACATACGGTGGAAGGCTTTAAAAGCGGTCTGGCCTCCGGCGCCTTTTTCGGAGGCTATCTGGTTATGATGGCGGTGCTGCTTTGGCAGAGTGCGGCGGACTATAGAAGGTATAGGAAAAGCAGGAGAGAAGGGAGAGAATTTACCGATAAGCTGTTCTTATTGGAGAGCCACCTTGCATTTTGCTTTGTGGGAATGCTGTTTGCCCTGCTTTTGATGTATAAGCTTACGGAGGGGAGCAAGCATCTTCTGACTTTTATTGCCGTGGGCATTTTTATTGTCAGTCTAATGAGAACCGCATTTTATAAAAAAGCGGTGCTGATAGGGGCGGTATTTGCCTATTTATATTCTTATATGGCAGTGGAGCCCTATGACTATCAGATCCCTTTTGTGGAGGAGCAGCGAAGGGAGCAGCTTGAGGGCTGGAGACAGGCGCTTGACGGAGAGCTTGTTTTGTCGGAAAAGTCGTCTCCCTGCTATGACAATGTGGTTATTTGGGTTTTATGGGATAACACCAAGAAAGGACGGGTGAGCAGCAAATGGCAGCTTTTATATGCACTGCCCGAGGGCTTTGGCATAAGCTGCTGCGACGGAGAATATGCTGCGGATAATTTTGATGCGCTGCAAAGCAGATATATCGCTACGGTCGAAGGCGGAGAAATTGACGATAGGTGTCAGGAAGCCGGTCTGCGTCAGGTGATGCGCGATACGGATATGGTGTTGTATGAGAGATATTAAGCGGGCTGGGGCTGTATTTAATACTGCCCCAGCTTTTGTGCCATAAGGCTGCCTATTATAAAGCGCCCCCTCTCGTTGGGGTGGCAGCCGTCGCCAAGATAGACGCTATGATTTTCTGCGTTGATTCCGGTTTCTGTGTAGTTATCAAGCACAAGACAATGATTTTCTGCCGCTATTTCCAAAATGGCGTTTACATAGTCTGTGGCAATACCGCCCGTCTCGCTCTGTTTCTGTGTTCCGTTTGAGAAATAGCTGGTGAAATTAAGTGAGGACAGCAGAATACAGGCGTCGGGGTATGTCTCCTTAAGCTGATTTACGGCAGTGCGCAGTGCGCCGCCGAAACTATTAATGTCATATGGATCCTGAGTGGCAACGGGCGCTCCGGTATAATAGTCGTTTAGCCCGTAATGCAGGACAAAGCAAAGCTGCCTGTCGGGAAAGCCTGATTGATAATAGCGGTTGAGACCCGCATAAGCCTGACTGTCAACGGGGAAGCCGTCGGTGTCCTTGCGGATAAAGGCGGCGGTCATTTCCGTGAGACTGGCGCTTTCGGTGGTCTCTTTGTTATAGGAAGCGCTGGTGCCGCCCCAGCCGCAATTATAAACGTTTGCATTGGTAAGCGCCGCCAATACCCCGGGAATGGAAGTGGAGTCGTTGTAGTTTCCGATAACGCTGTCGCCAAAAAATACAATATCCCAGCGGGACAAATCGGGGTAAACGGCGGGTGAGGCGCGCCGAGAGGCGACAAGCTGCGTCAGGCTGTCAAAGGTGTCCGTAATGTTTTCGGCTGTAAGCAGGTAATCATGGCCTGTGTCCGCATGGAGCATGACGGTGCGGGAGATGTCCTGTGTTGTAAGGAATTCCTCCGTATAATTGGAGGGATTGGAAATTAACCACTGCGCCGCACAGAAGGAGTACAGGTGTGTGTTCGGCAGAGCGGAGGCTGTCAGACCGGAGGAGAAATCACGATAATCCTGTAATAAAGAGACGGCGTCTTCCTCTGAGAGCTGCTTCCAGTAATCGAGGGAGGGGTAAGCCAAGATAATTTCCCATGTTACATTGGGATATTTTTGAAGAAGCGGCAGCAATTTTTCGGAGGAAAGCTTATCCGGTCGGACTCCTAAGTATATAGTGTGAACGGTATTGCCGGATTTGGCAATGCGCTTCATATAGGTGTTCAGGGTTTTGTAATCGGGTATATTGTAGGAGGTTTTGACCAATGTCATGGCCCTGTAATAGGTATAGTCATCCTCCTCGAAATTGTCGATGGGAAACATGGAAAGAAACGCGCTGTCATACCGGGTTTGCGAAAGAAGCTTTAAGTCGGCGGATTTTTCCTTGGATGGGCGCGACATAAAAAACAGAATCGCACCGATTATAAAAAAGCCAAGAAGGACGACGGTTGTCAGGATTTTTTTGTTGGTATTGGTTCGGTTTCTCATGCGGCTCCTCATTTCCGTTAGCGGTTTGCTTATTAATTGATTAATATAGACATCTTATCATATTTAGTGTAAAATTTATAGTCAAACTTATAATAATGGAATTTATGGCTTGAGTGTGGAAAAAGGCGCTTAGGAGCAGCCTTATATTTAAGAAAATCAGACGAGTGACGAAAAGCGGGTGGACGGCATTATGAAAGGTGAGGAAAAATTACAAAATCTTTTTTGGCATGGACTGCCTTTGGCGGCATTGGTGATTTGGGGAGCGCTCTGTATTACGAATAATCTTTGGTATGATGAGGCATATTCAGCCGCATTGGTCTCCCTGCCATGGTTTAAAATGATTTATATTACGGCGGTGGACGCGCATTCGCCGTTTTATTACGGGCTGTTAAAGCTTTTTTATCTTATATGCGGCGGAGGAACACATTTTTTTTGTTTGAAGCTTTTATCACTGTTGTTTATGTGGGGCTATATGCTGCTTGGGAAATATTATGTAAAAAAGCTTTTTAACAAAAAAATATCAATTTATTTTATGCTGTTCTCACTGCTTATGCCTATTATGAGCGTGCAGGCAGGTAATGTGCGCATGTATGCGGCGGCTTTGTTTTTTACTACATTGACCGGTTTTCTGGCATATGATATTTTCGGGCAGGCGACGAGGAAAAAGTGGATTTTGTTTACGCTTGCGGCAGTCTGTACGGTCTATTGTCATACCTTTGCCATGATACAGGCCTTTATATTGTTCCTGTTGTTTTTTGGCGCGCTGCTCGTAAGCAGACAATACGGTAAAATCAAAAGCTTTTTTATAAGCGGTCTCGTGGTGTCGGTGCTTTTCTCTCCGTGGCTGTATGTTACTTGTAAGCAGATGCTGCTGCGAATGCGTTATGATGTGGGCTCTGTAAGGGAAAGACCTACCGTTTACAGCTTTATGGATTATTGCAAGGAGTGGTTTTCCGCATTGGAAACCCCTATAGGCGTAGTAGTGTTTTTGGGAATGGGTCTTGGAATTGTGCTGGGATATTTTGCAGTGGATTATATGCGCAAGGAGCATAATTTTGCGCCGGGAATAGGAGCAGCTGCGCCGGGGCTTACCACTTTATGCGGGGTGTTGATCTCGGTTTTTGTAAATAATTGTTTTTTGGGAAGATATGTATTCCCGGGCTTTGGCTTTTTGATGCTCTTTTACGCCGTGGGAATGAGCGCCGTGGATTCACGCAAAATAAAGGGAGGTATTCTTCTTGCTGCCGGAGTATGCTTTGTGCTTCAGTACCGTTCGGAGCTTGCTTTGGAATACGACAAGGGTCTGCAGGCGTATGAGGATTTTGTGGCAAGGGAGACGACGGCAGAGGATGTGATTATTGGTCCATATGCGCATACTGTTTTCCTCAGTGTCTATCATCCCAAGATGAAGTATTATGTGGACGGCTATAAGTCATATAAGCTTCCCTTTGCAAATACGGGCGAGCTGACCGAGCTGGGGCAGCTTGACGGTGTGGAGGGAAATATATGGTATATTTGCTTTGAAGGCGGGGAACCGGGCGGCACGGTGGATGCTTTGGAATATAAGGAAGCGCTCAGATTTCATTACATGTATTATGATTTTGTGATATATAAGCTGGAGAACGGGGCGCGGTAATCGCAATGCCGATTGGATCAGTGCGAATGACGGCCGCTCCATAACGGAAAGAGGCTTGCAAATATAAGGGGTGGTCTGCCGGGAAGGGCAGGGAAGGATGACAATGAAGAACCAGATGGAGACTTTTCAATATTTCATTAAGAATAAATTTTATATGGCGGTGCTGTCGCTTGCGGCGGCGGGGAGTTACGGCTTTTTGATTACCCACCAGACGGTGGGGATTGACGATACGCCCTATACCTATTACTTTGAGGAGGGCTTGGCGGCAATCGTGGGCCGATGGGTATTGTTTCTGCTTAATAAAATAATTCATATTGCCGATTTTTCCCCTTTTTTGACGGATTTTGCGGCGGTGTTGATTTTTATGACGGCGGCGGCGGTCTGGAGCGTTTTGTTTTATTCCGTTTTGAAGGACAGCGTGCCTATGTGGGGCTATGCGTTCTTTGCCGGCTTTTTTATTGCCAATCCTCTTCATAGCGAGGTGTTTACCTATTATCTTCACAACGGGGTGGCAATCGGATATCTTTCCTGCGGCATCAGTCTGATAAGCTTCCGGGAAGGAATGCTGCGTATGGCGGGGAGAACGAAGGGAGAGAAGAGTACATTAAAGAAATATATTATGCCCTTTGTGATTTCGTCGCTATTTCTTTGGGCTGCCGTCGGCTGCTATGAGTCTTTTATGATAGTCTGGCTTCTGGGTGTGCTGTTGGTTCTTTTGACGGAGCGTATTATGGGGCTGCGCAGGGGAATTTTTGCCTCTCTGGGGCTTGCCGGTCTGGTTGCCATAGGGGGAATCATGCTGCGCAGCATAATGATTGTGCTGCTCACAAAGGGATTCGGCTTGGAATACCTTCAGGGGGAGGCAGTACGGCGGTCTATGACGGAGATGGCGGCATGGATATTTGAGCCGGGGGCGCAGGCTGAGTTTCATATGGCGCTGAAGCGTATCTTTATAATGTACGGTGTGTTTGCCTATGCCTATTATCCGATTTTTATATTTGTCATGGCGGCGGCAGTGATGCTTGGCTTTGGGGTGGTGAGAAGCCTTCAAAGGAGGGACGGGTGGATTGCCCTTCTGACCGTCGGCTGCTTTGTGGTTTCTTTTCTGCTGGTGGTGATAGAAGGGAAGGCGACTCTTTACAGGTCGGCTCAGTTTCTGCCCGTAATCTGCGCCTATGGGGTAGTGCTTTTTGCTTATGCGGTGCACAATTTCGGCGTATGGCGACCCGGCCGGGTGTCCGTCTGGCTAAACCGGGCGGGGGCGTTTATGCTTTTCGTGCTTTTATTTAATCAATGCAGCGATATGAATAAGTGGTTTTATGTGGATTATCTGAAATATGAGGACGCAAAAAACACCATGAATCAGATTGCTTACGAACTGGAAAAGGATTTCGACATTTCCAAGCCCGTGATTTTTACGGGGACCTATAAGCTGCCAAAGAGTATTATAGAGGACGCTTATGTGGGGTATAATACGCCCGTATTCTATAAAATGAAACGTCTTGCGGATATGGTGGATCCGCATCTTTTGGAGAAGTATAACCGTGGGGAATATGGGGTGTGGGTGGCGCAGACGCCGGCTCTCTCGGTTCTTGACTGGGGGCGTTATGCCTTTGACAGCGACGCGGAGCTGGTGAGGTTTTTTTCCATGCACGGACATACCCTGCAGGCGCTTTTGGATATTTCTTTGTATGAGGAGGCGGAGCTCTTTTCCTTAAATCTGCCGGATTTTCCTGCGGAGGGGTCGATAGTGGACAGAGGAGAGTATATTGTGGTGCATTTTTGACGTAGAGGCAAAGCGGCGTAAAGGACGCCCTTTTCTTATCCGCCGACTGCAAAGGGGGAAGCGGACTCGCAAGAAGGAAGGCTTAAGGATTCAATATCGTTCAGCTCTGGGCACGGGCAAAGAGCATAGAGGCGTTTGGGAGTATGATGCAGACGATGTATTCTGCGAATTTTAATTCTTAAAATTTTTTAAATATCGGTCAGCTTCGTTTTACTACCATGGAAATTTGTGTTAAAATCGTCTAAGGAATCAAATAGAGTATATTTATCAGGGAAGAGCGCTCAATGAAGGAAAGAATTTATGTCTGTCACACCTATTATCATGTATATGTGACTTTTTTGAAGGAATTAAAGCTGCGTGCGGAACAAAGCGGCAGGGAGAGGGCGGACAGGAGCGCAAAAAAGCAAGGCGCAGAGGCTGCCGCAGGATGGAAGTCTAGTGCGACGCTTGTGCTGTCAGGATTGTCCAATAATTTTGAAAGCCTGAAGGAGCGGGTGGAAGGTACGGGTCTTTTTGAAGAGGTTGTGGAATTCGACGAGAAAAGAAGCGATTTTTTCCCCCAGCTGGCAAAATGGCGGGAGAATACGGGGAGCTTTGTCAAAAATCTTAGGAACAGAATACGCTTCACAAAGGAATTTGCCGGATTGCAGGCTAAGTATGTTCCCGTAGATTTTAAGGAATATAAGGACATTTATGTATACTGCGATTCCGACCCTATAGGCTATTATCTCAATCAGAATAAAATATACTATCACGCGGTTGAGGATGGGCTGAATTGTCTGAAGAATTATGATGCGGCACGTTATGACAACAGAGGGCACTTCGGACTGAAGGCTTTTTTTTCCCGGCGGCTGAATTTGATTTTTATTCAGAACGGTTACGGGAAATATTGTCTGGATATGGAGGTAAACGATATTTCTCTTTTGAAATATAAGTTTAGCGGGTATATTGAGCAGTCCAGACAGGAGCTGGCGGACAGGCTGACCTTGGAAGATAAGGAGTTGATTCTGCAGGCGTTTATCAGGGATAAGGAAAGGCTGCAAGAGCAGATTGAGGAAAGCAACGGGGTGGGAAATAAGATTCTGATTCTTACGGATCCGCTGTGTACATTGGATGTCAGGGAGCGCATTTTCAGGGATATTATCAAAATGTATAAGCCGGAGGGCACGATTTTTTTAAAGCCGCATCCGAGAGACGAGCTGGACTATAGAGCGCTTTTTTCGGAATATCCCCAGTTTGACGCCACTGTGCCTATGGAGATACTGAACTTTTTCCCGGGACTTCGTTTTAAAAAGGTGGTAGCGGTTCTGACGGAGATAAAGGCAATTCAGTTTGCCGACGAGCTGGTGCGGTTGGGAGAGGACTTTATGGATAAATATGAGGATCCGCTGATACACAGGCAGAACGAGCAGATTTAGAGTCAGGAGAAGACGGGAGCATGTTTAAAATAATCAGGAAAATCCGGATTTTGCTGGATAAAAGGCAGAAGCGGACGATGTTTTTTCTAATGTTTATGATGTTTATAGGCGCAATTTTGGAAACGGCAAGTCTGGGCGCTTTAATACCGGTTATTCAGACTATTATGAAGGAGAATACAATAGCCGAAAGCAGGACGCTTACGGCGCTGTATAACGGGTTGGCTTGTACTTCGGAGGGGCAGTTTACGGTCTATATTATGCTCGCTGTTATCGGGCTTTTCGCCATAAAGAACGCATATCTTTATTGGCAGCAGAAATGTACTCTGAAATTCGTATACGGCAATCAGTTTGACACTTCCGAAAGAATGATGAGGAGCTATCTCAGGAAAGGATATGAGTTCTATTTAAATGCGGACACAGCCGTAGTACAGAGAAATATTACTTCGGATGTGAATAATATGTACGGTTTGATTCTGGCGCTGCTCACATTGATTTCCGAGTGTATCGTATTTGCCTGTCTGGTTGGCGTCTGCTTTTTTACGGTCTATATTATGCTCGCTGTTATCGGGCTTTTCGCCATAAAGAACGCATATCTTTATTGGCAGCAGAAATGTACTCTGAAATTCGTATACGGCAATCAGTTTGACACTTCCGAAAGAATGATGAGGAGCTATCTCAGGAAAGGATATGAGTTCTATTTAAATGCGGACACAGCCGTAGTACAGAGAAATATTACTTCGGATGTGAATAATATGTACGGTTTGATTCTGGCGCTGCTCACATTGATTTCCGAGTGTATCGTATTTGCCTGTCTGGTTGGCGTCTGCTTTTTTACGGATGCGGCGCTTACTCTGCTGATTGCAGGAATCCTTTGCATACTGCTGGCGGTGATAGAAAAGGTGTTAAAGCCCATTATGAGGAAGGCGGGGGAGGACAATCAGAATTTCTACAGCGGATTGTTCAAATGGATTTCCCAGACGGTTCAGGGAATCAAGGAAGTAAAGGTGACAGGCAAGGAGAAATATTTTGTGGACGAGTATGTAAAATGCGGACGCGGTTATGTGAACGCAGTACAAAAATACAGCCTTTACAACAACATCCCCAGACTTTTGATTGAAGTGGTTTGTATAGGCAGCCTTCTTGGCTACATTATTTTTATGATTACGGTTCAGGGAGTACAGCCCCAAAATATGGGGGATTCCCTTACGGCGCTGGCCGCCGTTGCGCTCCGGCTTCTGCCCTGTGTAAACCGCATTAATAATCAGATTAATAATATTTCTTATTTTGAGCCCTTCCTAATGGGAGTAAACGATACCCTTCAGGAGGATATAGACAAGACAAACACGGATATGTCTTTTGCGGCGGACGAGAAAAAGCTGCCGGTCCATAAAAATATCCGTCTGGAGGGCATCACATATTCATATCCGGGAACGGACAAATTGATATTTGAGCATGCGGATCTGGAAATCCCCGTAGGCGCCGCCGTGGGAGTGGTGGGTACCTCGGGGGCAGGCAAATCTACGGTGGTGGATATTTTGTTGGGCCTGTTAATTCCGAGTACGGGCACTATTTATGCGGACGGCGTAAATGTGATGGAGCATTACAGGGGCTGGCTGAAAAATATCGGATACATTCCCCAGATGATTTTTATGTTGGATGATACTATCAGAAAAAATGTGGCCTTTGGTGTGCCGGAGGAAGAAATCGACGAAAAGCGGCTTTGGGAGGTTTTGGAGGAGGCGCAGCTGAGTGAATTTATAAGGAGTCTGCCGGATGGCCTTGACACGGGTATCGGCGAGAGAGGCATCAGGCTTTCGGGCGGACAAAGGCAGCGTATCGGTATTGCCCGGGCGCTTTATAACGACCCGGAGGTACTGATTTTGGACGAGGCGACCTCGGCGCTTGACAACGACACGGAAGCGGCTATTATGGATTCCATTAACAGGCTTCACGGCAAAAAGACGCTGCTTATCATAGCGCATAGATTACAGACCATCGAAAAGTGCGATATAGTTTATCGTGTGGAAAACGGCAAAGCACATATTGAGAGAGGCGGGATTGCAAAAAGTTGATTTGTGAGGAAGGAATATGGGTATGGGAATGAAGCTGAGTGTGATTGTGCCGGTATATAATATGGCGGCAGACGGTAAATTAGAATATTGTATGAACTCTCTGGTATCTCAGACCCTTGCCCACCAAGGCATTCCCTATGAGATTATTGCGGTGGATGACGCTTCAACGGACAGCTCCCTGCAGATACTAAGAGAATATGGGGAAAGGTACCCGGATAAGGTGCGCGTGATTCATTATGAGGTCAACAGACGTCAGGGAGGAGCCAAGAACGAGGGCCTGAGGGCGGCAGAGGGGGAGTGGATTGGCTTTATTGACAGTGATGACTGGGTGGCTGCGGATTTCTATGAAAAGCTTCTGAAAAAGGCTGAGGAGACGGGCGCCGATATGGTGGGCTGCGATTACAATCTGGTGACGGAGCACACTATGCAGGTGGGAAAAATTGTAAAGAATAATTCTTTGGAGCAGACAGGTGTGCTTGATGAGGAAAAGCATAAGAAGCTCATTATGCGCTCCGGGAGTATGGTTATTAAAATATATCGTCACAGCGTTATTAGGGAAAACAGGCTTGACTTCCCGGAGGGAATTTTTTATGAGGACAATTGCGCGGGTCCTTTGTGGTCTCTCTATTTTACACATTTTGAAAAGCTGGAGGAGCCCTTATACTATTATTATCAGCATGAAAGCTCCACAGTACATTATATTTCCGAACAAAAGTGCCGTGACCGTATGACGGCGGCGGCTCTGTTTTATAGTGAATGTGAAAAAAGGGGATTTTTGCGGAAGTATTATAAGGAAATAGAGTATCGTTTTACGGAGCTCTATTACGTAAATACGCTGCTTTCTTATATGCAGGGCGCACCGCATCCCCGATTAGGCTTTGTCAAGGAGCTTTTCGCCGGACAGCTTGAGCGTTTCCCGGAATTTCAGGAAAATGCGTATTACCGACAGAATACCGGAGAGGAAGAAAAAAAATGGATTGCGCTGTTGGGGCGTTCGCCGGTAAGATTTTATTGGTATTATCGGTTAAAATTCTGGGTGCGCAGGGTAAGAAAGGGTTGAAAATATGAAAACAATAGCGATTATTACGGCGAGGGGGGGCAGTAAACGCATCCCCCGGAAAAATATTAAGGAGTTTTGCGGTAAGCCTATTCTTGCTTATTCCATAGAGGCGGCTGTCGCCTCAGGTATTTTCGATACGGTTATGGTGTCTACGGATGATAAGGAAATTGCAGAGGCGGCAGGCAGGTACGGGGCGCAGGTTCCTTTTTTTCGCAGCGAGGCAGCCTCAAACGACTATGCAACTACAAATGATGTTCTTCTGGAGGTGCTTGACGAGTATGAGAAGCGGGGAGAGCGTTTCGAGACGGCATGCTGTATCTACCCCACGGCGCCCTTTGTGACGGCACAGAAGCTGATAAACGCAGTAGAGCAGCTGAAAACGAGCGATGCGGACACATTGATTCCGGTGGTGGCGTTTTCTTATCCGCCGCAGCGCGCCATGATAGTGGAGAACGGGCGGCTGGTATTTGAATATCCGCAATATCTGGACAGCCGTTCACAGGATTTGACGCCCCATTATCATGATGCCGGACAGTTTTATGTCTTTCGGACGGAGGCTTTTCGGAAAAACAGAAAGCTTATGGTGGGGAATATTCTTCCCATGATTGTATCCGAGCTGGAGGTTCAGGATATAGACAGCCAGACGGATTGGGAAGTAGCAGAGATGAAGTACCGCCTGCTCAATTCTATATAATAGTACCAAAAGACGTATAAGCTATGAGAAATTTATAAGGAAGAGGTAAGATTCAGATGGCAGAGGCGAAGCATAATGGGCAGAAGATAGCGTTGCTTTCCAATGTGAATATGGATTTTGTTATTCGTATGCTGCAGAAGGAGTTGGACGTATATGAGACGCAGGGATACGGAAACGAGATGGGAGCCTTGATGAATCCCCGGTCCGCTTATCATGCGTTTGCGCCTGGAATTACCTTTTTGGTTATGGATTTAATGGAGCTTATCAAGCATGATTTGGAGACGGAGACGGCAGGAAAACGTATAGAAGAGTGGTTTGGCGGTATTGCAGGAGCTTTGGATTCAAATTGCATTTACTATATTTCGGATGCCTGTCTGTGGGGGGAGGAATTGTCCGTAGCTGCCGACAGCGGCAGGAAGCAGCGGCTTGAGCGGCTTTGGCAGATACAGCTTGAGCGGCTTTGCGGCGAGCGTTCAAATGTGAGGATTCTGCCTTATAGGGAGATGCTGCAGCGGCTTGGGGAGGAGAATGCCTTTTCCTCGAAAACGTGGTATATGGGAAAAATATTGTTGAGCAGTGAGGCGCAGAAAAGGCTGTGCGAGCTGGTGCTTTCCAGAGTGCGGTTAGAAGGGCGGACGGCAAAAAAGGTTCTCCTTCTGGATTTGGACAATACACTGTGGGGAGGGCTTGCGGGAGAAGCCGAAAATACGCCCATTATTTTATCTGAGGAGCACAGCGGGCTTGCATATAAGAATCTTCAGCGTGTGATTCTGCAGATGCAAAAGCAGGGAGTGCTGTTGGCTATCGTTTCCAAGAATAATGAGGCGGACGCTATGGCGGTTCTGAATAATCATCCTCATATGCTGCTTCGCAGCGAATGCTTTGCGGCAAAAAGAATTAATTGGAATCCCAAGCATGAGAATATTTTGGAGATTGCAAGGGAACTGAATCTGGGAACGGATTCCTTTGTGTTCTGGGATGACAGCGCTGCGGAGAGAAGTCTGGTGCAGGAGATGCTTCCAGAGGTTTCCGTTCCTGAATTTCCCCAGAGACCTGAGGATTTGGGACCTGCCATGACGCAAATTTACAGAGAATATTTCGAGAAGCCCTGTCTGACAAAGGAGGATTTGGAAAAGACTATCCAGTATGCCGCCAATGCCAGAAGAGTCGGAATGCAGAAGGCGGCGGCAAGCTTTGAGGATTATTTAAAGCAGCTTGCTATCGTAATTACAAGGGTGAGTCCAAGGGAGAATGCAGACAGGCTTATACAGCTTGTGAATAAGACGAATCAGTTTAATCTGACTACAAAGCGAATGGCTCATGGCGAGATACAGGCCTTGCTGGAGAATAAGCATAAATGCGTGTATTTGTACAATGTTTCCGATTGCTTTGGAGATAACGGCGTGGTAGCGGCCGTGATTGTGGATATTTCGGATGTGCCTGTAATAGAGGAATTTGTGATGAGCTGTCGTGTTATGGGCCGGAATATCGAGTATGCCATTATCACTGACGTGGAAAAGGATTTATTGTCAAAGGGTTATACTCTCCTTCGGGGTATATACCTGCCCACGGCCAAAAACAAGCCGGTGGAAAAGCTTTACGAGCAGTTGGGTTATCATAAATGGAATGAAGCCTTATCGGAGACCGGAGCGGGCATGGAAAAAGAAAGGGAGGTAATTTATCAGATTTCTCTTTCAGAGACGCCCCGGAGGGTATATTATGTAACTATAGAGAAAGAACAAGAGGAATATAGGGCGTAAACGCTCCGGAATGGAGATTAAGATGAAGGAAAAGATTATTGCGTTAATTGAAGAAGTATTGAAGGTGCCGAAGGGAACCGTTTCGGAGGATACTATGATTGCCGATGTGGAACAGTGGGATTCGCTGGCGCATGTTATGATAATAGGCGAGCTGGAGGAAAAGCTGGGCGTGTCCATACCCTTGGAGGAGGCCGTTGAAATCACTTCCATGAAGGAGCTTTTGGAGAAAGCGGGTTTAAAGGAATGAGTGTGACGCTGCGTGCCATAACGGAGGAGGATTTGGGAGATATCATGCGCTGGCGCATGGACGAGGAAATAACAAAATATATGAATACCAATCCTAAGCTGACTCTGGAGGGGCAAAAAAGATGGCTTAATTCTATTCGGGAGAATGAGGATGTAAAGTATTGGCTGATACAGGTGGATCAAATGCCGGCGGGGGTTATCAACCTGACAGGGCTTACCAATCCCGACGGGAAGCTGGGTTGGGCATATTATATGGGCGAGAAGAGGCTGCGCAGCATTCAGACGGCCCTTGCACTGGAGATGAATATGTATGATTATGTGTTTGGACGCCTGAACAAGAGAGCCGTTTACGGAGATATTTTCACGCTGAATCAGGGTGTGATACAGCTTCACAGGCTTTGCGGCTGCGAGGTGGTGGAGGAAAAAAAGAATCATGTCTGTAAGGACGGAGTTTACTATGACGTGACCTTTATGCGCATGACAAAGGAGCGCTGGGAGAGCATTCGGAGCAGTAAACGGTACGAGAGGATTGATTTTGAAGTATAAAAGCGTTTGAGAAGGGCGAAAGAAATATGAACGGAAGGAAGGGCTGCAAGCATTTAAGCTTGAGGACTGGTGTAAATCATGAATAAAGAAATAGAAATAGGAAGCCGGATTGTCAGTGAAGCTTCACCTACATTTATAATAGCGGAAATGTCGGCAAACCACCTGATGGATTTTGACAGGGCGGTGGCGATTATGAGGGCGGCAAAGGATGCGGGAGCCGATGCCGTTAAGCTGCAGACCTACACGCCGGACACAATTACGCTAGATTGTGACGATCCGTGCTTCCAGATAACGCAGGGAACCATTTGGGACGGAACTACGCTTCACAAGCTGTACCAGACCGCGTATACTCCATGGGAATGGCAGCCGAAGCTGAAAAGGCTTGCGGAGGATATGGGACTTATTTTCTTCTCCTCCCCCTTTGATTTGACAAGTATTGATTTTCTGGAGGAGATGGACGTGCCGGCGTATAAGGTTGCCTCCTTTGAAATCAACGACATTCCCTTTATAAAAAAGATTGCGCAGACCGGCAAGCCTATTATTATGTCAACCGGCATTGCTTATCTTTCCGATATTGAATTGGCTTTAAGAACATGCAAGGAAGCGGGAAACGAAAACGTTATTCTTTTGAAGTGTACCTCCGCCTATCCGGCTCCCTATGAGGACATTAATTTAAAGACGATTCCTTCCATGAGGGAGGTTTTTGACTGCCTGACGGGGCTTTCCGACCATACTATGGGAAGCGCGGTAGCGGGTGCGGGGGTGGCTCTCGGGGCAAAGGTGGTAGAAAAGCATCTGACTCTGTCCAGAGCGGACGGGGGCGCGGACGCTGCTTTCTCCATGGAGCCGGAAGAATTTAAGCAGATGGTGGACAATATCCGCCTTATTGAGAAAGCGGTGGGAGCGGTAACCTATGATTTGACCGAGAAACAAAAAAAGAGCAGGGAGCATTCCCGTTCATTGTTTGTGGCAGAGGATATGAAGGCAGGGGATATTTTTACGTCTCAAAATCTTCGTTCCGTAAGACCCTCCTGCGGTCTGCATACAAAATATTATGAGAATTTATTGGGTAAGAGAATTGCCAGAGACGCGAAATTAGGTACGCCCTTAAGCTGGGATTTGGTAGATTTCTCATAGACATATGAGGCGTTGACAATGTTGTTTAAACGGAAATATAGATTGTGGTGATTCAAATATGAAAGAATGTGTGATTCGCGCGGATGGGAACGCAAATATCGGAGCAGGTCATCTGATGCGATGTCTAACCATTGCCGAAGCCATGCGAAACCGGCAATCCGAGAGTAAAATTGTTTTTTTATGTGCGGACGGGCAGTCGGCGGAGCTTGTAAAAGAGCACGGTTTTGAGGCAGATACGCTGCATACGGATTATCAGAATATGGAGGCGGAACTACCAACATTGCAAAGGCTGTTTCAAAACAAGGGCGGAAAAAGGATTATCATGGTGGACAGCTATTATGCGACGGAAGCTTATCTGAAGGCGTTGAGAGAATTCGGACGCACAGTTCTTTTGGATGATATGCAGAGGCTTTGTTATTCTGTAGATGTAGTTATCAATTATAATGCTTTTGCGGATGCTGCAGTTTATGCAGGGCTGTATGCCGGAAAAAATACGAGACTTCTTGTGGGCAGCAGGTTTGTTCCGGTCAGGGAACAATTTTTGCATAAGCATTATAGGCTGTCGGATACCGTGAAAAACGTGCTTATTACCACGGGAGGCGGGGACAGGAACAATATAGCAGGAAAGATTATACAGAAAATTTTGGAAATAAAGTCTTTGGATAAAATAAATATACACTTAATAACAGGAAGGTATAATCCTCACATCAGCGAGCTGAAACAGATACAGTCCTGCGAATCAGGTCTGTATATCCACTGTGATGTAAAGGACATGGCTTCGTTAATGTTAAATTGTGATCTGGCGATAACTGCAGGAGGAACTACCATATATGAGCTTGCCGCCATAGGAGTGCCCTTTATCTGCTTTTCTTATGCGGAGAATCAGGAGGCGTTGACCGAATATATCGGGGAGGAACGGATTGCGGGCTTTGCGGGGGCATATCATAGGGAGCCTGTAACTACATTAAGCAGGATAGAGCAGCTGTTTACTGATTTTTGCACACAGCCGGAGTTGAGAAAAGCGTGTTGTGAAAGGGAGAGGGCGTTAATAGACGGTTTGGGAGCGCAAAGACTGGCAGAGAACATTTGGAAGGAAGCATGAAGAAAAAAAAAGAAATAGAAGAAATTATTTTTGGCGCTTTGGCGGCGTTTGTGTTTTTACTTGCGTTTCTTTTCACATACGGTGGAGGGGCGACGGCGCAGGAGGGGCAGACACCCGGAATCGTAGTATTGGGAGACAGTATTATGGGCGAATGCCGTGACGAGACAAGCATTCCGGCGCAGCTGTCCGAGCTTTTGGGAGAGAAGGTCTTTAACGGAGCCATGGGAGGCACTTGTCTGAGCCGTCAGGACAGGGAAAAGAGGCTTGCCTACGGAAAGGATTCTTTTTCCATGGCAGCGCTTTCAAAATCCATTATTGCGGAGGACTTTGGCGTACAGCAGGCTCTGCGTATCAGAGAGCCCGCTACAGAGTATTTTCCTGAAATTATAAATGCTTTGGAAAAGCTGGATTTTGACAAGGTGGAGATTCTGATTATCGGTCACGGTCTAAACGATTATCACAGTGCTTCGGCGCTTACGGACGAGACCTCTCCCTATAATGAGTATACCTTTACGGGGGCGCTTAAAAGTATTATTGAGGAGCTTCGCAGGCAGTATTCCGATATGCGTATTATTTTGGTGACGCCTACTTATACATGGTATACGGCGCAGGGGCTTACCTGTGAGGAGTATGATACGGGAAATGGGTTCCTTGAAGGGTATGTGGAAGCGGAGCTTACACTTGCCGGAGAGCTCGATGTGGAGATTATTGATTTGTATCATGATTTCTATTCCACAGGGGAATGGGAGAACTGGAAAAAATATACAAAAGACGGGGTTCATCCCAATGATACCGGCAGAAGCATGATTGCGCGGAGGCTTGCGCAGTATCTGAGTAAACAGTAACGTTAAGAGCAGCGCAGAAATGAGGAGTGATAATGAATACGCCCTTACAGACATTTCAAAAGTTAAAACAGCATATTAAACCGGAGTGGAAGCTTGCTTTCGGAGCGGCATTTGCCGTAGGAATATTAGTTCATATGCCGGTGCTATTGTGGGATATTCCCAATCATGACGGTCTGGACAGTATGTATTTTGATCAAAATATGATAACTTCCGGCAGGTGGTTTTTGACGGTTGCCTGTGGACTTTCGTCTTATTTTACTCTGCCGTGGGTGATTGGAATGCTGGGTCTTGTCTGTCTGTCCTGTACGGCGGCGGCGTTGACGGAACTTCTCGGGCTTAGGAACAGAGTGATAATTGTATTAATAAGCGGGCTTTTGCCGGCGTTTCCGGCATTGTCGTCCACCTTTGCCTATGTCTTTACACTGGATGGATATATGCTGGCGTTATTCCTTGCCGTTTTTTCCGTTATGCTCACCCAAAAATATAGGTATGGGTTTCTGGGAGGCGCCGTCTGTCTGGCGTTTAGCATGGGAACCTATCAGGCGTATCTTTCCTTTGCAGTGCTGCTTTGCGCGTACATGCTCCTTCTTTTGGCAATGGGGGAAGGTACTTTGAGGGATAAAGTGAAAGCAGGCGCCCGCTTTCTGTATATGGGAGGTTTGGGGGTAGCGCTATATTTTGTTATACTGCAAGTACTGTTGAAACTGCAGGGAAAGGAATTGGCCTCCTATCAGGGAATCAACGGTATGGGAAACGTTTCGGGCAATGGTTTTTGGGCAAGTCTGATAAATGTGTATGATGATTTTTTCTCTTTTACTCTCAAGGGGAACGTATTGTTTAACAATTTTTTTTCCTTTATAGGCTTTGCGGTTTTAATGGGGCTTGCCCTGACGGTTTCGATTATATTGTTTTTGCGGAGAAAATGGTGGAAGAATATCTGGTTTTTCGTTATAATAATATTACTTGCCGCAGGGCTTCCTGTGGCCACCAATATTATTTTGATTGTTTCACCCGAGGTGACCTATCATTTGTTGATGAGATACCAATGGGTGTTGTATTTGATTTTTATGGTGGATTTTATTCACAGATATGCGGGCGAGGCGCGGCGAGGCGCCGCGTATATGGAATGGGGAGCGCTTATAGCAGCGGCGCTTTTGATTTTTAACTATGGAATAACGGATAATATAGCATATGCCAATCTGCAGAAGCGTTACGAGAAAACCTACGCCTATTGTGTAAGGCTTCTTGACAGGATCGAGCAGACGGATGGATATTATCAGGGGATTCCTATCGCAATGATAGGTGTGGTGGGAGACGAACAATTTCCACCTACGGATATTACATGGAAGGTGACCTCCAATATGATAGGTATGAGCGGTGACAGCCTTTTATATACGGGAGCCAATTATCAGGCGTTTATGAAGCACTATCTTGGAGCAACGCTGAATTTTTTGGAGCCGGAGGTTATGTCGGATATTTATTATTCCGAGGAATATATAGCGCTGGACAGCTTTCCGGGAAAGAATTCTACCAAAGTGGTGGACGGAATTCTGTATGTGAAGACGGAAAATGTAAACCGTAATTAGGAGGAAGATAGATGGCTTTACTGTCGATTGTACTACCGGCGTATAATGAAGAACAAAATATTGAGAACACGTCGAAGGTGATTTCGCAGCTTCTTACGGAGAATGAAATAGATTATGAGCTGGTTTTTATCAGCGACGGCTCTAAGGATGGAACCTTTCGGGAAATACAGAAGGCGGCGTCTGAAAACCCCTGTATTAAGGGAGCGGAATTCAGCAGAAATTTCGGCAAGGAGGCAGGAATTTTTGCAGGGCTTGAGTTGACAAGCGGAGATGCGGTGATTGTAATGGATTGCGACCTACAGCATCCGCCGGAGGTGATTCCCAAGATGTGGAAGCTTTGGCTGGAGGGTGCGGAGATTGTAGAAGGCATAAAGTCAAACAGAGGCAAGGAGAGTATTTTTTATAAGCTGTCGGCGGGGCTGTTTTACAAGGTGATGAGCAGGCTTATCAAAATGGATATGAGCGCCTCCTCCGACTTTAAGCTTTTGGACCGCAAGGTGGTGGATGTGCTTTTAGAGCTGCCGGAGAGAAACACCTTTTTCCGGGCGCTTAGCTTTTGGGCGGGATTTAAGACGGAGAGTATTGAATATGAGGTGCAGGAACGGCAGTTTGGAACCGGTAAGTGGTCTTTTTTAAGCCTGATGAAATATGCGGTGGCAAACGCCACGTCCTTTAGCACTCTTCCGTTACAGCTTGTGACCGTCATGGGAGTAATTTCAATTTTATTCAGCGGAATACTTGCAATCCAGACTCTTGTGAAATATTTGATGGGAACAGCAGTAGAGGGCTTTACAACGGTTATTTTGCTGATACTGATCATAGGAGGCTTTATTATGTTGAGTCTGGGTGTGATTGGACATTATATTGCAAGAATATATGAGGAAGTAAAGGGCAGGCCCAAGTATATTATCAGAAGTGTGACCGGAAACGTGCAAGGAAATGTAAGCGGGGCATGGAGGTCAAAGAACAGATAAATCAGGTGCTATACCTTAGTATATATGATAGCGCCGCACATACGGCAGGGATTGCCAAAATAAGATATTTCCTTTGCGGCGGGAGTCTTTGCTGATAATGGTACCGTAGATGTATTCAACGGAGGGTTGATGAGCATCAGGTTGGAAGGAAAGAACTTTCAACTATTGAATTTAAGTGTCTGCCGAAGCAGACAGATGGGAGTAAAAATGATAAATTTTAATGTACCGCCCTGTGCGGACAGGGCTATGGATTATATCAAGGAGTGTGTTGAAAATCAGAAGATTTGCGGAGACGGAGCCTACACTCGCAGATGTAACGAATGGATTGAAGAGAAAACGGGAACCGCGAAGTGTCTTCTGACAACCTCTTGTACTCATGCTACGGAAATGGCGGCGCTGCTTGCCGAAATAAAGGAGGGAGACGAGATTATAATGCCTGCCTATACGTTTGTTTCCACTGCGGACGCCTTTGTATTAAGGGGAGCGGTGCCTGTGTTTGTGGACATTCGCCCGGATACCATGAATATCGACGAAACATTAATCGAGGATGCAATCACAGACAGGACAAGGGCAATTGTGCCGGTACATTATGCGGGAGTCGCATGTGAGATGGACACCATTATGAGCATTGCCGCAAAGCATAATCTGATAGTCATAGAGGATGCGGCTCAGGGAATTATGTCAACCTATAAGGGGAAGGCATTGGGAACCTTTGGTGATTTTGGATGCTTTAGCTTTCACGAGACGAAGAACTATAGTATGGGCGAAGGCGGCGCTCTGTTGATTCGGGATGAACGAAATATAGAATCGGCGGAGGTTATACGCGAGAAGGGTACTAACCGCAGTAAGTATTACAGGGGCCAGATTGACAAATACACATGGGTAAATTATGGTTCGTCTTATCTGCCCAGCGATATGAACGCCGCTTATCTCTATGCGCAGCTGGAGATGGCGGATGAGATGAATGACGCAAGGATTGCCTGCTGGAACCGATATTATGAAAATTTGCTTCCTCTGGCGGAGTCAGAAAGGCTGGAGCTGCCCGTTGTTCCTAAGGAATGTGTGCATAATGCCCATATGTTTTTTATCAAGGCGAAGGATATTGAAGAGAGGACGGCGTTGATTGCTTACCTGAAGGAGAACGGCATTTTATCGGTATTTCATTATATTCCTCTTCACACGGCTCCTGCCGGTAAAAAGTTTGGCCGATTCCACGGCGTAGACAGATATACCACCAAAGAGAGCGAGCGCCTTGCACGTCTTCCCATGTACTATGGACTGACTTTGGAGCAGGTGGATTTTATTTGTAAAGTGATCCGTGAATTTTACGGGAGTTAAGGTGTAAATATGCGAAAGGCAGCCACATATATTCTTGCAGTGATAAGCAGGATAGTTTTTATAGGTCTTTGCGTTCAGATAATAATGGGAATTTTCTGGATGTGCGGTTCCTTTGCGGGCGTTATGCAGTTTGGAGAGAGCGATTTTTATGTGGAAGTCAGCAAATCATTTTTGTGTGACGAATATACAGGAGTTTTATATCCTGTGCTTCTGTTGTTTGCCCGCCTTATAGAGAAATTATTTCATGTTCCTTTTTTCGGGATTATGTATGTTTTGCAGCTTACTTATGGGGCCTGTGCCTCCCATAGATTTTTGCAGAGCATACATAGGTCAAAAGGTTTTTGGGGTGTCTGGGGAAGTCTGGCAATGCTGACCGTACCTATGGCTATGCAGTGTCACATGGCAATATTACCTCATTCCTTAACCGGCTCCTGTATTCTTATGGAGCTTTCGTTTGTCTTTGACGCAATCCGGAAAGGGGCGCCTAAGGCAGCGCAGCTTATGAAGGCTTGTGCCTTTTGGCTTGCGGCGGCGCTGCTTATGCCGGAATACCTTTATCTTGGCGCATTGCCGGTTTTGTTTGTATTCATGTTTGATGCGGCGAAGCTTTGGAAGGATAGAAAAATCAGTATAGTGTACAATTTAATCTTAGTATGTGCATTCGCAGGATTAATCTTAGGAGCTCAAAGTCTTTCTCAGGTGGAGGGAAGCTACGGGAAAATGCATAGGAGTATTCCCTCGGCGCTTGTCTGCAGAATGGCATGGACCTGTTTGGGAGAGATTTATTCATATTGGCCGGAGGAATTAAAGGAGTGTATGGACAGTGAGAAAATCACGGAATGTATTACCTATGCGGACAATATGGTTAAGGTGTTCGGACCTACAATCGAGCGGTATGTGGGGGTCGAGCGCGCGGAAGAGATATACGTGGAGGTTGCTCAGGCGGCATGGCAGGTTTATCGACAAAAGGTTAAGCGAGAAATTCTTTTGGATGCGGTCGCCTATACGGTGTCTCCCGTTGCGCTGCAGCTGCAGCTGGAAGGGAGGGCTTATGAATCCTATTCGGCGAGAAATTATGAGGTTATGAGGGAGAGGCTTCCCGGGCTGACAAAGCATTATGTAAACTATAGCGCATGGTTTTTTGTCGTAGGGCTTTTACTTGCGGCGGCGGGGCAGATGCTTTACACATGTCTTACCTTAGCTTTCGATAGAAGAATAAAGTCTTGGAGTAGTATACTATGCGTGTTTTGCTGTGTTATTTTTGCAGCGGGGCTGGTGGGGTGGTATACCATGCAGGGCGCAGGCATTATGGATTATAAGAACAGCGTTCTCGTAACCTGTCTCTGGACGGCATGGATGATTTTGACGACGAAAAAGGGAAAAATGTATGCATATTCGGACAGCGGAGAAATTTAATAAGGCGTGGTTCTTTGCCGGAGCGGCGGCAGTGTTATTGATGCTGGCGCCTTATTTGATTTTAGGTGAAAATTCTGTTATAACTTACCATGACCAGCTGGACGGGGAAATGATTGCCTATATTTTGCAGGCAAAGCATCTGTTTCAGGGAAATGTTCTGCCGGAATTTATGGGGGGAGCCTTAAAGACGGCTCTTACGCTTCCGGCGCCGGCCTTTGTGCTGCTGTTTCTCACAGGGGATTATTTTGCCGCCCTTGTAAGTATGCAGATGATAGGCAGTTTGTGCGGGTATATTGGTATGTATTTTCTCGTAAAAGAATTTACGGATTGCAGGGGGGTAGCGGCGGTAACAGGGGTGTTATATGCTTATCTGCCATTTCTGCCTGTCTATGGGCTTTCACAATACGGAATTCCGCTCCTTGCTTTTTGCCTCCTGCAAATCAGACGGGGAGAACATGTAAAGCGTGCCTTCGGCTATGTGATTTGTTATGCGTTGACCTCCTCTATGGTATTGGTGGGTTTTGGGATTCTGGGAATACTTGCCATGTGGGCTGTGGGGGAGTTTGTGCATGAGAAGCGGACGGGAGCCGTGAAGCAAAAGGCCCTTCGTCTTGGAGGAGCATGGCTTGTGCTGCTGTTTCTCTATATACTGGAAAATTTCACATTGATAAAGCAAATGTTGGGGGTTGGAGCCGACGGCGCGTCGGATATGATTTCTCATAAGGCGGAATATGTGCTTACGCCGGTTCCCTTTTGGGAACGGTTTATCCAAAATTTATTGCAGGGAGGGCAGCATAGCGAGGATATGCATTTGTACTTTTTGCAGGCAGCGGCGTCGGCGCTTATTTTGTTTGCGTCGGTGTGGGCTTTTGAAGTATTCGGGCGTAAAAGAGCCGTGAAGGCGAGCGAGGTACAGAAGCGTCTTGCTGCAGTTATAGGAATGTGTGCCGGAATAAATTTGTCTTTGGCGGCGGTATCGGCGCTTTGGGAAAGTGCTGCAGGGGTTGCGCTGCGGAGCCGTTTGGAGGCGTTGGGAGCCTTTCAGCTGCAAAGGCTTTTATGGCTGGCCCCCTGCTTTTGGTATCTTTTGTCTGCCTGTGCTCTGGCTTTTGCCCTTGAATGGTGCAGGCAAAGCTGCGGTGTGCTTCAGCGGCTTGGAGCTGTTTTTGGATTGCTTGCCATGCTTGCGGCACTTGGGATAACGGGAATTAAAGTGTTTGTCTCAAGCGACATGAAGCCCAATCTACAGAAGCTGCTGATTTCTGATTATAAAGCAATCAGCTACAGTGATTATTATGCCGTGGGGGTAATGGAGCAGGTGGAGGACTTTCTTGCCCGGTATACAAAACAGGATAAGGCGGATTATCGTGTGGCAAGTCTTGGCATCGACCCCGCTGCCGCTTATTATCACGGCTTTTATTGTCTGGACGGCTATTCTAACAATTATTCGTTGAATTATAAGCATTGCTTCAGAAATATTATTAAGCCGGAGCTGGATAAAAATGAATATCTAAGAGATTACTATGACACATGGGGAAACAGATGTTATCTTTTTACATCGGAATGTCCCGGATATTATACTATGGAAAAGAATACCTTTTATTTTAATAATTATGAGTTAGACGTGGACAGCTTTAAGAAGCTGGGAGGCAGGTTTATTATTTCTGCGGCGTACATTATTAATGCTAAGGAGCAGAAGCTGGTATTATTGCGGGAGGAGCCTTTTGAAACACAGGAGAGTTATTACCGTATTTTCCTATACGGATTGGCTGAGGAGTGAGCCGTTAAGATGTCGGCAGGAGCAGAGGCGCGGACGAGTATCGGTAAAGAAGCGTAAGTAATGCGGAAATGAGGAAAGCATGATAGCAATTCAGATATTGAAGCTGAGTATTATATTGTTTATTATCCCCACAATTGTGGGAAGTTTGTTTGTAAAGGTGGATAAGGGCGCCGCAAGGCTGCCGTTTATGTGGATAAGCGGACAGATTTTGCTGTGGGCGGGATTTCAATGTATTTGTGTGCCATTGATACTATTGGAAAAGAGATTTACCATGGTACAGCAGCTTTTTTGGATTTATACGGGTTGTCTTTTGCTTTTTTCCATATCGCTGCATTTTGGTAGGAAAAAGAGAAGAATCCAAAATTTTCAGGTTATAGAGGGTACCGATGAAAGGAAGCCGCATAGGCTTCTATGGATTGTATTTTGGGCATTGCTGGCGCTTCAGCTGGTGCTTGCGGGTCTCATGGCATATGAGGAGGGAGATGATGCCTATTATGTAGCGATTTCCACTATTACGGAAAACGCCGATACCATGTATTGCAAGCTGCCCTATACAGGGGGAACCACCGGGCTGGACGCCAGACACGGACTCGCTCCCTTTCCTATATGGGTGGCTCTGCTTGCAAGAGCGTCAGGCATACCGTCGGTAGTTCTGGCGCAGGTAGCGCTGCCTATGGCGCTTATAGTAATGTCCTACGGAATTTATTATATGCTGGGAAAGCAAATGCTGGGAAATCGGAATAAGGCGCTGCCTCTATTTATGGTAGTGATTGAGCTGTTGGTGCTTTTCGGGGGGTATTCTGTATATTCCGCAGAAAATTTTCTGTTGGTAAGGACGGCGCAGGGCAAGTCGGTTTTGGCCAACATTGTAATCCCTTTTTTATTGTTTCTCATGCTGCTGTTGCTGGAAAAGTTGCAAAAGGAGGAAGGCGCGGGCGCCGTCTATTGGCTCTTATTGGCGTGCAGCATGGCGGCAGGCTGTCTTTGCAGCACATTGGGGGCGCTGCTGACCTGTATGCTTGTGGGCGTAATAGGCTTGTGCGCCGCAGTTTGTTACCGTAGGTGGAAGGTGCTGGCGCCTATGGCGCTGTGTTGTGCAATGCCGGTCTTAGTGACCGTTTTATATTTGATTATAGACTAGTCTGAAGGGTTGGGGAAGTGTATATGAATGTGACGGAGATATTTCAGAAGTATATGGGAACAGGGCTTATTACAATATGGTTCTTGCTGGCGTTGATATATCTGTTTATAAACGAGAAAAAAAAGCCCATGCGGATATTATTTATATATGTGCCTGTCATCATCCTGCTTTTGTATTTTAACCCGTTATTTTCCAAGCTTTTTTACAGGTTTTTGGGAGACGAGATTTATTTCAGGATTTGTTGGCTTCTGCCGGTAGCGCCGGTAATTGCTTATACGCTTGTATGTATGTTGAACAATCTGCAGGGGAGAAAAAGGGTATGTTTTGGAGCCGTGGCAATTTCGGTTATAGTGGTTTCGGGAAAGCTGGTGTACAGTAATCCTCTATTTAGTCTTGCCGAAAATGTCTATCATGTGCCGCAGGCGGTGGTAGATGTGTGCGACGCCATCAAGATTGAGGGCAGGGAGGTGATGGCGGTATTTCCCGATGAATTTCTTTTGTATGTGAGACAATATTCCCCGGTGGTATGTATGCCTTATGGAAGAGACGCAAATTATTTTGAATTACACGCTATGATGACGGCGGACGAAATTGATGTAGAGGCTTTGGCGGGTGAAGCTAAATATTATGGCTGCCACTATGTGGTATTATCACAGACAAAACCGTTAAAAGGAGATATGTCTGATTATGACTATGAAATATTTGACTTTATAGACGGATATGTTATTTATAAGGATACGACTATGAATTTTGGTTTAACGCCGCGCTGAATCGCGCGGCGTTTTGATTTTTATTAATCGTTATAGAAATTCAACGCTTCCATAAAGCGTTTTGCCACGGCGCGGCGTCCCTTCGCATTGAGATGAAGGTTATCGACAAGATATTCTCTGGCGTTGTCCTCATGAATCGTACCGTAAAGATTATCAACAAAACTGACGGATTGCAGAGCGGCGGAATCGGATTGCTTTATCACATAAGTGGAAAGTACATCCATTCCTCCATAGGTCTTAAGATCGCTGCTCACATACTGACCGTCGTCATCCACTGCAAAGGCATAGGCCGGAGAGAGAACAATGATACGAATGTGGGGATAATTTGCCTTAATCAATTCAATACCGGCCTCCATATTGCCTGTAAAGTATGAGATGTCCGTGTTGTTGGCGTCGTTATACATAGGATGTCCGGCGAGATAATCGCTGGCGTCGTACATAATCACGACAACGTCCACCGTGTTAAAATCAAGGGTGGTCAGCGTCCTGAATACCTCGTCGGCTTCAGGGGGTGTGGCGTCTCCCAAATGGCGTTCGGCTTCTTCAAAAAAGTAATCTATTTCTTTGGTTACCGCAAGAGATACCAGCCAATAGAAATTGTAAGCGTCCAGAGGCTGCACGCTGGAATCAAAGTAGGGATTCAGCGCAGCCAGATAGCTTGCTCCTATAGAGCAATTATATACGTTGGCGTCCGCTTCCTTTGCTATTAGATTGGCAAGGCTATCCTCCGATTCCCTGTCGTCGGCAAAGGGGGCGTTGCCAAAGCACACAATGTTGGTAACGCCGTCGTCAGCCGGATTATTACCGCTGTTATTCATAAGAGGCAGAAAGCTGTCTAAGGTATCACTGTATTCCCCTTGTCCGTCCTTGAAAATTTCATCCAGATCGACCTTTACGCCCCAGTTCTTTAGGCTGAAAAAAATTCCGGATATTAAAGCGATCAACACAATGAAAAAAATTACATGTATATTGATAAATGGAGGAAGCTTTCTTTTGACGGGTATTTCCGCCATATCGTCCTCCAAAGACGTATCGTAATCCTTCGGCTCCTCCAAAGAAATATTCTGTAAGGAGTCGTCAGTGTTGTTAAGGCTTTCGTTTAAGGCGCCATCATCTTCCAAGTCTATGATATCTAAATCGGGTATATGATGGAGAGGTGAATTCTGCTGTTTCAAATTATTTTAATCCTCCATAAATTCTTTGCTTTGAAGCTGTTTGACTAATCGGTTGAATAGGAATTTGATTTATATTTATTGTATTTAGGAAATTTCGTCCTTGCAAGGGAAGAATGCGGAGCTTTTGTGAAGTATCGGTTGCGGCACTTTTTTATTTTACTATTATATGGAAGGAATGTCCACATTATTAATATTAAAAAGACTTTAAGAAATTATGAAGAAATGGCAATATGCCTTGAAGTGCAAAATTTACAATGTTATAATGTTACAGAATTGTTAAAAGTAAGGTAGAATGATTTAAGACTATAACAGTTTATTTTACATATTTGGAAGGGAAGTTTACATGAAGAAATTGTTTAAGCATACAAAGAAACCTTATGAAAAGTGGAACGAATATGAGTATGACGAGGACGGCATTGATTGGGATGCGGGAGAAGAGTATTATTCGGAAGAAGACTTGACGGAGGAGGAAGAATACTACGTCGGGGAGGATATGGAAGAGGAACGCTATGCGCAGGGGAATCTGGAATACGAAGAAAATTACTATGCGCAGGGGAATCCGGAATACGAAGAAAATTGCTATGCGCAGGAGAACCTCGAATACGAAGAAGATTATTATGCGCAGGAGACTCCGGAAGAAGGGGAAGAATATTATGCGGAGGAAGACCTGATTGAAGAGGGAGAGTACTATGCAGAGGAAGACTTGCAGGAAGAGAAAGAATATTATGTAGAGGAGAATCAGGAAGAAGAGTACTATGCGGAGGAAGAACCGGCAGAAGAAGGCTATTATGCGCAGGAGACTCCGATAGACGAGGAAGGATACTACGCGCAGGAGGAATTTACGGAAGAAGAGTACTATATGGAGGAAAATCAGGAGGACGAGGAAGAATATTACGCCCAAGAAGATTTGGAAGAGGAGGAATATTACGCTGCAGGAAAGGCTTTTGATGCGCATAAAAGGAAAAAGTCAAAAGCGGGAGGCAGCGCTCTTTTGGAAAAATTCAGGAATACTGCAGTTATGGATCGCGTGATAGTAGGGCTGGGCGCGGTGGTCTTGCTTTTTGCCGTTATTACCGGAGGGATATATGTCAGCGCAAAGGTGGTGTCCGATCAGGTTGCCGATTTTGTGAGCGTGGGCACACAGCTGCAGGATTTGGAGCTGATAGGCGAGAAGGGGCTATTGGCTCTTGCCGATGCAGAGCGGGCAAAGCAGGCGGCTGCCGATGTAGTAGACGAGCAGCAGAAGGAAGAAAAGGAAAATAAGGATTATAACGAGGCAGAATTTGATAAAGAGGTGACGGTTTCCTTTAATCTTACCTCTGTGCAGAAGGATTTAAAGATTAAATTTACTAATAAGGACACTGGCAAATTGATAGCCAACATACCCTTTTCCGTTTCCGTCACCAAGCCGGATGGGAAAAGTGAAATATGGTCGGACAGCGATATGGACGGTATTATTTACGAAAAAAATATAACGCCCGGAAGCTATAAGGTGGCAATGAACGCTTTGACGGAGGACAGATATTCCGATTATACGATTCCCACCGCAAGCCAGCTTATTGAGGTAAAAAAAGAAATCACATATAAAAAGGTGGACGTCAGCGGCGAGGTGAAGAAGGAGTCTGAAATCAACGCCTCCGTTGAGGATACCAAGAAAAACGAGACTGTAGTGGAATCAGTTTTAGAGGATACGGTGGCTTGGGTGGAGAGCACCTCCACGGTAAACACCTACACGGAGGTGTCTAAGAGTACTATTCCGGATCCCTTTACCATTGCGGTAAACAAAAAGAATTTTTTACGTACGGCATATACCTCAAATATCACGCCCTCCAGTCAGAGTCTTACGGTTGGCGGCAGCGTCACGGTGACAGCAAAGTGCATGGACGGCACGACAGAGATAGCTCCAAGCGCTATTACATGGAAAAGCAGTAATCCGAGCGTTGCCAAGGTGGAGGGAAGCGGAAAGAGCGTTACGGTAACTGCGCTTAGCGCGGGAACGGCCTTGATTTCCTATGAGGCTGCAGTGACGGATGTCAGCGGAAACAATGTGGGAACCAGTCTGACGGGAACATGCAGTGTAACGGTCAGTGATGCGGCTGGAAAGCTCACGGTTGATAAAAATGTATTAAATGTGGCAATGGGTGCGAAGGTGACGGCGAAGGCAACGCCCGCAGGCTTTAGTGAGGGAAGAGAATTAGTGTATACGGCGGCTTCCGGAAATACCGCCGTCGCCACTGCCTCCGTGGATTCGGCGGGCACGGTTACAATCAATGGCGTTGCCGCAGGAGATACCATTGTTACGGTTACGGCAAATTACAAGGGAGGCGACGCCGCTACCGCTGCAAATGCCGTAATCAACGTGAAGGTGACCGGACAGAAGACAATAGCTTTGGATAAGACGTCTGCGACAGTATATATATCAGTGCCTGTGACTATTAATGCAAAGATTTCCAATGCCGTGACGGATACGCCTGTAACGGCGGAATCTTCGGATACGCGGGTTGCCACGGTTGCCGTTGATAAGCGTGCGGTAGTCATAACGGCCGTACAAGAGGGAAGCGCCGTTATCACGGTAAAGTATACGGAGAACGGGGAAACGGTTACGGCAACCTGCGCCGTAACGGTAAAGCCCAATCCCAAGGAGGATAAATCTACCAGACTAAAGGATGGAAGCGGCAGGCTGTTGTATGTTTTAGAGAATGAGGCATACAGAGAGGCAGTTTACGCAGATTACTATACGGCTGAAAAATTCTTTATAAAGGGCGAGGTAAAATACACAGGCTGGCAGACTATTGACGGTAAGGTATTCTATTTTGACGCTTCCGGGAAGAAGGTTACAGGGGAACAGATTATTCAAGGCGCAAAATATAATTTTGCCAGCGACGGTTCGTTGGTGACAGGTTCCGGAACAATGGGAATCGACGTGTCAAAGTGGAACGGCAAAATCGATTGGGAAGCAGTGAAAAATTCCGGCGTCTCTTATGTAATTATTCGTTGCGGATATAGAGGCTCGTCGCAGGGTATGCTAATTGAGGATCCCAAATTTGCGGAGAACATAAAAGGAGCCTCAAACGCAGGGTTAAAGGTTGGAGTTTATTTCTTCACTCAGGCAGTGGATGAGGTGGAAGCAGTATACGAGGCGTCCTATGTATTGGAAAAAATAAAGAATTATAAAATTTCCTATCCGGTATTTTTGGATGTGGAAGCAAGCGGCGGCCGTGGAGATAAGATAAGTAAGGAAACAAGAACGGCAGTGTGTAAGGCGTTCTGCGAAACGATTCAAAGCGCAGGGTATACGGCAGGAATCTATGCCAACAAGACGTGGCTTACGGAGAAAATTGATGCAAGCGCCTTAAACGCTTATAAAATATGGCTTGCACAATATGCGGCGTCGCCTACCTACACGGGAAGGTATGATTTGTGGCAGTATAAATCTACCGGAAAAGTAAGCGGTATTAGCGGCAACGTGGATTTGAATTTAAGTTATCTGGGCTATTGATTTGGCAAAGAATTTATTTGACCTGATTCGGAAGAAATTTATAGCCAATATAGAGATCCCCATGTTATAATTATCTATGGCAAAAAATGACAGTTTTTTATACCAATGAACGGCAACCGTCGGCAGGCGTAAATTGTGCCAAAGGAGCGGCGTTAATCAAGGCTTTGAAGAAATTTCGGAATTTTACGCATCCGAGCCCTCTTCAACAGGGGAAGGGTTCGTGCGGGAAAGGAATGGATATAAAATGAGAAATTATTTAGTTACCGGAGGAGCGGGCTTTATCGGCTCCAACTATATTCATTATATGTTCGGGAAATATGGAGACGATATTCGTATTATTAATGTAGACGCGCTTACCTACGCGGGTAATCTGGAAAACTTAAAGGATGTGGAGAAAAGGGATAACTATACCTTTGTGCGCGCCGACATCTGTGACAAGGAGGCAATCAGCAGAATTTTTGCGGAAAATGATATTGACCGCGTAGTACATTTTGCAGCTGAGAGTCATGTGGACAGAAGCATTCGGAATCCGGAGGTTTTTATACAGACCAATGTTTTAGGAACCGCAGTAATGCTCAACTGTGCCAAAGCGGCGTGGGAGCTGCCCGATGGGAGCTTTAAGGAGGATAAGAAGTTTTTGCATGTATCCACGGATGAAGTATACGGCTCCCTTCCGGATGACGACAATGCTTTTTTCTATGAGACAACCCCTTATGCTCCGCACAGCCCCTATTCGGCAAGCAAGGCGGGCTCGGACATGCTGGTGAAGGCGTATATGGATACCTACCGTTTCCCGGCAAATATTACCAATTGCTCCAACAATTACGGACCTTATCAGTTCCCGGAGAAGCTGATTCCCCTGATTATCAACAATGCCCTACAGGGTAAGAAGCTTCCGGTGTATGGCGACGGCAGGAATGTGCGCGACTGGCTGTATGTGGAGGATCATGCCAAGGCAATCGACATGGTGCAGGAACAGGGAAGATTATTTGAAACCTACAATATAGGCGGACATAACGAGAAGCAGAACATTGAGATTATAAACATTATAATAGATACCCTGCAGGAAATGCTTTCCGACAACGATCCCAGAAAGGCTTTGGTGAGCAGAGATTTAATTACCTATGTGGAAGACAGAAAGGGGCATGACCGGCGTTATGCCATTGCCCCCGATAAGATAAAGAAAGAAATAGGCTGGGAGCCGGAGACAATGTTTAAAGAGGGAATAAGGAAGACTATTGTCTGGTTCTTCGAGCACGAAGATTGGATGAAGAATGTGACAAACGGCGATTATCAGAAATATTATGAAGAAATGTATGGAAAGTAAAAGAAAATAGGGTTTTTAAAATGGGAACGATTCTTGTCGTTCCCATTCAGTGTGTTATAATAAAGGTGATAAAGGAGGATTGGTTATGAAAGGTATTGTATTGGCAGGAGGCTCCGGAACCAGACTTTATCCGCTTACGAAAGCAATTTCCAAGCAGATTATGCCGGTGTATGATAAGCCGATGATTTATTATCCGTTGTCTACTCTGATGCTTGCGGGAATAAGGGAGGTTCTTATTATATCAACGCCAAGGGATTTGCCTGTGTTTAAGGAATTGTTAGGCGACGGGAACCAGCTTGGGATGGAGATTTCATATGCGGTACAGGAGACTCCGAGGGGACTTGCAGACGCGTTTATTATCGGAGCCGAGTTTATCGGCGACCACCGTGTGGCGTTGGTGCTGGGAGATAATATTTTTTACGGACAAAGCTTTTCCAGAGTGCTTCGCGAGGTGGCGGCAAGAGAGAAGGGCGCTACGATTTTTGGTTATTATGTGAGAGACCCCAGAGAGTACGGGGTGGTCGAGTTTGACGAAAGCGGCAGGGCGCTTTCCATAGAGGAGAAGCCGGAAAATCCGAAAAGCAACTATGCCGTTCCGGGTTTGTATTTTTATGACAATGACGTGGTGGAGATAGCAAGGAATGTAAAACCCTCCGCCAGAGGGGAAATAGAGATTACGAGTATCAATAATGTGTATTTGGAGCGAGGCTCTTTACATGTGGAAACCTTGGGGCGGGGCTTTGCATGGCTGGATACGGGCAATCACGATGCTCTCTTGGACGCCTCGGATTTTGTCGCGGCATTTCAAAAAAGGCAGGGACTTTATATTTCCTGTATTGAGGAAATTGCATACAAGAGAGGATTTATTGATAAAGAACAGCTGTTAAAACTTGCAAAACCGCTGATGAAGACCAATTACGGTAAATATTTAGTTGAGGTAGCGAATGGACTCTAAATTGAGACGAACCGCAATATTTTGCTCTATGGCGGTTATATTGCTGGTTTCTATAATGGTATTGATGATGAACCCTCGGGAGGGTAATGCCGGTGAAGAGAACCGGCAGACATCATCTTTGGCGCACAACGGCACGGAGGAGACGCCGTCCGAGCAGGAGCAGCCGTCTAATCAGATCGGAGATGATCTGTCTGCTTTTATGAAGGATAATACATTTTTTGACGAGGAGATTAATCCTATTCTTGAAGCGGCGAAGAATCAGGCGAACAGGCTTTCTTTGGTGGTTACCTCCGTGGAGAAGGATTTGCGTGTGCAGGTTGTAGATACGCAGGGAACTCCGGTATCAGGCGAGAGCTTTTATGTGAAGCTGGAGGGTATGGGTGAATACAAGGATTTGGATCAAGACGGTATTATCTATATTGGGGATTTGGACTCGGGTGAGTATTTCGTGGAGCTTTTGCCCATTGAAGGCTATAAGGTGCCGATAAACGAGACTCGTGTGAGAGTGAAGGACAAGGTAGAGTATGTGGCTATTGAGGATATTTCTCTGCTGATTAAGACGGAGGAGGAAATAGACGCGGAGGCGGAGGATAGCGCCGAGCAGGACGCACGTTCAGACGCGGACAAGTCCGAGATCAAGAAGCTGCAGACGGCCTCTGGTAAAGCCAAGGCGGGTATAGACGTGTCAAAGTGGAACGGCGATATTGACTGGGATAAGGTAAAAAATGCAGGCGTGGAATTTGCCATTGTGCGTGCGGGTTATCGTGGTTCCGTCACCGGAAGCCTTGTACAGGATCCTTATTTTGAAGCCAATATGAAGGGCGCGGCTGCTGCGGGTATGCCCGTGGGGATTTATTTCTTTACGCAGGCAGTGAATGAAGTGGAGGCTGTGGAGGAGGCTTCCATGGTGCTTAAGCTTATCCGGGAGTATAAGCTGGATTATCCGATTTTTATTGATACGGAGGGCGCCGGAGGAGACGGAAGGGCGGACGGTCTTGATGTTGAGACGCGGACCTTAGTCTGTGAAGCATTTTGCCGTACCATTGAAAATGCCGGTTACAGGGCAGGTGTGTATGGAAGCCGTAACTGGTATAATAACAGATTGGAGACAAAACGTCTGGAAAATTATTGCATATGGCTTGCCGAATACCGCAGTGTTCCTATTTATCAGGGTTATTATCAAATGTGGCAGTATACCTCAAAGGGTAAAGTGGACGGTATAAAGGGTAATGTGGATATGAATATCAGCTATATAGGGAATTGAGAATCAGGCAGCGGCCGGATAGTCGTGAGCGGAAAGGAAGAAAACGGTATGGGAAAGATAACGGTGGAAACATGTGATATAGAGGGTCTTAAGATTATTACGCCTACAGTGTTGGGAGACGCCAGAGGATATTTTTGTGAGACCTATAATTATAATGATTATAAGGAGGCGGGTATTCCCCAGATATTTGTACAGGATAACCAGTCCGCGTCCAAAAAGGGCGTGTTAAGAGGGCTGCATTTTCAAAAGGAATTTCCGCAGGACAAGCTGGTCCGGGTTATAAGGGGCGAGGTGTTCGATGTTGCGGTAGACCTGCGGGAGGGTTCGGAGACCTTCGGTAAATGGTATGGAGTGCTGCTCTCTGAGGAGAATAAAAAGCAGTTTTTTGTACCGAAGAATTTTGCGCATGGTTTTTTAGTGCTGTCCGATTATGCGGAGTTTTGTTATAAATGCACGGAGTTTTATTATCCCAACGATCAGGGGGGGCTGATATATAATGATCCCGATATCGGAGTGGAATGGCCGATTCCGGAGGGAATGGAACTGATTATGGCCGAAAGGGATACCAAATGGGAGGGTATTGCCCAATATAAGAAAAATTCTCTTGGGAGGTAGAGGCGTTATGCGGAATTGGAGAAAGCATATGCACAGCTTTTTGCTCTGGAAGCCTGATACAAAAATTGTGGCGGCAGGAGCCGTGTCGTTATTGGTTTTGCTATTGGCGCCCTTGTACCGGATAGCATTCTATACGGCGCCCTGGTATGACGATTATATTATGGGACTTTTTACCAAGAACTTTTTGGTTCAGGAAAGAAGTCTTTATAGTGCGCTGCAGGGTGCGTTGTATTGCGCCAAGACACAGTGGTATGCATGGCAGGGAACCTTTTCCTCTACGTTTTTAATGTCGCTTATGCCTGCAGTCTGGGGTGATGATCAGTATTTTTGGGGCGCGCTGTTCCTTTTGACAATATTTTTGGCGGCAGCCTTTGTTTTCGTAGGAGTTCTTGTAAGAGACGTGTTTGGGGGGGATAAATATTCCTGTATCGTTATTCAGGCAATAACCACCGCGATGCTGTTTGTGCTGATACATACTCCTCAGGCCGGATTTTATTGGTATAATGCAGGAGTGCACTATGTGGGAATGCATTCCTTTGCCATGCTTTTTACGGCGGCGTTTATTAAGCTGCTTCGGGTAAAAAGCAGATTGGCAGCATTGTTTTTGGCAATAATAAGCATATTGGGGGCGTTTATTACGGGAGGCGGCAATTATGTCACCATATTGCAGGGGCTTTTAGCGGCATGCACTATACTGGCAGTTGCCCTTATATGTCGTAATAAAAGGGCTGTTTTGTTGATACCGTCGCTTGTGGTTTATGTGGCTGCGTTTTATAAAAACGTATCGGCGCCCGGCAATAATGTGAGAATGGCTCATTTTTTGGGGAGCGGGCTGGATTGGTTTCCGGCGATTATACAGTCCTTTGCAGAGGCATTTAAGCATCTTGGAAGATTTACCGGCTTGATGACGATTCCGGTGCTTGCGCTGCTTGTTCCCGTTATTTGGCAGATGGTGCAAAGGACGGATTTCCGTTTTAGATATCCTTTGGCAGTGTTTCTGTGGTCGGTATGCTTATATGCTTCGGGCTTTACGCCCAGCCTTTATTCCATGGGGGTTGCCGGCCTAGGCAGGACCTTAAACGCAGTGAAAATAACCTATCAGCTTTTGTTGGTTATCAATGAAATTTATTTACTTGGCTGGCTCTGCCAATATCTGAAGAAAAAGGGAAGAGCCGTTCCCGATGGGAAATGCAGATGGTGGTTTTATCCGATTATGGGGATGGTTATGCTGCTTGTGTTTTGGATAGAACCCAAGAAGGAGGGAAGCTTTTCCTCTTATACGGCGTACCGTTATGTGCACACGGGAGAGGCGAATAATTTTTATCAGGAGTATCTTCAGAGAGTGGAGCTTTTAAACGGAGACGAAAAAGACGTGGTGCTAAAACCCTATGTCTACAGGCCGTGGATATTGTGCACGGGAGATTTGTGGGAGGACCCGGAATTTGAGGCAAATGAGGCGATTGCAAGCTTTTACGGGAAAGAATCCGTAAGCTGCAGACCCTAAAACCGATTTTTGATGGCGTTTTGTACTCTGAGCAAAGCGAAAGGAACAAAGTAAACATGAGAATAAGCAAAAAAGGCGGAATTACAATTTTTACACTTGTCGGCCTGATAATGGCTGTGATTATTATTATACATAATAATCCGGGCGCCGACCCGCAGGAGGAGCTTCTTAAAAAGTTAATATCCTGTGCGGTGATTTTTGCATCCTGCATTATTTTTGCAAGGTGGTACGAAAAATTTACGGGGCTTCCGGTAGAATTGTTTCAGAACCGACATCTCATCTGGAAGCTGGCAAAAAACGACTTTAAGAAACGGTATGCGGGCTCTTATATGGGGGCGGTCTGGGCTATGGTGCAGCCCGTGGTTACGGTGGCAATGTATTATGTAGTGTTTGAAATCATAATGCCGGGGGCTTCCCGCACGGATGAGGCGCCCTTTGTGTTGTTTTTGACGGCGGGGCTTGTGCCGTGGTTTTTCTTTAATGAGGCGTGGAACAACGGAACCAACGCTCTTAGGGAATACGATTATCTGGTGAAAAAGGTAGTCTTTAAAATCAGTATTCTTCCCATTATCAAGGTTATTGCGGCAACCTTTATCCATGGTTTTTTTGTATTGGTGTTATTGGTGGTGGCGGCAATTTACGGCTATTATCCCAGCGTTTATACCCTGCAGATTTTTTATTACAGCGCGTGTCTGTTTATTTTTGTGCTGGCGCTCAGCTACATGACATGCGCCATTGTGGTGTTTTTTAAGGACTTGTCTCAGATTATTAATATTGTTTTGCAGATTGGCATTTGGGCGACGCCCGTTTTGTGGGATATAAACACCGTAAATGCCAAGTGGGTAATGGTTTTGAAATTAAATCCCATGGTGTATATCGTGAACGGATACAGAAGCGCTATTTACGGACATGAGTGGTTCTTTTGGGATTTTTTTTCCACCATGTATTTCTGGATTGTAACGGTAGTGTTGTTTGGTCTGGGAGCGTTGGTGTTTAAACGCTTAAAGGTACACTTTGCGGACGTGCTGTAGGGAAGGTAAGATTGATGACTCACCGGCATGGAGGATTTCTATGGAAGAAACTAGGCAGATAGCCATTGAGGTTAAAAACGTAAACAAGGTATATAAGCTGTATGACAGGCTCAGAGACAGGATGAAGGAGGCCTTTGGCATTGGCAGGAAGGTATATAAGCTGCATTATGCCCTGAGCGACGTAACCCTGAATATATACAGGGGGGAGACTGTGGGCATTATCGGAACAAACGGCTCCGGTAAGTCGACCATATTGAAGATTATTACCGGAGTGCTGAACCCTACCTCCGGTGAAGTGCATGTAAACGGGAGGATTTCCGCGCTTTTGGAGCTGGGAGCAGGTTTTAATCAGGAGTACAACGGAATCGAAAATATTTATTTAAATGGAACAATGATGGGTTTTTCGGAGAAGGAAATCGACGCGAAGCTTCCTTCTATTTTAGAGTTTGCGGACATTGGAGACTATGTATATCAGCCGGTAAAAACTTATTCCAGCGGTATGTTTGTGCGTCTTGCCTTTGCGGTGGCAATTAATATAGAGCCGGAAATTCTTATTGTGGATGAGGCGTTGTCCGTAGGAGATGTGTTTTTTCAGGCGAAATGCTATCATAAATTTGAAGAATTCAAGGAAATGGGAAAGACTATTGTATTTGTCAGCCATGACTTAAACAGTATCAGCAAGTATTGCGACAGGGTATTTCTGCTAAATCAGGGGGAGCTTCTGGGCGAGGGAAGCCCTAAGGAGATGATAGACGCCTACAAACGGGTTCTTGTGGGGCAGTATGAGCTGCACGCCGACGGCACACATGGCGAATCCTTGGAAGACGGCAAAGCTCAAGCAACAGAAGGCATGGCCGGTAAGCATGAAGCCGGATACAACCCTGATGCGCAGGAATATGGCAATATGCAGGCGCAGATTGTAGAATACCATTTGACGGACGACAGGGATTTACCTACTATGGCAGTGCTTAAGGGCAGTGAGTTTACCATGCATATGCGGGTAAAATTTTCGGAGCATATTCCGGAGCCGATTTTTGCCTTTTCCATAAAAAATGTACAAGGTACGGAGATTACCGGTACCAACTCCATGATAGAAAAGGCGTTTCTGGACAGTGGTGAGCCGGGGCAGGTAAAGGATATTACTTTTAGACAGAGGATGACCCTGCAGGGAGGGGAGTATCTGATTTCCCTTGGGGTTACGGGCTACAGAGGAGATACCTTTGAGGTTTATCACAGGCTGTACGATGTGATGAATATTACCGTGGTATCGGATAAAAATACAGTGGGTTTTTATGACATGGAGTCTGAAGTGCTGGTAAGGGATGCGGAAAATTAGCGGGTATGGGGATTAGCATATGGAAAATAAGGTTATTGCCGAAAGAGAAGAAAAACGGACTGTGGGAACAGAAGATAATAATAGAACAAAGCAGGGCAAGGAGGAAGCAAAAGCCGTGGAATATATCGGTAAGGTGGCGCTTGACTGCAGTAAATATCCGGGTAAGGATTTTTACAGCGACGGCGCGGTGGAATCCGAGCTTCTCGACATTGTGAAGGATTTGTCCCCCGTGGAGTATGAAAGGGTAATAGGCGAGAAGAAAAACTGGCCCATTCTCTATCATTTATCCCCTTTGAGGGAAAATATTGTCGAGTGGATTCCCATGGATAAGGATGCAAAGGTGCTTGAGGTGGGAAGCGGCTGCGGCGCCATTACAGGCGCTCTTTCGAGAAAGGCGGGCAGCGTTACCTGTGTGGAACTCTCTAAAAGGCGCAGCATGATTAACGCCTACCGGCATAGTGAATGCGATAATATCACTATCCATGTGGGCAATTTTAAGGATATTGAGCCAAAGCTTCCCACGGACTTTGACTATATCTGCCTTATCGGAGTATTTGAATACGGACAAAGCTATATTGGAGGGAACACACCCTTTGAGGACTTCCTGAAAATTCTGCTGCCGCATATGAAGGAGAGCGGCAGGCTGATTATTGCCATAGAAAATAAATATGGGCTTAAATATTTTGCGGGCTGCAGGGAGGATCATCTGGGAACGTATTTTAGCGGTATTGAAAATTATGCCGACGGCGGAGGAGTGCGTACCTTCAGCCGAAAAGGCTTGGAGCGCATTTTCGGAAGCTGTGGCGTGGAGGAATGTCATTTTTATTATCCCTATCCGGATTATAAATTTATGACGACTCTGTACAGCGACGACTACTTGCCGGGAAAGGGCGAGCTATGCGACAATATGAGGAACTTTGACCGTGACAGAATGGTTTTGTTTGATGAGAAGAACGCCTATGACGGTCTTTTGGAGGACGGTTTGTTTCCGGTGTTCGCAAATTCTTATGTGGCAGTCATCGGAAGCGGTTTTGATGTGAAATACGCTAAGTATTCCAATGACCGTTCGCCGGAATATGCTATTAAAACAGAGATTTGCAGGACAAGCAAGGGGGAGGCGTTTGTGCGTAAGTACCCCTTGGGGGAAGCGGCAAAGGAGCATGTCAGGGGCATGGCGCTCGCCTATGAAAATCTTGTCAGGAAATATGAAGGCAGCCGTCTGGAAATCAATAAGTGCCGTCTGGTGGAGCAGGAAGAAGAGGTTTACGCCCAGTTTGAATTTGTGGAAGGAACTCCTCTTGTGGAGAAGTTTGACACTTTTTTGAATAAGGATGATTTGCAGGGCTTTCAGGAATGCTTTAAGGAGTTTGTGGAGAGAATTGACTATAACAGCGATTATCCGGTCGCCGATTTTGACATGATATTTACCAATATTTTGGTAAAGGACGACACTTGGACGGTCATTGATTATGAGTGGACCTTTGGGAAGCCTATTCCTACCAACGAGCTTGCCTTCAGAGCGGTTTATTATTATTTATACGAGGATGAAAAGCGCAATAAGCTTCCCTTTGACTGGGTGCTGATGGAGCTTGGAATAACCGAGTCGGAGTCGGAGAAGCTTTGGGAGCAGGAAAAGGACTTCCAGAATTTTATCAGGGGAAAGAGAACGTCCATGGCACAGATGCGTGATTTAATCGGCTGCAGGCTTATGGTTCCTCAGGATTGGATTGATAAATATCAGGATTCCGGCAATGTAAACAGGGTACAGATATATGAGGACACCGGCGCGGGCTGTTGCGAGGAGCAGTCTTATTTTGTCAGAGAGGCATATCAGGGAGACAATTATATTGAGCTTGAGCTTACCGTCGATGAAAACGTGAAAATGCTGCGCATTGACCCGGCGATGGATTCCTGTATGGTAAAAATTCTGGAAATGACCTTAAACGGAGAGAGAGTGCCCTTGGAAAAAAAGAAGGTGCTTTTGACAAACGGCAGGCTTGTAAAGCCTGCGGACAAGGAGAAAGCAGTTTATCAGCCAAGCATGGTATTTCCTACCGCGGACCCGAATATCAACGTCAATATGGAGGAGCTGCCCAGACAGGCAAAGAATATTTTGTATGCACGCATGGAGATTGTGAGGGTTCCCCTAAGGATTGCGCAGGATATGAGCGGGGCGGTGAAAAAACTGATTTAACCGTTAAAGGATGATTAGCGCTTCGGGAGTTATAAAATGAACGAAAAAAAGTACGAATTTTATGCTGAGATTTGTAAGGTGCCCGATATTGACGGTGCGTATGTTGTCTTCCCGTATGATATTGAAAAGGAATTCGGCAGGCGCAGGGTTAAGGTTCACGTTACGTTTGACGGGATACCTTATGACGGAAGTATTGTGAATATGGGGATCAGAAACGAAAAGGGAGAGGTGTGCTATATTATCGGTCTGCGTAAGGATATACGCAAAAAAGCGGGTAAGCAGCCGGGAGATACCATATATGTCACGGTAACAGAGCGTCAGTGATTAGGCTGCAATCAAAGAAAAAACGGTGTCTGTCTCCGGCACAGCCGGATAATCAGGCGCATGGAAGAGAGGTTTATATGTCGGATTTGGAATATAGGAACGCTTATGAGAAGGAGCATCTGAAATGTGCGGATTTGGCGTCCAGAGTTGCAGAGCTGGAGGCGAAAAACGAGGAGCTTACATGGAAGCTTGACCGTATAAAAAATAATCCTCTCTGGAGAATAAGTAAACCGGCAAGAAATGCAATGCATTGGGCTATCCGCCAAAAGGACAGATTATCCAACTGCGGCGGCGTAAGGGGCGTGTGTTCCAAGGTGGCATACAAGAAACGGGAGAAGGAGGCTATGAAGCAGTTCGGCACGGAGAGCTTTCCCACGCCCGAACAGGCGGCTTATGAGCGTGCCGAAAGATTTCCCCGAATGGTAAAAATCAGTATTTTGGTTCCCCTTTATAATACGCCAAGGGAATTTTTGACGGAAATGTTAGATTCCGTAATGAACCAGACTTACGAAAACTGGGAGCTTTGTCTGGCGGACGGTTCCGATACGGAGCATGCTTATGTAGGGGAAATCTGCGGGGAATATGAAAGTCGGTCGAATAGCCGTATTGTCTACAGAAAACTTGAAAGAAATGAGGGAATAGCGGGCAATACCAATGCATGCCTTAGCTTTGCCACAGGGGAATATATCGGCTTGTTTGACCATGACGATGTGCTGCATCCGTCCGTTTTGTATGAATATGTTAAGGCGATTAACGAGCAGGGAGCGGATTATCTGTATTGTGATGAGACAACCTTTAAGAGCGGCGATATCAATAAAATGCTTACTATGCATTTTAAGCCTGACTATGCGCCGGATAATCTGCGGGCCAACAATTATATTTGCCATTTCAGCGTGTTTGCCAGATGCCTGCTTGACGGGGACGAGCTGTTCAGACCTAAGTTTGATGGAAGTCAGGACCATGATATGATTCTGCGGCTGACGGACAATGCCAAAAAAATTGTGCATATTCCAAGGCTGATGTATTACTGGAGGAGCCATGCGGGCAGCGTGGCCTCAGGTATCGAGGCAAAGCCGTACGCCATTGCCGCCGCCAAGGGCGCGGTGGCGGAGCACTTGAAAAAGCACGGCTTCGAGCACTTTCAGATTACGGGAACCCGTGCCTTTGAGACGATTTTCCGTATACGATATAATATAACGGGCACGCCCAAGGTATCTATTGTGATTGCAAATAAGGACCATGCCTCCGATTTACAGCGGTGCGTCTCTTCTATTTTGGAGAAGTCCACTTATGATAATTATGAGATAATTATTGTGGAAAATAACAGTACTACAAAGGAAATTAAAGATTATTACGACAAGCTGCTCGGAATGCCTTATGAGGCTATGGTTAAATCCGGACAGGCGTCGTGCGGCGCACGGACTAAGGAGCATGACGGGGGTATTCTTAGGAGCATGGGAGAGGGCGTCGGAGCCGGTAAGGCGGCCATTGTTACCTATCTGGGAGAATTTAATTATTCTGCGGTAAACAATCTGGGCGTGTCTTATGCCTCGGGAGAATATATTTTGCTGCTCAACAATGACACGGAGGTTATTACCGTCAACTGGTTGGAGGAGCTCCTTATGTATGCCCAGCGAAAGGATGTGGGAGCGGTAGGCGCCAAGCTTTACTATGCGGACAAGACCATTCAGCATGCTGGTGTGGTAATCGGGCTCGGCGCGCACAGGACGGCAGGCCATAGCCATTATAAGCAGCCGCGTCAAAATCTCGGCTATATGGGCAGGCTTTGCTATGCCCAGAATGTGAGCGCAGTGACAGGCGCCTGCCTGATGGTAAAGAAGAGCCTCTATGACGAGGTGGGAGGCTTGGACGAGGGCTTTGCCGTCTCTCTGAATGATGTGGATTTTTGTCTGAAGCTGCGTGAAAAACAGCTCTTAAATGTATTTACCCCGTTTTGTGAGCTTTATCACTATGAGTCCGCCTCCAGAGGCTTGGATGACAGCGGAGAGAAGGCGGAACGCTATAACCGTGAGTCCGCCAGATTCAGGGAGAAGTGGAAGGCGTTATTGGAAAAGGGGGACCCTTATTACAATCCCAATTTTTCGCTGGACAGAAGTGATTTTTCCTTAAAAATAAACGGGTAAGGCGGCTCTTCTTTTGTTGGGAGGAGGAAGGAGTTTATAATGCTGTTTAATTCGCTTATCTTCATTACGGTATTTCTGCCATTGGCGCTGACAGGCTGGTATTTGCTGCAAAGGCTTGGAAATCCTGCGTACGCCAAGCTGTTTTTGGCGGGTATGTCGTTTTGGTTTTACGGATATTATAATATTTCTTATTTGTGGATATTGCTTTTCAGCCTTATTCTAAATTATGCGCTCAGCGCTCTGTTTGATAAGGCGAGGGCGCTTGGGCTGAGAAGGGTGTTGCTGCTTACGGGGGTTTTTCTGAATCTGGGCATGCTGTTTTATTATAAATATTTCAATTTTTTTATTGAAAACTGTAACTTCTTTTTACATACGGATATATTTTTAGAAAAGATTGCGTTACCATTGGGAATCAGTTTTTTTACTTTCCAGCAGTTGTCCTATGTGATTGAGAGATACCGGGGCAGTGTGGAGCATTACGGTATTTTGGACTATAGCTGTTTTATCAGCTTTTTTCCGCAGCTGATAGCGGGCCCCATTGTGCTTCACAGTGAATTTGTTCCGCAGCTGAGAGAGAGAAAATGCAGAAGGCTGTCTGCAGGGAACCTTTTTGATGGAGCGGCCCTGTTTATTTTGGGACTTGCCAAGAAGGTTCTGTTGGCGGATATGCTGGCGGTATTGGTTAATGCGGAGTATAACAATATTATATATCTGGATGCTCCCAGCGCTTGGGTGACTATTATTGCGTATATGTTGGAACTTTATTTTGATTTCAGCGGGTATTGCGATATGGCAAGAGGAATCGGGAAAATGTTTGGTTTTGAACTGCCTGAGAATTTTCGCTCTCCCCTTATGGCAGACTCTGTGAAAGATTTCTGGAAGAGGTGGCATATTACCCTATCCCGCTTTTTTACAAGCTATGTGTATATTCCCTTGGGAGGCAACAGAACAGGGAAAGCGCGTCAGTGTATAAATCTTATGGCAGTATTTCTGGCAAGCGGAGTGTGGCACGGCGCCAACTGGACATTTATCGTATGGGGAGCTGTTAACGGGATTGCGGTGGTGGCTGAAACTGTTTTCCCGAAATTTAGATTTCGTGCGGCATGGTTGAATCGACTTGCAACGGGAATATTTGAGGTATTGGCCTTTTCCATATTTAGGAGCGAGTCGCTGCAGCAGGCCGCATTATTATGGAAAAAGCTTTTTACCGGCGGAAATACGGGAATGCTCATAGGGATTTCCAATGTATTACAGTTTCCGGAAAATTATGTCCTTAGAAAGGCATTTGAGCTGCTGATGCCGGAATATGTAAATATTGTGTATCTGGTAACCTTAGCGGCGCTTCTGGTAATTAGTATCATTCTGGTCAGGGGCAGCAGGGCACAGCAGTGGATTGAGGAAAAAGGGCGTACCGTTTCGGGTCTGCTTTGTCTGGCGACTCTTTTTACATGGTCGTTTATCTCCCTGTCACAGGTGAGTACATTTTTATATTTTAATTTCTGATTCATTTGGGAATGGGCGCGGCTTCGCGCAGATGGGAGCAGGCATGAGTAAGAAAAAAGCGTTGGTTCGGCTTGGCTTTTTTATAATCATTGAATTGGTGTTGGTTGCGTTGGCAGTGTGGGTATTCGACCCGTTTTATCAGTATCATAAACCCTTTTTCGGAATGAAGGCCGTGCTTAATGACCGCGATAACCAGATGGCGGGAAGCGTCAGAAATTTTTCTTATGACAGTGTCCTGATGGGTTCTTCCGTGGCGGAGAATTTTGACAGCGGCGTTCTTGACAGAAATTACGGCTGTAAAACCCTTAAGCTGATTAAGGCGTCCGGCTCCGTAGCCGATTTGTTGTATTATTTAGATATGGCGCAGGAGGAGCATGAGCTTCGGAATGTTTTTTGGTGTCTGGATGTTCCCTCCCTTAATTCGTCGCCGCAGCCCACGCTGTATGACGACGACATACCTCGTTATCTTCATACGAGAACTATGTTGGATGATTTGCCTTATCTTTTTAATAAGGATATATTGTTTATGAAAATTCCCCTTATGCTCGCCTCCTCCAAGCAGAATATCAATACGGACGGAAATGCTTATAATTGGGCGGACGACAAGGAATTCGGCGCTCGGGCGGCTTTGCGGGTTTATGAAAGACCTAAGGAGAAGCTGGCGGAGCAGGATTTTTCTAATGATAAAGAGGATATAGAGCAGAGCGTGGCGCTTATTGAAAAGCAGATAGAAAAGCATCCTCAGATACAATATCGTTTTATTATTCCACCCTTTTCCATGCTTTGGTGGGACTGCGCTTATACCAACGGAACACTTGAAAAAAATTTTTATATATTGGAGCAGGCGGTTCCGCGGCTGCTTGCTTTTGATAATGTAGAGATATATTTTTTCCAAAATGATTATGATGTAATGTGTAATCTGGATTATTATATGGATATGATACATTATTCCCCCGATATTAACCAATACATGCTGGAGCAGCTGCATGGCGGGCGAAGCCCCATCACCTTGGAGGAGTGGGATGAAATCATGCTTGAACTGAGAAGGAATGTGGAAAGCATTACCCATGAGGAAATATATAAGTATTATTCAAAGGAATATTGACGTCTAAAGCCGCAAATTCCTTTGAATAAGTGCAAACAGCATTGCCGGAACCGCAAGTTTTTTTATGCGATATTGCCAACAGTTACTTTTCATATATGAAAAAATATGGTAAAATGTACATGTGTGCATTTTGTCGGGCAACCGGTAAAGGAGCCCCCAAAATATGCGCAATTAAAATAGAGCGGAAACCGCCAATTTAGAGACAGGAGGACATAGGAATGGGTTTTATGGACGAGTACAAATTTTGGCTGAAGGATGATTATTTTGATGAGGATACGAAAAGCGAACTCTTGGCTATCGGTGATAACGAGAGCGAGATTGAAGAACGTTTTTACAGAGAATTGGAATTTGGCACGGGTGGTTTAAGAGGAATTATCGGCGCAGGAACAAACCGTATGAATATTTATACCGTCCGTAAGGCTACGCAGGGGCTTGCAAATTACATAATTAAGCAGGGCACTCAGGCTAAGGGCGTGGCAATTGCCTTTGACTCAAGGCGTATGTCGCCCGAGTTTTCAAACGAAGCTGCCCTTTGTCTGGCGGCAAACGGCATCAAGGCTTATATTTTTGAATCGCTGAGACCTACGCCGGAGCTTTCTTTTGCAGTCCGTAAGCTGGGCTGTACGGCAGGTATCGTTGTGACGGCAAGCCACAATCCGCCTGAATATAACGGGTATAAGGTATACTGGGAGGACGGCGCGCAGGTGACGGCTCCCAAGGATAAAGATATTATTGCCGAAGTGCAAAGTATTAAGGACTATCATACGGTAAAGACTATGGATAAGGAGGAAGCCGTAAAGGCGGGGCTTTATCAGGTGATTGGCGGCGAGATAGACGACGCCTATATGGAAGAGCTGAAAAAGCAGATTATTCATCCCGATATTATTAAGGAAATGGCTGATGATATCAAGATTGTTTATACGCCGTTATGCGGAACGGGTAATCTTCCGGTAAGACGTATTTTGTCGGAGCTGGGCTTTAAGCACGTATATGTGGTGCCTGAGCAGGAGAATCCGGACCCCGACTTTACCACGCTGGATTATCCTAACCCTGAGGACCCCAAGGCATTTACCTATGCGCTCCGCCTTGCAAAGGAGAAGGATGCGGATATTGTTCTCGCCACCGATCCGGACGCGGACCGATTGGGCGTTTACGCCAAGGATACGAAAACGGGAGAATATGTATCCTTCACAGGCAATATGTCCGGTATGCTGATTGCAGAATATATTTTAAGGGAGAAGACGGCGACGGGAACCATGCCTGCCAACCCGGCGTTGGTTACGACGATAGTTACCACGAATATGACGGTGCCCATTACTCAGACTTACAATGTAAAGCTGATCGAGGTGCTCACGGGCTTTAAGTTTATCGGAGAGCAGATTAAGCTGTTTGAGCAGACGGGCAGCAATCATTATGTGTTCGGTCTTGAGGAGAGCTATGGCTGTCTTGCGGGAACACATGCAAGAGATAAGGACGCTATTGTGGCGGTTATGTGTCTGTGCGAGGTGGCCGCATATTGTAAGAAGCATGGAAAGACCTTGTGGGATATGATGCTTGACACCTATGAAAAATACGGCTATTTCAAGGAGACGCAGTACACCATTACCCTGAAGGGTATCGACGGCTCCAGACAGATTGCAGAAATCATGGATAAGCTTCGTCAGAATCCGCCCAAGGCATTCGGAGATTTAAAGGTATTAAAGTTCAGGGATTACGAAAATGATGTGGTAATCGATATGGAGAGCGGCGCAAAAACTGCAACAGGCCTGCCTAAATCCAACGTACTTTACTTTGAGCTTCCCGATAACGCATGGTGCTGTGCAAGACCTTCCGGCACGGAGCCTAAGATTAAATTCTACATGGGTGTAAAGGGAGACAGCCTTGAGGACGCACAGAACAGAATTAGCAGGCTGACAGAGGATTTGAAGGCTGTGCTGTAGGGCGCAGTTTTGATAAATGAATATTATCAGCAGGCAGCGAATCGCCCTGTAAGGGGTGATTTGCTGTTTTGCTGAATAGAAGAGAGGGTTTTGGACGTGGGTAGAATCAATCCGGCAAACCTGAAAAAAACCATATATTATTTGCGGCGCAACGGCTTAAAAAGCACATGGTACGCCGCCAAGGAACGGTTGGAGGAAAAAAATAAGCCTCCCTACTTTTTTGTGCCCTTAGGTCGGGAGGAGATAGAAAGGCAGCGGTCGGCATCTAAGTCTTATACCGTGACCTTCAGCGTTGTGGTACCTGTATATCGCACAAAGGAGGAGCATTTGCGGGATATGATTGATTCCGTGATAAGCCAGACCTACTCCAACTGGGAATTGATTTTAGCGGACGCCGGAGGCGACAAGAGCGTGGAGCCGGTGGTGAAAGCTTATGAGGACGAGAGAATAAGGTATATACGTCTTAAGGAAAACGGGGGTATTTCGGAAAATACCAATCAGGCGCTTTTATATGTCAAGGGTGATTATACGGGGCTTTTGGACCATGACGACGTACTTGCGCAGGACGCGCTGTACGAGATGGCAAGGGCGATTGAAGAGGGAAGAGAAAGAGGGATGCAGCCGTGGCTTCTGTATTCCGATGAAGATAAATGTAACGGTGACAGGACGGAGTATTTTGAGCCGCACCGCAAGGAAGATTTTAATCTGGATCTTTTATTGGGCAATAATTATATTTGTCACTTTATGGTGCTAAAGAGCTCGTTACTTAAGGAGCTGGGTCTGCGTAAGGAGTACGACGGCGCACAGGATTATGATTTGGCGCTCAGGGCGGCGGAGAAGCTGCTTGACGGGGGAAAACAAATCGTCCATATTTCAAAGGTGCTTTACCACTGGCGTTGTCATGAGGCTTCAACCGCACAGAATCCTAAGAGCAAGCAATATGCTTATGAAGCCGGAAGGCGTGCGGTACAGGATTTTGCCGACAGGAATAATATTGCGGCAAGAGCGGTGGGTATGAAGCATATGGGATTTTATCGTTTGAAATATGATAAGCCCGTTTTGCAGGCCAGAGGTGATTTGGGCGCAGTGGGCGGCAGACTGGTAAGCCGCGGGAGAATTGCAGGCGGGAGAATGGCGGAGGACGGAGCCGTATTTTATGAGGGGCTTTTGGCAGCCTACAGCGGATATATGCACCGTGCGTCGCTCGGGCAAAACGCGGAGGCGGTGGATATCCGCCTGATTGAGGTGAGAACAGAGTGCCGTGGACTGTTTGAACGGATTGTAGGGGTTCCCTATGCCGTTTTGCCGGGGCGTGAAATCTTTGACGCTTCCACCCTGCCGGCAGGAACGGATTATCATGCCGTGAGTATAGCGCTTTGCCGCGCCATTCGGGAGGCAGGCTACAGGATCCTGTGGGAGCCCGCCCTTACCGGAAGTTTGGACCAAAAAAAGCGAGGGCGGATGCGGCGGCGGGAGGAAGCGAAGGCTAAGGGCTGCGATTTGGAGGAATAGTCGGCGGAATGGAAAAAGTGACCGTAGTAATACCAAATTATAACGGAATAAAGTATATTAAAGGGTGTCTGGAGGCTTTGTATGCGCAGAGGGAAGGAACCTGTAAATTTCGCGTACTGGTGGTGGACAACGGCTCCACAGACGGCAGCGTAGAGCTTGCAAAAGAGCTGTTTCCACATACGGAGTGGATTTTGCTGCCGGAAAACACGGGCTTTTGCCATGCCGTCAATGTGGGAATTCAGGCGGCGGATACGCCTTATGTAATACTATTGAATAACGACACAAAGGTGTACGACGGCTTTGTGGAAGGGCTGTATCATGCCATTGAAAAAAGCCCCGATATTTTTTCCGTCAGCGCCAGAATGCTTATGTGGGACAAGCCGGAGCTTGTGGATGATGCAGGCGACAGATATTGTGTTCTGGGCTGGGCGTATGCAAGAGGAAGAGGGAAGCCGGCAAAGGATTATGAAAAGCCTGCGGAAATTTTTTCCGCCTGCGGCGGTGCGGCAATTTACAGGAGAGCGGTTCTGCAGGAGCTCGGACTGTTTGACGAAGCCCATTTTGCTTATCTGGAGGATTTGGATATAGGATACAGGGCGCGGATTTACGGCTACCGTAATCTCTACGAGCCCTCCGCGCAAGTGTTACATTTTGGCAGCGCTTCCACAGGTTCCCGATATAATCTGCGAAAAACAGAGCTCTCTTCTGCCAATAATATATATGTGATAGGAAAAAACATGCCGTTTCTGCAATGGCTTTTGAATTTGCCTTTTTTCTGCGTCGGATTTACTGTAAAGCTTTTGTTTTTCTGTAAAAAAGGAATGGGAGCGGTATATTTAAAGGGCTTAGGACGCGGGCTAAGGCGATGCCTTGGCAGATATGGGAGAAGCCGCAGGGTCAAATTTCGCTTAAAGCATTTGAAAAATTATTTGGCAATACAAATACAGTTATATGCAAACACGGTCCGAATTATTATGAAATCTTAAGAATTAACTTCATAAATTCTTAACTTGTAGCTTTTATAATAGTATTGTAAAATACTTACGATTTAGAACCAATCCGGGTGGCGCTTATGATAAAGGATAATCAAAAAGTATTTAACAGGCTGTTGGTGGTAATAGACGCCGCCATTACAGCAGCTTCGTTTATTCTTGCATATTATATAAAATTTTATATTTTTGAAAGCAGTCCCGGCATTGGAGTGCTGCCTGTGAGAGATTATTTTATGCTCCTTTTGTATATAGTGCCGGGTTATATCTGTCTGTATTACAGATGCGGTATTTATGCGCCGAAGAGGACGGTGCGCAGACGGTATGAGCTGTACGGCATACTGCAGGCAAATACAATCGGTATTGCCGCGCTGATTATTATTCTCTATATGATTATCCATGAGATTAATTTTTCGCGTTCGGTTATGGCAATTTTTTATGTGCTTAATATTTTTCTGATGACATGCGCCAGACTGACGCTGCGCAGAACATTAAGGATGATGCGCAGCAGGGGATATAATCTGAAGCATATTTTGCTGGTAGGCTATTCCAGAGCAGCAGAAGAATATATTAACCGTATATTGGAGAATCCCCAGTGGGGCTATGTAGTCTGCGGAATTCTGGACAACCATATTCCCGCAGGAACTTTATATAAAGGGGTGAAGGTTCTGGGTTCTCTGGGCAATCTCGAAATTATTCTTCCGGAAAACAAGCTGGATGAGATAGCGATTACCCTGTCGCTGAAGGACTATGACTTTTTGGAGAAAATAGTGGGTATTTGCGAGAAGTCAGGAGTGCATACCAAATTCATTCCGGATTACAACAGCCTGATTCCCACAAAACCCTATACGGAGGATTTGCTGGGGCTTCCCGTCATAAATATCCGTTATGTTCCCCTGACTAATACAGGCAATATTGTGGTTAAGCGTATTATGGATGTAATAGGCTCTCTGGCAGGAATCATCGTAACCTCGCCGATTATGCTGTTATGCGCCATGCTTGTAAAGCTGAGCAGCAGCGGTCCTGTTATTTTTAAACAGGAGCGCGTAGGATTACACAATAAGTCCTTTTATATGTATAAATTCCGAAGTATGGAGATGCAGACTCCCAGAGAAGAGAAAAAGGCGTGGACAGTGAAAAATGACCCTCGTGTGACAGGTGTGGGAAAGATTTTACGAAAAACCAGTTTGGATGAGCTGCCGCAGCTGTTCAATATTTTGAAGGGAGATATGAGTCTTGTGGGTCCGCGGCCGGAGAGGCCGGTATTTGTAGAACGCTTCAGGGAAGAAATACCCCGGTATATGGTAAAGCATCAGGTAAGGCCGGGTCTTACCGGTTGGGCGCAGGTAAACGGGCTTAGGGGCGATACCTCCATCCGGAAAAGAATTGAATATGACATTTACTATATTGAGAATTGGACATTAGGATTTGATATTAAAATTATTTTTATGACTTTTTTTACAGGATTTATTAACAAGAACGCATATTAGCGCTATGCAAAGTAAGGAGAAGAGTATTATGGCAACAAATTCTAACCCCAAAAGTACATCGGGAGCAAAGCCCGGAAAGAAGATGACGGCAAAGCAGAGGGAAGCAAAAAAGAAAAGAAGAATCATTTTCTTTGCCGTAGAAATTTTAGTTCTACTGGTAATGGTAGGCGCCCTTTATTTTGTAACAAGAACCACGTCGCAGAGCGAGGGCCCCAAATATGTTACTTTTGAGCCGGGAAAGCTGGAGATTCCTAATGAGGTACAGGAAAACGAAACAATGAAGGGCTATATGAATATTGCGCTTTTTGGTCTGGACGCCCAGACCGATAACGAGCTTTATAAGGGAAGCCGGAGCGACAGTATTATGATTGCAAGTATCAATCTGGATACGGGAGATATTAAGCTTGTCAGCGTATATCGCGATACTTATCTGAATCTTGGCGACGATAATTACAGAAAGTGTAATGCGGCGTATTCCTACGGCGGCGCAGAGCAGGCGGTTAAGATGCTTAATACGAATCTGGACATGGATATTGAAAATTTTGTTACCGTAGGTTATAAGGGCTTAAGAGAGGTTATTGACGGCTTGGGCGGAATTTACATTGATGTGGATGAGACGGAGCTTAAGCATATCAACAATTATCAGATAAGTATTGTAGAAAAGGTGTTGAAGTGCGATTATACGCCGGTAACCGAGACGGGGTATCAGAAGCTGGACGGTTTACAGGCTGCCGCGTATTGCCGTATCCGTTATGGCGGCGGTGATGATTTTAAGCGTGCAAGTCGTCAGAGAGAGGTGCTGAAGGCAATTGAGGAGCAGGCTAAGAAGGCGGATCTTGCAACTTTGACTAAGGTGTTTAACAGCGCCATTGACAATATATATACAAGCTTGGATAGTAAGGATATCTTGGATTTGCTTGCAAATATATCAAATTATCGTATTGTGGAGGAGGATGGCTTCCCTCAGGAGAATATGCGTTATACGACGAATATTGGTGCGAAGGGAAGCAGTGTTGTTCCTACGGATTTGGTTAATAATGTCGTTTGGCTGCATCAGTTCCTTTTCGAGGATGAGACATATACGGTAACCGATACGGTTAGAGAATACAGCCGGGTGATTACTGAGCAGACGCAGAAATATATTGATAAGGACAAAGCAAAATATAAGTGATGAATGTATGGCGGAGGAGCAGTTTTGCTCCTTCGTTTTTTCCGGCAGCCGCACATGCGGAAATTATATAATCGGCGCGAGTAAGCCTGCTGTTTCAGAATAAGTTTTACAATCAGTTATATAGGGCGGACGCTATGGAGGATATATTTTGCTTGTGTAAAACGAGGCGTTACAGTATAATAAAAAACAGCAGTAATTTTGGATGGGAGCATGCCTAATGGTGGTTGATGTGATAATTCCGGTGTATAAGCCGCAGAAAGAGCTTTTTACATTGATTGATATGCTTCAAAAGCAGAGCCTGCCTGTGAATAATATTATTTTGATGAATACCGAAGAAAAATATCTGGAGCGTCTGACCTATGGAACGGAATTTTGGGAGAAATATCGAAATATAAGAGTATATCATTTGTCTAAGAGAGAGTTTGACCATGGGAAGACAAGGCATATGGGAGTGAGTAAGTCTCAGTCGGAAATTTTTGTGATGATGACTCAGGACGCCCTTCCGGCGGATGAATATCTGTTGGAAGCTTTGGTGGCAAGGCTTAAGGGAAGGACGGCGGTGGCTTACGCAAGACAGCTTCCCACAGAGTCGTGCAGTGTTTTGGAGCGTTTTACAAGACAATTCAATTATCCGCCCGTAAGCTGCGATAAGTCGTTAAAGGATTTGGAAAATCTGGGGATTAAAACTTATTTTTGCTCCGACGTATGCGCTGCGTACCGCAGGGATATTTATGAGGAATTAGGCGGGTTTATCAGGCATACCATATTTAATGAGGATATGATTTATGCGGCGAAAGCAGTCAAGGCAGGGTATCATATAGCCTATGAGGCGAAGGCAAGAGTATATCATTCCCATAATTACTCTAATATGCAGCAGCTGCGCAGAAATTTTGATATAGGGGTATCCCATGCGGACAATCCGGAGGTTTTTTCAAAGCTTAGCTCGGAATCGGAGGGAAAGCGCATGGTGATGGCGGCGTCGGTATATCTCAAGGAAAATCATATGTTAAGGAAGCTTCCGTATTTTTATATACAATGCGCAAGTAAGTATGCGGGATATTTATTAGGTAAGCACTATAAGAGGCTGCCGGGGAAGCTTGTCAGGAGGATTACCACTAACAAAGAATATTGGCCGGATGAAATATAAAAGATATATTCATTAAGGAAAGGATATGGATTATGTGCGGTATTGTAGGTTATATAGGAAAAAAACAGGCGGCGCCCATTATTCTGGAGGGCTTGTCCAAGCTGGAGTACCGGGGATATGATTCCGCGGGAATGGCCGTGTTTGACGGAGAAAAAATATGTGTACAAAAGGCGGCGGGAAGACTTAAGGTATTGGAGAATCTGACTCACGGAGGAGAGAGCATGCCCGGTGAGAGCGGAATAGGCCACACCAGATGGGCAACCCATGGAGCGCCCAGCGACTTAAACTCTCATCCGCATACTAATAGCGAATCCACAATTGCAGTGGTACATAACGGTATCATTGAAAATTATATTCCCCTGAAAAAAAAGCTTCAGGAGAAGGGTTATCAATTTATATCGGAGACCGATACGGAGGTGTTGGCTCATTTGCTGGATTATTATTACAAGGGGAATCCGCTGGAGACGATTGCCAAGGTACTGCATCGGGTGGAGGGCTCGTATGCTTTAGGAATTATGTTTGCGGATTTTCCGGATGAGGTTTATGCGGCAAGAAAGGACAGTCCCCTGATTGTAGGTCAGAATGAGGACGGGTGCTTTATTGCGTCTGATGTGCCTGCAATTTTAAAATATACAAGAACCGTATTTTATATGGATAATCAAGAGGTGGTTCAGCTGCGAAAGGACGGCTTAAGATTTTTCTCAGTTGATGAGGAGGAGCTTGACAAGGAGTCCGTAACTATCGAGTGGGATGCGGACGCTGCGGAAAAAGCCGGTTATGAACATTTTATGCTAAAGGAAATGTATGAGCAGCCTAAGACGGTTACCGACACCCTTTCTCCCCGTATTCAGAACAATGATATTGTGATAGAAGAGCTGAAGATGAATGACGAGGAGATAAGAGCAATCAGGAAAATTCATATCGTGGCCTGCGGCTCCGCTTATCATGCCGGCGTTACCGGCAAATATGTGCTGGAGGGTCTGGCGCGCATTCCCGTGGAAGTGGACGTGGCAAGCGAGTTTCGCTATCGCGACCCTATTTTGGAGGAAGGAAGCATGGTGGTGGTAATCAGCCAGTCGGGAGAGACGGCGGACACTCTGGCGGCGCTTCGTGAATCCAAAGCAAGGGGCTTTAAGGTGCTGGGGATCGTCAATGTGGTGGGAAGCTCCATCGCGAGAGAGGCAGACAGCGTTATGTATACATGGGCAGGTCCAGAAATTGCGGTGGCGACTACGAAAGCATATAGCGCACAGCTTGTAGCGCTTTACATGCTTGCCATGAAGTTCGCAAGAGTGAAGGGATTGATAGGTGAGGAGAAATTTCAGGAGCTGCTCAATGATATCAAGTGCCTTCCAGATCAAATAGAGCTTCTTCTGGGTCAGAAGGAAAAGATTCAGCATTTTGCAAACCGCTATGTAGGCGCAAGGGATATCTTTTTTATAGGAAGAGGCGTGGATTATGCAATTTCGTTGGAAGGCTCCCTAAAGCTGAAGGAAATCTCTTATATTCATTCGGAGGCGTATGCTGCCGGAGAGCTAAAGCACGGAACAATCTCTCTTATCGAGGAGGGAACCTTGGTTGTGGCGTTATCCACTCAGCCTGCTTTGTTCCAGAAGACTATCAGCAATATGGTTGAAGTAAAGGCGAGAGGCGCTTTTGTTATGGCCGTGACAAACGAGGGGAATAAGGCGATTGAGAAGGCGGCGGACTATGTGGTATATATTCCGGCCATCAATCCATATTTTTCCAACTCTCTGGCAATTATTCCACTTCAGCTGTTTGCCTATTATGTGGCGGTGGGAAGAGGCTGTGATGTAGATAAGCCGAGGAATCTTGCAAAATCGGTTACCGTAGAATAAAAGTTACATTTTTTTTCACTTTTTAAACACAATTCTTTCACAAATAGAGGATATACTGAGTGCATAAAGATAAAGGATAAAACTTAGAAAAGAGGTAATCATTATGTACGATAACGAAATTTATTCCGGTACTGGTAACAATGCCTCCGGTGCAGACGCACAGACAAGAAGCGACTCCCTGAGCGGTACGGAAAATGCCGAGCAGACACAGCGATATTATGATTACACTGCTTATCAGTCGGCTAGCGGCGTGTTCGCGGCAAATAATACGGCGGCATCCAATAACAAAACAAAGGTGAAAAAGGAAAAGAGAGAGAAAAAGAGCGGATTTTTCTATAAAGCGGTTGCAACCGTAAGTCTGGGGCTGTTTTTTGGACTGTGTGCAGGCATCGGGTTCTACGCGGTAGTGCAGGGAACCGGTATGATGAGACAGGAGAGAGAGGAGACGAGGAGCGAAGTAATAAGCAATAATGTGGATTCCGTGAAAACGGACAAGACACAGTCGGGTATAAAGCTGACAAATACCGAGAATATCAAGGTGGTTACATCGGACGTCTCGGATGTTGTGGAAGAGGTTATGCCTGCAATGGTATCCATTATCAATAATTATACTACTACCAACAGCTTTTGGGGGCAGACCTTTACCGAGGACAAAGCAGCAAGCGGTTCCGGAATTATTGTAGCGGAGAATGACGAAGAGCTTTTGGTAGTTACCAATTACCATGTGGCGGCGTCGGCAACCAAGCTGGAGCTTACATTTATCGACGGCTCCATGGCGGAAGCGAAGGTTAAGGGCATGGACGCAGATATGGATTTGGCTGTCTTGGCAGTAGCGTTGTCGGATTTAAGCGACGGCACAAAGAATGCAATATCCGTTGCAACCTTAGGGGACAGCGATTCTCTGAAGCTGGGAGAGCCTGTGATTGCAATCGGTAACGCATTGGGATACGGTCAGTCTGTCACAGGCGGGTATGTGAGCGCGTTGAACCGAGAGGTTACTATGTCGGACGGCTCTACCGGCATATTTATTCAGACGGACGCCGCTATTAATCCCGGCAATTCGGGAGGAGCCCTTCTTAACATTAAGGGTGAGGTTATCGGTATCAATTCCAACAAAATCGGAGGAACGGCAATAGAGGGTATGGGCTATGCTATTCCAATCAGCTCCGCAAGTCCTATTATCTCCGATATGCTGGAGAATAAAACGAGAAAGACTGAAGTAGAGCGGGGGCGGGCAGGCTACTTGGGAGTCAGCCTTCAGGAGGTTCCGGCTCAGGTAACTCAGACCTACCATATGCCTTCAGGAGTGTTTGTCTACTCTGTGGAAGAGGGCGGCGCGGCTGAGGCGGCAGGCATTATGCCAAGCGATATTATTACAAGACTGGAAGGGGAAAAAATAGAATCCTATAATGACTTGCAGAATGTAATGAAATACTATGCCGTGGGTGATGAGATAAAAGTGACGGTTATGCGCCCCGGTAACGGCGGATATGAGGAACATGAATTTAAGGCGACTTTAGGCGCAAGGCCGGTAGAATAAAGAGCGCAATATATTGACCCGGAGGAGTGGATTTGCTTCTCCGGGTTTAAATATCTTAAAAATCTTCACTTGTACATGCGCGCATTGTTGGTTATAATGTAACATATCAGATAATCGGCAGCTTTCTATTTCCCTGCCGAAAATACTTTGATTGGAGAACACTGTGCTGACGGCTAAATATGAGGGCTGTTGGCAGTATGGAGGATTATTATGTCGGATATATATGATGAGAATGAAGATAAAGACGAATTAACGGATGAGGTAAAGACAAAGGATGCATCTACCACGGCAAAAGCTGGCAAGGGAGACAGCAGTGAATATGAAGACGTCTGCTTTATATGCCGCAGACCGGAGAGTAAGACGGGAAAAATGTTTAAGCTTCCCAATAATATATGCGTCTGCAACGACTGCATGCACAAAACGATGGAAACGGTAAGCCAGTATGATTATCAAGGCATGCTTAATAATCCTAATTTGCAAAAGGAGCTGGACCAATTTACCAGACAAGGCGGATTTCCTAATATCAGTTTTGTGAATCTGGCGGATTTGCAGGGCGACGGCGGAATCCCAAATAAACAGAAGCTCAAGAAGAAAAAGAAAAAAGAGGGTGCGGAGCCTGCGCTGGACATAAAAAATATTCCGGCGCCCCATAAGATTAAGGCAAGCCTTGACGAATATGTAGTGGGGCAGGAGCATGCCAAAAAGGTGATTTCCGTGGCGGTCTATAATCATTATAAGAGAGTTGCCACAGGCACTATGGATGAAATCGAAATCGAGAAGTCCAATATGCTGATGATAGGACCTACCGGCTGCGGAAAGACTTATCTGGTGAAAACCTTGGCGCGTCTGCTGGATGTGCCTCTTGCAATTGCGGACGCCACTTCCTTGACGGAAGCGGGTTATATCGGCGACGACATTGAAAGCGTCGTGTCTAAGCTTCTTGCCGCTGCCGACAATGATGTGGAGAAAGCGGAACGGGGTATCATTTTTATAGACGAGATAGATAAAATAGCCAAGAAAAAGAATACCAACTCCAGAGATGTGAGCGGAGAGAGCGTGCAGCAGGGTATGCTTAAGCTTTTAGAGGGGGCCGAGGTGGAGGTTCCCGTGGGCGCTAACAGTAAGAACGCAATGGTTCCCCTTGCCACGGTGAATACAAGGAATATTCTGTTTATCTGCGGAGGGGCTTTTCCTGATTTGGAGGACATTATCAAGGAGAGGCTTAGGAAAACGGCGTCAATCGGTTTTAATTCCGAGCTAAAGGATAAATATGACAAGGACAAAAATATTCTTTCTAAGGTGACGGTGGAGGATATCCGAAAATTCGGTATGATACCGGAGTTTATAGGGCGTCTTCCTATTGTTTATACTTTGGAGGGTCTTTCCAAGGAAATGATGATAAAGATTTTGAAGGAGCCGAAAAATGCTATTTTGAAACAATATCAAAAGCTTTTGGAGTTGGACGAGGTGAAGCTGGAGTTCACCGACGGCGCGTTGGAAGCAATTGCGGAGAAGGCGATGAAAAGGGATACGGGCGCAAGGGCGTTGCGTTCCATTATTGAGGATTTCATGCTGGATATTATGTATGAAATTCCCAAGGATGATAACATAGGCAGGGTGACTATCACTAAGGAATATATTGAGGGAACCGGCGGTCCTGTGATTGATATCCGCAGTAATCAGATAATGGAGCCTATAGAGCAGCTGAAGGCGCTGCCGGAAGGTGAACAATAGGTTTTACGAAGAGCTGCCTCAAGGGCGGCTCTTTTTAAAACTGCAAAAACACGACAAAATAAAAGGAAAACAGGCAGAAAGGTGTATAATATTTATTGCCGCCAATGCTACAATAAAAATAGGGTTTCTATTTAGCAGGAAAGTAATTATAACGATTTACGATATTCTCTGGGGCTTTTATGATAGTATTTTTTAAAGGCTGTTGAAAAGTGTTCCAGAGAGGAATAACCCAGAATATCGGCAATCTCCGAAACGCTTCTGTCGTTCTCGGACAGAAGCTGTATAGCGGCAGCCATGCGCGCCTCCGTTTTCTTCTGCTGGAAGTTTTTCCCATAAAATTCCAGCAGCAGGCGCTCGGTTTGCCGGGGGCTGAATTTTAGCCGTGCGGACAAATCGGCAAGTGTAAGATTGTGGTATTCATACAAAAAATATTCCTCTATGATAACGGATTTGGAATTGATTAAGTTGGAGCTTGCGAACTGTTTTGTGGATACTTTTCCGCGCTCGTAATTGCGCACCAAAAGAATAATAAGCTGTTGCAGCAGAAGCTCTACCTGACTCATGTAGCCGGTGTAGCGGTGCTCCAGCTCATCGAAAATATTTCGCATAAGTTCATGGACGCCTTGATTATCCTGACCGAACCAAAAGAGATTGTTTTCAAACAAATTTATAATGGGAGAATCGCTGCCCGTGGGGGAGGATTTTGCTTTTTTAATATAAATACAATATTCCTGCATGGGATTTTCGGGAACGGGCGATTGGGAATGCTCGATATGAGGTCCCGTCACAAATAGGGTATTGGGCGTAATTTCGTAAGTGACGCCGTTTATCACGGCATGTCCGTAGCCGTATGGAATGTAATGAATTTCATAGCAGCCGCTGCCATGACTGTGCTTGGGGATTACCCGCATAAAGCGTTCAAAAATAATATTAAGCGCATAAAATTGAGCGCCCTCCACCGTAAAGCGGATATCCATATCGGTATAGTGTATTTTCATTATAGTCCCCGTTTCAGAATATGTTAAGGTTTCTTGGTTTGTAATGAGTGTAAAAGAAAAAGCAGCAATATGTCAATACCTGAACTATAGTAATATTTTCTTGGAGGAGAGGCGATATTATGTTAAATGCAATAAAAGGCAGGAACAGAAAAATTACAAGAGTTGTCAGAAATGACGACAGGCTGTATTTGTATTCGGAGGCATGTAATTACCGGTTAGAGCCTAAGACTGCACGGACCGTAAGAATTACATGCACGAAGAAGGAGCGCTTTTGCGCAGAGGAAAAGCCGGGCATTGAAAATCGTGGCGTATGGAGTAAGTGGGAATATACGGTAGAAAACAATTCGATTATTTTCAGGACGGATGAAATTCTTATCCGCATCAACGGACAGACGGGCTCTTTTCAATATTTCGACAGCAAAGGAAATCTGCTTTTGCGGGAGAGGGCAGACGAAAGCAGGACATTGGAGGAATTTACCGTTTATAAGCCCGTGGAAGAAAATATGAGGGTGGAAAAGATAAATACGCCGGATGGAACGAAGGAGGTTGTCAGGGAGGCGGTAAGGATACCAAACGGAACTCTTTATCATACCCGCCTGTATCTGGAATGGCAGGAGCGGGAGGCATTGTACGGATTAGGGCAGAATGAGGAGGGAATTACCAACTTAAGAGGGCAGACTGTGTATGTTCATCAGGCGAACCGAAAGATTGCAATTCCTATGCTTGTTTCCAGTTTAGGCTATGGGATCCTGACTGACACCTACAGCCCTATGATTTTTCAGGATACGGTCTACGGCTCCTATATCTATACCGAGGCAGATCAGGAGATGGATGGTTATTTTATGAACGGCGGCGATATGGATGGAGTTATCCGCGAATACAGGCGGCTCACCGGCAAGGCGGCATTGCTGCCCAAATGGGCATTCGGCTACATCCAGTCTCAGGAGAGATACGAGACGGCGCAGGAGATTTTAAGCGTTGCGGAAGAATATCGCCGCAGAGAGATTGGGCTGGACGGCATTGTACTGGATTGGTGCTCATGGGAAGGGAACCTGTGGGGACAAAAAAACTTCGATAAAGCACGTTTTGAGGACCCTACAGGGATGATAAAGAAGCTTCATAAGCAAAATATACATTTTATGATTTCCATATGGCCCAATATGGACGAGAAATGTGAGAATTATAAAGAGTTTAAAGAACAGGGTCTGCTTCTGCCCGGCTGCAGCATATATAATGCGCTTTCCGCCAAGGGGCGTGCGCTTTATTTTAAACAGCTGGAGGAAGGGCTTTTGCGTCATGGAGTAGACGCATGGTGGTGCGACAACAGCGAGCCTTTTACTCCGGAATGGAATCATACGGAGAGGGTGGACCCTTCGGTAATGTATGAGGAGTATTGCCGTACGGCGGCAATGCATCTGCCTGCCGACAAGGGGAACGCCTACGCACTGTATCATGCGCAGACAGTTTACGAGGGGCAGAGGGGAACGCCCAAGGGTGAGGAAAAGCGTGTGGTGAATCTGACCAGAAGCGGTTATACCGGACAGCAGCGCTACGGCGCCATACTATGGTCGGGAGATATTGCGGCAAGCTGGGATACCTTAAAAAGGCAGATAGCGGCGGGGCTTAGCTTTTGTGCCAGCGGTCTGCCCTACTGGACGGTAGATATAGGAGCCTTTTTTGTCAAGGAGGGCGGATTATGGTACTGGAAGGGCGATTATGAAGAAACTACTCAGGATATGGGATACCGGGAGCTTTTTGTCAGATGGTATCAGTGGGCGGGCTTCTTACCTGTTTTCAGAGGACACGGAACGGATTGCCGCAGGGAGCTGTGGCAGTTCGGCGAGGAGGGAGACCCCTTTTACGAAGCGCTTTTACAGGCGAACCGCCTTCGTTATGAATTGATGCCGTATATTTATTCTCTTGCCGGACGCGTCTGGCTGGAGGACGCCTCCATGATAAAGCTGCTTGCCTTTGCATTTCCGGAGGATGACGCCGCCAGACAGATAAGCGATCAGTATTTGTTTGGGGAGGAGCTTATGGTGTGCCCCATCACAGACCCCATGTATTATAATAGGAATTCGCTGGAGCTTATGGATATGCCGTGCAGCAGGACGGTATATTTGCCGGAGGGAACGGGTTGGTATGATTATTGGAGCCGCGTCTATTACGAGGGAGGGCAATGGATTGAGGCCGAGGCGCCCCTTGAGAGGATTCCTATATTTGTCAGGGAGGGCAGCGTGATTCCAAGAACCGTTCCGTTACAGTCTACCGCAGAAATGACAAAAAGGCTGATATTGGATGTGTATACAGGCAGAGACGGGAAGTTCATGCTTTATGAGGATGAAGGAGACGGTTACGGATATGAGAAGGGCGATTACCGGAGAACCTTCTTTATTTGGGAGGAACAATCCCAAAGGCTTTATATGGAGTCTTCGGAGAAGCATAAAGAAAGAGTAATAATTACATTTTTAATTCAAAGAGACGGAACAGTCAAGGAGGAAAAAGAAATCTATGAAAAAACAAGCATTTAACCCTTATTTACCTTCATGGGAGTACATTCCCGACGGAGAACCCTATGTATTTGGAGACAGAGTTTACATTTATGGCTCGCACGATTTTTATAACGGTTATGTGTTTTGCATGGGTGATTATGTGTGCTGGTCGGCGCCTATTGATAACCTTGCGGACTGGCGTTACGAGGGCGTTATTTATCCCAAAAATGAAGACCCGTTGAATAAGGACGGCAAAATGTGTCTGTATGCGCCGGACGTAACCGTGGGACCGGACGGCAGGTATTATCTGTATTATGTGCTGGACCATGTTTCCGTGGTATCTGTTGCGGTATGTGACACTCCGGCGGGGAAATATGAATTTTACGGCTATGTACATTATGCGGACGGCACCCGTCTGGGAGACAGACAGGGCGACGAGCCTCAGTTTGACCCGGGTGTGCTAACGGAAGGAAACAAGACTTATCTGTACACAGGCTTCTGCGGCAGAGGAGATAAATCCCGCCACGGTGCAATGGCAACGGTTCTTGCCGCCGATATGCTTACCATTGTGGAGGAGCCGGTATTTGTTGCTCCGGGCTGCGAATACGGCGGAGGAACGGGATTTGAAGGTCATGAATTCTTTGAGGCGCCCTCCATACGCAAAATAGGAGATACCTATTATTTTGTTTATTCCTCGGCGGTTATGCATGAGCTTTGTTATGCAACCAGTAAAAATCCAACCGCAGGCTTTACCTACAGAGGGGTAATCGTAAGCAACTGCGATTTACATATCGACAGCTATAAGCCTGCCGACCAACCTATGGCATATGGCGCAAACAATCACGGAAGCATTGTGGAAATAAAGGGAGACTGGTATATTTTCTATCATCGCCATACCAATGGTACATGGTATAGCAGACAGGGCTGTGCGGAGAAGCTGACGGTTCTGCCCGACGGAACTATTCCTCAGGTGGAGATGACATCCTGCGGCTTGAACGGAGGGCCCTTGGAGGGTAAGGGAGAGTATCCCGCCTATATTGCATGTAATCTTTTCACGGATATTCCTTCCAAGTATGTGGGAGACAGCCATTTTCCTAAGATTATGCAGGACGGCAGAGACGGAGACGAGGAGCTGGGGTATATAGCGAATATCCAGAATTCCGCTACGGCAGGCTTTAAGTATTTTGACTGCCACGGCGTAAAGGAAATCAGTATTAAGGTGAGAGGCTATGCCGGAGGCGTGTTTGAAGTGAGAACTGCGTGGAACGGAGAGGCGCTGGCAAGGCTTAAGGTAAATTATGCGAACGTGTGGGAGGAGTATACCGCGCCCATCAATATTCCCGACGGCAGACAAGCGATTTATCTGACTTACACAGGAGACGGCAACGCACAGCTTAAGTCGTTTACATTGAGATAGTCTTATGTTTGGAAGAAGCCGTTTTCTCCCTCCTTAGTCGTATGCGCTAAGGAGGGAGAAAACAGGAACGCAGATATGTTTCATGTGTCATGGGGAGATTAGACAAAGAGGTATGGACAATTATGAAAAAAATATACAGTAGTTTCCGGTTGGGCGATATGTGCGCCATTTATCTGTTGGAAACCGACACAAAAACCTGTGGACTTACCTTGCTGCCATGGGGGCTTAAGGATAAGCTGACGCTGGAGGGCTGGTGGAGCATTGAGCCTGTCGTACAGCTGAAGCTTTTGGGAGACGCTTATCCGGACGGCTTTTCCCATGGGCATTCCATGCGAAACAGCGCCTCCTCTACAGGACTGTTATTCCGGGAGCAGAAGGTGGAGCAAGGAGATACCTTGAAGGTGACGACCATACTGGAAAAGGACGGCGTGGAGGCCTTCCATATTCTGGAGTATGCGTGTGGAAGTCTTTTTATGAATCAGTATACACAGGTGCTTTCCCACAGGGAGGAAGAGGTGGGGGTGGAGATGATTTCCTCCTATAATCTATGTGCCTTTTCCTGTTTAAGCCCGGAGCTTAGAATGGAGGATTTTGTTCTTCACCGTATGCAGAGTAAGTGGAGCATGGAGGGTAAGCTTCAAAGCACGCCTTTTTTGGAGCTGCAGCTTGAACCGGCATGGCTGAGAATCGGGGCGAACAGCGTGCGCTTCGGACAGGTGGGTTCCATGCCGGTACGCCGGTATTTTCCGTGGATGATAGCGGAAGATACCGGATTTGGCTACGGTATAGGAATACAGCTGTGTCATCCGGCGTCATGGCAGATGGAGGTCTATAACAGAGACGACAGGATTGCCTTGTCGGGCGGTCTGGCCGACAGAGAGTTCGGCCATTGGATGAAATATCTCAAAAAAGAAGAGCTGTTTGAAACTCCAAGGGCAGTTATAACGGTGGCGGCCGAGGATGTGGATGGCATAAGCTATCGGCTGACCAGCGCCCAGACGGTGAATCTGGAGAAAGCGCCTAAGGCGGAGAGGAACCTTCCCATAGTTTTTAACGAGTATTGCACCACGTGGGGAAATCCTACGGAGGAAAATATGTTGAAAATTATTGATATTCTGAAGGGGAAGGGAATCACCTACTGTGTTATCGACGCCGGCTGGCATATCAGGAACGGAAACGACTGGTCCGAAATAGGAGACTGGGTTACAAACACGGACAGGTTTCCCAGAGGCCTCGAATATGTTGCCAATGCCGCCAGAGAGGCGGGTATGATTCCGGGTATCTGGTATGAGATGGAGGTGGCGGGAGCGGCGTCCGACATTTTTAAGGAGACGGAATATTTGCTGCACCGTGACGGCTATCCCCTTCAGACAGGACAGAGGCGCTTCCTCGATATGCGAAAGCCCAAGGTAGAGGCATATCTTAAGGAAAGAGTGATTGACAATCTTAAAAAGTGGGGCTTTGGCTACTTAAAGGTAGATTATAATGACAATATCGGTATGGGCTGCGACGGTGCGGAATCTCTGGGAGAGGGCCTTAGACAGAACATGGCGGCGAGTCAGGACTTTTTTAGGAAGCTTAGGCAGGAGATACCTGATTTGGTAATAGAGAATTGTTCCTCAGGGGGCCATCGTCTTGAACCCTCCATGCAGGCGCTTACAAGCATGGCTTCCTTTTCCGACGCCCACGAATGCAATGCAATTCCCGTGATAGCGGCAAATGTAACAAGGGCGATTCTGCCGGCCCAGAGCCAGATATGGGCGGTATTGCGAAGAAAGGACAGCGAGCAGAGAATATATTATTCCCTGTGCAATACCTTCTTGGGCCGTATGTGCCTTTCAGGAGATGTGTATGACTTGGAGGAATGGCAGTGGAGAATAGTGGAGGAAAGCATAAGATTTTATAAGCTCTGTGCCCCCGTTATCAAAAGCGGACGCTCCTTCAGGCTGGGGCCTCCTATAGAAAGCTATAATCATCTGCGGGGCTGGCAGGCAGTGTGCCGCAGAGGCAGTGACGGTTTACGGATGCTTGTGGCGGTACATTCCTTTGAGGAATGTCAGGATACTATCGAGGTGGAACTGCCGAAGACAACGGAGCAGGAAGAATGGAGCATTTCGGGAGAGCTGCACAGAAAAGGTATTGTCGCAGAGCTGTGTGAGGGAAGGCTTCTGATTTCTTCCGTGCAGGCTTATGACGGGGCGGTAATACTGCTCACGGGAAAAAAATAGAAGGACTGGGCTGCAGCAAGAGTTATTTGTTATGTTGATAAAAGAAAGCATTTTGGAGGTATGGTGTCATGGATAAGTCACGCATGAAGGGAATGACGGCTTATGTTAAGCTGTATGCGAGAAAAGCGCAGGGGGTGCATTATCCCGGCGCTCTGGCTCAAAGTGTTCATATTGCCGTAAGCATGGATGGTAAGGAGTATGAAGCGCTGAACAGAAATTACGGAATGCTGTATCCTAAGGCGGAAATCAGTGAAGATAATACTCTTTTAGAGAGAGGGGCCCTGAACCCTGTTGCGGCGGCAATGGGTGGTAAATATGCCGTTTTTGCGGATTATGTGGATGCGCAGGGGGAGCCTTTAACACAGGATAAGGTGCTTCTTTGGACGACGGAAGATTTTATCGACTTTGAGGAAAAAGGTTTGGTGGCGAGAGAAGAATATGCAGAGTATTTGGAGAGTGCAGAGAATGTCCTTGCCATAGACGCGCAGCTTCTGCAGGGAATCCGTGACGCATGGATGCCGCTTAAGGGTGTTAAGGCGCTGTGCCCGAAGGAGGTAACGGTGGCCGGCCTTGAGGAGGTAAGCGCTCTCAAGACGGTAATACAATATTCTGACGGTTCCATGCATGAAAAGAAGGTAAAATGGAAGCTGGATGAAGCAGAGAAGCTGAGCGAAAACAGATATAAGGTAAACGGCGAAGTCCTGCAGCGCGTATATCCCTTTCCCCTTGCAGAAGGCTTTGCGGATCCCGTTGTATTTATGTGGAAGGGGTCATGGTATTTTATCTCCACCAATGACAACACAAACGCCGTAGGCTTGTTTGTGAGGAAGGCCGATTCCGTGGAAGGGCTTTTTGCACCGGATATAGAGATAAAATGCATATTGGACTATGACGAGGAGAAAAATCTCATTCAGACCTTTTGGGCGCCGGAATTTCATGAAATCGGAGGGGAGCTGTATATTCTTTTTGCGGTGGGAGGAAAACAGTGGTCGCCCCAGTGCCATATTATGAAGCTGAAAGAGGCGGGAGATATTATGAACCCGTCGGACTGGGAGGCTCCGGTGAGGGTACAACGTCAGGACGGCAGGTATCTGGAGGAGCAGGGCATTACATTGGATATGACCCATTTGCGAGTGAGAGGGCAGGATTATTATGTGTGGTCCGCACGTTACGGAATCGGAACCCCTCTGGATTCCGGCTCCATGCTGTATATTGCTTCCATAGACGAAAATGAGCCGTGGAAGCTTACAAGCGAGCCGGTGCTCTTGTCAAGACCCTTGTACGGCTGGGAGAATCAAAGTGGAACAATCAACAATGAAGGCCCCTATCCCCTGATATTGGAGGACAAAGTATATATTGCATTTTCAGGAGGCTCCGCAGGAGATTACTCTTATGTGGTAGGGTATTTGATGATAGATGCCGGAGAAAATCTGCTGGACGCTTCCGTGTGGAAGAAAACCTGCGCTCCGGTGTTGTCCGCTTATTGTTTTGAGGACAGAATGGGAACGGGCCATAATTCCTTTTACAGGGATGAGGACGGGAATATCATGATTGCTTACCATGGGGAGAGACCGGGCGAGGCAAATCATAGATGTACGGCCATCCACAGAGTTCACTTGAACAAGAATGGCTTCCCTGTCCTTGGTATGTCGCCGGACTGCGATTTGCCGGAGGAATTAAAGACGGTGAGTGTGGAAGCGACGGTTCGATAGATAGGTATACTCATAAATGAATATCGTAAGCGGCATAAGGCGCCGGCAATTTTGTCGGAAACCTTATGCCGCTATATTTTATTAAATCAAATTCATTTCTTTGAATTTGCTCAGCACCAGCGCAGCGGTATGGTCTACAAAGGTATGATATTCCGCTCTTGAAATTGCCACGGGATTGGCAATAGCTTCGTCCGCTTCCGGCAGATATCCCATAACGCCGATTTTTCTTGCAATACATCCGTGCGGCAGATAATCAATATAATCGGGAAACTCCTTTAACGGCAGAATCTCGGTGATATATCCGGAATCAGGGTGTCCTTTGAGATAGTCTGCTTCCATTGTATGAATCTCAGCCATTCGCCGGTTATTCGGAATCAGCTTTTTGACAGAATCCCAATTCTCGGGATATCCGAATGCATTCTCTCTCAAATCCGAATGTGCCCTGATTCTGCTCCATACGTCTGCGACTCTTTTTTCGTCACGAATCATTCCTTGGAATGCTGCGTCGGTAATAAGGTGGGCGTAATATCCCAGCAAAAACGAGTATTGCTCCTCCGAATGTATTTCGTTTTTCCTTTTTAGTATGTACTCTTCACAGAATGGATCGCAATCATTCATGGTTTTTCTGCTTCCGTTCATCCAATGAGTAATTTCCCGGGATGGAGTGAATAAAGTCCAATCCTCGTTCTCTACATTACAGTCCGGCGCAATATTTCCTACACAAAATCCATGTCTGTCTAGTCCGGGTAACTCTGTCATTACCTTATCGGCAATCATTAAATGTGTAACCCAAGTAGCCATTTTAATCTCCTTTTCGGGGTGTGAATGCAACATAAGAAATTTTATCATAAGTCTGAGGAAATGTCTATTTCGGTACAGTTCTATTATTACGGGCTGATTTTATAAAAGAATTTAAAATTTATAGTAAAAGACTTGACAAATAAGGAGTATATGGTAATATAAACATATGAACAATGGTTCATATGTTTGAACAAGGAGAAATTGTTTATGGAGGATAAGGCAATGAAGAAAACCTACAAAATTGAAGTGGATTGTGCAGCATGCGCCTTGAAGATGGAGGACGCAGCCAAGAAGGTGGAGGGCGTTACGGATGCAACAGTAAGCTTTATGACACAGAAGATGAAGGTGGAATTTGCGGAGGGGGCCGATGACGGCGCCGTGATGGAGAAAGTTCGTAAGGCTTGTAAAAGAGTCGAGGATGATTGCGAAATTTTCTTGTAGGGAGCTGTTGCGGGAAAGGAAAATAAGTTATGACAAGGAAGCAGAAAAAGATTTTATATCGTATTGTCACAGCAGGCTTTTTGTTAGTGGTTTTGCACTTCTTGCCTGTCGGAGGCTACCTGCGGATGGCGCTATATTTAGCGCCCTATCTGGTGATTGGCTATGATATTTTGCGTAAGGCTGTCTTAGGCATCCTGCACGGGGAGGTTTTTGACGAGAATTTTTTGATGGCGGTGGCGACGGTGGGCGCCATTGTATTGGGAGAGTACGCCGAGGGTACTGCCGTTATGTTGTTTTATCAGATTGGAGAGCTGTTTCAAGCCGTTGCGGTGGGTAAAAGCCGCCGAAATATTACGGCGCTTATGGATATCCGCCCCGACTATGCCAATGTAGAGGATGGGGAAGGCAATCTGGAGCAGACGGACCCTGATGATGTGGAGATTGGCACCGTTATTGTTGTGCGCCCCGGGGAGAAGGTTCCTATTGACGGAGTGGTGGTGGAGGGAAGCTCCACCTTGAATACCAGCGCTCTTACAGGGGAGAGCGTGCCCAGAGAAGTGGGAATAGGAAATGATATTATAAGCGGTTGTGTGAATATTTCGGGGCTTTTGAAAATCCGTACAACCAAGGAGTTTGGCGAATCTACCGTATCAAAGATATTAGACTTGGTGGAGAACTCCAGCATGAAGAAATCCCGTTCGGAGAATTTTATTACTAAGTTTGCCAGATATTACACGCCAGCAGTCTGCTATAGTGCCTTGGCGCTTGCCGTTTTGCCTCCGCTCATAAATATGCTTATGGGAAATCCGGCTGAATGGAGCGCATGGGTTATCAGAGCGCTGACGTTTTTGGTAATCAGTTGTCCCTGCGCACTGGTGATATCCATTCCCTTAAGCTTTTTCGGAGGTATCGGCGGAGCCTCCGCCTGCGGCATTTTGGTGAAGGGTTCTAATTACCTTGAGGCGATGGCACAGGCAAAATATGTGGTATTTGATAAAACAGGCACGCTTACAAAGGGAGTTTTTGAAGTGACGGGGATATACCCGACAGAGGGCTTTTGGGAAAAAATGACTGATGAAGCGATAGCCTCCGGCGAGAACGTGACTGAAGGAGATGAGCAGGGAAGCGCTGCCTGCTTAAGATTGCTGGAATATGCCGCTTATGCAGAAAGCTACTCGAATCATCCTATCAGCAAGAGCCTGCGGGAGGCATACGGAGACACGATTGACAACGGCCGGGTGACCGAGGTAGAGGAAATAAGCGGTCACGGCGTGACGGCAAGGGTGGACGGTCATAAGGTGGCGGCAGGCAATGCTAGACTGATGGATAATATGGGTCTTTCTTATACAAAGGATACCGGAGCGGGTACTGTGGTACATGTGGCGGTTGACGACAGCTATGCAGGATATATTTTGATTGCAGACGTGATAAAGGAGCATTCAAGGGAAGCCATTGCGGCGCTGAAGGCAGCAGGCGTGAAAAAGACAATTATGCTTACAGGCGACGGCAGAGCCGTGGCGGAGCATGTAGCGGCGCAGCTTGGCGTAGACGAGGTAAAAAGCGAGCTTCTGCCCGGTGACAAGGTGGAGCAGGTGGAGAAGCTTTTGCAGGAAAAGGGCGCTAAGGAAAAGCTTATTTTCGTGGGAGACGGCATCAATGATGCCCCTGTGCTCTCCAGAGCGGATATCGGTATTGCTATGGGGGCTTTAGGGTCGGACGCCGCTATTGAGGCGGCGGATATTGTGCTTATGGACGATAATCCCAAGAAGATTGCCCTTGCCATGAGAATTGCCGGAAGATGCATCCGTATTGTCTATGAGAATATTGTGTTTGCCCTTGGAGTGAAAGGGATTTGCCTGATACTGGGGGCCATGGGCATTGCCAATATGTGGATGGCTATATTTGCGGATGTGGGAGTTATGGTAATTGCGGTATTGAACGCCGTACGGTGCCTGAAGGTTAAGGGAAAGTAGACGTTTCAGGGTTCTTGTCTGCCTCCGCCATGGAGAACTCTACAGCTTTAGGCGTTTGCGGTATTGGCTGGGAGGCTCGCCGTAGCGTTGGCGGAAGCGGCGGGAGAAGTAGAAGGGGTCGCAAAAGCCTAAGTCCTCACTGATTTCGCCAAGGGGCTGGCTTCCAACAGCAAGGCGCTTACATGCCGCCTGAAAGACCATGTCCTCCAAATATTGGTGGATGGTTTTGCCTGTTTCCTGATGAAAGCGCCGCGACAGTGTGACGTCGGAGATAAATATGGCGTCTGCTATCTGCTTGGCGGTAAGCCGTGCGGATAAATGGGTATGTATGTAGTGCATGGTTTCCTCAATCAGCGGGGAATAGGAGATTAGGGATTTATGCATTACGTCGTATTGTTCTAACAGGCGGAAGGTAAGAGCCCGGATTTGCTGTTCCAGAAGGAGGACATCCTTCCAACAGTTTCCGCGGTACTTCGTCAGCATATCCGCAAGAACGGCTTTATCCAATGTGCATTGAGAGACAAAGGGCAGTCCGTGGGCAAGGTCATAGCCGTCTGGCTTCACCAGTCTGAGATGAAAATACAATTTTTCCAGATAATCGGCGCAGCCATAATCAAAAGTGAGCCCGGCGGGTATAAGGTAAGCGAATCCCGGCCGGAGAATGATTCGTCTGCCGTCAACGTCGATTTGCCCTTCGCCGTCCGATATAAGATACAGGCGGGAATAAGGGGAGCATACCGCCTTGCAATGCCAGCTGTCATGATTCAGATACACATATCCGCTATCATCAATCTCCATATTCCAATGATTCATATTTTTAATAATTTCTTTATTCTGTCCGAATTTCATGTAAAAATCTCCATATTAATGATGCAAAAATGCATGGACTGTACAGGCGGCTGTGCCTATACTGAAAGCATAGATAATTTCCGGAAAGAAATCAAGTCTAAAATAGTGGGTAAATAGAAAGCCTGAGTCAAGATGAGGCTTCTGCCAATCTGCGGACGGTATGGTTAACAAGCGCGTTTTGGGGAAGGAAGTATTTAGCAAAGGAGGATTTTATGTACGAAGCATCATTTCAGTCATTAACAAAATTTAAATGTCCCGACTGGTTTAGAGACGTTAAATTCGGAATTTGGAGCCATTGGGGGCCCCAATCCGTTCCTATGTGCGGAGACTGGTACGCAAGGAATATGTATATTCAAGGAACGGAGCAGTATGAGTATCATTTAAGAACCTACGGTCATCCGTCAAAATTTGGCTACAAGGATATCTGCGCATTGTGGAAAGCGGAAAATTTTGACCCGGACGCTTTGATGGAAAAGTATTACAGGGCGGGCGCCAGATTTTTTGTAGCGCAGGCTTCCCATCACGATCATTTCTTTAATTTTAAGTCGCAATATAACAGCTTTAATTCCGTGGATATGGGGCCGGGAAAGGATATCTGTGCGTTGTGGAAGGCGGCAAGTAAGAAAAGGAATATGCCCTTTGGCATGACGGAGCATTTGGGCGCATCCTTCGCATGGTGGCGTTCAAACAAGGGAGCAGATACATACGGTCCGTATGCGGGTATCCCTTATGACGGTAACGATCCGGCATATAGAGCCTTCTACCATGATAATTATGAGCATGTGGCTAAGCCCGGCGAGCCCGACAAGTGGGTGTGGCTTACGGGGAATAAGGATTTCAGGGAATACTGGCTGAAGGTGATGAAGGAAATTATAGATAATTATCATCCGGATTTACTTTATTCGGACAGCTCTCTGCCCTTTAGCGAGAGCGATAAGGCCGACGATAAGGCATACGGCTACGGGCTGGAGGCCGTTGCGTATCTGTACAATACGTCGGAAAAAATACACGGCGAAAACAGGGCTGTTTATACCCAGAAAAACCGTTCGGAAAATATATACAAGGTGGGTGCGCTTGATATAGAGAGAAGCCAGCTTCACGATATTTCTTCTGAGCCGTGGATGTCTGAAACCTGTATAGGCGGATGGTTCTATGACAGAAAGGCAAAATATAAAACGCCCCGTCACATTCTTGACATTCTGGTGGATACTATCAGCAAAAACGGAACCTTTCTTCTTAATATTTTACAGCGCCCGGACGGAACCATTGACGCCGAAGCGGAATGGATACTTGACGAGCTTGCAAAATGGTTTGCCATAAACGGGGAAGCGGTATATGGTACAAGGCCGTGGAGAATTGCGGGTGAGGGGCATGCCCATGTAGTGATTGACGGCTTCAGGGAAGAGCAGATTGTCTGGGACGACGATGATTTCCGTTTTGTGCAAAAGGGCGGAAAGCTGTATGTCTATGTGATGAAATCTAAGGAGCGCAGAAGTACGGTAATCACCAGTCTTAAAGGGGAGGAGCATGTGAGCGCCGTAGCGCTGCTTGGCTATGGTCCGGTGGGCTTTCATCAGTATCCGGGCGCGCTTGTAGTGGATATGCCCGAGACGCTGCCTACGGAATATGCTAATGTCTTGGAAATCAGTTTCTAGAAATTTTTGAGCCTTATAAAGGCGTATGGACTGCATTACGATACCATACGCCTTTACTAATGCCTTATGAGGACGCATATAAGACTGATATTTCGCTGCCCCTGCAATTTAAATGTCTCTTGCAAAAATACTGTCGATATCTCCGCCATAATTTTCAAGCTCATCGATTTTTTTGAAATGATATTTTTCATAGAGCCCAACTATATCCGACGGAATATATACTCTTGAAAAGCCTTGTTTCTTGGCATATTCAATTGTTTTGTTTATCATCATCCCGCTGATTCGGTTTCCGCGGTATTTTTCATCTACAAAAATGGTGCTAATCCAGGGGGAATATTTGTTTTCCGGATAATAATCGGTTTTCAGGAAAGTACAAAAACCAACTATTTCGTTTTCTCTAATTGCGGCGAAAACACCCTCCCAATCTTCAAAGGCGTTTTGCTCCAATATAGAAGCAAGATGCTTTCCCGCTTCCCAAGAGCAGCTTTTGGCATAATTTATCAGCTCACTCCATTTTCTGTCATCCTTCTCAACCTTAATTACATCCATGTCCGTAGTCCTTTGCATTAATTCAAAGTGATTTTCAATAAGCGCCAATGTCTTTTCGGTTGTATCGCCGGGGGTTCGCTCAATATAATAGAAGCCGCTATCTATGTATTTTCTTTTGCTTTCCGCATCGTTGTAGTGCAATGCTTCTATAACGTTCTCTAAAAGCCTCCCGCCGTCCGGGAAAGACCTTATAAATTGATACACTTCGTCTTTATCAGCTCTGTCAAAATAATGTTTTCGCGTCATTTCTTCCGGAGCAAATAATAAAACGACCTGTTTCTTATCAGCAATCTGCAAAAGAATTTCAGTTGGGATGCAGACATCGGCAATTACCTTTTTATTTTTGGAAAGCTTGATTAGGTCCATAATTACAAATTCGGCTTCTTCAAAAAGGCTTTTGTCAAGCCGGTCGGCATGTTGCTTTGGCGGCTGGGAAAAATATCCATGCCAATCCTTACTTCTGTCAAAGCTTAACGCAGGTTGACAGCTTGGCTTTGCAATATCTGAAAATTCGTCAAAATGGTCATCCTGGCAATATCGTATAAAACCATATTTTTCTTCTAAAATTTTTGACATGGTGGTTTTGCCCCCATAAGTGCCGCCGCTTAAAAAATAGACATTTTGTAAATGCATTTTAATTATGTTGTTTGATATATTCATACTTCCACACTCCTTTAAACAAAAAAATACCGCTTAAAAATAAGCGGCATACCTCAATACGATTATATATAAATATATCTGCATAAAAAAAACAGATACAAATAGCCTACGCATAATAGTAGTGTTTCATAATTCGCCTGAGGTATAATACAATTTTGTGCACAAAAATAAAAAAGGACTTTATCCTTGCGCATCAATTGCAATTATCATTATCTCAAACGATTTACTAACACACGTAAGCCTCCTCCCTGTTGATTATGCAGCCATTGTATCATTATTTTTAATAAAAAGCAAGCGGTTTAGCCTTGCCGGTCCGGCTTTATTTTTTGGAGCGGATACAGCGTCTTTACATTCATTTGCCAAAGGAGCAATAAGGGGTAGGGAAAATGTCCGGAAATTATTTCATATCAGTCAAAAAAAGCAACTTTTCGTTTGACATTGGGGAAATAATACTGCAAAATATTAGTAATGATTATTAATTGTAGATACCGTGAAGGCGGTATGATTGGCAGGCTGAGTAAAAATGCGTATTCAGCCGTGGTTTTATTGTGTGTCGCAACGCGCAGGTGGGGATGGAAGTTACATGAGGAAGAACAGGTTGGCCGCAATTTGTTTGCTTATTTTAAGTATTGGGCTTTTTGGCTGTTCTGCGGAGGCCGGCGAGGAAACTATAGAAATTATACGGGGAGAGGCGCCTCGAAGGGAAGAGGGCTTATTGCGAATAGGGCTTATTCAGACGGGGAAGGAATCGGATTGGAGAGATGCCAACACCAATGATTACTTGAATAATTTTGTGGAAGGGCGCGGCTATGAGTTGATTTATGTGGATGGAAATTCAAGTCCGGAGAGACAGGTTCAGGCGATGCGCGATCTGGTCTGGCAGAGGGTGGATTATATTATTCTTCAACCCATTGTGGAGACGGGCTGGGACGAGGCGATCAAGGAAGCGAAGCAGGCGGGGGTTCCGGTTATCGTGGCAGACAGGCAGATTGCGGTGGATGACGGCGAGTATGTGGCATGGATAGGCTCTGATTTTTATGATGAGGGCAAAAAGGCAGTCCGGTGGCTGGAGAATTATCTGGAAGAAGAGAATCGTCTCAACGAAGAAATCAACATTGTGCTGCTGGAAGGTACAGAGGGCGCTACGGCTGCTATCGGCAGGACGGAAGGCATAGTGGAAATGGTATCGGCACATGAAAATTGGAAGATTGTGGAAAGCAGATGCGCCAATTTCATGCAGGGAGAGGCGCAAAGCGTAATGGAGCAGCTGCTGGAAGAAATAGATAGCTCCGATATTGACGTCATTATCTCGGAAAATGATAATATGATGTTTGGAGCAATGAAGGCAATGGACCGCAAGGGCGTATCCTATGGGCTGGAAGGGGATATCATAACAATTTCTTTTGACGCTCTGGGAGAGGCGTTCGAGAAAATGATTGAAGGGAAGCTTCATGTATCGGTTGAGTGTAATCCTCTTTTGGCAAAAGGGGTGGAAAAGATCATTCTGGATTTGCAGCAGGGCAATCCTGTGGAGGAGAAGCGTTACTATGTAGAAGAAAAGGTGTTTGATTACAAAAATGCTTCCGAATATATCGGAGAAAGAGTTTATTGATAGGAATCGGGGATAAACATGCAGAAGGAAAGTACGGTTAAAATGAAAAGACCTCTTAAAAATAAAGTCATAGTGGCAGTTTTTCTGATATGCCTGTTGATTGACTTTGGATGCGTCGCGTTCAATTATCATAAATATGTGTCCATAAACAGAGATTATACAGCCCAGCTTGCCGAGACGGTCATCAATACCTGCTGTCTTGTTATCGATGGCGATAAGGTGGAGAATTATCTGGGCACCCGAAGAAGGGATTCGGATTATTATGTAGTGTGGAATAAGCTTATTGACTATCGGAATACAAATTCTAATATTGTAAAGCTGAGCGTTATGAGCTTTCAGGAGGACAGATGCTATTATATTTTTGATACGGACTTATCGGGGAACGGCGCCTTTTTGGGAGATTCCCGGACATATGATTCCAAGCAGCAGGCGATAAAGGATTCATTGGTAAATTATTCTCCGGGCATTTCTCTGGAATACGGAAAGCACACGGATATTTATATTCCTATTAAGTCCTCCTATAACATTCCGGTTGCGTATGTGGTGGCGGGCATCTCAACGGATACCGTTGAGGCCGAGCAAAGGGCTTATCTTTTGTATTTAATGCTGATAGTCACGGCGATTACCGTTTTTGCGGGGGTGATTCTGATACTTTTTATGAATAAGAGCATTATGAATCCGATTAATGCCATGACGATAGCTGCGGGAAGCTATGCGGAGAATCTTGAGAAGGACGGAGTGACCTCGCCGCTGCAGCAGATTCATATTCAGACGGGCGACGAGCTGGAGAGACTGTGTGAGTCCATGAAGAAGATGGAGAATGATATTCTGGTGTATTCGGCAAGACTGCTCAACGCAACGTGGAACAGCAACCATGACAGTATGACGCAGCTTTATAACAAACGATATTATAACGAGCTTCTTTCCAGACTGCAGGAGGAAGAGGAGCTTGGGATTATTTATCTGGATATTGACAATTTAAAGAGAATGAATGACACCTATGGGCATGACGAGGGGGATTTGGTCATTTTGCGGGCTTCCAATCTGATTCATCACTATGAGGAACCGGGCTTTGAATGCTGCAGGGTGGGCGGCGACGAATTTGTTGTCTTCTTGAGGAATTCCTCGGAAGATAAAGTGGAATCGTTGGTTGAAAAAATGAGAAAGGACGCGAATAATGTTTTGTCGGATGCGGCGGGGGATTTTGTGTGCAGGCTTGCCGTGGGAGGAGCGTTTAGAAAAGGCGGAGAAGCTTTGGAGGACGTTATCAAAAGAGCGGAGGAGGAGATGTATAAGAACAAGCATGCCGTCAGATAACAAAGAGGCGGCAGGAAGGTAAAGCGTTCTGTATAGGGGTATGGTATATTGAAGGAGGAGTCGTTTATGAAAAGATTACGGTTGGCGGTAACGCTTGCAGTCCTTGCACTGGCAGTGGGAGGCTGCGCACAGCCGCAGGAAACGGACGGTAAGGGCAGTGATGCGGACCAGACAAAGGAAACCTTGACCGAAGGAGAAAGCAGCATACAGGAAGAAACAGGTGGGTCAAAGGAGGAAGAAAGGAAGGGAGCGCCCGGACTTAGGGAGCTTTATGAGGATACCTTTCCCATAGGAGTGGCGATTCCTGATACGGTCTTAAAAAACATAGATAAGTACGATGAAGTTATTGTAAATAATTTTAACCAGATTACCTGCGAGAATGAGACAAAGCCGGATTATCTTTTGGACAAGGCGGCAAGTAAGGCCGATCTGGAAAATACATATTTACATGCGGCCGTGAAGTTTGACACATGCGCGCCTGCTATCGAATATGCATTGGAGCATAACATGCAGCTGCGGCTTCATACTCTGGTGTGGCACAGCCAGACGCCGAACTGGTTTTTTACCGAGGATTACACGGATAACGGTAAACTGGTAAGCAGAGAGGTTATGCTTGCCCGCATGGAAAATTATATTGCGGATGTGCTCGGTTATTTCAACGAGAATTATCCGGGGCTTGTCTATGCCGTGGACGTGGTAAACGAGGCGTTTGACGAAGGGAACGGCGACAGCGACGGTATCCGGATGAAAAACAACAAATGGTACGATACCGTAGGCCCCGACTATTATTATCAGGCGTTTGCGTTTGCGAGAAAATATGCCGCCGAGGACATGACGCTTTATTATAACGATTACGGCTGCATGTATAAGACGGATTTAATTCTTAAGCGGCTGGAGCAGGCAAAGACCGAGGGCCTGATTGACGGAATCGGTATGCAGGCTCATCTAAGCACGGATGATAAAATCCAATATAAATTTATTCTTGCCATGAAGCAATTCTGTAAGGCGGGATATGCGGTTCAGGTAACGGAGCTTGATATAGGCGTTAAGGAGGACAGCGACAGCGCGTATATGTCACAGGCGAGGAAATATAAGGCCGTGTTTAAGCATATGAAGGAGCTCAAGGAGGAGGGCTATCCCATTAACGGAATTACAATTTGGGGTCTTAGCGATAATCTGTCGTGGAGAAAGGAAGAAAATCCGCTTCTTTTTGACCGAAATCTGGAGCCGAAGAAGGCATATTTGGGCGCGCTTTTGGATGAATCCATACCGAATGTGGAATAGTGTCTAAGAATTTCTTCTTTTAAGCAAAATGTTTTAGTTATCGTTTTGCTTAAAGGAGGAAATTTTTTGCAATAATCCGGCGGTAAATGGTGTGCAATAAGTATAAATGCGCAAAAATTGCAGTAAAAAAAGCATAATGTAGGGAGCTAAAAGCGAAAAGAAATTGTACAATGATAACAACTAGGAGGAGTTGCCATGTGTATAAACAGAAAAAAATTAAATAAGTTTTGGGGGATAATGGCAGCGCAATTGTTTGTTATGTCTTTTTTTTCGGGCTGTTCCGCCCAAGAGGCAGATAATGACAATATTGTAATCGTGGAACAGGAATCTGTTTCAAAGGATTATAAGCTGGCTGTTGCAACAATTGACGATGTTATAAAGAGCGAGGGAGTGAAGTGTGTATATACGCAGCTTAACGGGCAGGAGGTAAGCTTTGAGTTAAGCGGCAAAATGATTTCTAAGGTTTATGTCAAAGGGGGAGATTCTGTTAAGAAGGGCCAGCTTTTAGCCGAGCTTTCCAGTGGGAACAGAGAAAGCGAGCAAGAGCAATTGGAATATCAGATAGCCAGAAATAAGCTGCTTTTGGAGCATGCAGAGGAAAACGAGAATTTTGAGATTTCCAGAAGGTGGCTTGAATATTTGTATCATTCGGGTCAAAGCGACGGCGAACATGAAGCTCTGGTTGGGGGAATTGAAGATCTGCAGAGGAATTACCGATATACAAAGGAGGACTATCAGGACGCCATGGCTCTGGATGAAAAGCAGCTGGAGCAGCTTAAAAGCGAAGCAAGATATGGCAGGGTATACGCCAGTATGGACGGCACCGTGATGGATCTTAAGGAAAATCTTGAGGGTTCCACCTCGACGAGAGGCGAGATTATCATGACCGTCATGGATAATACGCAGTGCATCTTTGTGGTTCAGGATACCAAGTATGCTTCTTATTTTTCACAGGGGCAGGAGGTTGATATGGCAATCCAGTACGGAAACGGCTCCGGTGCCTATAAGCTTGTTCCCTATGAAATGGATGCGTGGGGGGAAAGCCTGCGTTTTTCTATTTCAGAGAGCAGTACAAACGGAACCATTGACCCGGGTACATCCGGCACGATTAAGCTCGTTATGGAGAAGAAAAGTCAGGTGCTTTCGCTTCCCGTATCCGCAGTATATACGGCTGACGACAAGAAATACGTTTATGTCGTAGGAGAGAATAATATGCGGGAGATAAAGTGGATTGAGACAGGGCTTGAAGGCGATGACAAGATAGAAATTACCTCGGGGCTTACGGAAGGAGAGAAGGTTATATTACGATGAAAAGGAATACTATTATAAGCCTGCTGTTGAGTGTAAGCCTTGTATTGCCGTTTGCCGGCTGCGGTAACAGGGAGACGATGCAAAGCGCAGGAGAAAATATTGAATTGATAGAGCCGGTAAATATGTCTGTCAATTATGAGGAGGCGGAATACAGGGATCTTTATGACGCAAAGGTGTATTCGGCTACGGTGGTTCCGTATATTGAAGAGTATTCTTCCGACGACGGCATATCGGTCCGCGATTACGGGGCATATCCGGGAGAGGCAGTATCAAAGGGAACAACGCTTGTATATTCCGATTCCCGGAGCATTGACGAGAAAATAGAGGCCATGGAAAAGCAGATAAAGGATATGGAGGAGCAGTTTGGGGAGTACAAAGCAGACGTTGCGGACAGTCTGGAGGAGCCGAAGAAACAGCTTGGCAATTTGGAATATTGTGTGAACGCCTACGAGGATGTCCGGCCCGAGGAATATGTGGACCAATCGAGCGTAAGCGGTAACGGGGAGGGCGGGAAGGTAAAGAATCCCGAATACGAATCGTGGGAAGTAGAGTATAATAAATATATCGGACCTTATCGTATTTTAAAGCACAGTATCGATACAACGGAGCTTGGGCTTGCTCAGAGGACGGAGCTGTATGAGCTTGACCACGCGCATTTTCTTAAGCTTCTGGAGGATTTGAAAAAGCAAAAGAGGGATGCGACCATAACTTCTCAAATGGCAGGAACGGTAGTGGCCATAGCAGAAAAGGCAGTTACCATAACCGCTTATCAATACTTAAATTATTATATGGAAAAAGATGCTCCTGTTGTGGCGGTGGGCGATGTGAACAGGAAGCTGTTAAAGTGCGAGTATATAAATGCACAGACTATTAAAAAGGCCTCAGACATATATGCCCTGATTGACGGAAAACGTTATGAGGTGGAATATCAACCCATAAGCTCGGACGAATATGTGCGTCTTACCGCACAGGGGGAGACGGTGTATTCCACCTTTACCATTCTTGATTCCGGGGAAATAAACATGGGAGACTTTGCCGTGATAGCCGTAATCAGCGACGCCAGAAAAAATGTGATTTCCGTGCCTAAGGGCGCTATCCGCAAGGACGATACGGGAAGCTATGTCTATGTGATAAAGGACGACTCCAGCGTCTATACGCAGGTCAAGACGGGCATGAGCGACGGAGCCTACACGGAAATACTTTCCGGCGTCAGTCAGGGGGACAGGATTCTTGTGGAGAATGCTGGAAAAACCGGCAGCAGCACCGCAAAGCTTGAGAAGGGTAATTTCGGCAGCAGCTTCGAAGGCAGGGGCTGGCTGGAATATTCCGTCAGCGGTTATGTGAAGAATCCTATAGAGAACGGCACGGTATATTTTGTGAGTTCGGATATACAACCCTATCAATATGTAAAAAAGGGAGATGTGATTGCCACCGTGCGGGTAATGGGTGACGAGGTTGCGTTAAGCAGGAACGAGACGAAGCGCAGCCGTCTCGCAGAGAGAATAAGAGATTTACAGAAGCTGGATGCGGAGGCAAACAAAAAGAGCATCGCGGATATGCAGGAGCAGATAGCGGAGCTGGATAAAACGATTACAAAGCAGAAGGCAGATTATGCCACTACTCAGATCCGCGCCGACAGAAGCGGTATTGCAATTTGGCTGAGGCAATTTGAAGAGGAGGATATTATTCTGCCGGACAGCGAGTTGATACAGCTTGCCGATGAGGATAAGGTTTATGTGCGCACGGAGGATTCTAAGCAGCTGCTGCAATTTGGAAATCAGGTAAGTATAAGCTATGAGGATTCCAACAGGCAGAAATACACAACGGAGGGTATGGTGGCAAGCATGTCAAAGATAGGCGTAAGCAGCAAGCTTACCACAGAAAATGTTTACATCCTGATTCCCAAGGAGCAGGTAACCCTGTTGTCGCAGGTTTATGTGGATAGCTTTAGCGGCGGCTTCTGGGGGCGCTGGTATGCCTTTGATGTGAACGCTACTATAAGGGAAATGAATGATGTGATAGTAGTGCCTAAGAAGGCAGTGCAGGATATAAACGGCCGTACTTATGTGAGTGTTATTGACGAAAACGGAAAAATAACGACGCGGAGCTTTATTGCCGGCGGATATAATTCAGAGTATTATTGGGTAGTAGACGGACTTACGGAAGGGATGGAAGTATGCTTAGAGTAATGTTACAAAAATTATGGCATAAAAAATGGATGGTTCTGTGCCTTCTGTTGGGCAGTATGCTATTGATTGCCACGGTGGTAAGCTTTCCTCTTTACAGAAATGCGGCATTTGACAGGATGCTGACGGATGAGTTGCGCAATGATCTGGCCGAAAGCGGAAATTGGCCCACAAAAAATAAGATGGTGACGATTTCCAAGAAGGAGAAGGACGGCAAGACCATAAGCCGTATGGAGGAGCTTCTGGCAGGGATTTATGACAGGCTGGGAGTGAATGAGAGGGAGACGATTTTTCATTACAGCCTTGGAAAGGTTGCGGTAAATTCCACAATGAAGAGACAGGACGCAGGCGATATATCGCTTCGTCTGGCATATATGTCGGGGCTTCCGGAGCATGCAAAAATACTTTACGGAGAAATGTACTCGGAGGACGGGATAGCAGAGGACGGAAGCTACGAGGTGGTTGTAAGTCAGGCGGGTATGGTGGGCGCTAATCTTCTGGTAGGTGAAACCTTGGAATTTGACGGCCTTAAGGATAAAGACGGTAATCTGATTAAAATAAAAATCGTAGGTGTTTTTGAAGAGGAGGACAGGGAAGATTTTTACTGGCAGATGAAGCCGGATGAAATGGAAGGGGAATGCCTGATGAACGAGGCTCTTTTCCGGGAGAATTTTATTGGGGGGAACGCCGGTAAATATTCTTTGACCTGTACATATTTCAGCTTGTTTGAATATGACGACATTAAGGCGTCTCAGGTGGAAAAGTTGCTTTCCGAGACGGTCTGGTTAAAGGAAGAGAGCCCTTTCCGCAGTACCATGGAGGAACCCTCCTATCGTGCCACATTGGAGAGCTTCGAGAAAAAGCGGGACAGGATTGAGGCTACGCTTTTTATTCTGCAGGTGCCGGTGCTGATTCTTTTATGCGCATTTTTGTTTATGATCTCGGGTCAGATGTATGATATGGAGAGAAATGAAATATCGGTTATGAAGAGCAGGGGCGGTTCCAGCGGGCAGATTTTCAGGCTGTATTTTTATCAGAGTGTTTTTCTGACACTGGTGGGAGCGCTGGTGGGAATACCGTTAGGAACGGTGTTCTGCAGGATACTGGGCTCGGCCCAGAATTTCCTTGAATTCAACATACGTCGTGAGCTGAATGTGGTATTTACAAAAGAGGTATGGTATTATGCGTTAGGCGTCATGGCAGTGTCTGTCGGTATTATGACGCTTCCTGCGCTCAAGCACAGCAGACTGACTATAGTTAAGCTGAAGCAGCAGAATGCATTACGCAAAAAAGCGTGGTGGGAAAAGCTGTTTTTGGATGTCATCTGTCTTGGCGTTTCGCTGTACGGATTTTACAATTATTCTAAAAACAAGGATTCTCTTGTGCAGAGTGTGCTGCAGGGGGATTCGCTGGATCCGCTTTTGTACATCAGCTCCTCCCTTTTTATTATGGGAATGGGTCTTCTGTTTTTAAGACTGCAGCCTCTCTTGGTCAAGCTGGTATATGCTATCGGAAAGCGTTTTTGGAAGCCGGCAAGCTATGCATCCTTTATGGAGAACATAAAAAACGGCAGAAAGCAGCAATTTATCATGCTGTTTATGATATTGACCATATCGCTGGGCATGTTCCATGCCACGGTAGCCCGCACAATTCTGCAAAACGCAAAGGATAATGCGGAATATCTGGAGCCGGTGGACATCAAGATCAAGGAGGTTTGGACGGATAACTCAAGCATGGCGGGTTCCTCTTCGACAGAGAGCGGCAAGAAGGAATACAATGAACCGGATTTTAGCAAATATGCAGGCTTGGAGGAAACGGCAGGGTACACAAGGGTAATATATGATGATAGGTGTCAGGCGCAGGTGGAAGGTAAAAACTATCAAAGCTGTATTCTTATGGGTATCCATACGAAGGAGTTCGGCGAGAGAACCTTTGTGGAGCGCAGGCTGCTTGAGAAGCCTTATTATGAGTATCTAAACGAGCTGGCACTGGAAGCCAACGGTATTTTGGTATCTCGAAACTTCCAAAGCACACATGGTTTTAAGGTGGGCGACAGTATAGAGTATAAGGATGCGGACGGCAACAAAGCAACAGGGAAAATCGTTGATTTCTTTGATTATTGGCCGGGATATCAGCCCACCACTGTTTTCTTAAAGCCGGACGGAACGGCAGAAAAGGGAGAAAACCTGATGATAGTGGCAAATATCGCCACTCTGCAGCGCCGGTGGGGGATAACGCCTTATGAGGTGTGGATTTCGTTAAAGGAGGATGTGACGTCCGACGGTATTTATCAATGGATTGAAGATAAGGATGTGAAAATTAAGAAATTCGTAGATAAGGACGCGCAGCTTACGAAGGTAGTGGAGGACCCGCTGCTTCAGGGAACCAACGGTGTTCTGACCATGGGCTTTATTGTTACGATTATATTGTGCGGCGTGGGTTATCTGATTTATTGGATTATGTCCATACGTTCCAGAGAAATGCTGTTTGGCGTACTCAGAGCATGCGGTATGCATAAGGGAGAATTGTTCCATATGCTGATTAACGAGCAGATATTCTCGGGAGTGTTATCCATTCTGGCGGGTATCGGAATCGGTACGTTGACCTCAAGGATGTTTGTTCCTATGTTGCAGACGGCTTATGCAGCGGCTAATCAGGCATTGCCTATGCAGTTGATTACCAACACGGAGGATATGGTGAGATTATACGGAGTCGTAGTAGGGGTTATGGCGCTGTGCTTAACGGTTCTTATATTGCTGGTATTCAAATTAAATGTTACGAAGGCGTTGAAATTAGGTGAAGAATAATGGAAAAGAAAAATCTTATAGAAATTAACCGGGTAAACAGAATCTTTCCTACAGCCGGCGGCGATTTTCAGGCGCTTAAGGATATAAATGCCAGCATACCGAAGGGAGTGCTTACAATACTTAAAGGGCGTTCCGGATCCGGCAAGACAACGCTGCTGAATATTGTGGGCGCTCTGGACGCGCCTACGTCCGGAACGGTTATTATTGACGGGAAGGATATCGGGAAGCTTTCCGATAGGGAGCGCGAGCAGCTGCGAAGGACAGGGGTTGGATTTGTATTTCAGGCGGTTTCGCTGATTCCCACAATGAACGCCTTTCAGAATGTAGAGTTTTCCATGCGGCTGGCGGGTATCAAGGAAGGACGGGAAAAGCGTGTGGAAGAGTGCCTGAAAATGGTAGGGCTGGGAAACAGATTGAACCATATGCCTGCGGAAATGTCCGGCGGCGAGCAGCAGCGTGTTGCAATTGCCAGAGCGATTGCCCATAGACCGAGCATTATTTTGGCGGATGAGCCTACCGCCGAGCTGGACAGTGCAATGGCGGCTGAGGTTACAAAGCTTTTTCAGGAAATGACGAAAAAAGAGAACGTGACCATTATTATGACCACCCATGACACGGGTCTTATGGACGCGGGGGACATGGTGATTGAGCTGGAAAACGGCGTTCAGGTTGTAAACGAATAGGAGAAAAGCTATGCCGGAAAATATGATACAGGCGGATGGCCTGGTTAAAATTTATAAATCCAAGCAGACAGAGGTGCTTGCCCTACAGGGGCTGGATTTGGCCGTAGAGGAGGGGGAGCTTACCGCGCTAATCGGAAACAGCGGAAGCGGTAAATCTACGTTTCTGAATATGATCGGCGGTTTGGACAGACCCAGCGCGGGAACCTTGATTGTGGGCGGAAAGAATCTGTTTACCATGACGGAAAAGGAGCTTGTCGTCTATAAGAGGGATACGGTGGGCTTTGTATGGCAGAACAACGGCAGAAATCTTTTGCCGTATCTGTCCGCTATCGAAAATATTATGCTTCCCATGCACCTGTCCGATGTGAAGAAGAAGAAAGAGAAGGCGACGGAGCTGTTGGAGCTGGTGGGAATGTCCTCTAAGAAGCATAGCCGGCTGAATACTTTGTCGGGCGGCGAACAGCAGCGAATCGCCATTGCCATAGCGTTGGCGAATTCGCCGAAGCTGCTGTTGGCGGATGAGCCTACCGGAAGCGTGGACCCCAAAACGGCAAATTATATTTTTGATATATTTACGGAATTGAATAAATCCGGTCAGACCATCCTTATAGTAACGCATGATGTGGCGTTGTCAAAAAAGGTTAAGCGTGTGGTTGCTATTCGTGACGGTAAGATAAGCAGTGAGAGAATTCTGAAAGAAAAGTATGCGGACCGTTTGAAAGAGGTCACAATCGATTGGCGTATGGAGGATACTCAGGAGGAATATGTCATTATGGATAAGGCGGGCCGTGTGCAGATTCCGAAAGAATTATTAGGGGCGTTGGAGCTTACCGACAATAAGATGAAGGTGGAGCTGCTTGACGGAAAAATTGTAATCAGTAAGCCGAAGGAGCTGGAATAAGAGGATCCTTCGGCTTAATCGGACAGAAACGGCGCGCATCGGTTCCGCGCTGCAGATAGGTATGGATATGAAAAAAGTAATTAGAATAAGCGAAACGCTGCCGGAAGGTGTGGTTTCTCTGCTGTCGGAATGCGGAAAGGCAAAGGAGGACATTTTATATTTTGCGGCAACGGATTTAAATGAGAGAGGTGAATTTGCCGAGGGGTGTCTTTTGCTGACACGGGATAGCCTGTTAATTTTCAGGACGGATCCCGACCTGAAGCAAGTTCACTATTTTAAAGGCTACGGACTTTGCGAGGAAAGGGTTTCAGAGAGGGAATGGACGTGGGAGGCCTACGCTCTTTCAGACATCAAGAGGCTGTGGATAGAGATGGGAGTAGGCTGTAATGTTCTGGCAGTCGAGACGGACTGCGGGCAAAAGCTGCTTACTATGTTTACGCAGCTGCACAAAAGGGAGGTCTCTCACTTGGTGAGGGGCGTGGAGCAGCTCAAGGCGGGAGAGGAGCTTGACATCCCTGACGACGAAGCGGCATACTGCCCCAAGTGCGGAAATATGTATCCCGACAGTTCAAGGAAAATATGTCCGAACTGTATGGACAGGAGGAGTATCTTTTTCAGGGTGTTGGGATATTTTAAGCCCTACAGAATCAAGCTGTTTGCGCTGGTTTTATGTACCACGCTCACGGCGTTATTCAATCTGGTTTGGCCTTATTTGAACGGTACGGTTTTATTTAACGGAATATTGTTAGACAGTCAGGAGTTTTTTGGCCGGTACGGAGTGGAAAACGCTGATTTGTTTGTGGCGCTTCTGCTTCTGGTGCTCACAATGGCGGCCACCAAAATTTTACTGCTGCTATTGGAGATTTTACAGGGCGTGCTGACGGCGCAGATGGTTGTGGATGTGGTGCGGAATATGAAAAAGGACGTTTTCCGCATTATGGCAAAGCTCTCCATAAATTTTTACAAGAGCAGGCAAACGGGTGGCCTGATGACAAGAGTGATGTCGGACGCCGACAGAGTCACTGGCTTTTTTGTAGACGGAGCGCCCTATATATTGGTGCACGGATTATCTCTGGCGGCGACTATGGCGGTAATGTTTACCCTCAACCCGCAGATGGCGCTGATTACTGTATTGATGCTGCCGGTACTTGTGGCTGTGAGTATGTATCTGCGGCCTAAAATTTGGATAATGTTCGGCAGAAGGCATCGGGCGGAGCGTTCCTTAAACAGCACGGTGAACGATAATCTGGTGGGAGCCAGAGTGGTAAAGAGCTTCGGTCAGGAAAAAAGAGAGATAGACCGTTTTGCGGGAAGCAATACCAATTTGCGGGAAGCGGAGATAGCAATCACCTATCGCCAGAATTATTTTCATTTTGTTTATGGCGCAGCACAGAACATAGCCACTATGGGCGTGTGGGCGCTGGGAGTCTGGTTTTTGCTGGGAGACGATAAACAGGGAATGAATCTCGGAACGCTGCTTACCTTTGTGGCGTATGTGGGACAGCTTCAGGGTCCTATGAACTTTTTTGCAAGGATACATAACTGGTGGGCGGACAGTATGAACAGCGCGCAGCGTATTTTTGAAATAGTCGATGCGGTGCCTCAGGTTCAGGAGCCTATACATCCTAAGAGCGTGGAGGAGCCCAAGGGAAATATTTCCCTAAAGGGCGTGACCTTCGGCTATGAAGTGAACAGACCGGTGCTCAAAAATATTACGGTGGATATACCGGCCGGCTCCATGTTCGGCATAGTAGGCCGTTCCGGAGCAGGCAAGACTACTCTGGTAAATCTTATTTCCAGAATGTACGATCCGCTGGAGGGCAGTATCAGCATAGACGGTATTAATGTAAAGGATTTTGCCTTTCATGAGCTGAGAAAGAATGTTGCAATGGTTTCGCAGGATACCTATATTTTTATGGGAACGGTAGCCGAGAATATTGCATATGGCAACAGGGATGCGGATTTAAAGGAAATTATGCGAGCGGCAAAGCTGGCGGGAGCCCATGAATTTATTATGAGGATGCCCGACGCCTATGATACGAGGATAGGAGCCTCGGGCAGAGAGCTTTCGGGCGGGGAGAGACAAAGGATTTCCATTGCCCGGGCAATACTTGCCAATCCTAAAATCTTGATATTGGATGAGGCGACCGCGTCCGTGGATACGGAGACGGAGAGAGTTATCCAAAAATCAATAAGCTACCTTGTGCAGGGAAGAACCACTATCTCTATAGCGCATAGGCTGTCCACCCTTAGGGATGCGGATTATATGGTAGTGATTGATAACGGAGAGATTATAGAGCGGGGAACCCATGAGGAATTAAAGGCGTTAAAGGGAACCTACTATAAGCTTTTGGAGCTTCAGACAAAGGCTCTTGACAGGGAGGAGAAGGTATTTTAAATGAATGAGGATTTTGCATTGTCACAGATGGAGCAGGAAACCGACCAGATGCTGCGGATTCGTTATATCACCAATGAAAACGCAGAATTTTCACGGACAGGAACAGGCTTTATAAGCCTGAAAATAGAGGGTGAATTTTATACCAGAGTGCAGGTTGTCAGAATGTTTCCCTTTATGCATAAGGATGAGTTTATTTCCGTCAGAACTACGGACGAACGCTCCAAGGAAATAGGAATTATTGAAAAATTGAGCGATATGGATGCGGATACGGCGGAAATGATAAGGGAGCAGCTGACATTGCGCTATTTTACGCCCGCGATTACCAAAATCATAGGAATCAAGGACGAATACGGCTATGCCTATTGGAATGTTTTGACAAATTACGGCGAGTGCCGGTTTACCATACAAATGGGAGGGAATGCCGTAGTACATTTGTCGGAGACAAGGATTCTGATAATAGACATTGACGAAAACCGTTTTGAAATACCGGATATAACGGTATTAAGCAACGGCGAACGCAAAAAATTGGATTTGTTTTTATAACAAACGGAAGCCGGAAAGGCGGGTATTAAAGTGATATTAAAATATGAACTGTCAAAAGAAAATCTGGCGCTCTGTGCTCTTGTGCCCGGAGAGGAAATTTATTACTGCCTTCCTCTTGATATTGATTTGGAAGGCAATTACAGACATGATTCCTACACGGTGATGACGAACAAGAGAGTGCTGGTTTTGGAAGAGGGGAATTTGACAAGACAATTTGAGCTTAAGGAATGTGACGAAATTCGCAGTGAGCCGCAGATTGCCTGCGGAATTGTGTATTTGGTCAAGGGGGATACACAGATTTTACTGGGACGGTTTACGGCGAAGCATCTTACGAGGTATTCTTATCTGTTTCGCGGGATGCAGATACTGAAAAGGGGCAGGACGGAGAGGGTAATCAGTAACGAGTATGAGCGCTCCTGCCCTAAGTGCGGGAGGGCGCTGCCCGGAACAAAGGAATGTCCCCGCTGTATGGGAAAGAGGAGAGGGCTTTTATCCGTCTTTTGGGAAATGCTTAAGCCCCATGTGGGAAGACTGCTGGTGATTTTGGTGCTTATGCTTGCTGCGACTCTTGCCACATTGGCAGGTCCGGCAATACAGAGAGGGCTGGTGGATGACGTTCTCCTTAAAGAGAATGGGGAATATGGGATGGCAATCGTGTATCTGCTCGGCATGCTTGTTACGAGCGTGGGCATCGTTGTTATTAATGCGGAAAAAAGTTATCTGTGTTCTAAGCTGGGCGCCTATATCGGCGAGGATCAGCGGAAGAAGCTGTTTGTCAAGATTCAGAAATTGTCGTTATCCTTTATCACCGATAGAAGTCCGGGGGAGCTGATGAATAGGATTGTGCGGGATACGGCAAGAATTAAAGACTTTTTTTCGGATGTATTCTGTAATTTATTTACAATATCAATTTTATTCGTGTGTACATGCATCTGCATGCTGGTGTTAAATTGGAAGCTGGCGGTTTTGGCGTTTGTGTTCGCGCCCTTTTCCGTGACGCTTTCCGTGGCATGGAGAAAGAATATACGTAAGCGTTTTCACTTGCAGGGAATCAAGAGCGACAAGATGAACAATAACCTTCAGGACGTGATTTCCGGTATGGCGGTGGTGAAATCCTACGGTCAGGAATACAGAGAGGCGGAGCACTTTGACAATACGGCTGACGAGTATGCCAGAATCCAGAAGGGCAACGAGGTGTTCTTTGCCATATTTTATCCGATACTTTCCTTCCTTTTGGGCGTGGGAATCTATCTTGTGACATATTTTGGGGGCAGAGGTGTTCTGCTTGGAAGCATGTCCCGCGGGGAGCTGTGGCAATTTGTGAATTATACCACGCTGCTGTATTCTTATGTAAATTGGATGAGCGGTATGCCCCGGGCGTTCATGAACCTGATTACAAGCTTAGAGAGAATAGGCGACGTGCTGAATCAGGAGCCTGCCATCATAAATCCGTCGGATGCCGTAGAGCATGAAATTGAGGGAGAGATTATATTTAATAATGCGTCCTTTGGATATAAGTCTTATCAGCCGGTGCTTGAGAATGTAAATCTGACAGTTCGCAAAGGAGAAATGATAGGTCTTGTGGGCGCGTCGGGAACAGGAAAATCTACCTTAATTAATCTGATAATGCACCTGTATGAGGTGGATGATGGCGAGATTTTAGTGGATGGTATCGATATTCATAAGATTAAGCTGGAAAATTTCCACAGTCAGATAGGGGTGGTCCTTCAGGAGAATTTTCTTTTTGCGGGAACCATATTTAACAATATTAAATTTGCAAAGCCCCATGCCGGCTATGAGGAGGTAATCCGCGTGGCAAAGCTGGCAAATGCGCATGATTTTATATGCAGGCTGCCTGACGGATACAACACTTATGTGGGTGAGCGGGGTTATAATCTGTCGGGAGGGGAGAGACAGCGCATAGCCATAGCCAGAGCCATGCTGAACGACCCCAGATTGTTGATTCTGGATGAGGCGACGGCGAGTCTTGACACGGAAAGCGAATATCTGATTCAGAAGGCAATCGGGAGACTGACCGAGGGGCGTACTACCTTTGCCATTGCGCACAGGCTGTCTACATTGAAGGACGCCAATCGTCTGGTGGTAATCGACGGACATCATATCGCAGAGGTCGGAACCCATGAAGAGCTGCTTGCGAAAAAGGGGATTTATTACGGATTGGTTCAGGCGCAGTTAAAGGTCCGGCCGTGAGCTTAAACGCCCATAATTGCCGGGAGACATGGCGGAGGCCGGTATAGCATGCGTTTCTTACGCGGCGCCGTGAAATGCAATAGTTGCTTTGACACGGCGCATTAAGAAAAAATATTATATAAAATGTCGTTGTTTTCACCCAAAAAGCTGTCACCTTGTATAGGTATAATATGGCTTTTATTGGAGAAAAAGTAAATAATGCACAATGTGACAATGTCATTTTCAACAAAAAATACAGCAATTGATGAATATAATTAAGCAACAATTGAGGAGATATGTTGAGAACCTTTAAAGTATAATATGAATATCACACAATGGTCGTTGTGACAAAATACATGTAATGAATAGTTATATGTATTGTATTATTATGTTTATTTGATTACAGGGAGGCAGTTATGAAAGACTCTGTTAAAAAAGCAGTATTGTTAGGAAGCATAGTGGTTGCGGTGGCAGTATTTTATATTGTAAAAAATCTTACTGCCGTCACGGATTTTCACCACAAGTATGAGGGTTATGATTTAATGGAGGATGTTGACGGGGATACGAGAGAAGCAACCTATACCCAATATCTTTACATGCACAAGGACGCTTCCTGCCCGAAAGGGGAGATTGATGTTGATGTGCTCGGTTATGTGTCGGGAGAGAACGTTAAGGCATATAACGATTATGAAGGCGCTAAGAATGTGCTGTTTACAGAGAGCGAGTCTTCCGTTTCGTGGGAGGTAGATATCCCCGAGACAGGTCTGTATAATATTTATCTGGAGTATATGGCGGCTCAGTCCAGAGGTGTTGCGGCGGAGCGTGCCTTATATATCAATGGTGAGCTTCCTTTTTCTAATGCCGATAATCTTACCTTTACGAGAATGTGGGTGGACGGCGGAGAAGTGAAGACTGACAATCAAGGAAATGAAATCCGTCCTACTCAGGTTGAGGTGTTTGATTGGCAGGGAGCTTATTTCCGCGACGATATGGGATACGTGACCGAGCCTTTCTGCTTCTATTTTGAAAAAGGGATTAATACCATTACACTGAAGGGTGTAAACGAGCCGGTGGCAATTAAAAAACTGGCTGTCAAGGGCGTGGAAAAGAAGGTTACATATGAGGAATATCTTGCAGCACAGACGGGAAGCTCCGCCACGGGCGAGGGCCTGACCTATATGCAGGTCATTGAGGGAGAGGACGCAACGGTGCGCTCCGAGTCCTCCTTGTATGCAAAATACGACCGCTCGTCACCGTCCACATCACCCTACAGTGTGACAAATACAGTCCTGAACTATACGGGCGGTGAGGCATGGAAGACGGCAGGACAGTGGATACAGTGGGATTTTGAGGTTCCTGAGGACGGCTATTATAATATTACCGTTAAAGGGCGTCAGAATTATTCCCGAGGCAGCGTGTCCAGCCGAAGCATATACATAGACGGGGAAATGCCCTTTGACGAGATGAAACAGATCTCGTTTGATTATAGTAATGATTGGAATACGATGACCCTTGCAGACGAAGAAGGAACGCCTTATAAATTTTATTTGACCGCAGGCGAGCACACTCTTCGTATGGAAGCAACCTTGGGCAGTATGGGAAGCATTTTGGAACAGATAAAGGATTCCACTTTCCGTTTGAATCAAATTTACCGTACGATTCTTGTGTATACGGGAGCGACTCCGGATGCTTACAGAGATTATCATATCGATCAGGTTTATCCTGAGGTAATGGAGGCGATGTCTCTGGAGTCTAAGAGGCTGTATAAGATTGTTGACGACACGGTTGCATATGCGGGTCAGAAAGCAGATCAGATTGCTACTGCGCAGACGCTTGCCCAGCAGCTTGAGAGATTTGTGAACAGACCTGAGAAGATTACACTGGAGTTTGTTACTTTTAAGGATAATATTACCGCGCTTGGTACTGCTTCTTTGAATATGAGCGAGACTAAGCTGGATGTGGATTATCTGGTTGTCAGCGGAACCGAAGCCGAAGTTCCGGACGATAAGGCGGGCGTCTTTGCCAAGATTTGGCATGAGGTTAAGTCTTTTGCCGCTTCCTTTGTGGTAGATTACGACGCTGTCGGCGATGTATACGATGCGGATTCAGATGAGGTTGTCAAGGTTTGGGTTCTGACAGGACGCGATCAGGGTACTATTTTGAAGTCCATGGTGGACGATACATTTACTCCGGCGACGGGAGTCAAGGTGAATGTCGAGATTGTAGGTGCGGACGCTCTGTTAAATGCGGTTCTCGCGGGAAGAGGTCCTAATGTGGTAATTTCCGCAGGCGCAAATGTACCGGTGGATTACGCGCTTCGTGGCGCGGCGGAGGATTTGACACAGTTTAGTGATTTAGACGAGGTGTTAAAGGACTTTACTCCCAGCTCCTATGAACAATACGGTTTGGACGGCAGCCTGTATGCGCTTCCTGAAACCCAGCAGTTCTCGGTTATGTTCTACCGTAAGGATGTGCTTGAGGAGTTAGGGCTTGAGCCTCCGCAGACATGGCAGGATTTGATTAATATGCTTCCCACCATTCAGGGTAACAATATGTCCATAGGTATTCCTACTGCGGCAGGAAGCAGCGGAAGCGCCGCACAGACTACCGCAATGCTGGCAAACCAGCCTGATTTGTCTATGTACTTTAGTTTGTTGTTCCAATATGGCGGCGATTTATATAATGAAGCCGGTACGAGAACGGTGGTTGACAGTGAGGCAGGCGTGGAGGCGTTCTCCGACTACACGGAATATTTTACCGATTATGGTCTGCCTACGATTTACGATTTTGTAAGCCGTTTCCGTTCGGGAGAGATGCCTATAGGTATCACCAACTACACCATATATAATACTCTGGTGGTGTCCGCACCCGAGATTAGAGGTCTTTGGGGCTTTACGCTGATTCCCGGAACCGAGAGAACCGATGAAAACGGGAAGACTTATATTGACAGGTCCGACTTTATTACGGGCAATGCGACGGTGATGATATCGACAGAAGACGAGAACGTAAGAAATAAATCTTGGGAATTTATGAAATGGTGGGCTTCTGCAGATGCGCAGGTTCGTTTCGGACGTGAAATTGAGGCGTTGCTTGGTTCTTCTGCAAGATATGCAACGGCAAACAAGACCGCCTTCAGTCAGCTTGCATGGAGCGCAGAAGATATTAAGGTATTGAGCGAGCAATGGGATCAGACTGTAGGTATCAGGGAGGTTCCCGGCGGATACTATACCGGACGTCATATCACCAATGCTATTCGTAAGATTATCAATGAGAAGGAAGATCCGAGAGAGACGATTATAGATTACTCCATTACCATTGACGACGAGATTATGAAGAAGCGAAAAGAATTTGGTTTGCTGGTTGAATAGGAGGCTGAAATGAAAGAGTATTTAAGAAAATATTTTATTTTGCGCAGGCATAATTTTCAGGTGGCTGTCAAGAAGGCAAAAAGGAGCAAAATGTGTTATCTCTTTTTAGCCCCCTATGCAATTATTTTTACCATGTTTTACATTTTGCCTGTAATAACTTCAATATATTTTAGCTTTACATACTACAATGTATTGGAGTCGCCCAAATTTGTCGGAATTGACAATTATGTGAATTTGATTTTGCAGGATGATATCTTTATAAAGGGTATCAAAAATACTTTTATGATTGCCATTATTACGGGCCCGCTCGGTTATCTCGCTTCATTCCTTTTTGCGTGGCTGATAAACGAGCTGCCGCGTTGGCTGAGGACGATAGCGATTGTAGTATTTTATGCGCCATCCATAGCAGGAAACCTGTTCGTAATTTTCTCGGTGTTCTTTAGAGGTGATGCGTACGGTTATGTCAACGCTTTCCTGATGAATCTGGGATTCATTGACACTCCGGTATTGTGGTTGATTAACCCCGTATATATGCTGCCCATTTGTATGGTAGTTATCTTATGGATGAGCTTGGGTTCCGGCTTCCTTGCCTTTGTTGCAGGTTTGCAGGGTGTTGACCGTTCTCAGTTTGAGGCCGGCTATGTGGATGGAATCAGGAATCGTTGGCAGGAATTATGGTGGATTACTCTTCCGAACATGAAACCCATGCTGATGTTTGGTGCGGTTATGACGATTACGCAGTCCTTCGGTGTGTGTGACGTGACGATGCAGCTGTGCGGTTATCCCAGTACGGATTATGCGGCGCGAACCATTGTAACGCACTTGTATGACTATGGATTTACCAGATTTGAGATGGGTTATGCATCGGCGATTGCAACCTTGCTGTTTTTAATGATGATTTTATGTAACAAAGCAATTCAAAGTCTGTTGAGAAGAGTAGGAACCTGATATGAGTAAGAAGATAAAAGAAGAAAAAGTCACACAACACAAGTTAATAAAATTGAAAAGGCGTAAGCCCAACCGCTCCAGAGTAGGAGATTTCTTCATTTATATATTCCTGCTTTTGATGGCAGTTGCTATGATATTTCCTTTAGTATATGCAATAAACAGTGCATTGAAGCCTTTGGATGAATTATTTATGTTTCCTCCGAAGATTTTCGCACAGAATCCCACCTTTGATAACTTTTCAGATTTGTTTGTCACTATGAGCAAATCATGGGTTACCTTTACACGATACATATTTAACACGGTATTTATAACGGTTGTAGGTACTGCGGGTCATCTGATTATAGCTTCCATGGGAGCCTTTGTAATTGCAAAGTATGATTTCCCCGGCGGAAAGACCTTCTTTAACATAGTTGTTACCGCGCTTATGTTTACCGGATATGTAACCCAGATTCCAAACTATTTGATAATAAACGCTTTGGGATGGATTGATACCTACTGGTCCATTATTATTCCGGCTTTTGCATTGCCTATGGGATTCTTCCTTATGAAGCAGTTTATGGAAGGTCTTCCCATGTCTCTGATTGAGGCTGCGAAGATTGACGGCGCCAATGAGTGGAAGGTTTTCATGGGAATCGTAATGCCAAACGTAAAGCCGGCTTGGTTGACCATGATAATTTATTCGGTACAGGGTCTTTGGAATAACAGAGCCTCTATGTATATTTATTCAGAAGAGAGAAAGACGCTTGTCTACGCTTTACAGCAGGTTCAGAGCGGCGGAATCGCGAGAACGGGTCAGGCGGCTGCGGTTTCCGTTATAGTTATGATAGTGCCGGTTGTTATCTTTATTTTTTCTGAGAGTCAGATTTTGGAAACGATGGCAAGCTCTGGTTTGAAAGATTAATGTTGGATAAGAGGATTTGAATATGAAAAAGATGATGAAAATAATCTGTGCCTTTGCAGCGAGTACCGTAATAGCGTTAAGTTCATCCATAGTGGCATGTGCTGATGATACAGGTTATACGTACAATTACGATTGGTGGGGGGATGTTCAATTCTCACCCGATGCATATAATGTGGCGGGCGTTTTCACTACGGTGGAGCTGGGCTTGGATAAGAAGCTTAACATGCCTGCGGGACTCTTTATATATGAGAGGACGGTATATATCTGTGATACGGGTAACAACCGTATAGTCGAGCTGGAGCGTACGGATGTTGACAAGTTTGAGTTAAGAAGAATTATTGAAAACTTCAAGGGAGGAAAGGGGCCAAATACACTGGCCGGACCTACCGATATAGCCGTGACCGAAGACGGATATATGTATATCTGCGATAAGAATAACGGAAGAATTTTGAAGCTTGATATGGACTTAAATTACGTAATGGAATTTACCAAGCCTTCGGATCCTAACTTTGATCAGTCATTGAGTTTTCTTCCGCACAAATTGATTGTTGACGATGCGGGAAGAGTATATTGTATAGCAACCAATGTTAACAAAGGTCTGATAAAGTTTGAAGCTGACGGCGAGTTCTCGGGCTTTATCGGAGCTACAAAGGTTACTTACGATTGGACGGATTACATTTGGAAGAAGATTGCAACGAAAGAGCAGAGAGAGCAGATGGAATCCTTTGTTCCCACTGAGTATGACAGTATCTATGTGGATCATGACGGATTTATCTATGCGGTGACAAGTAATGTTGCCGAGGCGGATTTGGACGCAGGTACGGCCGATCCAATCAGAAGATTAAATCTTTTGGGAAACGATATTCTCGTCAGAAACGGACCATGGTATGTTATCGGTGATTTATATTGGGGAGAGGGCGGAGGCTATGATGGACCTTCCCGCATGACGGATATCACGGCTTTTGATAATGATGTGTACGTGGCGTTGGACAGAACCAGAGGAAGACTTTTCTTCTATGACGATCAGGGAAGAATGCTTTGGACCTTTGGCGGTAACGGAAATGAGGACGGCTATTTTAAATCGCCTATAGCTTTGGATCATATGGGATTTGATTTGGTTGTTCTGGATACCTTGGATTGCAGCATTACTTTGTTCACACCCACGGAGTTCGGTAGTTTGGTATACAAGGCAATTGGAGAATTTCAGGCAGGAAAGTATACGGAAGCAGGAGAGACCTGGCAGGAAGCTTTAAAGCTCAACGGTAATTACGATTTGGCGTATATTGGTATTGGACGTTCCCTTCTTCGTCAGGAGAGATATCATGAGGCAATGGAGTATTTTGAGTTAAAATTTGACGCTGATAATTATTCCAAAGCGTTTAAGCAATACCGCAAGCAATGGGTAGAAGAAAATATTCTGTTTATTGTTTTGGGGCTGGTACTTGTTCTCTGCGTTCCCTTGGCAATTGGAAAGGTCAAGAAAATCAAGCATGAAATTGATATAGCAGATATCTTTAGACGATAAGGATGGAATGGAGGAAAGCATGTTAGCTTCATTGAAAAAGAAAGAAACTTATACGCATTATCTGGCGACGTTGAAGTACTCGCTTTACTGCATCACTCATCCTATGGATGGGTTTTGGGATTTGACTCATGAGAAAAGGGGTTCCATTGCGGCTGCAAACACAATATTGATCATTACCCTGATAGTCAGAATTGCGCAGCTCTATTTTACGAGCTTCATTTTCAACACCGTATATTGGCCGGAAATTAATATATTTCTCTATATAGCCAGTATTGTATTCCCGTTAGCATTGTTCTGTGTGGGCAATTGGGGTCTTACAACATTGTTCGACGGAAAGGGGCGGCTGCCGCAGATTTATATGGCAACCTGTTACGCTATGACGCCATATGCGTTGATTCGGGTGCCGCTTATATTTCTCAGTAATGTGGTAACAGTGGATGAGGCGGAATTTTATGGTGTTCTGAGCGGTCTTTCCTTGGTTTGGGTTGCGCTGTTGATTGTTGCCGCAATGATACAGATACATGAGTATTCAGTGAGTAAGACGGTTTTGTTTATGATTGCTTCAGTGTTTGCTATGTTGGTATTGGTATTTATTCTACTTTTATTCTTCAGTATGGTTAGTCAAGGTATAGCATATTTTGTTTCCATGGCCAGGGAAATAATGTTCCGACTATAGGAGATGAGAAGTATGACATGGAAGCTTAGGGAGAAAGTAGCATGAAAAAGGATAAATCAGTAAGAAAAGCAGAATTTAAAGCTGCAGTAATCAAACAATTGAAAAGTATGATAGGTCCCATGATTATCCTGCTTGTGATTTTAGCGGGTGTCTTGGTCACTATTTTCTACAAAACCGAGAAGGAGCCCGAGGAAATTATTAAGGTGAATGCCTATGAAGGCGAAACCGAGCCAATGGTGTTGGAGAATGACAGGATTAAGTTTACATTGGATCCTAAAACAACACAGTTTTCCGTGCTTGTGAAATCAACGGGAATGGTTTGGAATTCTACGCCTGACGACGCGGCAGGGGATCCGCTTGCTTTGCCGGCGGACAGGGAAAAGCTTCAATCAACCTTAGTGTTGACTTATAGTACAATCAATGGCGTAGATACAATTTACAGTAATTATGCCTATAGTATGAAGAATCAGATTTATGATATTGAAAAGGGCGAGGATTACATTAAGATTTATTATTCTATCGGTGATACGGCAAAGGAATTTATCATTCCCACGGTTATAAGGGAAGATGATTATGAGGAGCTGGTCGGGAAATTGGATCAGTCCATGAAGGTAATGATAAGCCAGTATTATAAGAAGTATGATATTAATAACCTTGGTAAAAAGGAAGATCCGGAACAGCTTCTTGCCGATTATCCGATTTTGGAAAATGAGGTAGTATATATACTTCGTAGTAATTCAAACGATAGCGTAAGGCTGAAATTCCAGCAGGCTTTTGAGGAAGCAGGATATACCTATGAGCAGTATTTAGAGGACAAAGAATTGGATTTGTCTTCGGCGGCCTCTAAGGGTCCGGTATTTAATGTAAATATGATTTACAGGCTGGACGGAGACGATTTGATTGTCGAAGTGCCTATGGATGAAATTGAATATAAGGATGAATATCCTATATTGTATTTAAGCGTCCTGCCTTATTTTGGCGCTGCAGGTACCGAGGAGCAGGGTTTTATGTTTGTACCTGAGGGCGGCGGTTCCATTATTAATTTCAATAACGGAAAGGTTACGCAAAACGGCTATTATGCAAATGTATATGGCTGGGATATGGCGACCGTAAGAACGGCGGTGGTTAGAGAGACAAGAACATACTATAATGTATTCGGTATGTCCAAGGATGAAAATTCCTTTATCTGTATTATGGAAAAGGGAGCGCCATATGCAGCGATTCAGGCGGATATAAGCGGCAGGAACAACAGCTTTAATAATGTAAATGCGGTTTATAACATTACTCACAGAGAGCAATATAACGTTTCGGATAAGTATAACGGAAACATGTTTGTGTATGAAGATTCTTTAGCACAGGAAAGTCTGATTAACAGATATTGTTTCGTGGATTCGGGTAGTTATGTGGATATGGCAAATGCTTATGGCCAGTATCTGCAGAATAAGTATAGTGAATATTTTGTTTTGAATGATGATGCCGAGGCACCTGTTGCCTTAGAAATCGTAGGCGCGGTAGACAAGGTAACACAGGTTTGCGGCGTACCTGTTTCAAAGCCTTTAAGACTGACCACGTATGAGGAAGCGGGCGAGATAGTTCAGGAGCTTAAAGGCGAAGGATTTAATAATATGTCCGTCAAGCTGAGCGGATGGATGAACGGCGGTATTCAGCAAAAGATTTTGAAGGATGTAAATTTAATTTCCGATTTGGGAAGTAAGAAAACCCTGAAAAACTTTATTGCAAATGCCAATGAAAACGGAATTCCCGTTTATTTGGACGGTATAACGAATTATGCATATGACAGTAACATATTTGACGGATTTTTCGTTTTTACTGATGTGGCAAGACTGGTAAGTAAGGAGAAAGCAGAGATTTATCCGTATTCTGCAGTCACATATTCGCAGAGGGATTCGCAGGATCCTCATTATCTTTTGAAGCCTACCATTATTGAAAAAATGGTAAACAACTTAACGAAGACAGCAAATGATATGGGTGCTAACGTATCGTTCCGTGATATTGGTTTTGAATTGTCCTCGGATTTTAACAGAGAAGAGCCGGTAAGCCGACAGACGATGCTGGAGAATCAGGCGGCACAGGTCAAGGCAATTCATGATGCGGGTACGGGTGTTATGATCAATATGGGAAATGATTACACTGCGCTTTATGCTGATATAGTAACCAATATGGATTTAAGCGGTTCGGAATACACCATTATTGATGAAAAGGTTCCTTTTTATCAGATTGCTGTACACGGATATTTAAATTATACGGGAGAGGCGCTTAATCTGACACAAAACGAAGAGGAGGAAATTCTTAAATCAGCGGAATATGGTGCCGGTCTGTACTTTACAGTTATGAGAGAAACGGCATTTGCCTTACAGAAGACCTTATATACGGAGTATTTTGGCGCTGATTATTCTGCATGGCATGACAGGATGGTCAAAATATACACAAGATATAACAGTGAACTGGGTCATACCTTTAATCAGAGAATGGTCAATCATGAACTTATGACAGAAAAATTGTCCTGTACAACTTATGAAGACGGTACAAAGGTTTATGTAAACTACAATTATGAAGATTGCGTAACAAATGATGGGAAAAAGGTTCCAGCAAGGGATTATTTAGTGGTTCGGTAGACTTAGATTTAAGGAAGGAATAGAAAGGGTTGTTATTATGAAGAAACAAAAGAAATTAGCGGGTCTTCAGAAAAGAAAAGCAATATCCGGATATATTTTCATATTGCCTTTCATCATCGGCTTCCTCGCATTTATGGTAAATCCGTTCTTCAAATCATTGTACATGAGTTTCTGTAATGTAGAGATTAGCGGACAAGGAGTTAATAACGTATATGCGGGATTGTCAAACTATGTCAGAGCTTTTACTGTGGATACGGAATATAACCGTAAGCTTGTAGAAGAAATTTCAAAGATGTGTGTCAATTCTCTGGCAATCATGGTATTCAGTTTCTTTGTTGCATTGATTTTGAACCAGAAGTTTAAGGGGCGTGCGTTGGTAAGAGCCATATTTTTCCTGCCCGTAATCATATCATCCGGTGTTATACTGGGTGTAGAGTATGATAACTCTTTACTTTCAAGTGTGCAGGCAGTTATAGAGGAAGAGACGAATGCTGCAAGTATTACGGGTGCATTGAAGGAAATTCTGGTGACCTCGGGTGTAGGTTCAAGGGCCTTTGAACAGGTATTTGAAGTTGTTGACGGTATATACGACGTTGCAATTTCTTCAGGTATTCAGATTATAATTTTCCTATCCGGCTTACAGACAATTTCCGAGAGTATGTATGAAGCGGCTGCTATTGAAGGCTGTACCGGCTGGGAGAGTTTATGGAAGATTACGTTCCCTATGGTAAGCTCCCTGTTTTTAGTAAACTGGATTTATACCATTGTAGATTCATGTATGAAATCCAATAACGAGGTAATGGAAAAAATAAGTGATACAATGATTAAAAAGTTGAATTACGGCTTCTCCTCGGCGATGGCATGGAGTTACTTTGTTATTGTAATTGTTATTATAGGAATAAGCTCGTTGATTATATCAAAGGGGGTTTATTACTATGAGTAAAGTAGGAGCATTATCATTAAGAAAGAGATATAAACTGTACTGGGAACGGAACAAAAAGTCTCAAGGCTATTTGTTAAAGAAGAATATTTCGGATATTATTTACAGAATTATTCGCGTTGTGCTTTTGTTTGGTATGTGCTTCCTGATTTTACAGCCTATATTGCAGAAGATATCAATAAGCTTCATGGCAGAGAGAGATTTGTATAATCCCATGGTAATTTCTGTGCCGGAGAATTTTACTACCGATAATTACCAGCTTGCAGCCATGTTTATGGATTACGGAAAAACTTTGTGGAACACGTTTTTTGTTTCGCTTACAATTTCTTTGTTGCAGATAGCGATGTGTACGCTTGCCGGCTATGGATTTGCAAGGTTTGATTTTCCGTTTAAGAAATTTTGGTTTGCATGCGTTATGCTGGTAATTATTATTCCACCTCAGACGTTATCTACCTCATTGCACTTACATTTTAGATATTTTGATATTTTGGGCTTGATTAAATTGTTCACAGGTGATACTCTTAACTTACGAGGTTCTGTAGTGCCATATTATCTGATGAGTATGGGATGTATGGGTTTGAAGAACGGTTTGTATATTTACATGATTCGTCAGTTCTTCCGTAATATTCCGAAGGAATTGGAGGAGGCGGCCTATGTGGACGGTTGCGGTACCTTGAAGACGTTTTTGAGAATTATGCTTCCTGATGCCAAGCCTATATTGACTTCCTGTTTCCTGTTTGCTTTTGTTTGGCAGTGGACCGATGGTTTTTATTCCAGTACCTTCTTAGGTAATATCAAGCTGTTGTCTCTCCAGCTGTCTCAGATTGGAGAGAAGCTAGGGCATTATATCGTCAATACATTGAAGAATAATGCAGGAGCTTCAATAGGTTATACCAATTGTATAGTGGCTACCGGTACCTTGATGGTAATAGTACCGTTGATTGTTCTTTATCTGTTTGCGCAGAAGGGCTTCGTTGAGAGCTTGAGCAGCTCCGGTATTAAGATGTAATTTTAAGTGATACTTATTCCCGATGAATGCCAAGAATGCATTTATGAAATCCGGAATATCTGGTGTGTCAGGCGTGATTTGGGATTGGTATATAATCAAAGGAGGATGTAAAAATGAAAAGTAAAATTGTTAAAAGAGTGCTTGCAACATCTTTGGCAACCGCTATGGCAGTAAGCATGGCTGGATGTGCAAATGACACACAGACAAACGGTGATGCAAGCAAGAGCAGTGCAGACGATGCTTCTGTAGCTGATGATAATTCCAGCGAGGCTCCCGCAGAGTCTTCCACAGAGGAAGAGGTTGGACAGTACACTGTCAGAACCGATGAGAACGGAAATCCTATTGACCTTGGCGGTATTGAGGTTATTATTCGTGACTGGTGGTCAGGCGACGGCGAGCGCAAGGAGGCTTCCGATGCATACGAGGAAGCACGTTATGAGTATCTTGACTGGATTCAGGAGACCTATAACTTTACTATCAAGGAAATGACAATCAGCTCATGGGCATCTGTTCCCGAGGATTTTTCAAATTATGCTACCACCGGTGGAGATGAGTATTATATATTTGCACTTCGTCCGGGCGCTGAGTTGACGGCAGCTATGAACAGCGGTCTTATGTATGATGTTTCATCTATCGACTGTTTTGATTTCTCCGAGTCAAAGTGGAATAGTGGCGTTCATAAGATGTTTAGCAAGGGCGGCGCTATTTACGGATTTAGAGGTATTGCTCCCGAGCCTAAGGGTGGTATGTACTTTAATAAGAGATTACTGGAGGATGCAGGTATCGACCCTAAGACCCTGTATGATTATCAGGAGAATGGTGAGTGGACCTGGGATAAGTTTGAAGAGGTTTGTCAGGCTGTTCAGGAAGATACAGATAATGACGGTGTAATCGACCGTTACGCTATGGCTAACTTTACTTCTCTGTTCTATCCTTTAGCTGTATATTCCAACGGCGGTGATTTCATCGCTATGGATGAGAGCGGAAAATATTACAATGACCTTGAGTCAGAGGAAACTTTGGAAGCTTTGAACTGGGCATATGATATGCTTCAGAAGTATGAGATGGTTTATCCTGCAGATGCTGCATGGGATTACTGGATTACTGCATATGTAAACGGCGAGGCAGTATTTACTGCTGACGAGTGCTACAGAGCAGGTCAGTTTAATAATGATTTTGGTATGGAAGATGACTTTGGCTTCCTGTGCTTCCCTAAGGGACCCAAGATGGATGATTATACAAACATTTACTCTGATAATGTATATGCAATTCCTGCATGCTATGATGCTGACAAGGCTTGGAAGTTAGCATTTGCTTACAACCTGTATACAGAGCCCGTTCCTGGTTTTGAAGATTTTGCAACCTGGAAGTCCGGTTACTATCAGAACTTCAGAGATACCGAGTCTGTAGATCTTACTATTGCAAGACTTGTAGAGAATGGTCGTACAACATATCATACCTTGATTCCTGGTCTTGATTTAGGTCCTGACGTATTCTGGGCTATTAACAAGGATAATACTCCTGCACAGCAAGGAGAAACAATCAGACCTACTTGGGCAGCTTACTTGGAAGAAGCTAACAAGTAATTATATATTTTTTAATTAGGTAATTTATAAAAAATGAGGTGGGTATTTTCCGGGTACCCACCTTTTTCTTCTAGACAGGATGCAATGACCCTGTAGTCTATGAAAGGGAATATTGACTATGAAAAAAAAAGGTAACAAAGCAAAGATTAAAAAAGTAGATGCCGCTGCAAAGCTGCAGAAAAAGGGCATTAAGAAGAGGTTATTGGAATCTTTCGGTATTGTCATTGCGCTTTCTATTGTAGCAAGTATCGTAGCCCTTATTATTTTACAAAATATTGGAAGTCAGTTTTCCAAATTTTACGATGAAACTTATTTTGTGACGGTTGAAACGTGGAAAGCACGTTATGCGCAGCTTTCGGCAAGAAGTGCCCTGCTCAGTGCCATGGTGGATAAAGAAGTAAAGGTGACGAAGCAGCAGATGGAGGAAGCAAAGGCACAGCTGGAGGAAATGGGAAATATCTTAAATGAAATGAAGCAGACCTATAAAGGTGATGCCTCTGCCATTGAGAAAATTGATGAAGACAGATTGGCAGCGATGGAATATGTAAAAGAGATGCTGGGCGATGTGGCTTTTGGACAACATGATAAAGCATATGTTATTATGAAAGAAAGTTATGTGCCAAGAGTAAACGAGATTGCAGAGCAATTAGAAAGCATTGCATTAGAAGCGGATGAAGAAGCAAGAAACAAGGTTACCTTTTCAAATATGATGTTGGCAATTGCAATAATTTGCATAATAATTATTTTGGTGGTATGTGTTGTTGTTGCAATGCGTCTTGGAGTTAAGATTGCGAGGAGTATCAGCGTACCGGTGGATGAGATTGAAGGTGCGGCGAAGAAGCTTTCCGAGGGTGATTTGAATGTTCATATTGCATATAGGGCACAGGATGAATTGGGAAGACTTGCCGAGAGCATGCGCGCCAGCTGTGAGTTTATGAAAGAGGTTATTACAGACACCGATTATTTGCTGCATGAGATAGCCGATGGTAATTTCAAGGTAGAATCGGAGCATCAAGAGGTTTACATAGGTGATTTTAAAGGACTTTTAACCTCTATTCATCAGTTGGAGGAGCAGCTTAGCGGTACATTGACGGAAATAAACGAATCTTCTACGCAGGTTGCTCTGGGAGCAGAGCAGATGGCGCAGGGAGCGCAATCTCTGGCAGAGGGAGCTACCGATCAGGCCGGAGCTGTACAAGAGCTTACGGCAATGGTCAACGGTGTGTCAGAGCTTGCTCAGAAGACAGTGGTAACTACCAAGGAATCCTATGAGCAGGCTATGCAGTTTAAGCAGGAGATAGAAAACGGGCAGCGGGAAATGGATAATCTGTTAGCGGCAATGGAGCGTATAAGTGAAACTTCCACTCAAATTGAAAAGATTATTGCAGAAATCGAAGATATTGCTTCACAAACAAATTTGCTTTCATTAAATGCATCTATAGAAGCTGCAAGAGCAGGCGAGGCAGGAAGAGGATTTGCCGTGGTAGCGGATCAGATTGGCAAGCTGGCATCGGATAGCGCGCAGTCTGCTGTGAATACAAAGAAGATGATACAGAAGGCCTTGGAGGAAATCGAACGGGGTAATGAGATTACCAACCGGACATCAGGAACGATGGGTAAGGTTGCTGCAGGTATTGATATGTTGGCTGACAGTGTACAGGAGGTTAACGGAAGAGCAGCAGATCAGGCAGAATCCATTAATCAGGTTGAGCTTGGCATTGAGCAGATTTCTACGGTTATTGAAAGTAATTCTGCGGCTGCAGAGGAAACCTCTGCTACAAGTGAGGAGCTTTCCGCACAGGCAGACAGACTGAAAGGCCTTGTTGATCAGTTTACATTATAAGCAGTAATAATTTTACAAATAGAACTGACAGATTGTTTTATACTCTTGATTGCAGTATGGGAGAAATTGTCGGTTCTATTTTTTTGTTGTGATTATATGCGAAATTACGTTTGCTCAAAAGGAAAATGTTAAGTATTCTTTTAAAAGTCGTTTACGAAACTTTTTTGTTAGCAATATGAAAGTTCTGTCATAAAATATTGTAAAAGTAAATATATGAAACGGAGATATATTTTATGCCAACTTTTACAAATCAAGCACAATTATCTTATAATGGTGTGATTACAAATTCTAATGTAGCAAGAGGAGAAATAGTCGAAGTTTTGGCTGCGACAAAAACGGCGCTCTTTGGTAATTACTCTGCAGGAGAAGTGGTAACTTATGTTATTAATATTGTTAATTCAGGAACGACTCCATTTACAGATTTGTCAATAGCCGATGATCTGGGTGCATATGATTATAAGTCTACGGCAGGAGACGAGCTGACGATGTATCCCTTAACCTATGTGGCTGATTCCGTACAATACTATCAGAACGGAGTACGGCAGACAACGCCTACCGTCAGCGCCGCAGCCGGAGGAATATTTAGTGGAATCAGCGTTCCTGCGGGAGGAAATACCACTATTATTTATCAGGCAAAGGTCAATGAATTTGCTCCATTGAATACGGGAAGCACGATAACTAATACTGCGACCATGACAGGACCGGAGCTTTCTAATCCCATTGAGGTACAGAACAGTATACAGGTGAGAAACGAGCCTTATTTAACCATTTTTAAGAGTGTAAGTCCCAGACAGGTTCCCGAGAACGGACAGGTAACTTATACTTTTGAAATTCAAAATCTGGGAAACACAGCAACCACCGCTGCCAATAATGTACAGATATTGGATACCTTTTTACCTATTATTTCAAATATTACGGTATATTATAACGGGGCGGTACTACCGTCCGGTGATTATACCTACGGCACGCTTACAGGCGATTTTGCAACTAATGCAGGGGTAATCAATGTTCCGGCTGCAACCTTTACACAGAATACGGCTACAGGCGCATGGACCACGGTTCCGGGTGAAGCAACCTTAGTGATTACCGGTACTATTTAAATTCAAGCTACAGTCAGTTGACAGAAGTAAAAGAAGACCAAACGGCGCCGGAAATACACGGCGCCGTTTGGTCAATTTAGACGCCAATTGCATAGAATAGAAAGAGCATTATAAGCGGAGGCTGCCATGGATTGTATGGAAAATGTATTATCAAATGAAGTATATGACTACATTACAGATTATTCTTTGGAAAATATAGATGTGCAGGGCACTTTGATATGTTACGAAACAATAGAAAATTATTTTAATATAGTTTACTTCAGTAAGGCGGCGCTGCCCAGTCTGGAGGCCGATTTTTTTGAGTATCAGAGTATTCCTAAGCTGTACGGACTTATGCAGATTGAGTCAGAGAATATTGCAGGGGGGGTGGGGAACGGCGGATTAAGCGCCGGCAGTGTATTTGATCCCAGCAGCCTTGTTGCCAGCGGAATTACACAGATGCAGGGACCGCCCTTAAATCTTACGGGTCAGGGTGTGGTAGTGTGTATTATTGACACGGGAATTGATTATACCGCTCCTGCATTTCGGGATGAGAATGGGAGAAGCCGCATTTTGGCTATTTGGGATCAAACAATTCAAACAGGCACACGTCCTGAGGGATTTCTATACGGCTCGGAATATACCAGAGAAGATATCAACAGAGCGCTGCAATCGGAGAACCCTTACGATGTGGTACCCTCCAGAGATGAAAACGGACATGGAAGCGCTTTGGCGGGGGTAGCGGCAGGCAGTAATGTTCGTACAGGGGCGCAGTATGTGGGGGCAGCTCCCAATGCGGATATAGTGGTTGTAAAGCTGAAGGAATGTAAGCAGTATTTGCGTGATTTTTATCTTGTGCCGCAGGATGTTCCGGCATATCAGGAGAATGACATAATGTTGGCAGTCAAATATGCGGATTCTTTTGCGGTTGTGGCACAAAGACCTGTGGTAATCTGTATCGGCTTGGGCACAAATATGGGAGATCATGCAGGAAATATGGCGCTATCCCGTTATTTGAGCATGATTGCAATAAAGAGCAGTCGTGCCGTGGTAGTGTGCGGCGGCAATGAAGGAAATGCCGCGCATCATTTTCAAGGAAATTTGCTGCAAAGCACCACGTCTTCTCCGGACGGACAAAGGATAGGAGATAATCAGTCGGGAGTTTATCAGGATGTGGAAATACGGGTAAATGAGGGGGCAGAAGGATTTTTTCTGGAGTTTTGGGGAAATATGCCGGATGTGTTCAATATCAGCGTTATTTCACCGGGAGGAGAGACGATACCACCGGTGCGCTTAGGAGTGCGTCAGGGCATAACATATGGCTTTGTTTATGAGAAGAGCCGCATAACCATAGATTCCACTCTTGTGGAGCCGGCGTCGGGAGAAGAATTAATATTGTTTCGTCTGCAGGAGCCAACGGCAGGAATCTGGACCTTCCGGGTTATGAGCACGGGCAATCTGCATAACGGAATATTTCATATGTGGCTTCCAATTACGGAATTTTTAAATGTTCCTGTTTATTTTCTAAGCCCTTCTCCGTATATTACCCTTACCGAGCCTGCATTGGCGGCGGAGGTTATCAGCGTTTCCACCTACAACGCGGATAACAGAAGCTTTTATATAAATTCAGGAAGGGGCTTTAGCCGAACCGGTGAAATCAGACCGGATTTTGCGGCTCCGGGCGTTGACGTTTCCACTATATCGGGGAGTCGAACGGGAAGCAGCTATGCGGCGGCAATTACCACAGGGGCCGTGGCACAATTTATGCAATGGGCCGTTGTGGAGCGCAATAGTGAATATATTGAAAGCCGTGAGATAAGAAGTTATTTTATCCGGGGAACACAGAAGAATCCCGATACTGTATATCCTAGCAGAGAATGGGGATATGGGCGCTTGGACTTGCAAGGTGTATTCCAAAGCCTTATTTATACATGAAACCGCAAGCGTTCCATTGGGTGTAAAGGCATAAATAGAAAAATTTTAAAATACAATGTAAGGAAACAGAAAAAAGGAAACAAGGAACTGCTGTATGAAATATTATCGCATAAAAGAAGCAATTCCTACCTTACTGTTGCTTGTGGCGATGTTCTTTGTGGGGCGCGCCATAGCAGGAGTGGTAAACGAAACGAAAGAAACCTCGGGTAATGTATTGCAATCGGAAAATTGGGGGCTGGGATTTGGCGCCGAGGGAGCAAAGCCTACCGGAAACGCTTCCGTGCAGGACATGAGACAGTATGACGCCTACTATATGGCAGAGAGTAACGAAAAGACCCTTTATCTGACTTTTGACTGTGGATACGAAAACGGCAACACGGAAGCAATTTTGGATGCTCTGAAAAAGCATAATGCTCCTGCTGCCTTTTTTGTAGTGGGTCATTATTTGGAATCTGCTCCGGATATGGTGAAGAGAATGGTGGAAGAGGGGCATATTGTAGGAAACCATACCTACCATCATCCGGACATGTCTAAGATTTCTGATACAACTGCCTTTAAAAAGGAAATGGATGATGTGAAAACACTTTATAAGGATGTTACGGGTCAGGAGATGGCTATGTATTACCGCCCTCCACAAGGTAAATATAGCACGGCAAACCTGAAGATGGCAAAGGAGCTGGGATATTCCACCTTTTTTTGGAGCCTTGCCTATGTGGATTGGAATGTGGACGATCAGCCCAGTCATGAGGAGGCATTTAAGAAGCTTTGCGGAAGAGTTCATCCGGGAGCAGTCGTCCTTTTACATAATACCTCGAAAACCAACGGTGAAATACTGGATGAGCTTTTGACAAAATGGGAGGAAATGGGTTATACGTTTGCCTCTCTGAAGGATTTGAAAGAATCTTTTGACAAGTAGGAGCAATCACTTTATAATTGAGGAAAAGTAACAAAGATCATTTATATTTATCCGGACAGAGAATCAGCTAAAAGGATGTTTTGTCAGATAACAATTCAGATAAGTTGTTTGCATAGGATTATGTCAGACTGTAATATAGATTTGACGGGTAAGGCAGGATTTTTGTTTGTCTGTCAACCGCAGTGAATAAATGATAAATCATAAATATGAAAAATCAGAAAGCCTGATAGTGTTTGACAGCGACGAAGGTCTTGATAAAGCATGGTTGGCAAGGCAGACAGTCGGAGGATAGAGAGTTACTTAGAGTACAACTAATAAAATGAGCTGAAGAACGGCGGAAGCGAGGTCATAATGGAGAAAGAAATGATTGTAGTTCTCGATTTTGGCGGTCAGTATAACCAGTTGATTGCCAGAAGAGTCAGAGAATGCAGTGTTTATTGTGAAGTACATCCTTATAATATGGATTTGGAAAAATTAAAATCCATGAATCCCAAAGGAATTATTTTTACGGGAGGACCAAACAGTGTATATGGCGAGGATTCACCGCTGTGTGATAAAGCAGTGTTTGAGCTGGGTATTCCCATTTTAGGCATCTGTTACGGCTCCCAACTGATGGCGCATATGCTGGGCGGGAAGGTAGCTACCGCGCCTGTCAGCGAGTATGGTAAGACAGAAGTGGATGTAAATACCAATACAGTACTTTTTCAAGATGTTTCCCCAAAAACAATCTGTTGGATGAGCCATACAGATTATATTGAGAAGGCTCCCGATGATTTTACCGTGACGGCCCACACCCCCGTGTGTCCTGTGGCGGGTATGCAGAATGTGGAAAAACGGCTGTATGCGGTGCAGTTCCATCCTGAGGTTATGCACACTAAGGAAGGCATGAAAATGCTGTCTAACTTTGTTGCCAATGTGTGCGGCTGTAAGGGTGACTGGAAGATGGATTCATTTGTGGAAACTAATATTAAAGCTATCCGTGAGAAGGTCGGAAACGGAAGGGTTCTCTGTGCGCTTTCCGGCGGGGTAGATTCTTCGGTTGCCGCAGTGCTTCTGGCAAAGGCGGTGGGTAAACAGCTTACCTGTGTTTTTGTAGATCATGGACTGCTGCGCAAAAATGAAGGAGACGAGGTCGAGGCGGTGTTTGGAGCCGAGGGACCATACGACTTAAACTTTATTCGTGTAAACGCACAGGAGCGTTTCTATTCCAAGCTTGCAGGAGTTACGGAGCCTGAGCAAAAGAGAAAGATTATCGGTGAGGAATTTATCCGCGTATTTGAGGAGGAAGCAAGGAAAATAGGTTCTGTGGATTATCTGGTACAAGGAACCATTTATCCGGATGTTATTGAGAGCGGACTTGGGAAGTCTGCGGTAATTAAGTCTCACCATAACGTGGGCGGATTGCCTGATTGTGTGGATTTTAAAGAAATTATAGAACCGCTGCGCCTATTATTTAAGGATGAGGTGAGAAAAGCCGGGCTTGAGCTGGGTATTCCCGAATATCTGGTCTATCGTCAGCCCTTCCCCGGTCCGGGTCTTGGAATCCGCATTATCGGTGAGGTAACTGCCGAGAAGGTTAAAATTGTTCAGGACGCCGACGCCATTTATCGCGAGGAGATTGCCAAGGCAGGCGTTGACAAGGGGTTGGGTCAATACTTTGCCGCCCTTACTAATATGCGGAGTGTGGGCTGCATGGGAGACGAGCGAACCTATGATTACGCAGTGGCGCTTCGTGCCGTGACTACCTCCGACTTTATGACAGCCGAGGCTGCACAGCTTCCCTGGGATGTACTGGGAAAGGTGACTAATAGGATAGTGAACGAGGTGAAGGGAGTCAATAGAGTAGTGTATGACTGTACGAGCAAGCCGCCGGGAACGATTGAGTTCGAGTAGGGGACATTTCAGCCGGAAGTCTGATAAAACAAGGGCTTCCGGCATTTTTAATTTCTTCGTGACACTAACATGACACTGAAAATATGGCCAGCTACTTTTCCTACTCCAAAATGGATGTGGTTGAAATCCCTGTCATATTGTGGTAGAATCCATTTATGGAACCCATGACAGGGGTGGTAGCCTCCCGAGCCAATGACCGGCTTGCCGGAATACATAGGAAGGGAGGTGGCGCCAATGACAGCTGCAGATATCATTTTGATATTCATAGGGGTGATCGGCTTGCTGATCGCTTTCGGTAGCTTTGTTATAGCGTTGCTTGCCTTTCTCGACAGAGACAAGGACCACAAGCGAAAAAAATAATGCCCACCCTGTTAGCACCAGGATGGGCGCCTCTCACTGAGAGGTAACTGCCTT